>NZ_BOQL01000076.1 GCF_018332655.1 Actinoplanes auranticolor | reverse complement strand
GCCGCCCAACTAGGCGACCCGTCCCCGGGGCACTCGTTCAACTTTACTAGGTCTTCCTGGCCCTGTCAACCGGTATCTCCCGGTTCGTGCCGTTCGTTCCTAGCGCACCCTTCGTCCCGGGCTCGGGGCTTCGCTGCGCAGGGCAGCGTTGCTACGATCCCGAAGTTCGAAGGATTTGGCAGGACGGCCGGTAGCTGATCTCCCTGACGCTTGGTCAGTTCGTTCTGCTTGCCTCGCCCGTTTCCCTGCCGGCTCGCAAAACATTACCCGCTCGTTTCCCGGGCTCCAAATCGACCCCCCGTGTCCCACGCCACAACGCGGTGACCTGCGGGAACGCGCTCAGGGGGTGGCAACGCTCAGCACACCGTCACGGACCCGCGTACGCAGAGTGGGCTGGTCTCCGGCCGCCGGGCCGTGCACGACCAAGCCGTCCTTGAGGCGGAACGTGCTCCCGTGCCAAGGGCAGACGACACAGGCGCTCTCGCCCGTCCCCTCCACGTCACCTTCGCCGAGCGGTCCGCCCTGGTGGCCGCACCGCTCCACCATGGCCGTGACCTCGTCGCCGAGGCGGTAGAGCAGAACCCGGACGTCGCCGATCGTGCGTACCGTCGGCTTGCCCTCCGGGAGAGCCGCCACCTCGCCGACCTCGGCCCAGTCCTCCGGCAGGCGCAGCATCTCGGACGAACCGTGGTTCATCTGGGCGCCCTGCTCGTAGGAGAGGTGACCACCCAGATAGGCGCCCCCGCCGGCGAGGCTCAGTCCGGCGTACCCCAGGAGCTTGCCCAGCCCTCGCCGGCCGGACAGCCGCGCCACGAGTGACCCGGCATAGAGGCCGAGAGCCACCGTGTTGGCCGCGGCGTGGATCAGGCCCACCCGGCGCTGGTCACGCGAGAGCGAGGACCAGTCCACGAGGCCGGCGGCGATCGCGGGCGCGGCACCAGCCGTGCCCACGGCGATCAAAGTGGTCGCCGCTCTGTCCTGACCCGGCAGCGCGTCCAGCACCGCTGCGCTCATGAAGGCGCCCACCGGGAGCTGGACGAGGACGGGGTGCAGGGGGTGGCCGAGCCAGGTGCCGTGCAGCAGGTCCCGCAGGCGTCTGGGCTTGATCGCACTCTGCACGGCGCCCTGGAGGCGGTCGCTGACGGCGTCCAGCGCCGAGGCCTGTTCGAGCCGGGAGATCGTCTGCCGCACCATGCCGACTGGGTTACCCCGGACGGTCCCGCCAAACCTTGCTTGAGCCCTCCCGTCATCGGGTACCTTCTCAGCCCCGGGCTCCTGAGGAGGACGCATGGTCGCCACGACGCCGGTGGATCGGCTCACTCCAGGCGACCACGCCTGTCTGACCTTCACCGATCCGGAGGAGCGGCTGGACATCCTGGCCGCCTTCGTGGCCGCCGGGCAGGCCCGCAGCGAACGGATCATCTGCTTCACCGACGCGGCCGACGTCGACGGGCTGCGCGCCGAGCTGGTGGACCGGGGACTGGAGGGCAGCCGGGGCCTCACGGTCGCCGAGAGCGGCCGGATGTGGGGCAACGGCACGGGACCGGATGCCGCCACGATGGTGGAGCTGCTCGCCCGTGAGCTGGCCCAGGCGGAGCGGGACGGCCAGGCCGGCCTGCGGATCACCGCGGACATGTGCTGGGCCGCGCGCCCGCAGGCCAACGCGGAGCAGTTGCTGGTCTTCGAGTCCGAGGTGGGCCGGCTCTTCGCCGCGGGGCGGCTGACCGCCATCTGCGAGTACAACCGGGACAGCTTCGACCCGGTCACCCTCGCCTATGCCGCCCGGGTGCATCCGCGGACGGTGGCGGCGACCGTCTACCACGAGGACCCGGTGCTGCGGATCTGCCGCCAGCATGTGCCCCCGGGCGTACGGGTGGCCGGAGAGCTCGACTACTCCCGGGCCGACGTGCTGAGCGACGCGCTCGCCGAGGCCGTCCGGCTGGATCACGACGTGCACCTCAACCTGAACCACCTGCGCTTCATCGACGCCGGCGCGGCGGCCGTGATCCTGCGGACGGCGGCGAACCTGCCGGAGTCGCGCCGGATGATCGTGGTGTGCGCGGAGCCCATCGAGCGGACGTTGACGGTCGCGGGCGCCGCCGACGTTCCCGCGCTGCGAATGCTGGTGCGCGATGGCGAACGGTGAGCGGACCGACACCTCCCCCGCAGTCCGCACGCCCGATGGGGAAACCCGCGAGATGCTGGTCGAGCTCGGCTTCGACGACGACAGCTTGTACAGCGTGCGGGCCACCGTCGCCGCCCATGTCTCCACGGTGGCGGACGCCCGGACCGTCGACACGATGGTGCTGATCGCCCACGAGCTGGCCAGCAACGCCGTCCGACATGGTGGTGGCACC
Source organism: Actinoplanes auranticolor (assembly GCF_018332655.1). Classification (GTDB taxonomy): domain Bacteria; phylum Actinomycetota; class Actinomycetes; order Mycobacteriales; family Micromonosporaceae; genus Actinoplanes; species Actinoplanes auranticolor. The sequence goes on along the minus strand of NZ_BOQL01000076.1, from coordinate 31,782 downwards.
GGCCGGCTGCGGCTCCGGCTGGCCGACGGCCTCCTGCACTGCGAGGTCAGCGACGGTGGCACGGGCCTGGCCGATCCGGCCCACGCCGGACACACCCTGCCCGCGCCTTCACTGCCCGGCGGACGCGGGCTGTGGATCGCCCGGCAGCTCTCTGAACTGCGCATCTTCAGCTCCGCAGCCGGCACGACGATCACCGCCACCCTCGCCTTCTAGAGGGAGTGCAGGGCATCACCGATCGCCCGGTGGAACGTCGGATAGGCCCAGATGGTGGCCTGCAGCGTGGCCACCGGCACCTCGGCTTTCACCGCCACGGTCAGCGCCCCGAGAACCTCGCCGCCGGACGGGCCGGCTGAAGTGGCGCCCACCAGCACGCCGCGGGAGCGATCGACGACCACCTTGATGAAGCCTTCGTTGCCCGGGCCGTGCACGAACCCGCGCGAGGACGACGGCAGACTCGAGTAGCCCACCTGGACGTCGAGGCCGGCGTCGCGGGCCTGCTGCTCGGTCAGGCCGACCGCGCCGATCTCCGGATCGGTGAAGGTGACCCGGGGCCTGGCGTGATAATCCGCCCCCGGGCCGCCCTGACCGAGGATGTCGCGGACGGCGACGTCGGCTTCGTACATCGCCATGTGGGTGAAGGCGCCGTTGCCCGTGACGTCGCCGACGGCCCAGACCCCGTCGGCCACGCGCATCCGGTCGTCGGTGGTGAGGAAGCGGGCGGACGGGTCGAGGCCGATCGTCTCGAGGCCGAGGCCACCGAGGCGGGCGGCGCGTCCGGTGGCGACGAGCAGCCGTTCGCCCGTCACCGTGGAGCCGTCGGACAGCTGGACCGAGAAGCCGTCGCCGGAGTGGGTGACGTGCTGGGCGCGTACCCCGGTCAGGGTTCTGATGCCGTCGGCCGCCAAGGCCGCGGCCGCGGTCTCGGACGACTCGGGCTCCTCCATCGCGAGCAGTCGATCGCTGCCCTCGATGACCGTGACCTGCACGCCGAAGCGGGCCATGACCTGGGAGAGCTCGAGGCCGATGGCGCCGCCGCCGAGGACCAGCAGCGTTTCCGGCAGGGTCTCGGCCTCGACGGCCTCGCGGTTCGTCCAGTACGGCGTGCCGGCGAGCCCCTCGATCGGCGGGACGACCGCCGTCGTCCCCGTGGCGACGACGATGCCGCGGCGCGCCACCCATTCCTGCTCGTCGACCCGCACCCGGCCGGCGCCGGTGATGGTGGCCCGGCCACGCACGAAATGGCCGCCCTTGCCGGTGAAGCGGTCGACGGCGACCTTGTCGTCCCAGGTGTCGGTGGCCTGCTCGCGGATCCGGCGGGCGACCGGCGCCCAGTCGGGCTGGACCTGCGCCTCGCCGGCCAGGCCGGGGATGCGGCGGGCCTCGGCGAGCGCATTCCCGGCACGGATCATCATCTTGGTCGGGATGCAGCCCCAGTAGGGGCACTCGCCGCCGACCAGAGTGTGCTCGACGCCGATGACCGTCAGGCCGGCCTGCGCGAGCCGTCCCCCGACCTCCTCGCCGCCGACACCGAGGCCGACGACCACCACATCCGCTTGCTGCGCTTCGCCCATGGGACCAGCTTTCCACCATCGGCGGGTACTGTGCGCCCATGTCAGCGGACCGTAATATCGACGGCTTCGTGGCGCCCGGATACGAACCGGTCCGCGACGCTTTCGCGACGCAGCCCCGCGGGGGATCGGCCCTGGCGGTGCGCCGGCACGGCGAGCTGGTGGTCGATCTGCGCGAGGGGTGGGCCGACACCGCACGGACCCGCCCGTGGACGACGGACACGCTGGTCAACGTCTATTCGGTGGGCAAGCCGGTGATCGCGCTGGCCGTGCTGCTGCTGGTCGATCGCGGCCTGGTCGCACTGGACGATCCGATCGCCCGGCACTGGCCGGGATTCACCACCGATGCTTCGGTACGGCAGCTGCTCACGCACACGGCCGGCCTCCCGTTCTTCCCCGTGCCGCGGGAAGCGTCCGCGTGGGCCGACTGGGATCTGCTCTGCGCCGACCTGGCCGCCGCGCAGCCCGAGTGGCCGCCGGGCACGGTGGCCGCCGAACACGCATTGACCTACGGCCATCTGCTCGGCGAACTCATCCGCCGGGTCGACGGCCGGCCATCGGCGCGCTTCGTGGCCGAGGAGATCGCCGGCCCGTGGCGGCTCGACCTCGGCTTCGGCACCGCGGAACCGCAGCGGTGCGCCGAGCTCGAGTTCGACCGGCCGGACCGGCAGGACCTGCTGATCGGCGAGCCCGGCTCGGTACGCGCGCGAGCCATCGCGAATCCGCCCGGCTCGCGCGACCTCGCCGTACTCAACAGCGACCTGTGGCGCCGGTCCGTCATCCCCGCCGTGAACCTGCACGCGACGGCCGATTCCCTGGCCCGTTTCTATACGGGGCTGCTGGCCGGCGGCGTGCTGGACGGACACCGGCTGCTCAGCGCCGCGCTCGTCACGGACCTGGTCTCGGCGCACTTCTCCGGCCCGGACCTGTTCATCGAACAGTCCACGACCTGGGGGCTCGGCGTGCAGATCGAGCCGGACGGAACCTGGGGCATGGGCGGCCTGGGCGGCAACGCGGCCTGGGCGGACCCCGCCGCCGGTCACTCGATCGCCTACGTCACGCGCCGGATCGGCGACTTCGACCGGGTCGGCGCCGTCGACACCGCGATTTCCTCGGTACGACTTCTCACCTGACCGGTGCCCCCGCCGATTCTGTTCCCTCGCGGAAGCGGAATCACCACGGTAAAGGGGGCGGTCATGAGAGGGCGATGGCAGGCAGGGCTGGTGTCTGCCATTCTCATGGCCGCCGCCACGGCGGTGCCCGGAGCTTCGTCGGCCGGCAGCGCCGGCCTCACGGCGATGCCGGCGAACACCCGGGCGATGTGGCTGTGGGGTGACGATCCGGCCACCGAGGTGATCGCCTGGGCCGGCCAGCGGTCGATCTCCGAGGTGTTCGTCCACGTTGCACCGTCGGTCCTCACCGACGGCGGCCTGGCCCGGCTGCAGGAACTCAAGGCGCTGGCTGTCGCCCGGCGGATCAAGCTGCGCGCGCTCGGCGGTGACCCGGCCTGGGTGCACAACCACGCCGCAGCGCTGGCCTGGCAGCGGACCGTCGTGTCGACCGGCCTCTTCGACGGCATCCACCTGGACGTCGAGCCGTACCTGATCGACGGCTGGACCACCGACCTGCAGGCGACCCAGGCGGCGTACCTCAAGCTGCTGGACCGGATGCGGGCTGCGAGCACGCTGTCGCTGGAGGCCGACGTGCCGTTCTGGTTCGGGCAGTACCGGGTCGGTCGCAAGAACCTCGCCGACGAGGTGCTGCGCCGGGTCCACAGCGTGACGGTGATGAGCTACCGCGACACCGGAACCGGCCCGAACTCCATCCTGGCGGTGAGCCTGGACTGGCTGGCCCGGGGCGCGGCGGCGGGCAAGCGGGTGCGCCTGGCGGCGGAGACCGGGCCGCTGGCGGACTGCCGGCACTGCACCTTCCACGAGGAGGGCATGGCCGCGCTCACGCTGGAGCTGGGCAAGGTCGACGCGGCGACCCGGCAGACGGCCGCCTTCGGCGGGATCGCCGTGCACCACTACGGCGCCTGGCGCACGCTGCCGGCCTGACGTTCGGGCTGGCCGAAGGTCGCGCCCGGGCTGAGTTCCGGCCGGTCGTGAGGTTTCCGGGCCGGCCGGGTGGGCAGTTTGTCGCGGGTCCTGCCGGCCTTCAACGGACGAACGCAACGGGTCGGCAGGACCCGCTTCCACATCCCGTCCGGCGAACCGGACAGGAAAACTCACCGGCGCCCGGTCAGGGCCGCAGCCACACGGCCTCGTCGCGGTGCGACTCGAGCGGACCCGGATAGTCGAGACCTGACCGAACCGTATCCGGTAGTCGCCAGGGTTGGTGTACTGCTCTACCCGGGATGGAGATCAACTCGGGTACGTAGCGCCGAACGTACACGCCGTCAGGGTCGAACCGCTCTGCCTGCCGGATGGGGTTGAAGCGCCGGTACGGCTTGGTGTCGTTGCCGGTGCCGGCAACCCACTGCCAATTACCCGAATTGTTGGCGACATCACCATCAATCAGCCAGCGGAAGAACCAGCGCACACCCTCGCGCCAATCCAGCCCGAGGTGCTTGGTCAGAAACGCGGCGGTGATCAGACGGGCCCGGTTGTGCATCCAGCCCTCGGCGCGTAGCTGACGCATGCCCGCATCGACCACCGGCACTCCGGTCGTCCCCTCCTGCCAGTGCAGCAGCGCCTCCGGATCGTCGCGCCACTCACCGTCGCCCGACTTGCGGTAGGCCTGCGTCGAAATGGCCGGGAAGCCCGCAGTGACCTGGTAGTAGAAGTCGCGCCAGCCGAGCTGGCGGACGAAGGCGTCCGGGCCCGGGCCGTCCAGCGCCCGCGCTGCGTTCGCCACGGTCAACGGCGATACACATCCAAATCGGAGGTACGCGCTGAGCCGCGAAGTGCCGTCGGCGGCCATGTCGTCGTGCAGATCGTCGTACGGGCCGACGTGCTCGAGCCAGGTCGTCAGCCGACGCCGGCCCTCCGTCTCGCCACCCGGGGCGGCCGCGGGCGACTCCCCCGGTGGCGGCTCGGGCAGCTCGCCGATGATCAGCTCCGGGGGCAGGACGATCCGCGCGGGCGTCGCCACCTCGTCCCGCCACTTCGCCGCCGACCAGGCCCGGTAGTACGGGGAGAAGACCCGGTACTGCTCGCCTCCCCCGCCCGGACGCACCCCACCCGGTGGCACGACCGAAGTGCCGGGGAACAGCCGCAGGGAGATGCGGTGCTGCTGGCACTCCTGCTCGAGCCGTTGCTCCCGGCGCCGGGCGTAGCCGCTGACGTCAGCGGTCAGCGCGATCCCCTCGGCACCGACCTCGCTCGCCACCTTGATCACTTCGGCGACCGGGTCACCGGTGCGGACGACGAGGTCGCCGCCCAGGGTCCGCAGCGTCTCCCGCAGATCCCGGAGGCTCTGGTGCAGGAACAGGGCACGGTTCGCCGAGAGTCGTTGCAGACCGGGATCCAGGACGAACATGGGGACGACCTGCTCGGCGTTGGCGCAGGCGGCGGCGAGCGCCGGGTTGTCGTGCACCCGCAGGTCCCGGGTGAACAGGACGACGGCCGTTCGCATGTCAGCTCCGTATCTCGGTTCCCGCCCGGCTTCGGGTCTCAGCTCAGGTCCCCGTTTCCGCTCAGCTTCGGGCGAAGGCTGTGGTGGGGGTGCCCGGTCTGGTCAGCAGGGACCGGGCCACCACCGCGGCCCGGCGCTGGTTGGGCACCGTCGCGCGCCGGGTGAAGACGTCGTAGTCCTCGGCAGCGACCTCGTCGAGGATGCCGCCGTACAGCTCGTAGGCCGTGCGCATGCAGGCCTGCGACCCGGGCAGCAGCAGCGGGATCCCCGGGGCCGCGGCGGCGTAGTGCTCGTCGGCGCGGGCGACCTCGGCCCGGATCAGCGCCTTGATCTGCGGGGTGGACCGGCCCGCCGCACGCGCGGCGAAGAGGTCGGCGCGGGTCACACCGAACTCGGCGAGGTGCTCGTCGGGCAGATAGGTGCGGCCGCGGTCCAGATCCTCCGCCACGTCGCGGATGAAGTTGGTGAGCTGGAAGGCGAGGCCCAGCTGGCGGGCCGGCTCGCGGGCCGCGGCCGGGTCGCTGGAGCCGAGGATCGGGAGCATCATCGTGCCGATGACCGCGGCCGAGCCCTCCATGTAGTCGAGCAGGTCGTCATAGGTCGCGTACGACGTGATGGTGAGGTCCATCGCCATGCTGCGCAGGAAGGCCGCGAAGTCGGCGCGGTCGAGGTCGAAGACCGCGATGGTGTGCAGCACTGCGGGCAGCAGCGGGTCATCGGTGGGCGCACCGGCCAGACCTGCGAGAAACTCGTCGGACCAGGCGGTGAGGCGGGCGGCCCGCTCGGCCGGCGCGAGATCCTCGGTGCGGTCGACGATTTCATCCGCATACCGGGTGAAGCCGTACAGAGCGTGCACGTGGCGTCGCTTCCACTTCGGCAGCAAACGGGTCGCCAGGTAGTAGGTGCGGCCATGACGTTTGTGCAGCTCGCGGCACCGTTCGTAGGCCGCCGCCAGATCGACCTCCACGGGCCCTCCCAATAAAATCGACGCATGAATCGACGCAACTCGCAGCCTACGGTAATGTCGCCTTCGTGGCCAACGACATCCTCGAGGGAAACCCCCGTATCGGGATACCTCGTCAGACCGTCCTCGCGGACGGGCTGACGACGGCTGTCGAGGGCACTCTGGCCGAGTTCCTCAGCGGCCAGACCGCCGCGCTGGACGACGTCGACCCGGCGCTCGGCCGCTTCGCCCGCACGACACGGGATCTCGTGCTGACCGGCGGCAAGAGGCTGCGCCCGACGTTCGCCTACTGGGGGTGGCGCGGTGTGGTGGCCGCGCGCGAGCCCGTCGAGCCGGTGCTGCCGGCCCTCGCGGCGCTCGAGCTGATGCACACGTTCGCGCTCGTCCACGACGACGTGATGGACGACTCGGCCACCCGGCGCGGCGGCCCCACCGCACACCGCATCTTCGCCGCGCAGCACCGCAACGCCGACCGGCTCGGCGACCCGGACCATTTCGGCACCACCTCGGCGATCCTCGTCGGTGACCTCTGCCTGGTCTGGGCCGACCAGCTGCTGGCCCGGGCCGCCGTCTCCACCGCCACGCTGTTCGCGGTCCGCGCCTGCTACGACCGGATGCGGATCGAGGCCGTCGCAGGGCAGTACCTCGACGTCCTCGGCGAGACCGAGCCCGCCGCCTGGTCCGTCGATCGCGCCCTGCTGGTGGCCCGCCACAAGACGGCGAGCTACACGGTGCAACGCCCGCTGCAGTTCGGTCTCGCGCTGGCCGGGCCCGCCGACGCCGACGCGGCGGCCGTCGACGAGGCCTACAACCGCTACGGCATCGCCGTCGGCGAGGCGTTCCAGCTGCGCGACGACCTCCTCGGGGTCTACGGCGACCCCGTGATCACCGGCAAGCCGGCGGGCGACGACCTGCTCACCGGCAAGCCGACGACCCTGCTCATGCTCGCCCACCAGCTCGCCACCCCCGCTCAGCGGGCCGAGCTGGCCCCGAACCCCGCCGGAGCCGTCATCCCCGCCGACGGCTCCGGCGGGCTCAACTCCCCCGCGGCGCTCGCCCGCCGCGCTGAGGTCATCGCCGAGACCGGCGCCGTCGCGCAGATCGAAGCGCTGATCCAGCAGCGGGTGACGGAAGGCGTCGAGGCACTGGCGAGCGCGCCGATCCACGACGACGCCCGTGCGGCACTGACAAACCTGGCGGCTTCCGCGAGCCACCGCCGGGCATGATGGATTTTTGACCCCCTGGAGCTGTTGACGTGCGAAAAGTGACGGGAACGACGGACCGGGTAGTCGTGGTGGGCGCGGGACTCGGCGGGCTCGCCTGCGCGCTGCACCTGGCAGCGGCCGGACGGCAGGTGACCGTCGTCGAGCGCGAGGCGGTGCCGGGCGGGAGGGCCGGCCGGCTCTCGGTCGACGGGTACGACTTCGACACCGGCCCCACCGTGCTGACGATGCCGGAGCTGATCGCCGAGCCGCTCGCGGCCGTCGGTGAGCGGCTCTCCGACTGGCTCGAGCTGACGCCGCTGAGCCCGGCGTACCGCGCCTTCTATCCGGACGGCTCCACGCTGGACGTCAAGACGGACACCGTCGAGATGGCAGCCGAGATCTCACGGGTCTGCGGCCCCCGCGAGGCGGACGGCTATCTGCGCTTCGTGGACTTCGCCCGGGACCTGTGGCGCCTGGAGCGCAACAACTTCATCGACCGCAACCTGGACACCCCGCTCGACCTGATGAACATGAGCCTGCTCAAGCTGCTCGGCATGGGCGGCTTCCGGCGGCTCCAGCCGAAGATCAACCAGTACTTCCACGACCCGCGGACCCAGCGCATCTTCTCCTTCCAGGCCATGTACGCCGGCCTGGCCCCGCACGACGCGCTCGCCATCTACGCCGTGATCGCGTACCTCGACTCGGTGGCCGGCGTCTTCTTCCCGCGCGGCGGCATGCACGCCGTGCCCAAGGCGATGGCCGGCGCGGCCGAGAAGCACGGCGTGCAGTTCCGGTACGAGACGACGGTGACCCGCGTCGAGACCGCGAACGGCCGGGCCACCGGAGTCATCACCGACAGCGGCGAACGCATCCCCGCCGACGTCGTGGTGCTCAACCCCGACCTGCCGGTGGCCTATCGCGACCTGCTGCCCGAGTCCCGCCGGCCCCGCAAGCTGACGTACTCGCCGTCCTGTGTCGTGCTCCACATCGGATCGAGCCAGAGCTACTCGAAGATCGCGCACCACAACATCCACTTCGGCACCGCCTGGAAGGGCACGTTCGACGAGGTCATCCGTCAGGGCCTGCTGATGAGCGACCCCTCGCTGCTGGTCACCAACCCCAGTCACAGCGATTCGGGCGTGGCACCGCCCGGCCGGCAGACGTACTACGTCCTGGCCCCGACGCCGAATCTCGACGTCGCGCCGCTGGACTGGCGGGGCGGGCTCGGCCGGCGCTACGCCGACGAGATCGCGGGCGTGCTGGAGCAGCGCGGCTACGTCGGCTTCCGCGACGGCATCGAGGTGGAACGCATCATCACGCCGGACGACTGGGCCGCCCAGGGCATGGCCGCCGGCACCCCGTTCGCGTCCTCGCACACCTTCACGCAGACCGGCCCCTTCCGGCCGAGTAACCTCCATCCGACTCTGCCCAACGTCGTCTTCACGGGCTCCGGCACACAGCCGGGCGTGGGCGTACCGATGGTGCTGATCTCCGGCAAACTGGCCGCCTCCCGGATCACCGGAACGGCGGCGGACCTCGTGGGGAGGGCCCTGTGACCGCGTCCCGCGAGACGCACCTCGTCGAGCTCGTCGACACCGAAGGAGTGCCGGCCGGCGCCGCCACGGTGAGCGACGCCCACCGCGCGCCCGGTCGGCTGCACCGGGCCTTCTCGGTGTTCCTGCGGGATCCGGAGGGCCGGGTGCTGCTGCAGCAGCGGGCCGCGGTGAAGACCCGCTTCCCGTTGCGCTGGGCCAACACCTGCTGCGGTCATCCGCAGCCCGGTGAGACGCCGGCGACGGCCGCCTCACGGCGGCTGGTGGAGGAGATCGGCGTCGAGGACGTCCCGCTGACCGAGGTCGGCGTGTACTCGTACTACGCCGAGGACCCGACCACCGGGCTGGTCGAATACGAGTACGACCACGTGCTGCTCGGCGACGTGCCCGCAGACGCCCGGCTGCTCGTCGACCCGGACGAGGTCGCCGACGTGCGCTGGACGTCCGTCGAGGAGCTGAGCGACGGGCTGCGCCACGACCTGCGGTCGTACGCGCCGTGGCTCCCGGGTGTCACCGAGCGGCTGATCCGCCATCTGGCCCTCGGGCCCCAGGCCGGCCCGGCGGGCGTACCGCAGCCGGTCGACGAGGCACCGGAGCGGTCGGGTGGCCGATGAGGCCCTGACGGCCGGGGCGGTTGCCCGCCGTCTGGGCGTCGCCGTGACCACCTTGCGCACCTGGCACCAGCGATACGGGCTGGGGCCGAGCCACCACCTGCCCGGCCAGCACCGGCGCTACACCCCGGAAGACATGGACCGCCTCCAGGTGATGCGCAGGCTCACCGCGCAGGGTGTGGCTCCGGCGGAGGCGGCGGCGTGGGCTCGTCGCGTCCCGGTGCCGATTGATGTCGTCACGCCGGCCGGGCCGGAGAACGGCGAGCATCAGCCGCGCGAAGGGCCTTCCGAGGACGGTGCTGAGGCAACGGCCCCCGACCGGGCGGGAAGACCCGGTGATCCGGTAGCTCCGAGCGCCGATTCGCAGCCGAGCGGTGAGCGGAGCGGTCGGGACGTCGGCTCGTCCTCGAGGATCGGATCGTCGCCGGGTCAGCAGGAAGCTGGGAATGTCGACGATCCCTCGGCGGCCGGCTCTTCGTCGTCCCGGGACGATGGCTTTCCGTCGCCGGATCTTGGCTCCTCGCCAGTCGGAAGGCCGGCGGCTGGGGATACCACCGCCTCTTCCTCGCCACCTCATGATGGGGCGACCTCGAGTGCCGAATCCTTCGCGCTCGGTGAGCGGCCTGCGGAGAGCGCCGATCAGCGCTCGCGGGGCCGGCAGGCTGCGATGGGGGCCGGCTCGTCCAGTGAGCTGACGGATCAGGGTGATGGGCGGCCTCGTGAGCAGCCGGGGCGGACCGCTTCGAATGCTCAAGGTGACCTGGTCCCGGAGGGTGAGCAGCCAGATCCACAGGTATCGGGCTCCGAGGACCTCTTTTCCTCCGCGCCGGAGCAATCCCGATCGGGGTGGCACGGTGCGACAGACCGTTTCCCTGTCGCCGAGCCGTCCCGCCACGCGAGTGCCGATGAACCCTCCCGTGACGGTCCGGCCGGTCCCCGGCAGCACCGACAGGGTGGCGCACGTCCGGGTGAGTGGTCCCCGGATTCCGCCCGGTCCCGATTTGATGCGTCAGGTCTCGCCGGGGCCGAGGACGACGACCCGAACTACCCCACGGCCGGCCGATTCGCCCCGGGAGCAGCCTCGGACGAGCCGGGTGACGCCTTCCTCCGGGTCGGGGAGCGGGCGCCGACCATTGACGCGGTGTGGCCCGAGCAGCTCGGGCAGATGTTCGTCGCCCGGGACGGTGGCGGGCATGCCATCCGTACCGGACGGGCCGGTCCGGCCGCCCGCGGCCTGGCCCGCGCCGCCATGCGTCTCGACGGTCCGGCCCTGCGCGACATCCTCGAGATGACCGTCGCCGACCGCGGTGTCGTCGCGACCTGGGAAGAAGTGATCATGCCGGTGCTGATCGGCGTCGGCGAACGCTACGCGGCCACCAAGCGCTTCATCGAGGTCGAGCACATCCTGTCCCGCGTGGTCACCGAGGTGCTCGGTTCCGTCTCCCGGCCGCCGAGCAGCCAGATCCCCCGGGTCCTGCTGGCCGCCGCCGACGAGGAACAGCACACGCTGCCCCTGGAGGCGCTCGCTGCCGCGCTGGCTCAGGCGGGGGTGTCCAGCAGGCTGCTGGGCGCTCGTGTGCCCGCTCAGGCCGTCGCGGACGCCATTGCCAGGACCGGGCCGGCCGTACTCGTGCTGTGGTCGCAGTTGCCCGGCAGCGCCGATCCCGCGCAGTGGGCGCTGGTGCTCGCCAGCAGATACCGGCCGTTGCTCGTCGCGGCCGCCGGCCCGGGCTGGCTTCCCGAGCAACTGCCGGACGAGGTCACTCTTCTCGGCAGCCTCGCGGAAGCGGTCCAGCTGGTGTCAGCGGTCGTCCTGCCCGCGGGCCGGTCGCATTAGTGCAGGTCAGCGACGTGCACGGGGCGGGAGGGATACCGGTTTGGATGAGGGGCAGGGGATCACGTATGCTTTCCAAGCCTCAAGCGGGGCTCGGTTGGGGCCCACGCCGCCGGAGTTGGAATATGCAATGATGGCGGGGTTGCCCTCATCGTCTAGTGGCCCAGGACGCCGCCCTTTCAAGGCGGTAGCACGGGTTCGAATCCCGTTGGGGGTACGAACCGACCTCGGTCGGGGTAAGTGATAGAAAGTACGCAGCACGAGCAAGGTCCTGTGGAGCAGTTGGAGTGCTCGCCGCCCTGTCAAGGCGGAGGTCGCGGGTTCAAGTCCCGTCAGGACCGCAACAAGCCGAGTCCGCGCGCACCACGGCGCGGCAGGGCCAGGTAGCTCAGTTGGTACGAGCGTCCGACTGAAAATCGGAAGGTCGGCGGTTCGACCCCGCCCCTGGCCACCAAGCCTCTCGCCGGGCTTTGAGCACCGCCCACCTGCGGAAACGCACGGTGGGCGTTCTGCTGTCCGGGTCGTCTCGCCCCGGCCGGGCAGCCTTCCGACCGGGGCGTTGCTCACGGATTGCTCACACCGCGTTCCGGCTGGGTCGGTGCCGCGTCAGAAGCTCCACCGCTTTTTCGACCTGGGCGGAAGTCGTCGTCCGCATCAGGTGGGCGTAGACCCGGCGCGTGACCTCTGGCGAGGAATGGCCGAGGATCAGTTGCACGATCTCGATCGGCACCCCGCCAGCCAGCATCAGCGAGCATGCGCCGTGCCGGGTGTCGTGCAGCCGGACCATCGGCAGTCCGCACGCGGTCACGTGCTTCTCGAACTCAACCGTGACCCGATCGGGTCGCAGCGGGAGACCGTCCGGGCGACAGAACACGAGGTCGTGCTCCTGGTAGTCGATGCCGAAGAACTCCCGTTCCTCTCGCTGTGTCTCGCGATGCCGAGCCAGAGCGGCCTGGGCGGGCACGGCGAGCGGCACCCATCGGCGGCCCTTGCGGGACTTGGGTGCCTTGAAGAGGCGGCCGACGTGCACCTCCGAGCACACCGGGCACGCTGCTTGCTCCGGCGTGACCTGAGTCCGCGTGACCGACACGATCGTCTGCCGAACGCGCAGACCGGCACCGTTGGTGTCGATGTCCGACCATCGCAAGCCGCACAGCTCGGCACGACGAAGTCCGGCATAGGCGGCCAGTTCATAGAGAGCCGACAGGCGGTCGTCGAAGACGTGCTCCAGGAACCGCGCGGTTTCCTCAGGCTGCCAGACCACCGGCTCGTCGTCATCGTCGATGTTGTCCGAGGCGGGAATCGAGTCCATCCGCCCGACCGCCGGGTTAATCGCGATCAGTTCGCGGCGCTGGGCCGCCGAGAGTGCGGCCCGGATCGTCCGGCGATACCCATCGATCGTCGCGGGTGACCGCTGGGTCACGCGGCGGCCGACGTTGCCAGCCGGCCGGTCGCCCTCCACCGGCTCCGCCAGGGAGGCAAGCACGCCCTCGATGTGGCTACGCCGCAAGTCGCGCAACAGCATGTGCCCGAGAAGCGGCCTCCACGCGTCACGGATGTGGCCGCGGTAATTCTTGACTGTGTTGACCGATTTCTTGGCAGCGATCAGTTCGGCGAGCCACGTGTCGAGCCACTTGCCGAGAGTCATCCGCCGATCGTCAGTCCACGTGCCCGCATCGAGCTTGGCCATCTCGGCTGTGAGCGCTTCCTCGGCCTCGGTCTTGGTCTTGAAGCCGGACCGGGGAATCTGGCGGCGCTTGCCGGTCTTGGGATCGGTACCGGCGTCCACGACGAACGCCCACGAGCCGTGCGGCTTGCGACAATTCTTGACCTTCTTGCCGTTGCCGTCGCGGCACTGGCAGCGCTTGAAGACGGAGCCTCGCAAGCGGACGTCCCCTCTCGTATCGATGGTGTGGGCCGCCGGCAGTGCGTGCCGGCGGCCCAGGTTTGGCGAAGGTCGATCAGGCGGCGGGCTGGGCCGAGGCGGGGTCGTTGTCTTGGGCATCGAGCCAGGCGTGGAAGCGGTGCACCGGGACGATCCAACGGCCTCGTATGCGCTTGGCGGGGATCTCACCGGCCCGAATTGCCTGGTAGGTCCCCCCGAGACTGAGGCGGAGCAGGGCAGCGACCTCCTTGACGGTGTACGTGGCTGCGGCGCCCGGTCGCGGCCGGTCGCTGGCGGCGTCATTGGAAAGCGGGATGACGTTGGTCATCAGGGCGTGCCTCCTGGGATCTGAGCGGTGCGAGCTGGCCGGGCGGAACGGTCCTACGCGCCCGTTCTGCGCATGGGAGTGTTCGGCGGAGGGGTGCCGGTGCGCCACGGTGGAGGGCCGTAGGGCGGCCCGCGGAGAGCGCCGTAGAGCCAAGATCGATCTGACCGTTCCGTGCGTAATCGGATAGGTCTATACGGCTATGCACCCTCACCGGGCCACTTTTTGTGGCCCGGTGATTCGGTGATCCCGTGCAGGTGTTGGGCGGCTGGTTTGGGGGCCAAGCCGTACAAGCCGTACGCGATCTCCGTTTTCGCAGGTCAGGATGCGTACGGCTTTTTCGGGTGCGTACGGCTAAGCCGTACGCGAGTCGGTCATGGTGACGTTTGCCCTGGTGGCGGGGTGTACGGCTTAGCCGTACGCGGCTCGAAAAGCCGTACGTTGCCTGAGCTGGGCGTTTGGGGGTCTGCGTACGGCTTGTACGGCTTGTACGGCTCGGGTGCGGGATCCTCCTCAGCCGGGCAGTAGCGCTGCCACGCGTCGACGAACGCGGCCCGGTGGAAGCCCTTGACCCGGCCGGTGGGCTGCTCGAAGGTGATGTTCTCCGAGGCGATCTCGTACTCCTTGAGCAGCACGCCGAGCTTCATCGCGGTCAGGCCGCTGCCGTTGAATTCCGCCCACGGGGCCTCGGGTAGGGCCTTGAGCCGTTCGAGCAGGGCCGTTGACGGCATGGCCTCGAAGCTGGCGAACACGGCGCGGCAGTCGATCAGCAGCCGGAGCCGGTCGGAGTACTCCGCATCACCCTCCCTGGCCGCGTTCAAAGCCAGAGCGGCGTGGCGGGCGCGTTCGGGCCAGTTCCCGCCGGCCAGGTCCGCGACCGCGATCAGCGGCTCCCAGGTGTCGGCGGCACGATCTTCCAGCGGCATGACAGGTTCGGCGTTCTCCAGCTCGGTCAGGTTCGGCCGCAGCCACGAGGTCAGGTCGTTGGCGAGCTGCCGCAGGGCGGGACCGTCGCGGCGGGACCGGAACGGGGCGACCTTCTCGGCTCGGGTACGGCGGCGCATCTTGACCACCACGGCCCGGTCCTCGATCGTGTCGGGCATCGACCCAATCCCGGCCAGGGCGGCCATCGCGAAGGTCGGGATCCGTTCGAGTTCTTTCTTCTGGTGATCCCAGCGGGTCATGGGCCGGCCGCGCTGGTGACCAGCGTTGAGCAATCCGCGGAGTTCCTCGTTGGCCTCAGCCTGCTTACCGCCGAAAACCGTGTCGGCCTCATCCAGCAGGATCGTGGGCGGGTCGGCGTCGGTGATCGAGCGACAGATCGCCGCGGTAGAGGAGTTGACGGTCATGAACGGCCGGTAGCAGGTGCCGTCCACGACGTCGAGGAACCGGGACTTGCCGCAGCGCTTCTCCGGTGCCTTGATCACCAGGCGGGGTGCGTGGGTCCACGCCTGTTGGGCGTGGGTGGCAGCTATCCACAGTACGGCGGCGTCGATCGTCTCGCTGTTGGGCAGGATCACGTACTTGATCAGGACAGCGTGGAGGCGATCGAGAATGGCCGCGCCTTCGGGCGGCGGTGAGTCGGTCATGCGGCGATCCCTTCAATGGCAACGGATTCGGCGCGGAATCCGCCGGTGATGGCGGCGTGGATATCGCGGTGGATCTGCTGGGCGCGCACGCCCGCGTCGTACAGGGCCTCGTACGCGTCGGCTGGGGGGAGGGCACCGGCGGCGACCATCCGGGCGACGCCGCGGGCCGCGCCGTAGAGGGTGTTGCGGCGCCGGCCTTCGGGGGCGCTGGCGACTGCGGCGAGGTGGGCTTGCAGCAGGGCGGGCGGGGATGAGATGCCCCGCCCGTTCGTCGTGGGGGTTGGCCCGGTGTGGGGTGTCACGGCCGGCGGCGCCTCGGCGGGTCGGCACGCGGCGAGCAGCGGCGGGGGCATCTCCACCACCGGCCGGTCACCCACCCACCGGTACACGATTCCGGTGTCCGGGTGGATCGACGGCGGCGCCACGACGTACCCGCCGTCGGCCTTGATGTCGATCCCGGGATGGCCGCGGTGGTCGAGGTTGGCGGCGAGGGTGCCTCCGGGGTGGCGGTAGTACAGGTGCCAGCCGCCGGAGCCGGATCGGACGCAGCGGGTGGGAGGCATCAGTTCAGCGATCGGTCGGCCGCCATTGCGCGGGTCGATGTCCACCACCGCCAGGCCCGACGCCGTACCGGTGCGGATGGCGAGCAGCCCGCGCGGGACTGCGGCGAGCATGGCGGCGATGCGGTCGGGGTCGGTGGTGGCGGCGTAGAACCCGTGGCAGGTCAGGCAGTCGCAGGCTTGCGGGTCATGGCTCGGGTCGTCGGCGGCTTTCGGGCAGGCGGAGCAGTTGGCGACCGGGCGTTTAGTGCGGCCGAGCACGAAGACCGGCAGGCCCTCGGCGGCCAGAGTGAGCGCGGCGGCCAACATGGGGCCGGTGTCGGGCATGCGCACAGGTCCTTTCAACAGGTGACGCGGCGGAACGCCGTCCGCTATAGCCTTCAGGCGCCCGGAGGGCGCACGTCGGGCGGTCAGCACGGGAACCTCGGTCGGGTAGAGGCGACTGAGCGGCGCCCGCCGGGCGAGGCGTCGCAGGACTTCGGCGTCGTCGGCGGCGGCCATGGGGCAGGCGAACAGGTCATGCATGCGCACCATGGCGATGCCGTGCGCGGCGTCCAGGGCGGTACCGGTCATCTGGCAGCGCCAGCACTGCCACCGGTTCACCCGAGCAGGCGGTAGGTCTTCGCAGCCGGGGTGCCGGTCATATCCGCCGGCCGCGGCGGCGGGATGCAGCGGGACCCCGCAGTCGGCCGCGCAGCGGCTCGTAGTGGTGAGTGCGGCGAAGCCGCGCATCATGCGGCCTGTACGTACCGGGCCTGCGCTGTGACCGTTTCCGGAGCAATGCGGTGCAGCCGTCCATTGAGGAGCTGCTGGCCGATGTGCTGGGTGTAGGCCGGGGGAATGGCTTCGGTGAGTTCCTCGCGGACGTCGGTCCAGTCGATGCCCAGGGCGTGTTGCATCTCGGGCACGGTGGCTTTGCCGCCGCCGTTGCCGTACGGGGCGACGTACGGTCCGTCGCGGAAGAACCCGGGCCGGCCGCCGCTCTTGCCGCGGTAGCCGCGCACGTAGCCGCGGTGCCCGCGGACCGGCCCGGCCGGGTGTGCGGGTTGGGTGACGGTGAAGCCGTGGATCTCGAAGTCGCGGTGGCGTTGCACCCACGGCGGTGGGCCGAGGTCGAACATGTCGGTGCACAGCATCAGGTCGGTGCGGATCAGCCCGCCGTGGTTGCTGGGCTGCTCGATGTAGAACGGCACCCCGGCCTCCAGCAGCAGCTCCCGCGTCGGCGGCACTAGTTGCGGATGGTCGCCGCCCCAGCCACGGGCCAGGTTGGTGCCCTGCCGCAGGGTGCATCGTTCCTGGCAGGGCGCCGACGCGCCGATCAGCGCGTACCGGCGAACCTGCCCGGTGAGGATGAGCTGCCGGAGGTGGTCGAGGGCGTCGGCCTGCACGAACGCGTCGCCGCAGTAGTTCGGCCGTGGCCGGTTGTCGACCCCGGTCACCCGGAACCCGGCATGTTGCAGCCCCCGGGTGGCTCCCCCGGCGCAGCAGAACAGGTCCAGGGCCTCCGGCCGGTCATCCCTGCCGCCAGGGGCGAGGTGGGCGGTCATCGCAGCCACCAGATCGCGGCGCCGAGCACACCGGCCAGGGCGACCACTCCAGTGGCGACGGCGGTGCGCGGGAGCCCGGCGCGCAGTTCCCAGCGGTAGCGGCGGGCCAGCCACACCGCGACGGTCAGCGTGCCGGCGATGACGGCCAGGGCGGTCAGGCGGGGCAGCCACCAGAACGAGGTCCGGATGGCGACCCAGGAGGCGACGGCCAGGGCGGTGAGAATGAGCAGGGTCGGCAGAACGGTGCGGACGAACCAGGCGATGATCTCGAAGGCGGTGAACCAGCGCCAGAGACGCCGGCCGAACTCGTAGGCGGCGCCGCGGCGGGCAAGTCGGAACCATGACATGACGCGATGTCACTTTCTGTCGAAGGGCCGGGGATTTCACGGATTTCACTTCACGGACTTCACGGGAGGCTTGCGCGCGCGCACGCGCACGCATAGACGCACCTCATAGGCCTGCGCGTGAAGTCCGTGAAGTGCGTGAAGTGCGTGAAATACACGCCCGCACGGGCACGTTCTGTGACGGTCGTGCGGGCGTGCAGCGGGTGTATCGGGTGCGTGGTCAGCCGGTGCCGGTGCAGCGCCGGCAGGCGTACGCGCCGCGGCGGAACTGCCGCGGCGCAAGCCAGACGCGGCAGTACGGGCAACGGATCTTGACTACCCGAGCGCCGTCCCGGCCGCCGGGCCGCCACCCGGCGGCCCGGCGGACCCCCGCGGCGAGAACCGAGCCGGTCATGCGGCAGCCCCTACGAGGGCGGGCTGACCGTCGGGCTCGGGCGGAACGATCTCGTACACACCCTTGTCGTCGGAGCGACGCAGCAGCGGCTCCGGCCCCTGGCAGAACTCGCGCAGGATCTTCGTCAGCGTGGGCGGCTTGAGGCCTTCCTCGCCGACGACGCCGACGATCGGCGCGAAGTTCGACGGCCGGACCGTGCGGACGTTGTTGCCGTAAGCGGTCAGGATCGCTTTGCGGATCATGGCGCGGATCTCGGCCGGGGTGAACTGCCGACCGTTCTCCGGGTCGAGATCCAGCGGCACCCGCGTCCGCCGCGGGACAGTGATCGGCTCGTGCGGGTCCTCATCCGGCGGGCAGTCCGGATCGACCGGCGGCGGCGCGCACTCGACGTCGTTGTCAGCGTCCGGGTCATCGTCCTCGTCGCGGGCCGGTGCCGCCGCAGCGGCTTCGACCGGCCGCGCAGCCACGGCGGAACCCTGCGGTGCCTCACCGATGCTCGCGAGGTAAGCCACCAGCTCGGCCACGACCTCATCCCGGTCGATCTTGTAGGTACGGCCGGGCAGGGACCAATCGTCGGGGTCGGTGCCGGGCAGCTCGGCGTACAGGGCGCCGGGCTTGCGGTTCTTCCACGACGGGTCCGCGCCGGCCTCGATGGTCTCCTCCGACAGCACCCGCGCGGCCTCGCCCACGTCGCGGACACCCATGCAGAGCACCCCGCCGATCGTGGAGCGCACCGAGGTCGGCAGCCGGTCACCGGTGGCGCGCTGCTGACCCAGCAGCAGGAAGATCCCGGCCGAACGCACCGACTCGGCCAGCTCCACCATGGTGTCCTCGGACTCAATGAACTTCGACGCTTCGTCGACGATGACGACCTTGAAGCGCGGGCACTTGCCGCAGCCGGCGGTCCACTGATCGTGGCCGTGACCGCCGATCTGCGCCGCCCGCTTCGCCACGTCCGGAATCAGGCTGTCCAGGTAACGCTCACCCTCGCCCGCGTCGTGGATCATGACGTGCATCGCGTCGCGGAACGCCTTGGGCAGCTGCAACCCCTTGCGGCCGTCGATGTAGACCACCTCCGCGTCCCGACGTGAGCGGGCCTCGCAGGCCAGTTCGAGCTGCAGCGCGGTCTTACCGGAGCCGGACTGGCCGAGCAGGATCAGCACACCGATCGCGTTGCGGCCGGCGTTCTCGTCGCCGGGCAGGATCAGCGGCACCACCGATCCGGTCTGATACACCGCGATCCGCAGCGGCGCGGCAATCGAGCCACCCGGAGCGGACAGGCCGGGCCAGACGGGCGGGTTTTCGAGCATGTCGACCGGGGAGATCTCCATGCGCCCGGTCCGCGGGGTGTTGCGGTCGCGGATCATCCGCACCCCGCCGACCGGCACGTCCAACGCGGAGGCGATCCCGGTACGGACCTCCGGCTTGGCCAGGCTGTTGAAGTCACCGCCGGGCAGCATCTCGGTGTGAGTGACAATCCGGCCGTCGATCAGCTTGGGCTTGCCGGTCTTGCCGATGTCCTGCAGCTCCTTGACCCGCTCGCCCAGCTCACCGAACAGCCCGGTCCGGGCGTCGTCGCCCTGACCGCGCAGCATCTTGGTCGTGGCGAGCATGATCGAGGCGGTGATCATGACGAACAGGTAAACCAGCACCGAGTCGCGGGTCCAGCCGCGGAAGGTCAGCACGAACAGGCCAACACAGCTGCCGGCGGACATCGCCATCGACGCCACCCGCAACTCGGTCTTCCGGGCCCGGCCCACGCCCCAGGTGCACCAGATGATCGCCGCCGAGCAGCCCAGGATCACCGCGGAGCGCCAGGCGGTCTCCCACGGGGTGGGCTGGGCGTAGGCACCCCAGATCAGCGACAGGACCCCCGACAGGATCAGGTTCACCAGCGCGGCCACAGGTGGCACCACGTACGGCAGCGGGTTGCCCTTGACCTCGTACTTGGCGCCGCGGGCGGCGTCCATACCGCCGACACGGCGGCGGGTCTGGGCGGCCATCAGGCGGCCCGCCGGTTGTTGTCGCGGCCCTTGACGGTGAAGTCCGTAGCGCCGGGCTTCTCGTCGTCCAGGGCGATCAGGAACGCCTCGAACCGATTGCGGCACACCCGGGCATACGCAGCCACGGCCAGGAACTCATCCGCCGAGCGGACCAGCGGCCGGGCGACCTGCCGGCCCCAGAACTTCGCGCGCATCCGGGACAGGCCGCTGCGGCGGCCGTAGCGTTCGATCTTCATCCGGATCAGCCCGGCCAACTCGTCGATCTCGTCGTGACCGGCGATACCGAGGTTCCGGATGCCTTCGAGCAGGTTCAGCAGGTCTTCGTCGTCCTTGATGTCGACGTCGGGCATGAGGCGGCGAGCCATCACAGGTCCTTTCACAAGGGGGTCAGAAACGGCCCGCCGGGACGAACACCGGCGGGCCGTGATCCCCGCGGCCACGGCAGGCAGCAGGAGCGGGGCGAAGCAGAATGGCGCTGTAGATGAGACGTGCGGGCAGGGGTCTGATCAGGTGGGTCAGATGTAGTGGCCCCAACTGACCTCGATGACGCCGACGCGCATGTACGTCCGGGCCTTCGGGGTCAGTCGCAGCGGCAGCCGTGCCGGCAGCTTGCGGAACTCGGCCAGCTCCAGCAGGCCGTCGAGCGACTGGATCAGCTCGGCGGCGGCCAGTTCGGTCAGCGTGTGGTCATCGACCTCGCACGCTCGGCGGACCTCCCTGACCTGGGTCGTGGCGTGCGGCCGGTTGTAGTGCGGTTGCAGGTGGCGTAGCACCCGGTTGAACGGGTGGTTGAGCTTGATGACCGCGGCCGGGGTCAGCGCCATGGTGGCGGCCAGCAGAATCAGTGGAGAGCGGGCGTAGGTGTCAGCCCACCGAAACTCGATGTCACCCAGTTCGCTGGGCAGCAGGTAGGTGGCCCATCCTTGGTCTTCGAGTTCGGCCAGGTCGTCGGTGGTCGTACCGTCCTGGGAGTTGAACACCGTGGCGACGCGGCACGGCTTGCCGATGGTGGTGACATCGCGGGTGTAGTTGAGGATCCGCCACAGCTGCGGGCGGGTCGCGGTGTACGAGGTGCTGGCTGCCATGCATCCCTCCTGAGGGATCGGGCGGGCGGACGGGTCAGGCGGCCCGCGCGGCGAGGCGCTTGGCGGCCTCGGCGTGCAGGTCACGGCGGGCTTTCTCCCGCGCGGCCAGGCGCTGGGCCAGGGATACCGGCGGCAGGCTGGCCGGCGGCGGGGTGAAGGACTTGGCGGCGGTCATCACGCGGCCTGCCGTGCGGCCTGGGCGGCGCGGCGGGCGTCGGCCAGCCGCTGAGCCTCGGCCTGCGTCGCGAGGCGCTGCGTGCGGTTGCGGTCGATGACCTCGGCGCGCTGGGTGTCGAGCTGCTGTTGGGACATACTGAGCCTCTCTTCGAGGTCTTACGGGACTGATGGGAGACCGGCGGCACGGCGCTTGCTTGCAGGCTTGGAGCCGTGCCGCCGGGCGGAACTAGTTGCGGCCGCTGTGCATCAGGTGCGCGAGCGCGGCGCCCATGCCGAGCACGGCCACCGGGATGCACGCCACGACCGCGGTAATCAGCCACGGCGCCGTGGACCAGCCGGCGGCGGCCATCAGGTGATAGGCGATCTGCCCGAGCGCACCGACGGCGAGGGAGGCGATCGCGGAGCACTTGGCGAACCGGCGTGCCTGCTGCGGTGCGCGGCCGGACAGCCACGCCCACAGCGCGTACGCGGCGTAGGTCTCCACGCCGATCGGCAACGTGATCGCGGTATCGAGCACCACGGAGTCAGCGATGCCGGGCAGCAGGGCGACCTTGCCGAACCCGGTGAGCCTGCCCATCTCGACCCACCCGGCCCAGATCGCGACGAAGGCCGGCAGGCACAGGATCAGTACCGGCCACACCACCGGCCGCCGCGCTTTCACGTCCTCCGGCACGGCGTCGGCGGGCAGCGCAGCGGGATCGGTGGGCGTTGCGGGCGGTTCCGGGTCTGTGACGGGAGCGAGCTGCGGCGACGCCACGTCCGGCATGGCCTCCGGCAGCGGTTCGGGGGTCGGGGTGGTCTCGGTGTCGGGAACCGGGTCTACCGGCGTGGGCGGTGTGTCCGGTTCGGTGTCGACCGGGTTCGTCGTGGGCTCGCCCGCCGGTGGTGCGGTGAGGGCGGCGAGCACGGCGCGGGCCTTCGGCGTGCCCACCTTGAGCGTCTTCTTGAGGCGGTTCTGCGACGGGATCTCGCCCAGCTCGGCGGCCAGGTCGCGAGCCTGCGGGATCAGCTCGGCCAGATCGGGCGGATAGGCGCTGGGTGCCAGGGTCGGGGCGGTCACGGCGTCACCGCCAGGGCGGCGAGCTGGTCAGCGGTGTGCGGGTCGAGCGGTGCGGCGGTGTCGGTGTGCTCGAAGGCGCGGGCGTAGATCTTCCAGCCGTGCCAGGTCGGGTAGGCGTACATCGATCGGAAGGGCCAGCCGTCGTCGTCGGTGCCGTCGTGCCGTCCGGTCAGCAGGTCCGGCGCGTCCAGACCAGCCAGGTGCAGCCAGGACCGCAGCTCAGCGATCGTGTCGAAGTCGAAGGCCATCGACTCACCGTCAGGGCGGATGCGAATCGCGGTGGGGTCGGCCAACAGCAGCAGCTCGGCCATCACGGCGCGGCGGCTTTTGCGGATGCTCACGGTGTCTCCTTCACAGGCTCGGAGCAGGGCAGGCACTCGCCCAGCGAGCGCGGGATGTAGTAGGGCCGCACGGTGCGGCAGGTCGGGCATGTCCGTCGGGCCAGCAACGCCGCAGCGACCGCGCGCAGCTGCGCAGCGGTCGTGGGGCGCTTCGGCCGGGCCAGGTCGAGGCGGTACAGATACGCCGCTCGGGTGCCGCCGACGCCGCGCCAGAGCACTTGCGCGGCGACCGGCTGACCGGCCGGGCGTAGGCCGCGGGCGCGTAGCTGCCGGCGGGTGGCGTATCCGGGCGGGGCGCCCTGCCACCAGTAGGTGGGGATGCCATACCGGGCGCCGTCCGGGTCGTGGAACGCGGTACGGACGCGAGCCATCAGGCCGCGCGGCGGGAGTCCACGATGGCGCGGGACGCAACGTAGGCGAAAGCCTCACGGATCACGCGAGCCTCCGCACGGCGCAGCCGACGCCAGTCCAGCAGGCTCGGGCCGCCTCTGTCGTAGCCGTTCAGCAAGGTGATCTCGATTTCCAACCATTCCAGCTCACGAGAAATCAGCGGCTGTTCCGCCTCGATCGCGGCCAGATCATCGGGCGTCGGCCCGTCGTCAGCGGAGGCGTTCAGGTCCAGGCTGTGCAGCATCAGCGATCAGTTCCTTCGAGGTTCAGGCAGCCCGCAGGCGGCGCGGACGGGCGGTCCGCAACTCGGCCCTGCAGGCGTTGCAGTGAGTGGCGTCAGGAGCGAGTGGAGCGGACGCGTCGCACCGGCGACAGGAGCGCCACACGGCGCTCTGGCGAGCAGAAACGCGAATCATCGAGGCAAACGAAGCCATGGCAAATGACCTCCACAAAGCGAGGGAAAGGAGGTGCGGGAATCGCCGCAGCGCCACTACGCCTGACGCAGTCGGCGGTCACGCTGTGGCCAATCCTCGGGAGAAAGTCATCTAGAAACGACCCCCCGGGGTCGCCGACAGCGCGGGTACCAGCCCTTTCGACCCTCCATCCGCTCGCCCCATCCCACTCGTGGGGGTCGGCCGCCAAGCGGCTCAATGCGGACTGAGGGCAGGGTGTTCGCCGCGCCGTCTTCATGTCTCTGTGGAATTCATCAACGAACGTGCATCGGCCGATCCAGTGGCGCGCATCGCAGCGTGAACAGCCGCTTTGCCGCTCTCTCACGACCAAAAGACGATACTGTGTTGCGCAACAAGCTATCGCAACTCAGGTAGGAGCGCAACAGGGTTGCGCTACCCTCGTCGGGTGAGCGACCCTCGGAAAGATCTAGAAGCTGCGACCAGGCGGTATCGAAAGACGGCCAGTGATCACGAGAAGGCGAGAGACGAGACCATCGCCGCAGTGCTGGCAGCGCTCCGGGAGGGCGTCACCCCGGTTGAGGTGGAGCGACTTTCGCCCTTCACGGGGGCCTACATTCGCCGGATGGCCCGCGAGAACGGGATTCCGCCGGCCGCGCCCGGCCCGAAACGGTCCTGATAGACGACTCACCCGCTCCACCCTTCCGTGGTCGTTGACCCGTGTTGTTGTTGCTCACAGTCAACGCCAGCCACTCTGGATGAGCCATGAACTGCTCCGGAACTCAACCGGCACCGGACCCGCACTCGGTCTTCCGTGGACATTGGGGGCTGTCGTTACACTCCGGGCAGAGTTCCTTACTCAGGAGGAGGTGCGATGCTCGTCGTCTCGACCTGGAACGGCCGTTATGCAGCATCGCTTCGGCTCGCGCTCCGCATGTCCTGCGATGACTTCGCCGCGCATCTGGGTGTCTCCGCTCGCGGCGTCGCCAAATGGGAGGCTCAACCCACGGGCGAGCTGGCATTGCGCACACAGGACCTTCTCGACGTTGCCCTGACGCGGGCCAACGACGAAGTGCGCGCACGCTTCGCGCTCAAGATGGAAGAACTGGCGGGCCAGCCGGAAGCGGCCAGTGGACAACCCTCGTTAACCGTCGTCCCGCGCACGCATCCACCGGCGTTCGACGGTCCTCAGCAGGCCACCCCTGAACTGCTGGATTCTCTTCGCGCAGGGCTCCGTCACCACTACACGTCCGACAATCTGCTTGGACCCCGGGCGCTTCTTCCGGTCATCACGGCGCACGCAGATTCGATCGAGCGGCTTGCTCAGCATGCCGGCGGCGAAACGCTGGACGACCTGCTCACCGTCGGTGCGGGCTATGCGGAGTTCGCCGGCTGGCTAAGCCAAGACTCCGGCGATCCCGCCGGGGCGGTGGCTTGGTACCGGCGAGCGCTGGAGTGGGCGGAGGCGGGTCAGGACGAACGCATGGCCGCGTTCGTGATGACGCGGCGTGCGGTCCAGGCCATTGGATCCAGGAACGGTGCCCTTGCCGCACGGCTGGCACGGGTGTCGCTGCGCAGCGACTCACCCGAGACGGCGCGCGTCCGCACCATCGCTGCGCAGACGGAAGCCGTGGGGCATGCCGTTCACCGCGAAGCTTCTGAGGCAGACCGCGCACTCGGCATCGCTGAGTCGCTGCTGGCCGATGGCGGCGCTGGCGTTCCGGAAGACGGCGATCCCTCCACCGGGCGCTACTGCGACATGGGGCTGTACCTGAACATCTCCCGCGCCAAAGTGCACCTAGAGCTGGGACGTGCCAACGAGGCCGTGTCCGCGTTCACCACCGTGCTGGAGACCCTTCCACCGAGCTATCACCGGGACCGCGGGCAGTACCTCTCGCGCCTCGCCCAGGCGTACGTGCTCGCCAAGGAACCTGACGTGGCATGCTCGCACGCCGAGGAATCGCTTGCCATTGCCGTGGCGACTGGGTCGTCTCGTACCATCAACGACCTGCGGCATCTCTCTGGGCAACTCCGCCCATGGGCGAGTCGCCCCGCCGTCGCACACTTCGATGCCCTGCTCGCCACCACCGCGTGACGGAGGTCTCGCCGTTGTTCGCCCTCGCCACTGATGCCGCACCCGGACGTCCCAACGAAGACTTCGCCGTCGCGTCCACCGACCTCGCCGTCGTCGTCGACGGCGCCGGCATCCCGTTCGGCGGATGCCACCACGGCGTCGCCTGGTACGCCCAGCAGCTCGGCGTACACACCCTGGCCGCTCTCATCGGCATCCCGGAGCGGCCACTCACCGAAGGGCTTGCCGCCGGCATTGCGGCCGTCGCCGATCTCCACCGCGACACGTGTGACCTGACTAGCCCCGGCACTCCGTGCGCAGCCGTAGGCATCCTGCGCATCGGCCCCGCGCGCGTGGACGCACTTGCACTGTCAGACGTGTCGATCGTCGTCGACTTGGACACTGGGCCAGAAGTCACCTGTGACCTGTCCATCGAAGAGATCAGCGGCACCGAGCCTGACGCGGTGGCTGGCATGCGGTTCGGCACTCCAGAACACGTCGCAGCGCTCACCGCGCTCGTGAAACGCCAGACTGCGACCCGCAACCAGGCGAACGGCTGGTGGGTGGCCGCAGCCGATCCGAACGCAGCACAGTACGCGCGCACCGCCAGCTATCCCCGCAGCAGCACACGTCGGGCCAGCGCCTTTTCCGACGGCGCCACGCGACCAGTTGACCAGATGGCGATTCACGGATGGCCCGAATACCTTGACCTACTAGACAAGGTCGGTCCGGCAGGTCTCATCGCGCAGGTCCGAAGCATCGAGCGCAACGACCCCGACGGCGTCCGATTCCCGCGCACGAAGCGCCACGACGATGCTTCCGTGGCCATGTGGACGGCTGCGCAGGAACCGGCTGTCTGACCTCAGGTCACGTCCGCGTGCAGCTCAGCGTGTTTCGGTGCGCGTCGGTGACATCTTCGCCCAGCTCGACAGCTCCGGCGGCACGGCGTCGAGCATTCGTTGCAGCATCCTGCGGGCGTCGGCTTGCTCGTCGAAGTAGTGGGTCACCTCGCGACCCTCAGCACCGCCCTCGCGGCCGAGGACTTGCCAGCCGGTCTCGGTCCGGAGCAGGACGACGTCTCGTCGGTTCGCCCCGTACCGGCGGTTGAAGTGGTGCTCGACGCGGTAGCCCATCCCCGTACGTTAGAACGTGCGTTCGACTCGATCAAGATAGGCAACTACACCATGGTAGTTCGTTTTGGCTGGTGGCAGCCTTGATCGAGCCCACGTGGCGTCGGGCGGGTGGAGCCTAAAGCCGAGTACGCGATGCAGACGGCGGACGGTGCCTGGCGCGTCGAGATCGTC
The DNA here is from genome assembly GCF_018332655.1 of Actinoplanes auranticolor. Classification (GTDB taxonomy): domain Bacteria; phylum Actinomycetota; class Actinomycetes; order Mycobacteriales; family Micromonosporaceae; genus Actinoplanes; species Actinoplanes auranticolor. The sequence goes on along the minus strand of NZ_BOQL01000076.1, from coordinate 4,986 downwards.
AAGCGGGGGCGGAGTCAGTGGTACCGCATCATTCACGACGACAGCGTCCTTGACTGGCTGACCATCGCCGCGGTCCAGAGGCTGCTGGGTGAGGCCGGCGTCAGTCTGGCCGACCTCTCCGAGACCGCGGCGTGACCTAGGCCTCGCGTCCGCCCTACACCATGGCCACGTGAGCCAGCGGACCAGCGAGACATGCCTGAACGGCGACTTCCATTCAGGGCGAGGGCGACCGGCTATGCAACTTTCTCTGATGCTTCATTCGAAGCCAGGTAGAGATCGGAGTGGCGCTGCTATCACAGCTCAGTATCCAACGGTGGACTCAGGGGCTGCTCGACGCCAATTCGTCAAAGGAGCCTGTAGCCGCCATCGCAGAAATCATGGCTTCCCGCGATTCCTTCGTAGAGGGCGACCTTCCAATAGTGGTCGCCGAACGATTCTCTGAGCTGCCGGGCTTCCATCCGCGCAAGATAAGCCACCTCCTCCGCACCGCCGCTACCATACGCGTTGTCAACAGCATGATAGCGTTCAACCAACTCAACCTTGCTAGCTAACTTGTAGAGTCTGCTGAGTCGTAGCTTCTCGAATTGGAACGAAGCATTGTGGAGAGTCTCATCCGGCAGGACGGGATTAACGTCAAAGACTGCATCAAAACTGCCTTGATCGAAGACGATGGCGGCCTTCAGAATCGGCATTGTAGGAAGCGAATCGTAATAGGTGTGGAAAAATCGTGCGCCAGCCAATGATTCTGTCAGCTTCGCCTTGAAGTGATTGCAACTCCAACATGCTGGTACAAGATTGATCGGCAACAAACTGAACTCTGGGTAAGATTCCTTAGGCAGATAGTGGTCGAGCGTCCAAACTTCGCCCCTGCCACACATCGGGCATAAGCCGTGGAGGGTGGAGGCCATGAGGTCCCCACGGATCGAATCGAGGGAATTTCCCACATAGGTAAGTCTATAGTTTTTCAGCAGCGCATCGGCAGTTTCTACATCAAGGTTAAGTTCTGATACGAGTGAGGGCAAACCCCGCTTCTTATCATATTCGACATACGCCTCAAGCACCCGTTCACGAACTGCTTCTAGCCGGCTCTTGACGACCTTCGAACGTCGGAGCTTCCGCGCGGCGTCGTAGTCATCGGTTGCACTGCGGCGGGGCTTCGGGATCGCATACACTATGCCGGCCTCCGGCTCTGAAGACTTCGAACATAAGCTCTAGCCTGCATGCTCATTTCATAATCGAATATGCGTTCTATTTCCTCAAGAGGATATTTGGCAGCCAGCATCTCTAGCACAGCGTGGTAATCCGTATGGGTACTATCGAGGTGGAAGACGTTCGTGGTCAGGTAGCCTACATTCTCCGCGAATGTCTCCGTAAGAGGCTCAACCACGGACGTCTTAGTTCCGAACCTCTGGAGTATCTTCACGTACCTTTTCGGTATTTCTTGGAGGACCACTGGCGAATGTGTCGCAACGATCGCAAACGAGTCCAACCGACGAAGTACCACATTGATGGCACGAAGAAGTGCCGCAAGCAGCGAAGGATGTAAGTGAGACTCAGGCTCGTCCAGCAGGACGAGCGATCCGGGCTCGCTATGCCCTACTACTTGCGTGACGATGTTTAGGACAATCTTGTGGCCCGTGCTGAGATTCTCGAAAGACTGCCGCCACGCCGTTCCCTCTCGCGCGCGGAAATCAGAAAGTCCAGTCCTGCCAAATGACGGCTCAGTACCGATAATCTTGAGCGCCTCCAGCAACACAGCTCGTTTGTCGTCTTGCCGCGCCAGGTCGAGCGCCCTGGAGAACTCTTCTGTCAGTTCGTCAATGCTCTTCAAGCCACGAGGAGCACGAGTGTCTTGGTGGTCATTTGCCGCACGTCTCCTTAGTCCGCAGTATGTGTAGCCGAAAACCTCGCCTTTTCGTTGTAGTCTTTCGTGCGCCAAGGGGGCCTCGCGCTGATTCCAAAAGGCGTCCGGCATTACGAATGTGTCGAACGCACTATACGATACAGCGATAACGGATCCGAATCGCACTGACTCGGAGTTCTCGATAATCCCGGAGTCGCTTAACTGCTCCCTTTGATTCAGGTCGCCAGTGGCGATGAGAGCAATCTTGGAGAGAAGCTGTGTTTTGCCGGTGCCATTGTAGCCAATGATCGCATTAATGCGATCAGGTAAATCCGCCGACTGGTTGAACGAGAAGTCAATCTGAAACTGCTCGCCTCCCACATCAGTGTGAAACGCGAATCTCATTCCGGAAGCGAGGCTCGCGGCATTCTTGTCGGTAAAGAGAGACACCGCATCTTGTAGTGCTCGTGTCGCCCTCCCGGTTCGCCGAAGGGAGGTGTCGAATCCGGGCTCATCCTCGAAGGATGCGCGGATTTTAGGATTCGATACTACGTCGCGTAGCCCCCGTAGAAAGAATCTTTGCACTTCAGGACGAAGACTCTTGACGGATTCATAGTAAGAGTAACTCTGGCCTAGCGAGCAATATTCAACCCCGAGTGATTGAAATTCGCCTGGAGGCATAGGAGTCTGCCCATCACGCTGACCGCGTCGGAGAATCTTTACCTCGCCGAGCGGGATACGACCGCCTTCGGCGTCGAAGTACTCGACGCCGAAGGTGGTTCTATAGTGATAGTCATCCCAAGAATCGCGGCGAAGGACGACCAAGGGGAATGAGCCCCTAATTTCGTCCTCGGGGCCTATCGCAATGAAGCGCAATTGATTTGCGCGCGCCTTGGAGGTTTTCTGCCGTGAACTGCGCATCGCAATACGCTTAACGCCAGGGTATTCGTTTGCAACCGGGCCTAAATGTGGCGCCAATACTGAATCAGTATATACGAATGAGTCGACGTACCAGCCATTAGGCCCCGAAGATAAAATGAGCATCTCGGCGTCATCCACAGCGTGGCCAATATACGCCTTTAGCAACGCATCGACCGAGCGACTGAAGGCCTCGCTAGGCGGAGGATCAACCAACGCAATTAGGTGCCGAGCGCGTCGGGCGCGTTCCGATTGGCTGAACCGCACCGCGGCGTTGCCGGCCTTTGATATGTACGCCGTATAGATGTCGCCTTGATCTATTCCGAGCTGAGTAGCGAGAAGGTACTCGAAATCCCGGTACTTCGTCGTGCTCTGAGCAGAGTGTGAGACGCGGCTCAGTAGGTCGTTGATGGCAGAGCGAAAATCGCCAGAGTTACTCACCCGCGTAGGGTACCGCCCTTGAGCACACTAAGTCACCGGCTGCCAGGTGCAATGTCGAATCAACTGCGCTGGCTCAGGCTCGCGCCAGTTCTGCGCTGCTAGAACGAGTAGTAGACAGCTGGCTCCTGATCACAATCTGACCGCTCGCTCCCAGTCTTTGGACGGTACTGCGGAGCGCAGTTGCCACGATTCACCGACCGACGTCCGAAGCGTGAGCTGTTACTTGGTTTTCCGGTCGGGAACGGGAGCAAGCGGGACGTGCTCAGCTACGTCCTCACGGAAGCCGGGGTGGCGTCCGAGATTGCTGACCCTTAGACGGCTCCAAAAGCCGCTGCTCGCTCGCCAGGAAAGAGGCTGGGCTTTGTCCAAACTAAGTAGCTCCGTCAAGTGGGTGTACGGATCGAGGCGAGGGAACTCGGATGCTTCAACTTTCCACACGTCTGTTCCATCCCCCCACGCCGCAGTTGGCCATGCGCCCTTCCGCTCCCACTTCACTGAAGGCAAGTCGAAGTCGCCGGGCGCTTTAATACTCTGCCCTAGCCATTCCGCGACTCCGGTAGTGACGGCATTCCCCACGAGTTTCCAACGCGGGCCGTTGCGTCGACCCAAGTCTGCGGGAAGAGTCCACCCTCGTTCGAATCCTTGAAGGGCCTCACCGTCCTCGACGCAAGGCACAACTATTTTCCGTCCTGCTTGCTCAGTGGGAAGCCAGATCGCGGGCGGCGACGGAATACCTACCGAGGACCCTCCCTTGAAGGTAGGAGTCGCATCTCTGGCCCAACCAAGGCCGGTACGACCCTCGGTCCAGTAGAAACCAAAGGCGTCTTGGTGCAACTGTTCTTCGTCGAGGCCAGCGGTGTCGTCAGAAAAAAGAACCGGCCGCGGGTCCTCAGTTTTGGATGCGAGTAGGAGTACCCGGCGACGTCTTTGGGGCACACCCGTGAACCTTGAGTCGACTACTCGATATGCCCATCGGTAGCCGAGCTGGCCGAGTTCCTTCACAAGGTAGGCCATGGCTTCGCCCTTATCGAGCGCTAACATGTTCGGCACATTTTCGATCAGCAACCAGGGAGCGCGTCCCACGGTTTTATTTTGTAGTTGCATGATTTCGAAGAGGTGCGCCACTAGGCCTGACTGAACGCCGCGAATTCCAGCCGTCCGTCCAGCCTGCGAGAGGTCTGTACATGGAAAGCCAGCAGCTACAAGGTCCAGGCCGCTGGGCAGGTCACGCAGTGTCGCAACGTCAGGGTGCAAATCAGACTCTGGGAATTGAGCCGCGAGTACTTGGCGTGCTGGCTCCCATGACTCACAGAGAAGGGTGGTCTCCAGCTTCTCACCGAAGGCACGTCGGAGGCCGACCTCGATACCACCGATACCTGCGAATAGACCTGCTACGCGAAACCGGCTCGACACTGCGCTCTCCCTACGGCGTGGTGATTCGTTGACAGTACAGGGATTGCCTCGAAAACTCGAGGTCGTGTAGGTCACGACGTTCGCAGGTCCCGCGGTTCGGTCGACGGCAAAGAGCGTGGCCCGTGGACCCTGGGCCGGCTGGCATCGAAAGGCCGTAGCCTCCGCACGCGCCGCCTAGACGTCGGATTGCCGCGTAACCGTCCTGGTCGCGCTGCTCACGGATTGCTCACGCACGCGTTGACAACGGATGGATCTAGGCAGCAACGGGCAATAGCGCAGATATCCCGTGACCTGTGGTGGCTCGGGTCGCCGGTCAGAGGACGGTACCCGCTGACAAACGCACTCGCGGCCTGAAAATCGGAAGGTCGGCG
>NZ_BOQL01000075.1 GCF_018332655.1 Actinoplanes auranticolor | reverse complement strand
CTGAGTGGCATTGGCTCATGAACGGCCACCCTCACCCTGCCAGGTCCGTGCTGACAAGACCGAGCGCCGCGATCTCTGATCGCGGCGCTCGCGCTTTCCGGTCATCAGCCCGACCAGGTGCCGTCGCGCATCAGGGTGCGGTCCTGGAGCTCGTTCTCCTCGCGCCACGCCTGGATGCGGTCGGGGCGCAGGATCAGGTACGCACAGCTGCCACCGGCCGTGCGCGGGTCCCAGTCGGTGCTGGCCGCGTAGCCGTCCGCCACCCAGGACGGCGCCTGCGCCACAGGGAACGTCTCCTCCAGCACCGCGTCGATCATGACGACGTCCCGGGTCGGACCCAGGGCCAGCCGCGCCGTGCCTGTCGCTGCGAGATTGATCGCCGTGCGGGACTTGCCATCGGTGGCCAGGACGATCCGCTCCCGCAGCCAGGCGAGGGTGAGCGGCACCAGATACGGCCCGTCCGCGGCGCTGGTGGCCACCCAGGCGTCCACGACCGGGGCGGTCAGCTTGGCCAGGACGTCTGCTCTGCGGGTCGCCGGCGGGCGCGGTTCCGGAGGTGTCATGCCGGCTGAAGGAGGCCCAGGACGGTGCCGTCCTTGTCGCGTACCGTCGCGATCAGCTTGCCGTCGCCCACGTCCTTGACCTCCTGCACCTGCTCGGCCCCGGCCGCCAGCAGGCATTCCAGGGCCGTCCTGATATCTGCCACGTGCCAGTACATCACCGGGCCGGTGCGGCCGTTCGGGTCGAGACCGATGTGCTGGCCGCCCGCGGTGTAGCCGACGTAGTAGGGCTGGTCCACGTCCGGGGCCACGCCGAGCAGGGCGCCGTAGACCGCCTTGGCGGCGGAGAGGTCGCTGACCGGGATGACAATGGTGCCGATGCCTGACGTCGTCATGAGCGTGGTCCTTCCGTGAGTGTCACAACGGACCACCGCGGCCCGTCATGGTGATGACGGATGCCGACGCGGAGGTGTGACAGGTGAGCGAGATGGACGAGCTGGCCCGGCGCTTCGAGACCGACCGGCCACACCTGCGGGCGGTGGCCCAGCGCATGCTCGGCTCCGCCGCCGAGGCCGACGACGCGGTGCAGGAAGCGTGGCTGCGCCTGAGCCGCAGCGACACCTCAGAGGTCAGCAACCTGACCGGCTGGCTCACCACTGTGGTCTCCCGGGTGTGCCTGGACATGCTGCGTTCCCGGGCCGCCCGGCGCGAGGACAGCGGGGAAGCCCCGGAAGCACCGGCGGCCGAGCAGACCCACCCGGAGAGCGAGGCGTTGCTGGCGGACGCGATGGGCCCGGCGCTGCTGGTCGTGCTGGACACGCTCACACCCGCGGAACGGCTGGCCTTCGTGCTGCACGACATGTTCGCGGTGCCGTTCCCGGAGATCGCCGAGATCGCCGGCAGCTCACCGGCGGCCGCCCGGCAACTGGCCAGCCGCGCCCGGCGCAAGGTGCAGGGCCGCGACGCGGAGGAGGATCGGGCTCGCAGCCGTACCGTGGTCGAGGCTTTCCTGGCCGCCTCCCGCAGCGGCGACTTCGCCGCGCTGCTCGCCCTGCTGGATCCGGAGGTCGTGCTCCGCGCGGACGCAGCGGCGGTCGGTTTCGGGGCGAACTCGTTGCTGCGTGGGGCCGCGGCGGTGGCCGAGACCTTCTCGGGCCGGGCGCAGCATGCGGAACCGGCGCTGCTGGACGGGGAGGCCGGGCTGGTCTGGGCGCCGGGCGGGACGGCGCGGGTGGCTTTCGCCTTCATCATCGTCGACGGGCGGATCACCGGGATCGAGCAGATCGCCGACCCGGCGGATCTGGGCGGCATGGAGGTGAGGGTGCTCGGTAGCTGACCTGGGCCGGCGTTCCCGGCAGGCCCGCGTTCCCGGCAGGCCGGCGTTTCAGGCGATGACGGCGGGTGTGCGCCAGGCCGGGCGGGCCGCGCGGTCCAGGTCGTGGCGGACCGAGGCGATGCGGCGGACCGCTTCCCGGAGGTCGTCGGCGGGCAGCGCGAACGGTAGCCGGATGAAGCGTTCCAGGGTGCCGTCCAGGCCGAAGCGAGGTCCGGGGGCGAGCCGTACGCCGACGTCCTCGGCGGCCCGGGCCAGGGCGCTGGAGATCGGTCCGTCCAGCTCGGCCCAGAGCATCACCCCGCCGGCCGGCACGGTGAAGCGCCACTCCGGCAGGTGTTCGCCCAGCGCCGCGACCAGCGCGTCGCGCCGGGATGAGAGCTCCGCACGGCGGGCGGCGACGATGGACTCGGCGTCCCGCAGCAGGTGGCACGCGACGAGCTGCTCGAGGACCGGGCTGGCCATGTCGACGCCGACGCGCAGGGCCGCGAGGCGTTGCACGAGCGGTGCGGAGGCGCGGACCCAGCCGATCCGCAGACCACCCCAGTAGGCCTTGCTCATGCCGCCGATCGAGACGACCCGCGAGTGCCGGTCGAAGACGGCGACCGGCGGCGGGACCGGGGTGCCGTCCAGCGGCAGGTCTACGAAGGACTCGTCGACGACCAGCTCGGTGCCGGTGGCGTGGGCCGCGGCGACGAGGCGTTCGCGCAGGTCGGCGGGCATCAGGTGGCCGGTCGGGTTCTGGAACTCCGGGATCACGTACGTCAGCCGGGGCCGGGTCTGGCGCAGCGCACCGAGCAGCATCTCGCCGTCCCAGCCGGCGGCCGCGTCGAGGCCGTGGGTGTTGATCCGGGCGCGGCGTGCGGAGAGAGCGGCCAGCGCGTTCGGGTACGTCGGCGACTCGACCAGCACGGTGGCACCGGCCGGGACGGACAGGCGCAGCACCAGGTCGAGGGCGTGCTGCGTACCGCTGGTGATCAGGATCTGCTCCGGGCTGGTCGGCACGCCGCGGGCGGTGTAGCCGGCCGCGACGGCCTCGCGCAGCTCCATCAGGCCGGTCGGGTGGTAGCCGGCGCTGCCGAGGAAGCGCGGCAGGTCGTCGGCGGCCGCGCGGGCGGCCGGCACGAGCTCGACGGGCGCGGCCGACGCGGCCACGCCGAGGTCGATCATGTCCATGTCGTCGTCCGGGGTCCACAGGCCGGAGGAGGCGACACGATGGCCGTTCGGCAGGGTGGTCCAGCTGCCGGCGCCGCGCCGGCTGGTGAGATGGCCGGTCTCACGGAGCGAGCGGTACGCGGCAGTGACGGTCGTCCGGCTGATGCCCAGCGCCTCGGCCAGCTCGCGTTCGGCGGGCAGGCGCACGCCCAGCGGCAACCGGCTGTCGGTGAGCAATCCCCGGATGGCACCGGCCAGCGCGGCATAGTCTGGACTGCGATGCCGCCCCGGCAACGAGTGCCACTGACCGAGCAGCCGCGCCAATTGGCCCCCGCGGACCGATGTCGTCATGGCCACCTCCGGCAAATTGGCTCTTTGATCGCCGCTAATTGGCCTTCAGAGTGGCACTTATGAGTCGTCTGAGCAACCTCGTTCCCGCCGGTGCCCGCCTGCCCCGCCGCGTGTCCCAGCTCTTCGCGGGCCTGGTCCTGTACGGCATAAGCATGGCTTTCATGGTGGAGAGCGACCTCGGACTGAACCCGTGGGACGTTTTCCACCAGGGCGTGTCGAAGGCCACCGGGATCAGCTTCGGCTGGGTGGTGCTGCTGACCGGCATCCCGGTTCTGCTCCTGTGGATCCCGCTACGGCAGCGCCCCGGCTTCGGCACGATCGCCAACCTGGTGGTGGTCGGCTTCGCGGCCGACGCCGCCCTGGCGGTGCTGACCCCGGGCGAGTCGATGGCGATGCGCATCACGTACCTGGTGGTCGGCATCGCCCTGAACGGGGTGGCGACGGCGATGTACATCGGTGCCCGCTTCGGGCCGGGGCCGCGCGACGGGCTGATGACCGGGATCGTGAACCGGTGGCCGCGGCTGTCCATCCGGGTGGTGCGCACCAGCATCGAGGTGCTGGTCCTGGGCATCGGGGTGCTGCTGGGTGGCACGATCGGCTTCGGGACGGTGGCGTACGCGCTGGGGATCGGTCCGCTGGTGCAGCTGTTCATGCCGGCCTTCGCCGTGCCGGCCGCTGATGCTCCGGCCGCTGATGCTCCGGCCGCCCACGCTCCGGCCGCCCACGCTTCGGCCGCTGATGCTCCGGCAGCGGCGACAGAGGCGGAACCGCAGGCGGGCTCGCCGCAGGTCGCGCCGGCGGTGGCCTGACGCCGGTCGGCCGCGGGATGACCCATCGGCTGCTGCCGGGCTCGCATCCGGCCGTGGCGGTTTTGCCCCGCCGCGGCCAGCACGTACTCGGTGTCGACAACCCGCCGGGTCCCCGCCCGACACCAGTCTCGGCGGGTCGCCACGCCGACCGGATCGGGCGCCTCACCCCCGACGGCGACCTGCGCCATCGACCGCGGCCGATGCAATCGCCGGCGCGAAACAGCCCACGCTCGGCCGTTCGGCTGACCATGCCGGGCAGTCCGGATGCCGCGGCCGGCGACCATTCCCACGATCGCCGCGGTCCGAAATGTTCAGCCGGACACGCCTTGCGGCGGCGCTCTTTTGGTCGCGCCACGCGCGGGTCGGCGAAGCGGGCGATATGTCCGGGCGGGCGGACACAGCTTGGTGATCATCGCGACACAATCGCTTTCCGGTTCGGCGGGCGCACGGCATCATGGCGACATGGGGGCTGGCGACTGGCATTGGAACGACGCTTGGATCTTCGTGTCCGCGGTCATCGCCGAGCGCCTGGAGCGCGACCGGGCTCTGCACGCGGCGCTCCCGGTGACCGGCGCGAGCCTGGCTGACGTGCTGGCCGCGGCCGACTTCCTGCACCACAGCGTGCCGAGCCGCTCCGAGCTGGAGGATTCCGTGCGCCGCCTGGCCGGGGCCGGCCTGCTCACGGTGGACGACGACCTGGTCGAGGTGGCACCCGCGGGCGAGCAGCTGTGGCGGACCAGGCCGTTCAGCGGTCTGTCGTCGGCGGTGGTGACGCTGCAGACACAGCTGAACCGCGGGGCCACCCCGGGCGAATCCGACTGGAAGCTCGACGAACGCACCTACAACGCGGCCGTCCGCGAATACTCCCTGCGCCTGGCCGACGGCCGCTGACCCCATCGGCTGAATCGCACTGCTGGGCCCCGCGGCCTCGCCGCGCCGCCGGAATCCGGGCGGGCGGTTACCGGATGGGCCGCCAGCCGGCGCTGAGAGCCGGTGCTGCGCCAACCGCATCCCAGCCTGCGCTTCGCGCAGCTCGCGAACCAGGCCGCCGCATCGCGGAATCGCGCCGCCGACCCGGACCGCCAGATCCACGCCCGCCCAACCGGACCACCAGATCGGCGCCCGCCCAACCAGACCACCAGATCGGCGCCCGCCGAACCGGACCGCCGAGCCGCAAGGCTGAGTCAGACCGCAGGCCCGCACTGGAGCCCGTCGCTCAGCGGACCGGGTTGCCGGCCGCGCGCAAGCTCTCCTTCACCTCGCCGATCGTCAACTCTCCGAAGTGGAAAACACTCGCCGCCAGCACCGCGTCAGCCCCCGCCGCGACCGCCGGCGGAAAGTGCCCCACCGCCCCAGCCCCGCCGCTCGCGATCACCGGGATGTCGACCACCGCGCGGACCGCCGCGATCAGGTCCAGGTCGAAGCCGGCCTTGGTGCCGTCCGCGTCCATCGAGTTGAGCAGGATCTCGCCCGCGCCCAGCTCGGCCGCCCGGCGCGCCCACTCCACCGCGTCCAGCCCGGCGCTCCTGCGACCACCGTGGGTCGTCACCTCCCAGCCGCTGGGGTGCTCGGAGGTCGGCCCGGACGGCAGCCGGCGCACGTCGAGCGACAGCACCAGGACCTGGTTGCCGAAGCGGTCCGCGATCTCCGCGATCAGCTCCGGGCGGTGGATCGCCGCCGTGTTCACACCGACCTTGTCCGCGCCGGCACGCAGCAGGGTGTCGACGTTGTCGACCGAGCGGACGCCGCCGCCGACGGTCAGCGGGATGAAGACCGACTCGGCCGTGCGCCGGACCACGTCGAGCATGGTGCCGCGGTCGTCGGACGAGGCTGTCACGTCCAGGAAGGTCAGCTCGTCGGCCCCGGCCGCGTCGTACGCCGCGGCCAGCTCGACCGGGTCGCCCGCGTCGCGCAGGTCGACGAAGTTGACTCCCTTGACCACCCGTCCCGCGTCCACGTCGAGACAGGGAATCACCCGCACCGCCACCGTCATGCCGCAACCTTATCGAGAGCCCGGCCGGCGGGTGCGCGAGTATCCACAGGCCGGACCCGGCCTCAGGTGGTCATCGTGCGGATCCGGTCGGCCTCGGCCAGCTGCATGTCGATGCCGCGGCGCAGGAAGCCGGTGATCAGGGCGAGCTCGTCCGGGGAGTACGCGGCCAGGATGCGGTGCCCGGCCCGCTCGACCGGGCCGTAGACGCGGTCGAGCAGCTTCTCGGCGTCCGGGGTCAGGGCGACCACCGCCCGCCGCCGATCGCTGTCGTCCACGGTGCGGGTGAGATAGCCCGCTGCGCCGAGCCGGTGGATCGCGGTGGTCGTGGCCGCCGGGCTCAGCTTGGCCGCCCCGGCCAGCGCCGTCGCGGACATGGCCCCGGCGGTGTGGATCAGGCCCAGGATGCGCAGGTCGGTGCGGTTGACTCCCAAGGTGGCGGCGGCCGCCTCGTCGACCACGTCGGCCGCGTTCCCGAAGGCCGCCGCGGCCCGGACCGCCTCGTCGCGCAGGTCCGCGCTCAGTTGCTTCGACACTCGAAGGAGTCTACCGTCGAACCGGAAAGCTTCGATGATCGAAGGGATAATCATGGTCCGGTCCACCGGCAGCCTGCCGTCCTGGCTCCCGTTCGCCAACCGGGTCGTCCGGCTGATGTCCCGGCTCGGCCTGCCGCTGGGTACGGTCGAGGTGCTCATCGTGCCCGGGCGGCGCAGCGGTGAGCCACGTCCCACACCCGTCTCCCCGCTGACCGTCGACGGCCGGCGCTACGTGGTCTCGGCGCTGCCGCAGAGCGACTGGGCCCGCAACATCCGGGCCGCCGGCCGCGGGGAAATGGCTGCGGGACGCCGCCGCACGCCGGTGACGCTGACCGAGGTGACCGACGCGGCGGAGGCCCGTGCGGTGCTGCGGGCGTTCCCCCGCGAGGTGCCGTCCGGGGTGACCTTCTACGTCCGGCTCGGGCTGGTCGACAAGGCCGATCCCGACCAGTTCGAGGCCATCGCCGACCAGGTGGCGGTCTTCCGCATCGAATGACGCTCAGGTGACGAGTTCGGCCGGGTTCTCCGCCGCGGGCCGGCTCAAGTACGCCTCGACCTCGACCTCCACCAGGTGCTGGGGATCGAGCAGCCCGGCCACCACGACCAGCGTCGCCACCGGCCGTACCGCCGCGAACAGCGACCCGTGCGCCCCCGCCACCGCGTCCGAGTACGCCGCGTCGGTCACGTACATCCGGGTGCGGATCACGGTCTCGATCCCCGCACCGGCCCGGGCCAGCGCGTCCAGCGCGATCCCGAACGCCGTCAGCGCCTGCGCCCGCGGGTCGCCGACCCCCGTCACGACCCCGTCCACCGTGGCGGTGCACCCGGCGGTGACCAGCAGGTTGCCGGCGCGCACCACGCGGGAGTAGCCGTAGCGCTCCTCCCAGGGACCGCCCGAGCCGAAACGCGTGATCATGCCGAGGCCAGGGCCTCGATCGCCTCGCGGACCGTGAAAGCGCCCGCGTAGAGCGCCTTGCCGGCGATCACGCCCTCGACCCCGATCGGCTCCAGCGTCGCCAGGGCGCGCAGGTCGTCCAGGGTGGACACGCCGCCGCTGGCGATCACCGGCTTGTCGGTGCGGGCGCACACCTCGCGCAGCAGGTCCAGGTTCGGGCCGCGCATGGTGCCGTCCTTGGTGATGTCCGTGACCACGTACCGGGCCGCGCCCGCCTTGTCGAGGCGTTCCAGGATCTCGAAGAGGTCACCGCCCTCGCGGGTCCAGCCCCGGGCCGCGAGGGTACGGCCGCGCACGTCCAGGCCGATCGCCACCCGGTCGCCGTACTCGGCGCAGATCCGGTCGCACCACTCCGGGTCCTCCAGCGCCGCCGTGCCGATGTTGACCCGGGCCGCGCCGGTGGCCAGGGCCGCGCGCAGCGACGCGTCGTCGCGGATGCCGCCGGAGAGCTCCACCTTCACGTCGAGCCGGCTGACCACGTCGGCCAGCTGCGCGGCGTTCGAGCCCCGGCCGAACGCGGCGTCGAGGTCGACCAGGTGCACCCACTCCGCGCCGTCGTTCTGCCAGGCGAGCGCCGCCTCAAGCGGGTCGCCGTAGCTCGTCTCCGAGCCCGCGGCTCCCTGGACGAGGCGGACCGCCTGACCGTCGGCGACGTCGACAGCGGGCAGCAGGGTGAGGGTCACAGCGGAACTCCGATCAAGGACAGCGGGAACGGTCAGAAACGGCGGCCGAGCACCACGACCACCAGGGCCGGCAGCACCAGGACGAGCATGGCGATGAGCACCAGGCGCAGCGCGAGGTCCGGCACCAGGAACCACACGGCCAGCGCCACGATCAACGGGATGATCGCGATGCCGGTGCGCTGGGCGCGACTGCGTTTGTACAGCGTGCCGGAGCGGGGGCGGCGCTTGAGCTTGAGCTTGAGCGAGCGCACCAGGGCGCGGCGGCGTTGCCGCCGGGTGGACCGGCGGGCCCGGGCGGCCTTCTCCTTCTCCAGCACGGCGAGCCGCTCGGTCCGCCGTCTGGCGCGTTCCTTGCTCACCGTACGGCGGCGGAGGGCAGAACCGACACCCAGTTGCTCAGCAGCGCGTACCCGGCGTCGGAGGACTTCTCCGGGTGGAACTGGGCCGCGGACAGCGGGCCGTGCTCCACCACGGCGGCGAACGGCTGGTCATGCGCGGCCGTCGTGACCCGGGCCCCGGCAGCCTCCAGCGCACCGAGGTCGGACGCCGCATACGAGTGCACGAAGTAGAACCGGGTCTGCGCCGACAGCCCGTCGAGCAGCACCGACCCGTCCGGCACCGACACCGTGTTCCAGCCCATGTGCGGGATGCGCCGGGCAGCCAGCCGGGTCACCGCGCCCGGCAGCAGCCCCAGGCCGCGGGTCTCGACGCCGTGCTCGACGCCGGACTCGAACAGGATCTGCATGCCGACGCAGATGCCCAGCACCGGCTTCCCGGCGGCGACCCGCTCGGCGATGACCGGGCCCGCGCCGAGCTTCTCGATGCCGGCCATGCACGCCGCGTACGCGCCCACGCCCGGCACGACCAGGCCGTCGGCGGCGGCCGCGGCGGCCAGGTCGTCGGTGACCGTCACGTCGGCACCGGTACGCGCGACCGCCCGCTCGGCGGACCGCAGATTCCCGGAGCCGTAGTCCAGGATCACCACGTTGCTCATCAGCTGTCTCCCGGGATCAGCCAGAGGACGCCACCGGCCAGCGCCAGCACCGCCAGCACGGCGACCAGGCCGATGCTGAACTTGGTGGCGCCCTGCCGGGACAGCGAGATCACCCCGCCGACGAGCATGCCGCCCAGCCCGAGCAGCAGGATCGGGAGGATGCTGCTCACAGCACGCCCTTCGTCGACGGCAGCGCGCCGGCGTTGCGCGGGTCGATCTCGACGGCCTCGCGCAGCGCCCGCGAGAACGCCTTGAACTGCGTCTCCACCACGTGGTGGGCGTCCGCCTTGCCACCGTCACGGGCCGCGCGCAGCACGCTGACGTGCAGCGTCACCTTGGCGGCGTGGCCGAACGACTCGAAGATGTGCCGGGTCATGCTGGTCGGATAGACCGGCCCGATGTACGGCGCCAGCTCCGGCTCCTCGTGCACCACGTACGGCCGGCCGGACAGGTCGACGGCCGCGCGGACCAGCACCTCGTCCATCGGGATGGTCGCGGAGCCGTACCGCCGGATGCCGGCCTTGTCGCCGAGCGCCCGCGCGAAGGCGTCGCCGAGCGCGATGGCCGTGTCCTCCATGGTGTGGTGCGCGTCGATCTCGAGGTCACCCTCGGTGCGCACGGTGAGGTCGAAGCCGCCGTGCTTGGCCAGCTGGTTGAGCATGTGGTCGTAGAACCCCACGCCGGTGGCCAGGTCGCCCTTGCCGGTGCCGTCGAGGTCGATCTCGACGAGCACCTTGGTCTCGTTGGTGACACGCTCGATGCGCGCGGTTCGAGTCACAGCATCTCCTCACTTCGTTCGTCGATGCCGTGCCTCAGGACGCTGAGTTGGCTGGTGCCCTCGCTGCGCTCGGTCACGACAAGGCTCCCAGGAAGGCGTCGGTCTCGGATTCTGTGCCCGCGGTGACCCGCAGCCAGCCGGCCAGGCCGACGTCGCGGACCAGCACGCCGCGGTCCAGCAGGCGCTGCCACGCCTCATGCTGGTCACCGCCGACCTCGAAGAGCACGAAGTTCGCGTCGCTGTCGGCGACCCGGATCCCCCGTGCCCGAAGGGTGGCGACGATCCGGTCGCGCTGCTGCTTGATCGCGTCCACGGTGACGAGCAGGGCGGCCCGGTGGGCCAGCGCGGCCCGGGCGGCGGCCTGGGTCAGCGACGACAGGTGGTACGGCAGGCGGACGAGCTGGACGGCGTCGACCACGGCCGGGTCGGCGGCCAGATAGCCGAGCCGCCCCCCGGCGAAGCCGAACGCCTTGCTCATCGTGCGGGTGACGACCAGACGCGGGTGCCCGGGCAGCGACGCGAGCGCGCTGGGCGTGCCGGGACGGGCGAACTCCGCGTACGCCTCGTCGACGATGACCATGCCCGGCGCCGCGGCCAGCACCGCCTCGACCACCGCCGGGTCCAGGGCCGTGCCGGTCGGGTTGTTGGGTGAGCAGAGGAACACCAGGTCCGGCGCGTGCCGGTCGATCTGCTCCACCGCCGACTCCGGGGTGAGCCCGAAGTCGGGGTCGCGCAGCGCGCCGATCCAGCGGGTGCCGGTGCCGGCGGCCAGCAGCGGGTGCATCGAGTACGACGGGCCGAAGCCCAGCGCGGTGCGGCCCGGACCGGCGAACGCCTGCAGCAGCTGCTGCTGGACCTCGTTGGAGCCGTTGGCCGCCCACAGGTGCGCCGTGGTCAGCCCGTGCCCGAGATAGTCGGCGAGGTCGGCCCGCAGCGCGACCGCGTCCCGGTCCGGGTAGCGGTTGAGGTCGCGCAGCTCGGCCTGCACGGCCTTGCCGATCGCCTCCACCACGGCGTCGGGCACCGGGTACGAGTTCTCGTTGGTGTTGAGCCGCACGGCGACGTCGAGCTGCGGTGCCCCGTACGGCGTCTTCCCGCGCAGGTCGTCCCGGATCGGCAGGTCGTCGATCGTGGTCACGAAGGGAACCTCGCGGTCACGGCCTGCCCGTGGGCGGGCAGGTCCTCGGCGTTGGCCAGGGCCACCACGTGCGGGGCGACGTCACGCAGCGCCGCCTCGTCGTACTCGACGACGTGGATGCCGCGCAGGAACGACTGGACCGACAGGCCGGAGGAGTGCCGCGCGCAGCCGGCGGTCGGCAGCACGTGGTTGGAACCGGCGGCGTAGTCACCGAGCGAGACCGGCGAGTAGGCGCCGACGAAGATGGCACCGGCGTTGCGCACCCGCATCGCCCACGCGCGGGCGTCGCGGGTCTGGATCTCCAGGTGCTCGGCCGCGTACGCGTCCACCACCCGCAGGCCCTGCTCGAGGTCGTCGACCAGCACGATGCCGGACTGGCGGCCGCCGAGCGCCTCGCGGACCCGGGCCTCGTGCTTGGTGGCCGGCACCTGCACGGCCAGTTGCGCCTCGACCGCCTCGGCCAGCTCCGGCGAGTCGGTGACCAGCACGCTGGCGGCCACCGGGTCGTGCTCGGCCTGGCTGATCAGGTCGGCCGCGACGTGCGCGGGCGAGGCCGTGTCGTCGGCCAGGATCGCGATCTCGGTCGGGCCGGCCTCGGCGTCGATGCCGACCGTGCCCTGCAGCAGCCGCTTGGCCGCGGTGACCCAGATGTTGCCCGGCCCCGTGATCACGTCGACCGGCTCGCAGCGGTCCGTCTCGTCGGCGCCGTCCGAGCCGTAGCCGAGCATCGCGATCGCCTGGGAGCCGCCGACGGCGTAGACCTCCTCGACGCCGAGCAGCGCGCACGCGGCGAGCACCCGGGCGTCGGGCAGACCGCCGTTCTCCGCCTGCGGCGGGCTGGCCACCACCAGCGACTCCACGCCGGCGACCTGGGCGGGCACCACGTTCATCACCACGGTGGACGGATAGACGGCCAGGCCGCCCGGGACGTAGAGACCCACGCGGGACACCGGGACGTGCCGCTCCGTGACGCTGCCGCCGGGCACCACCTGGGTGGTGACGTCGGTGCGCCGCTGGTCGCCGTGCACCTTGCGGGCGCGCTCGATGACCACCAGCAGGGCGGCCCGGACGTCGGGGTCGAGCTCCTCGGCGGCGGCGGCGATCGCGGCCACCGGCACCCGCAGCCGCTCGAGCACGACGCCGTCGAACCTCTCGGTGGCCTCCCGGATCGCCGAGAACCCATGCTCGCGGACCGCCGTCACGACGGGGCGGATCTTCTCGACGGCAGCGGACACGTCGAGCTGGGCACGGGGCAGCAGACCGCGGGGGTCCCGACGGGAGCCGCGCAGGTCGATCCGATTCAGCACGGGTCAAGTCTAGGCGGCCCCGCGGCCGGCCCCCGGGCGGCATTCCAGGCACTGGGAAGGAGGCCTTTGCCACATTTGCACCGACGGAAATGAAGATCACCGGGACGGGGCGCGCGCGGACAGCTACCGGGCCGATACGCTCGCACCGTGGGCGCGATTATCCCGGTCTTCCCGCTGGGCACGGTGCTCTTTCCCGGCCTGGTGCTGCCCTTGCACATCTTCGAGGAGCGGTACCGCACGCTCGTGCGCGACCTCGTCGCGGCCACGGACGACGAACCGCACGAGTTCGGTGTCGTGACCCTGCGGTACGGCTGGGAGGTCGCCAGCGCGGAGGGCGACGCCGAGCGCCCGGCCGACGAGGCGGCGATCACCCCCGAGCAGCTCTACGGCGTCGGCTGCACGGCGGAGCTGCGTCAGGTCACCGAGCTGCCCGACGGGCGCTTCGACATCGTCACCGTGGGCCGCCGGCGGTTCCGGGTGGTCGCGATCGCGGCCGACACCCATCCGTACCTGACCGCCGAGGTGGAGTGGCTGCCCGACGAGGAGAGCGGCGACCCGGTGTCGGCGCTGCTGGCCCCGCGGGTGCTGACCGCCTTCCGCACCTACCTGGACCTGCTGCGGCCCGATTCCGAGGTGCTCGACCAGGTCCCCGAGGACCCCACCGTGCTCTCCCACCTGGTGGCGGCGACCGCGCAGCTCACCACCGAGGAGCGCCAGGAGCTGCTGGGCGCGCCCGACACCGCCACCCGGCTGCGCACCGAGCTGCGGCTGCTCAACCGCGAGGCGGGTCTGCTGGCCAAGGTGCGGGCGGTGCCGGTGCCGCTGTCGGATCTGGCCCGGCCGGTGAGCCCGAACTGAAGCCACCCGAACCGGGCCCGCCGGAGCCGGGCCCGCCGGAGCCGGGCCCGCCGGAGCCGGGCCCGTCCGAGCCGGGCCCGTCGGAATTGAGCCCGCCCGGCAGGTCGTGGCCGTAACCCGGCTTGGCCCCGGGGAGATCCAGGTCCGGATCGTTGGACCAGCCGGCCAGCAGCGTGGTCACGATCACCGCGGCGAAGGCCGCGACCAGCAGCGCGCCGTACGCGTGCAGATCCGGCGGCCGCCCGTAGGTCTGCCCCGCGGTGGAGCTGTCCTGCCAGTCGTTCCAGGCGGCGAGCCCGACGAGCCGGCCGACCTGCCACATCACCAGCGTGCTGGCCAGGCCGCCCAGGGTCACCCCGAGCAACAGACCGGGGCCCCGGTCGCGGCGCCGGACCAGCCAGATCAGCACGGCGGCGAGCAGCCCGAAGGTGAAGCCGATCAGGGTGAACCACGCGTCCGCCGCGATGTACTCCTCCGGCGACGGATCGTTGACCACGATGCCGTTCTGCCCGGCGTTGATCACCGGGATGGTCGGCGCGAGCCAGGACCAGAGCAGGCCGAGCGGGGCGCCGGCGACGCCCATCGCGGCGGTGACCGACACCGCGACCAGCACCGTACGGCGTAACGGCCGCCGCCGCGGTCGCGGCGGTGGCATCCAGCCCACCGCGTCGACCGGCCCGCCGAACGGGTACGCCGGCGACGGATCGTACGGCCGGCCGTGCTCGTGAGGCTGACCCGGCTCGTGAGGCTGACCCGGCTCGTAAGCCTGACCCGGCTCGTAGGCCCGGTCCGGCTCGTAAGCGGGGCCCTGCTCGTAGCGCTGCGGGCCCGGCTCCTGACTGGGGTTCACTCCCCGATCCTGCCAGGTCCGCCTGTGCGCGCGGTGCCGAGCGTCGGCGCACCGGGCATCAGAGGACCGCCGACGGACCGAGGATCATCTTCAGATCGGCCCGCAGCGCGGGCGTCGGGGCCACCCGCACCGCGCCCAGGCGGAAGATCGTGGTGCGGCTGCCGTTCTGCAGGTGGACGTGCACCTCGGCGTCGCCCGGGTGGCTGACCAGGATCTCCTTGAGCTCGTCGACCAGCGGCGGGGTGCACCGGGTGATCGGCATGGTCAGGGTGATCGGCTTGCTGTCCGGGTTGTGGGTCACGTCCGGCATCGACATGTCCATCGCCATGATCCGCGGGGTGTCGTCGCGGCGGTCCACCCGGCCCTTGACGATGACGATCGCGTCCTCGGCGATGTACTGGCCGATCACCTCGTACGTGTTCGGGAAGAACAGCGCCTCGACGCCGCCGGCCAGATCCTCCAGCGTGGCCGACGCCCAGGCCCGGCCCTGCTTGGTGATCCGCCGCTGCACGCCGGTGAGGATGCCGGCGAGCGTGACGACCTGCCCGTCCGGGACCGAACCCTCCTCGTTGAGCGCGGCGATGGTCGTGTCGGCCGAGTTGTGCAGCAGTTGCTCCAGGCCGGCGAGGGGGTGGTCGGAGACGTACAGGCCGAGCATCTCGCGCTCGAAGGCCAGCTTGTCGCGCTTGTCCCACTCGCTGTCGCCGATCGTGGGCATCGCGACAGTCGCCGCGCTGCCCGCGCCGGAGTCCTCACCGAACGAGGCGAACAGGTCGAACTGGCCGGCCGCCTCGTTCTTCTTCACGTCCGCGTACGCGTCGATGGCCTCGGCGTGCACGGCCAGCAGGCCCTTGCGGGTGTGCCCCATCGAGTCGAAGGCCCCCGCCTTGATCAGCGATTCCACGGTCTTCTTGTTGCAGGCGACGGCGTCCACCTTGGACAGGAACTCGTAGAAGTCGCCGTAGTCGCCCTTGGACTTGCGGCAGCGCACGATGGCCTCGACGACGTTGGTGCCGACGTTGCGGACCGCGGCCAGGCCGAAGCGGATGTTCTTGCCGACCGGGGTGAACGGGCCGGCGGACTGGTTGACGTCCGGCGGCAGCACCTGGATGCCCATGCGCCGGCAGTCGGCCAGGTACATCGCCATCTTGTCCTTGTCGTCACCGACGCTGGTGAGCAGGCCGGCCATGTACTCGGCCGGGTAGTTGGCCTTGAGGTAGCCGGTCCAGTAGGAGACCAGGCCGTACCCGGCGGTGTGGGCCTTGTTGAAGGCGTAGTCGGCGAACGGGACCAGCACGTCCCAGAGCGCCTTGATCGCGGCGTCGGAGTAGTTGCGCTGCTTCATGCCGTCGCGGAAGGAGACGTACTCCTTGTCGAGGACCTCGCGCTTCTTCTTACCCATGGCCCGGCGCAGCAGGTCGGCCTGGCCCAGGGAGTAGCCGGCGAGCTTCTGCGCGGCGCGCTGCACCTGCTCCTGGTAGACGATCAGGCCGTACGTCGGGCCGAGGATCTCCTCGAGCGGCTCCTCCAGCTCGGGATGGATCGGCGTGATCTCCTGCAGCTTGTTCTTGCGCAGCGCGTAGTTGGTGTGCGAGTCGGCGCCCATCGGGCCGGGCCGGTAGAGCGCCAGGACCGCGGAGATGTCCTCGAAGTTGTCCGGCTTCATCAGCCGCAGCAGCGAGCGCATCGGGCCGCCGTCGAGCTGGAACACCCCGAGCGTGTCGCCGCGGGCCAGCAGGTCGTACGTCGGCTTGTCGTCCAGCGGCAGCGCCAGCAGGTCGATCTTCTTGCCGTGGTTGAGCTCGATGTTCTTGACCGCGTCGTCGATGATCGTCAGGTTGCGCAGGCCCAGGAAGTCCATCTTGAGCAGGCCCAGCGTCTCGCAGGTCGGGTAGTCGAACTGCGTGATGATCGCGCCGTCGGCCGGGCGCCGCATCAGCGGGATGTGGTCGATGATCGGCTCGGCGCTCATGATCACGCCGGCCGCGTGCACGCCGGTCTGCCGGATCAGGCCCTCGATGCCCCGGGCGGTGTCGATGACCTTCTTGACGTCCGGATCGGTGTCGTACAGCGCGCGGAGCTCGCCGGCCTCGCTGTAGCGCTTGTGGTCCTTGTCGAAGATGCCGGACAGCGGGATGTCCTTGCCCATCACGGCCGGCGGCATGGCCTTGGTGATCCGGTCGCCCACCGCGTACGGGTAACCCAGCACCCGGGCCGAGTCCTTGATCGCAGCCTTGGCCTTGATCGTGCCGAAGGTGGCGATCTGGGCGACCTTGTCCTCGCCCCAGCGCTCGGTCACGTACCGGATGACCTCGCCGCGCCGGCGCTCGTCGAAGTCGATGTCGACATCGGGCATGGACACGCGCTCCGGGTTGAGGAAGCGCTCGAAGATCAGCCCGTGCGGCAGCGGGTCCAGGTCGGTGATGCCCATCGCGTACGCGATCAGCGAGCCGGCGGCCGAGCCACGGCCCGGGCCGACCGCGATGCCGTTGCGCTTGGACCACTGGATGAAGTCGGCGACCACCAGGAAGTACGACGGGAAACCCATCTGGATGATGATCCCGAGCTCGTACTCCGCCTGCTTGAGGTGCGTCTCCGGGATGCCGCCCGGGAAGCGGCGCTTGAGGCCCTCGAACGCCTCGTGCCGGAACCAGGACTCCTCGGTGTGCCCGTCCGGGACCGGGAAGCGGGGCATCAGGTTCTTGAACGAGAACATGCCGTCGGTGTCCACCCGCTCGGCCACCAGCAGGGTGTTGCGGCAGCCCTCCAGCCAGGCGTCGGACGAGTCGACCGCGCGCATCTGGTCGGCCGACTTGACGAAGTAGCCGGCGCCGTCGAAGCGGAACCGGTTGGGGTCGGCGACGTTGCTGCCGGTCTGCACGCACAGCAGCACGTCGTGCGCCTCGGCCTGGGCCTCGTGCGTGTAGTGCGAGTCGTTGGTGACCAGCGGCGGGATGTTGAGCTTGCGGCCGATCTCCAGCAGGCCGTCGCGGACCCGCTTCTCGATCGACAGGCCGTGGTCCATGATCTCGAGGAAGTAGTTCTCCCGGCCGAGCGCTTCCTGGTACTTCGCCGCGGACTTGAGCGCCTCGTCGAACTGGCCCAGCCGCAGCCGGGTCTGCACGGCGCCGGACGGGCAGCCGGTGGTGCCCATGATGCCCTCGGCGTGCTCGGCGATGATGTCGAAGTCCATCCGCGGATACTTGCCGAGCTGGCCCTCGATGGAGGCCCGCGAGTTGAGCCGGAAGAGGTTCTTCAGGCCGACCGCGTTGCGGGCCCACAGGGTCATATGGGTGTAGGCGCCGTTGCCGGCGACGTCGTCGCTCTTCTGCTCGGGGCGGCCCCACTTGATCCGGCTCTTGGTCAGCCGCGACTCGGGCGCCACGTACGCCTCGACGCCGATCACGGGGGTGACCCCGGCGGCCGTCGCCTGCTTGTAGAAGTCGTACGCCCCGTGCATGTTGCCGTGGTCGGTGATCGCCGCGGCCGGCATGCCCAGACGGTTGGCCTCGGCGAGCAGATCCTTCACCCGGGCGGCGCCGTCGAGCATCGAATACTCGGTGTGCACGTGGAGATGCACGAACGAGTCAGACACCCAGGGCCCCCTTTGCCGCGGCGTTTCCGGACTCGCCAGAGCCTAGTCCGGACCCGCCCCGCGGGGCACCGCTGACACCCGATCTATTCGGCGAATGGCTCGATCATCACAGCCGCGGCGCGCATCCACGCCTGCCGGGTCTCCGGCTGCAACACGCTGTACTCGATCGATGACCCGACCTCGAGCGCCGGGTCGTACGGGACCACCGCGACGGCCCGGGTCCGGGTGGCGAAGTGCTTGGCCAGATCGTCGAGCAGCGGCAGCTTGCCGGGCGACGGACAGGAGATCAACGTCACCGCGTTGGCGACCAGATCCTCCATGCCGGTCTCGTTGAGCACGTCCAGCATCCAGTCGGCGGTGAACGCGGCGTCCTCGCGCGGCACGGTGGTGATGACCAGCTGGTCGGCGCTGCGCATCACGGTCTGCCAGTTGACGCTCTCGACGTTGTTGCCGGTGTCCACGCAGATCACGTCGTGGGTGCGGCGCAGCAGATCCATCACCCGGCGCACGGTGCTCTGGTCGAGCCGCTGGGCGAAACGCGGATTCTCCTCGCCGGCCAGCACGTCGTACGAGCCGTCGGAGGCGTGCCGCAGGAAGTCGTCCAGGTGCGACATCATCTGCTCGCCGTGCATGTTCTCGATCTCGAGCAGCTCGCTGACCAGGTGCCGGATCGTACGGGCGTGCCGGGCGCTGCCGGCCCGCAGGCCCAGCGTGCCGCGCAGCTCGTTGTCGTCCCAGGCGAGCACACCGCGGCCCCGCACGCTGCCGATGGTGGCCGCGGCGAGCACGGTCGCGGTGGTCTTGTGCACGCCGCCCTTGGGATTGGCGAAGGCCAGCACGCGCGGCTTGCCGAGCTTGCGGCGCAGCACCGAGACCGCGCGGTCCTCCTGCTCGGGCCGGGCCTGGCGCCACTCGATCCGCGCCGGGGCCGGCGAGGTCGGCATGGGCGCGGTGGTCGCGGGCAGCGTGGGCGGCGGCTGCAGGGTGGGCGGCTGCGGAGCCGGCACGGGGGGCGCGGGGGCCACCGGCGGTGGCATGACCGACGCGGAACCGACCGAGGCGGCACCCCGGCTCGGCGGCGGGGGTGCCAGCTCCGGCGTGACCCGGCCGATCGACGAGGGTACGGACCGGGTGGCCGGATTGAAGAAGCTGTGCGGCTCCTGCGGAGCGGAGCGGGACTGGAAGCCCTCACCGATCCGCGACTGGCGGCGGGACTCGGCCAGCGGATTCAGCGGCCGGTGCTCGGGACGCGGCTCACCCAGCCGGGGGTCGAGGGGGCGCTGATCCAGGGACCGGGGATCCATCGGCCGCGGGTCCGGCGGCGGGGCCAGCGGCTCGGACTGGCCCAGCCGCTCGCCCAGGCCGGCCCGGCCGGGACGGCGCGGGTCCAGCGGGTTGACCGGGCGGCGCTCCGGCGGCCGCTGGTCGAAGGCGCCGCGGGCCGGGTCGCTCTGCCGGGGATCGCTCTGCCGGGGATCGAGCGGGTTGAAGGGCCGGCCGGGACGTCCGGGCAGCGGTTGACCGCCCGCCGGACGGCGGGCCTCGGCCTCCGCATCCTCACGGTCGCTCTCGGCCTCGTCGGCCGTCCGCGACCCGTGCCGGGCACGGTCGAGCAGCGCCCGCCAACGCGGGGCTGGTTCCGCAGGCCGGCCCCAGCCGGTCTCGGTCCCATCCACGGCTCGTCCTCCCAGCGACTACTCGATGTGCCTGTCCGATGCCTGTCCGATGCCCAGAAAACGGGCCTGCCCCCGACAGGCTACGGACGCCAACCCTATTCAGGCCACACCCGAAGCCCGCAAATGCCCGGCTGTCTTGATCACCCAGTGGCAGAAACCACGTGCACGTGCACCTACCCGTACGCACGACAGGACTCGGACGTTCAGGATGTCAACGCCCAGGAGCGTCGCGAGATGCTCCTGAGGCCGTCGACGGCTGGCCGGGACCCGGTCCCCCGGGTGACGCGGAGGCGATGGCAGTGCTCTCCTGAACTGCCGGGGCAGACGGACCGGACCCCGCTGCGGGGCCGTCGGGTGAGGCTGATGTCACAGCAGCCCCGGTCGATGAGGGTAGTGGCGCGGGGCGGGCGGGGGCAACACTGCGCGATCGCGAAGGCACAGTGGGCGCACCCGACTCCGGATCGTCGGGAACCGTCGTGGTCTGCTCCGGCCGGACCGGCCGGAATTCCGTACGGTCCAGGCTGCGCACCTCGGGGGCCGGATCGACCACCCGCACCTCGGCGCGGCCGGCGAGCTCCTCCAGCACGGCGGGCGCGGCCCGCACCACGGCGGCGAAGACGCAGGCGCAGTGCGCGCGGTAGGCGGCGGCCTCGGCGGCGGCGGCCTGCGCGGCGTTGTCGTACGCCCAGCGCAGCCGGATCTCGTTGACGCCGTCGCCCTCCAGCTCGTCGCCGAGCTTGCGATAGTCGGCCTGCTCCTGGTCGCGGGCGAGGGCGGCGTTGAGCATCCCGGTGACCACGTCCTGCGGCATCCGGTAGACGGGAATCTTGACCACCGGGGTGCGTACCCCCGGCAGGGGCGCCCGGGCGTAGACCTCGGCCACCGGGACACCGGCCAGCGCGGCCTGCAGCTTGTCCGGCGGAAGATAGGTCCGCAGGCTGACCAGTGCCCAGGTCTCCCCGGCCACCGGCGAGCCGGAGGAGGGCAGCAGCGCGGCCAGCTCACCGCGGCTGGAGCGCAGATAGCCGGAGACGGACTGGCCCTCGACCACCCCGACCCGCACCACATCACCGGTCGGGTTCACCGCCTCGGGACCGTGGTCGGCCACCCAGACCACCGCCAGGAGCAGCGCGGTCGCCGACGCCACGGCCAGCCCGCTGAGGATCCGTAGCCGGGACGGGGCCGTGCCGATGCGGGACAGGCCGCGGGTCAGCGGCGGCAGCATCCTGTCCCCGGTCCTCATCGAGGTCGCCCCCTCAGACAGCGGTCGTCAGCTCGCGTCGCGGAGCACGTCCAGCGCGTACCCCAGGTCGTCAGGGTAGTCGCTGACGAAACGAACCTCGTCCTGCGTACGGGGGTGGACAAAGCCGAGCTCGCGGGCGTGCAGCCACTGCCGGCCCAGCTTGAGCCGAGCGGACAGGGTCGGGTCGGCACCGTACGTGATGTCGCCGACGCACGGGTGCCGCATCGCGGAGAAGTGCACCCGGATCTGGTGGGTCCGGCCGGTCTCCAGCTTGACGTCGATCAGGCTGGCCGAGCGGAACGCCTCGAGCGTGTCGTAGTGGGTGACGCTGGGCTTGCCGCCGTTCATCACCGCGTACCGGTAGTCGGCGGTGGGGTGCCGGTCGATCGGCGCGTCGATCGTGCCGCGCAGCGGGTCCAGGTGGCCCTGCACGACCGCGTGGTAGCGCTTGTCGACCTCGCGCTCCTTGAACGCCCGCTTGAGCGCGCTGTAGGCCAGCTCGCTCTTGGCCACCACCATCAGCCCGGTGGTGCCGACGTCGAGCCGGTGCACGACGCCCTGGCGCTCGGCGGCGCCGCTGGTCGCCACGTTCTGGCCCATCGCGGCGAGCCCGCCGATGACCGTCGGGCCGGTCCAGCCCGGGCTCGGGTGGGCGGCCACGCCGACCGGCTTGTCGACCACGACGATGTCGTCGTCGCTGTAGACGATCTTCATGCCGTGCACCGGGGTGGCTTCCAGCGTCGGCGCGGTCACCGGCGGCGGCAGGGTGACCTCGAGCCACGAGCCCGCGGCGACCTTGTCGGACTTCGGCCGCGGAATGCCGTCGACCAGCGCGTCGCCGGACTCGACCAGGGTCGCGGCCGCGGTGCGGGACAGGCCGAAGATGCGCGACACGGCCTGGTCGAGACGCATGCCGTCCAGACCGTCCGGTACGGGCAGGGAACGGGAGGTCATGCAGTCTCGGCTTTCCTGGAGGTGGCCCTGCTGCCGTCGCGCTGGCGCCCGGTGAGCTCCAGCAGCACGGCCAGGACGACGCCGACGGACAGGCAGCTGTCGGCGATGTTGAAGACCGCGAAGTACTCGCCGTACGGCCCGAACAGACTGATCATGTCGACGACGTGACCCTGGAACGGCCCGGGCGCCCGGAACAGCCGGTCCCCGAGGTTGCCCAGCGCGCCGCCGAGCACCAGCCCGAGGGCGAGCG
Organism: Actinoplanes auranticolor; assembly: GCF_018332655.1. Classification (GTDB taxonomy): domain Bacteria; phylum Actinomycetota; class Actinomycetes; order Mycobacteriales; family Micromonosporaceae; genus Actinoplanes; species Actinoplanes auranticolor. The sequence continues at coordinate 3,974 of NZ_BOQL01000075.1, read as the reverse complement.
CCCACGGCACCGAGCGCAGCTTGCGGGCCATGAAGGTGATCCAGCCGATCACCACGATGGTGACCAGCGGGAACACCCAGGTGTAACCGCTGCCGAGGCTGAACGCGGCACCGCTGTTGCGCAGCAGCGAGAGATGGACCAGCCCGCCCAGGATGCGGACCGGCTCGCCCTCGGTCAGGCCCTTGGTGGAGAGCTCCTTGACCACCTGGTCGAGCACGACGGCGAGCAGGGCGGTGACGGCGAGCACCGTCACGGCGCGGCGTGCGAACCCGGAAGGGACCCCGGGGCCGGACGCGGTCGCCGTGGTGCCGGCCGCAGCCTCGTCGGCGTTCAGCGTCGTTCCTCCAACTGCTTGCAGGACACACAGAGGGTCGCGACCGGGAACGCCGCCAGCCGTTCGACGGGGATGGCGTTGCCGCACCGCTCGCACCAACCGTAGTTGCCCGTCCCGAGGCGGTCGATGGCGCGTTCCACCTGTGTGATCCGGTCGAGGAGATTGTTCGCCAGAGTGATCTCCTGCTCACGCTCTCCGGTCTTGGTGCCCCGGTCACCCTCGTCGTCGCCGGCGGAGTCGGTGAGCCGGTCCCGCTGCAGCTCGGTGATCTCGCTGAGCGTCTGGTCGTACTCGGCCTGCAGCTCGTCGCGGCGCTCCACGAGCGCGACGCGGATCTTCTCGGTCTCCGCCGCGCTGCGCGCCTTGGCGGGCGCGGCCTTCGCGGTCGACGCGGACCTGGTCTCGGTTGCCTTGGCCATCGTCGCTCCCCTGAGCCGCGCTGCACGCGGCGAATCGGCGGTCATCCAGCGGTCATCGGGACGTGGTCGGCCACCCGTCCCGTGTCGGTGCCCCGGCCGCGCCCCCACGCGACCCGTGCACCGTCCCCCAGGTGCACAAACGGCGCGGCCAACGATCGCCGCGCACTCCGGAGGGTGGCAAGGATACGGAACGTGAAGACCAGCGACAACACGGCGCACCGGCCCGGCGACCGGTTAACCGGGACGAATCCCCCGAACGACCTCCGTCAGATACCCGACGGCCGCCCCTTCCCCGCCTCCACCCCGGGCCGACCGGCCGCCATCTGTCCTGATCGCCCGCTGGTTGCGATCCCACCGCGGTCGACCGGCCGCCGCCTTCCCTGACCCGCCGCCGGCGGCACCCGAATCGACGCAGCCGAATCGCCAGACAAGACCAAACGCCGACACCATCCGAAACCGGCCACAACCCCCTTCGTCCCATCCGGGCCCGCCACCGCGGGCGTATGCCGACCGGCCGGAGCGCGCGCTCAGGAACGGTCCCGGCCGTCCTCACCGAGCCATCGGGCCAGCCGCCCCCGCCGGCTGACCGCCCGCAGCCGGCGCTCAGCCAGGTCCCGGGCCGCGGCCGTGGTCACGATCAGCAGGCCGTCGCCGGTCCGCAGCCGCGTGTCCGGCCCCGGCACGAAGCCCGCCCCCTCGCGCACCACCAGCGTGACCACCGCACCGACCGGCAGCCGCAGCTCGTCGATGTGCACCCCGGCCAGCCGCGATCCGGGCGCCACGTCGAGTTGCAGCAGGTCGGCGTGCATCCGCTCCAGCGGCGCGGTCTCCACCTGGATCTCGATGGCCTCGGTCGGGGCGGTGATCCGCAGCAGCCGGGCGACCGGCGCCAGCGTGCCGGCCTGCACCAGGGTGAAGATGATCACCAGCACGAAGACCACGTCGAACAGGGTCCGGGCCCCGGGCGTCGCCAGCGACAGCGGGATAGTGGCCAGCACGATCGGCACCGCCCCGCGCAGCCCGGCCCAGGACAGGAAGGTCCGGCCGGACCAGCCCAGCTCGCGGTAGCTGCGGCTGGCCAGCGCCGAGATCCAGACCGACAGCGGCCGGGCCAGCAGCACGAGGGCGAACCCGACGACCAGCGCCGGCACCAGCGCCGCACCCAGCCGGGCCGGAGAGGCGAGCAGCCCGAGCAGCACGAACAGCCCGATCTGGGCGACCCAGGCCAGCGCGTCGGCGAACCCGAGAATGGCCTGGCGGTGCGGCAGCCGGGCGTTGCCCAGCACCACCCCGGCCGCGTAGACGGCCAGGAAACCGGAGGCGTGGGCGACGCCGCCGGCCGCGTACGCCAGGAAGGTGAGCGCGACCGCCGCGATCGGATAGAGCCCCGCCGACGGCAGAGCGGCGTTGCGCAGCAGCCAGCGCCCGGTCGCCCCGACGGCGAGCCCGATCGCGGCCCCGGCGGCCAGCTCGTAGGTGACCAGCAGGAACTCGTACCACCAGGGGTGGGTCACGCCCGCGGTGGCCGAGAGCAGCACGACCAGCAGGACCACCGGGGCGTCGTTCATGCCGGACTCGGCCTCGAGCGTGGCGACCAGCCGGGGTGGCAGCCGCAGCACCCGCAGGGTGGCGAAGACCGCGGCGGCGTCGGTGGACGAGAGCACCGCGCCGTAGAGCAGCGCCAGGCGCCAGTCCACGTCGAGCACGAAGTGCACGACGACGCCCACCACGGCGATACTCACGGCCACCCCGAGGGTGGCCAGGGTGGCGGAAAGCCCCAGAACCGGGCGCAGGGTGCTCCAGCGGGCGGTCAGCCCGCCCTCGGCGATGATCATGATCAGGGCGCAGAAGCCGAGGGTACGGGTGAGCTCGGCATCATCGAAGCGGATGCCGAACCCGGCCTCCCCGATGACCACACCGATCAGCAGGTAGACGAGCAGACTGGGCAGCCCGAGCCGGGTGGACAGCCGCACGGCCCCGACGGCGACGAGCAGCACGGCAGCGCCGATGAGCAGCGCAAGGTCGAGCCCGCCGGTCATGCGCTGCCGTCACGCAGGGCGGCGACCCGCTCCCCGACGTCCCCGGCGACGGCGAAGACCTTGTCCCGGCTGGTGGCACCGACCTTGAGCGTCACGTCCCGGGCCCTGACCCCGAGCGCACCGGCCAGCGCCTGCCGAACCGCCTCGGTGGCCTTCCCGTCGACTGCGGGCGCCCCGACGGCGACGATCAGCGCGGGCCCGTGCGGTCCCTCGTAGCGCCCACCGACCCGGGTACGCCCGGCACCGGGCCGCACCCGCACCGCCACGGACCGCCCGTCACCGCTGCGCCGCAGGTCATCACCCCGCGAACCGCCGAGCTGAGCAGTCCAGCCTCCGGTGTCGCCGGATCGGATGGTGGCCGGATCGGGTGAGGGAACGCGCCGCTTGGCCATGCCCCATTGTGCCGATCAACCACACCCCACCAAATCCGACGTCCCGCCGGCGCCCCGCCCGGCCGCCCCGCCCCGGCCTGCCCTGCCCGCCATCGACGACCGCGCCGCCACCAGCTCATCCACCACCTCAGACAGGGCGTTGCGCCCGCCTAGAGCCGCCACTGACTGCCCAGATCTCGGAACCAGGCGCGTCCGGGCGGTCCTGGAGGCGGCGGAAGCGCGGCGGGAGTCCGGTCCGGCGAGAGCACGGAGTCATTTGCGCAGACGACGAGCTAGACGACCTGCGCGAATCGGGCCCACTCCACGAACCGGAACCCGCAGGGGACGAACCTGACCGGCAGGGACGAATCTGACCTGCGGGATGAACCGGCGACGGTCAGCGTTGGGCGGCTGCGGCGACCAGGCGGTCGACCGGGCGGCACAGGCCGCACGGGCTGAACCCGAGCTCAACCGCCTCCGCGACCGGCAGTCCTTCCGTCGCCCGCCCCATCAGGTGCGTGCAGTCCGCCAGGTGGTAGCGGGGCCGGCCGTCGACCACCAGAACCTCCGCGTCCAGCCGCGCCACGCGGACCGCGTCGGCCGGGCGGACGGCCTGGGGCAGGGGTTCGTCGTCCGGGTCGTCCGGGTCCGGCTCGTCGAACTCGCCCGCAGCGGCCGAGGCCCGGTCGTCGGCACGAGCGTCGTCGAGCCGACCACCGCCGAGGCGGCCATCGGCACCGCCGAAGCCGGCATCGTCACGGGCACCGCCGAAGCCGGCATCGTCACGGGCACCGCCGAAGCCGGCATCGTC
>NZ_BOQL01000074.1 GCF_018332655.1 Actinoplanes auranticolor | reverse complement strand
GGCCAGCGGCAGCCAGGCCTCGATGGCCCGGTCGCGCAGGGAGACGCGGGAGGGGTGGCCGACGGGCATGGCAGCCATCGCGTTCAGCAGGTCGGCAGCACTGTCAGCCGGCGCATCGCTGATTGCGGGCTTCGTCTCCGCAGCCTCAACTGTCTGAGTGGCAGTCATCTCGGTCCTTCCTTGGCACCTGTCCGGAGAGCCGGCCCGGTTTGCACCAGGCCCGGTCGGGCAAGGTATCCGCTATCCGTTTCGGGGCCGACGGCGATTCAAGATCGCCGTCGTCCGCGCACACTTGGCCGTTCGGTTATGACGACCTTAGCCGAGAGGGCCATGGATGACTAGCCGAAAGTATGAGTCACTTTACGTAATTGAATGATCACAGTGGATCACGATGATCATTCGTCGTCTTTGCGGGCCTTTTCCGCCTTCTTCTCCTCCCTGCTCAGCGCCAGGTCCAGAGCCAGCACCGCGGCGATGATCAGCAGCGCGTCCTCGCCGGCCTCCACCTGCACCGCGTAGGTGTCGCGGATCGTCAGCCAGCGCTTCGACACCGCGGCCACGTCCCGGCCGTCGCGCTCGATCACGTACTCGTGATCGAGCAGGTCGCCCTTCATGGTCAGGTCCTCGGGGCCGGGGACGTCGATGGTGAACTTGTCCCGGAACGGGGTGAAGAGGTTCTTCCGGACCTCGGCGGCCTTCTCGCCACCGATCCGGATCTCGTACGTCGGCCGCATCGAGACCAGGTGCCGGTGCACGCTGGCCACCTCGGTGCCGGTCGCGTCCTCGATCACCACCTTGTCGCGGGCGCTGAGCACCTTGCCGTCGACGTGGAAGATCTTGGTGCCGTGTTCGTCCAGGACGTCGAAGTCGTCACCGACGGAGAAGAACTTCTCTCTGATCACATACATGGGCCCGATTGTGCCCCGTGGCGGCGGCACCGGCTCGCCGTTGAGCCGGTGCCACCGCGGCTCACGGCTTCAGGACGACCTTGATGCAGCCGTCCTCCTTCTTCTTGAACATGTCGTACGCCTGCGGCGCCTGCTCCAGCGGCACCCGGTGCGTGGTCAGGTCGTCCACGCCCAGCGGGTCGTCGTCGCCGGTCAGCAGCGGCAGGATGTCGTCCACCCACTGCTTCACGTGCGCCTGGCCCATCCGCAGGGTCACGCCCTTGTCGAACAGGTCGAACATCGGGAACGGGTCGGCCTGCCCGCCGTACACGCCGATGATCGACACCGTGCCGGCCCGGCGGACCGACGCGAACGCCGTGCGCAGGGCGCCCATCCGGTCCACCCCGGCCGTGTCGATCGCCTTGCGGGCGACCGCGTCGGGCAGCAGACCCGCGGCCTTCTGGGCGAACTCCTGGAACGGGGTGCCGTGCGCCTCCATGCCGACGGCCTCCACGACACTGTCCGCACCGCGTCCCGAGGTCAGCTCCAGCACCGCGGCCGGCACGTCGTCGACCTCGTCGAAGTTGATCGTCTCGATGCCGTGCCGGGCGGCCATCGCGAGCCGCTCCGGCACGTTGTCGGTGGCGATGACCCGGGCCGCGCCGAGGTGCCGCGCGATCCGGGCGGTCATCTGGCCGATCGGCCCGAGGCCGGTCACGAAGACCGTGCCGCCGGGCGTGATGTCGGCCCACTGCGCGGCCTGCCAGGACGTGGTCAGCACGTCGGAGAGGAACAGGTAACGCTCGTCGGGGTGGCCCTCCGGCACCTTGATCGGCCCGAAGTGCGCCTGCGGGACCCGCAGGTACTCCGCCTGGCCGCCGGGCACCTGGCCGTAGAGCTTGGTGTAGCCGAACAGCGACGCTCCCTTGCCGTGCTCCTTGACCTGGGTGGTCTCGCACTGGGCGAAGAAGCCCCGGCTGCACATCCAGCAGCGGCCGCAGGAGATGTTGAACGGGATGACCACCCGGTCGCCGGGCCGGATGTGGGTGACCTCGGGGCCGACCTCCTCCACGATGCCCATGGGCTCGTGGCCGAGGACGTCGCCCTTGTCCAGGTACATCCCCAGCACGTCGTACAGGTGCAGGTCGGACCCGCAGATGGCGGTCGATGTCATGCGGACGATCGCGTCCGTCGGTTCTTGGATCTTGGGATCGGGCACGGTCTCCACCGAAACCTTGGACGTGCCCTGCCAGGTGAGTGCTCGCATACCGTGCGCCTCCGATGGGTGTCGTCACTTCAGCAGGTGCCCACTGCGGAGGGGGATATTCCACGATTAGCCGCCTCGTGGCCGGGCATCGCATCGATACCGACGAGGAGAGGAACAACCATGACGGGACCGACGGGCCGGGAGTTCGCGGTGGTCACGGGTGCGTCCAGCGGCATCGGCTACGAGTTGGCCAGGCAGTTCGTGGAGAACGGCTACGACGTGCTGATGACCGCCGAGGACGAGGCCATCGAGCAGGCCGCGGCCGACCTGCGGCGCGACGGGCAGCACGAGGTGATCGCCGTCCGCGCCGACCTGGCCACCTTCGACGGCGTGGAGGAGCTCTACGCGGCCATCGGAAAGAGCGGCCGCCCGGTGGACGCGATCGCCATCAACGCCGGCCGGGGTATCGGCGGTGACTTCGTCAGCCAGACCGACCTGCGCGAGGAACTGAACGTCATCGACGTCAACGTGACCTCGACCGTGCACCTGGCCAAGCGGGTGCTGCCGGACCTGGTGGCCCGCGGGGCCGGCCGGGTGCTGTTCACGTCGTCGATCGCGTCGATGATGCCGGGCACCTACCAGGCCGTTTACAACGCGTCGAAGTCGTTTGTGCAGTCCTTCGCCGAGGCGCTGCGCAACGAGCTGAAGGACACCGGGGTCACGGTGACCTCGCTGATGCCGGGGCCGACGGACACCAACTTCTTCCACCGCGCCGAGATGGACGACACCCGGGTCGGGGCGAGCAAGAAGGACGACCCCGCGGTGGTGGCCAAGCAGGGCTTCGAGGCCCTGATGAAGGGCGACGAGAAGGTCGTGGCCGGCTCGGTGAAGACCAAGGTGCAGGCCGCGGCGTCCAAGGTCATGCCGGACAGCGCCAAGGCGCAGATGCACCGCAAGATGGCCGAACCGGGCTCAGGGGAGTGAGCACGGCAGGTGGCGGGGCCGCGGCCCCGCCACCGCGGAATCCCTCGGATCACCGGTCCCTGGACGAGCCGAGGCGCCGGCCTCGGGTGGAGCCGGCGCCATCGGTTGGGGGACGTGCTGTGGGGACGGTCAAGCCAGTTTCATCGATGCATTAGTTAACACGCAAGTAATCTGAGTTCCGGAACCGCGGCGGCAGGTGAGGTGGATCTCCCCGGACGGGTTCACGCCCCTTCCGTCAGGCATGCTGGACGCTCGGTCCGCATCGAGCGCCCTCGTGGCCGAATGGTGATTTGACAGTCTTTGGGGCGGACGCGAAGGCTGTCCAGGGCATCCTGTTCTGCCGTGGAGGTCCCTTGTTCGCACTGTCCCGTCGCCAGCTCCTGGCGCTGGCGGGTGTCAGCGGCATCAGTGGTGCCCTGAGCCTGCCCACGCCCGTGTCGGCAGCCGTGCCCGATCCGGTCGCCGATATCTACCGTGAGTTGCTGCATATGCACACGCGGTGGGTCGAGGAGCAGTGGGACCCGAGCATCAGCGCGTACCGTGCGGCGGATTTCCGCTTCGCCGCGGTCCTGGGCAACGCCGTCCTGCTCGGCCTGGACGACTACGACGCCCGCTTGGCGGACGTCGACGCCGGCACGCTGAAAGCCAAGACCGTCGCCACGATCCAGCGTTTCGCCGCCACCAACCGGTTCGCCGGGGGCACCGAGTGGGGCCGGCAGCTGTTCTGGGACTCCACCTTCGAGTTGTACTTCGTGCTCGCCGCGCGGCTGCTCTGGGCCGAGCTGGACACTCAGACCCGGCGCAACGTGCAGCAGATCGCCGTGGGCCAGGCCTCCTACGCGTACGGGCTGGGCTCCGACGACGACCCGCTCAGCGGTGACTGGTCGCCCAACGGCACGGCCGGCGGCTGGCTCGGCGACACCAAGCTGGAGGAGATGGGCGTCTACGCCCAGGCCATCGCGCCCGGTCTGGCCTGGGCCGGCGACGACGAGGCGGCCGAGGGCTGGCGTGAGCGTTTCCTGCTCTGGGCCACCAACGCCAGCGGTCTGCCCGCGGCCGACCTGGCCAACCCCGCGGTCGTGGACGGCGAGCGGATCGACCAGCGGGCCACCGCGCACAACCTGCACAACTCCTTCATCGTGGAGAACCACGACTCGGCCAGTCCGCACTACCAGGCCGAGCTCTGGCGGACGGCCGGCCGGGCGGCGATCCACTTCCTGGTCGCCGGGCGGGCCATGCCCGAGGTGCTCACCCGCCAGCCCAACGGCGAGCAGCTCTGGGCCACGCTGCGGCTGCTGGCCAGCGACGCGGGCGAGCCGGTCATGCCGATGGTCGCCGACCGCTACCACCTGTACGGACGCGACGTGCTCCCGCTGGCGTTCCTGGCCCAGGTCCAGGGCGACCGGGATGCCGCGCGGGCCGAGGCCGACCTGGCCGAGCGCCTGGTGCCCTACCTGCGGTACGAGCCGAAGTACCAGCTCACCAAGTTCAGCGGCGAGGACAAGTACGAGCCCGAGGCCCGGGCCGAGCTGGCCATCTCGTACCTCTTCCACCGCCTGCGCGACCGGCCGGTCCAGCCGGTGAGCAAGGCCGCGTTCTTCCGCCGGGCCAGTGGCACCCGGGATTTCGGCCGCGACGTCGGCCTGACCGCCCACCAGTCGGAGCAGGCGTTCGCGGCCGCCGTGACCAAGCCGGGCTTCGTCAATTTCCTCTGGCAGCCAGGACACGACAACTGGCTGATCGACACCCGCGAGCCGGCCTTCCTGCCCGCGGACACCGCGCCGACCGCCCGGTGGACCCGGGCGTGGAGCGAGGTCCGCGACGGGGTGGACGCCACCGCCACCGTGCTGGCCGTCCCCGGCGGCCGGGCCGGCTTCGCCACGCTGCCGACCGGGACGGTCGTCTACGCGAGCACCGGACTCCCCGGCGAGGGCCGCCTCTCCCTGTTCAATCTGTACATGCCGGGCGTGCCCGGGCTGACCGGCAGCCGCCTGTTCACCACGCCCACCGGTCAGGCGCTGCTCAGTGACCCGGGCGACGGCGACATTACCTTCGCCCCGCGTGACGCCCGCTGGGTGCGCATGCTCGGCCGCGAGCCCGGCACCGAGTACGGGTACTCGATCTTCACCTTCGCCGTGCTCGACACCACCGGAGCCGATCTGGCCCAGGGGGCGATGCCGACCGCGTCCTCCGAGGACATCTGGAATCCGGCCCGCAACGTCACCGACGGCAACCCGGACACCCGCTGGGCCGTCGCCCGGGAGGAGCGCGGCCGGGCCGACAGCTGGCTCGCCGTCGATCTCGGTTCCGCCGTCCGGGTGGCCGGGGTGCGGATCTCGTGGGAGGCCGCGTACGGCAAGAGGTTCGTGATCCAGACCTCGACCGACGGCCTGACCTGGATCGACGCGGCCGCCGTGCCGCAGACCCGGTCGGCCGCGGGCTGGGTCGGCATCGACGGCCGGGCCGGCCTCGTCACGCACGGCACCAAGCGCAAGATCGTCGTGAGCGCGACCGAGGTGGCCGCGCCGGCCCCGCTCATCGAGGGGTATCCGGGCCGCCGCACCGACCTGGCCGAGCTGGCCGCCCGCCCGCTGCCCACCGGCCGCGGTCTGCTGATCAGTGACGCCGACGGCTACCTGAGCGTCTTCAATCTCCAGGCCCGCCCGGTGACGGCCGCCGCGGTGCACGTCCCCTCCGCCCGCCGGCTCTACCGCGGCACCCAGGTGGCTCGGCGCAAGGGCCTGGACTGGACGGTCAGCCTCGCCGGTGGCACGGCGACCGTCGAGCCTCCCCGGTTCACGGTCGAGGACGCGGTGCCCGACGGCACCCGCTTCGAGGTGGCCGACTCTCACCACCTGACCGTCACCGCGCCCCCGAAGCGCAAGGTGGTGGTCACCGTCCGGGCCGGATCCTGGTCGTCCACGGTCCGGGTGTCCGCCGGGCGGTCGCGCAGCGTCACGGTGCCGGGAGCGCCGGTCACTCCGACCGCCGACCTGGCCCGGGGTCGCACCACGTTCCCCACCTCGCCGCTGCCGGCCGGGATGACCACACCCGCCCGTGCGGTGGACGGCGATCCGCGCACAGCGTGGCGTCCGGGCCCGTCCGGCCGGATGGTCGTCGACCTGGGTGCCGTGGTGGCGGTCTCCGACGTGCGGCTGACCTGGTCGAAGGGGCGTCGCCGGCCGGTGCGGGTGGAGACCTCCCGGGACGGCGTCACCTACGCGGCGCTCGGCGGGCAGGCGCGCTATGTCGCGGTCGCGGTCGAGGGCTGGCGTCCGGGCGACGCGGAGCTGGTGCATCTCACCGTCCGGTGATCCGCTCTTTGACCAGCTTCCGCATTTTGCCCCACTTTCTCCGCTCCTGGAGCGATGATTCATCGCGAGCGGAAGGTGGCGGGGATGCCGAATGCAAAGCTGAACGACGCCCAGCAGGTCACGGTGAAGCGCAGCCCGATCATGGGTCTGCTGGCCGACCGCAGCCTGGCAGTGAAGAACGTGGTCGCGGTGGCCGCGATGGCGATCGTCGCCGTGGTCGTCGGCGGGCTCGGTATCTACCGGATCTCCGAGATGAGCGACGACCTCACCCAGATGAAGACGGAGCACGTCGACAGCCTGCAACAGGTGGCTGAGCTGCGCGGGGGCATCGCCGAGATGTTCCGCGGCATGCTGCTCCACCAGATCGGGGCGGACGCGGCCGGTAAGAAGCTGGGCCGCGACGCCGTCACCGCCGCCGACGCCAAGATCGACTCCGCGCTGACCAGCTATACCGAGACCGCCGCGGATTCACCGGCCCGGGAGAAGAGCCTGGCCACCTTCACGGAGGCCCTCAAGCACTACCAGGCGCTGCGGAACACCGTCCTCTTCCAGGAGCCGATCTCAGGCGGCTACACCCTGCCGGCGCCGGACCAGATCCTCAACGAGTTCAACACCGTCGAGGGCGACATGAACACCTCGGTGGCAGATCTGCAGAAGCTGGAGGACACCGAGGCCGACACCCTGGCCCGGGAAGCCGACGAAGAGTTCCGCTCGGCCCGCACCATCATGATCGCCGCGCTGATCGTCGGCATTCTGCTCGCTGCCGCCATCGCCATGCTGGTGGTGCGGCTGATCAGGCAGCAGCTCGCCACCGTGGCGACGGCCCTGGGGGCGGTGGCGGACAACAACCTCACCATCCCCGCCGAGGTGCGCTCCCGCGACGAGCTGGGCCGGATGGCCATGGCCGTCAACCGGGCCCGTGACGGGCTGCGCGCCACGGTCGGCTCGCTCACCACCGGCGCCCACAACCTGGGTGCCAGCACCCAGCAACTCACCGGCGTGACCGCCCGGATCGGCGAGAGCGCCCGCGAGGCCGCCGCTCAGGCCGGCCTGGTCGCGGCGGCGGCCGGTGACGTCTCCGGCTCGGTGCAGTCGGTCGCGGCCGGCAGCGACGAAATGGGTGCCTCGATCCGCGAGATCGCCCAGAACGCCAACGACGCGGCCCAGGTCGCCTCCAGCGCGGTCGGCGTCGCCCAGAGCACCAACGACACCGTCGCCAAGCTGGGCACCTCGTCCGCCGAGATCGGCGACGTGGTCAAGGTGATCACCGCGATCGCGGAGCAGACCAACCTGCTGGCCCTGAACGCGACCATCGAGGCGGCCCGGGCCGGTGACGCGGGCAAGGGCTTCGCCGTGGTGGCCAGCGAGGTCAAGGACCTGGCCCAGGAGACCGCACGGGCCACCGAGGACATCTCCCGGCGGGTCGAGACGATCCAGGCCGACACGTCCAGCGCGGTCGAGGCGATCGGCGAGATCTCGCAGATCATCCAGCGGATCAACGACTACCAGGTGACCATCGCCTCGGCGGTGGAGGAGCAGACGGCGACCACGGCCGAGATGAGCCGCAGCATCAGCGAGGCGGCGGGCGGCAGCTCGACCATCGCGACCAACATCAACGGGGTGGCGCACTCGGCCGAGCAGACCAGCAGCACGCTGGTGGAGGCCGACGCCGCGGTGAGTCAGCTCAACGGGGTGGCCGAAGAACTGCGCATGGTGGCGGAACGCTTCCGGGTCTGAGCACCCGGTATCGACGGACACGGGCCTGCCGGCCGCAGCCGGCAGGCCCCGTCGTCACCGTCGTGGCGCGTCGACCAGCCGGAACAGCGTCAGCCACTGCTCCGGCCAGACCAGACCCACCGGTACGTCGGTGGCCAGCCGGGCCGCCCGGAACGCCGCCGAGACGCGCCGGTCGCCGTACCGCCGGGCCAGCGAGTGGTGCAGCGACCCGCCGACGCCGGTGAAGCCCACCTCGACGAACCGCCGGTAGGCGGGCAGGGCAGCCGGCTCGACCAGCGGTACCGGCCGCCGGTCCAGGCGCAGGATGCCCCCGTCGACGCGCGGCATCGGGCGGAACGCCGAGCGGGGGATCCGGCCGGTCAGCGTCCAGCTCACCAGTGGCCAGGTGCTGATCGTGAGCCGGGTCCACCGCCCGTAGCCGCCGGTGCGTTTGCGGGCGTACTCGAGCTGGGTGAGCAGGGTGGCCGCGGCGAGGGCCGGGGCGTGCAGGCACCAGTCCACGACCGCCGAGGTCAGCGCGTACGGGATGTTGCCCACCACCGCGAACGGCCGGTCCGGCGGCACCGCCCGCAGGAAGTCCGCCACCCGTACGGTGACGCCGGGCAGCTCGGGGAGCCCGGCCGCCATCTGGGGATCCACTTCGTAGCTGACCAGGTGGCGGGTGTGCCGGGCCAGCTCGCCGGTGAGGACGCCGCGACCGGCGCCCACCTCGTACACCAGGTCATCGGGCCGGATGCCGGCCGCGGCGACCACGCGGCGCACTGCCTGCGGGTCGGAGAGGAAGTTCTGGCCGAACACCCGGCGGGTGCGGGCGTGCTCGCGCCCGGCCGGTTTCGGATGGGGTAGTGCCATGGCCGTGGTCCTGTCTGCCGCCTTCTCGGCGGCGAACGCGGACAGGCGTCATCGTGGCCCGTCCGGTGGAAGAGGACGCGGAGGGCCCTGGCGCGGCAAGCGGCTCTAGTCGGCGCGGCGGCGCAGGGCGCGACGCCGGAAGCGCAGGCGGGACGAGTGCAGCGGTCCCCGCGCCACGGGCGTGCAAGCCCGGCCGAGGAGAGCATGCGTCGTAGGCATCCGGTGACCCTAACCGCGGCCGCCGGGCCCGGCACGTCGTTTTTCTGCCCGCGGGCGACCGGGAAAAGCGGTGGCGGTCCGGATACGCCTCTGATTGCGTCCAGGGATGACCGACTTCGACGACCCGGCGTTCTTCGGCGACCGCTGGGCGGGTCGCTACGACGATCTGAGCAAGGGCCCGGACCCCACCGCGGCCGTCGACTTCCTGGCCGGCCTGGCCCGGCCCGGCGCCCGGATCCTGGAGCTGGCCATCGGCGGCGGCCGGGTCGCGATCCCGCTCGCCCGTCGTGGCTTCGCGGTGGAGGGCATCGAGGCATCGCAGGCCGTCGTGGACAAGCTCCGGGCCGTGCCGGGCGGGCAGGACCTGCCGGTCGTCACCGCGGACATGGCCGACGTGCCCAGCGCCGGGCCGTTCCCGCTGGTCTACGTCGTCTGGAACAGCCTGTTCAACCTCACCAGCCAGCAGCGCCAGGTGGACACGTTCCGTAACGTAGCGCGGGTGCTGGAGCCGGGCGGCGCGTTCGTGCTCGAGTGCTACGTGCCCGACCCCGCCGCCTACGACCGGCAGTTCAGCACCGACGACGTCCGGGAGGACTCGGTCGGCTTCACCCTCACCGTGCACGACCGGATCGCCCAGCGGATCCAGATGCAGCACGTGACGGTGGACGGCAAGGGCGTCCGGCTCCTGCCCACCGCCCACCGCTACTGCTGGCCGGCCGAGCTCGACCTGATGGCCCAGCTCGCGGGCCTGCACCTGCGGGAGCGGTGGGCCGACTGGGACCGTACGCCGTTCCGCGCCACCAGCGGGAGCCACATCTCGGTCTACGCCAAGCCCTGACCGGGGGCTATGCTGGTCGGCGGGCCGTGACTGGCGCGTTCGGATGGGCCAACCATCGGGGAGCGGCCCCGTGCCGGACGACCGTTCTCCGGAGACGACCTGCCGTGCGCCTGGGCCTCTTCACCTGTGATAGGGAGGTCCGATGTCTGCACTGAACGCCGAATCGACCGCATTCCGCTCCGCCCTGGAAGCGGTCCGCGCCGTCGAGCCCCGCATCGCCGACGCGATCGCCAAGGAGCTCACCGACCAGCGGGAGTCTCTCAAGCTCATCGCCTCCGAGAACTACGCGTCCCCGGCCGTGCTGCTCGCGATGGGCAACTGGCTCTCGGACAAGTACGCGGAGGGCACGATCGGCCGCCGCTTCTACGCCGGCTGCCAGAACGTCGACACCGTCGAGTCCGTCGCCGTCGAGCACGCCAAGGCCCTGTTCAACGCCCCGTACGCGTACGTCCAGCCGCACTCCGGCATCGACGCCAACCTGGTCGCCTACTGGGCGATCCTGGCCGACCGGGTCGAGGCGCCGGCGCTGGCCAAGGTGCAGAAGCGCAACGTCAACGACATGACCGACGCCGAGTGGGCCGAGCTGCGCGCTGCGTTCGGCAACCAGCGGATGCTCGGCATGAGCCTGGACGCCGGCGGCCACCTCACCCACGGCTTCCGCCCCAACATCTCCGGCAAGATGTTCGACCAGCGCAGCTACGGCGTCGACCCGGCCACCGGCCAGATCGACTATGCGGCGTTGCGTGAGTCGGCCAAGGATTTCAAGCCGCTGGTCATCGTGGGTGGCTACTCGGCGTACCCCCGCAAGGTGAACTTCCGCATCATGCGGGAGATCGCCGACGAGGTCGGCGCCACCTTCATGGTCGACATGGCGCACTTCGCCGGCCTGGTCGCGGGCAAGGTCTTCACCGGCGACTTCGACCCGATCGCCAACGCGCACATCGTCACCACCACCACGCACAAGAGCCTGCGCGGCCCCCGCGGCGGCGCGGTCTTCTGCCAGCCCGAGCTCTCCGACCAGGTCGACCGGGGTTGCCCGATGGTCCTCGGCGGCCCGCTCGCGCACGTCATGGCGGCCAAGGCGATCGCCTTCGCGGAGGCCCGCCGGCCCGAGTTCGCCGACTACGCCCAGCGCATCGTCGACAACTCGCAGGCCCTGGCGGCCGGCCTGACCAGCCGCGGCGCCACCGTCGTCAGCGGCGGCACCGACAACCACCTGGTGCTCATCGACGTCGACAAGTACGGCCTGACCGGCCGCCAGGCCGAGCAGGCGCTGCTCGACTCGGGCATCGTCACCAACCGCAACGCGATCCCGCAGGACCCGAACGGCGCCTGGTACACCTCCGGCATCCGGATCGGCACCCCGGCGCTGACCACCCGGGGCCTCGGCACGGCGGAGATGGACCAGATCGCCGAGCTCATGCACACGGTGCTGAGCAGCACCAAGGCGGGCGCGTCGAAGGCCAAGTTCGACCTGGACGCGGCGGTCTCCGACCGGGTGGCCAAGCAGGCGACCGAGCTGCTCGCCGACTTCCCCCTCTACCCGTCGGTGGATATCTCCTGATCAAGGTCAAGGTCACGATCAAGGTCATGTCGTGCCTGGTTGCAGATAACTGACCGTCGCTCCCGCCGAGACCGGGCGCGGGCGGCCACTCGCCTGGCGGCTCGTGAACGGCCACCCGCACCCTGCCAGCTGATTGCAGGGGAAGACCCCGAAACCCCGGCCCGTCGGGCAGCCGTTATTGCGGCTGTCCGGCGGGTATCCGGCGTGGATGACAGATCAACCGAGCGATCAGACGATCGGCGAGCTCGAGACCGTGCATACGTTCGACAGCGGGCCGATGCCCACGGGCGTCAGCGTGTCGGCGGGTGGGCGGATCTTCGTCAACTATCCGAAGTGGGGCGACGAGGTGCCGTTCACGGTTGCCGAGTTGCGGGACGGGACCGCCGTTCCCTATCCGGACCAGGCGTGGAACAGTCCGTTCGGGGATGACGATGCCAAGGCTTTCGTGTCGGTGCAGAGCATTGTCGTTGACCCCGCTGATCGGCTCTGGGTGCTGGACACCGGAAGTCCGTTGTTCCAGCCGACCAAACCGGGCGGTCCCAAGATGGTGTGTGTCGATCTGAGCACCGACACCGTCGTGCAGACGATCGTCTTCGAGCCCGACGTGGCGTTGCCGACGACGTATCTCAACGATGTGCGGTTCGACCTGGGGCGCAACGTCGCGTACATCACCGACTCCTCCGACCAGGGTGCGAACGGCATCATCGTCGTCGACCTGGCGTCCGGTGCCGCCTGGCGGAAGCTGCACGATCATCCGTCCACCAAGGCCGAGCAGCCGCCGGCGTTCCTGCCCGTGGTGGAGGGTTCGCCGTTCCTGGAGCGTCCGGCCGACGGCCCGGCGAAGCCGGTGCTCATGGGCGCCGACGGCATCGCCATCGGCGCGGACGGCAGCCGGCTCTACTACTGCCCGCTCGCTTCCCGGCACTGGTACAGCGTGTCGACCGACGCGCTGGTGGACCGCTCGGCCGGTGCCGACGAGGTGGCCGCGACGGTGGTGGACGAGGGGGACAAGGGCGGGGTCTCCGACGGGCTGGAGACCGACGACCAGGGCCGGCTCTATCTGACCCACGGCGAGCACAACGCGATCCTGCGGCGGCTGCCGGACGGCACGCTGGAGACGGTGGTGCACGATCCCCGGCTCCTCTGGCCCGACACGATGTCGGTCGCCGCGGACCGGCACCTCTACGTGACCGCGAACCAGCTGCACCGCCAGGCCAAGTACCAGGGTGGTACGGACCGGCGGCAGTACCCGTACTCGCTGTTCCGGGTGCCGATCGACGCCGGCCCGGTCAGGCTCGTCTGACGATCCGGTGCAGCTCGACATCGGTCAGGGCCCCGTCCGACACGGTCGCCGTCTGGTACGTCGCGTACGGCTGGCGGCGCCGGTCGGTCGGTGAGCCGGGGTTGAGCAGCCGCAGGCCGGTGGCCGCGGTGGTGTCCCACGGGATGTGGGAGTGGCCGAAGACCAGCACGTCCGCGTCCGGGAACCGGGCCGCGCAGCGCTGCTCGCGGCCGGTGGCCTGGCCGGTCTCGTGCACCACGGCCAGCCGCAACCCGTCCAGCTCGGCCCGCGCGATCTCGGGCAGCCGAGCCCGTAGCGCCGGACCGTCGTTGTTGCCGTAACAGGCGATGAGCCGCTTCGACCGGGCCGTCAGCTCGTCCAGCAAGGGGACGTCGACCCAGTCGCCCGCATGGACCACGACATCGGCCGCGTCGACCGCCGCCCACAGCTCGGCGGGGAGGTCGCGAGCCCGTTTCGGCAGGTGCGTGTCCGCCATCAGTACCAACCGCATGTCGCCACCCTAGGTCCCCCGGGTAATGGGGAAGCGCCTTCCCGCGCGAAACACCACAGCGTCCCTTTTGGTGGTTAAGCAACTTCCGCGCGTCTTGCAAGACCGGGCTTATTCGGGCGCGTCGATCCGCCCGGCGGAAGCGTTATACAGAGCCGTTTTTCCCGTCGGGAAGGAGATGCACGGGCGGCTACCGCATAGGTCCGTCGGGACGCTGTCAGCGCACGTCGGAACCGGTTCCGGAACTGCGGTGCACTCGGCCAACGGCTTCGAGGCGCCGGCCAACGGCAACGTGCGGTTCCGCAACATCTTCACCATCTCGCTCGCCTCCGGCACCATCGACCACGTCGTCAACAACATCGGGGAAGCGGCCACGGCTGACGCGGTCTTGCCGCGTACGGTCACCAACCTCCCGTAGGTCAGCCGGCAATCTCACCGCTGCCGCGCGGGATCAGGGTCGTCGCGATCCTGATCTCGCGCGGCTCCGCGGTGAGCCCGTCCATCCGCTCGAAGAGCGCCCGTGCCGCCGCCCGGCCCATGGCCGCCGGATCCTGGGCGATCACGGTGACCCCCGGCTCCAGCAGGTCGGCCAGCGGGAAGTCGTCGAAGCCGACCAGGGCGACACTGTGCCGCAGGCCGAGCCGGCGCAGGGCCCGTACCGCGCCGACGGTGATCAGATTCTGGCCGGTGAACAGGGCGGTCGGCGGTTCCGGCCGACGCAGGAGATCCACAGTGGCCGCTTCCGCCGCCGATGAGTCGTGCAGGCCACCGACCACGGCCGGCGGTAGCCCGCCCTCGTCGAGCACGGCGAGGTATCCGCGCAGGCGTTGCCGGGCCGTGGCGATCCGGGCCAGATCACCGAGGAACGCGATGCGCCGGTGCCCGTACGCGATCAGATGCCGCACCGCCTCGGTCGCCCCGGCCCCGTTGCCGGCCAGCACGGTGTCGGCGGCGAAGCCGGCGGCGGGCCGGTCCACGAAGACCACCGGGATGTCCGGTGGCAGCTCGCGGGCGAGGTAACTCTGGTCGGGCCCGGCCGGCGCCAGGATCAGCCCGTCGGTGTGCCGGCGCGCGCAGGCCCGGGTCAGCTCCCGCTCGCGGTCGGGGTCCTCGTCGAGACTGCCGGTGAGGACGTGCAGCCCCCGCGGCCGGGCCTCGTCCTCCACCGCCCGGTGCAGCACCGCCGAGAACGGGTTGCCGACGTCCTCGAGCAGCAGGCCGATGGTGGCGGTCCGCCGGTCGTTGCGGCGCAGCATGCTCGCCCCGAGATGCGGCCGGTAGTGCAGCGAGTCCACCGCCGCGCGGACCTTGGCAACCAGCGCGGGATCCACCGTGGTCTCGCCGTTGACCACCCGCGAGACGGTCTTGAGGCTGACTCCCGCGGTGCGGGCGACGTCGTTCATGGTGGGCCGCCCGGGCGTCATGATCCCCCCATTGATCGATCTCCACCGATGTTGATCACGCTCTGCAACATTGTCGAAACTAATTGTTGACACTCGATGCGGGGAGTCGTCTACTGCAAGACAACGTTGTCTCTCGATTTCTGCTAAATCGATTTGGAGGGGACATGCGGCAATCAACGCTGATCAACCGCGGGCGCCTCGGGCCCGCCCTCGTCGCCGTGACCCTGGTGCTCGGCACCGCGGCCTGCGGCGGGGACTCGGGATCCGGGGACGGGGCAACCGTCGGACTGATCACCAAGACGGACACGAACCCCTTCTTCGTCAAGATGAAGGAGGGTGCGCAACAGGCGGCGGACAAGGCCGGCGTGCAGCTGCAGAGCTTCGCCGGCAAGCAGGACGGGGACAACGAGGCGCAGGTGCAGGCGATCGAGAGCCTGATCTCGGCCGGCGCCAAGGGCTTCCTGATCACCCCGAACGACTCCAAGGCGATCGTCCCGTCGATCGACAAGGCCAAGCAGCAGGGCATGCTCGTCATCGCGCTGGACACGCCGACCGACCCGGCCAACGCCGTCGACGCGACCTTCGCCACCGACAACTACCAGGCCGGCAAGCTGGTCGGGCAGTGGGCCAAGGCCAAGTTCGACAAGGAGGGCAAGCAGGCGAAGATCGCCCTGCTGGACCTGAACGCCAACCAGGTCTCCGTGGACGTCAAGCGGGACCAGGGCTTCCTGGACGGCTTCGGCATCCCGGTGGGTGACCCCGACAAGATCGGCGACGAGTCCGACCCCCGCATCGTCGGGCACGACGTCACCGACGGCGCGGAGGACGGCGGCCGGACCGCGATGGAGAACCTGCTGCAGAAGGACCCGTCGATCAACCTGGTCTACACGATCAACGAGCCCGCGGCGGCCGGCGCGTACCAGGCGCTGAAGGCGGCCGGCAAGGACAAGGCGGTCACCATCGTCTCGATCGACGGTGGCTGCCCCGGCGTCGACAACGTCAAGGCCGGCGTCATCGGCGCCACCTCGATGCAGTTCCCGCTCAAGATGGCCTCGCTGGGCATCGACGCGATCTCGGCCTTCGCCAAGGACGGCACGAAGCCGCAGGCCAGCGCGGGTAAGGACTTCGTCGACACCGGCGCCACCCTGATCACCGACCAGCCGCAGACCGGTATCGAGGCCAAGGACTCGGCCTGGGGCGCACAGAACTGCTGGGGCTGATCATGTCGACCACTGCCGTCAAGGAACCATCGCCGCCGCAGGACTTCGACGTCCGGCGCAACGACTCCCTCGGGCTCCGGCTGCAGCACCTGCTGCACGGAAACCCGACCCTCGGCCCGCTGGCCGTGCTGATCGTCGCGATCATCGCCTTCTCCGTCGCGAACCAGCGGTTCTTCTCCGCCCCCAACCTGTCGCTGGTGCTGGCCCAGGTCACCGTCATCGCGGTGCTGGCCCTGGGGCAGACCCTCATCATCCTGACCGCCGGCATCGACCTGTCGGTCGGCGCCGTCGCCGTCTTCTCCTCGATCCTGATGGCCAGCTTCGCCACCAAGCTCGGCATGCCCGGCCTGCTGGCCCTGCTGCTCGGCCTGGTCGTGGGTACGGCGATGGGAGCCCTCAACGGCTTCCTGGTCACCCGGATCAAACTCCCACCGTTCATCGTCACCCTCGGCACGCTCAGCATCTTCTTCTCGCTGAACTCGGTGGTGTCCGGTAGCGAGACGATCCGCGGCTCGGACATGCCCGGCCTGCTGAGCTGGACCGGCACCACGATCCCGATCGGCGGCTTCCGGCTGACGTACGGCTCGATCATCATGCTGCTGCTGTTCGCGGTGTTCTTCTACGCGCTGGGCTCCACCGCCTGGGGCAAGCACGTCTACGCGACCGGCGACGACATCGAGTCCGCGCGGCTGGCCGGCATCCGGACCAACCGCGTGCTGTTCTCCGTCTACACCGTGGCCGGACTGCTGTACGCCGTCGGCGCCTGGATCCTGATCGGCCGCCTCGCCTCGGCCAGCCCCAACGTCGGCGTCGACTACAACCTCGACTCCATCACCGCTGTCGTGCTCGGCGGCACCAGCCTGTTCGGCGGTCGCGGTGGTGTGCTCGGCACGCTCATCGGTGCCCTGATCGTCGGCGTCTTCCGCAACGGCCTGCAGCTGGCCGGCGTGGAAGTCGTCTGGCAGGGCTTCGCCATCGGCCTGCTCGTGCTGGTGGCCGTCTCCCTCGACCAGTGGATCAGGAAGGTGAAGACATGACCACGCCTGTGCTGGAGGCGCGCGGCCTGACGAAGCGGTACGGCCGGGTCACCGCCATCGAGAGCGGCGACCTGGAGCTCTACCCCGGCGAGATCCTGGCGGTCATCGGGGAC
The DNA here is from genome assembly GCF_018332655.1 of Actinoplanes auranticolor. Classification (GTDB taxonomy): domain Bacteria; phylum Actinomycetota; class Actinomycetes; order Mycobacteriales; family Micromonosporaceae; genus Actinoplanes; species Actinoplanes auranticolor. Next base: position 1,460 of record NZ_BOQL01000074.1, on the reverse strand, counting down.
AACGGCGCCGGGAAGTCGAGCCTGATCAAGGCGCTGTCCGGCGCGGTGGTCCCGGACAGCGGCGAGATCTACCTCGACGGCGAGCGGGTCAACTTCCGCAACCCGATGGACGCGCGGGCGGCCGGGATCGAGACGGTCTACCAGACCCTGGCGGTGGCACCGGGGCTGGACATCGCCGACAACCTGTTCCTCGGCCGCGAGGAACGTAAGCCCGGGGTGCTGGGCTCGGTCTTCCGGATGCTGGACAAGGCGCACATGCGCACCGAGGCCAAGCGCCACATGAACGAGCTGGGCGTGGCGACGCTGCAGAACATCGGCCAGGCGGTGGAGTCGCTGTCCGGCGGCCAGCGCCAGGCGGTCGCGGTGGCCCGGTCGGCCGCGTTCGGCAGCAAGGTCGTCATCCTCGACGAGCCCACCGCGGCGCTGGGCGTCAAGGAGGGCAACCGGGTGCTGCAACTGATCCGCGACGTCCGCGACCGCGGCCTGCCGGTGATCCTGATCAGCCACAACATGCCGCACGTCTTCGAGGTGGCGGACCGGATCCACATCCAGCGCCTGGGCCGGCGGGCGACCGTGATCACCCCGCAGAGCCACTCCATGTCCGAAGCCGTCGCCATCATGACCGGCGCGGCCGAGCCGCCACCGCCGGTGGCCTGAGCAGTGCTCCGCCCCCGCCCGTCGCGGCGGGGGCGGAGTCCGGTCCGGCAGCCGTAAGAAAGCGGTAATGCCCGCGGTTCTTCCGGTGGCCGCGGCGGCCGTGTTGACTCTGCACTGTGCTGAAACGCGTGTTCGCCAAGCCCGTGACCTGGTTGGCTGTCCTGGTGCTGGGGGCCGGTGCGGCCGTCGGCCTCTACTGGTTCCAGCCCTGGCGGCTGTTCACCGACACCACGGTCAACGAGACACTGTCCACAGTGGCCGTTGCGCCGAGTGCCGCTGCCGGGCCGAGCAGCGCCGCCGAGCCGAGCCTTGCGCCGAGCAGCGCGGCGCCGCCGGCCGCCGAGCCTGCGGGGCCGGTCGTCGTCCGCACGGGTTCCTTCATCACCCACGAGCACGCGACCGCCGGCACCGCCCGCCTGGTCCGCAACCCGGACGGCAGCCACCAGGTGGAGCTGGTCGACCTGGACACCTCGGACGGGCCGGACCTGCGGGTCTGGCTCACCGACCAGGAAGTCCGCGAGGGCTCCGCCGGCTGGCGCGTCTTCGACGACGGCAAGTGGACGGAGCTCGGCCGCCTCAAGGGCAACCGCGGCGACCAGGTCTATCCGGTCCCGGGCAAGATCGACCCGGACGACTACAGCAGCATCAGCATCTGGTGCAAACGCTTCGCCGTCTCGTTCGGAGCCGCCGCCCTGCGCTGAACGCGGCAGCCCCTGCCCCGCCTGGCCCGCTCGGCCCGCCCCGCTCGGCCCGGCTGCCTGGCCCGCCCGGCCCGGCTGTCTGGCTCGCCCGGCCCGGCTGCC
>NZ_BOQL01000073.1 GCF_018332655.1 Actinoplanes auranticolor | reverse complement strand
TCGTCGGCACGGGCGGCGCCGCCGGGGCCGGCATCGTCGAGACGGGCATCGGCGCCACGGGCGTCGAGGCCGGCTTCGTGGAGGCGGCCGTCAGCCAGGCGGGGATCGTCAGAGCGAGGGTCGTCAGAGCGGGGATCGTCGAGGCGGCCGTCGGCAGTGCGGGCGTCGGCAGTGCGGGCGTCAGCCGCGCGGTTGCCGTCAGCGCGGGCGCCGCCGATCAGATTCGCGGCGCGGTCGTAGTCGGCGTCCGCCGGGTCCGGTGCCTGTTCCGTCGGCGCCGGGCCGGCCGTCTGACCCGAGGAAGGCCGGCCGGCCGCAGCGTCGTCGTAGTCGTAGAGGTCGGCATCCGGCTGCACCCGCTGGGTCGCGTCCGGCCCCGGCGGGTACTCCTCCGTGTCCCGGCGGCCCGCCGCGTACGCGACGGAAGCTTCCTCCCCGACGAGCGGAGCGTCGCGGGGGAAGTCCGACTCCGGGCGGCGGCCCGTGCGTACGGCATCGCCGGCCGGGGCCGTCGCCGTGCGCCGGGCGGCCGAGGCCTGGCGGGCGCCGATGACCAGGGCCACCGCGGCCAGCAGGCTGGCGACGATGGAGCTGATCAGCAGGGGGCTCGACCCGCCCACGAGGCCGAGCACGAGCAGCGTGACGGCGACGAGGATGAGCAGCAGACTAACAACGATCATGGCTCATCCCCGCCGCTGTGGAACCGTTCCGCAAGCCGAGGTGGCTCAGCGGCCGGTCTCGATGGAGTTGGCGCGGCTGCCGCCGTACGAGCCGGCGAGGCCCGCGGCCGCGAGGCCACCGGAGCCGCCGACCGAACGGTTGGCGTCGGCGCGGGTCATCTCGGCTTCGAGGCCCTGGCCACGACCGTCGAGGTCGCGCAGCTGGCTCTCGAGGTACGCCTTCAGCCGCGTGCGGTACTCCCGCTCGAACTGCTTGAGCTCCTCGATGTGCTTCTGCAGCGCCGACCGCTTGGCGTCCAGGCCGCCCATGGCCTCCTGGTGCCGCTGGCGCGCGTCGCGCTCCAGAGCGTCCGCCTTGGCGCGGGCCTCACGGGTGACCTCCTCCGCCTTGGAGCGGGCGTCGGAGAGAAGCTTGTCGGCCTCGCGGCGGGCGTCCGACACGTGGTCGTCGGCCGTACGCTGGGCCATCATCAGCACGCGCAGCGCCTGCTGCTCGCCGTCGGCGCCCGTGGGGGCTCCGGCACCGGCGCCGACCGGGCCCTGGGCCCGGACCTGCTCCAGCTCGGCCTGCATCTGCCGGGCAGCCTGCTCAGCGGCAGACTTGTCGCGCTGCACCCGGTCGAGCTGGGCCTTCATCTCGTTGAGCTCCGCCGCCATCCGCGGGTCGGCGCTCGGGCCGGCTGGTGCGCCACCCCGACCGCCGCGCTCCACCTGGGCGCGCAGCTCGTTGTTCTCCTCGATCAGACGGGCGAGTTCGCGCTCGACCTCGTCCAGGAAGGCGTCGACCTCCTCCTCGTCGTACCCCCGCTTGCCGATAGGGGGTTTCTTGAAGGCGACGTTGTGCACGTCCGCCGGGGTCAGCGGCATCGAAACTCCTCGGGTCAGTTGCGGCCGCGTGGGGCGCAGTCGATCAGGCGGACGCTGTCACGCGAACGCGATGATCAGACGCGCTAACACGAAGTTCAAAAGCACGAACAGGATAACCAGCAGGACCAGGGACGCCAGGTCCAAACTCACGGTACCAATTCGAAGCGGTGGGATCACACGCCTCAACGCCTTGAGGGGTGGATCAGTGACGCTCCACACCGATTCCAATGCCGCCGACGCCCCTCGGCCCGGCTGCCACCGACGCCCGTACTGCAGCACCGCACCCAGGACGAACCGGGCGAGCAGGGTCAGGAAAAACACATAGAGCAGCAGATAGATGATCTGAAACACGATCGACAGCACGTCAGGCGGGTCCCTCGTTAGGGTCAACTCTGGTTGAAGAAACCGCCCTCAGCGATCTTGGCCTTGTCCTCTGCCGTGACCTGGACGTTGGCCGGTGAGAGCAGGAATACCCGGTTGGTCACGCGCTCGATCGTACCGCGCAGACCGAAGGCCAGCCCGGCGGCGAAGTCGACCAGCCGGCGGGCGTCCCCTTCATCCATCTCCGTGAGATTGATGATGACCGGTACACCGTCGCGGAAGTGCTCGCCGATGGTGCGCGCTTCGCGGTAGGTGGTGGGGTGCAGCGTGGTGATCTGGTAGCGCTGGTCCTCCTCGACGACCCGCTGGTGCACCTGGGTCTGCGGGGCCAGCGCGAGGTTGTCGCGGGTGGAGTAGCCCGACGGCTCGGCGGCCGCCGGCGCCGCCGGCCGGGTGATCGAGCGGACGCTCGCGCGCTCCTGCCGTTCCGGCCGGTCGTGGTCGTCCCGGTCGAGGTCGAGGCGGGCGGCGGCACGCTCGAGGCGGCCGCTGCGCTCCTGGCGGGCCCGCGGCAGCGCGGGCGCCTCCTCGACGTCGTCCTCCTCGTCGGCGAACTCGTCGGCGTAGCGGTAACCGGAGTCGCGGTCCCGGTCGCGCTCACGCTCGCGGTAGCCGCCACCGTCGCGGTAGCGGTCGTCGTACTGGTCGTCCTCTTCCACGAGGCCGAGCCACACGCCGGCCTTACGCAAAGCGCTCATGACTTCACCAGCCCCTGCTCGGCGCCGAACCGCTCGTCCATGCCCCCACCTCCGTCCGCTGTGCGGCCCGCGCCCCCTCGGCGTGCCGCGTCCCCCCTTGCACGGAAACCGCGATCGGTAAACATGACCACGGCCCGCTGCGACGCTGCGTCGTCCGGGCGCGTCGGCCGAGGCACGTCGCGCGTAAACAACACGTATGTAGTTTGCTGCCCGCCGCAAGGCTACCGCAGCGTGTTTCGCATCCCGAGTAAAGAAGTACCGATCCGTACGTGTGTCGCGCCGTGCCGGACGGCCTGCTCGAGGTCGCCGCTCATGCCGGCCGAAATGTCGGTCGCGCCGGGATGATCCGCTCGCAGCCGGGCCGCCAGCCCAGCGAGATCCTCGAATGCCCGGGCCGGCTCCCACCCGCGCGGCGCCACCGCCATCACGCCGCCCAGCCGCAGGCCCTCGGCCTCTTCCACCGCCGCCGCCACCCGCCACAGGTCACGGTCGGGGTCGCTGCCGTCGGCCACCGCCCCGCCCCGGGCCGGATCGCCGTCGATGCTGACCTGCACCAGCACGTCGAGCGGGCGCTCGCGGAGCCGGGCCGCGGCCGTGGCGAGCGCCCCGGCCAGGCGCGTCGAGTCGACCGATTCCACGACGTCGGCGTACGTGACGACCGACTTGGCCTTGTTGCGCTGCAGCTGCCCGACGAAGTGCCAGCGCAGTGGAGCCGCCACGGCCGCCGCCTTCGCTGCCGCTTCCTGATCCTTGTTCTCCCCGACGTCGGTGACGCCGAGCCCGGCGAGCAACTCCACATCGCTCGCCGGGTACGTCTTGGTCACCGCGACCAGGGTCACCGACCCGGGATCACGGCCGGCCGCCGTGCAGGCACGCTCGATCCGCCGGCGCACCTCGTCCAGCGAGGCCGCCAGCTCGTCGCGGCGCGCCTCTCGATCCAATACTCAGGAGCCGTTCTTCAGGAAGTCCGGCACGTCCACGTCGTCGAAGAGCACCCGGCGCGGCGGCGGGGTGGTCGCGGCGGGCGGCGTCGGCGGCGTCACCGGCACCGGTGAGGACGGCGCGACCGCGGGCGGCGCCGAGGCCTGCTGGACCACCTTGCGGGCGGGCTCAGCCGGCTTGTACGAGGGCGTGCCCCCGTCGAAGCCCGCGGCGATGACCGTGACCCGGACCTCGTCGCCCAGCGCGTCGTCGATGACCGCACCGAAGATGATGTTGGCGTCCGGGTGCGCCGCGTCGGTGACCAGCTGGGCCGCGTCGTTGATCTCGAACAGGCCCAGGTCGGAACCGCCGGCGATGGAGAGCAGCACGCCGCGCGCGCCGTCCATGCTCTGCTCCAGCAGCGGGCTGGAGATGGCCTTCTCGGCCGCCTCGACGGCGCGGTTGTCGCCACGCGCGCTGCCGATGCCCATGAGGGCGCTGCCGGCGCCGCTCATCACGCTCTTGACGTCGGCGAAGTCCAGGTTGATCAGGCCCGGGGTGGTGATCAGGTCGGTGATGCCCTGCACGCCGGAGAGCAGCACCTGGTCGGCCTGGCGGAACGCGTCCATCATGCTGATGCCGCGGTCGCCCAGCGCGAGCAGCCGGTCGTTCGGGATCACGATGAGGGTGTCGCACTGGTTGCGCAGCTCGTCGATGCCCGCCTCGGCCTGCACCTGGCGGCGCTTGCCCTCGAACGAGAACGGCCGGGTGACCACGCCGATGGTCAGGGCGCCCAGCTTGCGGGCGATGTTGGCCACCACGGGCGCGCCGCCGGTGCCCGTGCCGCCGCCCTCGCCGCAGGTCACGAAGACCATGTCGGCGCCCTTGAGGACTTCCTCGATCTCGTCGCGGTGGTCCTCGGCGGCGTTCTTGCCGACGTCCGGCTGCGCGCCGGCACCGAGACCGCGGGTGAGTTCGCGGCCGACGTCGAGCTTGACGTCGGCGTCGCTCATCAGCAGCGCCTGCGCATCGGTGTTGATCGCGATGAATTCGACTCCCTTGAGCCCAACCTCGATCATGCGGTTCACGGCGTTGACGCCGCCGCCGCCGATGCCGACGACCTTGATGACCGCAAGGTAGTTGTGCGGAGGTGTCATCGGGCTCAGCCTTCCCTTCAGGGTTGTGGGTGTCGAGGGCCCCAGCGGTCCGGCCAAGAACCGCCATCGATACCCGCGCCGTACAAGGGAGGGCGAGGAAACCCTCACCCTCTACTAGAGGCTTAGTGTTATGTCAACTACTCGAACCTCTCGGGGCAACGTAAGCGGCGGACAGGCGACAACCAAGGACCGACGCGGCGTGTCGGCGTCCGCTTACGTGGCGAGTATCCGACTCAGCCGTAACCTTGGACGGAATGCGCCGTTCGGACGCCTTTGTCCGGTTAGCGGATGGTCACCACGTCCGGGGCGCTCACGTCGATCGTGTCGCCCTTGCGCTCCAGCAGCGCGGTGGCCACCTGGGCCTTTCGCTCGCTCTGGGTCTCGTCGCCCCAGAACACCTCGCGGTCCTTGCGCAGGCCGAGCCGGACCTGCGCGGGAGCCTGGACGGTGATCGACACGACCTGCTCGCGCAGCTCGGCGGTGAGCGACGACAACACGGTCAGGGCGGACCGGGTGTTGATGTCGTCCGGACCGGGCGCGGCCAGCTGGGCCAGCGGCAGGCCGGCCGGGCGCTGCGGGACCGTGCGGTAGGCGACGCCCTCCCCGTCGATCAGGGTGAACTCCTTGCCCACCGGCACGGCGGCGACCGGCGTGCGCTCCACGACCTCGATCACGACGGTCCCGGGCCAGCTGCGGGACACCACGGCGCGGTCGACCGGGGGCAGACCCTCGACCCGGCCGCGGATCCGGTCCAGGTCGACGCCGGCCAGGGGTTGCTGCATCCGTACGGCCGCAGCCTCCTGCACCTGCAGCGGCGCGAGCGAATCGGTGCCGACCACCTCGACCTGGCGCACCCCCAGCACCGACGTGCCGTAGACCAGCCAGGCCAGCGCGCCCACGACGGCCAGCACGCCCGCGGTCACCGCCCAGGGCAGCGCCGCGCGGAGCTTGCGCCGCCGGGCGCGGGCCATGAACCGCCGGACCGAGGTCGGCACGGCATCCGTGTCCGCCCGCACCAGCCGCCAGCTACGCCCGCCCCCGCCGTCGCTCATGCACTCCCCGCTTCGTCAGGACTCGGCCAGGGCGACCAGCAGCTCGTCACCCATCATCGAGATCGGCGGCGCGCCCATGGTGACCACGACGTCGCCGGGCCGGCTGCGCCGCAGCACCTCGGCCGGCACGTCCTCCCACGACGGCACGAAGACCTTCTGCTCCGCCGGCAGATCGATCGCCGCGGTCAGGGCGACGCCGCCCTCACCGGGACCACGCTGCTCGCCGGGCCCGAAGACCTCCATGACGATCACCTCGTCGGCCAGGGCCAGCCCCTCGGCCAGCTCGGCCTGCAGGTCACGGGTGCGGTAGACCCGGTACGGCTGGAAGACCACCACGAGCCGGCCGTCCCCGGCCACCTCACGCAGCGTGCGCAGCGCGGCCTTGACCGAGGTCGGGTGGTACGCGTACTCGTCGTAGACCCGTACGCCGGCGACCGTGCCCTTGCGCTCGAAGCGCCGCCGCACCCCCGGGAAGGAGCTGAGCGCCTCGGTGATCTTCTGCAGCGGGATGCCGAGCCGCATCGCGGTCAGCACGGCCGCGGCGCCGTTGAGGCCCATGTGCCGGCCGGGCAGCGCCAGCGAGATCTCGCCGAGCGGCTTGCCGTCCAGCGTGGCCTGGTAACGCACGCCCTGCACGGAGGAGACCACGTCGGTGATCCGCAGGTCGGCGCCCTCGGACTCGCCGTAGGTGAAGACCGTGCGGCCGGCGGCGCGCAGCGCGGCGATGAGCTCCTGGACGCCCTCGTCGTCGGCGCAGGTGACCACGAAGCCGTCCTGGTCGGTCAGCTCGGCGAACTCCAGGAAGCCGGCCTTGAGCCCGGCCAGGTCACCCCAGTTGTTGAGGTGGTCGCCCTCGATGTTGGTGATGATCGCGACGTGCGGGCGGTAGATCAGGAACGACTTGTCGCTCTCGTCCGCCTCGGCCACGAAGTAGCTGCCGGAGCCGTGGTGGCCGTTCGAGCCGGCCGCGGAGATCTCGCCACCGATGACGAACGACGGGTCCTCGCCGGCGTGCTGCAGGATCACCGTCATGATCGACGTGGTGGTGGTCTTGCCGTGCGTGCCGGCCACCGCGATCGTGCGGCGCCCGGTCATCGCGGCGGCCAGCGCCTCGGAGCGGTGCAGCACCCGCAGCCCGCGCCGGCGCGCCTCGACGATCTCGACGTGGTCCTGCGGGATCGCCGTCGAGTAGACGACCGTGTCGACGCCGTCGAGGTTGGCCGCCTCGTGCGCCATGTGGACCGTGCCGCCGAGCGCGCGCAGCGCGGCCAGGGCCGGCCACTCCCGCAGCTCGCTGCCGGAGACCGGGACGCCCCGGGTCAGCAGCAGCCGGGCCAGGCCGCCCATGCCCACGCCACCGATGCCGATGAGGTGGACGGTGCCCAGCTGCTCGGCGGTCAACTCGCCGGCCGGCGTCAGTTCCGCCGTGTTCAAAGGACCACTCCCCTAGTTGTCGTGCAGCTCATCGGCGGGCCACTGCCTCGCACACGAAGTCGAGCAGGGCCTCGTCGCCGTCGCGGCGGCCGTAGCCGCCCGCCGCGGCACCCATTGTGGCGAGCCGCTGCGGGTCCCGGGCGAGCGGGATGACCGTACGCTCGATCCACTCTCGCGTCAGCTCGGCGTTGTCCACCAGCAGACCGCCGCCGGCCTCGACCACGGGCAACGCGTTGCGCTTCTGCTCCTGGTTGCTGAACGGGTACGGCACGTAGATCGCCGGCATGCCGATCGCAGTGGTCTCGGCGACGGTGATCGCCCCGCCCCGGCACAGCATCAGGTCGGCGGCGGCGTAGCCCAGGTTCATGTCGGACAGGTACGGCACCACGACGTACGGCACCGGCAGATCGCTGGGGATCTCGAACGGGTCGTTGCGCCCGCCCTGCACGTGCAGCACCTGGATGCCCGCGTGGGCGAGATTCTTGGCCGCGCCGGCCACCGCCAGGTTGATCGTGCGGGCGCCGGAGGAGCCACCGGAGACGAACAGCACCGGCAGGTCGGGGCGCAGCCCGAAATGGGCCAGGGCCTGCGGGCGCAGCGCGTGCCGGTCCATCCGGGTGATGGCCGTACGCAGCGGCACACCGACGACCCGGGCGTCACGCAGCGACTCGGCCTGCTGCGGCTGGGTCGGGAACCCCACCGCGATGTTCTTGGTGAACTTCATGCCCATCCGGTTGGCCACGCCCGGGGGCACGTTCACCTCGTGGATGACGATCGGGAGCTCACGCCGCCACGCCGCCAGGTACGCCGGCACGGACACGTACCCGCCGAACCCGACCACCACGTCCGCCTGGACCTCGTCGAGGATCTGACCGGCCGCATGGGCCGACTTGTACATCCGGTCCGGGGTGCGCAGCAGGTTCAGGTTGATCGAGCGGGGCAGCTGGAAGGCGGGGATGACCCGCAGGTCGTAGCCGGCCGGCGGGATCAGCTCGTTCTCCATGCCCTGCGGACTGCCCAGCGTCGTGATCCGCACCTCGGGGAAGTGGCGGCGCAAGGCGTCGGCGAAGGCGAGCAGCGGGTAGATGTGGCCACCGGTGCCTCCTCCGGCGAGCACAACAGACCGCAGCAGACCCATCACCGTCTCCTCTCCGTCCCCGCCGGATCTGGTGCCCGGATGTCCGGTCACCGGACGGGCGGGCGCGACTTCACCGGCCGCCGCGGCGGGGGGAGCGGCGGCAGCGGGGCCCAGAGTAGCCGTACCCATCGGGCGGGCGGACGGGCGTGCAGGGCCCGGGCGGCGTCCGGCTCGGCGCGGGCGAAGGAGGCGAGGATGCCGATCGCGGCCAGCGTCACGACCAGGGCGCTGCCACCGGTGGAGATGAACGGCAGCGGCAGCCCGGTGATCGGCAGCAGGCCCACCACGCCGCCGATGTTGATCACGGCCTGGGCCACCAGCCAGGTGGTGATGCCGGTGGCGGCCAGCCGGCGGAACGGGTCGTCGACCCGGCGGGCGATCCGGAAGCCGGTGTACGCCAGCACGGCGAACAGCGCCAGGATGACGGCACAGCCGACCACCCCGAGCTCCTCGGCCACCACGGCGTAGATGAAGTCGTTCTCGGCCGCGGGCAGCCAGTTCCACTTCAGGGCGCCCTTGCCCAGCCCGACGCCGAACCAGCCGCCCTCGTAGATCGCCGATCGGCCCTGCACCATCTGGTAGCAGAAGTCCGAGTGGCAGTCCTCGATCGGCTTGAACAGCACGGTGATCCGGGCCAGCCGGTAGTTCTCCTCGCCGACCGCGCCGGAGCCCGCACCGCGCGACGCCGCGGCGATCAGCAGGCCGATGCCGGACAGGCCGAGCACACCGAGCGCGGCGAAGACCCGCATCCGCACCCCGGCCGCCCACAGCAGCCCGATCACGAGCGAGAGCAGCACCAGCATGGTGCCCAGGTCGTTGTAGCCGACCAGGACGAACAGCAGGCCGATCACCGGGAACAGCGGCATCGCCAGCTCGCGCCAGTGGCCCAGCGCAGCGCCCTTGCGGGCGATGATGTCGGCGCCCCAGAGCACCACGCCGATCTTGGCGATCTCGGACGGCTGCACGCCGATCGGGCCGAGGTACAACCAGAGCAGGTCGGCGCTCAGCGGCCCCAGCTTGACGATCTCGGTGCCCGGCACCGGATCGACCACCCCGACCGCCAGCATCGCCCGCAGCAGGTCCAGCACCGCCAGCAGGACGACCGCGCCGACCAGCACGTACTTGCCGAGGAAGCGCATGGTGCCGGCGGGCAGCCGCTGGCAGACCCAGAAACCGACCAGGCCGAGCACGGCGAAGATCAGCTGGTTGCGGACGGCGGAGAAGGCGCTGCCGTCCTCGGCGTACGCCTTGACGCTGGTCGCGGAGAAGACCATGGTCAGGCCGATCAGCAGCAGCAGACCGGAGCTGGCGAGCAAGAGGTAGTACGACGACAGCGGCCGGGCCAGCAGGCCGTGCACCGCGGGCAGCAGCTGCTGGCTCAGCGACCGGGGCCGGGCGGCGGGCACGGCGGGCTGCACGGTCGCCGCCGGCGACACGGTGACCGCGGGCCGGGTGTCTACCTTGTCCTCGCCCATGCTGACCATCATGGTGGCGCGACACGCCAGCCCCGGGATGCGAAGCTGGCGTGTCGCGAGAGATCTATCCCATCACCGCGAGGAAGTCGCTGTAGAACAGGCCCAGACCGATGGCCACGCAGATGCCGGCCACGATCCAGAACCGGACCACGATGTTGACCTCGCTCCAGCCCGCCAGCTCGAAGTGGTGCTGCAGCGGCGACATCCGGAAGACCCGCTTGCCGGTGGTCTTGAACGAGATGATCTGGATGACCACGGACATCGTGATGATCACGAACAGACCGCCGATGATGATCGACAGCAGCGTCGTCCGGGTCGCCATGGCGAGACCGCCGATCAGGCCGCCGAGCCCCAACGCCCCGGTGTCCCCCATGAAGATCCGGGCCGGTGAGGTGTTCCACCACAGGAAGCCCACACAGGCGCCGGCCGCCGCCGCCGCGATCAACGCGACCTCCAGCGGGTCCCGCACCTCGTAGCAGTAGTTCGCGGTCCGGGCGTACGTGTCGTCACCGCACCAGTGCCGGTACTGCCAGAAGCCGATCAGCCCGTACGCCCCCAGCACCAGGATCGAGGCTCCGGTGGCCAGCCCGTCCAGGCCGTCGGTGAGGTTGACGCCGTTGGACATCGACATGATGACGAAGACGAAGACCAGCACCGAGCCGACCTTGCCGACGTCGAGGAAGCTGATGTCGCGGATGAAGGAGATGTGCTCGCTGGCCACGGTCTGGCCGTTGGTGCTGGGCACGTACAGCGCCGCCACGCCCAGGCCGCCGCCGACCAGCAGCTGGCCCAGCAGCTTGCCCTTCGCGCTCAGCCCGGCGGAGTTGCGCCGGCGGACCTTGATGAAGTCGTCGAGGAAGCCCACGGCGCCGCAGAAGACGAACAGCCCGAGCAGCACCAGCGCCGTCATCGTGGGCTGGACCTGGGCGATCTGCTCCGAGGGCAGTGTGGTCAGGGCGATGTGCCCGGCCACGTAGGCCAGCACGGTGGCGAAGATGAACGCCACCCCGCCCATCGTGGGTGTGCCCTTCTTGCCCTGGTGGCTGGCCGGGCCGACGGCCCGGATCGGCTGGCCGGCCTTCAGCGCGGTGAACACGCGGATGGCCAGCGGAGTGCCGAAGAGCGAGATGATGAACGCGACCGCGGCCGCGACGATGACTGCCCTCACGGGCTTACCTCCTGCGTGGCCGCATCCGCGCGTAGCGCGTCGGCCACCTCCCACGTCCGGTACCGCGATCCCTTGACCAGCACGACGTCGCCCGGCTGCAGGTCGCCCCGCAGCACCGCGACGGCTGCCGCCTGGTCGGCCGCGAGGACCGCCGCACCCTTCCAGGCGGGCACCGTTGCCGCGCCGTCGAGGATCGGGGCGGCGTTGTCCGCGACCGCTATCACTCTGTCGACTCCCAGCTCGGCGGCGAGCCGGCCGACCTCCTCGTGTCCCGAAGTCTCGAATTGACCGAGCTCGGCCATGTGACCGAGCACGGCTGTCGTCCGCCGGCCGCGCCCCAGCGCGGCGAGTGCCCGCAGCGCGGCGGCGGTGGACGACGGATTGGCGTTGTACGAGTCGTCGATGACCGTCACGCCCTGGGTGGTGTCGAAGACGTCCATCCGGCGGCCGGAGACGATGCCCACCTCGCCCAGCGCGGCGGCCACGGCGGCCGGTGCCATCCCGGCCTCCAGCGCGACGGCCGCGGCGGCGAGGGTGTTGCCGACCTGGTGGCGGCCGGTCACGGCGAGCCGCACCGGCGCCGCCCCGGCCGGGGTGAGCAGCGTGTACGCCGCCCGCCCGCGCTCGTCCAGCGTCACGTCCACGGCGCGCACGGTGGCCGTCCCGGACTCGCCGACGAACACGACCCGGGCCGCGGTGCGCGTGGCCATCGCGGCCACCAGCGGGTCGTCGGCGTTGAGCACCGCGACGCCGTCCTCGCCCAGCGCCTCGACCAACTCGCCCTTGGCCTGCGCGGTGCCCTCGACCGAGCCGAACTCGCCGATGTGCGCGGCGCCGACGTTGAGCACCACGCCGATCCGCGGGCGGGCCATGTCGGTCAGGTAGCGGATGTGCCCGATCCCCCGGGCGCCCATCTCGAGCACCAGGAACCGGGTCGCCGGGTCCGCCTTGAGCACCGTGTACGGGAAGCCGAGCTCGTTGTTGAGCGAGCCGGCCGGCGCCACGGCCGGGCCGAGGCGGGCCAGCAGCTGCCCGATGTAGTCCTTGGTCGTGGTCTTGCCGGACGAGCCGGTGAGCCCGACGATCGTCAGCTCCGGCAGCCGCCGTACGACGACGGTGGCCAGCGCGGCCAGCGCCCGCAGCGGGTCGTCGACGACGATCCCCGGCTGCCCGGTGTCGCGGGTGCCCAGCACGCCGGCCGCACCGGCGGCGACCGCGGCGGCGGCGAAGTCGTGGCCGTCCACCCGCTCACCCGCGAACGCCACGAACAGCCCGCCGGGCCGCAGTGCCCGGGTGTCGTACTCGACCGCGCCGGTGACGGTGGCGGCCGGATCGGCGTTGACGAGGTGGCCGGCGGTGACCGCGGCGATCTCGTCCAGGGTCATCCGGATCAAGCGGCACCGCCCGCGCGTACGGCCAGCGCGGCGGCCAGCTCGATCCGGTCGTCGAACGGCAGCACCTCGCCGTCCACCTCCTGGCCTCGCTCGTGTCCCTTGCCCAGGACCGCCACCACGTCGCCGGGACCGGCCAGGCGTACCGCCTCGTCGATCGCGGCCCGGCGGCCGGCCACCTCGATGATCTTCGCAGCGGCGCCGACCTGCTCGGCGCCCTGGCGGACCGCCGCGCGGACCGCGGCCGGGTCCTCGGTGCGCGGGTTGTCGTCGGTGACGACGACCAGGTCCGCTCCGCGGGCGGCGGCCGCGCCCATCAGCGGGCGCTTGCCGCGGTCGCGGTCGCCACCGGCGCCGATCACGCAGATCAGGTGCCCGCCGCGGGTGGTCGCGAGCTCACGCAGCGCGGCCAGCGCGGCCACGATCGCGTCGGGCTTGTGCGCGTAGTCGACCACGCCGAACACGTCACCGGGCGAGTCGACCCGCTCCAGGCGGCCCGGCACGCCCCGGCAGGCGGCGATGCCGTCGGCGGCGACCTGCGCGTCGATGCCGGTCGCCACCAGGCAGGAGAGCGCCAGCAACGCGTTGGCGACGTTGTGCCGGCCGGGCAGCGCGACACCCGCGCGCACCGCCCCGGCCGGACCGTTCGCGGTGAAGCGCTGACCGAAGGCGTCGCCGGCGATGTCGCTCGCCGACCAGGTGGCCGCGGTGTCCCCGGCAGCGGAGTACGTGATGGTGGCCGGCTTGAGCAACGGCCGCAGCGCCGGCTCGTCGGCGTTGAGCACCTCGAAGCGGCACCGGCCGTCGAACAGCTTCGCCTTGGCCGCGAAGTAGTCGTCGGCGTCGGCGTGGAAGTCCAGGTGGTCCAGGCCGAAGTTGGTGTAGCCGCCGACGGTGAAGCGCACCCCGCCGACGCGGCCCATGGCCAGCGCGTGGCTGGACACCTCCATGACCACGGCGGTGACCCCGCGCTCCAGGGCGGCGGCGAGGATCGCGTGCAGGTCGGTGGCCTCGGGGGTGGTGCGCACGCTCTGCACGACCAGGTCACCGAGGCGGGTCTCGACGGTGCCGATCAGCGCGGTGGTCAGCCCGGCCGCCCGCAGCCCCGACTCGACCAGGTACGCCGTCGAGGTCTTGCCGGCGGTGCCGGTCAGGCCGATGACGGTGAGCCGCTCGGTGGGGTCGCCGTAGATCCGCGACGCGGCGGCCCCGAGGACCGCCCGCGGGTCGTCGACGACGAGCACCGGCAGTCCGGCGGCGGCCGCGGCGTCGCGGCCGGCCGGATCGGTGAGCACCGCGACGGCACCCGCGGTGGCGGCGGCACCGGCGAACTCGGCGCCGTGCCGGCGCGCACCCGGCAGGGCGGCGTAGAGGTCGCCGGGGTGCACCTCGCCGCTGGCGTGCGTGACGCCACTGACCTCGGCGTCGGGACCGACCAGCTCGGCGCTGATCAGCGCCGCGAGGTCGGCCAGCCGAGAGGGCCGGACTGTCTGGGGACGGGGAATGCCGGACACGGCGTCAGACCCTACCCGGTGGCCGGCATCGGACTGCCAACGCCATCGGTGCGCCTAGCCCTTCAGTTTGAAGGTCGGCTCCGGGTTACCCGACGGCGGCACCCGGTAGTGGCGCAGCGCGGAGGACATCATCTTGCTGAACGCCGGAGCGGCCACGTCGCCGCCCGTGCCGTCCGGCACGTCGGCGAAGACGCCGATGACGAACTGCGGGTCCTCGGCCGGGGCCATGCCGATGAACGAACCGGCGTTGTGCTTGGTGTACTGGCCCTCGACCAGCATCTTGCCGGTGCCCGTCTTGCCCGCCACCCGGTAGCCGTCGACCGCGGCGCGGCCACCCGTCCCGCCCTCGGCGTCGACCACCGACTCCATCATCTCGCGCAACTGCTTGGCGGTGCCGGCGCTGAGCACCCGGTGGGTCTCGGGCGCCGGAGTCGGGGTCACCGAGCCGTTCCGGCCGGAGATGGTCGACTTGATCAGGTGCGGCTGGATGTAGGTGCCGTCGTTGGCGATGGCGCCGTAGCCGGCCGTCATCTGGATCAGCGTGGCGTCCACGCTCATGCCGATCGGCACCGAGCCGGAGGCCGAGCCGCTCCATTCGCCGGGCGCGAGCAGCCGGCCGGTCGCCTCACCCGGCATGCCCACGTTGGTGGCCCGGCCGAGCCCGAAGCGCTGCTGGTAGTCGTACAGCTTCTCCTTGCCGAGCTTGTCGGCGATGCGGATGGTGCCGACGTTGGACGAGTACGCCAGCACGCCCGGGATGGTGAGCCGGGTCCCGGCCGGCAGGCGGTGGGTGTCCGTGAAGTCGTAGCCGCCGCGCTTGAGGCCCGGGCCCACCGTGATGAGCGAGTCCCGGGTGATGACGCCCTCCTCCAGGGCCGCGCCGATCGTGAAGGCCTTGTGCGTCGAGCCCGGGTCGGCGATGACGCTGGTCGCGACGTCCTCGCGGTCCTTGGGCTTGAAGTCGCCCGGCTTGGCCGCGTTGTAGGCCGGGTAGCTGGCCTGGGCCAGCACCTCGCCGGTCTTGGCGTTCAGCACCACGGCGGCCGCCACGGTCGCGTTGCTCTTCTCACCCTGCTGGCTCAGCACCCGCTGGACCTCGAACTGCAGGTCGCGGTTGATGGTCAGCTGGATCGACGAGCCGGGCGAGGCGTCGTCCTGGCGGTGGTACCCGCCCGGGATCTCCATGGCCAGGTCGCCCCGGCCGATCTCGAACACCCGCTTGCCGTCGGTGCCACGCAGCAGCTCGTCGTAGCGGGCCTCGATGCCTTCCAGCCCGGTGTGGTCGTCGCCGGTGAAGCCGATCAGGTTGGCCGCGAGGTCGGCGCCCGGGATGTCGCGGCGCTCGTCACGGTCGGAGCTGATGCCGGGGATCTTCATCGCGGCGATCTCGTCGGCGACCGCGATGTCGACCCCGCGGGCCAGGTACTCGAAGCGCGAAGGACCGCCGCCGGGACGCTTCTTCTTGGCCATGAGCTGGATCAGCTTGGACGGCGGGATGCCCAGCTTCGGGGAGAGCCTGGCCGCCGCGGCGACCGGATCCTTGATCATCTCCGGGTCGGCGTAGATGTACCGCGCCTCGACGCTGTGCGCCAGCACCGCGCCGGAGCTGTCCAGGATGCTGCCGCGCGGCGCCGGGAGTACGACCTCGGTGAGGCGCTTCTCGCGCTGCTCGAGCAGGCTGTCCGCGGCCGCGGCGGAGCCACCGACCTGGAGCACGACCAGCCGGACGCCGATCGCGACGAACAGGGTCAGCGCGAGCACGGTGCCCAGCCGCAGCCGGCGGGTGCCGTTGGCGAGCCGCGGCGGCTCGGCCGGGATCAGTGGCGCGGGCCGCCGGGCGCCGGGCCGGACCGGCGCCGCGGACCGCGCCGGCGCACGCCGGGGTCCGGGCGGGGCGGCGACCTTGCGCTCACGTCCGGTCCGGGCACTCGCATCGGTACGGCCACCAGCAGCGCCCCGCCGCGGGTTGGCGGTCGAACGCGCCCGGGTGGCACCGGCGGTGGCCCGGCCACCCCGGCGTGGTGTCTCGTCCCACTCGTCGTCGTCGAAACCATCCTGCGCAGCTCGGTCCTGAGCGGCCCGCCCCTGAGCGGCCCGCCCCTGGGCAGCACGGCTCTGCGCCGCCCGGCTCTGGGTGCCACGGCTCTGGGTGCCACGGCCCTCCGCGGCCCGCGCCTTGGCGGCCCGCGCCTCGGCGGCACGGCTCAGCGTCGGACGTCCCTCGCCCCGGACGGCCCGGTCCTCGGCGGCACGCGCCCTCGGCTCCCGGGCCGGGCGCTCCGGCCGCTGGTCCGGCAGCTCGCGACCCGGCCTCTCCCGGCCCCGCTTCTCCCGGCCCGGCTCGCGCTGGCTCTGTGCGTCCCGGCCCGGCTTGTCCTGTCCGCGGCGCGGTGGCTCCGGCTCGTCCTCGGCCTCCACCTCGGGGCGCCGGTCGCGGACCGGCCGGCCGCCGTCCAGCACCTGCAGCGCGGGACGGAACGGATCGGTGTTGCGACCGGTGCGCGGCGAGCGGGTGCGCTGGTCGCCCTCGCGCACGGTCCGGCCGCGCGGCGTGTACGCCCGCGCGTCGCCGATGCCGCCGAAGCCGCGGGCCCGGTCGTCGTCGCGCCCGGAGCCGTCGGCCGGCGGCAGGTCAGGAGAAGCACCGCGCCGGGGCTCCTGGCCCCGGCGCGGTGTCCCGTCGGCGCGGGGCGGCATGCGTTACCGCCCGGTCGCCGAGGTGGCGGATTCCTGCGCGGTCACGGCCACCTCGCCGCTGCCCGGCTTCGGCACCCCGAAGACCTTGCCGTCGGGCAGCCGGATGTACGCCGGGTTGTCGGCCTTGACCAGGCCCAGCCGGCGGGCGGCGGCGTCCAGGCTGCCCGGGCTGTTGTTGGCGGCGATCTGGTTCTCCAGCTCCTGCTGCTGGGTGTCCAGCTTGGTCTGCCGCTTCTGCAGGGTGTCGATCCGGAACGAGTTCTCCGCCGTCTTGGTGTTGATCACCAGGATGCCGAGCACCCCGGCCACGACGACCGCCACCACGAGCGCGATGAACGGCGCGCGCGGTGCATTGATCGGCGCGGGCGGCGCGACCCGCAGGCGCGGCGCCGCGATCGGGTCACGCTGCTGCTCGACGTTGAGCTTGAGGGCGTTGGTGCCCTGGACAGCGTCGCTCTGGACAGCGCTGCCCCGGGTGGCACCGGCCATCGGGTTGCGGCGTGCCCCCCGGACGCCTCCGCCCGTGGTCGTACCGGTCGTCGTGCCGGCCGGCTTGCGCCGGCCCTTGCCAACCTGCTCCGTGGTCCGGCCCCCCGACCGCGGCGCAGTGGTCATGCGCTCGCTCAATGCCCCTCCCCCTCCTGGCGTTCCCCCGGGCGTAACCGCCCTTGTCCCCCGTGCGTTGCAGACAGTCGGGACCGTTCGCGGGCGGTCCCGGCCGTCTGGTCGTGCTGGTCGATCCGTTCCACCGCGCGCAGCTTCACCGAAGCCGCCCGCGGGTTCTCCGCCACCTCCGCCGCGCTGGGCAGCTCCGACCCGCGGGTCAGGAGCCGCACCGAAGGGCCCGTTCCGGGCAGTTCGACCGGCAGGTCGATCGGCCCGGTGCTGCGCGCCCTCGCGGCGAAGGCGCGCTTGACGATCCGGTCCTCCAACGATTGATACGACATCACCACAAGGCGCCCCTTCGGGGCCAAGCTGTCCAATGCCGCAGGGATCGCCGCCTCGACCGCGGCGAGTTCCGCATTTACCTCAATACGTAGCGCCTGAAACGTTCTTTTCGCGGGATTTCCACCCGTTCGCCGCGCGGCGGCCGGGATAGCGTCCCTGACCAGGTCCGCGAGGAGCGACGAGGAGACGATCCGGCCCTTCGCCCGCTCCTTGACGATCGCCGAGACGACCCTGGTGGCGAACTTCTCCTCGCCGTACACCCGCAGGATGCGGACGAGTTCGCCCGGCTGGTAGCCGTTGACGACCTCCTCCGCGGTGATCCCCCGCGACTGGTCCATCCGCATGTCCAGCGGCGCGTCCCGGGCGTAGGCGAACCCCCGGTCCGGTTCGTCCAGCTGCAGCGAGGAGACGCCGAGGTCGAACAGGCCACTGTGGAAGTGCCGGTGGCCGAGGCCGGCCAGCACCGCCGGCAGCTCGTCGTAGACCGCGTGCACGAAGTGGGTCCGGCCCGAGAACCGGGCCAGCCGCTGCCGGGAGTGCGCGAGCGCCTCGGTGTCCCGGTCGAGTCCGATCAGGACCACGTCCGGGTACCGCTCCAGCACGGCCTCGGCGTGCCCGCCCAGGCCCAGGGTGAAGTCGACGTGCACGGCACCGGGCATCGCGAGCGCGGGAGCGAGCAACTCGAGGCAGCGCTCGAGGAGCACCGGCACGTGTGTGCCGCGAAGCTCGCCCATCTCGACCCCCATTGCCTGCTCTTTCCGCGCTCACCCGGTCCGACCCGCACCGATCCCCGGTGCCGGCACCACCCGGTCGTCTGTCCGTACCGCCAGATCCCCATCCGCTCGTGCCCGTTGCCATCGGGCGCGCCCGACCGGACACACGCCTGGCACCGGGGAAGAGGCGCCAGGAGCGGGAGCGGCTGGAGATCTCGCAGTACGGCGGCAGCGACGTCCGGGCCGTTTCACAGGCCCACAGGTGCCACGCCTCACAATCCGCCGGGCAGCACCCCCTCCTCGATGTCGGCGAAGTCGTCCTCGCTCGCCGAGAGGTACTGCTCCCAGGACTGCTTGTCCCAGATCTCCACCCGCGTGCTCGCGCCGATGACCACGAGCTCGCGGTTCAGCGCCGCGTATTCCCGCAGATGCGCCGGGATGGTGACCCGGCCCTGCTTGTCGGGGATCTCGTCGTGGGCACTGGCGAAGAACACCCGGCTGTAGGCCCGGGCGGCCTTGTGGGTGACCGGCTGTTCGCGCAGCTGGTCGGCGATCCGCTGGAACTCCGGCATCGGGAACACGTACAGGCAACGCTCCTGCCCCTTGGTGATCACGACACCTCCCGCCAACTCGTCGCGGAACTTCGCCGGAAGGATTAGTCGGCCCTTGTCGTCCAGGCGCGGGGTGTGCGTGCCGAGAAACATCGGCCCAACCCCCCTGCCCCGGGCGCCGCCGCAGAGCCAGCTCTGTGCGGATCACCTGTCGTCTGGGCCGGCAAATCCCCTCGGAATCAGCTCCTCCTCAGGCCCTGCCACTGCGCTCCACTCTACTCCACTTCCCTCCACCCGCAACCAGAATGGCGGCTTCCGCGAACCCGATTCGCGGATGTATGCGCACGTCAGAGCGGTGGAGCGGAAGTGGAGGGCCGGACGGGCCGCACCATGGTCCACTTTCCGACATGCCGCCCACCCGGGCACGAAATTCCCCCGAATCCGGGCGTTGGGGAAGGCTCGGCTGCCCTTGGGCACCCTGCCGGGGAGGAAAGTGGAGGAGAAAGTGGAGCGGACATGACAGTGGGGCGCGACCCGTACCGGGTCGCGCCCCACTGAACTGTCGTACTGCTCTTACTGGTACTGCTGTGGCCGTACGGCTGAGCGGAACTCAGACGAGGCGGCGCACGACGTAGTTCTTGCCGTAGACCTTCTGCTTCTTGACCTTGTCACCCGTGTGCGGAGCGGCCCACATGTAGCCGCCACCGGCGTAGATGCCGACGTGGGTGCCGTACGAGCCGGAGCGGAAGACCAGCAGGTCTCCGGCCTTCTTGCTGCCCTTGCCGACGGCCTTGCCGTACTTCTGCTGCGAGTTGGCCTTGTGCGGCAGCTTCTTGCCGGCGGCCTTCTTGTAGACGTACATGGTGTAGCCGGAGCAGTCGAACCGCTTCGGCCCGGAAGCGCCGAACTTGTACGGGGCGCCCTTGTGCCTGGCCGCCTCGGCCAGCACCTTGGCCGCCTTGTTCCGCACGGTGATCTTCACCTGGCCGCTGCGCGACGCGGTGTAGCCCTTGGCGCCGGTGAAGACGGTGCGGTAGTAGAGCGACGAGCCGGGCTTGGTCAGGAACGAGACCACGCCCTTGGAGTTGGTCGACTTGGTGACCCAGGTCTTCCACGACTTGCCGCCCCGGATCTGGAGCTTGACCTTCTTGCTCTTGACGGCCTTGCCGGTCTTCGGGTTGATCAGCTTGGCGGTCACCCGGACCGTCGCGCCGGCGTTCAGCGTCCTCCTGTTGTAGGAGTTCGTGAGCTTCGTCTTGACGGTCGCCGCCGCAGCCGCCGTGACGGGCGCGGGAGCGGCGGAGGCTGCCGGAGTGGCGACCAGCTGGCCGGCACAGAGGCAGAGACCCAGGGACAGAGCGACGGGACCGGCGCCAGCAGTGAGGCGACGCCGGTTCGAGGTGCGTTCGTGCACGGTAGAGATATCCCTCCGGCACGCCTGCGAGGTTAGCTGTCGGGTTCGGGCGGGAAGGTTGCCCGGCCACCGCTGGTGGCTTCACCCCAAGGTTCCCGGTGGTACGCCGCGAGTGGCGCGTCCCTCCGAGGACCGGAAATGGGTCCCCCGTCCCTGCCCCCGTATGCCTGTGTCGTCGTTCGCGTTCAGGTGGTCGCGCCACTCGGACCGGGGCAGGGCTCGGCGTGGTCCGTAGCGGTGCGAGCGGCGAGCGGGCGCTCACCGGCTCACCCTTGCTACCCGATTTCTCGGCCGCCTGCAGGGGTCCGTCTGACTACGCAGCGTATTTGGCACGTCGATACGCGTCCGGTTTGTAACCACGCCGTGACAAATGCCGATGCACCAGGTGATGGAATGATCACTTAACGTCGAAGGTTACGGGTGAAACACAACACACAAAAACCCCGACCGGGTCGATCATGGGGCGTGGCGAGGTCGGGAGAATGTGACCGTAAACGCCCCCACCGGCGCAAACTCGGCGACAGGCGGCGTAGCGGAGATCATCCGTTCGGCCGAGGGACCACCCCCACGGCAGCCACCACCGCACCGGCCCCGGCGCCACTCGACGTAGTGTCCGTTTCCGGTACCCTCGTCGCCGTGACGGACGGGAAGATGCCCCTACGGGCCAAGGTCGCGACCTCCGTGTCGCGAACCGCTGCGGCGCTCTCACGGGCGGCCGGCCGCGGCGACGGCTCGGTGATCGGCGGCTGGATCGGTCTCAAGATCGATCCTGACCTGCTGAAGAACCTCGCCGCCGGCCGCGCGATCGCGCTGGTCTCGGGCACCAACGGCAAGACGACCACGACCCGGTTCGCCGCGGCCGCCCTCGGCGTGCTGGGCCCGGTCGCCACCAACTCCTTCGGCGCCAACATGCCCACCGGGCACACCTCGGCCCTGGCCAAGGCCGGTGCCACCCCGTTCGCGGTGCTCGAGGTCGACGAGCACTACCTGGCCCGGGTCATCGACGAGACCACCCCGCGGGTGGTGGCGCTGCTCAACCTCTCGCGCGACCAGCTCGACCGGGCCAAGGAAGTCGCGATGATGGCGCAAATGTGGCGGACGGCCCTGGCCGCCCACCCCGACGTGCACGTGGTCGCCAACGCCGACGACCCGATGGTGGTCTGGGCGGCGGTCAACACCGCGCACGTCGTCTGGTTCAGCGCCGGCCAGCGCTGGCACGACGACTCGTTCGTCTGCCCGGAGTGCGGCTCGCCGATCGAGCGCGCCAACGGCGACTGGCGCTGCACCGGGTGCCCGCTGCGCCGCCCGCAGGCCCAGTGGACCGTCGAGGACGACGGCGTCATCGACCCCCGCGGCGACTGGCACCTGGTCAAGCTGCAGCTGCCCGGTCACGTCAACCTGGGCAACGCGGCCACCGCGCTGGCCGTCGCGGCCGAGTTCGGCGTCCGCCCGATAGAGGCCGTCCCCCGGCTGGCCGGCGTCGCCTCCGTGGCGGGCCGCTACGCCCAGGTGGAGCGCGACGGCCGCAACATCCGGCTGCTGCTGGCCAAGAACCCGGCGAGCTGGCTCGAGGCGTTCGACATGGCCGAGGTGGCGCCCACCCTGCTGTCCATCAACGCCCGCGACCCCGACGGTTTCGACACCTCGTGGCTCTACGACGTCGACTTCTCCCCGTTGCGCGGGCGGCAGGTGCTGATCACCGGCGACCGGGCCTACGACCTCGCGGTCCGGCTGGAAGTCAACGATGTGGCGTTCCGGCACGTACAGACTTTCGACGAGGCGGTGCGGGCCAGTCCCCCCGGTCGCCTCGAGGTGATCGCCAACTACACGGCGTTCCAGGACATCCGAGCGGAGTTGGACCGTGTCAACTGAGCTTTCCCGCAGCGGAAAACCGAGGACAGACCATGCTTGAGAGCACACTCCGAATCGTCTGGATCTACCCCGACCTGCTCTCGACGTACGGCGATCGGGGGAATCTGCTGATCCTCGGCCGCCGTGCCGCCCTGCGGGGGATCCCGGTGGAGACGTACGAGGTCCGCTCGGATCAGGCCATGCCGACCACCGCCGACATCTATCTCATCGGTGGCGGCGAGGACGGCCCGCAGGCGCTGGCCGCCCAGCGGCTGATCGCCGACGGCGGCCTGCACCGGGCCGTTCACCAGGGCGCGGCCGTGCTGGCCGTGTGCGCCGGTTACCAGCTCTTCGGCAGCTCGTTCTTCGCCAAGGGCGCCAAGTGCGCCGGCCTGGACCTGCTGGACCTCAGCTCGGACCGGGGCGAGACACGCGCGGTGGGCGAGGTTCGCGGTGACATCGATCCCCGGCTAGGGTTGCCCCCGTTGACCGGATTCGAGAACCACGGCGGCCGGACCCACCTGGGACCGGGGGTCGCCCCGCTGGCCCGGGTCACCGCCGGCGTCGGCAACGACGGTCAGACCGAGGGCGCCTGGCACGGCAAGATCCTCGGCACCTACGCCCACGGCCCCGCGCTCGCCCGCAACCCAGCTATAGCCGATCTGCTACTGCGCTGGGCGATCGGCGCGGATAGTCTTCAAGCGCTCGACGACACCTGGGCCGACCGGCTCAGAGGCGAGCGGCTCGCCGCGGCAGGCGCCGCCTGAGCCGTGCAGGCTCCGATCAGCAGACCAGGACCGACGAGATTTAGGGGTACGCCTGCATGACTGACACCCTGATCGCCCCGCGGGGCATCGTTACCCCCGCCACGGACCCTCAGGTCAGCACGCAGCACCCGGCGACCCCGCTCGGCTGGCAGCGCCGGCTCGCCCGCTTCGGCATCCTCGCCGTCGTCATCGCCGGGTTGGGGGTGGCCGCCGCGGTCCTGCCGCTGCAGGCCATCGCCGACTCGGTCGTCAGCCTCGGACCGGCCGCCGCCGTCGCCATCGCCGTGGTCGGTGGCCTGCTGCTGTCGGTGCTCGTCCCCCGTACCGCGATCACCCTGGCCTGCGGCGCCCTGCTCGGCCCGGCCACCGGCGCGGCCACCGCACTGGCCGCGGCCATCATCGCCGCCGTGGCGACCTACTACGCGGGCCGCTGGGCCGGCCGGGGCGCGCTGGGCGCCCGTGCCGGCGGCAAGCTGGACCGCCTCGACGGCTGGCTGAACCGCCGCGGCCTGTCGGCGGTGCTGCTGGTCCGCTTCCTGCCGCTTGCCCCGTTCGGCCTGATCGGGTACGCCTACGGCACCACGTCGGTGTGCCGCAAGCGCTACCTGCTCGGTACGACGCTGGCCTCGGTGCCGTCCGCGGTCTCGTACGCGGTGATCGGCGCCGCGGTGGCCGCACCCGGCTCGATGAACCCGCTGACCCTGGCCCCGGCCGCGATCGGCATCGGCCTCACCACGACGATCGTGCTCCGCTGGCGCCTGGCCGCCCGCCGCGACGCCGCTGCCGCCGTCGCTGCCGCCACCGCCTGAGCCTTCCCACCCGAGGAACGAAGAACGGCCCGCCGCTCCCGCGACGGGCCGTTCTCCATGCGCCGGCGGAGGCCGCGGGTCAGCTCAGGCGGGCCAGGTCCGTGAAGAAGTCCGGGTAGGTCTTGGCCACGCAGCCCGGGTCCGCGATCTCGATCCCCGGCGAGCGCAGCCCCAGCAGCGACAGGCTCATCGCCATCCGGTGGTCGTCGTAGGTGGCGAACCGGGTCGGCCGGGGCACGCCCGGGTTGATCGTGAAGCCGTCCTCGTCCTCCACCGCGTTGATGCCCGCCCGGCGCAGCTCGGTGACGACCGCCGCGACCCGGTCGGTCTCCTTCTTCCTGATGAAGCCGATTCCCCGTACCCGGGTCGGTGAGTCCGCGTAGACGGCCACGGCGGCCAGCGTCTGGGCGGTGTCCGAGATGTCAGTCATGTCGACGTCCACGCCGCGGAGGGCACCCGTGGCGCTCACCGTGAGCGAGTCGGCCGAGCGGGTCACGGTCGCGCCCATCCGCGCCAGCACGTCGGCGAACGCCACATCACCCTGGAGGCTGCCGGTCCCGAGACCGCGGACGGTCACCCGGCCGCCCGCCACCGCCGCCGCGCCCAGGAAGTACGAGGCCGCGCTGGCGTCCGGTTCGACGGCGTACTCGGTGGCCCGGTAGCCGCACGGGGCCACGCTCAGGCCGGCCACCTCGACGCCGAAGGCCGCCATCACCGCCCTGGTCATCTCCACGTACGGCACCGAGACCAGCGCCGAGGTCAGCTCCACGTCGAGGCCGTCGGTCATCAGCGGGCCGGCCAGCAGCAGCCCCGACAGGAACTGGCTGGAGATGTGACCGCTGACGCGTACCGGGCCGCCGCGCAGCGGGCCGCGCACGGTGGCGGGCAGGAAGTCACCCGGGGAGATCTCCGCGCCCAGCTCGCGCAGCGCTTCCAGGACCGGCCCGAACGGCCGGGCGCGCAGCTGCGGGCTGCCGTCGACCACGGTACGGCCGGGACGCAGCGCCGCCGCCGGCAGGATGAACCGGGACGTGGTGCCGGACTGCTGGGCGTCGACGGCCGCGGGCGCTTCCCCGTGGCGCGGGTCCACCCCTGTCACCCGCATCACCGCGGCCGCGGGGTCGGCGTCGACGACGGCGCCCAGGGCCTCGACCGCGCCGAGCATCGCCCGGGTGTCGTCCGCGAACAGGGCGCCGGTCAGCGTCGACGTGCCCGGGGCCAGGGCGGCGCAGAGCAGCGCGCGGTTGGTGATGCTCTTCGACCCCGGCGGGCGCACGGTGGCGTCCAGAGGCGAGCTCAGCGGGGTGACGGCCAGGACGTCCGGGAGATCAGGCACGTCCGGAGATTCTTCCGGTACGGCGTGCCCGACCTCCCGACGGCCCCGGGTCGGTCCTGCATGTGGAACGGTGGGACGGTCAGACGACGACGCTGACCAGCCGGCCGGCCACCACGATCACCTTGCGCGGCTCCCGGCCCGCCAGCACCTCGGCGACCGACTCCAGCGCGGCCGCGCGTACCGCATCCTCGGTCGTGTCCGGCGCGACCTCGACCCGGCCGCGGACCTTGCCGTTGACCTGCACCGGGTAGGTGACCGACTCGGCCACCAGCTGGGCCGGGTCGGGCACCGGGAAGTCGGCGTAGGCCAGCGTGTCGTCGTGGCCCAGCTTGCGCCACAACTCCTCGGCCAGGTGCGGGGCGAACGGCGAGGTCATCAGCACCAGCGGCTCGATCGCCTCCCGCGCGGTCGTGCCCAGCGGGGTCAGCGTGTTGGTCAGCTGGATCAGCTTGGCGATGGCCGTGTTGAACCGCAGCTCGTCCATGTCCTCGCGGACACCGTCGATGGTGCGGTGCAGCACCCGCCGGGTCGCCGGGTCCAGGGGCTCGTCGGTGACCCGCACCACGCCGGTCTCCTCGTCGACCACCAGGCGCCACACCCGCTGCAGGAAGCGCTGCGAGCCGACGACCGCGCGGGTGTCCCAGGGGCGGGACACGTCCAGCGGGCCCATCGCCATCTCGTACACCCGGAACGTGTCGGCGCCGTACTGCTCGCTCATGTCGTCCGGGGTGACGACGTTCTTCAGCGACTTGCCCATCTTGCCGTACTCGCGGGCGACCTCCTGCTCACCGAAGTACCACTTGCCGTCGCGCTCGACGACCTCCTCGGCGGGGACGATGACGCCGCGGGCGTCGCGGAACGCGTACGCCTGGATGTAGCCCTGGTTGAACAGCTTGCGGAACGGCTCGAAGGACGAGATGTGGCCCAGGTCGTACAGCACCTTGTGCCAGAAGCGGGCGTACAGCAGGTGCAGGACCGCGTGCTCGACGCCGCCGACGTACAGGTCGACGCCGCCGCAGTCCGCGGAGTCCTTGGGGCCCATCCAGTAGGCCTCGTTCTCGGGGTCGACCAGCGCCTTGTCGTTGCGCGGGTCCAGGTAGCGCAGCTCGTACCAGCACGATCCCGCCCACTGGGGCATGGTGTTGGTCTCGCGCGTGTAGGTCTTCGGGCCGTCGCCCAGGTCCAGCTCGACGGTCACCCAGTCCTTCTTGCGCGACAGCGGGGTCTCCGGCTCACTGTGCTCGTCGTCCGGGTCGAAGGTGCGCGGCGAGAAGTCGTCGGTGTCCGGCAGCACCACCGGCAGCATCGACTCGGGCAGCGCGACCGGCAGGCCGGTCTCGTCGTAGACGATCGGGAACGGCTCACCCCAGTAGCGCTGCCGGCTGAACAGCCAGTCACGCAGCCGGAAGGTGGTCGCGCCCCGGCCGTGGCCGTGCTCCTCCAGCCAGGCGATCATCGCGGCCTTGGCGTCGGCCACGGCCATCCCGTTCAGCCAGTCACTGTTGATCGCCGGGGCGTCGCCGGTGAAGGCACCGTCGAAACCGTCGGGCGCCTGCACCGTACGGATGATCGGCAGGTCGAAGACCTCGGCGAACGCCCAGTCGCGCCCGTCCTGCCCGGGCACCGCCATGATCGCGCCGGTGCCGTAGCCGGCCAGCACGTAGTCGGCGATGAACACCGGGATGCGCGCGCCGTTGACCGGGTTGGTGGCGTACGCGCCGGTGAAGACGCCGGTCTTGACCTTGGCGTCGGCGGTCCGCTCCTCCTCGGTCTTGGCCGCGGCCTCGGCCCGGTACGCCGCGACGGCCTCGCCCGGACTGGCGTGCCCACCCGTCCAGACCGGCTTGGTGCCCTCGGGCCAGGCCGCGGGCACGACCGAGTCGACCAGCGTGTGCTCGGGCGCCAGCACCATGTACGTCGCGCCGAACAGCGTGTCCGGCCGGGTGGTGAAGACGCTGATCACGTCGTCGCCGTCGATCGGGAAGTCCACGTGCGCGCCCTGGGAACGGCCGATCCAGTTGCGCTGCATCAGCTTGACCGGCTCGGGCCAGTCCAGCGTCTCCAGGTCGTCGACCAGCCGGTCGCCGTAGGACGTGATGCGCATCATCCACTGCTTCAGGCTGCGCTTGAAGACCGGGAAGTTGCCGCGCTCACTGCGCCCGTCCGGGGTGACCTCCTCGTTGGCCAGCACGGTGCCCAGCCCCGGGCACCAGTTGACCGGCGCCTCGCTGACGTACGCCAGGCGGTGGTCGTTGATGACCTGCCGGCGCTCGACGCCGGACAGCTCGGCCCACGCCCGGCCGTCGGGGGTCTCGCGCTCCCCGGCCTCGAACTGCGAGATCAGGATCTCGATCGGCTTGGCCCTGGCGTCGGACGGGTCGAACCATGAATTGAAGACCTGCAGGAAGATCCACTGCGTCCAGCGGTAGTACTCGGGGTCGGTGGTGGAGAAGCTGCGCCGCTCGTCGTAGGCCAGGCCCAGCCGGCGCAGCTGACCGCGGTAGCGCTCGACGTTGGCCTCGGTGGTGATCCGGGGGTGGGTGCCGGTCTGCACCGCGTACTGCTCGGCGGGCAGGCCGAAGGCGTCGAAGCCCATCGGGTGCAGCACGTTGTATCCCGCCATCCGCTTGTAGCGGGTGTAGCAGTCCGTGCCGATGTAGCCCAGCGGATGCCCGACGTGCAGGCCGGCGCCGGAGGGGTAGGGGAACATGTCCTGCACGTGCAGCTTCGGCGCCCCGGCCCGGGGGTGGCCGGGGTCGGCCAGCTCACCGGTCGGGTTGGGCGCGTGGAACGTGCCGTGGCCGGACCAGAAGTCCTGCCAGCGGGGCTCGATCTCCGCAGCCAGGGCCGCCGTGTAGCGGTACGGCGGGACGTCCGCGTTGGTCTCGGACTCGCTCATCGTCACCATCTCGTTCTTTTCGAAAAGTCAGTCGACAAGGATCACCTACTTCAGGGCACAAAAAAGCCCCTCTCGCAGGAGGGGGCGCCGCACTGTTCTCTGCTACGAGATCAGCACGGCCGGCTAAGAAGCAGGAAGGACCGAGCCATGACTGCATGATACCGGGCGTCCGGTTCGCGCGGCGACCGGTATCAACTGTGCCGATTCGTAATCCATCCGATATGCGTGTCCAGTTGACCACAAGCCGTCACTGCCGCTAGCGGCCGCTCGGCAGGTTGCTGTGACCGGGCTAACCTGTGAGGAACGGGCGGCGAGCGCCGGAGGCCCACGGACCGCCGGCCGCCCGCAAACCTTCGGTTCCTTTTCTGCGTGTGCGCGTAGGAAGGGGCTTGAACGACATGGAGGAGGCCCGTGACAACGCCAACCTGGGACCAGCCCGGCGGTCCCCTGCCGAGTGATGAGTTCCTCGCCGCAAGCGGGGCCATCATGGCCAACATCGAGCAGGTCATCGAGGGCAAGAGTGCGACGGTTCGGCTGGCTCTGGCCGTGCTGCTCGCCGAGGGCCACTTGCTGATCGAGGACGTGCCGGGCGTCGGCAAGACCAAGCTCGCCAAGGCGCTCGCCCGCTCGATCGACTGCTCGGTCCGGCGCATCCAGTTCACCCCCGACCTGCTGCCCAGCGACGTGACCGGGGTCAGCGTCTACAACCAGGAGACGCGCGACTTCGAGTTCAAGCCGGGTGCGGTGTTCGCCAACCTGGTGGTCGGCGACGAGATCAACCGCGCGTCGCCCAAGACCCAGTCCGCCCTGCTGGAGTGCATGGAGGAGCGGCAGGTCACGGTCGACGGCACCACGTACGAGCTGCAGGCGCCGTTCATGGTGATCGCGACCCAGAACCCGATCGAGATGGAGGGCACCTACCCCCTCCCCGAGGCGCAGCGCGACCGCTTCACCGCGCGGATCGCGATGGGCTATCCGGACCCGCGCGCCGAGATGGCGATGCTCAACGGCCACGGCGCCCACGACCCGCTGAACGACCTGCGGTCCGTCGCCGACGCGGCCCTGGTCCGCCGGCTGATCGCGACCGCGCGCGACGTGCACGCGGCCGAGGCCGTCCAGCAGTACGCGATCGCGCTCGTCACGGCCACCCGGGAGGCACCGGAGATCCGCCTCGGCGCGTCACCGCGGTCCACCCTGCAGCTCATCCGTACGGCCAAGGCCGTCGCCGCCCTCGAGGGCCGCGACTACGTCCTGCCGGACGACCTGCAGACCCTGGCCGTGCCGGTGCTGGCCCACCGCATCATCCCGACCGCGGACGCCCAGCTCAACAGGCGTACGACCGACGCCATCGTGGCGGAGATCGTGCACCGGCTGCCCCTGCCGCACGACCGCAACCGCTCGCCGTACGACACGCGCGCCGTCGGTGACACCCGCGGGCAGTACGAGTCCCGGGGGCGCTGACATGCGCGAGGCTATGCGGGGGCTGACCACCCGCGGCCGGTCCTTCCTGGCCGCCGGCTCGGCCGCCGCCATCTCCGCGTTCATCCTCGGGGAGAAGGACCTGCTACGGGTGGCCATCCTGCTGGCCATGCTGCCGCTGCTGGCCGCGGCGTACGTCGGCCGCAGCCGCTACAAGCTGGCGTGCACCCGCTCGCTGGAGCCCGGCCGTGCCCCGGTCGGCTCCAGCGCGCGGGTCATCCTGCGCCTGCAGAACATGTCCCGGCTGCCCACCGGCACGCTGCTGCTGGAGGACCGGCTGCCGTACGCCCTGGGCAGCCGGCCGCGGGTGGTGCTGGAACGGCTCGGCGCCCACCAGGCCAGCTCGGTGGCGTACACGGTCCGCGCCGACGTGCGCGGGCGGTATCCGGTCGGCCCGCTGGTGATCCGGCTGACCGACCCGTTCGGGCTGTGCGAGCTGACCCGCTCGTTCCCCAGCGTCGACCGGCTCACGGTCATCCCGCAGGTCGTCCCGCTGCCGGCGGTGCGTCTCGCGGGCGAGTACGCGGGCACCGGCGACAGCCGCGCCCGGTCGGTGGCCGTGCACGGCGAGGACGACGCGGCGACCCGGGAGTACCGGCGCGGCGACGACCTGCGCCGGGTGCACTGGCGCTCCACCGCCCGCACCGGCGAGCTCATGGTGCGCCGCGAGGAGCAGCCGTGGGAGAGCCGAGCTACCGTCGTTCTGGACACGCGTCAGGCCGCGCACCGTGGCGAGGGCCCGACGGCGAGCTTCGAGTGGGCCGTCTCGGCCGCCGCCAGCATCGCGATGCACCTGCGTCAGTCCGGCTACAAGCTGCGCCTGGTCACCGGGACCGGGATCGACGTCGACGCCACCGAGATCGGTGGTGAGGGCGCGATCCTGGACACCCTGGCCGACGTCAAGCTGACCCGGGCGGGCGACATCTCGGTGCTGGTCGATCAGGTCCGGCGCCGCTCCGACGGCGGCCTGGTGATCGGTTTGTTCGGCACGCTGAGCGTGGCCGAGGCCGAGGTGCTCACCGGGCTGCGTGGCAACGGCGCCACCTGCATCGGGTTCGCGATCGACAGTTCGACCTGGGTGAACATGGCGCCCGGGGAACGCACCGAGGCCGACCGGGCGCACGGCGCCACGGCTCTGGCCCTGGTCCGCAGCGGCTGGCGCTCGGTGCCGGTCGCGCACGGCGACTCGCTCGCCGCGCTCTGGCCGGCGGCCGGGCGCGGCTCGCAAGGATTCGCCTACCGGGCGGCCATGGCCGAGACGGTCGGGCGATGAGGGGAGTTCTACGGTGACCGGGCGACGACGACTGGGACTCGTGGCTGCGGCCGCGACCCTGCTGGCGGCGGCACCGCTGTCGGCGATCTTCGACACCTGGACCTGGCTGCTGGAGTGCATCCTGGCGGTCGGCCTGGTGGCGGGCGCGGCGGTGCTGACCCGTACCCTGCGCTTCCCGACCTGGGCCCAGGCGCTCGGCATGGTCGGGGTGCTGCTGCTGACGCTGACGTGGATGTTCCCCAGCGGGGACGAGCTGCTCTCGCTGATCCCGTCCCCGGCGACGTTCGAGCACTTCGGCGCGCTGTTCAGCGACGCCGGCACCGACACCCGCTCGTACGGTGTGCCGGTCCCCGACCGTGAGGGCCTGCTGTTCGTCGCCGTCTTCGGCATCGGCGCGGTCGCGATCGCGGTCGACCTGCTCACCGTCGTGGCCCGCAAGCCGGCCCTGGCCGGCCTGCCGATGCTGGCCATCTACTCGGTGCCGGTCGCCGTGTACGTCGACAGCGTCCCGGTGCTGCCGTTCATCGTCGGCGCGACCGGCTTCCTCTGGCTGCTGGTCGCCGACAACGTGGACCGGGTCCGCCGCTTCGGCCGCCGGTTCACCGGCGACGGCCGCGACGTCGACGTGTGGGAGCCCTCGCCGCTGGCCGCGGCCGGCCGCCGGCTCGCCGTGATCGGTGTCGCCACCGCCGTGCTGCTGCCGGTGATCGTCCCCGGCCTCAACACGGGCCTGCTCAACTCGCTCACCCAGGCCGGCAGCGGCACGGGTACGGGCGGCTCGGGCAACGGCGGCACCGGCCGGATCAACCTGTTCGCCTCGCTCAGCGGCCAGCTCAACCAGACCCAGGTCACCAACTACGTCCGGGTCACGACCAACGAGCCGGACCCGTTCTACCTGCGCTTCGGGGTCGCCGACGTGCTCTCCTCGGACGGCTTCAGCAACCGCACCCCGAACGGCCAGCCCCTGTCGCGGGGCCTCTACGACCCCCGCGAGAGCGGCACCACGACGGGCGCGGACTACCGGCAGTACCGCGCCGAGGTGGAGATCACGAAGGACTTCGGCCAGACCCTGGCGCCGGTCTACGCGACCGCGATCGACACCGACGGCCTCGACGGCGCCTGGTCGTACGACCCGAACACCCAGGTGGTCTACTCCAACCGCACCACCACCAAGGAGAAGAAGTACTCGTTCGACTACGTCCGGGCCAAGTACACCCCGACCGAGCTGCGCAGCGCCGAGGCCCTGCCCCGCGAC
The DNA here is from genome assembly GCF_018332655.1 of Actinoplanes auranticolor. GTDB lineage: Bacteria > Actinomycetota > Actinomycetes > Mycobacteriales > Micromonosporaceae > Actinoplanes > Actinoplanes auranticolor. The sequence continues at coordinate 83,530 of NZ_BOQL01000073.1, read as the reverse complement.
AACCCGCTGCGGACGCAGTTCACCACGGTCCCGCAGGACCCCAAGGTCAAGAAGCTGGTCGACGACCTGACCGACGGCGTGCGCACCGAGTACGACAAGGTGGCGGCGATCTACCGGTACTTCTCCCGGGACAACGGCTTCACGTACAGCCTGCAGACCGCGGACCCCGAGGCGGGCGCGTCGGCCATCACGGCGTTCCTGGAGGGCAAGGCGGGCTACTGCCAGCAGTACGCGGCGGCGATGGCGTGGATGGTCCGCGAGGCGGGCATCCCGGCCCGGGTGGCGTTCGGCTTCACCCGCGGCAGCACCCGCGACGGCGACGCGTACGTGCTGACGAACCGCAACGCCCACGCCTGGACCGAGGTCTACCTGGACGGCTTCGGCTGGGTGCCGTTCGACGCGACCCCGGCGGCCGCGGTCGTCGGCTCGACCCGCTCGGACTGGGCCCCGGACACCGACGCGGTGGAGACGCCGTCGCCGACCTCGACCGCCTCGGCGGCCCCGGGTGACGACGCCTCGGCCGGGCCGGGCGCGACGGACCGCCCGGACCGTGACGTCGACGCCGGCGCCCCGGGCCTGGGCGGCCCGGAGGACCAGTCGGGCGTCTCGACGACGGCCCTGGTGACGGCGGGGATCATCGCGCTGGTCCTGGTGCTGCTGGCGGTGCCGGCCCTGCGCCGGGTCCTGGTCCGCAAACGCCGCCACGCGGCGACGGCCCCGAAGACGACGGTGGCGGCAGCAACGGGCCCGGCCCCGCCGGGCACCCGGGACGTCGTGGTGACCACCGAGGCGGTACGGGCCCGCGAGGACGCCCACGCGGCCTGGGACGAACTGGTCGACACGATGATCGACTACCGCGTACCGGTGGACCCGACGGAGACCCCGCGGCACACGGCCCAGCGCCTGGTCCGCGAGGCCGACCTGACCGACACGCCGGCGGAGTCGGCGGTCCTGCTGGGCCGGGCCGAGGAACGAGCCCGGTACGCCCGGCAGCCGTTGCAGGGCGGCGAGCTGACGGTGGCGCTGAACCAGGTCCGCAAGGGCCTGGCGAAGACGGCGACCAAGCGGACCCGGTTCGCGGCGGTCGTGCTGCCACCCTCGGTGCTGCTGCGCTGGCGGCTGGGCATGGGCGACACGTCGGCCCGGTGGGTCGGCAGCTTCAGCCGGGGTCGGGACCTGCTGGTCCGCTTCAGCCCGCGCCGGCTGCTGACGAGCCGGGCCCGCTGACCCGGCAGACACCCCCACGACACGAAGCCGCCCTGCCGGGCCTGAGGTTCCGGCAGGGCGGCTTCGTCTGATCAGGACCCGTATGGTCTTCGGCGTGGACGCGCAAGGACGACGGACCGACACGACCAGGATCCTGGGCACCATCGCCGTGGTCGTCGGCCTGCTGATCACGGTCATCGGCCTGGCGACGGACAGTACGCCCGCCAAGGGCTACTTCTTCGCGGGCCTGCTGGTGATCGTCGGAATGGGCCTCCGGCTGGAAGCGGCCATCACCGACCGCCGCTGACGGCATCACTGGAGCCGACCGACCACCCCCTCGCTGAGACGCTGCTGCACGGCCGGTAGGGGGTTCACCAAGCCGCCAGCGGTGGGCGTCCGCGAAAATTGTCGTCCCGGTGTCGGATCCGGGATGGGTTGTTCGTAGAGCAGGTGAGAGGCGGCCGGCGGAGGCTGCCGGGCTACGGGAGTGAGCAGATGACGCAGTACCTGATCTCGTTCAATGACGGCGCGATGGACCACATCTCCCGCGAGGAGCTGCCGGACGTGGGCAAGGCCGCGCACGCGGTGCTGCAGGAGGCCGTGGACGCCGGCGTGTGGGTGTTCGGGGCCGGGCTGGAGCGGCAGCGGGCGAGCGTCGTGGACACCGACGGGATCGTCACCGACGGCCCCTACCCGGAGATCAAGGAGGTCGTCGGGGGGTTCGTGGTCGTCGACGTGGCCTCGCGCGAGGAGGCGCTGGGGTGGGCGGCCAAGATCGCCGCCTCTTGCCGCTGTGCGCAGGAGGTCCGGGAGCTCATGCCCGACCCCGAACGGGACGAGATGGTGCGCCGGGCCGGCCGGCGATCGTGACAACCGGGTCCGGGGACCGGGCGCGGTCCCCGGACGCCGCTACGGTGAGAGTCGCTAGGCGATGACGGCGGTGTTCTGGCCGGCCACGATCTTCCAGGTGCCGCCGGTCCTGGACCACAGATAGCTCGGGCTGCCCGCCCCGTCGGCGGCCACGGGCTTCCCATCGGCGTCGAGGTACTGCTGGCGGACGCCGGTCAGGGCGACGTCGGGCGTGACGAAGGCGATGTGCTCGACCTCGTAGGTCACCGAGCCGTCGGCCATGGCGCCGGGCAGGACGCCGCGGGTGAACTCGCTGATCTCGTCGAGGCCGATGAGGCGCCTTCCCGCGCCGTTGACCCAGACCGCGGTCGGTGCGAACAGCGCGAGGAAGCCCTCGACGTCCTCCTGCTGCTGGGCCCGTTCGATCTCGGCCACGAGGGCGGTGAGGTCGTGCCGGTCCCGCTCGAGGGCGGATACGGGGGTGAAGGTCGCAGTCATCGGATGACGGTAAAACCGGAAGCCGGCTTGAGGTCCAGCGCTGCATCCTGCAGTCACGGCCTTGCCCGGGCGTAGCAATGAGCGGCGTCCCTCTGCAGGACGCCGCTGCGATATTTCCTGCTCATCGTGGGTGATGAGCGTGCGGATACGGCGATGGCGGCCGGATGGCCGCCATTCGTCGCCGCTGGTTGTCCGGGCTAGCGGTGGCCCTCGGGACGCTGACGCCAGCGGTCCTCAAGCCGGTCGATGAAACCCGCTTTCCGGGTCGACCGGGTGCGGCGGGTCGCGGTGCCACCGACGGCGTGCAGGTCAGGCGCCTGCCCCTTCCGGCGGCTCTGCATCCCGAACGCTGCCGCGGCCAGCATGACCACGAATCCCGCCACGCCGAGCAGCGTGTTGCTGCTCACCGTGCCGTAGACAACCAACGCCAGACCAGCGACGATCACGAACGCGGCGACGACGAGTCGGCGCCGGGCGTGGAAACGCGGGTCGCTGGCCCGCACAGCCGAGGCGAATTTGGGGTCCTCGGCAAGCGACTGCTCGATCTGGTCGAACAGCCGCTGCTCGTGCTCCGAGAGCGGCACGGCATTCCTCCCCGGGCGCATGTCCGGCCCCCCGGCGGTAGTGCAGGCGGGCCGATGGTGCGAGACAGCCGACCGGCTGCCTTACCGCAAGTCTACGAGGGCGTTGGCGGGTCGGAAAGCGGGACGACCGTCGAGTGCGGGTGATTTTCGGTTCGGCGATGATCGGTTTGTCCCAAAAGACTGGCCGGTCCGACGATGGAACGGCCGAATCGGGTCGCCAGCGCGTCCGTCGCGGCCTCCGCCTCGCGCCAGCCGCGTTCCGGCTCCCCCAGCGTGAGCTGCCGTGATGTCGTCGCGGCGGCGCTGAGCCCTTCGACCCGGACCCCGACGAGACGGATCGGCTCGCCGACCCGCAGCGCCTCGAAGAGCGTCCAGGAAGTCGCAAAAATCTCCCGCGCGACATCGGTGCTCGTCGGCATCGTGCGGGAGCGGTTGACCGTCCGGAAGTCCGCCACCCGGATCTTGATCGTGACGGTCCGGCCCACGTGCCCGGCGGCCCGCAGCCGGGCCCCGACCTTGTCGGCCAGCGCCAGCAGGCTGCGCCGGATGGTCGCCGGGTCGGTGACGTCGGTGTCGTACGTCATCTCGGCACCGATCGACTTCTCCACGTGCTCGGCGACGACCCGGCGGCTGTCACGCCCCCACGCCAGCTCATGCAGGTGTGCGGCGGACGCCTCCCCGAGGGCGGCGCGCAGCATGCCCAGCGGCGCGGCGGCCAGATCACCCACGGTCATCAGCCCGAGCCGGTGCAGCGTCTCGGCGGCCTTCTCCCCTACTCCCCACAGCGCGCCCACCGGCAGCGGGTGCAGGAAGTCGAGCACCTGCCCGGCCGGGACGACGATCATCCCGTCCGGCTTGGCCCGGGTGGAGCCCAGCTTGGCCACGAACTTGCTCGACGCGACCCCGACCGAGCAGGTCAGCCGCTGCTCGTCGGCGATCCGGGCGCGGATGTCGCGGGCGATGAGCGCCGGGCGGCCGAGAAGGCGCCGGGCACCGGCCACGTCGAGGAAGGCCTCGTCCAGGGAGAGCGGCTCGACCAGCGGCGTGACGTCGCGGAAGATCCGCATGACGGCCGCCGAGGCGGCCGAATACTCGCTGAAGTCGGTCGGCAGGAAGACGGCGTGCGGGCACAGCGCGCGGGCCCGCATGGCCGGCATCGCGCTGCGCACGCCGTAGCGACGGGCCTCGTAGCTGGCCGAGCTGACCACGCCGCGGGGGCCGAGACCGCCCACGACGACCGCCTTGCCGCGCAGCTCGGGCCGGCGGCGGACCTCGACGGCGGCGAAGAACGCGTCCATGTCGACGTGCAGGATCGTGCAGCCCGCGTCGTCGGCCTCCGGACCGAACCGCGGATCACGCCCCCGGCCGATGGCCTGACTTCGTCCCACGGTCCGTACGCTATCCGCGGGGTACGACAAAAAGCCGGGTCAGCGCACGACCAGCAGCGGAATGGTCATCTCGGCCGCGGTCACCGACCCGTGGTACGCGATCAGCTGCCCCACCGCCGGCGGCTCCCAGCCACTGGCCACGATCACCGTCCGCCCCTGACAGACGACCACGACATCACCGAGCCGGCTCAGGTGCTCGGGCGGCACCGGGCCGTACCAGCCGCCGGCGATCGCCTCCTCGCGCGTCAGCACCCAGGCCGCGTCGCCCAGCACCCCGCGCCACGCCGCGATCACGTCGTCACGCGCGCCGTCCTGCACGTACAGGTAACGGACCCGGGGTTCGCCGGCGACCGCGACGATCCCGGCGGCCAGGGCCGGGTCGCGGCCCAGGTCGATACGGCCTTCGGTGGGCACGTTGAGCTGCCCGTGGTCGGCCGTGACCAGCAGCGCCGCGCCGGCCGGCAGTCCCTCGACGAGCCGCGTGACCAGCCGGCCGACCTCCCGGGCCGCCTCCTGCCAGTCCAGCGAGTCGACGCCGGTGCCGTGCCCGTGATGATCGAGGTCGGGGTGGTAGCCGTAGACCAGCCCGGGGCGGGACAGGGCCTCCAGCATCCGGGTGGACAGCGAGAGCGGGTCGGCCGCGCCGGAGAACGCGGCTCCGCGGTTCGCCGCCACGGTGAGGCCGGTGCCCTCGAACTCCGGCCGGGTCACCTGGGTCACCCGCAGGCCCGCGGCGGCTGCCGTCTCGAAGCGGGTCGGCTGCGGCTGCCACTTGGCCGGGTCGGGGTCGTCGCCCCACCTGATGTGGTTGAGGATGCCGCCGTCGGGCTTGCGCAGCGTGAAGCCGAGCACGCCGTGCGCGCCGGGCAGCGCTCCGGTGCCCAGGGTGACCAGGCTGACCGGGGTCGTGGAGGGAAAACCGGCGGTCAGGGTCCGGGCGGGCAGCTCACCCAGGATCGGGGCGTGGGCCGCGGCGACCGGGATCTGGTACGTCCCCAGCCCGTCGACCAGCAGCACCGCGATCCGGTCCACCCCGTCGAGCTGGGCGCCCAGCCCCAGCACATCCGTGGCCCCGGGGACGCCGAGCACCGCGGAGACGCTGGGCATCAGGTCGGCCAGGCTGGCACTGCCGTACGCGGGCCGGACCGGCGTGAAGGCCGCCGGAAGCAGCTGATCGTTCACGGGCGCCGCGCGAAGAGGTGCAGCTGGGAGGCGATGTCGCGGAACGGCGGCCGGGCGGACAGCGCGAGTTCCAGCTCCAGCATCGCCTGCGGGTCGGCCTCGACCACGGCGGCCGGCACGAGGTCGGCGAGCACGCGTACCCCGTGGATCTCCTCGACGGTGAGGCCCACCGCGCTCAGCAGCGCCGAGGCGGTCTCCGCGTCGTAGCGCCGGCGCAGGGTGTCCCGGGTGCCGGCGCGGCCCTCGTCGTCGCCGAGCAGGGCGGCCGCGGCGCCGAGGTGGCCGTTGACCGCGCGGCCCAGCACGGCTGCTGCCCGGCCGGCGACCAGCAGGCTGACCGCGCCGCCGGGGCGCAGGGCGGCGCCGATCGCGGCGACCACCTCGGCCGGTTCGTCGACGACCTCCAGCACGGAGTGGCACAGGATCAGGTCGGCGCTGCCCGGCGCGACCAGCCCGGCGAGCGCGTCGCCGTCGCCCTGCACCGCGCGGACCCGGTCGGCCACGCCCGCGTCGGCGGCGCGGCGGGTCAGCGCGGCCAGGGCGTCCGGGCTGGCGTCCACGACGGTGACGGAGTGCCCGGCCTCGGCCAGCGGTACGGCGAAACCACCCGTCCCGCCGCCGACGTCCAGCACGGTCAGCTCACGCCCGGCGCCACGCTCGAGCTCGCGGCGCAGCACGGCCCAGACGGCGGCGGTACGCACGGTGACGGGCGGGCGGGGGGTTCGCGTCGATGCGGTGTCCACCTGCGCAGCGTATCGGCCGGGCGCGCAACGGGAGGGCGGAGCCGCTCCGCCGGAGGGTGACAGCCGGCCGGGACCATGGTCGGGTCGCTGCTCAGAAGGCCGTGAGCACCCCGGTCGTGCGGTGCATGTCGCAGCGGTTGCCGAAGGTGTGCGACCAGTTCACCGGGCGGCCGCGCCAGCTGCCCGTGACCTGGGCGGTGACCGGCGCGTACTCCATCGTGCACATCAGCGGCGCCGGCTTGAGCCCGGCCGGGTCGCCACCGACGCGCTTCAATGCCCGGCAGGCCCGGACCTTCTGCGGGTGGGCGCCACCGGCCGGGTCGCAGCGCAGCTTCACGGCCGCCGCGTAACCGGCCTCAGCCAGGTAGCTCACCGTGAGGTCGGTCTTCTTCGCCCCGGCCGCGGAAGCCGGTGCGGTTGCGACTGCCGGGGCCGCGAGCAGAAGGACGGCGGCGGCGATGGTGTTGATCATGGTGCTCTCCCCGATGCCACGTTTCCGGTGCGCATCCGGTCTACGCCATAAAAGGTGCAGGACACGCAGAACGGAAATATAGTGTCCGTTCATCGGAAGTCGCGGGACGCCGGGCTGATCGGTGGGGTGACCGCCTCCAGCCGGTCCGCCACCAGGTTGAGCACACCCTCGGACTTCTCCAGGCGCCCCCGCACGATCAGCGCCGCACTGCTGCGGGCCACCCGCCGGTACCGCTGCCACAACCCCGGTGAGCAGGTCACGTTGAGCATCCCGGTCTCGTCCTCGAGGTTGATGAACGTGACCCCGCCCGCCGTCGCCGGCCGCTGCCGGTGGGTGACGATGCCACCGACCCGGATCCGGGTGCCGGCGTCGACCCGGCCCAGCCGCGCGATCGGCACGGCCCCCACGCGGTCCAGCTCGGCCCGGATGAACTGGGCGGGATGCGCGTCCGGGGACAGGCCGGTGGCCCAGACGTCCGCGACGAGCTTGTCCACGTCAGCCATACCGGGCAGCGTCGGCGCGGTCGTGCCGGTGACCGTACCCGGCAGGCGATCCGGTTTGTCCTGGGCGGCGGCACCCGCCGCCCACAGCGCCTCGCGGCGCGAGAGGCCGAAACCCGCGAAGGCGTCGGCGGTCGCGAGGGCCTCCAGGTGGGCGGTCGAGCACCCGGTCCGGCGCGCGAGATCCGCGAGATCCCGGTACGGCCCGTGCGCGCGACGCTCCTGCTCGATGACCTTCGCCAGGTCGTCGCCGAGGGTACGGACGCTGCTCAGCCCCATCCGCACGGCCGGTCCGCCCAGTCCCCAGGCGTGCGGCGGCTCGCCGGGCGCGCTGCCCCAGCGGGTCTGCGCGGTCGACTCCAGCACCGCGGCGGCGTCGCTGAGGTTGATGTCCGGGCGGCGCACCTCGACGCCGTGCCGGCGGGCGTCGTCGACCAGCGACTGCGGCGAGTAGAAGCCCATCGGCTGGGCGTTGAGCAGCGCCGCGCAGAACGCCGCCGGGTGGTAGCGCTTGAGCCAGGAACTGGCGTAGACCAGGTACGCGAAGCTCATCGCGTGGCTCTCCGGGAAGCCGTAGTTCGCGAACGCGGACAGCTTCTGGAACAGGTCGTCGGCCAGCTCGCCGGTGATGCCCCGCTCGGCCATCCCGGCGTACAGGCGGCTCTTGATCCGTTCCATCTTCTCCACCGACCGTTTGGATCCCATCGCCCGGCGCAGCTGATCGGCCCCGGCCGGGTCGAAGCCCGCCACGTCGATGGCCAGCTGCATCAGCTGCTCCTGGAACAGCGGCACGCCGAGGGTCTTCTCCAGCGCGTTGCGCATCAGCGGATGCGGGTAGGTGACCTCTTCCAGGCCGTTCTTGCGCCGGATGAACGGGTGCACCGAGCCGCCCTGGATCGGGCCCGGCCGGATCAGCGCGACCTCGACGACCAGGTCGTAGAACTCCGTCGGTTTGAGCCGGGGCAGCGTCGCCATCTGCGCGCGGCTCTCCACCTGGAAGACCCCGACCGAATCGGCCCGGCACAGCATCGCGTAGACCTCGGGATCGTCCAGCCGCATGGTGCCGATGTCCAGGTCGGACTCGATCATGTCGTACGCGTAGTGCAGGGCCGACAGCATGCCCAGCCCCAGCAGGTCGAACTTGACCAGCTCGATCGCCGCGCAGTCGTCCTTGTCCCACTGCAGCACCGTGCGCCCGGGCATCCGCCCCCACTCCACCGGGCACACCTCGATGATCGGCCGGTCGCAGATGACCATGCCGCCGGAGTGGATGCCCAGGTGCCGGGGGAAGTTCTGCACCTGGTTGGCGAACGCGACGACCTGCTCGGGGATCTCCTCGACGTCGACCGAGGCGACGCTGCCCCACCGGTCGATCTGCTTGCTCCAGGCGTCCTGCTGCCCGGGCGAGAAACCGAAGGCCCTGGCCATGTCCCGGACAGCGGACCGCGGCCGGTACGAGATCACATTGGCGACCTGCGCGGTGTGCTCCCGGCCGTACCGGCGGTAGACGTACTGGATGACCTCCTCGCGGCGGTCGGACTCGATGTCGACGTCGATGTCCGGCGGACCGTCCCGCTCCGGCGCCAGGAACCGCTCGAAGAGCAGGTCGTACGCGACGGCGTCCACGTTGGTGATGCGCAGCGCGTAACAGACCGCGGAGTTGGCGGCCGAGCCCCGCCCCTGGCAGTAGATGTCCGCGTCCCGGCAGAACTTCACGATGTCGTAGACCACCAGGAAGTACCCGGGGAAGTTCAGCTCCGCGATCATCTTCAGCTCGTGCTCGATCTGCGCGTACGCCCGCGGATGGGCCTGCGGCGGCCCGTACCGCTCCCGCGCGCCGCGCATGGTCAGCTCCCGCAACCAGCTCATCTCGGTGTGCCCGGGCGGAATGTCGAAATCGGGGAGCTTCGGCGCGACCAGGTTGAGGTCGAAGGCGAGATCGTCACCGAACATCGCCGCGTTCTCCACCGCCCCCGGATAAGCCGCGAACCGCCGCCGCATCTCGGCCCCACTGCGCAGGTGGGCGGTGCCGGCGGCGGGCAGCCAGCCGTCCATGTCGTCGAGGCTGCGCCGCGCCCGTACGGCGGCCAGCGCGGTGGCCAGCCGGCGCCGCGCCGGGGTCGCATAGTGCACGTTGTTGGTCGCGACCACCTCCAGCCGGCGGCTGCGGGCCAGCTCGTACAGGGCGTCGTTGCGGTCGTCGTCGTAGGGGTCACCGTGCGCGGTCAGCTCCACCACGACGTTGCTGCGGCCGAAGAGCCCGACGAGCCGGTCCAGCTCGTACGCGGCGGCGGGCAGCCCGCCACCGGCCAGCGCCCGCGGCACACTGCCCTTGCGGCACCCGGTCAGCACGAGCACATGGTCACGCAGGACCGCGGCGACGTCCTCCAGGTCCCCGTACGCCGGTTTGCCCTTCTCCTCGCCGTCGAGCTGCCCGCGGGAGATGGTGCGGGCCAGCCGGGCGTACCCCTCGGGCCCGTGCGCGAGAGCGAGCAGATGCCGGCCCTCGGGGTCGGCCTCACCGTTCTGCGGCTTGGCCAGATCCAGCGACAACTCGGCGCCGAAGATGGTGGGCAGCCCCAGCTCGCGGGCGGCCTGCGAGAAGCGGACGACCCCGTAGAACCCGTCGTGGTCGGTGACGGCGAGCCCGGTGAGCCCCAGCCGGGCGGCCTCCTCGGCGAGCTCCTCCGGGTGGCTGGCGCCGTCCAGGAAACTGAAGTTGGTGTGGCAGTGCAGTTCGGCGTACCGGTCGCGGCTGGGTGCCCGGAGCAGGGCCGGCGCCTGATAGGGCTGCCGCTTGCGGCTCCAGGCGGGGGAATCCCCGCCGTCCCCGTCGACGGCGAGCGGATCGACGACATGCAGATGCTGGCCGGTGAGCGTGCCCTCCAGCTTGGACCACGGCATCCGCGGATTGTGGAAACTCATGCGCCGGGCCTAGTCATAGACGGCCTCGATCGCCCAATGCCCGGCGGCGAGGGAGAGCAGCAGGGCCCGGCCGTCGTCGAGGCTGATCTGGAACCGGGCCCGGCGGCGGGCCTCGGCGGGGGCCCACCAGCGCTCGTCGACCGGCCAGGGACCGGCCCAGCCGGCGATCACGACGGGGGCGGCGGGGCCGATGAGCAGGAAGGCGGGGTCGCCGGTGAGCTCCAGGCGGGCACTGACCCCGACGGGATGCCGGTCGGCATCGAGCACGACGGCGGGCAGGGCCTGCGGAAGAACCAGGGCCGGCGCGGGGCGGGGCAGCCGGCCGGGCCAGGGCGGCATCGGTACAGGGCGTTTGACGTTCTTGCGCCCCCGCTTCCGCCCACCCTCCTCCGCCGCGCCCTTGCCCGGCGTGGTTTTGCCCGACGCGATCTCTCCTGAGGGGGTCTCCCTCAGCGCGATCTCTCCTGACGGGTTCTCCCTCGGCGTGGTCTCTCCGCGCGTTGTGGTCGCCGGGCCGGCGTTCTCGAGCTTCTCGCCTTCTGTTCCTTTCTCCGCCTCCGCTGCCGGGCTCGGCTTTTGTCCGTCTTTGCGTGCGGTCGTTTCGCGACTCGACGCATCCGGGACCGCCCACAGACGGGCTGCCCTCACCGCTGCCTCACCACCGGTCTCCGTCCCGCCGCCAGCTCCTCCCTCGCCTTCTCCGGCGGGGAGCTGCTCGGGTGGCGGGGCCGGGAGGGCGACCAGCGCGGGCGGGTCGACCAGGGAGACCACCGCCGGTTCGAGCGCCGGCAGCGGGACGGCCGCTTCCCCGCTGGGCCGGGTCGGGGTGCGCTCGTCGCCCCACGGGACCAGGCGTACCTGGTCGTCCGCGGAACGCCCGCCGCCGAGCACGGCCGTCAGTACCGCTTCCGGCCCCAGCAGACCTTGGATGCGGCTCAGGGCGCGGTGGGCGCGTTCGCGTTCGGCGCCGGTGTCGCCCCAGAGGCCGGGTTGCAGGCCGAGGTGGACGAGGACGCCGTCGGGGACGAGCCGCAGCCGGACCAGTCCGGCGGTGGGCCGGTTCGGTGCGCCACGCCGGGCGCCGGTGAGCCAGCCGTCGAGCTGCCACCGTACGCGTTCGGCGATGGCCGCGGCCGTGAGCAGGCCCTCGTGCCGCCAGACCCGGTGCAGTTCCTGGCCGTCGGCGGTGACCGCCTCGATGCCGAGCCGGGTGCAGGCCAGCCCGTGCGCGGCGAGCCGCTCGTGCAGCCGCTCGGCCAGCGCCCGGCCGGCGAACGCGGCCACGTCGACCCGTTCCAGCGGCTCGTCGTAGGTGTCGCTGACGTCCAGGTCCGGCGGTGGCTGCCGCACGGCCAGCGGCCGATGGTCGAAGCCGCCGGCGAGCCGGTGCGCGAGCGCCCCGTCGAACCCGAACCGCGTGAGCACGTCGGAAGCGGGCAGGGCGGCGAAATCGCCGAGGGTCTTGACCCCCAACCGCCGGAGCAGGTCGGCCAGGTCGGGCCGCTCCAGCGCCTCGACGGGCACGGCGGCGAGAAATTCCCGGGTACGCCCGGAGCCGACGATCGTCCCGGAACGCGCGGCCAGTCCGGCGGCGAACACCCCGTCGGCGATGCCCACCTGGCTCTCGACGGCACAGGCCTGGGCGACCTGCTCGACGATCCGCTCGGCGGCGGACTCCTCACCCCCGAAGTACCGGGCGGGTCCCCGCGCGGCGAGCGCACAAGCACCGGCCCGGATCACCTCGACCCCGACGGCGACCTCCTCGACGGCGGCGACCACCGGCTCGAAGGCCCGGGCGTCCCGCCCCGGATCATGGTCGACGACCACGAGCTGAGGACAACGGCTCTGCGCCTCCCGCCGCCGCAACCCCCGCCGCACCCCGTCGGCGCGAGCAGCCTCGGAACAGGCGAGAACCCTGTTCCCGTGCAGAACGGCAACCGGCCCGGAAGCGGCAACCCCCTCCACGATCTCCGCGGCGATGACCGGCCAGTCGGGACACCAGAGCACCAGGGTCCGAACTCCGGCGGTGGTGGCGCTCATGCGTACCCCGCGCTTTGCCTCGATCTGCCGTCATCCAGCGGCGCTTCTCGCACCGGGTCTGCTGCCGCGGGGAGGATCGGCGTGACGGACGCCAGTAAGGCGGAACCGGATCTGGCCGGGCCCGATCCGGCGGCGCGGCCCTCGGCACTCGAAGCCGCCGCCGACGCGTGGCCGGTGGCCGGAGCCGGGGCTAAGGCCGGGGCCGGGGCCGGGGCCGGGGCCGGGGCCGGGGCCGGGTGGGCAGCGGCGGGCCGGGATCGGGTGCCGGGCGTGGGGTCGGGCGGGGGTGCGACGGCGAGTCCCGGCATCCACATGGTGATCTCTTTGGGGCGGGCCGCCGTACCCCGGCCCCGGGCGACCACGGTGACCTTGCGCCGACGCAGCCGGCCGTGCCCCTCGCCGAGCCCTTCCCACCGGCCCTGGGTGACCTGCAGCGTCACATCCGCGCCGTCCCAGCGCCCGTAGGGAACGAGCACACACCCACGCTGCCGGGCCCGGGCGACGAGCCGGCTGGTGATCGAGGCGGAAACCTGCCCCGGTACGGCAACGACAACAACATCGACCCCGTCGATGAGCGCGGCGACCACCGTGGGCCACTCAGGACCGGGATCCGGTACAAGCGCAAGCCGATCCAGCGCGATCCCACTCTCCGCGGCAGCGAGCGCGCCGAGCGTGGGAACACCGACGACGGCACACCAGGAACCGGCACTGGAGGCGGCGGCGAGCAGTGCCAGGAGCAGGGAGGTGCTCCCTCCCCCGGGCTGCACCGCACCGCTCCGGATGGTGGCGTAACCGGCGTTTCCGCTGGTCGGTGCGCCGCGCACCGAAGTGGGACGGGGCGGGAGGCTCTCGAGGGAGGAGGGGCCTGCGCTGCTCGGCGTACCGTCGGGGGTTCTCGTGGCGGCCGATCGCTCACCGGAACCGGACCACCCTTCAGCCCGGCCGCCCCCGACGGAGTGGCCGCCGGCGGCCGGCCCTCTCCCGCCGGGCCCGCTCGCGAATCCGCCGGTCGCGGACCCTCCCGCGCCCAGCCCGCCGGCCGCAGTCTCTCGGGCGTCCGGCCCGTCCGAGGAACCACCAGCACCGTTCGTCGCGGGTCCCCTCGTGGCCGACTCGTTCGGGGATCGGCCGCCCAGGCCGCTGCTCGCGGGTCCCGCCGCTCCGGGCTCAGTCGTGGATCCGCTGCCGGCACCTTCAGCCGTGGGTCCTTTCCCGCCCGGTTCGTTCGCGGCTTCGTCATGCGGGTCGGGTGTGGGTCCCGGTGCGCTGCGGCGCGGGGTGCGTCCGGGGTCTCGGGGGCCGGCGGATGGCGGCGACGGGGTGGGGAGGGCGCCCTGATGGACGGAAGGGCCGGGGGTGATGCCGATCGCGATGGTGGTTCCGCGGCGCAGTCCGCGGCTCGGCAGCAGACTGCTCAGCTCGGGCAGGACCGGCAGCACCCGGTGCGTCCCGAAATCGCCGGTGTCACTGGCCGGCTTTATCAGCTCAGCAAAGGCCGCAGCACCGTTGATCATGCGCCCGGCCATTGTCCGCCCCGTTTGTACACGTCCATTGAAGTTGATCTTTATCGTTACGACCCGCCGAGGCGATGCCGTGAACGAGGTACCGCACCAGCGATCCGGAAGCGCTCCACCCACCGCGATCGACACCCGGGCGATGCGATCCGAGTCCGCGACCCGCAGCCGCCTCGCCGACGAGTCGAGCCCCGCATGAACCGAGCCGCAGTTACGACTGCGCTTCGCGCAGCTCGGCCGCAGTTACGAGTCGCAGCCGTAGGCATCGCGGAGGCTCAGCCGGTCTCTGCGCCACCTGGTGGGTGACCGTCGACGCGCTGCTGGGTGGCCGCCGAAACCGTTCGCCTGGCCGGCCGACCATCACGACGGCGCGGGGCCGCCGGTCAGCAGCACCGGGTGAACCGGTCCGCTACCGCTGGATGCCGATCCGGCCCTGACGGCTGATCGTCCACCCCTGACCCCGATCGCAAATGGATCGCGTTGGCCGAGGGCGGCCAGCTGGCCTGGCAGCCCGACGACTCAGTGCGCCCGCCTGCGGTTCAGCGGCTGGGAGGGCAGCTGCCGGGCCGCCTTAGGCGGCTTCGAGGGTCGGCTGGTAGGCCACGCCCAGGGTGGACTCGACCAGGGAGACGAAGTGCTCCGCTGCGCGCAGCAGGTCGTCCGCCTCGCGAGAGCTGACCACGCGGGGAATGCCCGCTTCGGCCGCGGCCCGCTTGGTCGCGCCCAGGGCGAAGTAGCTGGCCCAGTCGCCGAACTCGGGCGCCACCAGGACCAGGAGGGACCAGGCGCTCGTCACCCGGCTGCGCTTCGTCGGCGCGGCCGGCCTGGCGCGGGCGGCGAGGACCGCTGCGGCTGCGCGCAGTGCCGCGAGGTGGGCCGCCGCATAGCGCAGGCCGTCCGGGCGGGTGCCGGCCGCTTCCGCCAGGCCCTGGCGGGCGATGGCGAGCAGCTGGGCCGGGGTGCGGTTCGGCAGCAGGTTGGCCGGCACGGTGGGCGCCGCCTGGGCTGCCGCCGTGGGCGCGTGTGCCAGTGGACCGGGACTCGCCGCCTGGCCCGGGATCGGGCCCGGGAAGGCGCTCGGCGGTCTCAGAGTGGGCACCGGGTGGGCCTGATTGCTCACCATGGTCGTCTCCTCGCGTGTGTCGCATCCGACGTGCTGGTCGAACCGATCCGCTGCAAGAGGAAGAGCACAGCGGTTATGGCAGCCGGCCGGGTGTGAAGCTTCCCCACACCACACCCGGCCGGACTTGCCGGCGGGTCCGTCGCCCGCCGCTCGGGGGTCGAGAACAGCGGACGACGGTCCTGCCTTTGTGCCGGTCCGGACCCGCGAATGCCCGGACCTCGCATGCGGCACTTCGCGGGCGCCGCATCCGGGAGCCCCGCCGCGAACGCGGCTCCCGAGTAGTCAGGCCGAGTGTTTTACTGGCACAGGAGTTCGAACCAATCGAACACTCGTTCTAACTAAGAATGAGAGTACACCCCGGGTACGACAAAAACGCAACACACGCGAGGGCTCCGGCGGGGTGGTCGGCGGAGGTGGAGATCACCTTCGCCGGGGTGGCCTGTGGAGGTGTGGACACGCTGGTCAGAACGGGCGCGCTGAGGCCAAGCCGGGCAGCCGGACAGGCAAGCCGAGCGGGCGACCACGACACCCAAGCCGACACCCCGCACCGTGGCGACGAGCCCATCGACACCGCCCAGGATCGCTGACCACGCCGGCGCTACCGTCGTCCACGGCCGCCGGGCCGAGCGACCACCCGGCCCAACGCACACCAGCGCCACCACGGACATAGTCCCGGAGAGCAGCCACCATGACCGTCATCGACAAGATCGCGTGGATCCGCATCGAGAACGGCGCGATCCTCAGCTCCCGCTCACGCGGCAAGGACGTCTACTACCTCCCCGGCGGCAAGCGGGAGCCCGGCGAGAGCGACATCGACACCCTGGTCCGTGAGATCCGGGAGGAACTCAGCGTCACCATCGCTCCCGACAGCGCCGAGCATGTCGGGACCTTTCAGGCTCCGGCCCATGGGCACTCCGCCGGGACGATTGTCCGGATGACCTGCTACACCGCCGATTATCGGGGCGTGCTGCGGCCCGACAGTGAGATCGAGGAGATCGTCTGGCTCACCCATGCCGATCGTCACCGGGTCTCCCCGGTCGATCAGATCATCTTTGCTCACCTGTACGGGGCGGCGCGGCTGCACTGACCGGAACCCCGTCCGGCTCCGCCGGTCGGAGGATGCACGATGGGTGGGACAGCGCAGCCATGAGGAGCGACACATGCCACGCACGTTTGTGATCACCGGCGCCAGCTCAGGGGTGGGCCTGGCCGCCGCCCGCCAACTTGCCGCGCGGGGCGAGCAGGTGGTCGTGGTGGGCCGCGATCCCCGCCGGCTGGGGGCCGCGATGGCCGCCGTACGGGCCGCCGCCACCGGGCCCGAGCCGGACGAGTTCCGCGCCGACTTCAACGTGCTGGACGAGGTCCGGGAGCTGGCCGCCGAGCTGCTGGCCGCGTACCCGAAGATCGACGTCCTGGCCAACAATGCCGGCGGCATGGTGGAGTCCTATGTCCGCACCGCGGACGGTTTCGAGGCCACCATCCAGGGCAACCACCTGGCGCCCTTCCTGCTCACCCACCTGCTGCGCGGAGCGCTCGACGGTGGCCGGGTGGTCAACACGGCGTCGCGGGCCCACCAGCGCGCCCGGCTGGACCCGGAGGACTTCACCGGCTCGCCCGGCAAGTACAGCTCCTGGCGCGCCTACGGGGCCAGCAAGGCCGCGAACATCCTGTTCGCCGCGGAGGCGGCCCGGCGCTGGCCGGAGATCACCTCGGTGTCGTTCCACCCGGGTGTGGTGCGCAGCAACTTCGGCGTCGGCGCGGCGACCCGGTTCTTCTACCGGTTCGCCCCGTTCCTGACCACCCCCGAGCAGGCCGGTGAGCTGCTGACCTGGCTGAGCACCGCGGAGGTCGCCGACGGGGCCTACTACGTGGGCCACAAGGTGACCCGGCCGGACACGGTGGCCGCCGACCCCGCGGTGGCCGCCCGGCTGTGGGAGGCCAGCGCCGCGGCGGTGGGTGTGCGAGCCGCCGGATAACGGATATCCGGGCCATCGTCGGCCTTCTCACTAACCCCTGCCCACCGGGCTGAACCGTTTGTACGTTGACGTCCGTGCGCCCCCGCGTCTCCCCCACTCCGCGCTGGTGGGGGCCCTTCGCGCGAGCCACGGCCGGGTTGAGCCTGGTGGTCGTCACCGTCCTGTGGGCCCGCAGCGGCGTCAGCGACCTGACCGCCGGGGGCCGGTCCGCGACGGGCGCGGCGGGCCGGCTGGCCGCGCTGTGGTCGGCCGATCTGCTGTTCCTGCAGGTCCTGCTGATGGCCCGGATCCCGCTGGTGGAGCGGGCCTTCGGCCAGGACACCCTGGCCCGCTGGCATCGCCGCACCGGCTTCGCCTCGTTCCAGCTGCTGCTCGCGCACGTCGTGCTGGCGACCTGGAGCCGCGCTCCGGGCCGCAGCTTCGCCGCCTTCGTCGCCGGCGATCCCGGCATGCTGCTGGCGGTGGTCGCGCTGCTCGCCCTGGTCCTGGTGGTGGTGACATCGGTACGCGCGGCCCGGCGCCGCTTGCGCTACGAGTCCTGGCATCTCCTGCACCTGTACGCGTACCTGGGCGTCGGCCTGGCGCTGCCGCACGAGCTGGCGGCGGGCCGGGACTTCACCGCCAGCCCGGCCGCGCGCGCGTACTGGTGTGCGCTCTACGCGGCCGCCGCCGGCAGCGTGCTGGTCTTCCGGCTCGGCATGCCGTTGTGGCGCACGGCCCGGCACCGCCTGCGGGTCGACCACGTGGTCCCCGAGGCCCACGGCCTGGTCTCGGTCTACCTGCACGGTCGCCGGCTCGACCGGCTGCCGGTGCGGGCCGGGCAGTTCTTCGTCTGGCGCTTCCTGGACGGCCGCGGCTGGTCACGGGGCAATCCGTTCTCGCTGTCCGGGCCACCCCGCGGCGACCAGTTGCGGATCACCGTCAAGGGCCTCGGCGACGGCAGCGCCCGGGTGGCCACGCTCGCGCCCGGGACCCGCGTGCTCATCGAGGGGCCGTACGGGCGGCTGACCGCGGAGTCGTACCGCGGCGGGCCGGTGACGATGCTGGCCTGCGGCGTGGGCATCACGCCGCTGCTCGCGCTGCTCTGGGACCTGCCGTACGGCCACGGCCAGGCGACGCTGGTCTACCGCGCCCGGCACGCCGCCGAGGTGGCGTTCCTGGACGAGATCGAGTGGCTGGCCCAGCGCCGCGGCGTCCGGCTGGTCCCGCTGATCGGGCCGCGCGCCCACCCGACGTCGTGGCTGCCGGTGGAGTACGCGGACTACCCGGACGCGGAGGCGCTGCGGGAGATCGCCCCGGACATCGCCGAGCACGACCTGTACCTGTGCGGCCCGGACCGGTGGACGGACGCGGTACGAGCGGCGGCCCGCGCGGTCGGGGTCCCCGCCGCCCACCTGCATCGGGAACGGTTCAGCTGGTGAACAATGGGCCGATGGTGAGCCACCCCAACGTGCTGGCCGTGCAGGCCGCCCTGGAGAACGCCGATGCCCGTACCCACGACGGCGGGACGCCGCGGATGGTGGTGTTCGACGAGGGCGTGCACACCGCCGCTGCCGCAGCCGCCGCCCTCGGGGTCGAGGTGGGGCAGATCGCCAATTCGCTGATCTTCGATGCGGACGGGGAGCCGCTGCTCGTGCTCACCTCGGGCGCGCACCGGGTCGACACCAGGAAGGTGGCCGCCGCGCTGGGGGTGGCCAAGCTCGGGCGGGCCACTCCCGAGTTCGTCCGCGCGCACACCGGGCAGGCGATCGGCGGGGTCGCCCCGCTCGGGCACCCGAAGCCGGTGCGGACCCTGGTCGACACCGCGCTGGCGCAGTATCCGGAGATCTGGGCGGCGGGTGGCGTACCGCAGGTGGTCTTCCCGATCACCTATGCCGAGCTGCTGCGCGTCACCGGCGGCACCGCGACCGAGGTGGCCTGAGCGGCGCCGGCCCGCAGCAGCATGCCGCCCGCGGCCAGGGAGACGGCGGAGGTGGCGAGCAGGACGACGGCCACCGGGGTCGCGTCGGTGATCCCGGCCAGGCCGGCCAGCGGGGAGACCAGGCCGGCCGCCGCGAAGGTGGCGAACCCGTAGACCGAGGTCGCGGTGCCGGACTGGGCGCCCTGACCGTGCAGGGCCAGACCGGCCGCGGTGGCGAAGCAGCCTCCGCAGCCGGCCACGAACAGCCACAGACAGGGCAGCAGGCCGGGGAGTCCGGCGTTCGTCCACTGCAGCGGCACGATCGCGGCGGCGGCCACCAGGGTCACCGCCGTGCAGCCGGCCAGCACCTGAGCCGGGCGGGCGCGGCGGGCGAGCACCGAGCTGAGCTGGACTCCGGCCACCAGGCCCAGGGAGTTGAGCAGGAAGACGACCGCGTACGCGCGGGGGCTCAGGCCGTACACCTCCTGCAGGAGCGCCGGTGACGCGGCGACGTAGGCGTAGACGCCCGCGAACGTCATGCTGCCGCTCACCGTGGCCAGCCGGAAGTCACGGTCGACAGTGACCGCGCGCAGCCGGGCCCGCAGGCGCACCGGTTCGGGCGGGCGCCTCGCGGTCTCGGGAACGACCAGCAGCGCCGCGACCAGCAACAGAGCCGAGCCGGCGGCGAGCACATCGAAGATGCCCCGCCAGCCGACCAGTGGCAGCAGTTCCGCGCCAGCGACCGGGGCCAGCAGGGGTGCGACGGTCTCCACGAGGGTGACCCGGGACAGCAGCACGACCAGGGCCCGGCCGTCGGCGACGTCCCGGACGATCGCCAGCACCAGCACCGCGCTGCCGGCCGCGCCCACGCCCTGGACGAACCGGCAGGCGGCCAGCACCTCGACCGAGGGGGCGAGGGCACAGCCGATCGTCGCCAGCAGGTGCAGCACAGTGGACAGCAGCAGCGGCGTACGCCGGCCCACCCGGTCGCTCCACGCGCCCACCACCGCCTGCCCCAGCGCCAGGCCGAGGGTCATGCCCGCGAGCGTGAACTGCACCGCCGCGTCCGAGGTGTGCAGGTCCTGGCGCAGGGCCGGGAACGCCGGCAGGTACAGGTCGATCGAGAGCGGGCCGAGGGCCGCCAGCAACCCCAGCACCAGTACGGGCAGCGCCGTCATCGCGCCCTCCTTCACACCACCGTAAGCGTTTGGTTGGTGTACCTCTCTCGACCCTCGCCAACGGCGGCCACACCTGTCAAGGCGTTACGCTGGTGTGAATCAGGAGGAGGTGGCCGGTGCCCGCAACGGGAGCCGTCCGGCTGGTGCGCGACTTCGTCAACACGTACGAGCCGCAGGTCGGCGCGGAGGAGCTGACCACGCCCGAGCAGCTGCGGGAGTGGCTCGCGCAGCGGCAGCTGCTTGCCGAGGGCGCGCGGGTGCGCCCGGCGGATCTCGCCACCGCCGTCACCGTCCGGGAGGGTCTGCGGACGGTCCTGCGCACCCACGCCGGGCACCCGGCGGATCCGGCGGCGCTGGCAGCGCTCAACCAGGCCCTGCCACCCGTGCGGCCGGCCTTCACTACCGACGGATACCAGCTGGTCGCCGCCGGCGGACCGGCGTTCGACCGGGCCCTGGCCGGGCTGATCGACGCGGTCCGGCAGAGCACCGAGGACGGTACGTGGACCCGGCTCAAAGTCTGCGAGCGCGACACCTGCCGCTGGGCGTTCTACGACGACTCCCGCAACCGGGTACGCCGCTGGTGCTCGATGGCCGGCTGCGGCAACCACGTCAAGATGCGCCGCGCCTACACCGCCCGGACCAGCCGGCGACGGGGCCCGCAGGCAGCGGAGCCGCCGGCGACGTAGCGTGGCCTCCATGAATGACGTCCCGCCACTGGTCACCCTGCACGTGTGGCGGGTTCCGCGCCGAAGGCTGGGCCGCGCGCTGCTGCGCATGGCGCTCGATCCGCGGCGGCTGCGCGCGCTGCCCGGCGTGCGGTTCGGCAAGCTGCTCGGCACCGGGACCGGGACCGGCTTCGGGCCGGGCGATGCCGACCTGACCCGGTACGTCGCCGTGGTGGCCTGGGACGATCCGGCCGGCGGGGAGCTCGGGGCGGTCGGCGCCGCCTGGGACGCGCTGGCCGAAGGGTCGGCCCGGGTCGAGCTGACCCCGCTGACCAGCCGCGGGCAGTGGTCCGGGCAGACCCCGTTCGGCGCGCCCTCCGGCGGGCGCACCGATGCCCCGGTGCTGGCGCTGACCCGGGCCAGGTTGCGCCCGGCGCGGGCCCTGACGTTCTGGCGGGCCGTGCCGCCGGTGGCCCGCGAGCTCGCCGCGGCGCCCGGCCTGCTGGCCCGGTTCGGCATCGGGGAGGCGCCGGTCGGCTGGCAGGGCACGGTCAGCGTCTGGCGCACCGAGGCGGACCTGACCGCGTTCGCGTACCGTCAGCCGGAGCACCGCGCCGTGATCACCCGCACCCCGGCCGCCCGCTGGTACGCCGAGGAGCTCTTCGCCCGGTTCGCGGTGCGCGGCATCAGTGGCGACAAGGCCGTACTGGGCTGGCAAGATGTGGGCTGGCGAGAAGGAGAGCGATGAGGCTCGTTCCTTGGCAGCCGGACGACATGCTCCGGCGGCTGGACGACGTGGTCAGCGTGTACGGCGAGGCGATGGGCTACCGCGCCGAGCTGCTGCAGACCCGGCGTGGCTACATCGGTGCCCACGTCCGCCGGGCCGGCTTCCGGGCTGTCGCCACCCTCACCACCGACGGCCACCTCGCGGGCTTCGGCTACGGCTACGTGTCCGGGCCCGGGCAGTGGTGGCACGACCAGGTGCGTTCCGCCCTCGACGAGCCCGCCCGCCGGCACTGGCTCGGTGACTGCTTCGAGGTGGTCGAGCTGCACGTCAAGCCCAGCGCGCAGGGCCACGGCATCGGCGCCCGGCAGCTGCGCGCGCTGCTGTCGATGGCCGACGGCGCCACCGTGCTGCTGTCCACCCCCGAGGCCGACGAGGAGAAGTCGCGGGCCTGGCGGCTGTACCGGCGGTTCGGCTTCTCCGACGTGCTGCGCGACTTCATCTTCCCCGGTGACGAGCGGGCGTTCGCGATCCTCGGACGGGAGCTGCCGCTGGCCGCCCGTCCGGCGACCGAGGACGTGCCCGGGATCGTCGGCATCTGACAGTGAGGCGCGTAGTGCCGTGGGTGCTGCTCGGCGCCCTGATCCTGACCCAGATCTGCTATCCGCTGACCGGTGGCGGCCTGCGCGCCGGCTTCACCGTGCTGACCGTCGTGCTGGGCTACCTGCTGTCGGTCTCGCATGCGTTGCTGACCCGGGGCGTCCGGGCGGCCGCCGCGCTGATCGCGACCGCCACCCTGGGCGGCTTCGCCGTGGAGGCGGTGGGGGTGGCGACCGGGTTCCCGTTCGGCACCTACGACTACTCCGGCCAGCTCGGGCCCAAGCTGCTCGGCGTACCGCTGATCATCCCGCTGGCCTGGACCTGGATGGCCTGGCCGGCCTGGCTGGCCGCGCTGCGGCTGGCCCGCTCCAGGCCGGCGCGGATCGCGCTGGCCGCGGCCGGGCTCGCGGCCTGGGACCTGTTCCTCGACCCGCAGATGGTCGCCGAGGGCTACTGGACCTGGGACTCCCCCACCCCTGCGCTGCCCGGCGTGCCCGGCATCCCGATCGGCAACTACCTGGGCTGGCTGGGCTTCGCGGTGGTGCTGATGGCCGGGCTGGCCGTCGCCGCGGGGCCGTCGGCCGCCGTGGTCCTGCCGGGTGACACACCGATGCTCACGCTCTGGTGGTGGACGTACGCTTCCTCCGTGCTCGCCCACGCGGTCTTCCTCGGCCTGCCGGCCTCGGCGCTGTGGGGCGGTGTGCTGATGGGTGCGGTCGTGCTGCCACTGGCCCTGCGGCGGGTCCGGCGGCCGGTGCCCGCATGAGGTGGCCGGCGCTGCTCCCGCTGCTCCCGCTGGTCGCCCTGACCACCCACACGATCGTCAACGCGGCGTTGCTGCGCCGCCCGCGCACCGCGGCGACGACCACCGAACGGGTCGCCGTGCTGCTGCCGCTGCGCGACGAGGCGGAACGTGTCACGCCGTGCCTGCAGGCGCTGCTGGGACAGTCCGGCGTGCCGCACCTGGAGATCCTCGTGCTCGACGACGGTTCGGCCGACGGCACGGCCGAGGTGGTGCGGGCCGTCGCCGGTGACAAGGTGCGGCTGCTGTCCGGCGCGCCGCCGCCGGCCGGCTGGCTGGGTAAACCGCACGCGTGCGCGCAACTCGCATCCGCGGCCGGTGACGCGGACGTACTCGTTTTCGTGGACGCCGACGTGGTGCTGGCCCCGGGGGCGATCGCCGGCGGGGTCGAGCTGCTGCGCTCGGCCGGGGTGCAGCTGCTGTCGCCGTACCCGCGGATCGTGGGGGCCGGGCGGCTCGTGCAGCCGCTGCTGCAGTGGTCCTGGCTGACGTTCCTGCCGCTGCGGGCGATGGAACGCTCGCCGCGCCCGTCGCTGGCGGCGGCCGGTGGTCAGTGGCTGGTGCTGGACCGGGCGGGCTACGAGCGGGCCGGCGGCCACGCGGCGGTGCGGGACGACGTGCTGGAGGACATCGGGCTGGCCCGGGCGGTCAAGCGCGCCGGCGGCCGGATCGCCCTCGCCGACGGCTCGGCGCTGGCGGAGTGCCTGATGTACACGTCGTGGCGGGAGCTGCGCGACGGCTACAGCAAGTCGATGTGGGCGTCCTTCGGCTCGCCGGCCGGGGCCGCCGCGGTGGTCGGGCTGCTCGTGCTGCTCTACGTCGTGCCGCCGGTGGCCGCTGTGGTCTTCCTGGCTGCCGGGGCGGTGGGGCCGGCCGGGTGGGCGCTGGCGGCGTACCTGCTCGGGGTTGTGGGCCGGGTGGCCGCGGCCCGGGCGACCGGCGGCCGGGCCTGGCCCGACGCCCTGGCCCAGCCGGTGTCGATCCTGCTCTTCGGCGCTCTGGTGGTGCGTTCGTTCGCGCTGCGGCGGAGCGGCCGGCTCTCGTG
The DNA here is from genome assembly GCF_018332655.1 of Actinoplanes auranticolor. Lineage (GTDB taxonomy): Bacteria > Actinomycetota > Actinomycetes > Mycobacteriales > Micromonosporaceae > Actinoplanes > Actinoplanes auranticolor. Next base: position 59,616 of record NZ_BOQL01000073.1, on the reverse strand, counting down.
GAAGGGACGGCCGGTATGAGTGACGTCGTGGTGATCGGCGCGGGGGTGGGTGGTCTGGCCGCCGCTGCGCGGCTGGCTGCCGCCGGTCACCGGGTGACCGTGTACGAACGGGCGGCCGAGGTCGGCGGCAAGCTCGGCCGGTACGAGCGCGACGGCTTCCGCTTCGACACCGGCCCCAGCCTGCTCACGCTTCCGCAGGTCTTCGCCGATCTGGGGCTGGACCTGTCCCCGGTGGCGCTGGACCCGTTGGTGCGCCACCGTTTTCCCGACGGCTCGGTGCTGGACTCCTCGTCCGACCCGGAGGTGTTCCGGCGGCGCATCGAGGCCGCTTTCGGGGCCGCCGCCGGCGCGGACTGGGCCCGCTTCTGGGTGCGCGCCGAGCGGATCTGGCGCGCCTCCTGGCGGTCGGTGCTGCAGCGCGAGGTGACCCCCGCGTCGCTGGCCGCGCTGTCCTGGCGGGTCGGTGACCTGGCGGCCATCGCGCCCTGGCGCTCGCTGCGGTCGCTGGGCCGGCAGTATCTGCGCGACCCGCGGCTGCGCATGATGCTGGACCGCTATGCGACCTACACCGGCGCCGATCCGCGCCGGGCCCCGGCGGCGCTGGCCGCGATCCCGTACGCGGAACTGGCCTTCGGCGGCTGGTATCTCGACGGCGGCCTCGGGGTGCTGGCCACGGCGCTGCTCGACCGCTGCCGCTCGCTGGGCGTGCGGGTGGTGACGTCCTCACCGGTCGAGCGGATCTGCTCGACCGCGGGCCGCGCCACCGGCGTGCGGTTGTGCTCCGGCGAGGAGGTGCCGGCCGACGTGGTAGTGGCCAATGTGGACGCTCTGTCGGTCTATCGCGATCTGCTGCCCGCGCCGTCCCGCCTCGGCGGGCTGGCCGCTCGCAGCCTGGCGGGCTTCGTCCTGCTGCTCGGCGTCCGCGGGCAGACACCGGAGCTGGCGCACCACACGGTGTTCTTCCCCCGCGACTACGACGCCGAGTTCGACGCCGTCTTCGGCTCCCCCGGCACCGGCGCCCGCGCCCGGCCCCCCTCGGACCCGACCCTCTTCGTGACCCGGGCGGCGGATCCCGCGGTGAGCCCGGCCGGCACGGAGGCCTGGTTCGTGCTGGTGAACGCGCCCCGGCACGGCACCTCGTCCGCGGCGGTCGACTGGCGGCGCCCCGGCCTGGCCGACGCCTACGGACGGCACATCCTGGACGTGCTGGCCGCGCGCGGCGTGGACGTGCGGGACCGGCTGCTGTTCACCGAGACCCGCACCCCGGCCGATCTGGCGGACGCCACGGCCGCGCCGGGCGGGGCGATCTACGGTACGGCGGGCGGGCTGACCCGGCCGGCCAACCGTGGCCCGCTGGCCGGGCTGTTCCTGGTCGGCGGCTCCACCCATCCGGGCGGCGGACTGCCCATGGTGACCCTCTCGGCGAAGATCGTCGCGGACGAGATCGGACCGGCGTGACAGCTGCCTTCAATGCCTTCGTCGCCGAGCGGGCGATCCCGCTCGGCACCACCGATCCGCACGCGCCGCTGGATGACCTGGAACCGCTGGTGGAGATCCTGCGGGACGCGCGGGTGGTGGCCATCGGCGAGAGCGCCCACCACGTCCGCGAGTTCCATCTGTGGCGGCACCGGCTGCTGCGGTTCCTGGCCGAGCGGTGCGGCTTCACCGTCTTCGCGATGGAGTCCGGTTTCAGCGAGGGCCTGGCCGTGGACGACTGGGTCCGGGGCGGGCCGGGTGACCTCGACGAGCTGGCCGAGCACGGGATCACGTACCGGATGGGCCGGTGCCCGGAGATGCGCGACCTGCTCCGCTGGATGCGGTCGTCGCCGCTGCCGCTGCGGTTCAGCGGGGTGGACGTGCCCGGCTCGACCGCCTCGCCGCTGCCGGCCCTCGACAGCCTCCGGCGTTATCTGGGCAAGGTCGACGCGGACGCGCTGCCGCTGGTCGACCGGATCGCCGAGTACGCCCGGGCCTACGCCGGTGAGCACACGCTGCTCGCGTACCGGGCCTATGCGGCGATCGACGGCGCGGACCGGGACCGGGCCACGGCACTGCTGGCCGACCTGGCGACGCGCTTCGACGCGCTGGCGGTGGAGTACACGGCGGCCGCCGGGGCCGGGGCGTACCGGACGGCCCGGCACGAGCTGCGGCTGGCCTGCCTGCTGGACCAGGGTTTGCGCAGCTTCACGGCGGACTTCAGCCATCCGAAGGTGGCCGCCCGCGACCGGGGCATGGCCGAGACCGTCTTCGAGCTGCTCGGCCCGGACACAAAAATCGTGCTGGCCGCGCACAACACGCACATCCAGCGCACTCCGGTGCGCACCCCCGCCTTCGCGCTGTCGGCCATGGGCCACCACCTGGCGGACCGCCTCGGCGGGGACTATGTGGCGATGGCGGTGACCGCGCAGGCCGGCCGGACCTCCGCGCGCCGCGCCGATCCGGAGGCACCGGGCGGCGTCGCGGTGACCAGCGAGATTCTGCCGCCGGCGCCCGCGGACAGCGTGGAGGCCGCCTTCCGGCCGTCGGCGGGACCGGTGCTGGTGGATCTGCGGGCGGCGCGCGACCGGATGAGCGGGCCGGCCCGGATCCGCCTGTCGGAGACCTTCCTGGACGCGCCGGTGCTGGACGCCTACGACCTCGTGGTGAGCATTCCGGAGATCACCACCACGTCACGGTAGGTCCCGGACGGCGGCCTCCCCGGCCTCGGTGGTGCGGCGCAGGAAGTCCGCCACCACGGCCAGCTCCGCGTCCGAGTAGCCGGCGCAGATCTCCTCGATCGAGGGGCGCCAAGCGGGGGGTCGTGCTGTCGGCCGCCACGGTGGCGCACCCGGTCGGCGACCCCCGGTTCATCGCGGAGTTCACCGCAGCGGAGCAGGCCGCCCGGCGGTCGGGTCTGGAGTGGACGATCCTGCGGTGCACCGACTTCGCCGCCAACGCGCTGGCCTGGGCGCCGCAGCTCCGGCGGGGCGGGGTGGTGCGCGGGGCGTATCCGGCGGCGGTGACCTCGACGGTGGAGGAGCGGGACGTCGCCGCGGTGACCGTACGGGCGCTGCTGGAGCCGGAGCACGCCGGGCGAGCGTACCTGCTCACCGGGCCACAGCCGCTCACCCGGGCCGCCAAGGTCGAGGCGATCGGCCGGGCCACCGGCCGCGAGCTGACTTCGCCGAGATCACGCCGGAGCAGGTACGCCAGGGCATGCTCGCCGCCGGCCTCCCGGCCGAGATCCCCGACCGCCGGCTGGGCTCCCTGGCCGACTACGCCCGCGTCCCGGGCCCGTCCTCGACGACGGTGGCCGACGGTGCTCGGCCGCCCGGCCCGGACGTTCGCCGAGTGGGCCACCGACCACGCCGAGAAGTTCCGCTGACTACAGCGGTTGCACGCCGAAGGGCAGCTCACCCGTCGCGATGTGGTCCAGCAGGGTCGCGCGCAACGCCTCCGCCGCGTGCGGCAGCACCGCCCGGCGCCGGTGCGCGAGCGCGATCGTGCGGCGCATCCCCGGCGATGCCAGTGGCGTCGCCCGCAGCAGTGGCCGGTTCACCAGCACCATGCTCGGCACCAGCGCCACCCCGAGGCCGGCCTCCACGAACGCGAGCACCGCGTCCATCTCGCCGCCCTCGACCGCGAAGCGCGGGGTGAAACCTGCGCGCCGGCACGCCTCCAGGGTGACGTCACGCAGGTCGTAGCCGGGCCGGAACATCACCAGCGGGGTGTCGCGCAGTTCGGCGAGGGCGAGCTGGCGGTTGGCCGTCGGCGGCGGCCCGGAGGCGACCGACGCGACCACCAGGCTCTCGCGCAGCACCAGGGCCGCGTGCAGGGCGGGGTCTACGCCCTGCTCGGGGTGGACGATCAGCGCGAGGTCCAGGTCCCGGGCCAGCAGGTCGGTGATCAGGTCCTGCGAGCTGCCCTCGTTGACGTGCAGCTCGATGTCCGGGTGCTCGGTGCGGAACCGGCGCAGCACGGTCGGGACCAGCGACGAGCACAGGCTGGGGGTGGCGCCGACCCGGACCCGGCCGCGGCGCAGGCCGACGATCTCCTGCACCGCGTCGCGGGCGGCGTCCGCGTCGGCGACCATCCGGCGGGCCAGCGGCAGCAGGGTGTCGCCGGCGGCGGTGAGGGCGACGGCACCGCGGACGCGTTCGAACAGGGGCGCGCCGAGCGTCTCCTCGAGGGTGTGAATCTGCTTACTTAAAGTCGGCTGCGAGACGTTGAGCGCGTCAGCCGCTTGGGTGAAATGCCGGGTTTCTGCCACTGCTACGAAGTATCGGAGCTGTTGAAGCTGCACCTTGATAGCTTACGTCTATGGTTACCCCGCCGATCATGCATTAGACGAATCGCCCGCGACTTCTTAGCGTTCAGGGTGTGGCGGTAGACATCAGCACTCCAACTCCCCGGGCGACGGCCGAGCCGGCCCGCAAGACGCTGGCGAAGAAGCCGGCGCTCAAGCCGCGCCGGGGCGCGCGCTCCTCGCTGGCGTTGAAGATCCTCATGGCGGTCACCGGGCTGCTCCTCGTGGGCTTCCTGTACGCCCACATGATCGGCAACCTCAAGATCTTCTTCGGCGCCGAGTCCTTCGACCACTACGCGCATTGGCTGCGCACCATCGCCGAACCGCTGCTGCCCTCGGGCTGGTTCCTGTGGATCATGCGATTCGGCCTGGTCGTCGCCGTGGTCGGGCACATCGTCGCGGCCACGATCCTGACCCGCCGCGCCCGGAAGGCCCGGCCGGTGAAGTACGTCCACCGGCCCAAGGTGCAGGGCAGCTACGCGGCCCGGACGATGCGCTGGGGCGGCGTCATCATCGTGCTCTTCGTGGTCTACCACCTGCTCGACCTGACCACCGGCACGCTGAACCCGGCCCCGGCCGGCTCGGAGCCGTCCGCCCGGGTCATCGCCGACTTCAAGGCCGAGCAGTGGTACGTGACGCTGTTCTACGTGCTGTCCATCGTGGCTGTCGGCCTGCACCTGCGGCACGGCCTGTTCAGCGCGGTCCGCACGCTGGGCCAGCGCACCGCCCGCGGCGAGCGCATCGCCCGCGGCGCCGCGCTGCTGCTCTCCGTCGTCCTGGTGGTCGGCTACCTGTCGGTGCCGTTCGCCGTGCTCACCGGATTGGTGGACTGACCATGAACTTCTGGACCGAGGGCGAGGACATCGCCGACCAGGCCGCTCCGGACGGGCCGATCGAGACCCGCTGGGAGCGCCGCAAGTTCTCCGCCAAGCTGGTCAACCCGGCCAACCGCCGCAAGCTGTCCGTCATCGTGGTCGGCACCGGCCTGGCCGGTGGCTCGGCCGCGGCGACACTGGCCGAGGCCGGCTACAAGGTGCGCTCGTACTGCTACCAGGACAGCCCGCGGCGCGCGCACTCGATCGCCGCGCAAGGTGGCATCAACGCCGCCAAGAACTACCGCAACGACGGCGACTCGATCTACCGGCTGTTCTACGACACGGTCAAGGGCGGCGACTTCCGCGCCCGCGAGTCCAACGTGTACCGGCTGGCCGAGGTCAGCGTGAACATCATCGACCAGTGCGTGGCCCAGGGCGTGCCGTTCGCCCGCGAGTACGGCGGCCTGCTCGACAACCGTTCGTTCGGCGGTACCCAGGTGTCGCGCACGTTCTACGCGCGGGGGCAGACGGGTCAGCAGTTGCTGCTGGGCGCGTACCAGGCGATGGAACGGCAGATCGGGCTGGGCAACATCGAGATGCACGCCCGGCACGAGATGCTGGAGCTGATCGTCGTCGACGGCAAGGCCCGCGGGGTCGTCGTCCGCGACCTGGTCACCGGCGAGATCACCACCGACCTGGCCGACGCGGTCGTGCTGGCCTCCGGCGGCTACGGCAACGTCTTCTTCCTCTCCACCAACGCCAAGGGCTGCAACGTCACCGCTTCGTGGCGGGCCCACCGCAAGGGCGCACTGTTCGCGAATCCCTGCTACACGCAGATCCACCCGACGTGCATCCCCGAGTCCGGCTCGCACCAGTCGAAGCTGACGCTGATGTCGGAGTCGCTGCGCAACGACGGCCGGGTCTGGGTGCCCAAGCGCGGCGACGACAAGCGCGCCCCGGGCGACATCCCGGAGGAGGACCGCGACTACTACCTGGAGCGGATCTACCCCTCGTTCGGCAACCTGGTCCCCCGCGACATCGCCTCGCGCGCGGCGAAGAACGTCTGCGACGAGGGCCGCGGCGTCGGCCCCGGCGGGCTCGGCGTCTACCTGGACTTCGCGGACGCGATCGAGCGGCTGGGCCAGCCCGCCGTGGAGGCCAAGTACGGCAACCTCTTCGAGATGTACCAGCGCATCACCGGCGAGGACCCGTACCAGGTGCCGATGCGCATCTACCCGGCCGTGCACTACACGATGGGCGGGCTCTGGGTCGACTACGACCTGCAGTCCACCATCCCGGGCCTGTTCGTGATCGGTGAGGCGAACTTCTCCGACCACGGCGCCAACCGCCTCGGCGCCTCGGCGCTGATGCAGGGCCTGGCGGACGGCTACTTCGTGCTGCCGAACACGCTGAACAACTACCTCGCGTCCGGCCCGTTCGACAAGATCGACGAGTCGCACCCGGAGGTCGCCGCCGCCCGCAGCCAGGTCGAGGACCGCCTGGCCAGGCTGCTGGCCGTCGACGGTGACCGCACCGTCGACTCCTTCCACCGCGAGCTCGGCCACATCATGTGGGAGTACTGCGGCATGGAGCGCACCGAGGAGGGCCTGACCAAGGCCATCGGCCTCATCCGCGGCCTGCGGGAGGAGTTCTGGCAGCGGGTCAAGGTGCCCGGCACCGGCGAGCAGCTCAACCAGAACCTGGAGAAGGCCGGCCGGGTCGCCGACTTCTTCGAGCTGGGCGAGCTGATGTGCGTCGACGCGCTGCACCGCGCCGAGTCGGCCGGCGGTCACTTCCGCGCCGAGAGCCAGACCCCCGACGGCGAGGCGCTGCGGCACGACGACGAGTACAGCTACGTCGCGGCCTGGGAGTTCGGCGAGACGCCCGTGCTGCACAAGGAACAGCTCGAATTCGCATACGTACACCCGAGCACCCGGAGCTACAAGTAATGGACATCCAGGTACGCGTGTGGCGCCAGCAGGGCCCGGCCGACAAGGGCCGCATGGTCACCTACGACGTCAAGGACATCTCCCCCGACGCCAGCTTCCTGGAGATGCTCGACGTCCTGAACGAGAAGCTCATCCTCGACGGTGACGACCCGGTGGCGTTCGACCACGACTGCCGCGAGGGCATCTGCGGCTCCTGCGGCGTCATGATCGACGGCGTGGCGCACGGCCCGGAGCGGGCCACCACCGCCTGCCAGCTCCACATGCGGCATTTCAAGGACGGCGACACGATCGACGTCGAGCCGTGGCGGGCGGCACCGTTCCCGGTCATCAAGGACCTGGTCGTCGACCGCAGCGCCTTCGACGCGATCATCCAGGCCGGCGGCTACATCACGGCTCCGACCGGCACGGCCCCGGACGCCCACGCGACCCCGGTCCCCAAGCCGGACGCGGACGCGGCCTTCGAGGCGGCCACCTGCATCGGCTGCGGCGCCTGCGTGGCCGCCTGCCCGAACGGCTCCTCGATGCTGTTCACCGCGGCCAAGGTCGCCCACCTCAACCTGCTCCCCCAGGGCCAGCCGGAACGCGACACCCGCGTGGTCGACATGCTCCAGGCCCAGGACGACGCGGGCTTCGGCGGTTGCACCAACATGGGTGAGTGCACCACGGTCTGTCCCAAGGGGATCCCGCTGACGCTGATCGGCCGGCTCAACAACGACTACCGCAGGGCCTTCGGCAAGAAATAGCTCCACCGCGCGAACGGAGATGGGCACGGTCGGCGACCGTGCCCATCGCTGTGTCAGCGCGCGGCGATGACCACTTCCGGGTAGCGCGGCGACGGCCGGTCCAGCAGCGGCTGCGGCCGGTCCCGCAGGTGCCGCTCGAAGATCGCCCGGTGGTACCTGCGGGTGATCTCCTGCGAGCGGGCGCCGGTGGTGGTCGCCCCGAGGTCGATGCCGAGCTGGTCGGCGGCCCGGCCCGCGTACAGCTTGCGGAAGAACGCGTCGTCCTCGTCGAGCTCGCAGGTGGCGCAGGTGGCGATCCGGCCGCCGGGGAAGGTGACCGCGTACGTCTCGTGGGTGTGGTCGATCCCCACCACCACGTAGCCGTGACTGGCCAGGTCCTCGGCCGGTCCGGACAGCGAACCGCGGGGCTGGGTGTAGCCGGGCGAGAGCACCACCAGGGGCAGGCTGTGGGCCCGGCCGGCCGGTCGCGCATCGACGTACGCGTAGGTGCGGACCCGGCTGAGGGTGTCCGCGGGCAGGTCGGTGAGGCGTTTGCCGGCCAGGTACAGCTCGGACTCCCGTGGGGTCATGTACCGGGCGCGGGTCCCGCCCGGCGCGGCGGCCGGATACCAGACGGTGACCATGAGCTCACGGGCGGTCAAGCCGGGCACCCAGGGGTCGGTGCGGGACGTGTCGGTCAGGTGGAGCGCGGTGGTGCCGACCGGATGGTGGCCGGTCGGCCGGAGCAACTGCGGGGTGTCCGCGGCCCGGGCCGGCGCCGGGGCCAGCAGTCCGGCGGTGACAGCGAGGGCGGCACAGGCCAATTTCATGTCGGCCCCTTTCCACGAGGGAGTCATTCGGTGCGGAGTGCGGTGACCGTGCGGGTGCCGGCGGCCCAGCCGGCCGGGAGCAGCGCGCCGCCCACCGCGATGACCAGCCCGCCGAGGCCGAACAGCAGCAGTTCCGTCGGGCTGTAGACGTCGACGATCGAGGCGGGCAGGGTGAAACCGGCGCTGCCACCCATGGCGCCGAGGACCGCGCGCTGCAACGCCACCCCGACCGCCGCGCCGATCGCGCCGCCGATCAGGCCGGTGACCAGCACCGAGGAGATGACCATCGTGGTCGTCTGCCGGGGCGTCATCCCGAGCGCCTTGTGCACGCCCAGGTCGTGCACGCGCTCGCGGGTGTCCAGCACGACCACGTTCAGCACGCCCAGCCCGGCGACGACCACCAGCATGACGCTGAGCAGGGCGGTCAGCGTGTCGATGATCAGCACGAGCTCGTCGGTCCCGTGCTCGACCGGCACGGCCGCCGCGCCGAGCGACCGCAGCGCCGTTTCCAGGCCGGAGGCGTACGTCGCGGCGTCGGTCCCGGGCCGCACGGAGACGAGGAAGATCTCCGGTGACAGCCCGGGCTCGGCGGGGCGCAGGGTGGCGAGGTCGGTGAGGATCTGCATGCCCTTGTCGTCGGTGTTGAAGACCTCACCGACGATCCGGGCGGTGAGGTCGGTGCCGTGATCGGTGAGCACGACGGTGTCGCCGACCTCCTTGCCGGCAGCGGTCAGGAACGGGGTGGAGACCACGATCTGGCCCGGTCCGGTGAGCCAGCTCCCGGAGACCATCCGGTAGTAGCGGGCGCCGTCGGTGCCGGTCAGGGCGACGGTGGTGAGCGAACCGGTGATCCCGGCGACGGTCACCTCGGTCCGGGCCTGGCCGACGTACCCGCCGGTCCCGGCCTGCGCGGTGATCGCCGCGACGACCCCGGCAGGGTCGGTGAGCGGCCCCGGTCCGTTCGGCATCGGCTCCCGGCCCGGCCCGCCCGCACCCGGCCCCGGCGCCTCCATCCGGGGAACGACCTGCACGTCGGCGAGGTCCTCGGCTTCCTGGATCAGGCTCAGGGACGTGGCGAGGCCGACGGCGAACGTCACGGCGGCGGTGCCGAACGCGATCGCGGCGACGATGCCGCCCGAGCGCAGCGGGCGGGCGAAGGGATGGGCGAGGCCCAGGCTCATCGGCCGGGGCACCGGAATCCGGCCGGTCAGCCGGGACGCCCACTGCCCGCGTCCGGGCCGGGGCGTTCGGCCGACGGCGATCGCGTCGACGCTGCGCAACCGGCCGGCCCGCGCCGCGGCCGCCCACGCGGTCAGCGTCACCACCACGAGCGCACCCCCGGCGACCAGCGCGTCGACCCACAGCGTCACCCCGTTGTCGGACGTGCCGTACAGCCGGTTGGTCTGGGCCAGGACCGGCACGGTCAGCAGGTTCCCGGCGACGACACCGAGCACGGCGCCGGCCACGGCCGGCATCAGCGCCTGACCGAGGTACGCCCGGACGACCTGGGCCGGGGTGAAGCCCAGCGCCTTGAGGATGCCGATCCGGCGGGTGCCGGTGCTGACCGCCCCGGCGATCACGTTGCCGATGATGAGCACCGCCATCACCACGCCCAGCACCCCGAACGCGATGAGGAACGGCACCAGCAGCGCGGCCTGGCCCACGGCGTCCTGCCGGGTGACCAGCCAGGACACGGCTCCGGTGAGCGCACCGGCCGGCACGGTGGCGGCGATCGCGGCACGGGCCGCCTCGACCTGCGCCGCGGTGTCGGCGACAGTGAGGCGGTAGAGCATCTGGTACCCGGCCGGGCCGCGTTCCCCGGTCCAGGCGGTGACCTGCTCCGGGGTCACCCACGCGTCGGCGGTCCGGCTGACCGAGCGGGCGATGCCGACGACCGTCACGGCGGGACTGCCGGGCGGGTCGGCGACCGTCCACACCGTACCGATCTTGACGGGTGGTCCGCGGAAGCGGCTGTCCTCGGCCAGGACCAGCTCGCCGGGGGCCGTCGCCCACCGCCCCGCGGTCAGAGTGACCTGGTCGACCGGGCCGTCCGGGGCGGACCGGCCGACGACCGTCATCGGCGGCCGCGGCCGGCCGCCCGGCCCCAGCGTGCTGACCTGGGTGGTGGGGAACGGCCCGGCCGCGGCGCTGATCCCGGCGGCCCCCGCGGACGACGTCAGCTGCGCCACCGTCGCCGCGGGGCCGAACTGCGCGGTCAGGTGCGCGCCCTGCTGCTGGCCGAAGGCGCGGTCGAACGGCGCCCGCGAAGCGACCAGCAGGGAGCCGCCGAGCACGGCCGAGGTCACCGCGATCAGCACGACCATGGTGATCACCACGGTCTGCACCCGGTGGCGGCCGGCGCCGGCGCGGACCGCCCGTCCCAGCGTGCTCATCGGACGGGCGCCGTGGTGTCCGCGGCCACCCGGCCGTCGCGGAGCTGGACCGTACGGGTGGCGCAGTTCTCGGCCAGCGCCAGGTCGTGCGTGACCAGCACGATCGTCTGACCGTCGGCGTGCAGCTCGGTGAGCAGCCGCTGGACCTCCACGCCGGCGGCGGTGTCCAGCGCCCCGGTCGGCTCGTCGGCCAGCAGCAACGCCGGCCGGTTCATCAGCGCGCGGGCCACGGCGACCCGCTGCCGTTCCCCGCCGGAGAGCCGGCCCGGGTACGCGGCCGCATGCCGGTCGACGCCGAGCACGGTGAGCAGCTCCGTGGCGCGGCGCTGGGCGGCGGCCCGGGCCATGCCGGCGAGCTGGGCCGGCAGCATCACGTTGTCGGCGACGGTCAGGTCGTCGAGCAGGTTGAAGAACTGGAACACCAGGCCGATCCGGGCCCGCCGGTACCGGGCCGACGCCGCCTCGCCCAGCTTGTCCACGGCGACCCCGTCCACCGTGACCGTGCCGGTGCTCGGGCGGTCCAGCCCGGCGATGAGGTTGAGCAGCGTGGACTTGCCGCTGCCGGACGGGCCGAGAATCGCCACCGACTCCCCCGGCCGCACGGTCAGGGACAGCTCGCGCAACGCCGGGGGCCCGTCGTCGTAGCGTCGGGTCACGTCCCGTAGTTCGATCAACGGCGCCGTCATGGTGGTCTCCTCGGTTCGTCGGCTCTCGGCGGCGTTGACGCTAGGTGCGGGCCCGGACGGGACACATCGCCGGCGGGAGGCATCTTCGGTACCGCATCGGGATGAGCCCGGCGTGGTGTCATCCCTGAGATGTAGGCGTGCGAGGTAGCGCGCACCCGTCCCGCGACGGATACCGCCGGGTCGCCGCGGCGACGAGAATGAGCCGGTGACCGAACGTGCGCTGCTGAGCCGGCTGCGGGCCGGGGCGCGGGCGTTGACCCGTCCGGCCGGCCCGCTGCCGCCGCAGTCGATGCGGGGTCAGGTGTTCGACGCCGTGCTGGCGCTGGGCCTCGGCATCGCCGCGATCCAGGCCGGTGACCAGGGCATCCAGGAGCGGGCCCGGCAGCTCAACTGCCCGGTGCCGGACCCCCGTCCCGGGCCGGCGCCGGTGTGCGAGCCGGTGTGGCCGCCGTTCCTGCCGGTCGACCAGGACCAGTCCGCCGGTCCGACGACTCTGCTGCTCCTGCTGGTGGTGCTGCCGCTGGTGTTCCGGCGCCGCTATCCGCTGGGCGTGCTGTGGGTCGTGCTGGCGCTGGCCACGGCGGTCAGCGAGAATCCGGCGGCGTTGCGGCTGTCGTTCTTCGCCTGCGTCATCGCCGGGTACACCGCCGCGGTGTTCAGCCCGTACCGGTTGCCCGCGCTGGCGAGCCTGCCGGTGGCGGCGGTGCTGCACAACACGTTGCAGTCGGACGCCAGCTCGGTGTCGGACAGCGCGGTGCCGTACCTGATCCTGCTGCCCATCGCCGTCGCGGCCGACGGCCTGCGCCGGTGGAAACACCGCGCCGACGAGGGGCAGGCGCGGATGGCGGTGATGGCCCACGAGCAGGCCGAGGCGGTGCGCCGGGCCACCGAGCACGAACGGGCGCGGATCGCCCGCGAGCTGCACGACGTGGTGACGCACAACGTCAGCGTGATGGTGATCCAGGCCGGCGGCGCCCGCAAGATCATGGACTCGTCGCCCGGGCAGGCGAAGGAGGCTCTGCTGGCGGTCGAGGCCAGCGGCCGGTCGGCGATGACCGAGCTGCGCCACGTGATGGGCCTGCTCACCATGCGGGGCGAGGGCACCGAGCCGGCGAGCGACGCGGACCTGGCGCCCCAGCCGGGTCTCGACGGGCTCGACGGGCTCGTCCAGCGGATGCGCGACACCGGGGTGCCGGTCGAGCTCACCCGCAGCGGGCAGCGGATGCCGCTGCCGTCCGGGATCGAGCTCACGGTGTACCGGCTGGTGCAGGAGGCGCTGACGAACATCGTCAAGCACGCGGCCGGCGCCTCGGTGCGGGTGACGCTCGCCTACGGCGCCGACGACGTGCAGGTCGAGGTGGCCGACACCGGCGGCCGGTCCGGTACCGCGGCATCCACCGGGGCCGGGCGGGGGCTGATCGGCCTGCGGGAACGGCTCGCCGTCTACGGTGGAGTCCTGCAGGCGGGGCCGCGGCTCAACGGCGGATACCGCGTCCACGCCCGGATCCCGGTGGAGGTGTCGTGACAGCGGCGCTGCGGGTGGTGGTCGCGGACGACCAGGCGCTGGTCCGGGCCGGCTTCCGGATGATCCTCACGGCGGACGGCATCGACGTGGTCGCCGAGGCGACGAACGGCGCCGAGGCCGTCGACGCGGTTCGCCGGCACCGGCCCGACGTGGTGCTGATGGACATCCGGATGCCCGAGATGGACGGGCTGGCGGCCACCCGGCACATCCTGTCCGGCACCGGCGACGCGCCGCGGGTCATCATGCTGACCACGTTCGACCTCGACCACTACGTGTACGCGGCACTGACCGCCGGAGCCAGCGGCTTCCTGCTCAAGGACGTCACCCCCGAGCACCTGGTGGGCGCCGTACGCCTGGTCCGCGACGGCGACGCGATGCTGGCCCCGGCGATCACCCGGCGGCTGGTCGAGCGCTTCGCCCAGCGCGACGCCGACGTGCCGATCGTGCACCGGGACCTGGCCGTCCTCACCCCGCGCGAGCTGGAGGTGCTCGGCCTGCTGGCCCACGGCCTGAGCAACGCCGAGCTGGCCGGGCAGCTGCACCTGTCCGAGGCGACGGTGAAGACCCACGTCGCCCGGATCCTGGCCAAGCTGGGGCTGCGGGACAGGGTGCAGGCAGTCGTCATCGCGTACCGGACGGGTCTGGTCAATCCTTGACCCGGGAGCAGGTCATCGCCGAGGTCGCGGGCCGGATCCCGGAGCCGGCCGGTGCCGTACGGGTCGCGGTGGACGGGGTCGACGGGGTCGGGAAGACCACCTTCGCCCGGGAGCTCGCCGCCGCCCTGCGGGCCCGCGGGCGGCCGGTCGTGCAGGTGTCCGCCGACGGCTTCCATCACGTGCGGGCCGTACGCCACCGGCGGGGGCCCACGTCCCCGAAGGGCTTCTGGCTGGACTCGTACGACTATCCGGCGCTCATCACCGCCGTGCTGGCGCCGTTCGGGCCCGGTGGTGACCGGCGGTACCGCAGCGCCGGGCACGACGTCGGCACGGACGAGGTGCTCGATCTGCCGTGGGTGCAGGCACCGGCCGACGCCGTGCTCGTGGTGGACGGACTGTTCCTGCACCGCGACGAGCTGGCCGGACAGTGGGACTTCTCGATCTTCCTGACCGCGCCGTTCGCCGTCACCGTGGCGCGGATGGCGCAGCGCGACGGCAGCCACCCCGATCCCGGCCATCCCGGCCTGGCCCGGTACGTACAGGGCCAGCGCCTGTACTTCGCCGCGTGCCGGCCCTGGGAGCGCGCCGATCTGGTGATCGACAACAGCGACCTCACCCTCCCCCGCATCGCCGACCGCTGACTACTGTCGTCGCTGGACGATCACCGACACGGGGGTGGGCAGCAGTGGATGACCCGGCGCTGGAGCTGGACGGCCTGCGCAAGGACTTCGGGCCCAAGCAGGCCGTCCGGGACGTCAGCCTGGCGGTGCCGCCCGGCTCGTTCTTCGGCCTGGTGGGACCCAACGGCGCGGGCAAGACGACCTCCCTGTCGATGGCCGTCGGGCTGCTGCGCCCCGACGCCGGGCGGGCCAGGATCTTCGGCCGGGACGTCTGGGCCGACCCGGTCGCCGCCCGCGCCCTGGTCGGGGTGCTGCCCGACGGGCTGGCCCTGCCCGAGCGGCTCACCGGCCGCGAGCTGCTGACCTACCTCGGCCGGCTGCGGGGGCTGGACGCGGCCACCGCCGCCGGCCGCACCCGGGACAGGTGGCCGCGTCCGGCACCCTCGCCGAGGTGCGGGCCGGCGGCAGCCTCGAAGAGCGGTTCGTCGAACTGGTCGGTGCGGACACCGGCCGGCGGAAGGGTCCTTCGTGGTTGGCGTCCTGATCGCGATGAAGCTGCGGGTGCTGGCCCACTCGCTCACCGGGACCCGCGCGGCCGGCATGATCCTCGGCGGGGTCGCCGGACTGGTGCTGGCGGCGGGCACGATCGCGCTGACCGCCTCGGGCCTGGCCGCGCCGGCCGTACGGGCCGACCTGCTCGCCGCGGTGCTCGCGGTCTGGCTGTTCGGCTGGATGCTCGGCCCGGTCTACACCGGCGGCGGGGACGAGAGCCTGCGTCCCGAGCACTTCGCGCTGCTCCCGCTGCGGCCGGTCCGGTTGGCTGCGGGCCTGCTCGTCGCCGCGTTCGCCGGCATCGCGCCGCTGGTCAGCCTCATCGCGTTCTCCGCGCTGCTGGTCCACGCCGCGGACCGGGGCCCGGCCGCCGTGACGGTCGCCCTGGTGGCCGTACCGTTGCAGCTCGTTCTCGCCGTGGTGCTGTCCCGGGTGATGATCGGTGTGATCGGGGTGGCCGTCCGCTCGCGGCTCGGCGCGGTGCTCGCCGCCCTGGTCAACGCCGCGATGACCGTACTGCTCAACCAGTCCTGGGTGCTGGTGTGGGCGGCTGTGGAGCTGGACCTGCTGAGCCTCGGCTTTCCCGGGCGCTTCTCGGCGGTGCTGCGCTGGCTGCCGTCCAGCTGGGGTCTGGCCGCGATCGACGCGGCCGCGCGCGGCGCCTGGCCGGTGGCGGCCGCGGCGCTGGGCGGCACAGTGGCCGTGGTCGGGCTCGCCCTGCTGCTCTGGGCCCGACTGCTGGTGGTCCGGACCACCAGCCGGCCGCTGCAGCGGGTGCCCCGGGGCAGTTCCGCGCACGGCTCACCGCTGGACCGGCTGGCCGACGCCGGCCGGGCCGGTGCGGTCGCGGCCAAGGAGCTGCGTACCTGGTCGCGGGATCTGATGCGGTTGCACCTGTTCTTCTTCGCCCTCTTCTTCGGGGTGCTCTACACGCTGGTGCCGTTGCTCATCGACTGGCCGGGCATGCTGCCGTGGGCCGGCCTGATCGTGGTGGCGATGGCCGCGGCGACCTCGGCCAACCTCATCGGGCTGGACGGCACCGCGCTCTGGCTCAGCCTGGTCGATCCCGGTGCCGAGCGCGCCGAGGTACGCGGTCGCCAGCTGGCCTGGCTGTTGCAGGTGGCTC
Organism: Actinoplanes auranticolor; assembly: GCF_018332655.1. Taxonomy (GTDB): domain Bacteria; phylum Actinomycetota; class Actinomycetes; order Mycobacteriales; family Micromonosporaceae; genus Actinoplanes; species Actinoplanes auranticolor. Next base: position 43,457 of record NZ_BOQL01000073.1, on the reverse strand, counting down.
CGGTCGCCGTCGCGCTCACCGTCGTGGGCACGCTCGCCGGCGGCGGCGCGGCCACCTGGCCGTGGGCGCTGGGCCTGCTGGCGGCGACTCTCGGCGGCGGTGCCGGGCTGGTCGTGCTGGTTTCCGTGTACGCGCTGGTGCCGGTCACCGAGCCGCAGCGGCGCAGCGGCAATCCGCTCGAGGCCGGGGCCGTCTTCGGGCAGGTGCTCGTGGTGCTGCTGCTGGTCACGCTCACGGCGGCACCGCCGGCGCTGGTGGCGTACCTGGGTGACCGGTGGGGTCCGGGCCTCGCCTGGGCGGCGGTGCCGGTCGGGGTGGCCACCGGCGCGTGGCTGGCCATCCACTGTGGCCGACTGGCCTACCGTCGGTTGTCCTCGACCGGCCCCGAGCTGCTCGCGACCATGCGCAGCGGCGGGACCCAGGCGCGCACCGCCGTCCGGCCGGGACGCCCGCGCCCGCAGCTCACTACGGGCCGGCAGGCTCTCGTGACGTTCCTCTGGGTCGCCTGCTGGATCCCGATGTTCCCGCAGGGCCTGCTGCCGCTGTGGATGATCTTCCAGGACAGCGGCAACCGGCTGTGGTTCCTCGCTCTGCACCTGCACGATCCCTACCGGGTGCCCACCGCCGTGGCGTTCCTCCTGGCCGGGCTGGTGATGCTGTACTTCGCCACGGTGATCCCGCTGCGCGCGGGCCGGACCGGGGCCGAGCGGGGGTAGGCGTTGCTGGGGACCGTGCTGGCGGCGGTGGGTGTCTTCGCCGGCACCAACGTCGACGACATCATCGTGCTGACCGTGCTCTTCCTCGCGGCGCGCGCGGCGGGACGGCCGCGGCCCTGGCAGATCTGGGCCGGGCAGTACGCCGGGATCGCCGTGCTCGTCGCGGTCTCCGCGCTGGCCGCTCTGGGGCTGGCGCTGATCCCGGACCAGTGGGTCGGCCTGCTGGGCCTGGTCCCCGTCGCGCTGGGTGTCCGGGGCCTGATCGGCGCGATCCGCGGCGGCGGTGCCGACGACTCCCCGGTGGCGGCCGGGAACGCGTTCGCGGTGGCCGGCGTGACGATCGCCAACGGGGCGGACAACATCGCCGTCTACACGCCGATGTTCCGCACGCTGGGTGCCGGCCACGGCGTGGTGGTCGTACTGGTCTTCGCGGTGCTGGTCGCGGTGTGGTGCGCGGCGGCGTCCTGGCTCGGCTCGCACCGCCGGATCATCGACGCGGTCCGGCGGTACGGCCACTGGCTGGTGCCGCTGGTCTTCATCACCATCGGCCTGGTGATCCTGCTGGAGTCGGGCGTGCTGGGCCGCCTGTTCTGAGCAGCGGCCACGGCGCCGGACCCGCCCACCGGGCCCGGCGCCGCGAGCGGTCAGGCCGCTGTGACAGGCTCGCGCGACTCGGGCTCAGCAGCGTCCGCTACCGGGGTGGCTGTGTTGTGTTTCAGCGCCAGGTAGAAGCAGAAGATCGCCGGGGCCGCGATCAGCAGGACCGGGAGGGCGCTGCCGGTCAGGTAGATCGACACGGCGGTCAGCAGCACCCCGAAGACGATCTCGGCGCGGTTGGCCACCAGCGCCTGGCGCAGGGTGATCCGCTGGTCCTCCTTGGGGGTCACCACGAACACCGACTTGCCGAACGCCGAGGTCACCGAGGCCCGGAAGCTGATGAACAGCATCGAGCCGTACAGCAGGATCGTGTGCAGCAGATACCAGGCCAGGCGCAGCTTCGGCATGGCGCGGAAGTGGAAGATCACATCGTTGAGCATCGGTGCCAGCAGGAACAGCGCCGTCGGGGCGAGCATCCACAGCGGATACTCGATGCGGTAGCCGAGCACCGGCAGCACGACCACGTGGATCGCCACGTAGACGGAGAACACCGCGGTCAGCGGCAGGTTGTAGGTGAACAGCACGATGTCGAGCTTCTCGAACCAGCTCATCCGCGAGCGCAGGATCACCCCGGTGTAGCGCTTGATGAACTCCATGTTGCCCTGGGTCCACTTGGAGTGGCGCTTCTTGAAGGCCAGGTAGTCGACCGGATACTCCTCCTCGCACACCACGTCGGGCGCGAAGACGGTGTAGTAGCCGGCGTCGCGCGCGGCGATCGAGAAGCACAGGTCCTCGGCCACCACGTGCGGGAAGCCGCCGGCCTCGGTGTAGCACTCACGGCTGACCATGGCGCCGTGCCCGAGCAGCGACAGGAAGCCGTGCCGGTCCTTGACCGTCTGGTACGCGATCCAGTGCGAGTCGACGCCGATCGAGAACATCCGCATGAAGGCGTTGCGATTGCGGGTGGCGATGTGGTTGGCCTGCACGATGCCCGCGTTCGGGTACGCCGCGAAGTAGTCCAGGCTGCGGCCGATGTAGCCGGGCGGGATGATCTCGTCGCTGTCCAGGATGACGAAGTAGTCGAACTCGGCCGTACCCAGGTAGTTGTTGAGGTTGCCGGCCTTGAAGCCGGCCCGGTCCGCGCGCCGCACCACCCGCACGCCGTGCTCGGCGCCGAAGGCGTCGACCTGGGCCAGGTACTCCGGCTTGGACGAGTCGTCCAGGATGACCACGTCGAAGTCGCCGTAGTCCTGCCGCATGCTGCGCAGCAGGCTGTCGGCGGAGAAGTCGTTGCAGGTGCAGTAGACGAGCACGACCCGCGGCTGCGCCGCCGACGCCCGGCGCGGCACCGGCCGCGACCGCCGGGCCGAGATCAGGTGGTAGTACAGCGTGTAGACGACGTCCTTGGTGCCGTTGAGCCAGAAGTACGCGATGAAGACGGTGCTGGCCACGACCAGCGTGACGATCGGCCAGCCGGCCCGGGTGGCCGCGTCGATCTGGTCCAGGGAGGTCTCCAGCAGCGCCGCGAGCAGCACCGACCAGCAGCCGAGAATGATCAGGTAGAGCCGGGGGGACTTGGTCATCAGGAGCCGTCCCGTCGCCGCTTGAGCCGGTCGCCCAGGGCCAGGACCGCGCCGATGCCGACGAACAGCGCGCCGCCGAGCGTCACCGCCGTCAGGCTCGCGGTCTGCCCGAGAATGGTGATCCCGCTGCCGGTGAGCGCCAATGACGCCGAGTTGTCGTACATGATTTGTTCCTCCCGGTGGAAGTGAGTGCCGGGAACCACCTTGGACGGGCGATATTAATGGCGGGTAAAACAGTTCGTTCGACAGCGTTTCGCGCGGGTGCGGCGCCGTATTGTTTCGCCCGGATGAACTCTGTCAATATCTGACGGCTCGGCCACCGAGGCAGGTCAGCGGGGTATTGTGGGGCGCACGGAAACGTTGTGTCCATACCGGAGAAATGGCGGCATGACATTCAAACTGGCCCATGTGCTGACCCTCACACTGGCGGTGCTGCCGCTCACGGCGTGCGGGTCGGACGGCGACCGCCCGGCCCGGGCCTGTCCGGCCGGCACCTCCGCCGCGCTGACGCCGTATCCGGGCCCGGCCGGCTGGATCCAGGGCGCGACCTGGTCCCCGACCACGGATGTGGCCGGCGAGCTGCGGCGGATGCGCGACGGGTACGGCATCGACACGGTCAACGTGTACGGCCTGGAGACGTGGAGCCGGTCCCGCCTCGACGAGTTCTTCACCGCGCTGACCACGTTGCGGATGCGCGCGGTCGTCCGGCTGGAGGCGTACGAACCGGCGACGTTCGCCTTCCGGCCCGAGGACGCGGCAGAGGTGCTCGACAGGCACCGTGAGCTGCTCGACTACGTCCGGGACAAGCCGGTCGCGTACCTCGCGCTGAACATGCCGGTGGACGACCCGCGGGTGCAGGCCCGCCTCGGCGGGGTCAATTCGCAGCTGTCCGGGCAACGCCAGGTGACGTACGCGAAGACGCTGGTGAGCCTGGTCCGGCCGCACGCCGGCCCGGCACCGGTGTTCGTCGGCCTGTTCTACGGCTGGGACGGTTCGTACCGGATCCCGTCCTATCGCGACAGCGGCGCCGACGGCTACGTGCTGACCAGTTACAGCTATCCGGGCAGCCGGGTGCCGCACGCCGGCAGCAGTACGGACGAGCTGATCGACGCCCCCCGGTTGCGGGCGGCAGCGGACCGGGCGGTGGCCGGGCAGCCGGGCGCGCCGATCGTCGTCGAATACGGATTCCAGACGCTGGCCGCGCAGCAGTCAATGCCGGACCAGACCGCGGGATTAGTGGCCGACGTCACGGTTAAACGCGCGGCCCTGCGGGCGACCACGCATTTCTATTGCTCGCGGTACCCGGCCGTCATCGGCACGACGTATTTCGGCTACAACGTTTTCAAGGCGGAGGGAAATCCGCCGCGAACACTCGACTACGGTTTGACGACTCCACCGGCGCAGTAGCACGACGGTCCGCCCCGCGCGGTCGGGTGACCGTCGGAGCGGGCCGTCAGCCGGAGTGCGGTGGTCAGGCGATGAATTTGCGCCGGCGGCGCAGCAGGAGGGTCGCGCCGCCGCCGACCAGGGCCACGCCCACCGCGGCGATGCTGCTGACCACGGCACCGGTCAGGGGCAGGCCACCGCCGTCACGGGCCCGGTGCCCGCAGCCGGCGTGGGCGACGGGGTCGCGGTCGGGGGCGGCGTGCTGTCGCCGGTGGCGGTGCCCGTCGGCGTGGTCGGCACGCCCGCCGGGGTCGTGGCCGGTGTGGTCGTGGCCACCCACGCCTTGCTGTGGCCCACGAAGACGATGTCGTCGTCGTCCGCGGCGCCGGCCTCGATGACCACGGTCTTGTCCCCGGCACCGTCGCTGTCGCTGTCGCTGTCGCTGTCGAACGTCGCGGTGACGCTCGTGACGACACCCGTCTTGCCGGCGTTGCCGGGCAGACGCCACATGATTCACACGGGACACACCGCACCGGATCGGACGGACGGTCCGAGGCCCCTGACCGCGGTCACCGGTTCCGACATCTCCTCCAAAAGCCTGCTTACCTACCAATGTGCACAGTTGCCCCGGCCGGAGGCCGGTGCCGGGAGCGGCGGGCGACGGTTGCCGCCGCGGCGAGGCAGAGGGCGGCCCCGGCCAGCAGGACCGGGCGGGCTCCCAGGTGGACCGCCACCGCGCCCAGCGGGATGGCCAGGGCGGTCGGGCCGAACATGACCGTGTTCGCCGTCGCGGCGACCCGCCCCAGCCGGTCGGGCGGGGTGTGGGTCTGCACGGCCGTCACCGCCGCGGTCAGAGTCCAGGGCAGGCCGATGCCGCCGATCACCGCGCCGACGAGCAACGCCGGCCACCACGGCAGGCAGCGGGCTACCAGGCCGATCGCGAACAACGCCGTGCCCGCCACGCCGACGGCCGTCACGCCCCGCCGGGCGATCAGGCGGCCGACGATCAGGCCGCCCACCACGGAGCCGGCACCCTGGGCACTGACCAGCACGCCGAGGAAGGTCGCGGCCAGGCCCAGGCCGACCGTCACGACCTCGTACTGGGCGGCGGTCGCGAAGCCCGACACGGCGATCGAGACGGCGGCGAGCGTGACGGTCACCCGCAGCAGGCCGTGCCCGGCCAGCACAGCGAGACCGGCGCGCAGACCTGGCCCGGGCGCGACATTCGTGGTGGTCGCCGGGGCGGCGGTCAGGCGCAGAGCGGCGTACAGGACCGCTGCGATCACCGGCATCGCCGCACTGAGGACGGCGACGGCCGCGCCGCCGTGCCAGGCGTAGAGGCCCGCGCCGGCGAGCGGGGCGACGAGCTTGGTGCCTTCCTGGGCGCTGGACCGCCAGCCGTTGACGTCGCCGAGGGCGCCGGCCGGCAGCGCCACCGGGAGCAGGGCCGACTCACCCGCGTCGAGCAGGACGTAGCTGATCCCGTACGTGAGGGCGACGGCGAAGATGAGCCAGCTCTGGGCCACGGTGCGCACCGCCAGCAGGCTCAGCAGGGACGCGGCCAGCAGCAGGTTGGTCGCGATCAGCAGCGGGCGGCGGGGCACCCGGTCGAGCAGGGCGCCCAGCCACGGGCCGGCGAGTGTCGGCGCGTAGACGCAGAGGCCGGTCAGCGCGGCCCGGCTCGGCGACCCGGTCAGATCCAGAATCCAGATGCCCGCCACCAGCGACATCGCGGTGCTACCGAAGCCGGACAGCAGCGAGATCGCCACGAAGAGTACGGCGTTGCGACGCATGCCCCATCCTGGACAGCTGAGCCTGGGCGGCTCAATATCTGTCGGCGTTGTCAACGATCCGTTGACAAGGCCCGGCGCAGGGCCGCGGCGGCGAGCCGGACGTGGCCGGGCAGCGGCGCGGCGGCGAGATCCTCGTCCGCCTGGGCCGCCAGCGCGTAGAGGCCGCCCGGGGGCGCGTCCAGGGCGGTCTGCACGGTGGCCCGCACCAGGGCCGCGCGCGGGAAGCGGGACACCCAGCGGCGGTCGGTGGCGATGCCGCGGTGCAGGTCGTCGACGGCCGCGCGCAGGGTGACGATGCTGTGGGCGTACCGCAGATCCTGGTCGTGGCGCCGCGACCGCGCGGCCGCCACCAGTCGTTGCCGGCGCTGCTCGGCCGCCTGGCGGCTGGCCAGGCCCAGGGCCGCGGCCACCTGGCCCCAGGTGGCACCGGCCTGGCGCGCCCGGTCGATCAGCTCGAGCTCGCGCTCGTCCAGCGCGGCCCGGGCCGCGCCGATCTCCGCGAGGTGCCCGAGCTCAGCCTCCACCGTTCGTCACCATGACGTCCACGCCGTCGAGCACGCGGGTCAGCCCGAAGGCGAACGCCCGCTCGGCATCGTCACCGGCGGCCCGGAATACGCCGGCCGCCGAGGCCGCCGCCAGCGCGGGCATGCGCTCCGGAGTGACGAAGTGGGCGATGAGCCGTCCGTAGTCCGCCGGATCGCCGTCGCCGCCCCGCAGCACGACCGCACCGATCTGGGCCTCGCCGCGGACGAAGTGCAGCACCGTCATCAGCACGTCCAACCGCTCGGCCGGGCCCAGCCCGGTGCCGTCCAGAGCGGACAGACCCCGGTCCAGCCAGGCCAGCTGGCCCGGGTCCAGCGGCGGCCGCCCCGCGGTGACCTGCAGGACCCACGGGTGGGCGTAGTAGACGCCGCGCAGCGCCCGGGCCCAGGTCTCCAGCGCGGGCCGCCAGCCGGTGGACGGCAGCTCGGGCGGCGGGCCGGGGGCGGCGTCGGTCATGAAGGCCAGCAGCTCGTCCTTGTTGGCCACGTGCCGGTAGAGCGACATCGGCGCGCTGCCGAGCCGCTCGGCCAGCCGCGCCATGGAAAGGGCCGCGATGCCGTCGGCGTCGGCGAGGGCGATGCCGGCCGCGACGATCCGTTCGCGGCTCAGCCCCCGACCGCCGGGCCGGTCCGGCTCACCCCAGAGGACACGCAGCGTACGCGGGATCTCGGTCGTCACGGTGGTCATCCTACGAGCGCCCCTTCCGGAGTTCATGCGTATGTCGTACGCTGCTTGCGTATGGCATACGCAACTGAGGAGGCGGCGATGAAGGCACGACCGACGTGGTGGCGGCGACCGTGGGTCTTCCCGCTGGGCGCGCTGGTGACGATCTTTCTGGCTTTCTCGCTGCCGCCGTACCTCAGCCTCGACCCGGACCGCTCCCGCGTCCCGCAGCCCGAGGCCCTCGGGGTCGCGCACTACTGGACGCTGGTGCCGCACGTGCTGTTCGGCAGCATCGCGCTGGCCACGGCGGTCCTGCAGATCTGGCCCTGGCTGCGCGCCCGGCATCCGGCCTGGCACCGGCGGCTCGGCCGGCTCTACGTCTTCGGCGGCGTGCTCCCGGCCGGACTGACCGCGCTGGTGGTGGGGGCGTTCACGCCGTTCGGACCGGTCACCCGGGCCAGCAACGTGCTGCTCGCCGCCCTCTGGCTCGGCTGCACCCTGGCCGGCTGGCGGATGGCCCGGCAGCGGCGCTTCGCCGAGCACCGGCGGTGGATGATCCGCAGCTTCGCCCTGACCGCGTCCATCATCACCAACCGGATCTGGGGTGCGGTCGCCACGATCACCCTCGCACCGCGGCTCGACACGACGTTCCACGGTGACGAGGTGCTGTTCGGCTGGGTCGTGTCCGGGGTGGCCGCCTGGCTCGGCTGGACGCTGCCGCTACTGGCGGCAGAGTGGTGGCTCGAGCGCGACCGGTCCCGCAGCCGCCGCCTCCGCGACCGGCGGATCCCCGTCCAGCCGGACCCTGTCGTCGCCGAGCCCGCTGTCGCCGGCAACAGGTGAGGGACCACGGCGGAGCACAAGGGCGCCTATGACCAGCGCACCCAGGGCGAACCCGGCAGCCGTCAGGAAGGCGCGGCTGTAACCGTCGCGCAGCGCCGCGACCTCGGCCAACCCGGCGGCCAGGCCGGCATCGGTGACCCGGGCCGCCACCACCGCCAGCACCGCCAGGCCCAGCGCCGCGCCGGCCTGCTGCGCCGTGTTCGTCAGGCCGGACACCAGCCCGGTCTCGCCCGGCCCGGCGCCGGCCATCGCCAGCATGATGATCGCCGGGATGACCACGCCGATGCCCAGGCCCATGACGATCAGGGCGGGCAGGACATCGACCGCGTACCGGGGCTCGACCGGCACCCGGACCAGCAGCAGCAGGCCCGCGGCCAGCACGGCGAGTCCGGCCAGCAGCACCGGCCGGGCGCCGAGGCGGGCAGTCACCCGGGGCGCCACGAACAGCGAGATCAGGCCGATCACGATCGGGGTCGGCAGGAACGCCAGGCCGGTCCCGATCGCGTCCAGGCCCAGCACCCGCTGCAGGAACAGCGCGTTGACGAACTGGAAGCCCATCCCGGTGGCGAAGATCAGCACCACGGCGGCACCGGTGCCCAGCAGCCAGCGGCGGCGCAGCACGGGCAGGGGGGCGAGGGGGCGGCGGGCGTACCGCTGGCGGAGCAGGAAGGCGGCGACCAGCAGGGCCGCCGTCACGCCGCACCAGAGGACGCCGTCCACGATGGCGTAGACGCCGAGCGACAGTCCCGCCGTGATCAGCACCGCCCCGCTCACGTCCATTCCGTCGCCCAGCCCGAGGCCCGCCTCGCGGGGCAGCACCCGCAGCGCACCGGCCAGGACCGCCGCGCCGATCGGCACGTTGACCAGGAAGATCCACGGCCAGCCGGCGGCCTCGGTGAGCAGCCCGCCGGCCACGAAGCCGAAGGCGGCCCCGCCGGCCTGGGTGAAGCTGTAGACGCCGATCGCCCGGGCCTGCGGGCCCGGCTCCGGATAGAGCCGCACGATCAGGCTGAAGATCACCGCGGACGCGAGCGCGCCGCCGACGCCCTGCACGAACCGGCCCGCCACGAGCAGCGCAGCCGTGTCCGCAAGACCGCAGAGCAGGCTCGCGGCGGTGAAGACACCCAGGCCGGCGAGGAACATCCGGCGGGCACCGAGCAGGTCACCGAGGCGCCCGGCCAGCAGCAGGAAACCGGCGAAGCCGATCAGGTAACCGTTGACGACCCAGGCCACCCCGGCGGGCGAGAAGCCGAGATCGAGCTGGATGGCGGGCACGGCGACGGCCACGATCGTGCTGTCCAGCACGATCATCAGCGACATCGCGCAGAGCACGGCGAGGGCCGGGCCACGGCGGGGGTACGCGGAAGCAACCATGGTGCGACCGTAGCAGATAGTCCGCTAGCGGACTATCCAGATGTCACCTACTTGTCGCCTGCCGTGCCCGCCGCACCGGCCGGGGTCCCGGCTCCAGGCCGCCGTCGACCAGCTGCCGCAGCGCCGCCACGAAAGCCTCGCGTGCCTGCTCAGGCAGGGCGCCCAGCGCTTCGGCGTGCACCCGGTCGACGATCCGCTGCCCCTCCTCGGCGGCGGCCCGGCCGGCCGCGGTGACCGCGATGATCCGGGCCCGCCGGTCGGTCGCCGACGGGCGGCGCTCGGCCAGCCCGCGTCGCTCCAGGTCGTCCACGGTGCTGACCATCGTCGTCTTGTCCAGATCGGCCAGCGCGGCCAGCTGGATCTGGGTGCGCTCCTCCTCGAGGGCGTGCACCAGGACGCACTGCATGCGCGGGGTGAGATCGACGGCGGCCAGCGCGGCGGCGAGCCGGTTGGACAGGGCGTGACCAGCCATGTTGAGCAGGCCGGTGACATCGCGCTCGGTGCGCTCGGGGGCTGCGGAGGACATGACCGAAGCGTAACGCGCGATCATCCCGTACCGGATGATCCCTTTCCGGGACGACCTGCGGCCTCAGCGTGTCGTCTTCTTCTCGGCAAGCTACGGCTGACAAGACCCCCCACGCAGCGGAGTCCCCCGCCTGCGGTGCGTTGTTAGCGTCATGGCCCGAGCCGGACGGCGCGGGGCAATCAGGACCAACAGCGCGTAGGAGCATCCATGTATGCGGTCATCGATGTCGAGACCACCGGACTGCGCGCCGGCTGGCACGACCGGATCATCGAAATCGCGGTCGTGCACCTCGACGAACGCGGCCGGGTGCAGGAAGAGTGGTGCAGCCTGATCAACCCGGACCGCGATCTCGGACCGCAGCACATCCACGGCATCTCCGCCGCGGAGACCGGCCGGGCCCCGGGCTTCGCGCAGCTCGCCGGGGCGGTCGCCGGCCTGCTGCGGGGACGCACGCTGGTCGCCCACAACCTCGCCTTCGACGCGTTGTTCCTGGCCGCCGAGTTCCGCCGCCTCGGCCACACCGTGCCGGTCGACGCGCGGCACGGCCTGTGCACGATGCAGCTGGCCCCGCACTTCCTGCCCAGCGCCGGCCGCAGCCTGCTGGACTGCCGCCGCGCCGCGGGCCTGCCCGCGCACCGGGCCCACTCGGCCCTGCACGACGCCCACGCGGCGGCCGACCTGCTCGCTTACTACCTGACGATCACCGGCGCCCCGCCCCCGTGGACACCGACCCTCACCGGCGCCCGGGCGCTGCCCTGGCCCGCCCTGCCGGTGGCCGCGGTCGCCGCTGTGCGCCGCCGGTCCCCCGGGGTACGCGAGCCGCACTTCCTGACCCAGCTCACCGACCGCCTGCCCCGGCAGCAGGAGCCCCGGGCAGACGCCTACCTGGACCTGCTCGACCAGGCCCTGCTGGACCGGCACATCTCGGCGACCGAGGCGGACGGGCTCATCGTGGTCGCCGAATCCCTCGGACTCGGGCAGGCCGACGTCCGGTGCCTGCACAAGCGGTACCTGACCGGCCTCGCGGTGGCCGCCCTGGCCGACGGTGTCCTGAGCCCGGCCGAGCGGCACGACCTGGACAGCGTCACCGCCCTCCTCGGGCTTCCCGCCACGGCCGTGGACAAGGCCCTGACCGACGCCGCGCGGGCGGCCGCCGACCCGGACCGGCAGTTCTGGCAGCTGCGGCGCGGCGACCTGGTGGTCTTCACCGGCACGATGCAGCCGGACCGCGAACAGTGGCAGGCCGAGGCCGAAACCGCCGGCCTGGTGGTGGGGGAAGCCGTGAACAAGCGGACCCGGCTGCTCGTCGCGGCCGACCCCGACTCGATGTCCGGCAAGGCCAAGAAGGCCCGCCAGTACGGCATCCCGGTCGTGCACCCGGTCGCGTACCGGGCGATGGTGGACGCGCTGCTGCTGCCGGCCTGATGGACGACCGACGGACCCCCGTGTGAACCCGCCGGCCGTCGTCATCAGTGCGCGGTCAGTGCCGCCCAGCCGGGTGCCGTCGGCGCCCGGCGCAGCGGCATCCGCGCCTCCGCCGGCGTGCGGTCGCCCTTGCGCTGGTTGCAGCGCCCGCAGGCCGCGACGGTGTTGAGCCAGGTGTTGCCGCCGCCCCGCGAGCGCGGCAGCACGTGGTCGATGGTGGACGCGGCGCCGCCGCAGTACGCGCAACGGCGGCCGTCGCGGGTCAGCACGCCGCCGCGGGACCAGCCCGGGCCGCGGCCGTGCCGCCAGCGCGTCACCACGTAGCTGACCAGGCGGACGACCGTCGGGATCGGGAAGACACCCATCCGGGCGTCCGGTTGCGCCTCCTCCACGACCGCCACCTCGCGGCACAGCATGCGGATGGCGTGCCGGACGCTGACCCGGTGCAGTGGCCCGGAATCGGCGTTGAGTACGAGGACCACGCTCATCGCGGGTCACCTCCCTGCCTGTCTCGGCACGAAAAAGCCGTCCGTCCCGAGGCACAGGGACGAACGGCGGCCGGTCGGCGCGCAAGCGCGTCAACCGGGGCCGTCAGCCCAGCTCTCGTGCCGGAAGGCAGTCACGTGTATCTCCCTTTGGCCCCGGTGATCCGGGACACGTCGTTGCTGAGAAAGGTAGGGGGTGACGCCATCATGGACAACCGAATAAAGATCCTCAGGCGGACAGTTCGCGGCGTACCGCGACGACCAGCTGGGTCAGTCCGATCAGGCCCAGGGCCAGCCAGACGATCGCCGCCACCAGCACGACGGCCGTCTCCCAGCCCGGGTGGACCAGGCCGGCGACCCCGCCGACCAGCAGCCCGCTGATCGCCACCGAGACCCGGGTGGGACGCTCCCCCAGCGTCACGATGCCCAGGCCGTCCATGCCGCCGGCCGCGGCGCGGGCCCGCACGTACTCGTGCAGCCAGCTCACCGCGGCGCCGGCCGCCGCCAGCCAGCCCGGCACGCCGGCCACCCAGAACGCCGCCAGCCAGGCCAGCTCGCCCAGCCGGTCGGCGACCGAGTCGTAGACGAACCCCAGCCGGCTGGTCCGGCCGGTCACCACGGCGACCGCGCCGTCGAGCGCGTCGGCGAAACCCGCCAGCAGGACCAGCACGGCCCCGAGCAGCAGACCCGAGCGGCCCAGCAGAGCGGCGAACGGCACCGCGAGACAGAGCAGGAGACCGCAGGCGGTGACGGTGGCCGGGCTGATTCGCAGCCGGCCGAGCAGGCTGCCGCCGCGGTACGCCAGCCGGATCCAGCCGCGCACGACCGGTGCGGCGGACTCGGGGTCGAAGCCGCCGTGCAGCCTGGACCAGGCCGCCGCGTACTCCTGCCAGGTCAAGCCGGGACGTTGGCGGCCAGGTGTTGCCACACCTCACGGGTCGCCGTGGATCGGTTCATGGTGATGAAGTGGATGCCCGGCACGCCCTCGTCGAGCAGCCGCTGGCACATCTCACTGCACAGGTCGATGCCGAGCGCGCGCACTGCCGCGGCGTCGTCGGCGACCCGCTCGAAGCGGCTCAGCAACGCGGGCGGGAACGGCGCCCCGGAGAGCTGCGCGGCGCGGGCGATGGTGGCCATCCGCAGCACGGGCATCACCCCCGGCACGATGGGCGTGTCACAGCCGGCGGCGGCCACCCGGTCGCGCAGGCGCAGGTATTCGTCGGCCTCGAAGAACATCTGGGTGATGGCGAAGTCGGCGCCCGCGCGGCACTTGCTGATGAAGTTGCGGGTGTCGCTCTCGATGTCGGCCGAGCGAGGGTGCTTGTACGGGAAGGCGGCGACCCCGACGCTGAAGTCACCGGCCTCGCGCAGCAGCCGCACGAGATCCTCGGCGTAGAGCACGCCGTCGGGGTGGCGCACCCACTCGCCCATCGGGTCGCCGGGCGGGTCCCCCCGGACGGCGAGCACGTTGCGGATGCCGGCCCCGGCCAGGCGCCCGATGACATTGCGCAGCTCGGCGACGGAGTGGTTGACCGCGGTGAGGTGGGCCATGGGCAGCAAGGTCGTCTCGGTGGCGACCCGCTCGGTCACCGCGACGGTGGTGTCCCGGGTGCTGCCGCCGGCGCCGTACGTGATCGAGACGAAGTCGGGCCGCAGCGTCTCCAGCTCGCGGATGGTCTGCCAGAGCAGCTGCTCACCCTCGGGCGACTTGGGCGGCATGAACTCGAACGAGAACGTGGGATCCGGACGACGGATGAGCTCCCCGATCGCCGGAGACGTCGGGAGCCGCGAAGGAAGTCCGAGAGACACACCGCAGACTCTACCGGCTGGCGGACCCGGCGGGACCCGCTAGGTTGGCCCCGTGACGTCCCCGCTAGAACGCGCCGGCCTGCGGCCTCGCGTCGACAAGGCCCTCGCTGTGTTCCTCGCCACCCAGCGGGCCCGGCTGCTCGCCATCGACGAGGCCCTCGCCGACGTCGCCGACGCGCTCGACGACTTCGTGCTGCTCGGCGGCAAGCGGCTGCGCCCGGCCTTCGCCTACTGGGGTTACCGCGGCGCCGGCGGGGCGGACTCCGAGCAGATCGTCGCCGCGGTCGCGGCGCTCGAACTCGTGCAGGCCAGCGCCTTGATCCACGACGACCTGATGGACCGCTCCGACACCCGCCGGGGCGAGCCGTCGGTGCACCGCCGGTTCGCGGCCCGGCACGCCGCGGCCGGCTGGCGCGGGGCCGGCGACAGCTTCGGTGACAGCGCGGCTGTGCTGCTCGGCGACATGGCGCTGGTCTGGTCCGACGAGCTCCTGCACACCTCCGGCATCGAGCCGGCCGATCTGGCCCGGGCCCGGCCGGTCTTCGACGAGATGCGTACGGAGGTGACCGCGGGCCAGTATCTCGACGTGCTCACAGTGGTCACCGGGGACACGTCGCTGGAGCGAGCGAGCAAGGTGGCGCGCTACAAGTCGGCGAAGTACACGGTCGAGCGGCCGCTGCTGCTCGGCGCGGCGCTGGCCGGGGCGCCGGAGCCGCTGCTGCAGGCGTACTCGGGTTACGGACTGCCGCTGGGCGAGGCGTTCCAGCTGCGCGACGACGTGCTCGGGGTGTTCGGCGATCCCGCGCAGACCGGCAAACCGGCCGGTGACGACCTGCGTGAGGGCAAGCGGACGTACCTGGTGGCGGCCGCGCACGCCGCCCTGGGGGCCGGCGAGCGGGCCGAGCTGGAGACGCGGCTGGGCGATCCGGCGCTGGACGACGCCGGCGTGCAACGGCTGCGGGCGCTGATCCGCGACAGCGGGGCGCTGGCGCGCACCGAGGAGCGGATCACCGCCCTGACGACGACGGCGCTGACCGAGCTGGCCGCGGCGCAGGTCGAGGCGGAGGCGCGAGGGGTTCTGCTCGAGCTCGCCGACGCGGCCACGCGCCGGGCGGTCTGAGCGCAGATCCTCCGCGCCTCCCCGCGGTCACGCCGCGGCGACGGCCCGGCCCACCGGGAACCGCACGCCGGTCAGGTCCTCCGAGACGGCCCAGAGGCGTTCCTGCACGGTCACGTCGTAGGACTCGGGGCTGGAAGTGACCAGCTTCGGGTGGCCGCGCGTCTCGGCCAGGCCGTCGGGGCCGTAGTACTGCCCGCCGAGCACGGACGGGTCGGTGGCGGCCCGCAGGGTGGGCAGCGCGCCCGCCGTCGCGGGCTGGGTGATCAGCGGGGCCAGCCAGGAGACCGGTCCGCGCAGGACCGCCGGGATGTTGCGGACCAGTTCGGTGTTGGAGACCCCCGGGTGCGCGGCCACCGCGGCGGTGGTGCCGTGCCCGGCCAGCCGGCGCTGCAACTCGTAGGTGAACATCAGGTTGGCCAGCTTCGACTGGCCGTAGGCGGCGGCCCGGCCGTAGGACCGTTCCCACTGCAAGTCGTCGAAGTGGATGGCGGCGCGGATGCGGTGGCCGGTGCTGCTGACCGTCACCACCCGGGAGCCGGGCACCGGCAGCAGCAGGTCGAGCAGCAGTCCGGTGAGCGCGAAGTGGCCCAGGTGGTTGGTGCCGAACTGCAGCTCGAAACCGTCGTGGGTGGTCTGCCTCGGGGTGTACATCACGCCGGCGTTGTTGATCAGCAGGTCGATCCGCGGGTGGGTGGCGCGCAGGCCGGCCGCGGCGGCGCGGACCGACTCCAGCGAGGTCAGATCCAGTTCCTGGACGGAGACGTCGCCGTTGATGCGGGCGGCGGCCCGCTTGCCCTTCGCCGTGTCGCGCACGGCCAGCACGACGGCCGCCCCGCGCTCGGCCAGCCGCCGGGCGGTCTCGAAGCCCAGCCCGGTGTTGGCCCCGGTGACCACGGCCACCCGGCCGTCCTGGCGCGGGATCTGCTGCTCGGTCCACTTCATCTCGGACTCCTTATGTACCGGCGGTTACTTATACCGGAGACGTTAATGTACCGCCGGTACACTGTCAAGGGACCGCCGGTACCTAAGCTAGGGTTGGCGTCATGACGTTCCAGCGGGCCCGCAACGAGGAGCAGCGTGCGGTCCGGCGCCGGGCGATCCTGGAGACCACCTCGGCGATGCTCGACGAGATGCCGGTCGCCGAGGTGACCCTGAACGAGCTGAGCCGGCGGGTCGGCCTGGCCAAGACGGCGGTGCTGCGCTATTTCGAGTCCCGCGAGGCGGTGCTGCTCGACCTCATGGACGACCGGACCGCGACCTGGCTGGCCGAGCTGGAGCAGGAGCTGGCCCGGGCGATCGACCCGGGCCGCTCCACGGCCGAACGGGCAGAGCAGGTGGCCGACGTGCTCAGCCGGTCGCTCGCCGCCCAGACGGTGCTCTGCGATCTCTACGGCGCGCAGGGCGGGGTGCTCGAGCACAACGTCTCAGTCGAGGTCGTCCGCCGGCACAAGCGGGCCTCACTGGGCAACCTCGCGGTGATGGCCGGCCTCGTCCAGCGGCACCTGCCCGAGATCGGCGACCGCGCCGAGCTGTTCTGCCTGAACCTGCTGCTCATCGGGGGCGCACTGTCCGCCTACACCTCGCCGCCGCCGAGCCTGCTGGCCGTCTACGAGTCCGAGCCGGAGCTCGCGGTCCACCAGATCGAACTGCGGACGGCCCTGCGGCTCGCGATCATCACGTCGCTCGTGGGCCTGCTGCCGCGCTCCTGAGTCCGGCGATCAGGAGAACAGCAGCCGTGAGGCAGAGGGCGGCGGTCAGTGCCTGCGTCGGTTGCGGCAGGGTGTCGGTCGCTGTGATCAGGTCCGGCGACAACAGGGTCGCGGTGTCGTAGACCTCGTAGGGCAGAAGCGTCGCCCCCAGCGCCGTGTCGATCCAGATCAGCGCGGCCGGCACCAGCAGCAGCGCACCACCGGCAGCCAGCGGTCGGCGCTGGGCTGCGGTGACCACGGCGAGTGCGAGCGCGGCCAACGCCAGCAGCAACGGCATCAGGGCCACGACTGCGGGTGGAAGTCTCGGTAACCCCTCAGGGCCGGTTTCCTTCAGGACGGAATTGATCAGCGCGAGACGCGCGGCCGTATAGAAGACGACCAGAACCCCGGCCGCGATCGCCGCCCCGAGCCAGGTCCGGCTCAGCCGCGGCTTCCCCCCGGTCGCCAGCAGGACCAGGACGAACAGGAGCGCGACCGTCACCGGGATCAGGCTCTGGAGCTGGGTGCGCAGGACCGAGCCGTCGTACTGCTCGACGCTGAGGAACTGCAATCCGGTGCCGTCACCGGGCGGCGGCGGCACGGTCAGCGCGGCCCCGGCCACCAGCACGGCCGCCGCGACGGTCGGACCCCACCGCGCCGGCCCGCGGTCAGCCCGCAGGTCGGAGCCGATCGCGCAGGCCAGCAGGCACAGCGTGGCCAGGACCTCAGCCGGGCGGTACAGCGGGCGGGCGAACAGCACCCCGATCACGTGCACCACGGCCAGCACGGCCGCGGCGGTCAGCAGCAACGGCCTCGGACGCACCGCGGGATGGTGTCACAGATCGGCGGAATCGCGCTGTCCCAGGCGGGCCCGGCCCCACTTCAGCAACCGGCTGCCCTCCCCCGCCGCCGGTGTGCGCTGCACCCCGCGGCGGCCCAGCCAGACCCAGATCGACAGGGTCAGCAGCACCAGCGCGAAGCCGAACAGCAGGTCCTCGACCGGCGCGTACACCAGCCGCCAGCCGATGATCGCCGCCGGGTCGTAGACCACGATCCGGCGGCCGGTCAGGATGCCGTTGGACAGCAGCTGGAAGGCGATGATGATCGGGTACGTGGCCCAGAACACCACCCGGGTCACCAGCCGGGTCCGCAGCACCGCGAGATCCACGAGCAGCGCACCGGCCACGCCGAGCAGGGCCGCGACGGTGTAGGTCATTCGTCACCGGCCGGCCGGCGCAGCACAGCCCGGACCGCTTCGAAGCCCAGCACCGCGCAGACCGGCACCACGACGAAGAACAGCACCTCGTCCAGCGGCAGCCCACCGGGGAACAGCACGCCGGTGGTCTGTTCCGGGTCGAAGTCCCAGTGCCCGGCGGCGATCGCCCCGAGGTCCCACAGCACGAAGATCACCACCACCGGCAGCAGCGTGAGCAGCAGCCGCTTCCACCGGCGGAGCACGTTGACCTTCAGCACCGGCTCCAGCCAGATCGCGGACACCAGGCAGCCCACGAGCACGAGCAGATACGAAAGGTGTCGCATGTGGGCGCTCAGAAACCCAGCGCCTGGGCACGCCGCTTGACCTCGCGGGCGCGGTCCCCGCCGAGACCCTTGGCGCCGCAGCCGTCCACGGTTGCGTCCGGCTCGTAGAGCCACCGCAGCGCCTCTTCGTCGTTGTACCCAGCGTCGCGAAGCAACGTGAGGATGCCGGGGAGGTGCTTGAGCACGGTGCTGTTGGCCACCAGCTCCGCCGGCACCACGCGCACACCGTCGCGCCGGACGGCGAGCAGAGCGCCGTCGCGGATCATCTGGTGCACCTTGCTGATCGACACGCCGAGCTTGTCCGCCACGTCGGGCAGGTTGATCCACTCGGTCGGGCCGGTGGGCTGCGGGGCCGCCGCCTCACCCACGGTTACGGAATCGGTCACCCGACCAGCGTGCCATGCCCGCTCCGCGGCTGACCAAGCGGAGCATGCGGAACCGGGAAGTCCCCGGTTCCTCGAGATCGGAGAACAGTCCCGATGACCATGTGGCGCAAAGCCCGCACCGAGGTGGCCGGAGCGTGGCGCTCGGTGCGGTACGACCTGGACCGGCCCGAGCCGGACGCCGGCGAGCCGGAGGCCGGCGTCCGATCCGTCCGCCCGTCCGCCGGCCACCCGGACGTGACCTCGACCGGGCTCAGCACCTTCGGCGGTGCGGGCATGACCGGCGGGCTGCGCACCTCGTACGGCGAGCAGCTCGTGCCCCGGCCGCGCCGGATCGTGGCGGCCTCGGCCTTCGGCGTCCTCGCGGTCGCGGGGGCCGCGGGCAGCTACTTCGCGGTCGTCAACGGGATCGGTGCGCTGGTCGGCGAGAAGCCGGCCGGTGCGGAGCCGTACCCGCTGGCCGCCGAGGCGCCGCGGGGCTCCGAGGGTGATCTGTCCAACTCGGGCCTGGGCCGCGGCACCGCCTACGCGGCGGGCGGCCGGCCACCGGCTGCGGCCACGACGGCGGCTGAGCCCGTACCCGGGACGATCCGGGTGCTGCCCCCGACCGTGGGCGCCGCCGCGCCGGCCGCGCCGCCGCCGATCGTGCCGCAGCCGCCGCGGACCACCTCGGCCGGCCGGCCCGAGACCCGGCCGGCCGACTGCTGTGCGGCGCCGCCGGTGCCGACCCCCACCGCGCCCGTGCCGACGCCGCACAGCCCGTCGGCGACGCCCTCGCCGACCTCGTCCTCGCCGGACGGCAGCGGCTCCCCGGAGCCGAGCGAATCGCCCGTTCCGGCCGAGCCGACCGGCTCGGACGACGCCACGGGGCCGGACCGGGACGAGAACCGGGCTCGCCACGCGCGACAGCACTGATCCGATTTGTCACGATAAGCGACTCGCGGGGCTCCGGCACCGCGGGTCGTTTTCTCCACTTTGCCCTGGTCACCGCTTCGCGCTGTACCCGTTCGGTCTCAGCTGTGAGATCCTGGGCTGCCGCGCCCGGAAGGACACATACACTTCACGCCGATGGACACGACTGTCGCCGACACGTTGATCGGCACGACGATTGACGGGCGCTACCGGATCACCGGCCGGGTAGCCCGTGGTGGCATGGCGACTGTGTACACCGCTGTGGACGACCGGCTCGAACGCACGGTGGCCCTGAAGATCATTCACCCGTCGCAGGCGACGAACGTGCACTTCGTCGACCGCTTCACCGACGAGGCGAAGACGATCGCCCGGCTCACCCACCCCAACGTCGTCGCGGTGTACGACCAGGGCCGCCACCAGGGCCTGCCGTACCTGGTCATGGAGTACGTCCAGGGTCGCACCCTGCGCGACCTGCTCACCCAGCGCCGCCGGCTCAACCCGGTCGAGGCGCTGGCCATCTGTGAGCAGATGCTCGCCGCGATCGCCGCCGCGCACCGCGCCGGCCTCGTGCACCGCGACGTCAAGCCGGAGAACGTGCTGGTCGCCGAGGCGCCCAGCGGCGGCATCGCCAACCTGGTCGACAGCGTGGTCAAGGTGGCCGACTTCGGCCTGGCCCGCGCGGTCGAGGCCAGCAGCACCGACGACTCGGGCCAGCTCATGGCCACGGTCGCCTACGTGGCGCCGGAGCTGGTCACCGACGGGCACGCGGACGCGCGCACGGACGTCTACTCGGCCGGTATCGTGCTCTTCGAGATGCTCACCGGCCGGGTCCCGTACGACGGTGACGAGCCGGTCGAGGTCGCCTGGCAGCACGTCGACAACGACGTCCCGGCGCCGTCCAGCATCGTCAAGGGCCTGCCCACCGTGCTCGACGACCTGGTCGCCCGGGCCACCCGCCGTGACCCGGGCGCCCGCCCCACCGACGCCGGCGCGCTGCTCGCCGAGGTGCAGGTGGTCCGCGACGACCTGGGTGCGGCGAACGTCGAGACCGCGCTGCTGCGCCAGGTCCCGGCGCGCCCGCCGGCCGCCGACGCCACCGCGCTCGTGCCCGCGATCACCACGACCTTCCCGGCCACCGGCGGCGACCGTCCCGGCTGGGCCCGGCTGCCGGAGCAGGGCCGGTCCCGCGGTGGCCAGCGCCGGGCCGGACCGCCGGCACCGCAGGGCGGGGGTGGTGTGCGCGGCCGCTTCACCGGCGACCGGCGGCAGATCCTGATCATGGCGGCGGTGGCGCTGATGGTGCTCGTCGTCGTCGGCAGCACCTGGTGGGTGACCCTCGGCCGGTACACGGACACCCCGCAGCTGGTGAACATGAGCCGGGCCCAGGCCGAGCAGGCCGCCGCCCAGGAGGGCTTCGAGCTGCGCATCGGCGACGGCGCGTTCAGCGAGAACGTCCCCAAGGACGTGGTGCTCAACCAGGACCCGCCGCCCACCGAGCGGATCCTCAAGGGCGGTGTCGTCGTCCTGACGCTCTCGCTGGGCCCGGAGCGCTATCCGGTGCCCGACGTGGTCGGCAAGGAGCTGGCCGTGGCGCGCGGCGAGATCGAGGGCACGAAGCTCAAGGTCAAGGAAGGCAAGGGCAAGTACAGCGACACCATTCCGCAGGGCGTGGTCATCTCCACCGACCCGAAGGCGGACGCGCAGCTCAAGCCGGGCGCAACCGTGACCGTGGTGGTCAGCAAGGGCAAGGCGCCGATCACCGTCCCGGACCTGACGGGCAAGAACATCAACGACGCCCGCGGTGAGGCCCAGCGGCTCGGCCTGAACGTGGTGGAGCAGTACAAGGACGGCGATCAGCCCGCTGACCAGGTCATCGAGCAGTCCCCCGCCCCGGGGACCGGCGCCGAGAAGGACGACGAGATCAAGCTCGTGGTCAGCAAGGGCCCGCCGCAGGTCGGTGTCCCGGACGTGAACAACCAGCCGTGCCAGCAGGCGAAGGGCGTCCTGGAGTCGCAGGGGCTGCGCGCCCGCCTCGACTTCAACCCCAACGGCGTGGTCCGGATCCAGAACCCGCCGGCCGGCACGCCGGTCCCGCCGCAGACCGAGGTGGTGCTGACGTGCGCGTGAGCAGGCCGGTCGGCTCGCACACGAGGACGTCAGGAGGGCTGGCCAAGGCGGCGCTGCCGTACGCGGACGCGGCCGGGTCCGAGGCGGTGCAGGTCTACGTCTCGAACTCCCGCGGCTGGGCGCTGCCGCCCGGTGACCCGAAGCAGGACGCGCTGTTCCGCGACGGCTGCGGCGAGCGGGGGCTGCCGGCGTACATCCACGCGTCGCTGCTGGTCAACCTGGGCTCGCCCACCGAGCAGACCGTGCAGCGGTCGGTGGAGACGCTGGAGCACGCGCTGCGCCGCGGTGCCGCGATCGGTGCGACGGCGATCGTCTACCACGCGGGCAGCTCGGTCGACCCGGCCCACGACGACAAGGCGCTGCACCAGCTCCGCGAGGCGTTGCTGCCGCTGCTGGACGTGGCGGCGGCCCAGGGCCTGCCGAAGGTGCTGGTGGAGCCCAGTGCGGGTGGTGGGCGCAGCCTGGCGTCGAAGGTGCAGGATCTGGGGCCGTACCTGGACGCGGTGGAGCACCACCCGTGGCTGGGCGTCTGCTTCGACACCTGCCACGCCTGGGCGGCCGGGCACGACCTGGCCAAGCCGGGCGGCATGACCGAGACGCTGGACGCCCTGGTGGCCACGGTCGGCGAGGGCCGGCTACAGCTCATCCACGCGAACGACTCGAAGGACGGGTGCGGCTCGACCCGCGACCGGCACGAGCGCATCGGTGAGGGCCGGATCGGCGCGGCCGCCTTCGCCGAGCTGCTGGCCCACCCGGCGACCGCGGGCCTGCCGGTGATCGTGGAGACCCCGACCGAGCAGCACGAGGGCCACGCGGCGGACATCGCCCTGCTCAAAGGGCTGCGCCCCGAGCTGTGAAGCCTTCGATCACCACCGATCTGGTACGCGCCCTGATCGCCGAGCAGTTCCCGCAGTGGAGCGACCTGCCCGTCACTCCGGTGCCCCGGCAGGGCTGGGACAACCGCACCTTCCGGCTCGGCGATCAGCTGTCCGTGCGGCTGCCCAGCGGCGAGGGATACGTGGCGGCGGTGGAGAAGGAGAACCGCTGGCTGCCCGAGCTGGCCGGGCACCTGCCGCTGCCGGTCCCGTCCCCGGTGGCGGTCGGGCGCCCGGGTGCGGGCTATCCGTTCCCCTGGTCGGTGCGGCAGTGGCTGGCCGGCGACACCCTGGAGGACGCCGCGGAGGTCGGCCGGGACAGGCTGGCGAGTGACCTGGGCGCCTTCCTCACCGTGCTGCGCCAGGCTCCCGTGCCCGGCCCGGCCGGCGGCCGGCATTCGTTCTTCCGGGGCTGCCACCCCAGCGTCTACGGCGACCAGGTCGAGCAGGCCCTGGAGCAGCTCGGCGACACCGTGGACGGGCCGGCCTGCCGGAGCGTGTGGGCCCAGGCGCTGAAGTCGGCCTGGCCGTCGGCGCCGGTCTGGTTCCACGGCGACATCGCGGTCGGCAACCTGCTGGTGCGCGACGGGCGGCTGGCCGCCGTCATCGACTTCGGCACCTGCGGCGTCGGCGATCCGGCCTGTGACCTCGTGATCGCCTGGAACTCCCTCGAAGGGACCGAACGCGCCGCCTTCCGGGACGCGGTCGGCCTCGACCGGCAGACCTGGCAGCGGGCCCGTGGGTGGGCACTGTGGAAGGCGCTGATCATGCTGGCCGAGCCGGGGGCCGCCCCGGCCTGGCGCGACGTCGTGGACCGGGTGCTGGCCGATCCCGGCACCGCGTGACCGGGGTCAGCCCGGCGTGATGTCGTATTCGAAGGTGTAGCGGTGCTCCTCGGAGCTGTTGTCGATCTCGAACGTACCGGTGAGACCGGCCAGTTCGTCGGTGCCCGAGTCCGGCACCACCCGCACGATCAGCGTCCCGGCGCCGCGGTCCATCAGCCCGTAGTGCTGCAGCACGAAGCTGCCGCTGCGGCCGTGCAGCGTGCCGGTGATGCGGTCGATCGCGACGTAGCCCGCCGAGCCGTCGATCGGGGTGCCGACCGAGAGCATCTCCGCGCGGCCGGTGCCGCTCAGGTCACCCTCGATGGTCTTGAGCACCTGCATCCGGCTGATCGTGTCGTCGTCGATCGGCAGCGGCTCGAAGACGGTGGTGAAGGTACCGGTGGCGCGGCGGGTCATCGGAGCTCCTCGGCGGTTCGCAACGGCGTCGGCTCCTGATGTAAGCAGAAGACCTCAGGAAAGCAGGCTCCGCAACACCGTGATCGCCTCGTCGATGTCGTCGTCGGTGACGTCCAGGTGGGTCACCAGGCGGGCCGTACGCGGCAGCATCGCCGCCAGCAGCACTCCCCGCTCGGCCGCCGCCGCCACCAGCGACGGCGCGTCCAGGGACGCCTTGGTCAGGTCCAGCATCACCAGGTTGGTCCGCACCTCCGCCCCCCGCTCCACCCCGAGCGGCTCGAGCGCCTCGGCCAGCCGGCGGGCGCGCGCGTGGTCGTCGGCCAGCCGGGTCAGGTGGTGGTCCAGCGCGTGCTGACCGGCCGCCGCCAGGATGCCGACCTGGCGCATGCCGCCGCCCAGCCGCTTGCGGAGCAGCCGGGCCTGGGCGATGCGGTCCGCGCTGCCCACGACCAGCGAGCCGACCGGCGCGCCGAGGCCCTTGGACAGGCAGACCGACAGCGTGTCGAAGAGCTCCCCGTACGCCGCGAGCGGCACGCCCTCCGCGATGTGCGCGTGCCAGATGCGGGCGCCGTCGCAGTGCAGGGCCACACCCGCCGCGTCGGCCACCGCCCGCAGGCGGCGCAGGATCTCCAGCGGGACCACACCGCCGCCGCCGAGGTTGTGCGTCTGCTCGACCGCGACGGCCCTGGTCGCCACGGACGGGTAACCGTCCGGGCGGATCATCGCCTCGATCTGCTCGGGGTCCAGCGCCGCGCCCACCGACGGCCAGGTCCGGGTGGAGATGCCACCGAGCGCGGCCGCCGCACCCTGCTCGTAGGTGACCACGTGCGCGTCGGCGCCGGCCAGCAGCTCACCGCCGCGCGGCACGACCAGCTGCAGGGCGATCTGGTTGGCCATCGTGCCGGACGGGGCGAACAGTGCCGCCTCGTGCCCGAACAGCCCGGCCACCTGCCGCTCCAGCGCGATGACCGTCGGGTCGTCGCCGAAGACGTCGTCGCCCACCACCGCCGTCGCCATGGCCTCGCGCATCGCCGCGGTCGGCCGGGTGACGGTGTCGGAGCGCAGGTCAGCCACGCAGCATCTCCGCCACCAGGAAGGCCAGCTCCAGGCTCTGCTGGGTGTTGAGCCGGGGGTCGCAGGCCGTCTCGTAGCGGCCCGGCAGGTCGAGGTCCTCGATGCCCTGCGCACCGCCCAGGCACTCGGTGACGTCCTCGCCGGTCAGCTCGATGTGGATGCCGCCCGGGTGGGTGCCCAGGCCGCGGTGCACCTCGAAGTAGCCGAGCACCTCGTCGACGACCCGGTCGAAGTGCCGGGTCTTGTAGCCGTTGGACGACTCGTGGGTGTTGCCGTGCATCGGGTCGCACTGCCACACCACCTTGGCCCCGGTGGAGGTGACCTTCTCCACGATGGCCGGCAGCGCGTCCCGGACCTTGCCGTTGCCCATCCGGCTGATCAGGGTCAGGCGGCCCGGGATGTTGTCCGGGTTGAGCTTCTCGCACAGCTCGATGGCCGTCTCCGGGCTGGTGCCGGGGCCGAGCTTGACGCCGATCGGGTTGGCGATCCGGCTGATGAAGTCGATGTGCGCGTGGTCCAGCTGCCGGGTGCGCTCGCCGATCCACAGGAAGTGCCCGGACAGGCCGTACGCCTTGCCGTCGGAGACCCGGGTGAGCGCGCGGTCGTACTCCAGTGCCAGCGCCTCGTGCGAGCAGTACAGGCTGACCGTGCGCAGCGCCTCGTCCTCGGTCATGCCGCACGCGCGGATGAAGTCCAGGGTGCGGTCGATCTCCCGGGCGATCGCCTCGTAGCGCTCGCCGGCCGGCGAGGCGCGGACGAAGTCCTTGTTCCAGTCGTGCAGGCCGGCCAGGTCGGCAAGGCCGCCCGCCAGGTACGCCCGCAGCATGTTCATCGCCGCGGCGGAGTTCGCGTACGCCCGGATCATGCGCTGCGGGTCGGCCACCCGGGCCGCCTCGTTCGCGTCCAGCGAGTTGATCAGGTCCCCGCGGTACGCCGGCAGCCCCAGCGAGTCCGTCGCCGACGACCGGGGCTTGGTGTACTGCCCCGCGACCCGGGCCACCTTGACCACCGGCATCGACGCGCCGTAGGTCAGCACGACCGCCATCTGCAGCAGCGTGCGGGCGTTGGCCAGCAGGTGGCTCTCGGTGTTGTCCGCGAAGGTCTCGGCGCAGTCGCCGCCCTGCAGCAGGAAGGCGCGGCCCTCGCAGACCTCGGCCAGGCGGTGCCGGAGCTGGTCGACCTCGTAGGGCGCGACGATCGACGGGACGGTGTCGAGGACCCGGCAGACGGAGGCGACCTCGTCCATGTCGGCCCACGGCGGCATCTGCAAGCGCGGAAGCTCCCGCCATTTGTCCAGGCCCAGGGCGGAGTCCTCGGCGGAATCGGTGGACGGGCGGGACGTCTGCAGGGCGGTGGTCCCGACCCCGGGATGACTCAACTGATGCCACTCTCGGCGCATACGGAAAGCCTACGGCGCGGTGTCCCGTCGCCGTTCAACCGGCCCCGTCGCTGCCGTCTGATGAGATGAACCAGGCCGTGGCCGCTCCGGTCGCGTCCGCGTACCGCTGATCGGCGCCCTCCGGGCCGAACACCCCGGCCACCTCCAGGCTGATCACGCCGTGCGCGGCCGCCCACAGCACCTGGGCGACGGCGGCCGGGTCGCCGGGCCGGTAGGCCCCCGCCGCCATGCCCGCGGCGGCGGCGTCGATCAGGTACTGGAATGTCGCATTGCCGACGGCCTGATCGTCCGGGCCGGGGCTGAAGCCGGGGATCGCGCCGAGGAACATGACCCGGTAGTAGTGCGGCTCGGCCAGGGCGCCCGCCCGGTACGCCGCGGACAGCGCCCGGATCCGGGCGATCGGGTCCGGGCTGGGCGGCAGGTCCTGGAACCGGCGCTGGAAACGCGCGAAGCCCTCCCGGTACAGCCCCGCGGCCAGCCCGTCCTTGCCGCCGAACAGGGTGTAGAGCACGGTCGTCGAGCAGCCGACCTCGGCGGCCACCCGCCGCATGGTCAGCGCGGCCGGCCCCTCCTCGGCGAGCAGCCGGCCGGCCGTGTCGAGCAGGAACCGGCGGAGTTCGTCCTGCCCGCGGCGTCGCATCTCGGCGAAGGTTGGTGTAACGTCGTTATCCACGAGTAACGACGTTACAGGAGGACACCATGGCTGTCACGCTGATCAACCCGGACGGACTCGTCGAGCCGCAGGGCTACACCCACGTTGCGGTCGCGCAGGGCAGCCGCATGATCTTCCTGGCCGGTCAGGTGGGCCAGGACGCGCAGGGAAAGGTCGCCGGCGACCTGGCCGCCCAGACCGAGCAGGCACTGCGCAACGTGGGCACCGCCCTGGCCGCGGCCGGCGCGACGTTCGCCGACGTCGTCAAGACCACCATCTACGTCGTGGACTGGCAGCCGGAGAAGGCGGGCGACCTCTTCGCCGGGCTGCAGCGCAGCGGGGCCGGATCACCCGGGCCGACCACGCTGATCGGGGTGGCCGCCCTGGCCGCCCCCGACCTGCTGGTCGAGTTCGACGTCACCGCGGTGGCGGCATGACAAAGGCGGGGCACCCGTGAGGGCACCCCGCCTTCTGTTACCGCAGTGACTACTTGAGGCCGTTGCTGATCGCGCTGATCAGCTCGCCGTTGCTGGTGTCACCGGAGAACTCCCAGAAGAACGCACCGCCCAGACCCTGCTGCTTCGCGTAGGTCATCTTGCCGGCGATGGTGCTCGGGGTGTCGTAGCTCCACCAGTTGCTGCCGCACTTGGCGTACGCGGTGCCGGCGATCGTGCCGGAGACCGGGCAGCTGTTCTTCAGGACCTTGTAGTCCTCGATGCCGGCCTCATAGGTGCCCGGCGCCGCGCCGGTGGCCGTGCCGCCCGGGGCGGTCTGGGTGACACCGGTCCAACCGCGGCCGT
This sequence comes from Actinoplanes auranticolor, assembly GCF_018332655.1. Classification (GTDB taxonomy): domain Bacteria; phylum Actinomycetota; class Actinomycetes; order Mycobacteriales; family Micromonosporaceae; genus Actinoplanes; species Actinoplanes auranticolor. The sequence continues at coordinate 15,904 of NZ_BOQL01000073.1, read as the reverse complement.
AGAAGCCGATGCCGAGCAGCATCTTGCTGGACGGCACGCCCTTGCTCTTCAGCTTCTGGATCGCCGCGTCGGACCAGAAGCCCTGCTGCGGGATGCCGGCGTACGAGGTCAGCGGCGAGTGCGGGGCGGTCGGGCCCTGGGCGGCGAACGCGCCGAAGTAGTCGTAGGTCATCGGGAAGACGTAGTTCAGCTTCGCGATGCCCGCGGCGTAGTCGGCCGCGTCCAGCTTGCCGCCGTTCGAGCCGTCGGCCGAGATCGCCGAGGTGACCAGGAAGTTCTGCCCGAACTTGGTGCGCAGGGCGGAGACGACCTTGTTGTACGAGTCCGGGCCGCTGGCGTCACAGGTGAGGCCACAGGCGTTCGGGTACTCCCAGTCGACGTCGATGCCGTCGAAGACGTCCGCCCAGCGGGAGTCCTTGACCAGGTTGTAGCAGGAGTTGGCGAACGCGGTCGGGTTCTGCGCGGCCTGGGTGAAGCCACCGGACCAGGTCCAGCCGCCGAACGACCAGATCACCTTGATGTTCGGGTACAGCTTCTTGAGCTTGCGCAGCTGGTTGAACGAGCCGCGCAGCGCGCCGGTGTCCCAGGTGTCGGCGACGCCGTCCACACTGTCGGCCGCGGTGTAGGCCTTGTCGTAGTCGGCGTACGCGTCACCGATCGAGCACTGGCCGCCGGTGGTGTTGCCGAAGGCGTACAGGATGTGGGTCAGCTTGGCCGCCGAGCCGCTCGTCACCAGGTTCTTGACGTGGTAGTTGCGGCCGTAGACGCCCCACTCGGCGAAGTAGCCCACGACGGCCTTACCGGCCGGGCCGTTGGTCGGCGGGGTCGTCGGCGGCGTGGTCGGCGGAGTCGTGGGAGGTGTCGTGGGGGGCGTGGTCGGCGGGGTGGTGGGCGGCGTGGTCGGCCCACCGTCACAGGCACCCTTGTCGGCCCAGACGCCCCACTGACCGCTGGTGGACGGGTTCTCGTTGGTGGTCCACCACTTCGCGGTGTAGTTCTTCGACTGGTACGAGACCGAGTTGTCCTTGACGTAGACCGCCGAGGCGCTCCAGGCGGGTGCACAGGCTTCGGCGGCGGATGCCTGGACCATGGGGACCGCAGCGGAGGCGACCGCCACGATGGCCCCGGCCCATAGGGCGCGGCGGAGGGATTTCTTCACTGCGTCTCCTCAAGAACAGTTAGGAAACTTTCCAAAGGGAAGTTGAAGAGACGGTAGTCACATCTATGAACATGAGTCAAGAAGGTCATCGCTGATTAAGCGCGACCTTAACTTTTCTCCCGGACGCAGCCACGGCGTGCACTCGCTCGGGCACAGCGCGTAGTCTGCCGTCATGACCATCTTTGCCGTCGACATCCACACACTCTCGGGCGGACCGGCCGATATGGATCGTTACCGCGATCATGTCGTCCTGGTGGTCAATGTGGCCTCCCGCTGCGGCCTCACCCCGCAGTACGCCGGCCTGCAGGCGCTCGCCGACACCTATGCGGACCGCGGGCTGGTCGTCCTCGGTGTCCCGTGCAACCAGTTCGCCGGCCAGGAACCGGGCACCGCCGCCGAGATCGAAGATTTCTGCCAGGTGAACTACGGCGTCACCTTCCCGCTCACCGAGAAGGTGGAAGTGAACGGGCCCGGGCGCCACCCGCTCTACCGCGAGCTGGTCGGCGACGGCCCCGACATCCAGTGGAACTTCGAGAAGTTCGTGGTCGGCCCGGACGGTGCGGTGGCCGCCCGGTTCGGACCACAGACCGACCCCCAGGACGGCGAGCTGATCGCCGCCATCGAGAAACTGCTCCTCCGCTGAGCTGCCGATGAGCATCCACGTGATCGGCGTCGACGCGTACGCCCTGGGCTGGGTGGGGGTCGAGCTGCGCGACGGCGCGTTCGGCCGGGCGATGCTGGCGTCCACCCTGTACGAGATCGTCGCGGGCAGCTCCGGCGCGGCCGTGATCGGCGTCGACATCCCGCTGGGCATGCTCCCCGACCGCTGGCGGGCTGCCGACACCCTCGCCGCCGACCAGCTCGGACCCCGGCGCAGCAGCATCTTCCGGGTGCCGCCGCGCGCGGTCTGGCAGGAGGGCGACTTCGCCGCGGCCAACCGGCTCTGCCGCGAGCTCACCGGCGCCGGCCTCAGCCGCCAGTCGTGGGCGCTGCGGCCCAAGCTGCTGGAGGCCAACGCCATCTGGGAACGGCACCCGGGGCTGCTCTTCGAGGCCCACCCCGAGGTGTCGTTCCGGCAGATGGCGGGCGAGCCGCTGGCGTACGCGAAGAAGACCTGGACCGGGCAGGCCCGCCGCCGGCAGTTGCTGGCCAAGCACGGCATAGTGCTGCCCGACCAGCTCGGCCCGGCCGGTCAGGCCCCGCCCGACGACATCCTGGACGCCGCCGCGGTGGCCTGGAGCGCCCACCGGATGGCGACCGGAGCGGCCCAGAGCCACCCCAGCCCGCCGGAAGAGAACAACGGCGCCCGCATCGCCATCTGGTACTGAATCAAGCGGACTGGGCGGCGATCTCCCGGGCGCGGTCCCGGGCGGCCTCCAGAGCGGCCAGCAGCGCCGCCCGGACGCCGTGCTTCTCCAGCTCGCGGATCGCCGAGATGGTCGTGCCGGCCGGTGAGGTCACCGCCTCGCGCAGCTTCACCGGGTGCTCACCGGAGTCGCGCAGCATCACCGCCGAGCCGATCGCGGTCTGCACGATCAGCTCGTGCGCGACCTGGCGGGGCAGCCCGAGCAGGATGCCGGCGTCGATCATCGCCTCGACCAGCAGGTAGAAGTACGCCGGGCCGGAACCGGACAGCGCCGTCACGGCGTCCTGCTGGGCCTCCGGCACGCGCATCGTCTTGCCCAGCGGCTGGAAGATCTCCTCGGTCAGTGCCAGGTGCTCGTCGGTCGCGTACGGGCCCGCGGAGATCACCGTCATCGCCTGGTCGACCAGCGCCGGGGTGTTGGTCATGACCCGTACCACCGGGATGCCGCCGGGCAGCCGCTCGGTGAAGAAGCTCGTCGGCAGGCCCGCGCACAGCGACACCACCAGCTTGCCGGGCGGGATCTTCATGCCGAACTCGTCCAGCAGCTTGCCCGCGTCCTGCGGCTTGACCGCTACCAGCAGCACGTCGGCCTGGGTCACCGCGGTGAGGTTCAGGGTGGGCCGGATGCCGTAGCGCTCGGCCAGTTCGGCCGCGCGTTCCGGGCGCCGGGTGGTGGCGATGAGCTGGTTGGCCGGCCAGCCGGCCCGCAGCAGGCCGGACAGGACCAGTTCGCCGAGCTTGCCGGCGCCGATCACCGCGATCATGTGATTGCCCATCGGACCCCTTCGGGACAGAGAAAAAGGGGGCGACCGGCGGTCGCCCCCTTTATGAAGAACGCCGGCTCAGCTGCCGAAGAAGACCTCGGCCTCGTCGTACCGCGAGATCGGCACGGTCTTGAGCTCACCGGTGCCGTCGGCGAGCGGGACGCGGACGATGTCGGTGCCACGCAACGCCATCATCTTACCGAAATCACCCTCGTGGACGGCGTCGATCGCCTGCAGACCGAATCGGGTCGCGAGGACGCGGTCGAACGCGGTGGGCGTGCCGCCGCGCTGGATGTGACCGAGGACGACCGTACGGGCCTCCTTGCCGGTCTTGTCCTCCAGCTGCTGCGCCAGCCACTGGCCGATGCCGCCCAGGCGGACGTGACCGAACGCGTCCTTCTCCTGGCTCTGCAGGCTCATCTGGCCCTCGAGCGGCTGCGCGCCCTCGGCGACCACGACGATCGGGGCGTACTCGACCTGGAAGCGCTTGGTCACGTACGTGGCCACCTGCTCCACGTCGAAGTTGCGCTCCGGCAGCAGGATGACGTTGGCGCCGCCGGCCAGGCCGGCGTGCAGCGCGATCCAGCCGGCGTGCCGGCCCATGACCTCGACCACCAGGGTGCGGTGGTGCGACTCGGCGGTGGTGTGCAGCCGGTCGATGGCCTCCATCGCGATGTTGACCGCGGTGTCGAAGCCGAAGGTGTAGTCGGTGGCGTTGAGGTCGTTGTCGATCGTCTTCGGCACGCCGACGACGTTCACGCCCAGGTCGTTGAGCTTGGTCGCGACGCCGAGGGTGTCCTCGCCGCCGATCGCGACGAGCGCGTCGACGCCCTGCTCGGCCAGGTTGGCCTTGATCCGCTCCACGCCGCCGTCGATCTTGAACGGGTTGGTGCGGGAAGAGCCCAGGATGGTGCCGCCGCGCGGCAGAATACCCCGGACCTCGGCGATGCCGAGGGGCTTCGTCAGGCCCTCCAGGGGGCCCTTCCACCCGTCGCGGAATCCGACGAACTCGTGTCCGTAAGTGGCGACGCCCTTACGAACCACCGCCCGGATCACCGCGTTCAGACCGGGGCAGTCGCCGCCGCCGGTGAGCACGCCGATACGCATGATTTGCTCGTCCTCCCTGATCGGGTCGCGAGATGCCCGCCGGCAACAGGAGAACGGTCGACCGGCTGCACTGCCGGGGTCCCGGGGCGGGCCGCAAGCGCACTCTAGTCGCCGCGCCCCACCCGGGCCAAAGCACCCCGCTACAACTGCACGGTTTCGTTCTCACCCGCGTCAGGGGTCTTGCCGGTCACGGCGGCCTTGGCCATGCCCAGCAGAGTGACAACCCTCGAACTGTGCGCCGATTCCCAGTACTCGGCGGTGTCGGCGTGCACCTTGACCAGCGTCAGGTTCGGCGTCTCCAGGCCGTCCGGGAACCACGCCTTGAGCATCGGGTTCCACAGCTCCTCGGCCTTGGCCCGGTCGGTGAGCTGCTCGGCGGAGCCGGCGATGGAGACCCAGGCGTGCTGCTTGTCGTCGCTGAACGAGACGTTCACCTGCGGGTGCGTGCGGACCTGCTGGACCAGGTCGGAGTCGGAGTAGGTGAAGAACCAGAGGTCGCCGTCGAACTCGACGTCCTGCACGGCCATCGGCCGGCTCACGTGCCGCCCGTCGGCGGTCATGGTGGTGAGCATGCCGATCCGGGCGTCCTTGACCAGCCCCTTGAGCGTTTCCCGCTTCTCCTGCTCGGTCTTCTCGGCCATCACAAATCCCCTCACCGTCGTCGGATACGCCGACAGAGGTGCCCGCTGCGGGTGACCCGAAACGAACGGGGACTATCCGCCCATCGCGCGCCAGCGCGCGAGGTTGTGCCTGGCGTCCACCAGGGCGTCGTGCCGGCCCTCGGCGGTCGGCAGGGGCGGGCGGCCGAGGTCGTCCCACTTCTGGCGCAGGTCCTTGGTGAAGCGGGGGATCTCCCGGGGCAACGCCGGCATCGCCCCCCACAGCTGGGCCAGGGCCACGTGGTCGTACGCGGCGTACCAGGCCCACAACTCGATCTGCTCGTCGCGGCCCTGGACCGGTTCGCGCATGAACGCGTAGAGGTCGTCGCGGATGCGCTCGCGGGAACGCCACGCCGGGTCGGCCGGGGACGGCAGCTTGTCGAGCACGTTGCGGCGCACCCAGGGCACCGCCCGGGAGTCGTCGAACTCGGTCGACACCGCGTAGAACTCGCGGCCGAACTCGTCCACCATACCGATCGAGACCAGGTCGACCGTGCGCCCGTCCTCGATGAATTCGCAGTCGTAGAAATACCTGTAGGCCATCGCGGACATCCTTGCCTACGCCGCGCCGGGCCCCTCGGCCAGGGCCTGCCTCGCCTGCCGCAGAGCCTGCCGGGCGCTCTCGTCCTCGCCGCGGGCGAGCCGCTGCGCCGACCAGTCGGCCTGTACCGCCCAGCGGAAGCGCAGCAGGACCGGCAGCGCCGCGTGCAGTTCGCCCTCGTCGACCGGGCCGGCCGCGAGGTAGCCGTCCAGCAGCTCCGCCGAGGTGTCCGGGCCACCCGCGTAGACCACCGCCGCCGCCACGTCGTAGAGCAGCGGGCCGGTGCCGCTGGCGCCGCAGTCGAGCAGGCCCGCGCGGCCGGTCGCCGGGTCGACCAGGAAGATCTCCGGGGCCGGATCGCCGTGCAGCACCCCGTACGTGAGCCGGTCGGTGACCGTCAGCCTGGTCATCGCCGTCACCGCCTCGGCGACCGCCGGGCGCAGCCAGGTCTCGATGTCCAGGTGCGCCGCCTCCGGGTCGAGCAGGTTCCAGCGGCGCAGCCCCGGATGCCGGAAGCCCTGCAGCCGGCAGTGCACCGCGCCCAGCCGGTCACCCCAGAACTGCTGGTCGACCGGGTCGCGGCCGTCGAGGGTACGGCCCGGCGCCCGGCGCAGCACGGCCAGTGCGCCGGCCGGCGTCTCCGCGGTGAGGCCCCCGGCCAGGGTCCGCACCGGCTCGCCCGCCTCGATGCCGGACCCCCTCAGCAGCTCGGCCGCGGCCAGGCCCGCTTCGACCGGCTGGCGCGCGGCGGGGTCGGCCAGGCGGGCCACGAAGCGTTCGCCGCCCGCGGTCACGTCCCAGCCGTGCGACAGCAGGCCCCCGGGCAGCGCCGTGATCTCGGCGGGCACGAGGTGCCACTGGTCGCGCAAGGTTGATCGAAGAAGGTCGTCATCCGGCACGGCGGCGATTATCCCGGTACACACCGTAATGACGACGGACACCGTGGGCGATAGTCACAGGCGGCGATTAGAGGGTGTACAGATAGCTACGCGCGCGAGATGATCGTATGCGTCTGCTGGATGTATCAAATGGCGTCGACGTGGCTCTTCATGCTAAGAGTGATCGTTCGCGTCGTGGGGCCGGCGCCGGACAACTGTGTCCACGGGGGTCCCGATCGGGGAGGGACTGACCGTGGATCATCGACTGGCAGAGCACGGGGACGCGCTCACAGGCGTGGAGATGTTCGCCGGCCTGGAGCCGGACGTCCGCCAGCGGGTGATCGCGGCGGCGGTGCCGCGCACGTACCGCAAAGGTCAGATCCTGTTCGTCGAGCACGACCCCGGCGACTCCCTGATCATCCTCCGCCGCGGCGCCATCGCCGTCTTCCGCACCGCCCCGACCGGCGAACGCGCGGTGCTGACCGTGGTCCGCCCGCCGGACGTCCTCGGCGAGGTCTCCCTGCTGGACGCCCTGACCCGCTCAGCGTCGGCCGAAGCGATCGAGGACAGCCAGGCCCTGGCGCTGTCCCGGGTCGCCTTCATCGACCTGGTGCACTCCAACCCCCGCATCCTGGACGCGGTGATGCGCTCGGTGGGGGCGCTGATCCGCCGCCTCACCGAGCAGAACGCCGACCACGTCTTCCTCGACCTGCCCGGCCGAGTGGCCAAGACCCTGGTCCGCCTGGCCGGCGAGAGCCAGGCCCCGATGATCACCATCGAGCTCAACCAGAGCCAGCTGGCGGAGATGGCAGGCGGCTCCCGGCAGAGCGTCAACCAGGCGATCGGCTCCTTCGCCAGCCGCGGCTGGCTCCGCACCGAAGGCCGCCGCATCGTGGTCACAGACGTCTCAGCTCTCCGCCGCCGAGCCGGCATGGCCGACCGCTAGCTCTGTTGCTGGTCTCGCCTCCGGCTCGACGGGACTGCGCCCCACGAGGTCGGTGTCGAGGTCACCGACGGGCGCAGTCCGACTCTGGTTACGGCCCTCGGTGGTCGTCGGGGCGACGATTGCCGCCTCAGGGCCGGTCGGCCAGTCCAGGCCGAGGGATCGGCGCCGGGCTGGTTGCCGCCACTCCGCCCGTCCGGCCGGGAATCGCCGGCCGTGTCGGCCGCCATGTCGCCGGACCAGCCGAGCAATCGGCCCTCAGGCCGCCTGCCCATACTGCCCGCCAGCCCGCGGACCGACCGCAGACCGCCCACCAATGCCACCCGGCCAGCCCGGCGGCCGATCCCTCGGCCTGGACCGGCCGCTGGGCCGAGAACCGCCCCACTCCAGCCCCGGTGTTGCGGTTGCCTACGCCGGGACGCGTAGCTCAAATCGGTCAGGTTTCGACACTCGCGGATGACGTCCGGCTCGGGGCGACGATTGCCGTTTTCAGGCTGGCTGCGTAGACGTCGACGTAGGGGCGGCCGGTCAGGGTCATCAGTTCGTACATGATCTCGTCCGTCACCGCCCGTTCCACGAAGCGGTCGCCGACCCGGTCTGCGTAGCGGGTGAAGTCGAGGGGGGCGCCGAAGCGGATGCGGACGCGCTTGATCTTGGGGATCAGTTTGCCGGTCGGCTGGATCTCGTCGGTGTTGAGCAGGGCGACCGGTACGACCGGGGCGCCGCTCTCCAGGGCCAGGCGGGCCACACCGGTCTTGCCGCGGTAGAGCCGGCCGTCCGGTGAGCGGGTGCCCTCCGGGTAGATGCCCGCGATGTTTCCGCCGCGCAGGACCCGCAGCTGGGTGTCCAGGGCCGCCCGGGCCGCCTTGCCGCCCGAACGGTCCACCGGGATCGTCCCCGTGCTGACGAAGAACTGTCGCATGAGCCAGCCTTTGATCCCCTTACCGGTGAAGTACTCCGCTTTGGCGACGAACGTCACCCTCCGATTCACCAGCAGTGGTGTGAAGATCGAGTCGGAGAAGGAGAGGTGGTTGCACGCCAGGATCACCGGTCCGCTCCGTGGTACGTGAGCCAACCCCTCCACATCGGGGCGGAAGAGGCATTTCAGGACGGGTCCCAGCACGACGTACTTGAGCAGCCAGTAGAACACCGGTGTCCTTTCCCGCGCGCCACGGTCTGTGGCAAGCGAAAGCGTACGAAGCGGGAGCGGCACGCCACAACGCACTCCCGGAACCGGCATGTCACGTGTCACCATTCAAGGCACGGTCGGCCGGGCGCAGCTGAACGGGGACCGGATCCGCCGACCAGGCGGGCACAGCGCGCGACGGCGCGAAGCGAGGAGTGAGCAGGGTGTCAGCGGGTGGCGCCCGCCGCGGGCGGCGGGACAACGGGCTCGACGCGGCCGACTACGCGGCCGCGGGCGACGTGGATCCCCGCGTCGGTGAACACCTCCTGGACGTGCTGGCCGCGGGCGGTATCGCGGCGTACCTGCAGCCGTCCGCGGACCTGAATCCGATCCTGCGCGCCACGACGTTCCCGGCCCGGCCCACCGACCGGCTCTACGTCGACCGCACCCACCTGGCCACGGCCCGCGAGCACCTGCACAAGCTGACCGGTGGCGTAGGCCCGACCCCGGTCGCCCCGAAGTCCGAGACCCGCACCGACCAGGGCACCGTGGACGCCGAGTGGGCCAAGATCGTCGCCGGCTTCCACACCCCGATCGATCCGACGGCCCCGCCGTGGCCGGCGTCGGAGGGGGTGGATCCGACCCGCGCGCCGGAGCTGCCGGCCAACGATCCGCCGGAGCAGCCCCGCCAGCCGGGCGGCACTCTGCCGTCGGCCGCCGACTTCTCGGGCGTCTCGCTCAACCGCCGTCGCACCGACGAGCCGTCGCTGCTGGACGGGCTGGACACGTTCGGCACCGGCACGGACGACGACGGCCTGGACGAGGACGACGACGAGCGCTACACCCCGCCGCCCCCGCCCCCGCTGCCGCACATCTCCAAGTACGCGGTCGCCGGCGTGCTCGGCGTGGTGCTCGGCTTCCTGCTCTTCCTGTTCCCGTGGCTGCTGCCGATCGAGCGCAACTTCGTCACCCTGATCGGCTTCACCGCGATCGTCGGCGGCGCGGTGACGCTGGTCTGGCGGCTGCGCTCGGGCGACGACGACGATGACTTCGACGACGGCGCAGTGGTCTGACGAAGGCCGAAGAAGGACATAGATCACTGACGTTGTTTCGCTCGGTAGCCATCGCGTAACCTTTCGTGGATGCGCCAGAGCTCGCTCGTGGTCGTCGCCAACCGCCTTCCGCTGGACGACAGTGCCGCCCCGGACGGCGCCTGCGAATGGCGGCGCAGCCCCGGCGGTCTCGCCAGCGCCCTGCACGCGATCCTGCAGCAGACGCCGGCCACCTGGGTCGGCTGGAACGGCGGCATCGACAGTGCGCCCACGTTGCCGGACATCGGCACGCTGCGGATCCGGCCGGTGGCACTGTCCGAGGAGGAGCTTCGCGGCTACTACGAGGGCTTCGCCAATTCCACGCTCTGGCCGCTCTACCACGACGCCGTCGAGCAGCCTGTCTTCGACCGCGGCTGGTGGGAGACGTACCGGGACGTGAACCGGCGTTTCGCCGAGACGGCCGCCGAGGTCGCCGGGCCGGGCGCCGCGATCTGGATCCAGGACTATCACCTGCAGCTCGTCCCCCAGCTGCTGCGCGAGCTGCGCCCGGACGTGCTCATCGGCTTCTTCCTGCACGTGCCGTTCCCCCCGCCCGAGCTGTTCATGCAGCTCCCCCGCCGGGTCGAGCTGCTGCGCGGGATGCTCGGCGCGGACCTGGTCGGCTTCCAGCGCCCGCAGGCCGCGCACAACGTCGCCCAGCTGGCCACCAAGCTGCTGGGCGCGCAGTCCACCGACGACCAGGTCACCCTGGACGGGCGGATGGTGCGCACCGGCGCGTTCCCGGTCTCGATCGACGTCAGCGAGATGCAGTCGCTGGCCGCGCGCCCCGACATCGTCGAGCACGCCGAGCAGCTGCGCGCCGACCTGGGACGGCCGCGGCGGGTCCTGCTGAGCGTGGACCGGCTGGACTACACCAAGGGCATCGAGCACCGGCTGACGGCGTACAGCGAGCTGCTGCGGGACGGCCGGGTCAAGGTGCACGACACCGTCCTGGTGCAGGTGGCCGTGCCGAGCCGGGAACGCGTGGACAGCTACCGGGTGCTGCGCGACCGGATCGAGGGTGAGGTCGGCCGGATCAACGGCGAGTACGGCCGCGTCGGCGAGCCCGCCATCCACTACCTGAACCAGCCGTTCGACCGCGCCGACCTGGCCGCCCTCTACCTGACCGCCGACGTCATGGTGGTCACCCCGCTGCGCGACGGCATGAACCTGGTCGCCAAGGAGTACGTGGCCGCCCGCGCCGCCGGCACCGGCGCGCTGGTGCTCAGCGAGTTCGCCGGGGCCGCCGCCGAGTTCGACGACGCGTTCCTGGTCAACCCGCACGACGTGGACGGGCTCAAAGCGACCCTGCTGGACGCCCTCGACGCCGACCCGGCGGACCTGCGACGCCGGATGCGGGCGATGCGCGACCACCTGACCCGCTACGACATCCTGGCCTGGGCCCGCGCCTACCTCACCGCCCTGGACCACTCCGGGCGTCTGGCGGCCGGCCTGCGTCGCTGAGCAGCGTCGTCACGCCGGCCATGGTCAGCCGGCCAGCTCCTTGGTGAGCCAGTCCAGGATCGCGTCGATCGGTTCCCGCCAGTTGGTGTCGAGCATCAGATCGTGGGCCATCCCGGGGAACAGCAGCGGTGCCCCGCCGAACCGGGCCGCCGTACGGTCGAGCGCCTTGCGCGGCACCACCCGGTCGTCCGGGCTGCCCACCACCAGGGTCGGCGGGTCCCCGACCGGCGCCGCCGGCGGGGTCGCGAACAGCACCTGCCGGTAGATCGCCGCCGGGGTGCGCTCGAGCTTCGCCCGGTAGGCGTCGGCCTCGGCCAGCTCGGCGCTGAACAGCTGCTTGCGGCTCAGCCGGGGCGCCGCACCGATCAGCGCGGGCAGCGTGCCGAGCGGGTTGGCCCGCAGCGCGGCCCCCAGAGCCGACCAGCCCTCCGGCACCGGCGCGGCCAGCACCGCGGCCCGGGCCGGATACCGCGCGAGGGCGTGCGCTACGACCAGCGCGCCCGCGCCGTGACCGACCAGCACAGCTTGCCGCGGCAGACCCGCCGCCACCTGCACCACGTCGTGCACGTACGCCCGCAGCGACCCGTTCGCCCGCGGGCTCACCGAGTGGGCCGCAAAGCCCCGCGACGCGGTATGCCCCAGCCAGTGCTCGGCGAACGCCCACGCGCCGTGGCCCAGCCCCGGCACGAACAGCACCGGCGGATTGTCCTCGGCCGTCTCCGGCAGGGCGCTGAGCACCTCCCGCCGCACCGGCGGCACCGGAGACGTCCAGTCCGCGAACCGCAACACCTGCGAACTCATGCCGGCTCCAGCTGCTTCAACAGATCTTCGAGGGTGCGCAGGTAACTGGTGTGGCTGACCTCGAACCAGTGCCGGGACGAGGGCACCACCCGCAGCCGGGTCCACGACCGCAGCGGCCGCGTCGACTCCCGCTGCTGCACCGCCGCGGCCCGGACCGGGTCGGTGGCCCGCAACCGCAGCCAGCGGGCCACGGCCACGCTCTGCCAGTGCGCGAGCGGGAACAGCCCGGCGTCCGGCTGCACCAGCCCGATCACCGCGAGCGTCGGGTGCTTCCGGGCGAATGCGTGCAGGTGCAGATCGGGCTTGCCGTCGTCGTCGATGTCGAGCAGCTCGGGGGCGAGGAACTCGAACCGGGGCAGGTAGCCGGTCGCGGTGATGACCAGGTCGGGCTCGACGCGCCGGCCGTCGGCCAGCTCCACAGTCGAGCCCTCCAGGCGGGTCACGTCCGGCACCGGAGTGATCCGGCCGTGGCCCAGGTAGTAGACGAGCTGGCTGTTGACCACCGGGTGGCTCTCGTACGGGCGGTGGTCGGGCTCGGGCAGGCCGTACCGGGTGATGTCGCCGACGGTGAGCCGCAGCGCGCGGTGGTAGATCCACTGGCGCAGCCACAACGGCAGGCGCAGCTGCAGCATCTTGTCGTTGACCTGGTCGGCGGGGCGGCCGAAGACGTACTTGGGGGCGTACCAGTAGCCGCGGCGGGTCGAGTGCCAGACCGTGCTCGCCTGCTGGGCCGCCTCGACGGCGATGTCACAGCCGGTGTTGCCGCCGCCGACCACCAGCACCTTGCGCCCGCGCAACTGCGCCGGGTCCTTGTACGCCGACGCGTGGATCACCTGCCCCCGGTACTTCGAGGTGTCCACCGGCAGCGGCTTGGGCGACCAGTTGTGCCCGTTGGCCACGACGACGGCCGCGTACCGCTGGATCCGCTCGGCGCCGCCGCCCGTGCTGCGGGTGGTGACGTCCCAGCGCCCATCACCGACCGGCGTCACGGCCACGACCTCGGTGCCGAACCAGATGCTGTCGCCCAGCCCGAAGTGCTGCGCGTAGCGCTCCAGGTAGCTGAGCAGCTTGCTGTGGTGCGGATAGTCCGGCCAGTCGTCGGGCATCGGGAAGTCGGGGAACTCGGTGAGCGGGCGTGACGAGATCAGGTGGGTGGAGGCGTACACCGGGCTGCGGTCGTGCCGCCAGTTCCAGGCGCCGCCGACCGAGGTCTCGCGTTCGTAGCAGTCGACGGCGAAGCCCTGCTCACGCAGGTTCTTGATCGCCGCGAGACCGCTGCCGCCGGCGCCGATCACACAGACCGCGTCGTGCCGGTCGGCGATGTCAGGGGTGTCGGGCACCCGGAGATCCTCGCAGAAGCGAGAGCTACTCGGAAGGCAGGGACAGCTCCGCGAGAACGGGCAGGTGGTCGCTGGCCCGGCGGGCCTGATCGGTCTCCACGACCTCGTACCGGTCGACCGTGATGTCCGGCGAGACGAAGAGCCCGTCGAGGCGCAGCCGGGGCAGCGTGGCCGGGAACGTGAGGGCCGAGGAGGCGGCACCGGCGGCGTCGGTGAGGCCGTCGGCGACCGTCCGCCAGGCGCCCCCGCCCGGCCCCTCGTTGAGGTCGCCGGCGGCGATCAGCGGACCGTCGACCGCCGACAACGCTTCCTTCCAGCGGGCCGCCTGATCCGGGCGCTCCCGGGCGTCGGTGGCCAGGTGCGAGCCCGAGACGGTGAACCGGGCGCCGCGCACCGAGCACCGGGCGAACGCGGCGCCGCGCAGGTGCCGGCCCGGGGTGAGCGGATAGCGCAGGCACCACTGCTCGTGCACCCGGACCCGGAGGCTGACCAGCAGCAGGTTACCCAGCGAGGGAAGCCCGCCGGCGGCCACGACCATGCCGAAGTCGTCGGCCAGGGAGGCACACTTCTGCCGCCACCGGAACCGGCGCGGCGCCTCCTGCACGACGACGACATCCGGGGCGAGGTCGCGGACGAGCCCGGTGAGGGCCGCCCGGTCGTCGCGCAGGCCGTGCACGTTGTAGCTCAACACCCGAAGCGGGACCCCGGACACGGCGTGCTCCCTCGTCGTTGGTCAGATACGTCGGGCGAGATCGGCGGCGCCGAGCACACCTGCCGTGTTGCCGGTCTCAGCTGCCCGGATCTCGGCGACCGGAAACCTGCCACGTTGTGCCAGCTGGTCCCGATACGTCCGTTCGGTGGGTCCCATCAGCAGCTCGCCGGCGTCGATCACGCCACCGCCGACCACCAGCACCTGCGGGTCGAACGCCTGGGCCAGGTCGGCCATCGCGACCCCCAGCCAGTAGCCGATCTGCGCGAACGCGTCGCGGGCCACGCCGTCCCCGCCGTGCGCGGCCGCGGTGATCATCCGCCCGCCGATCGCGGCCGGATCACCACCGGCGAGGTCGAGCAGCAGCGGAGCCCGGCCGGGCTCCTGCCGGGCGCCGGCCTGCGCGAACCGGACCAGCGCGTTGCCGCTGGCGTACTGCTCCAGGCAGCCGAGCCGGCCACAACCGCAGGGATGCCCGTCGTTCACGGACTGAATGTGCCCGAGCTCCCCGGCGATGCCGTTGGCGCCCCGCCACAACCCGCCGTTGATGACGATGCCGCCACCGATGCCGGTCCCCACCGTGATCATGACCATGGAGTCGTCGGCGTGCCGGGCGGCGCCGTAGCGGAACTCCGCCCAGGCCGCGACGTTCGCGTCGTTCTCCAGCACGGTGGGCAGCCCGACGGCCTTGGCGACGTAGTCCCGCACCGGCTCGTCCCGCCAGGCCAGATTGGGCGCGAACAGGACGGTGGCCCCGGCGGCATCGATCCAGGCGGCGGCACCGATGCCGACGGCCTTGGCCTCGGGGTGGGCGGCGGCCAGCTCGGCCGCGACGGCCACGATCGTGTCCCGGGTACCGGCAGGATCCTCGGCCGGCGTCTCCCGCCGGGTCTGCGCGAGCACGACGCCGCGGTCGTCCACCACCCCACCGGCCACCTTCGTGCCGCCGACGTCGATTCCGATGGTCAGCGTCACGCTGCCCGTCCCCTCTGTTGTGTCACACCGCGTCGCCGGAACGGGCGTCGTCGCCCGAACCGGCACCACGGCCCTCGGCTGCCTCAGCAGCCGGCGCAGTGCCCGGAACATCATGATCCACGCTGGGCGTCTGCGCCACGCCGGTATCACCGGCCGTGTCGCCATTTGCGGCGGTAACCGCCGCCCAGACATCGGTGGCCCCCGTCACGCGTCGAGGGGAGCCGGGACCATTGTCAGGCAGGGCTCCGGATTCCTCGATATTTGTGGCGGGGTCTTTTTCAGAGCCTTTTCCGGTACGCGCACTGACTTGATCAACCGCGGCAGCGGGGTCCTCGGCGGGGGCGCGGTGAGTGGTTTGCGGGCGGTCGGCGGATGGTTGAGCAGCCGCAGTGGGGGCGGGCTGTGCGGGTGGCCGGCCCGGTGCGGCCGGGCCGGGCCGCCGGTCGGAGATGGGCCGCCGGTCGGAGATGGGCCGCCGGTCGGAGATGGGCCGCCGGTCGGAAGTGGGTCGTTTAGGCGAGCGGGTCGCTGCCGCCCACGGGTCACCCTGCGGCAGGGCCGCGGCGGCGCCCGGATCCGGTCCGACAGCGGCGGCCTGCGCCGCCTGCTCCGGTCCGACGGCGTCGGTCTGTGCGGCTGCTTGTGCCTCCGCCCGCGTCGCATCCTCCCGGGATCCCGGAGCGCTGTCGCGGGTCGTGCCTTCAGGTGCGGTCCCGGGCTGGGACACGGAACCGGACGCAGTCACCACCCACGCACCCGGCTCGGCCGGCACGTCCCGCCGCGGCTTCAGCCCGGCGGCCGGATCGGCCGGATCCGCGTGTGCGCTCTTGCGCGGCGGTCGGGTTGTCGGGGCGGTCCCGGTGGATGCTCGGGGGGCGCGGGTGGCGGCCGCCCACGGGTCACCCGACCTCGGCGGGGTCGCCGGATCCGCGGGAGCGGTCGTTCCTGGGCCGGTCGCATCTGTTCCGGGACCGGTCGCGC
>NZ_BOQL01000072.1 GCF_018332655.1 Actinoplanes auranticolor | reverse complement strand
AACGCCCTCAACGCCGGCGGCAGCACCAATCCCACCACCCCGCCGCCGGTGACTCCGCCGGTCACCACGTCGCCCCCGCCGCAGACCGGCGCGGGCTGCACCGCCACGGTCTCGCTGAACAGCTGGACCGGCGGCTACGTCGCCACCGTGCGGGTCACGGCCGGCTCGTCGGCGGTCAACGGCTGGACCGTCAATGTGACGCTGCCGTCCGGTGGCGCTGTCACCGGCGCCTGGAGCGCCACCAACACCGGCACGACCGGGACGGTCAGCTTCCGGAGCGTCGACTACAACCGCCAGATCACCGCGGGTGGCAGCACCGAGTTCGGGTTCCAGGGCACCGGCACCGGTCCCGGCGCCACCCCCACCTGCACCGCAGGCTGAGTCAGCGATCCCTCCGCCGGCCCGGGTCTCCCGGGCCGGCGGAGCCTTTTCACCCGATCGCGCCGGACGAACGGGCCGGGCGGGACGAACGGGCCGGTTCGGCCGGGCGACCCGCGGCGCCGGCCAGGTGCTGCACGATGGTGGCGAGGATGAGCCGCTGACCGGCCGGGGTCGGGTGCACCCCGTCCGGCTCCAGCAGGCCCCCGGGCCCATGGGCCCGCGTGACGTCGTGCAGGCCGACGGACCGGGCGTCGATCCGGCCGATCCGGGCCGCGATGTCGGCCACCGTGGCCGGGTCCCAGCTCAACGGGAGGCCCGCGAAGAAGGTCCGGGCCGCCGGTCCGTCGACGGCCGGCGGGGTGATCAGGGTGACGCCGGCTCTCAGCTCGCGGGTGATGAGGTCGACCAGCGCACGCAGGTTGCGTTCGGTCTCGCGACCGGTGGCCATGGACTATCCGGGCGTCCGGCCGTGCCGCCGGGCGTCGTTGGTGCCCAGCATGAGCAGTACGTGGGTGGGCCGGGCCGCCTCCAGCAGGTCGAAGCGTTCCAGCACATCGGCGGTCGTGTTGCCGCTGAGCCCGAGATTGTGCAGGCCGTAGCGCCCCGGGCCGGCTGTCGCGACGGCCGCGGTGAGCACCTCGAACCAGCCGATCCGGTCGGCGGTGATCGAGTCGCCGACCGCCACGACCCGGTCTCCGGCCCGGAACGGCAGCGCCTCGATCGCCGCCCGCGTCCCGGCGTCGGCGAGCAGCTCCGCCGCGGCCCGCCCGGCCTCGGCCCGCAGGGCCTCGATCCCGGCCGCCACCTCCGCCGCGGGGACGGCCAGCATGCCGGCCAGCAGGTCGAGGTGGACGGTCGCGGCCACCGGGTGGCGGGCCAGCATCGGCCAGTTCTCGGTACGGGTGTAGCGCAGGAACTGCCGGCGGTCGTGGTCGGTGGTCATCCCTTGAGCGAGCCCTGCAACAGAGCGGCGACGAAGCGGCGCTGGAAGATCAGGAAGATCGCCAGAGTGGGCGTCAGGATGAGCAGCGAGCCGGCGCAGAGCAACGGGATGTCGGTGCCCCACTGACCCTGGAACGCGCCGAGCGCACCGGCCATCGTCCGTTTCGCCGGGTCGTCGACGAGCACGATGGCGAGCAGGAACTGGTTCCAGGTCCAGAGGAACAGCAGGATGCCCAGCGACGTCAGGGCCGGCCGGGCCAGCGGCACGTGCACCCGCCAGAACAGCTGCCAGGTGCTCGCCCCGTCGATGCGCGCGGCCTCGGAGAGTTCATCGGGCATGGTGATGAAGTGGGCCCGCATCCACAGCACCGAGAAGGGCATGAACAGGCCGATGAGCGGCAGGATGATGGCCCACCGGGTGTTCAGCAGGCCCATGTCGCGCACCTGGTAGTACAGCGGGGTGATCAGGCCCTCGAAGGGCAGGGTGAGCCCGAGGACGAAGACCAGGAAACCGATCCGGTGCCCCGGCATCCGCAGATGCCCGAAGGCGAAGCCGGCCATGGTGCCGAACAGGACCGAGACCGGTACGACGCCCAGCACGATCAGCGCGCTCGACAGCAGCAACCGCTCCATGTTCGCGGCCTGGAAGGCGTCGATGAAGTTGCCCCACTGCGGGCTGCTGGGCCAGGACAGCCCGTCGGGATAGGTCCCGGAGGGGTGCAGGGCGGTGACGAACAGGCTCACGAACGGCAGCACGGTCAGCACCATGAGCAGGACGAGCAGGATCCGTCCGGTCAGGGTCTCGCGACGGGTGACGATCATCGGGTGCCGTCCCTGGTGAGCCGCTGGATCGGAAGGACGCAGAGCAGGACCAGCACGGTGAGGGCGACGGCGAGCGCCGAGGCCATGCCGACCTCCCGCTCCGCGAAGGCCAGGTAGTAGATCTCCAGGCCGGGCACCATGGTGGCGTTGCCGGGGCCGCCCTGGGTGGAGACGTAGATGATGTCGAAGCTGGCCAGGGCCGAGATGACCGTGACCGTGACGCACACGCCGATCTCCTGGCGCAGGCCGGGCAGCGTGATCGAGCGGAACTCGCGCCACGGGCCGGCGCCGTCGAGCCGCGCCGCCTCGTACAGCGAGTTGTCGATCTTGCTCATGCCGGCCAGCAGCAACAGGGTGCAGAGGCCGATCTGGACCCAGGCGCCGATCACCCCGACCGCGGGGAGCGCCGTACCGAAGTCACCGAGCCAGGCCCGGGTCAGCGAGCCCAGGCCGATGCCGGAGAGCAGCTGGTTGATCAGGCCGGTGGTGGAGAGCAGCCAGGTCCACATGATGCCGGCGGCCACCAGCGGGATCACCTGGGGCAGGAACAGCACCGTCCGGGCGACCAGGGCCAGCCGGCTCTGAGCGATCTGCCGGATGGTCGCCGCGACCGCCAGTCCGAGCAGGACCGGCACGAAACTGAAGAACAGGATCAGCTCGAACGCGTGCAGGATCGTGCCGGACAGCTCGGGGTCGGTGACCAGCCGGACGTAGTTGTCCAAACCGGTCCAGGTGGCCGCGCCGATGCCGTTCCAGTCGTAGAACGAGTACTGGACGGTGAGCAGCAGCGGGCGGATGACGAAGGTCAGGTAGACGACGACGGCGGGCAGGGCGAAGAGCCACCCGAGCCGGGCCGGGCGGGGACGGCGCTTGCGCCGCTCCCGCCCGGTGACCGGCTCCACCGTCGCGGCGAGAGGTCCGGCCATCAGGTCAGCCCTTGACCTGACTCTCGTAATCCTTCTGCACCGCGGTGAGCAGTCCCTGCGGCGTCTGCTGACCGGCGGCCAGCTTCTGCAGCTGCGGCGTCCAGCTCTTGGCGTAGATGGCGCCGGTGGCGTTGGCAATGAAGTCCATGGCGCCGTTGTCCTTGCCGATCGTCGCCCCGGCGGCCAGGGTGCTCGCCGTGACGGTGTCCTTGCCGACCGCGGGCATGTACGCGTCGGTCGGGCCCATCGGGTGCGAGCCGCCGACCTGCACGCCGAGGTCGCGCGCCTTCTGGTCGGTGGCCACCCAGTTGAGGAAGAAGGCGGCGCAGTCGGCGTTCCTGGACTTCGCGCTGATGCCGTAGGTCAGCGGGGCCGACATGGCAGCCTGCTTGCCGCCCGCCTGCGCCGGTGGCATGAGGAGGAAGCCCGCGTTGCCGGCCATCTGCTTGTCGAGATTGCCGGATTCCCAGTCGCCGCTGAAGATGAACAGGTTCTTGCCGCCGATGAAGCGGCTCATCATCATCGCGTAGTCCTGCGAGTTGATGTCCGGGGCCAGATAGCCCGCCTTGATCCACTTCTCCAGGTGCTGGGTGGCCTGGAGGTTGCTGGGCGTGTTGATGGTGGCGCCCTGCTTGTTGAAGATCCAGTCGTTGATCGGGGCGGTCTCGCCGTACGCCGCCATCAGGTTCTGCAGCGGGAACGCGAGCCCACCGGTGGCGCCGCCGTTGAACTGGTTGATCGGGGTGATGCCGGCGTCCTTGGCCTTCTGCAGCACGGCGTCGAAGTCGGCCAGCGTCTGCGGCGGCTGGGCCATCCCGGCCTGGGCGGCGAGCTTCTTGTTGTAGAAGACGCCGGTCATGCTGAAGTTGAGGCCCATCGCGTAGAGCGGGCCGGCGCCGCGCTCGCCGTTGCTGCCGAACCGCATCTGCTCCAGTTGCGAGGCCGGCCACTTGTCCCAGCCGTACGCCGTGGCGTAGGTGTCCAGGTTCAGCAGCAGGTTGTCCTTGGCCAGCTCCGACATCTGCGGGATGCGCATGAGGTCCGGCGGGTCGTCGGACAGCACGCGCGGGGCGTTCTGGGTGATCACGGCGAACTGGTCCTCGCGAATGTCCCACTTGACGTTCGGGAACTGCGCGGTGAACGCGTCGGCCAGGGTCTTCGGCAGGGGGAAGCCGGTCTCGAAGTATCCCTTCAGGGTCACCGGCTCGGTGCCGCAGGTGGTCTTGACGGCGGCCGGGGCGCTGGTGCCGGTGGCCGGGGCGTCACCGCCGGGCGCGCTGCATGCCGCGGCGGCCAGCGCCCCGGAGAGAGCCAGCATCGCGAACAGGGGCCGGGAACGACCGGCTGGACGCCGGCCGGACGTGGTGCGGGTCATGAGCACTCCTCGGTGGACGGGTCAAGCGGTGAGCGGGAAAGAACGAGCTGAGGTGTGCAGGCGCCGGAGGGCGGTGACGACGTCCTGCTGCCAGGTCGCGGCGGGCGGCCAGGTGCCGGTCAACGCCAGCGATCCGTGCACCGCTCCCGGATAGATCTCGAACGACACCGGAACTCCGGCGTCGCGCAGCCGGTGGGCGTACCGTTCGCCCTCGAGCCGCAGCGGGTCGTGCTCGGCGCTCATGATCCGCGCGGGCGGCAGGCCGGTCAGGTCGGCCGCGAACAGGGGCGAGACGATCTCGTCGCGCCGATCGTGCGCCGGGCCGAGGTAGAGGTCGCCGCAGAGCCGCATGTCGTCGACCGTGATGCCGTAGTCGTCGGAGATGCCCGACCGGCGCATGGTGTCCAGAGTCAGGTCGAGCGGCGGCACCTCGAGCAGTTGCAGGGCGAGACGCGGGCCGCCGCGGGCCCGGGCGAGCAGCGTGACGGCGGCGGCCAGGTTCGCGCCCGCCGAGATTCCGCCGACGGCGACGCGTTCCGGGTCCGCGCCGAGCTCCTCCGCGTGCTGCACCGCCCAGCTCAGTCCCGCGTAGCAGTCCTCCAACGGCACCGGGAACGGGTGCTCAGGCGCCAGCCGGTAGTCGACCGCCACCACGACGCACTCCGCACGGCGGCTGCGGTCGTGACACATGGCGTCGTTGACCTGCTCGTCGACGGAGCCCAGCCAGAAACCGCCGCCGTGCAGGAAGACGTAGAGCGGAAACGGACCGGGGCCGGCCGGCCGGTAGACCCGGACCCGGCTGTCGCCGACGGGGAAGTCGCGGACCTCGACCGGGGCCACGGGCGCGCCGAACCGGGCGAAGAGCTCGTCCGAACCCCGGTGGATGGCCGCTCGCCGGTGCGCCACGGGCGCCTGGGGGTCACCGGAATCCGGCTTCGTCGCCAGGAAGATCTCGACCGCGTCGGCCAGTCCCATCGCCACTCCCTCGGTGCCGGGCGCCGCCGCCCGACGGGTTCGTCACACGAACGAAACATCAGCCGGTCAGCCGTGTCAAGAGTTTTTGTAAAAGCACTTTTATGGCGTCACCGCTGGTCAGGCGTTCCGGCGACCCCCGCGACCAGTTAACAGGCCGGGCCGGGACGGAACGGGGCTTCAGGTGGTGGAGCGTCCGACCAGGTGAACGTCGAGCACGGTCGCCGAGCGCAGCGCGGACCCGCCGATGTGCCCGAGCAGGACGCCGAACGCGGTGCTGCCCGACTCCTCGAACGGCTGGCGGATCGTGGTCAGATCCGCCGCCGCGGCCGCCTCCCCGTCGTCGAAACCCATGACGGCGACGTCCTGCGGCACCCGCAGGCCGCGGTCCCGGGCGGCCAGCAGCACACCGACGGCCAGCACGTCGTGGTGCGCCATGACGGCCGACGGCCGCTGGGCCGCATCCAGCAGCCCGGCAGCGGCCCGGCGGGCGTCGTCGACCGAGTTGCCGCTGGTCGCGACCACGACTTCGGCGCCGGCCCGGACGGCGGTGTCGCGGAACCCGGCCAGCCGCTTGACCGCCTGCGACTCGTAGTCGGAGACCTGCCGTTCCAGCAGATATCCCAGCCGGCGGTGGCCCCGCTCCAGCAGATGCCGCGCGGCGGTCCGGCCGCCCTCGTCGTCGTCGATCACGACCCGGCTGAACAGGTCGCTGTCGGCGTCGACCACGACAGTGGGCAGGCCGCGCTCCCGCAGCCGCCCGGCGATGCCCGGCTCGATCTGCAGACCCATGACGATCAGACCATCCAGCCGGCCGTGGATGGGCATGCTGGCCAGCGTGGGCGACGACGTCAGCGCCGCCGACTCGTGGTCGAAGACCAGCACGTCGGTCTCCAGCTCCGTCGCGGCGGTCAGCACCCCGGACAGCCGGCGCAGATAGGAGCTGTAGGAGGTGAAGGGGGCCATCACGCCGATGCGGCCGGTGCCCTGCCGGGCCAGACTGACCGCCTGGACCTTGGGGGTGAAGCCGAGCTCGTCGACGACGGCGAGCACCCGGGCCCGGGTGGCCGCCCGGACCTTGTCCGGCTTGTTGAGCACGTTCGACACCGTCGAGATGCTCACCTGGGCCCGCTCGGCCACCTCGTAGATCGTGACCCGATGTGCTGCCACCGCCGCCTGCTCCCGTCCCGTTCGGCGGGTCGTGGCGGCGCGAGCGCCAGCAGCTGCCGAAGCGCTTTGACGAAAGCAGTCTACAGACGGGCTCCGCGCCGGGCGGGGTGTCGGCGGCCCGCTCGGGCCCAGCCGCGACGGCGGTTGGGAAAGCTATTGAGAAACGACAATGCCCTTTTTCATTTTACGGTCGGCTAATCGTTACGGTGACCGATTTCAGCAAGTCACCGCCGCACCTTCTTGAGTGGCCGGAAAACGCCTGGCAGCATCCGTTTGGAAACGCTCCCACGAACGGGAAGGACCCTCGGTGCGACCATCGATAACCATCAAGGCGGGCCTGCTGTGCGCCGCCGTCGGCCTGGCCGCCGCCGGGGTGGCGGCCACCCTGCCGGCGCACGCGGCGGCGGCCGGATGTTCGGTCAGCTACACAGTCACATCGCAGTGGCAGGGTGGCTTCGGCGCCGCCGTGGCCGTCACGAACCTCGGTGACCCCGTCAACGGCTGGACGCTGGGCTGGTCCTACAGCGCCGGTCAGCAGGTCACCCAGGCCTGGAACGCCACCGTGACCCAGAGCGGCGCCCAGGTGACCGCCAGGAACGTGAGTTACAACAGCACCATCGCCACCGGCGCGACCGTCTCGTTCGGCTTCAACGGCTCGTCGACGGGCAGCAATCCCCCGCCGGCGAGCTACTCCCTCAACGGAGTGGTGTGCACGGGCGGCACCACCGACCCGACCACGCCGCCGCCCACCACCCCACCACCCACCACGCCTCCGCCCACTCCGGGGGCCAGTGCGGGATGCGGGCGGGCACCGGCGCTGACCACCGGCACGCACACGGTGCAGAGCGGCGGCAAGAACCGCAGCTTCATCCTGCGGGTCCCGGCCGGGTACGACCGGAACAACCCGTACCGGCTGATCTTCGCCTTCCACTGGCGCGGTGGCACCGCGACCGAGGTCAACTCGGGTGGCACCAGCGGCACCGCGTGGTCGTACTACGGCCAGCAGGAGCAGTCGAACAACAGCGCGATCCTGGTCGCGCCGCAGGGCCTCAACGGCGGCTGGGCCAATGCCGGCGGCGAGGACGTCACCTTCGTCGACGACATGATCCGGCGGATCGAGGGCGACCTCTGCGTCAACACCGGGCTGCGCTTCGCGACCGGCTTCAGCTACGGCGGCGGGATGAGCTACGCCCTGGCGTGCGGCCGGCCGAGCGTGTTCCGGGCGGTGGCGGTCTTCTCCGGTGCCCAGCTCAGCGGGTGCTCCGGCGGCAGCCAGCCGGTCGCCTATCTCGGCATCCACGGCATCAGCGACTCGGTTCTGTCGATCTCGCAGGGCCGCGCGCTGCGCGACAGGTTCGTCGCGAACAACGGGTGTGTCCGGCAGAGCCCGCGCGAACCGGCGGCGGGCAGCCGCACGCACATCACCACCGCGTACGCGGGCTGCCGGGCCGGCTATCCGGTGGTGTGGGCCGCCTTCGACGGTGGTCACCTGCCCGGCCACGTGGACGGATCCACGGTGGAGAGCGGCGTCACCACCTGGACCAAGGGTGAGGTCTGGCGGTTCTTCTCGCAGTTCCGGTGAGCCCGCGGTGAGGCGGCCGGCGGCGACGTCGACCGCCTCACTCGCCCTGGCTACGGCGCTTTCCCGGGGACAGGGTCCGCCCGGGCGGGCGGGCCCGGCACGACTGGGCGGCCTGGGCACCGCTGTCCGCCTCGCCGGTCAGGCCGCGGGCGGCGGTCACCACCAGGTCGCGCAGCCACCGGTGCGAAGGATCGTGGGTATGGGCGGGATCCCACCACAGGGTCTCGACCACCGGCGGCAGGTCGAACGGCACCTCGAGGATCCGCAGGTCCGCCCCGGCGACCCGGACGGCCAGCCGCTCCTGGATCAGGCAGACGTGATCGGTGCCCCGGACCAGCTCGGGGAGCAGATGGAACCCGCCGACGGAGAACCGCGCCTCGGGCGTCAGCCCGCGCGCCCGCAGATCGGTGAGCACCGGATGGTGCGCCCGCATGTCCTGGTGCACCACCCAGGGCAGCATCGCGAGCTTCTCGACGCTCAGCTCACCCCGGACGGCGGGATTGTCCGCCGCGGCCAGGCACACCCAGCGGTCGTGGAACAGCGTCGTCCCCGCCATGCCGGGCGGTGCCATGCTGCGGGGCAGGACCAGCCCGTCGGGTGCACGCGTACGGCTCGGCGTGCTCGCCGGCAGGTGATCGAGGCGCAGGCGGGCGACCGTCGAAGCCCTGCGCACCGCCCGCATCAGCGGCGGGCCCAGCACCGCGGCCGCATAGTCGGAGGCCAGCAGGACGAACTCGCGCTCGCACGCCTCGGGATCGAAGCCCTGCGCGGCGGTGAAGGTCCGCTCGACCAGTTGCATCGCCGCCGCCGAGGTCGCCCGCAGGCCCACGCCCAACGGGGTCAGCTCGTAGTTGTTGCCGACCCGCACGAGCAGCTGATCCCCGAAGTGCCGGCGCAGCCGGGCCAGCGCCTCGCTCATCGCGGGCTGGCTCAGGCCGAGCCGCCGGCCGGCCCGGGTGACGTTGCGCTCGGCCAGGAGAGCGTCGAGGGCCGCCAGCAGGTTCAGATCGATGCTCGCGGTTCTCATCCGCGGTCCGGGCTCAAAGGCCCGGCACGGCGCGGAACTTCTGCGCCGCCGCGGTGGCGGGCCGGCTCAGCAGCACGGACCGGCCGTCGGTGGTGAGGAGGCGGTCAGGGAAGTTGCTCGACCGCAGCACGAAGTCGCCGCCGGAACCGGCCCGGCGCGGGCAGAACGTGGCGTCGGCCGCGAAGACCTGCGACGACTCCCGGGGGTGCAGCACCGCCACGAAGTTGCGGTGGCGCACGAACCGGCCCGGGAAGTTGACCGATTCCAGCGACACACACCGGGCGTCGGCCAGGCCCCGGTGCAGGACGAAGGTGGCGTCCGCCCGGGCCGGGGCCGGGCTGCCGGGACCGATCGCGCTGAGCCGCATCCGGAAGTCCTGGTGCCGCAGCCGCAGGCCGGCCGGGCCGGTCGCCACGAGGCTGATCCGGCTCCCCGGCCCGGGCAGCAGCCGCGCGGGCGGGCGGGCGGCCGGGGGCGCGGACGAGGGGTGCCGGGCCACCGGCAGGGGCTTACCGGTGGCCGCGGCGGTCGGGGGTGGTGAGGGTGACGGCTTCAGGGACGGTGAGGCGGACTGCAGCGGAATGAGCGCCGGTGGCGGGCCGTCCACCGGCGGAGCGATCCACGCCCCGCTCGCCTCGCTCGGCAGGCTCCGGCTCTGCCGGCGCTCGATCACGATCACCAGTGTCATCGCCAGCACCGCGAGCACGGCCCCGGTGACGATGATGGCCGAGCCGCGGGGCGGGGCGGAGGACCGGCCCGCTCGCGGTCCGCGGCGGCCACGCGGCTGTGGATAGGACATGGGGTTGTCTGGTCTCCCGGATTACCGGCCGTCACCGCGGCGCGGCCAAATGGTGATGCCCGGCAATATTCGGCGATGGCGCGGCGGAAAGCAAGAGCGGGCGAACCGTTGTGAGCGCTATCAGAGGTGTCGATCCGGGACATCGGAAATGCCGATACCCGGGCCGTGAAAATCATCGATGAACGGCCGGATATCACGCCACGGCCTTGGTAGCATCGTCGCTCGCCTGCCGTACGGAGGTTCGGATGCGCCTGGCCCGCACGCCTGCGGCGGCGATCGCGCCCGCCCGGTGACCGGCCCGGACGTGCTGTCACTGACCGGCGCCGACAGCCACCGGCTGGTCCCCACCCCGGGCGTCGGCCGCCCCGCCATCGGCCCCGTGCGGCCCGGCCGGCCCCGGCCCGACCTCGTGGTCTTTCCCGCGCTGGCGGCGGCCCGGTCCGTGGACGTCAGCGTGGGTCCGATGTGGCAGCCGTTCGACTGCGCGAGCCTGCTGGAGTTCCCCGAGCTCCGGCGGCTCGCCCTGCACGGGCGGTTGGCCAACCTGCCGGCGCTGGCCGGCCTGCGGCACCTCACCGGTCTGCAGCTGCGCTTCAGCCCCGACCTGGCGGAGCTGCCGGCGCTGGCGACCTGGCCGCGGCTGGAGCACGTCATCGCCTGGAACGTCGACGCCGTCGCCGGGCGGCGCCTGCGCGGGCAACTGCGGCCGGAGTTCCGGGACAGTTCCGTCTCCAGGCTGCGGACGGCGCAGTGGTTCGCCACCGAGTACGGCCTGCCGTTCGCCGGGTGGCCGTCGCGGCCGGCGAGCACGCCGAGGCGGCCCAGGAGTGGTTCGATACCGAACGGGACTTCTGAGCCCGGTGGTCACGCGATCGGCGGGCCCGGCGCGAGGGCCGGACCCGCCGGATCACGCTCTACCAGATGCGTACCCGGGACGGGCCCGACGTCAGGGCGGCGACCGGTCCGGCCGCGGCCGTGTCGCCGGCCTTGCGCCGCTGACCGGTCAGATCCACGTCGATGACAGCCGGGCTGCCGTCCGGCTCCTCGAACTCCGCGTCGGCGAAGCGGACGCGCGGCAGGTCACGGCCGCCGACCACGCCGACGCGCGCCTGGTCGAACTCGGCCGGGAAGTTCGTCTCGAGGTAGACGGCGTCGCCGTCCTCGATGACCGACACGGTCGCGTCACCGAGCACCTGCGGGCCGGTCTCCCCGGCGAACGGGCGGGCGCCGGCGGCGTAGACGTTGTCGCGGGCGTAGACCGGCTGGACCACGTCGAGGTAGCGCTGGTGGTCGCCCGGGGGCTGCGCCTCGATGCGGGCCACGTACTCCTCGAAGGACGCCGGGTGGGCGTCGTAGCCCTCGAGGCCGTAGGCCGGGGCTTCTCCGCCCTGGCCGCCGTCGCCGTACGCGGCCGCGATGTCACCGCCGAGGAAGACGTTGCCGATGTAGCGGTCGTCACCGCCGCGGATGAACGCGTAGCCGGCGACCTGGGTGCTGTGCGGCCGGTGGTACGGCGTGGCCCGGTCCATCACCGCCTCGAGGCGCAGCGTCCCGGCGAACAGGTTGCCGACGAACGCGCCGCCCTGGCTGAACGACTCGAACGAGGCGCGGGAGCCGAACACGTTGTGGTCGACCAGGTAGGGGCCGTGGCTGACCTCGACGAACAGGTCCCGGTTGTTGCCGTAGTAGACGTTGCGGGAGACCCGGGTGCCCTGGGTCTGCCAGTCCAGCCAGGTGCCCATCGAGCAGTCGTGGATGCGGTTGTGCCGGATCACCACGTCGATGGCGGCGTGCAGCTTGATGCCGCCGATCTCGTAGCCGTAGAACTCGCGCTTGAGCGCGATGTTGTAGATGTGGTTGTCCTCGATGGTGGAGAACACGCAGCCCAGGTGGCCGACGATGCCGTTCTGTCCGCAGTCGTGAATGGTGTTGCGGCGCACGATGTGCGAGCCGATGTGCTCGCGGTCCCAGCCGATCTGCCGGGCGGCGAAGACCGACTCCAGCTGGTACTGGTAGCCGGGCTTGTCGCCGCGCTCGGTGGAGTAGTTGTGCCCGGTGGACCGCTCCTTGCCGAGGGAGATCGCCGAGCACTTGGCGTCGTGGATGTGGTTGTCCTCGATGATCCAGCCCTTGGCCCAGTTCGGGCCGATCAGACCGGGCTGGTCGGCGGTCGGCGGGGTCCAGGGGGTGGCCGCCTGGGCCAGCTCGAAGCCACGCACGGTGATGTAGTCCAGGTGCGGGACCAGCGGGTAGAACACCGACCGGCGCACGTTGACCTCGGTCAGCTCGGCGTTCGGGTCGGCGCCCTGGAAGTTCGCCCAGATGGTCGTCTGCTCGGCGCCGACCTGCGCGTACCAGACCAGGCGGGTCTGCTCCGGGTCGCGGACCCGGTCGGCCAGCCCGGTCCAGTCGTCCAGCACCTCGGTGCGCAGCGGCGGATCGTCGAGCTCGGCGCGGCCGGCCACCTCGTGGAAGCTGCGCCCGTTGAGGTAGACGTCGCCGAGGTGCTTGTGCGGCGCGCCCTCGGCGTAGACGACCCAGTCGCCGGTGACCTCCTCGGCGAACGGGTTGAAGTCGCCGAACAGCGTGTTGGGCACGTCCGCGCGCCACACCGTGCCGCCGTCGGGCACCCAGCCGGTGATCCGTTCCGAACCCTTGATGATCACGTGCTCACCGTCGGCCGCGGTGTAGGTGATGCGCCGGGTGTCGCTCAGGCCGCCGCGCGCCGGCGTCACCCATTCCCGGTATTCGCCGCCGTGCACGACGACGGTGTCGCCGGGACGGGCCGTGGCCGCCGCCCGGTTGATGGTGCGGAAGGGCTGCTCGGCGGAACCGTCGGCGTCATCGGAACCGGTGGTCGCCACGTGCAGGACAGAGGTCATCTTCGGCAAAGCCCTTCTGGCGTCCGGCCCCCAGGAGCCGTCGGCGGACGAGACCACGCCAACGTAATAGCGTGAAACATTCGGTGTCAACGCCGAAACATTCCGATAGTTTACCGGTTACTTCCGGTCGTGTGCCGGCTTCGTCCACTCCTGCGACCTTTCCGGCGGCGGCCCGCGACAGGTGGGTGAAGCGGCCGGCGAAGGGAGCGGGATACGGCCCGATCGACGAGCGGCGGCCGCGGTGGTCGCGGGGGCGCCCGGGTGACGTACCGCCGCACGCGGCCATGGTCGAGGCAGCCGACAACGGCACCGTCGAACGGGACGCGCTCACCGCGGCCGGCGGACCCGCGATTAGCGGGTCCGCCGGCGGGTAGGGCTCCCGGGGACCAGAAAGGGGCGCGACCATGCCGATCGCGACGACCAACCCGGTCACGGGTGAGCTGCTGAAGACCTTCGACGCGATGGCCGAGGACCGGATCGACCAGGCGATCGGCCGGTCCGTCGACGGCTTCCGCGCTCTGCGGCAGACCACGTTCGCGCAGCGCGCGGCGTGGATGCGGGCGGCCGCGGACCTGCTCGACGCCGACTCCGACGACGTGGCCGCCCTGATGACCCTGGAAATGGGCAAGACGCTCGCGGCGGCCAGGGCCGAGGTGGCCAAGTGCGCCACCGCCTGCCGCTACTACGCCGAGCACGCCGAGCGGTTCCTCGCCGACGAGCCGGCCGAGCCGTCCGAGGTCGGGGCGGTCCGTGCGTACGCCCGCTATCAGCCGCTGGGCCCGGTGCTGGCGGTGATGCCGTGGAACTTCCCGCTGTGGCAGGCGATGCGGTTCGCGGCGCCGGCGCTGATGGCCGGGAACACCGGGCTGCTCAAGCACGCGTCCAACGTCCCGCAGACCGCGCTGTACCTGGGTGAGCTGTTCGCCCGGGCCGGCTTCCCGGCCGGGGCCTTCCAGACCCTGCTGGTCGGCTCCGACGCGGTGGAGCGCATTCTCACCGATCCCCGGGTACGGGCGGCCACGCTGACCGGCAGCGAAGGGGCCGGCCGGTCGATCGCCGCCATCGCCGGGCGCGAGCTGAAGAAGACGGTGCTGGAGCTGGGTGGCAGTGACCCGTACGTCGTCCTGCCGACCGCCGACCTGGACCGGGCCGCCGAGGTCGCCGCCACCGCCCGCTGCCAGAACAACGGCCAGTCCTGCATCGCGGCGAAACGCTTCATCGTGCACACCGACGTCTACGACCAGTTCGTCGACGCGTTCGTGGCGCACATGTCCGCCCTCACCGTGGGTGACCCCATGATGGACACCACCGACGTCGGGCCGCTGGCCACCGAGCAGGGCCGCCGGGACGCCGAGGAGCAGGTCGCCGACGCGGTCGGCAAGGGCGCGACGGTACGGTGCGGCGGCCGGGCCCCGGAAGGCGCCGGCTGGTGGTACCCGCCGACCGTGGTCACCGGCATCACGCCGGACATGCGCATGTACGCCGAAGAGGTGTTCGCGCCGGTGGCCGGGGGGTACCGGGCCGCGTCCCTCGACGAGGCGATCGAGCTGGCCAACGCCACCTCGTACGGACTGGGCGCGAACGCCTGGACCGGCGACCCGGACGAGCAGCAGCGGCTGGTCACCGAGCTGGAGGCGGGTGCGGTCTTCATCAACGGGATGGTGACCTCGTACCCGCAGCTGCCGTTCGGCGGCATCAAGAACTCCGGGTACGGCCGCGAGCTGTCGGCCGCCGGCATCCGCGAGTTCTGCAACCTCAAGGCGGTCTGGGTGGGCGACGGCGGGAAGGCCGACGTGGACGCGGCCACCGAATGACGGCGATGCGGTACTAGCCTGCGGTGGTGGCCGGAACCGAACTGGACGAGTTGATCGTGGCTGACGGCGCGGCGCTGCGCGCGTGGCTGACGGAGAATCACACCACCTCTCCCGGCGTGTGGCTCGCCCTGACCAGAAAAGGCGGCTCGGTCACCACGCTGACCTGGCAGCAGGCGGTCGACGAGGCACTGTGTTTCGGCTGGATCGACGGGCAGGCCCGCAAGCGTGACGAGGAGAGTTCCTGGCGGCGGTTCACCCCGCGCCGGTCCCGCAGCATCTGGTCCCAGCGCAACGTCGCCAACGTGGCCCGGTTGGAGGCGGCCGGGCTGATGCTGCCGGCCGGCCGCGCCGCGGTGGACGCGGCCAAGGCCGACGGGCGGTGGACGGCCGCCTATGCACCGCCCTCGGAGATGGAGGTGCCGGCCGACCTGCGCGCCGCGATCGCCGCCGACCCGGCGGCCCAGGCGATGTTCGACGTGCTCACCCGGACCAACGTCTTCTCCCTGATCGGCCGGGTCAATGCGGTCAAGCGGGCCGAGACGCGCACCCGGAAGATCGCCGAGTACGTGGCGATGCTGGCCCGGCACGAGACGATCCACCCGCAGCGAGCCCGGCCGGCGGAACCGCCGACGTCGTGACCGGGTGTCGGTGGCGTCGGCGTACCGCCGCTGATCCAGACCGGGCAGGCCGGTGAGGGCGGCGAAGTAGCGGCCCGGGTTCGCGATGACCCCGACCACGGCGGCGGTGATCCCGGTCAGGGCGGCCGAGACCGCACGGTCCCCGCGCAGCTTCTCGACGTACGGGGCGCCGAAGGTCTGCAGGGAGATGGTGAACCAGGTGCGCACGGCCGCCCGGAACGGCACGACGTCTGCGATCATCGGGTCAGCGCAGGGCTCGCACGAGGGCGGCGAAGCTCGTCGCGTCACACAGGTGCGGGAACCGGCCACCCAGCCGGGCACCGGCCCCGCCCTGGGCACTGAGCTGCAGCGGCAGCGCCTCCGGCCGCGGCTCGCTGTGTGCCGGCCGCGCCAACCAGGACCGGTAGCCGTCGCGCAGAGCGTCGTCGTGCCGGGCGACGGCGAACTGACGGTAGAGCTCCGGTACGCCGCTCAGGTCACCCGGGGCCGGATCCCGCGCGGTCTCCGGCAGGTCGGCCGCCGGGTCCTCGAACGTCAGCACCGCCTGGGTGGCGTACGCGGCGGCGAACGCCTCGGCCAGGCGGGCCGACTCGGCGTGCCCGACGATCACCGGGGCCCGGTGCAACGCCAGCCCGTTGATCAGGATGGCGAGGTCGTCGGCCAGACGGGCGACGCCGTAGTCGTCCCGGGCCGCCGACTGGCCGTGACCCGGCAGGTCGACGGCGATGGCGGCACAGCTGTCGCCCAGTTCGGCGGCGACCGGCCACCACATGGTGCGGTCGTAGAACAGTCCGTGCAGCAGGACGACCGGCCGGCCGAAGCGGCCCCAGCGGTCGTAGACGAGGCGGTTCTTCGGGGTTCCGTAGGCGTGGGTGGTGCGGCGGGGCGGTTGCGGGTGCACAGGGAATCGTCTTCCTGGAGGGCTGCGGGACACGAAGGTGACGCCGCCGGTGCGTACCCCGGCGGGCCCGATGTGAAGCCTCGGTGCGGTGCGCGGAAAGCGCCCTTCTACACCCGCAGAACACCCAGCAGACTCAGACTCCCGTCGCGTGGCGCGACGTCGGCGGGCGTCGCCCGGACACCCGGGCACAGCGCTCCGGCGTGCCCGGTGACCGTGGCGGTGAACGTGGTGTGACCGGCCGGACGGGCCCGTGGTGACAGGTTCGGCGCCCGCTCGGCGCCGTGCTCGTGCCCGTGCGGGGACGTCTCGCCGGTATGCGCATGCGGGAGGCACGCCAGGTCGGCGGCGGTGACCCGGTGCCCGGCATCGGCGTCGTGCCCGTGCCGGTGATGGCCGCTGCCGGCGGAGAACAGCACGCCTGCGGCGAGCAGCAGCAGGACCAGGGCCGCGCCGGCGAACCGTCCCGGCCGCAGGCCGGGCCGGAGCATCCGGAACGGGTACGCGGCCACGTCAGTAGTTAACCAGCCGGGACGGCTCTCCGCCCGTTGTCACCCGGGCCGGGGCGGGTGGAACGCCGGGTTCCCGGCAGTGCACCGCATCGATCTGACCTCGCTGACCAGGCCGGGCACGTACCGCCTCCGCGTCCAGGGACCGGTCACCGCCGAATCCCCCGCTTTCCGGGTCGCACCCGCCACCGAGTTGTTCGCTCCGCTGGTGGGCAACGCGCCGGCCTACTTCCAGGCACACCGGGGTACGTCGCTGGTGGTGGCCGCGGGTACGACGGTCCCCCGCTGCCCGCACGACCAGATCGCCGGTCTCACCCCCGGCTCCCCCGCCCCCGGGATGACCGGTGCGGTGGTCAACGGGCCCAACCGGGCCGACCGGATCCGCGACCCGATCGAGAGCCGCGGGCGCAGCTCGTGCTCGACCGGCGCCTTCGCCGCGTTCGACCGCGAGGACACGCACTACACCGACGACGAGCGGGTCTCGGCCACCACCGAGCCGTCCCTCGACTTCACCGCCACGGGCATGCTGGCCTTCGCCCTCACCGCCCGGGGCCTCTGACCGGCGACGCGCGGGCGCCCTCGGCTGGTGCGGCAGGGCGCCGATGTTCATAGGATGTCGGGATGTCGCGGGCGGATCGAGGCGCTGCGCTGCCGCTCTGGCCGCTGTACGCCATGTTCGGCGCGATGCCGCTGTGGTGGGTCCTGGGTGGACTGCAGCTGTTCTGGCCGTTGTTCGGGCTGCTGCTGGCGGTGGTGCTGGTAGCCCGCGGGCGGATCAGTCTGCCGGCCGGGTCGGCGCTGTGGCTGGTGCTGCTGGCGCTCGTGCTGGTCAGCGTGACCCGGCTGGACCGGGCGAGCGGGTTGTTCATGTTCTCGCTGCGGCTCGGCTTCCTGGCCACGGCGTTCGTGGTCTACCTGTACGTCTACAACGCCGGCCGGGACGGCGCCCCGTGGCAGCGGCTGTTCGAACCGCTGTGCCTGTTCTGGCTGGGTATGGTCGCGCTGGGCTGGATCGGCGTGTTCAAGCCGACCTTCGCCCTCACGACGCCGGTGGAGATGCTGCTGCCGGACACGATGACCGGCAACCGGGGCATCCGCGCGCTGGTGCACAGCCACGCGACGGAGTACAACCCGTCGGGCCGCAACCCGTACTACCGGACCGCCGCGCCGTACCCGTACACCAACAACTGGGGCACCGGGTTCGCCGTCCTGGTGCCCTGTGTGGTCGCCTATCTCAGTTCCGTCCGTACCGGCGCCCTGCGGGTCGCGGTCCTGATCTCCCTGCCGTTCGCGCTGGTGCCGGCGTTCCTGACGCTCAACCGGGGCATGTTCATCGGGCTCGGCGCCGGGTTGCTCTACCTCGGCCTGCGCGCGCTGCTGCGCGGTGACGTGCGCCTGATCGCCTCCATCGGGGCGGTGGGCGCGCTGGCGTGGGTCGCCACGCTGGTCATTCCGGTCGGCGACCTGATCGCCAACCGGGTGGAGAACACCGATTCCACCCGGGACCGGGCCGACCTGTACGTGCAGACGGTCCAGGCGGTCCGGCAGTCGCCGTTGCTGGGCTACGGCGGGCCCCGGCTGGCCGACACGACGCACGCCGCCGAGCCGCTGGGCACGCAGGGACAGGTCTGGCTGCTGATGTACGGCCACGGCATCCCGGCGCTGCTCGTCTTCATCGCCTTCTTCCTGATGATGGTGTGGCGTACGGCCGCGGCGGTCAGCCCGCCGGGCCGGTGGCTGAGCGTGATCCCGGTGATCGCGCTGGTGATGACGCCGTTCTACGGCTTCACCGACATCAACCTGTCGGTGATGTTCTTCGGCATCGGGCTCGCCCTGGCCGCCATCGACGGCCCGGTCAACCGGGAGCCGGCGCTGAAGTCACCGGTGCCGGCAACCAGTGCGTGAAGGACAGCCCGCCGTCGGTGTGCCGGGGCCGGTCGCGCTGTCGCTGCGGGCGCTGGGGGCGGCCGGGGAGCGATGGCTGGCCGAGCTTCCCGGACTGCTCGCGGGCCTGGAGGCCGACTGGTCGATCACCGTCGGCGCCGGGCTGGACGGCGGTAGCGCCTCGTACGTCGCCGAGGCGGTGACCCATGACGGCACGCCGGTGGTCGTCAAGGTCTCGCTGCCGCCCGGGATGGCGGAGTTCGCCCCGTTCGAGCGGCAACTGGCTGCCTTGCGGCTGGCGGGTGGTGATCCGTACGTCGCTCTGCTCCGGCATGACGAGCCGCGCCGGGCTGTGCTGCTGGAGCGCCTCGGCCGGCCGATGGCGAGCCTGGGCTGGCCGGCCGCGCGGCAGCTGGACGCGTTGGCGCGTACCGCTGCGCGGGGTTGGCGCCGGGTGCCGGACGACGGCCGGTTCACCGGCTGGGTGGAGGCGGCCCGCTGGCACGCGGGCTTCGCCCCCTCGGCGTGGGAGGAGCTGTCCCGGCCGTGCCCGGAGGCGGTCATAGACCTCGCGGTCCGTTGTGCCGCCGCGCGGGAGGCCGCCTTCGACCCGGGCCGGGCGGTGCTCGTGCACGCCGACGTCCACAACCTCAACGCTCTGCGGGCACCGGGTACGGGCTTCCGGCTCGTGGACCCGGAGGGGCACGTCTCCGAACCCGCCCACGACCTCGGGGTGATCCAGGCCCGTGGCGTCCAGGGCTGGATCGACGAGCTCGCGACCCGGGACCCGCGGCACGTACGGGAGCTGGTGGCCCGCAGCTGCCGGCGCGCCGGCCGGCTGACCGGGGCCGACCCGGAAGCCGTGTGGCAGTGGGCGTTCGTCGAAATGGTGTCCACGGGTCTGTTCCTGCTGCGGCTCCGCCGCCACACCGAGGCGAGGACGTTGCTCGCCGTGGCCGGTAAGCTGGCGGGGGCTCAGGTGGTCCGGCGGGGATGAGTGACGCCCCGGGTCCAGCGGTGGTAGGCGTCCGGGTCGACGTTGCTGCCGCAGATGATGGTGGCCACGTGGCGGCCGGCGAAGCGGTCACGGTCCTCCAGGACGGCCGCGACGCCCAGGGCGGCTGAGGGCTCGACGACCAGGCCCGCCCGGTCCAGCAGCAACCGCATGCCCGCGACGATCGACGTCTCGTGGACCAGCGCGGCGTCGTCGGCCACCACGAGCAGGTCGTCCAGGACGTCCGGGATCGGATACCGGCCGGCGACGCCGTCGGCGATGGTGTCAGCTCCAGCTCCGCGCCGAGCGCGCGGATCCGATCGAGCTTGGCCGCGGGCGCCCGGTGTGACGCCACGACTGTCACGTCGAGGCCCCGGCGACGCCCCGACCAGGCGAGGGCCTGGCCGAGGTTGCCGGCGCTGGCGCACACCACGGCGTTGCGGCCCTGCCCGGTCAGCCGGCCGGCGACGAGTTCCGTGCCGCGGCCCTTGAAGCTGCGCACCGGGTTCGCCGTCTCCAGCTTGATGCTCACCATGCAGCCGAGCTCGGATCCCAGCGCGTCGCCCTCGTACAGCGGGGTGTCGAGGAAGACGGGGCTGATGTCCCGGCGCGCGGCGCGGATCCGGGCCAGATCGAGTCGCGTCGTGACCATGCCCGGCAACCTACCGCGACTCCGGGGCGATCTCGGTGCCGACGACACCGGCCGTGACGGCGACCGGTGTCGTCGGCGCCGAGGCGCGGGCCGGTCAGGTCGTGGTGGTCTGGGAAGCCGCCAGGATGAAGACGAAGGCGACCCAGAGCACACCCAGCACCGTGAAGACGATGCCGAGCCAGAATCCCGCCGTGGCCAGGCCGGTGCCCTGCTCGCCGGTCTGCCGGATCTGCCGTTTGGCGACGGCGCCGAGCACGATCGCCGCGGGCGCGAAGATGAAGGCGAACACCAGGGCGAGGATCGCCATGACGTTGGTGCCGGCCACCGTTCCGCCGGGGTGCTGGGCCGGGGTGTTCATGGGCTGCGCTGCCATTGTCCCTCCTCATTGTCCATTGCGGACCACGCATACCCAGCACCACCGTTTTTGAAGCCTGCGCGGTGGATTGTTCAGCCCGGAGCCTTGCGGCTGAGGTGCTCCCAGGCCCGGTACTCCTACGTGCGGGCCTGGTCCAGCTCCTGGACCAGGTCGTACGAGGCCGAGCCGACGATCAGCCGCGGCGGCGGCCGGCCCTCAGCGAGGGCGCCGACGGCGTGAGCCTGCCCGACACCGGTGACCTCAATGCCGATCTCCGCACCGTCATGCGGGCCACCGTCGCCGAGTTCGCCGACCCGGGCTTCGAGTCACCCGTCCGGGCGCTCAACCTGGAGATCATCGCCGGCCCGGACCAAGCCAAGAAGGATCGTCTGCGCAGTGCACAGCGGGCGGGTCACGGACGCCGACCTCGACCTCGTGCTCGAACCCTGACGTCGGACCGAACTCGGCCGGCGTTGATCCGAAGCGGGTCGCGCTACGTACCTCTGCTCACCAGGGACCGTTCCACGACCAGGGCTGGAGGTTGACGTGTTCGCCGTCGATCGGAAATCGCGGTGGCGTCGCCACTTGTCGTCCGCAGGTTTGGCCGCCGTGGCCATGGTTCTGCTCGACCCGCAGATGGCACGGGCCGAGCCGGGCGTACCGGAGCCGCCGAACGGCCTGCTGACCGACCGCGGCAAGGGGGCCGTCTCCGACGCCGACCGCGATTTCGCGGTCAAGGTCCGGCTGGCCGGGCTGTGGGAGATCCCGGCCGGCGAGATGGCCCAGGAGAAGTCGGACGACCGGCGGATCCGGTCCATCGGGCGCGACATCGCCGATCAGCACGTGGCGCTGGACAAACTCGTCCGCGACGCGGCGAAGAAGCTCGACGTGCCCCTGCCGAACAAGCCCAACGCGGACCAGCAGGGCTGGCTCGCGGAGATGCGCGAGGCCGAGGGCAAGGAGTTCGACCGGATCTACATCGACCGGCTCCGCGCGGCGCACGGCAAGATCTTCCCGGCCATCGCCACGATCCGGGCCAGCACCCGCAACGACACGATCCGCAAGCTGGCCCAGCGCACCAACCAGTTCGTGATGACACACATGACCCTGCTGGAGAGCAGCGGCATCGTCAATTTCGCCGCACTGCCGACGGCGCCACCGGTAGCCGCGGCGAGCGAACCGGCGAGTGCGATCCAGGCTCAGCCCGCCGGGTCCGCGACGTCGTTGTCGGTGGGCGGCACGCCGGTGCTGGCCTTCGTCGTGGTCGCCCTGGCCAGCGCGGGCGTCACGTTCTTCATCCTGCGCAACGTCATGCAGAACTCCCGGCGGTCGTCCTACCAACGACGGCGAGCCCGCTACTACGAGACCTGATCTGCCCGGAAGCACGAAGCCCGTCGGCGTCGCGAGTGAAGCGGCGCCGACGGTTGCGTCGAGCGAGCTGATCGACCAGGCGGCTGCCCAGGTCCTCATCGGTTTCGGCGAGGCCGCCCGGGAGTCCGGTGGATCAGGCGGCGAGGAAGCGGACGAGCGTCCACACCAGCAGAGCGCCGGCGGCGCCGACGGTCACCAGCCGTACGTGGTTCAGCCTCACCCAGCGTCGCGCCAGGACGGCCTGCCGGTCCGGCGGGACGTCGGGGGCGAGGAACAACCGCACGTTGACCCGGGTCACGATGAAGACGGTGACCGCCGCGCTGACGAGGCAGAGCACGACACTCAGCGCGAGAGGCAGGTGGCTCACCTCGGGGACCTGCCGGCCCGCCACCCCGGCGGCGACGGTCACCAGAGCGGTGAGCGGCGTGGCGGGTATGTAGTACCGGACCGGGCTGCCGGGAGCCAGGAAACCCCCGCCGAGCTGCAACGGCCGGCCGGCCATCGATGCCCAGCCCGGTGCGAGGACCGTCGCCTCGTAGAGATTGCCGAAGAACCAGTGGGCATGGCCGAGCACCGCGAGGGACGCCAGGACGACGAAGAGGCCGGGACTCATGCGGTGTGGCCGACGCGGAGCAGCGTGATGCCGTACGCGACCAGCCAGACCACCCACATCAGCCAGCCGGCCAGGCCGAGCAGAGGGGCCGGGCCGGCGCCGTCGACGGCCAGCGGGGCGAGGATGGCCGAACTGAACAGCAGCCCGGCGGCCACCAGCCCCCAGGCGCCGTGCCAGCCGCGCAGGAGGCCGCCGCGCCGGCCACCGATGGACAGGCCGAGGAGGGCGAGCGCCAGGAAGGTGCCGTTGAGGACGAACAGGCCGTCGTGCAGAGGCCACAGCACCGAGGCCGCGACCGGCCCCTGCGTGCTCGTCGAGGCGAGCGCGAGGCGGGTCGCCACGACGGCGGCGAAGGTCGTGTTCTGCAGCAGCAGCCCGGCCAGTCCGACCAGCGACCACGCCTCGCCCCGGTCTCGCTCGGACCGCCACAGGACACTGCAGACGCCGGCGCCGAACACCGTGGCCAGCACCCAGGCCGCGGGAGTGAGGGCGGACGCGATCGCGGCCTCCCGTCGCCGGTCACCGAAGAACGCGGTGACCTCGCCGAGGTCCGCACCGGTGGACGGCAGCCCGGCCGGCACGGCGATCAGGTTGCTGGTCATGATGAGGGCGGCGAAACCGAGGGCGGCGAAGCCACTGATCCGCGAGAAAGGGATCGCCCGTGACCCGGCAACCTTACGCGTCATATATTCATTATAAGAGGCGTAAACCACGAGAGGGCAAGTCATGACCGCGGAGACGGGTGGCCGGCGCTACGACTCCTTACGCCGTACGACGCAGGCTCTGCAGACGCGCGCCGAGATCGCCAGGGCCGCCCGCGGGCTGTTCGTCTCCCGGGGCTGGGCGCAGACCACCGTGCGGGACGTGGCGCGGGAGGCCGGGGTGTCCGTGCCGACCGTGTACGCCACGTACGGCAACAAGACCGGGCTGGTCCAGGCCCTGGCCGACGCGGCCGACCTGACCGCGGACGCGGCGCAGATGCTGGCGGAGCTCGAAGCCCCGGACGCGGGCCCCGGACGGCAACTCGCGGCGATGGCCGGTTACGACCGGCGGCTGTTCGAGCGCGCGGGCGACGTCATCGCCCTGGTGCGCGAGGCCGGTCGCACCGAACCCGAGCTGGCCACCGTCTACCGCGACGGCCGCCGGCGCGGCGACCAGACCCGGGAACAGGTGTTCTCGTCCTGGCCGGCGGGCGTGCTGCGGTCCGGCCTGGACGTGCCGACCGCCGTGGACATCTACGCCGCTGTCTGCACCATCGATGTCTTCACCACGCTCACCGGGGAACGCGGCTGGACACCCGGTCAGGTCGAGCGGTGGTGGGGCGAAGCCCTGGTCCGCGAGCTGCTCGAGCCCGGGGACCAGGGTCGCTGACCGGTCAGCAGGTGGCCTGGTAGGGCAGTTCGGGGATGTAGCGCTGCCAGCCCGGTCTGGTCCCGGAAGATCCACAGTGCCCCGCGCCGGTGCCACGGCTTCGCCAGCCGGTGCAGGCCACGCTGGACCGCGGGGGGCGAGCCGTCCGGCGGGGGCATAGCGGTAGGAGATGAACCCGTCGAACGGCATGACTGTCCCCGTCATCCTCGGCAAATGACGGGGACCGATTCTTCACGTCACCGGATCACCGGTGAACCGGCCGAAGGCCGGGCGTCGCAGGGACGCCCGGCCGTCACCGGTGGCGCGGACCGATCAGAGCTTGCCCCAGAGCTGGTTCGCGGTGGCGGCGCAGTCCCAGAGCTGGAGCGCGGCGCCGTTGCTGCCGACCCAGTCCTTGATGTCGACACACCGGCCGGAGGAGACGTTCACCAGGGTCCGGGCCGAGGTCAGGGTGAACCGCTGCACCGGGTTGGTGTTGCAGTCGGCCAGCTGGATGCGGGTGCCGTTGGCCAGCGCGCCACCGGCCGGGTCCATGCACTTGCCCATCGCCCGCACGGTGCCGTCGGACTGGAACGCCCACTTCTGGGCGTCGGTGCCGTTGCACTCCCAGGTCTGCAGGAGCGCACCGGTGGTCGCCACACCGCCCGGGATGTCGATGCAGCGGCCGCTGAAGGTCGACTGCAACATCGTGGCTCCGGTGGCCGGCGGCGTGGTGGTCGGCGGGTTGGTCGTCGGCGGCACGCCGGGGTCGCAGTCGTTGGTGCTGACGACGTTGTCAGAGTGCGTGGTGCCCGCGGACCGGAAGCCGCTGATCACCGCGTTTGCCTGCGCCGGGCTCAGCACCTGCTTCTTGGCGTGATACACGTAGTCGACGGACTGGAGCCAGGTGCTGGTGCCCCCGGCGTGCCCGGCCAGGTCGATGAACCACTGGTTGAAGTCGATCGACATGTTCTGCCGGGGGTAGACCTTGCCGGAGTGGTCACCGACCAGCGCGCCGTCGATGTAGTACTTGATGTGTCCACCGGAGACGGTCGCCATCACGTCGTGCCAGCCGTTGATGCTGCGCTGCTGCTGGCTGTGCTGGTTGTCGGCGTACCAGGGGTCGGCGACGTAGGTGTACCAGGAGGTCTGGTAGTTGATCGGTCCCGCCTCGCCCCAGCCGCCGTTCGGCAGGTACTCGGAGAAGTCCAGCTCGGAGTAGGTCGGGTCCATCGGCGCGGCCAGCGGGGAGATCGTGTAGAACGTCTGGTTGACGTGGTCGCCGTCGGTGCCGCTGGCCGGGGCGTCGGAGAACTTGATTCGGGCCAGGTACGTGCCCTCGAAGAACCGCCGGTTGCTCTGCGAGAACTCGGCGTGCGACGTGCCGGCGGCGGTGCCGTCGGTGACCGCCTTGAGCTGGGCGACCTTCTGCCCGTCGACGGTCGGGAAGGACACGTTGTCGGCGAGCCACCGGGCCCCGGCCACGCCCGGGCCGCCGGCGTTGCTCCGGATGCTCCAGCCGCGCTGGCCCAGCGCCGCGTCGGTGCGCGAGGAGTAGTTGAAGTCGTCGAAGAGGACGCCGCAGCCGGCGGCGGCACTGCTGCTCGGCGCGGCGGCGATGCCGATGCCGGTGAGGGCCGCGGCGGTCGCGGCGATGGTCGCACCGATGGCGACCTTGCGGGTTGACGTCAGACCCATGGGGGGTGGGCTCCTTCGGGTGAGAGGCGCCGGTGGGCCTGGGGGTGCCCGCCGGGATGGTGCGCGGCGTTCGACTCCCGCCGAACTGACCAGTGGTCAAGGAACCGACCGCCCGAACACCGTCGTCCATGCCAGAGGTCCACGTCAATACCTATTTGTAAGGTTTCCTTTTTTGCACGTCATGAAGGGCTCGACAGACCCGCCGGAGAACCGCGACACTGTCCAGGGCAGACCACTGGACAACTTCGGGCGACTCGCTCGCCGGGACGATCGGGGACGCGGTGCGGCGTGCTGAGGTACGGGACAAACTGCGCCAACTGATCGACACCCGCGCCCCCGGCGACCCGATGCCCTCGGAACGCTCCCTCTGCGAGCACCTCGGTGTCTCGCGGCCGACCGTACGGGCGGCCATCGACGACCTGGCCCGCGACGGCCTGCTCGTCCGCCAGCACGGGCGGGGCACGTTCACCAGTCCCCAGAAGATCTCGCAGGAGATCCCCGCGGCATCCGGCCTGCCCGTGCCACCGGCCGACGGCGACTGGCTCAGCGAGATCCTGGAATGCCGCACCGAGTCGGCGGGCGCGCGGCTCGGCCAGCGGCTGCACGTCTCCCCCGGCGACGACCTGCGCTATGTCAAGCGCCGGCGGATCGTGGACGGCGAGCCGATGGCCCTGGAGGAGATCCGGCTGCCCGCGGCGCTGGTCCCGGGCATCACCGCCGGGGACTTCGTCGCCGGCTCGCTGTACCGCCTGCTCCGCGAGCGCTACGGGGTCGATCCGACGGACGCGGTCCAGACGATCGCGCCGACGGTCACCGACGCGGGCGAGGCCCGGCTGCTGGGGGTGCCGCTGTACTCACCGGCTCTGCTCTTCGAACGCACCACCCGCGACGGGACGGGCCGGGTCATCGAGTTCACGCGCTCGATCTACCGCGGCGACCGCTACCAGATCACCAGCCACCTCAAGCTCGGACCGAATTCGGGCTGACCGGGCCTCAGGGGGTGTAGACGATGGCCATCCGGGTCAACTCACCGTTCTCGGTGGCCACAGCGACCATGGCCTGCTTGTTGAGCTTGAACCAGCCGGCGAACTCCCGCTGCGTCATCGGACAGGTGCCGCCCTTCTCGGGAGCGTCGATGCACACGTCACCGTTGGAGTCCTCCCACGTGTAGTACTTCACCTTCGCCGCGATCGGGACGGTGACCTTGGTGTGGCTCTCCTCCGTCACATACGCGTGATTGACGCACCGCCCGTCCGAGCGCTTGATCTTGAAGGCGCGGCAGTACGCGTCGCCGGTCATGAAGATGATCGGCTCGACGACGGTGGAGGCGTTCCGCGGGTCGTACCCGTGCAGCTTCACCACCGAGGTGGTGCTGCCCTGAGTGAGGTCCGCGAACCGGGGCTGCGGCACCGGCTTCCTGCTCGCCGGCGGCGCCGACGACACGGGCACCGGCACGGACGGGGCGGGGGCTTCCGGCGTACTGGTGCCGCACCCGCCGGCCACCAGCACCAGCACCACGGCCAGCAGTTTCCACTTCACAGTTTCACGACCTCCGCATGGGCGAACGCGGCCCGGGCGTCGCCGCTGATGACGTCGTCGATGACGCCGAACGTGACCCGGCCGGCGGCGAGGGACTCCTGGTCGAGCCGGGTGGTGAGCAGCGCCGCACCCGCCACCGAGACGGTTGCCTGCTCGTCCTGCACGACAACCTCCACCGGGCGGGCGCCGCCCAGCTCCGTACCGGTCAGCGGGGCTTTCACCTCGCCGGTGACGCCGTCCTCGGTGTCCACGCCCAGCCGGACCTCGGTCTCGCAGACCGACACCAGGTAGGCCCGCGCCCCGGCGGCGCGGAACCAGATCACCGCGCATGCCCCCGGGGTGAGGATCGCCGCGTCGACGGTGACCGCCTGGTCCCCGGTGAAGGACTCCGGTGGCCCTTCGCAGCGGTACACCGGCGACATCCCGGTGCGCGCCTCGAGCCGGCCCTCGGAGAAGACGCACCGCCCGTCGGCGTCGGTGCGCGTGTCCCGCCACTGGCCGGGCCGGTCCAGGCGGTCGACGATCGCCGGCCCGCCCGCGGCCCGCTGCCAGGACGGCGCCGGCACCGGACCTGCGCCGTCCGTCGCGCCGGTCTGCACGGTGGTGGCCAGACCCAGCCGGGGCAGCACCTGGG
Source organism: Actinoplanes auranticolor (assembly GCF_018332655.1). Classification (GTDB taxonomy): domain Bacteria; phylum Actinomycetota; class Actinomycetes; order Mycobacteriales; family Micromonosporaceae; genus Actinoplanes; species Actinoplanes auranticolor. The sequence continues at coordinate 77,114 of NZ_BOQL01000072.1, read as the reverse complement.
CGGTCACCAGACCCGCCACGGCCAGCACCAGCACGGCCGCACCGGCCAGCACCAGCCGCCGGGTCCGGCCCGGCCGCGGACCACCCCGCAGGATCCGATGGGTGCGCTGCGCGGCCGTGGCCACCTCCAGCAGCTCCGGGCGGATCAGCTCGGTCCGCTCGTCGGTGCCCAGGTCCAGCAACAGGTCGAGCAGCTCGTGCGCGGTGGGCCGTTCCACCGGGTCCTTGGCCAGCGTGCGGGCCACCACCCGGCGCAGCGGCTCCGGCAGCCCGGACAGCTCCGGCGGCTGGGTCAGGATCCGGGCCGCGGTCGCCGCGGCCGAATCCGCCCGGAAGGGGGTACGGCCGGTGCCGGCGTACGCGACGACGGCGCCCCAGGCGAACACGTCCGCGGCCGGGCCGACGACGCCCCGATGATCGGTGTCGAAGCGTTCCGGCGCCATGTAGGCGACGGTGCCGACCATCTGATCGGTACGCGTGTGCTGGCTCGTCGCCTCGAAGGCGCGCGCGATACCGAAGTCGATGACCTTGGGGGTGCCCAGCGCGAACAGCACGTTGGCCGGCTTGAGGTCGCGGTGGATCACCCCGGCACCGTGGATCGCGGCGAGTGCGGTGGCCACCCCGACCGCGACGCTGTGCAGGCTGCCGCCGGTGAGCGGGCCGTGCTCGGCGATCACCTGCGCCAGGCTCGGCCCGTCCACGTACTCGACCACCAGGTACGGGGTGGGATGGTCGGGGTCGGCGTCGAGCACCTCGGCCGTGCAGAACGGCGGCACCTGCCGGGCCCGGTTGACCTCGCTGCGGAACCGGCCGCGGAACTCGGTGTCGTCGGCGTACTCGGGCCGGATCATCTTGACGGCGACCAGCCGGCCGCCGGCGTCCCGCCCGAGGTAGACGGCACCCATGCCACCCTGGCCGAGCCGCCCGAGCAGCCGGTAGCCGCCCAGCTCGGCCGGATCCCCGGGCAGGAGTGGATCAGTCACGGGCAGGACGATACATCGAGAGCCTTCAGCCGCTCGCCGCGCCGGGCCTCACCCCTGCCTCAGCTCCGGGTAGGTTCGGCCGAGGGAAATCCGAGGGAGGTCGACGGCAAACTCGTCCTGGTCCGGTGAGGCGGGCAGGCTCAGCGCGGGCGCGCAGCGCGGGGCAGGTCGGCGGGCGTCAACGCCGCCGAGGCCAGCAGGGCCAGCTTGTCGGCGGCGTCGGTGCCCGCGTCCGGGTGGTAGATGACGAGCATCTGACCGGCGGTGCCGCTGATGCCGAGCTTCTCGCGGTTCAGGCGCAGCTCACCCACCTGCGGGTGGTCGAGGTGCATCGGGGCGCCTTCGCGGACCCGTACGTCGTGGCGTCCCCACAGCTGCCGGAAACGCGGGCTGGCCAGCGACACCTCGCCGACCAGCTCGATGAAGCGGGGGTCGTCGGTGTCGGTGCCGACGGATTCCCGGAAACCCGCGACCAGGCGTTCGGTGTCCGCGTCCCAGTCCGGGTAGAGCTCGCGCTCGGCCGGCTCCAGGAAGACGTCGCGCAGCCGGTTGCCGCCCACCACCAGGCGCGGCGACAGTGCGGTCGCCAGCGCGTTGGCCGCCAGGACGTCGAAGTACCGGCCCTCCACGAACGCGGGCAGCGACAGCGTGGCGACGAGCTTCGCGACGCCGGCCGGGACGTTCTCGCGCCTGGGGCGGCGCCGCGAGCGGCGGGGCTTCTCCGCCCCCAGACCGAGCAGGTACGCCGTCGCGTCGTCGTCCAGGTGCAGCACCCGGGCCAGCGCTTCCAGCACCTGCACGGACGGGTTGCGGTCGCGGCCCTGCTCCAGGCGCAGGTAGTAGTCGGCGCTGATCCCGGCGAGCATCGCGACCTCCTCCCGGCGCAGCCCGGGCACCCGCCGCAGGCCCAGCACGGGGATCCCGGCCTGCTCGGGGGTCACGAGCTCGCGGCGGGCACGCAGGTAGTCGCCCAGCGGGTTCGACTCGACGCTCATGGCTTCACGGTAGGCCGCGGCGCGCGCCGGTGCCTGGTCCTGCGACCCCCACTCACGCGGCGACGGCGTCGAGCTCGGCGATGCTCCCGGCGTCCAGGTCGAGGGTCGCGGCGGCGAGGTTCTCGTGCAGGTGCGCCACCGACGACGTACCCGGGATCAGCAGGATGTTGGGCGACCGGTGCAGCAGCCAGGCCAGGGCGACCGCCTTCGCCGGCTGCCCCAGCCGCGCCGCCACCGCGTCCAGCACCCCCGACTGCAGCGGATTGAACCCGCCCAGCGGCCAGAACGGCACGTAGGAGATGCCCTGGGCGTGCAGGTCGGCGATGATCGCCTCGTCGCCGCGGTGCGCGATGTTGTACCAGTTCTGCACGGTCACGATCGGCGCGATCGACCGGGCCTCGCGGATCTGCGCGGCGTCGGCGACCGACACCCCGAGATGCCGGATCTTGCCCTGCTCGCGCAGCTCGGCCAGCGCCCCGAACGGCTCCGCGATCGAGCCCGGCACCGGGGAATGCCCGTCCGCGCCGCCGCCCACGCGCAGGTTGACCACATCCAGCGCCTCGACGCCGAGGGTGCGCAGGTTCGACTCGACCTGCTCGCGCAGCTGCCGCGGCGAGCGGGCGTGCGGCCAGCCGCCGTCGTCGTCGCGCACCGAGCCGACCTTGGTGACGATGTGCAGGTCGTCACCGTACGGCGCCAGCGCCTCCCGGATGATCTCGTTGGTCACGTGCGGGCCGTAGAAGTCCGCGGTGTCGATGTGGTTGACGCCCGCCTCGACCGCCGACCGGAGCACCGCCACCGCCGCGGCGCGGTCCCGGGGCGGGCCCCAGACGCGCGGTCCGGCGAGCTGCATGGCGCCGTAGCCCATCCGTACCAGGGCCGGGCCGTTCTTGATCTCGAATACTCCACCGAGCGTGTTCACTGTCATAGCCTCAAGCGTGCGGCCCGGTCCGCACCGCAGGGAGACCTCCCGCGATCCTGGGAGTGACAGGGACAGTCAACCTCGGCAGAGGAGCTCTCGTGACGCACTCGGCGACGTTCCTCCTCGACTGCCTGCATCGGGCCGGGCTTCGCGATGTGGTCACGGTCGAGCCGGTGAGCGGTGGGCTGGCGGCGCTCGCGGGCATAGCAACCCGCCGGGACGCGCCGCCGGTGTTCGTCAAGGCCTTCGCCGATCCACCGGACGACGACGTCTTCACTGCGGAGGCCGAGGGGCTGACGGCTCTGCGGGAGCTCGGCGGCGTGGCGACACCCGACGTGATCCGGGCGGATCGGGAACTGCTCGTGTTGTCGGTGCTGCGACCGCGTCCGTCCAGCGCGGACTTCTGGGAGCAGTTCGCGCACACGCTGGCCCGCCTGCATCTGAGCACCGTCCACCAGCGTTTCGGGTGGCACCGCGACAACTGGCTGGGCCGTCGCCGGCAGAGCAACACCTGGAGCGCCGACGGTTTCGCCTTCTTCGCCGAGCATCGGCTGCTGCGGTGGCTCGGCGAACCCCGCGTCGAGGCGGCACTCGACGCGGGCGACCGGGCGGCCCTGGAACGGCTGTGTCACCGCCTGCCCGAGCTGCTGCCGGACCGGCCGCCCTGCCTGACCCACGGCGACCTGTGGACCCAGAACCTGCTGGCCACCCCGGACGGCCGGCCGGCGCTGATCGACCCGGCGGTGTCCTACATGTGGGCCGAGGTCGACCTCGCCCACGTGTGGTCCACCGTGCCGCCGCCGGAGGCGCAGCGGTTCTTCGCGCGCTACGCCGAGCTGACCTCACTCGGCGCCGGCTGGCCGGCCCGGATGCCGATCGTCCAGCTGCGACAGCACCTCGCCGTGCTGGCCCAGTTCGACGACGACTGGGGCGCGGCCGACCACATCCGGGCGACTCTGGCCCCGTTCCGGACCGCGGGCTGACCGCAGGTTCGGCCGGCCCGGGGCCGCCGCCGGGAGCGACCTCAGGCCGTGTCGTCGGCGGCCGGGCTCGCGTCATCGTCGGCCGCCGGGCTCGCGTCATCGTCGCCCGGCGTGGCGAGGTCGGCCGGACGGCCGGCTGTGCTGGTCGCCGTCAGCGCGGCGGCGAACAGGACCAGCTGGTTGACGGCGTTGAGGAAGACCAGCAGCCCGACCGAGCCGGCGACGAGGTGGTACGTCGGATTGGCCTCGGTGCGCTCCACGTACAGCCGGCCCAGGGTCTTGAGCAGTTCGAGCCCGACGGCGATCAGCAACGCCGGCCCCAGGACCCGGCGCACGGGCATCTTCACCCGGGGCAGGCCGGTGAGCATGCCGGCGGCCAGGACCATGTTCACGGCGAGGCCGAGCAGGAGACCGACCGTGGCCAGCAGCCACCGCGACGGGCCGGCGCCGGTGTCCGCCGCGTCGACCAGCCGGTTCGCGACCACGGTGGTCGCATAGGCCACCGACAGTGAGGCCGCCAGCAGGACGCCCAGCCCGACCAGCACGCCCAGGTCGACGAGGATCCGCAGGACGAGCCGGCCCGGATACTCGGGCAGATCCCAGATCCGGCGGATCGACGAGCGCAGCGCGTCGATCCAGAACCAGCCGGTGACCGGCAACCCGACGAACGCGACGACACCCGCGGTGTTCCGCGCGTTGCGCCACGCGTGTACATCGACGGTGGGCAGGTTCTCCTCCGCGTACCGTTCCACCGCGTGCAGCACGGCCGGATCTTCCAGGACGAAGCCGAAGACGGCGAACGCCAGCAGGCCCAGCGAGAACGTGGCGAAGAACGCGTAGTACGTCACCGCGGCGGCGAGCCGGCCACCGTCGGCCTCGTCGTAGCGCACCCCGGCCCGGACCACATGGTCCAGCCAGCCGATCCGGTCGCGCAGCCGCTGCCACACCACCGCGACCCGCCCGGCCGACCCCTGATCCGTCACGCGGCCCCGGTACCCCGGGGCCTCCCGGATTACGCCCCGGCGAGGTCAGCACGGCCGCGGTGACCGCCTGGCATCGATTGGCTAGGATTCCTCGCCGTACACCACGGGGAGGAACATCGTGTCATTTCTACGTGCCCGGCGGCTGCCGGCGCTGGCAGTCGTGCTCGCGGCAGCGGCGCTCGCGGTGCCCGGCGTCGCCCACGCCGCGCCGGCCGACCGGATCCAGCTCGAGGCGTCGGACGTGCTCGTGCCGACGAGTTCGACCGCCACGGGCATCGCCGTGCGGCTGCGCAACGACAGCGACACCGACGTCTTGCTGACCGGCGTCAAGGTGGTCATCGACGCCACCGGTCTGGCCGGGGTGGCGACCGTGGCGGATGCGCGCCCGACGTTCGGTGGTGACTGCGACACCGCGGGCCCGCGGACCACCTGCACGTACGACACGCTCAACGTCTCGATCATCGACGCGTACCCGGCGTTCCTGGATCTGAAGGCGGCTCCCGGCGCCGTCGCGGGCGCGACCGGCACGTACGCGGTCACCGTCGAGGCGGCCGGGCTGTCCCGCGCGGCGACCGGCGAGGTGACCGTGGCCGAGGCGGTGAACCTGGTGGCCGGGCCGGAGATCACTCTGGCCGGCGACGCCGGTTCGACGCTGGCGTTGTCCCCCACCGTCCGCAACGCCGGGTCCCGGGTCGTGCGGGGCGCGGTGCTGAGCTCCAGCAGCGGTTCCCGCAGCGCGTCGTACCGGCCGCAGTACAGCAACTGCGTCTACACCGACGTGGAGTTCTACTGCGTCTTCGACCGGGAGCTGGCCGCCGGCAAGCAGTACGCGCCGGCCGCACCCGTCTCGGTCCGGCTGGGCGCGGACGCGCCGGCACCGTCGACTTTCGACACGTACGCCGAATGGCAGACCCCCGACGACGCGGCCGACTCGATGGCGGCCATCCGCCGGCGCGGCGGCAAGCCGGGCACCGGCCCGGCGCTGCAGCTGGTGGAGAAGGCGTCGGCGGCCCGGCGGGCCGTCCCGCAGACGGAGGTTTCGGCCGTCGACAACTTCACCCACGTCGTGGTCGACGTGACCGGCCGGAACCTGCCCGACCTGGCCGCCATCGGTACGACCGTCCGCGGCGAGGCCGGCGAGACGGTCACCGCGACGATCGGGGTCAAGAACCTCGGCCCGGCCGTCATCGACGCGTGGGACCGGTTCCCCAGCGCCCACGTCGTGCTCCCGGCGGGCACCGCCGTCGCCGAGGCCGACCGCAACTGCGTCCCTGTCGACGGCAAGGCCGGCGAATACCGCTGCCTCAGCGGCGGACTCGCGGTCGGCGAGACCGCGACCTGGGCCCTGAAGATCACCATCAGCGGTACGGGCCGAGGCACCATCACCGCCCGCACCGAAACCGCCGAGGACGGCGTCTACGGGCCCGACCGCAACGCCGCCAACAACACCGCCGAGCTGCTGATCAACCCGCCCGCCGGCACCGGTGACGCGACCGGTGGCGGCGGCGAGGGTGGCGACACCGGTGGTGAGGGCGGCGGGCTACCGGTCACCGGCGTCAACGCGACCCTGGCGGCCGGCGCGGGCGTCGCGCTGCTGCTGGCCGGCGCGACTGCCGTCGTGGTAACCCGGCGCCGCCGCACCCGCTACCTCGCCTGAGCGACGACGGGGAGCCGCTCCGAGCGGCTCCCCGGTCCGTCCCAGCCGGTCGGCGTCAGCCGCTCACCTCGGCCACCAGGGCGTCCAGGACGCCGCGGAGCCGGTCCAGCGTCCCGGTCTGCTCCGCGAGCAGGAAACCTTCGGCCAGGGTCCGGGGATCACGGAACGCGACGCGGGTCTCGCCGTCCTGGGACCACACCAGGATCCGCAGCGGCAGGTCGATCCCGGCCCGCGGACCGGCCTGCATCAGTGGCGTGCCCGCGGCGGCGTTGCCGAACACCCGCTACCGGCTCATCGTGGCCTCGTTCGCTGCGGTGGGCGGGCTCGTGCGTACGGCGTAACCGATCACCCCGGCCAGCAGCAGCACCGCCGCGGTGAGCGCCGCCGGGACGCTGCCGGCCGGCTGGATCAGCCAGAACAGGGATTGCTGCCAGCCGGGTCCACCCGTCCCGGCCAGCATCGCCTGCAAAGCCGCCCACCCGATCGGGGCGGCCCAGGCGAGCCGGGGACCGAGCAGCGCGACGCCGAGCCCGATCAGCCCGGCCAGACCGGCGCTGTTGCGGATGATCTGCCCGGCCGGGCCGAAGTCGGCGCCGGCTGCCCGGGCCACCAGCAGCAGGGCCGCGACGAACGTACCGGCGGCGAGCAGGTGCAGGACCCGCCGCGGTGGCCAGGGCAGCGCCGTCGCGCCTTCCAGGGAGTCGTCGTCGCCGGTCAGGGTGGGGATCAGCGGGGCCAGCGCCAGCACGACCGTGAGGGCGGCCAGGCCGGGGCCCACCTCGGGCCCGTCGGCCGAGGTGGACCAGAGCAGCGTGACCGCGGCGACCGCGGCCAGGGACATCGGCGCGGCGAGCGGGACGCGGCGTGAGCGCAGGTAGAGCGGCAGCCAGCCGGTGATCATGCGACCGGTGCGCCGGTGAGGATGCTGCGCAGGTCTTCGGTGCGGCAGGCGTCGGCCGCGTCGCGCAGGGCGGTCACCCGGCGTACCTGTTCGCGCTCGGGGAGGTTCCGCAGGGCGCGGACGGTCGCCGCGATCTCAGCGCGGACGCCTTCGTCGTAGCTGAACTGGAGGTCGGTCACGGGCGGGACGTCGACGCCCATCAGCCAGGCGCCGGCCGCGCCCAGCGCCACCGTGTCGCCGAGGTGGCAGCCGTTCATGGTGGTACCGGCGCCGTTGACGATGTTCGCGGTCAGGGCCGTGGCGTCCAGCGCTCTCAGCCGGAACAGGTCACCCGTGCCGCCGAGGCGGTTGTCGGGGTCGACGCGGAACAGGACCGTGCCCGGTTCGGTCTTCGGCGTGGTGCCGCGGAACTGGGCGGGGTCGAAGGTGGAGGCGGCGTCGGCGCGCCACTGGACCGCCCGCGTCGGTGCGCCGGGCAGTTTGGCCAGCAGGGTGAGTGCTCGGCGCACCGCCGGGGTCACGGTCGGCAGTTCGTGGGCGTACCCGGCGGTGACACACACCTGTGGCGTGCCGTCGGCGCAGACCAGGCGTTGCGCGGCCGCGTCCACCCGGTACCGGGCGCCCAGACCGAGGGGCGTGATGACGACGGCGAGCACCATCCCCGCGGCCGCCGCAGCGAGGCCCGTGGCCCGCAGGAGCCGGGACGCGCCGACGCCGAGCAGCAGACCACCCAGGAGCAGGCCGGCGCCGAGCGCCAGCCGTCCCAGCAGCGCCTCGGTGGTGAAGGACTCCCAGGCGTTTCCCGGCGGCGGCAGGTTGAGCGTGAGGTTGCGCAGCCGGCTGTCCGCGGCGGTGAACTCCACGGCGACCTGGCCGACCAGGACCAGTGCGGCCAGCGCCGGGGGCAGCGCCGGTGTCGGCCAGGCCCGCGCGGCGGCGAAGCCCAGCCACCCGGCGCCGACGAGCACCGTGATGTCGACCAGGGCCGGCAACGCGCCGACGGCGTTGACCAGGCCGCCGGTCGCGCCGATCACCGTGGCGCCGATCGCCAGCGTCAGCAGATGAACGCCGGCCACGGCCACGGCCAGCGCCGCCGCCGGCGGGGTGACCTTCTGCCAGCGGGGACGGCCGGTGCTGCCCATCAGCTCGTCCGCCCCGGTACGCGCCTCGCGCCGACCGAGCATCGCGCCACCGGCCAGCGCCAGCGGTACGAGCAGCAGCAGAGCGCCCGCCTGCTGATAGGAGAAGAGCAGCCACTGCCGGTTCCACTGGTGCATCGACGCAGTGAGCACCAGCGCACTCGCCAGCAGCAGCAGGACGGTGAGCGTGATGGCGTTGGAGCGGCGCAGTTCGGTGCGGATGACGCGGATCATGCGGCGCTCCGGTGCTCGCGCAGCAGCACCGAGTAGCCGCGCTCGGCGGCGCTGTCCCCGACGCCGTCGCTCGCGCCGAGGCGGGCCAGCTCGCCGGGCAGGCCCCGGAAGACGAGCCTGCCCTCGTCGAGCAGCAGGACGTTGGTGCACGCGGCCACCACGTCCTCGACCAGGTGGGTGGAGACCAGCACGCAGGACCCGTCACCGAGGTCGCGCAGCAGCTCGCGGAACTCGACCCGTTGCCCGGGATCGAGGCCGACGGTCGGCTCGTCGAGCAGCAGCAGCTCGGGCTCGTTGACGATGGCCTGGGCGATGCCGGCCCGGCGCAGCATCCCGCCGGACAGCGACCGGAGCCGCGAGTCGGCGCGGCCGGTCAGCCCGACCCGGTCGATGGCGCGCTGGGTGGCGGCCGGGACCGCCGTGGTGGGCACCTCCCGCAGCCAGGCCATGTACTCGACGTAGTCGCGGACGGTGAACTTCGGGTAGAAGCCGAACTGCTGGGGCAGATAGCCGAGCCGGGAACGCAACGTCCGCAGCGTCTTGCGTTGCCGGACGTCACGACCGAGCAGCCGCAGCCGGCCGTCCTCGGGCCGGACCACGGTGGCCAGCGCCCGCATGAGGGTGGTCTTGCCGGCGCCGTTCGGACCGAGCAGCCCGTGGACGCCGGGCCCCAGGGTCAGGTCGAGCCCGTCGACGGCGAGCCGGGAGCCCGCCTTGACCCGCAGGCCGGTGGCCTGGACCGGCCAGGCCTCGGTCGAGGGGGCCAGTTCGTCAGCGCTGACCGCACGCATGGATGCTCCTAGTCGTTCGACGGGACGTCATTTCCAGCTGGTGTGGTGCCGGTGGTCTCCGGCCCGCAGCAGGGTGAGCAGGGCCAGCGCCACGGCGGCCACCGCCCACCCGGGCAGGCTCTGCGGCTGGACCAGCACCGGCTGACGGTCGGCGATGAGCGTGGGCAGGGCGACCGCCAGCATCCAGCCACCGCCCAGCAGCGCCGCCGCGCGGCTCATCCCGATCAGGCCGCCGAGCAGCAACGCCGCGGCGGTGAAGGCCAGGCACGGCAGCAGCCACAGGGCCGGATTCGTGCCGAGCCGCCAGCCCACCGCGGCGAGCAGCGGCAGGACGACGACGAGCACCACGACCGTACGGCGCAGCAACAGTTCGAGGCCGGCGCGGGCCGTACCGGAAACGGTCTCCCAGGCCGGGTCCGACCGCCGCGACCAGGCGACCGCCAGCCCGCCGAGGGGCGCCACCGGCGCCAGCATCAGCACCACCGACGAGCGCGCCGCGAAGGTTTCGTCGAGCAGGAACGCGGCGGCGACAGCCAGGAGGGTGACCAGCGCCCAGGGCAGCACCGACCACGAGGCCCACCGGTGCGACAGCCGGCGCAGACGGCGGCGCCGCACCGGTGGCGGGCCGTTGCGCGCCTGGGCCAGGACGGCCAGCCGGGCCTCGGCGACCATGTCGCGGACCGGCCCCGGCACCTCGTCGGCCAGCCGTTCCTGGCACTGCGGGCACGCCTCCAGGTGCGCCTCCACCGGCCAGGCCATGGCGTCGTCGGCACCGAGTTCGCCGGTGGCGTACGCCCTCAGCACCGCCGCCGAGATGTGCGCGGTCACGAGAGTGCCTCCCTCATCGCGGTGCGGGCCCGCCGCGCCCGGCTCTTCACGGTGCCCTCGGGCAGTCCCAGCAGGACCGACGTCTCGCGGACGGACAGCCCGTCCAGGACCATGGCGCGCAGGACCGCGCGTAGCTCCGGGGCGAGCTGGGCCAGGGCGGCGCCGAGTTCACCGCCGACCGTGCCGGCCAGCGCCTCGTCCTCGGCCGCCGGCATGCTGAGCACCGGCAGCGCCCCGGCGGGCGCCTCGAGCCGGCGGGCCTGCCGGCGCAGGGCGTCGACCAGCCGGCGCGCGGCGATCGTCCAGAGCCAGCCGGCCGCCCCGCCGCCGCGCGGCCGCAGATCGGCGAACGACCCGGCCGCGCGCCACACGGTGAGGTAGGTGTCCTGCAGGACCTCGGCGACGAGCCCGTCGTCGGCGCACCGGCGCCGCAGCCGGACCGCGACCGCCGGTGCGGTCCGGCGGTACAACTCGTCGAACGCGGCCAGGTCGCCCTGGGCGACCCGGCGCAGCAACCGCTCCGCGTCCGGCACGTTCGTACTCACACCCGGTTGATCGCTGCCGCGCCCGGCGACGGATCACCGGCTCCTATGAGCTGGGTCACAGCCGGCTTCACCGGCCGGTGGAGGTGGCCTTCTGCAGGTGGTCCTGGGCCCAGCGCGTCAGCTCGGCCAGGGCGGGGCGGATCGCCGCGCCGTGCTCGGTGAGCTCGTACCGCACCCGGATCGGCCGGTCGTCGACCACCGTCCGGGTGGCCAGGCCCAGGTCGACGAGCTCGACGAGGCGCTCGTTGAGGATCCGGTCGTTGATGCCGGGGATGCCGCGCTTGAGGTCGCTGAAGTAGACCGGCCCCTGCATGAGCGTGCTCCACACCACGCCGGTCCAGCGCTTCCCCAGCAGGGTCATGACCTGCGACAGCGGCTCGCTCAGGGTCTCGCAGGCGCCACCGGCGGCCGCCGGCCCGGACTCGGCGAACAGCGGCGGGGGGAGAGCGCTTGACATCACGATCATCTCAACTTACTTTTTCTAAGTAGCAACCTATTCGTAAGTTACCTACGTTCAAACACCATGGTGCCACACGGCGGGTCCTCCGCCGGCCACCGAGCACGACCGAGGACAGGAGCACCATGAGCACCGACAGCCTGGGAGCCAGGATCCAGCGGATCGAGGACCGCACCGCGATCATCGAGCTGGTCATCGCGTACGCCGTCGCGATCGACGAAGCCGACTGGAAAGGGTTCGCCGCGACCATGACCGACCCGGTCCACATCGACTTCTCCGAGGCGGGCCTGCCCGCAGCGGACTTCCCCCGGGACGAGTTCGTCGGCTTCGCGGCCGGCGCACTGGAGGGCTGGACCGCGCGGCAGCACATCAGCCCCAACCACCGCGTCGCCTTCGACGAGACCGACCCCGACAAGGCCACCTGCTATTCCTACATGTACGCCCAGCACTACAAGAAGGGCGCCCCGGGCGGCGACTTCTACCTGATGCGCGGGTCCTACGACAACAAGCTGGTCCGCACCGCGGACGGCTGGCGGATCACCGGCGTCACCCAGCACGTCAGCTGGCTCGAGGGCAACCCGGACGCCCTGCGGGAGCCCGTCCCGTCCTGACCGACACCGGTCCGGCCGAGAGCGGGCCGGCCCAGACCGAGACGCTCTGACCAGGACGCCCGCACCGGGGCGAGCTCAGTGACTACGCCGGCAGGCCGGCGGCCAGCTCGGCGACGGTGTGGGCGCCGATACCGCTCAGCGCTTCGCCGGTGTACGCCGCGGCGACAGCCCGCACGTGGTCCTGGGCGTTCGGCGCGAGCCCGTCGTAGATGGCGACGAACAGGTCGCGGGCGGGCTCGCGCAGCCATCCCGGCGGCAGCAGCCGGCTGGGCAGCCCCGGATCGAGGATCGGCAGGCGCCGGTAGGTGTCCATGATCCCGGTGCGGGCCCGGACGGCTTCGGGCCCGGGGATCCGGCCCGCGTGCAGGCGGGGAAGCACCGGCCGCCAGGTCGCGATGAAGGACTCGTACCGGCCGGCGATGGCCGCGGTGTCCCAGGCGTCGAGGGGTGAGCGGCCGGTCCCCGCCTCCGGCTCGAGGTGCCGGCCCCGGAAGACGGTCATGGTCGCACCGAACCCGGCCAGCTGTTCCCGGGCTTTCCCGGTGAACCGGCGCGGGGAGACCCAGAGACCGTCGTACAGCGGGGCGAACCCCATCCAGCGCAGCTGGGCGCGGAGAGCGCGCCGCTGCGCCGCCTGCTCGCGCGGGAACGAGAAGGCGAGCACCGTCCAGTTCTCGTCCCACGGTTCGGCGATGACGGGCGAGACGATCGCGCTGCCACCGACGGACAGGAAGCCGGCGGCGGCCGCGGTGAGCCGGTAGGAGCTGCGCCGGCCCTGCCGGCTGCCTTCCAGCACGCCACGGCGGGCCAGCCGGCTGATGGCGGTCCGGGCCCCGGCCTCGCTGACGCCGGCCTCGGCGAGCAGGGCGACGATGGCCGCCGACGGCAGCCAGGCCCGGTTGCGCAGGGTGTAGTCGGCCAGCAGGGTCACCGTCAGCCCCTGCGGGGAGCTGCCCGCCTGCCGGCGGGGCAACCGCACCGTCTCCGCGGCGTCATCCGGAAAGATCTCCTCGATGTCGTACGGACTTGTCACGCGGTGCTCCAGAGATCCGGGGTGCGGTCCCGCCGACTGTAACGGCAACCGGTGACATCGCCTGATTGACCAGCGTCGATTGACAGTTTGCGGTCCTGGGTGCACGCTAACTGCCATACGACGGGGTTCGCGCCGGGCCGCGCGACGCATGCCGTGACACAGGGCAGTCACGAGCAGACCCCGACGATGTCGCGCGCCGTGATGATCCGGCGTGCACCGGCTCTGCCTTCCCCAGGAGTGACAAGGCATGAAGATCAGACGTCATCTGTTGCTGGCCGTCGCCACCTCGCTGGCCCTCATCGGGCTCGCCGTCCCGGCCTCCCGCCCCGCCTACGCGGCCTCGTTGACCGAGGTGACCAGCTTCGGCAGCAACCCGGGCGGGATGCGCATGCACATCTACGTGCCCGACACGCGCCCGGCGAATCCGCCCATCGTGGTGGCCATGCACGGCTGCGGCGGCTCCGGTCCCGGCTTCTATTCGAGCAGTGAGTTCGCGTCGCTGGCCGACCGGTACGGCTACATCGTGATCTACCCGTCCGCCATGCAGGAAGCCGGCTTCGGCAAGTGCTTCGACACCTGGTCCGCGGCGGCCAAGCAACGCAACGGCGGCAGCGACCCGGTCTCGATCGCGTCCATGGTGGCCTATGCCGGGCGGCAGTACGGCGGCGACCAGAACCGGGTATACGCCACCGGCAGCTCGTCCGGCGGCATGATGACCCAGCACATGCTTGCCCTCTACCCCGACCTGTTCAAGGCCGGCGCGGCGTTCATGGGCGTACCTTTCAACTGCTTCGCCAACGCGGCCGACTACCCGCCCGGCGGCCAGTGCACGGGCGGCAACATGAACCGCACGCCGCAGCAGTGGGGGGACGCTGTCCGCCAGGCGTCAGCGAGCTACACCGGCGCTCGTCCCCGGGTGCAGCTGTGGCACGGCACGAACGACACGCTGGTGCCGTACTCCCTGCTGCAGGAGTCGATCGAGCAGTGGACCAACGTGTTCGGGCTCAGCCAGACACCGTCGTCCAGTGACACGCCGCAGGCGAACTGGAACCGCCGCCGCTACGCCGACGCCACGGGCACGGTGCAGGTCGAGGCGTACAGCATCCAGGGGGCCGGGCACAGCCTGCCCAGCGCCGGAATGGCCGCCGCCGCCCTCGCCTTCTTCGGTCTCACCACGCCGCCGGTCACGCCGCCGGTCACACCGCCCGTCACCCCGCCGACGTCCCCGCCCGTCACCCCACCGTCGAACCCGCCGTCAACGCCGCCCGCGACCGGGGCGTGCCGGGTCACCGACACGATCAGCGCCTGGAACACCGGCCTGACCGCGAACATCACCATCACCAACACCGGGGCCACCGCCGTCAACGGCTGGTCCCTGGTCTTCACCCTGCCGGGCGGCCAGGCCATCACCTCCGGATGGAACGCCACCTACTCCCCCGCCACCGGCCAGGTGACCGCCCGCAACGTCGGCCACAACGCGGCCGTCGCCCCCGGCGGGTCGGTCACCGTCGGGTTCCAGGCCACCCACACCGGCAACACCGCCGCGCCGGCCTCCTTCACCCTCAACGGCTCACCCTGCACCGTCGCCTGAACCGTCCGAGCACAACAGTCAAGAGGAGACTGCGATGACAGAAAGACCATGGCGCCGCTACCTGGGAGCGGCTGTCGCCGCCGGGACGATGCTGGTCGCCGCCGGGGTCGTGGGGCTGACCGGGGGAACCGCGTCGGCGGCCACCGCGGGATGCGGCAAGACGCCGACCCTGCGCGACGGGACCTACACCGTCCAGAGCGGCGGCCAGAACCGCTCGTACATCCTGCGGCTGCCGGCCAACTACTCCAGCAGCCGGGCGTACCGGCTCGTCGTCGGGCTGCACTGGCTCAACGGCAGCGCCAACGACGTGGTCGGCAACGGCTTCTACGGCCTGCAGCAGCGCGCCGAGAACAGCGCCATCTTCGTGGCGCCGCAGGGCCTCGACGCGGGGTGGGCCAACACCGGCGGCCGCGACGTCACCCTGGTCGACGACATCCTGCGCGTGGTCGAGAACGATCTGTGCGTCGACCCGGCCCAGCGGTTCGCGCTGGGCTTCAGCTACGGCGGCGCGATGAGCTACGCGCTGGCCTGCGCCCGGCCCACCGTCTTCCGGGCGGTCGCGCCGATCGCCGGCGCCCAGCTCAGCGGATGCGCCGGGGGCACCCAGCCGGTCGCCTACTTCGGGATCCACGGCACCCGGGACAGTGTCCTGAACATCTCGCAGGGCCGGTCGATCCGCGACACGTTCGTCCGCGCCAACGGCTGCACCGCGCAGAACCCACCGGAGCCGGCACAGAACAGCGGCACCCACATCACGACCGCGTACTCGGGCTGCCGGGCCGGATACCCGGTCCAGTGGGCCGCGCACGACGGTGACCACGTCCCGCTGCCGACCGACCGCAACGCCTCGACGTCCTGGGTCTCCGCCGAGGTGTGGCGGTTCTTCACCCAGTTCGGCAGCACCACCCCGCCGTCGAGCCCGACGCCCGGACCCTCGACACCCGGTCCTACGACGCCCGGACCGACCACCCCGGCGCCCGAGACCGGCGCCTGCCGGGCCACTGCCACCATCAACGCCTGGAACAACGGGCTGACGAGCAACATCACCGTCACGAACACCGGCAGCGCCGCCATCAACGGCTGGGCCCTGGCCTTCACCCTGCCGGCGGGACAGAGCATCACCGGCGGCTGGAACGCCACCTACTCGCCCACGTCCGGACGGGTCACGGCGACCAACGTCGGCTACAACGCCAACCTGGCCCCCGGAGCGTCGGTCAGCTTCGGGTTCCAGGCCACCCACAACGGCAACAGCGGAGCCCCGAGCACGTACGCGCTCAACGGCTCCGCCTGCACCACCGCCTGACGGGGAGCTGAGGTCCAGGGCGACCTGGACCTCAGCCCCTACTTACCGATCCCGCTCGTGAGGCCACTGATGAGTTGCCGCTCGGCGAACGCGTAGCACACCAGCGACGGCAGCATCGCCAGCGTCACGTAGGCGAGGATCCGTGCGGTGTCCGCCGAGTACTGCGACTGGAACTGCTGGACGCCCAGCGGCAGCGTCCACCAGCGCGAGTCGTTGAAGACGATCAGCGGCAGCAGGAAGTTGTTCCAGCTGCCGACCACCGCGAGCACGGAGACGGTGCCCAGGGCCGGCCGGGACATCGGCAGCAGGATGCGCCAGAAGAACCGGAACGGGCCACAGCCGTCGAGCACCGCCGACTCCTCGACCTCCGCCGGGATGGTGCGGAAGAAACTGCGCAGGATGACGATGGTGATCGGCAGGCCGAACGCCGCCTGGGGCAGGATGACGCCGAGCGGGTTGTTCAGCAGGTTCATCTCCCGCAGCAGGACGAACAGCGGCAGGATCGCCACGGCGAACGGGAACATCAGCCCGATGACGAACAGCATGAACATCACCTCCCGGCCCGGGAAGGCGTACCGGGCGAAGATGTACGCGGCCATCGCGCCGACCAGCACCACCAGCACCGTGCTGGCGATGGCGACGGTGACACTGTTGGTCGCCTGCATCCAGAACGCGCTCGACGACACGGCGTCGAGATAGTTGCCGGGCACCCACGGCTCCGGCAGGCCGAACGGGTTGGCGAACAGCTGGCCGTTGTCCTTGAAGCCGCCCAGGACACCGAAGATGATCGGCACCATCACCACCGCGCCCACGATGATGCTGACGACATGCAGCACGCCCGAGCGGACGGCACGACGGGGGTTGCGGGGCCTCCGCCCGGTGGCGGTGGTCGTGGTCATCGCTGGTCTCCGATCGTGGTGATCGCGCCCTCGAGGTCACGGCGCAGGACGAAGCGCTGGTACAGCAGCCCGAAGGTGAGGCTGATCAGGAAGATCGCCATGCTGATGGCGCTGGCGTAGCCGACGTGGTACCGCTTGAAGCCCTCCTGGAACATCGTCACCGCGAGGGTCTCCGAGGACCGGATCGGGCCGCCGCCGGTCAGCACCCAGACCATGTCGAACAGCTGGATCGTGCCGAGGATCGACAGGAACACGCTGATCCGGATGGTGGGACCCAGCAGCGGCAGGGTGATGCGCCGGAACGCCTGCCAGGGCCCGGCGCCGTCGATGGCCGCGGCGTCGTGCAGCTCCTGCGGGATCCCCTGGCGGCCGGCCAGGTAGAGGATCGTGTGGAAGCCGAAGTACTTCCACGAGATCACCAGGAACAGCGAGTACATCACGGTGTCGGGGTCGGCCAGCCAGGTGGCGCCCAGGTCACCGAGCCCGATCAGCTTGGTGATGTGGTTGGCCAGGCCCTGGTTGGGCGAGAAGATCATCGTGAACAGGACCGCGGTGACGACCTCGGACAACACGTACGGGGTGAAGAACAGCATCCGGTAGGCGCGCCGGCCCCGCAGCGGCTGGTTGAGCAGCATGGCCAGGGCCAGCGAGAACGGCAGCTGGATACCGAGGGAGAGCACCACCAGCAGCAGCGCCCGGCGCAGGTCGCCCGCGAAGACCTCGTCGGTCAGCAGCCGGCGGAAGTTCTCCAGGCCGACGAAGTTGCTGGGCGCCCCGAAACCGTTCCAGTCGAAGAAGCTGCCGTACGCGGCGATCGCGATCGGGGCGAGCACGAGCACCGCGAACAGCACCAGTGCGGGGCTCAGGAACAGCGCCACGGTGGCCCAGGGTCGCCGCCGCCGGGGAACGGGCCCGGCCGGCGGCTGCGGCGGAGCCGGCGCGGGCCGGCGTTCGTCGGTGAGCACCGCCGCTCAGCCCTGTTTCGCCGCGGTGCTGACGGCCTTGACCACCTGTTCCGGGGAGGACTTGCCGGCCAGCAGCTCGGCCACGCTGTCGTTGACCTGCTGGCCCACGGCCGGGGCGTAGGCCTGGTCCAGGTACAGCTGGAAACCGGTCGAGCGGGACAGCGTGTCCCCGACCAGCTTGAGGTTGGGATCGGTGACCGCGTCCCCGGCCGCCTTGACGACCGGCAGCACGCCGGCTGTCTTCGCCTCGATGCGCGCGTTCTCCGGCTGGGCGATGAACTTGAGGAACTCCACCGCTTCCGGCGGCGCGTCCTTGCCGACGGCGTAGCCGCCACCGCCGCCGAAGACGTCGGTGATCTTTCCCTTGCCGCCGTCGACCGCCGGGAAGGCGAAGAAGCCGAGGCGGTCGCCGAGGCCCTTCTTGCCGGCCGAGTTGTCGCGCTGGACCATGGGGGCCCACTGGCCCATGAGTTCCATGGCCGCCTTGCCGTTGCCGACCGTCGCGGCCTGCCCGTCCGCGGTGGCGTAACCCGCGGCCAGGTAACCGGTCTGGAAGGGTTGCAGCGCCACGAGTTCGGCCAGGCGCGCGCCCGCCGCGACGAAGTCGGGCTTGTTGAAGTCCTTGTCCACGGCGGCCTGCCGCAGAGCTTCCAGGCCACCGATCCGCATGGCCAGGTACGCCCAGTAGTAGTGGCCGGGCCACTTCTCCTTGCCGGCCAGGGCGATCGGCGTGACGGACGTGGCCTTGAGCTTGCGGACGGCCTCGAGGTAGTCCGCCCAGCTGGCCGGTGGCTCGCTCACGCCGGCCCGCTCGAAGAGCTCCTTGTTGTACCAGAAGCCGACCATGCCGGTGTCCACCGCGGACGCGTACGTCTTGCCCTCGATCGTGTACGCGTCCAGCGCGTTCGGGATCAGCGTGTCCCGCCACGTGCCGATCTCCGCGGAGATGTCCTTGACCATTCCCGCGTCGGCCTGCTGGGCGAGCACGCCGCCGCCCCAGGTGTGGAAGATGTCCGGCGGGTCACCGGCCTGGACGACGGTGGTCAGCTTGGTCTTGAAGGCTTCGTTCTCCAGCGGGGTGATCTCGAACTTGACCCCGGGGTGGGTGGCCTCGAACTGGCGGGCCATCTTGGCCCACTCCGACATCATCGGATCGGTGTTGGCGATGTGCCACCACCGGATCTTCTTGCTCGAGCCGGAGCCTCCCTCGTCGCCGCTGCATCCCGCCAGGACGGCGCCGGCCGAGGCCGCGGCGGCCAGGCCGAGGACGGATCTGCGGCTGAACCGCACCGAATCTCTCACGGTCAACTCCCCCTTCGGCGCCGTTGCCGGCGCACGGTGAACCGGCGGCCGGCCCGGCCAGCCGCGAAAGTTTCATACATTGATCGATATAAATCGGAAACTTATGCGGCACGTTACGAGTTCATATCCAGCCGGTCAAGAGCAGTTCCGCACCACGTTCGCGCCGACCGGCGGGCACCTCTCCGGCGTTTGCGATGCGTAATAACCGGCCTATCACCGAAACTTTCGACACTCGGTTGACCTGCTCAAAGGCCGCACCTCGGAGCCGCGCCCGGCGCTGCGCACATGCCGCGCGCCGTAAGCGGACTTGTGCGAATGACGCAATTCTCCGGCCGGAAGAATTCTTCGAATACGCGTTATGCCGAACCGGCGCGCTAAGTCGCAAGATCGCAAAGCATCTCCCCCGGACGCGCCGAGGGCGGCTCACCGGATCGGTGGCCGCCCTCGAGGTTGCGGGTGTCAGCGGTGCGCCTTGAGCCAGCCGCGGATCTCGGTCACGACCTGCTGGTCCGGCTCGCCGAACTGCGGGAGGAACTTCGGCGTGATGTTCATGGTGTGCGCCATACCCGGGTAGATGACGATCTTGTGGTCCTTGTTGCCGGCCGCGGCGACCGCGGCGTCGGCGACCAGGGCGGCGCGGGCCGGGGTCTGCAGATCGTTCTCGCCGTTGAGCATCAGCGTCGGGCCGTCGAACCCGGGCAGGGCCTGGGCCACCGTCGGGAAGCGGGCGATGTCGGTGAGGTAGTCGACGATCGGCTGGTCCAGACCGGGGACGTTCGGGTAGGCGTCGATGCCGGTGGACTTGCGCAGCACCGGGCCGGCCTCGGCGTCGATCGCCACCTGGCCGTCACGGTCGGTGTCGGTGCCGGCCGCCACCTTGTCCCCGTCGAGCAGGACCGGGCGGAACTGGTCGGCGACCTCCTTGGGCTGCGTGGTCAGGCCGTTGACCGCCTCGGTGGCCGTCAGCCGGCCGTCGGCGTCCACATCGAACTCGTCGTGCAGCTGCAGCAGCAGCCGGCCGTAGATCTGCAGGGTCAGCAGCTGCTTGATGTCCAGGCCGACGACGCCCATCTGGATCACGCCGGCCGGCTTCGGGATGCCGTACTTCTTCGGCTCGGCGGCCAGGTTGGCGGCCACGTTGGTCCCCTCACTGTGCCCGAGCAGGAAGATCCTGGACGGGTCGACCTTGGGCGACGCGGCGGCGAAACGGATCGCCGCGGACGCGTCGCGCTGGATCCGGTCGTACGGGTTCTTCGGGTTCAGCTGCGCGGGGTCGGTGCTCTCCACCGGGCCGATGTCCGTCACACCGCGCTTGTTGAAGCGCAGCGTCGCGAAGCCCTCGCGGCTCGCGGCCTGGGCGAGCGGGACGAACGTGGAGCCCTTGCCCTCCGGCATGGTCTGGTTCATGTCGTTGTGCCCGCTGCCGTGCAGCATCACGACCACCGGGAGCCGCCCCTTGGCGTTGCTCGGGTAGGTGAGCTCACCCTTGGTGACCCAGCCCTGGCCGAAGTCGATCTGCACCGCTTCCCGGGTGACGCCGCGCCAGCCGGACTGCTTCGTCGTCGTGACGGCTTGCGCGGAGTCACCGGTCAGCACACTCGGCGCCACTCCCGCCTCGGCGACACCCACACCCGCGGCCAGCACCGCGGCGGTACCGAGAGCGACCGTCACATTGCGGAACTTCTTCGTCGTCTTCATAGCACCAACGCTATTTTTCGGCGCCGCCGGCAACGATCCCAACAGCTACCCATCCTTGGTACCGCTAGCGGTACCAAGCCCCACGGTCCTACCATCACCTCGACACCGCATAGACAGTTGTCGACGTCTTGGGCCACCGTCGAAGCGCTTCGATAACTGCGGCGGTCCCCCTCCCCGTCAAGATGGGAAGCACATGAGCAGGCGTCACTTCGCGCTCTCCGTAGCCGCGGCGGCCGTGACCACAGCAGCGGGCGTCCTCACCGCCCTCCCCGCGTCCGCCGCCGCCGGCTGCAGCGTCGCCTACACGGTGAGCAGCTCCTGGCAGGGTGGCTTCGGCGCCGACGTCACGATCACCAACCTGGGCGACGCCCTCACCTCGTGGTCGCTGGTCTGGTCCTACCCGGCTGGTCAGACCGTCACCCAGGCGTGGAACACGACGCTGACCCAGAGCGGCTCCACGGTCACCGCCCGGAATGCCGGCTACAACGGCCCGGTGGCCACCAACGGCACCGTGTCGTTCGGCTTCAACGCCTCGTCGACCGGCAGCAACCCGGCCCCCACCGCCTTCACGCTGAACGGCACCGCGTGCACCGGCGGGGTGGCCCCGACCACCGGCCCGACGACCCCCACCCCGCCGCCGACGACACCCCCGCCGGTCACCGGCGTGCCGGCCGACGCGGCCTGGTCCGGCTCCGGCCAGTGGGACAACTGGACCACCAACGGCTACACGATCTACAACAACATCTGGGGATCGGGCGCCGGCACCCAGACCACCTGGGCCCGGTCCACGAGCAACTGGGGCGTGCTGGCCAACCACCCCCGCACCAGCGGCATCAAGTCCTACCCGAACGTCAGCTACCCGCTCAACCGCCGGCTGAGCTCGCTGCGCACGCTCACCAGCTCGTACAACGTGACGGTGCCGGCCGGCGGGGACTACGTGAGCTCCTACGACATCTGGGCGGACAACAACGCGTACGAGATCATGATCTGGACCAACAAGCAGGGCGCGGTGGGCCCGATCGCGGAGAAGTACGACGCGAACGGGGCCGTCCCGACCGCCGCCAACGTCACCGTCGGCGGCGCCACCTGGAACATCTACCGCGGTTCCAACGGCGCCAACGCGGTCTTCTCGTTCGTCCGCACGTCCAACAGCAACGCCGGCACGCTCAACGTGCTCGCGATGCTGAACTGGCTGCGCACCAACAACTGGTGGGGCGACGTCACCCTGGGCCAGTTCCAGTTCGGCTACGAGATCTCCGGCACGACCGGTCAGTCCGCGTTCACCACCAACAGCTACAACCTCATCTTCAGCTGATCACGCCGGGCGACGGGCCCGCCCATGACTGGAAGCCGGCGATTACGCTGCAGGCATGCTGATTGCGGAACGGATGGGCATGTGGCGGGGCCGCTACCGGCTGGTCGCGGACGGACAGCCCGTGGCCGAGTGGGACCCGTCGTGGTGGCGCACCGGCGGCGACTTCGAGGTGGACGGCCACCACTACCAGGTGCGGGCGAACGGCTGGGGCAGCAAGTACCGCATGGTCGACGAGCACGGGGCCGAGGTGGCGCTGGTCGAGCGGGCCGGCCGCAAGCACTGGACCGTGCAGGCCGGCGGGCGCACGTACGAGTTCCGCCGCGAGTCGATGTGGGGCAACCGGCAGGCGCTGTGGGCCGACGGGGTCAAGGTGGGCTCGATGCGCCGTACCAGTGCCTGGTCGGGTGCCGTCGAGGCGGACCTGCCGGGCATGCCGCTGCCGGTCCAGATCTGTGTGCTCGGCGTCCAGATCGCCCGGTGGCAGGCGGAGCAGTCCGCCGCGGCCGGCGCCTGACGCCGGGCCGTCTTGCCCGCCCAGTGACGGGTCCGTTACGTTACCGGCCAGTCGATTCCGTTGACGACCGGAGGCCTGGCTGCCGTGGAGTTCTGGCTCGATCTGAACGAGGAGCAGCGTGATCTGCGGGAGTGGGTGCACGGCTTCGCCGAAGGGGTCGTCCGCCCGGCCGCCGCCGAGTGGGACGAGCGTGAGCAGACACCCTGGCCGGTGATCCAGGAGGCGGCCAAAATCGGCCTCTACGGATTCGAATTCCTGGCCAACACGTGGTCCGACCCGACCGGGCTGTCGCTGCCGCTGGCCAACGAGGAACTGTTCTGGGGCGACGGCGGGATCGCCATGGCGATCTCCGGCACCTCGCTCGCGGTCGCCGCGATCTACGGCTCCGGCACACCCGAGCAGCTCGTCGAGTGGGTCCCGCAGTGCTTCGGCGACGCCGCCGACCCGAAGGTCGGCGCGTTCTGCACCACCGAGCCCGAAGCCGGCTCGGACGTCGCCGCGATACGCACCCGAGCCGTCTACGACCAAACCAAGGACCAGTGGGTCCTCAACGGACAGAAGGCATACGCCACCAACGGCGGCATCGCCAACATCCACGTGGTCACCGCCTCCGTCGACCCGGAGCTCGGCTCACGCGGCCAGGCCGCGTTCATCGTCCCGCCCGGCACGCCCGGCTTGGTCGGGACGAAGAAACTCAAGAAGCTCGGCCTGCGGGCCTCGCACACCGCGGACATCTTTCTGGACGACGTCCGGGTGCCCGGCAGCTGCCTGCTCGGCGGCAAGGAGGCCCTCGACGAGCGCCTGGCCCGCGCCCGCTCCGGACAACGGGCCAGCAAACAGGCCGCCATGCGCACGTTCGAGCTGTCCCGCCCAGCGGTCGGCGCCCAGGCGATCGGCATCGCCCGCGCCGCCTACGAGTACGCGCTCGGCTACGCCAAGGACCGCGTGCAGTTCGGCCGGCCGATCATCGAGAACCAGGCCATCGCGTTCGCCCTGGCCGACATGCGCACCGAGATCGACGCCGCCCGGCTGCTGGTCTGGCGGGCCGCCTGGATGGGCCGCAACAACCGGCCGTTCACCGCCGGAGAGGGCTCGATGTCCAAGCTGAAGGCCGGCGAGGTGGCCGTCGCCACGACCGAGAAGGCGGTGCAGATCCTCGGCGGCGCCGGCTACCTACGCGACCACCCGGTCGAACGGATGTACCGCGACGCCAAGATCTACACCATCTTCGAAGGCACCTCCGAGATCCAACGACTGGTCATCGCCCGCGCCATCTCCGGGATGCCGATCCGCTGACCCGGCCGGGCCTCAGGAGGCCGGGTGGTCGTCCGCGCCGACCAGCAGGCTCGTGACGACTGTGCTGCCGTCGCCGAAGGCCACCTCGTGGCGGCCCGCACCCAGGGCGACCACGCCACCGACCCGGCGGCCCCACTGGACGCTGCCGGCCGGAAGGGAGTCGAGCAGAATCCGGCGCAGGTCGCCGCGGAGGATCTCGGGGCGCGCGCCGGTGCCGTCATCGGGCAGGTCGGCCAGGACGGTCCCGTCCCGGTCGAGGAACCGGCTTGCCTGCCGGCCGGGCAGGACGTGGCTGCGAACTCCTCGAGAACGTCGAGGAGTCGCAGTCCATGCCGAACCGTGGAGACCGTGGCGGGTCCAGGACCCGGGCGCACATCGCCGAGGTCGCGACCGGGCTGTTCCTGGACCGGGGCTTCGACGACGTCACGATCGCCGAGGTCGCCGCCGCGGCCGGGGTGTCCAAGGTGACCGTGTTCTCGCACTTCGACCGCAAAGAGGACCTGCTGCTCGACCGGCTTCCCGACGTGGTCGAGATAGCGCGGGCCGCCGTGCGCGAGCGGGCGGACGACATCAGCCCGGTCGCCGCGCTCCGTCAGACCCTGCTCACCCTGGCCGAGGAACGGCACGGGCTGTCCGGCCTGGCGGAGGGGACCGAACCCTTCCTGCGGATCGCCCTGCAGGCTCCGACGGTGATCGCCCGGCTGCGCGTGTTCGAGCACGAGATCGAGGCGGCGCTGAGCGAGGAGCTCGTCTCCGACCCCCGCTTCTCCGGCGACAGCGCGCTGCTCGCCGCGCTCGTGGTCGCCGCGTACCGCATCGTCGCGACCGCGACCGTCCGGCGCCGGCTCGCCGGCGACGATCTCGCCGCCGTCACCGCGGACCATCGGCTGCGGCTGAAGCGCGCATTCGACGCGGTCGAGTACGGCACCTCAGCCCCGCCGCGGCCGCCGGCCGGGTAGGCCGGCCCCGGCGATCAGGCCGGGCGGCGGGCGGCGGGCGTCCGGACGAGGCCGTCGACGCCGCGCAGGAAGGTGTCGCAGATCAGGGTCGGGTCGAAGAGGCAGCCGGCCGCCATGGCGCCGTCGCGGAGCATGACGAAGTGCTGGGCGGCAGCCTCCGCCGAGGTCTCGTCGATGCGCGCCATCAGAGTGGTGATCGTGTCGAGGAACCATTGCCGGTGCGCGATGACCACCCGGTGGACCGGATGCCCGGGGTTGGGATACTCGGCCACCGCGTTCAGGAAGGCGCATCCGCGGAAGCCGGCGGACCGGATGCCCTCGACGATCGACGCGGCGACGGCGCGGACGGTGTCAGCCGGCGGCCCGCCGGCGGCGACGGCCACCTCGACCTGGCCGCGGATGGCCTGGTCGGCCCCTTGGAGATAGGCCAGGACGAGATCCTCCTTGCCCGGGAAGTGCCGGTAGAAGGTGGCCCGGGTGACCTTGGCCTCGGCGAGGATGCGGTCGACCCCGACCGAGTGGATGCCCTCGGCGTAGAAGATCCGGGACGCCGTGGTGAGCAGCCGGAGGCGGGCCTCGGAGGGCCGGGTGTCGGTTGCGCTGCTGGCCATGCCGCGATTCTAGCGACAGAACGTTCGGTCTCGCGGCCGCGATGGCACCGAGTGAGATAGAACGTTCTGTCTTGACAAGGAGGCGCGACACCACCCACTCTCGGTCGAGACAGAACGTTCGTTCTACTATGAGATCGTGATGACCACTCTTGCCGCCCCCGGCATCTCGACGACGGCAGCCGCCCTGCGTCGGCTGTACTTCGCCCGCTTCGCGTTCGCCGTCGTCTGGGCCCTCGTGATGTTCACGACCGCCGATCACCTCGGTCCGCTCGCCGCCACGCTGCTGGTGCTCTACCCGCTGGTCGACGTGGCCGCCGCCGTCGTCGACGCCCGGGCCACGCGAGCCACCGGATCCCCCGCCCTGCTGTACGCCAACATCGCGGTCAGCCTGATCGCCGCGGCCGGGCTGGTCGTGGCCGGCGCGTCCGGCATCCCGGCGGTGCTGCGCGTGTGGGGTGCCAGGGCGATCGTGGCCGGGCTGATCCAGCTGGTCGTGGGCATCACCCGGCGCGGGATGGGCGGTCAGTGGCCGATGATCATCAGCGGTGGCATCTCCGTGCTCGCCGGTGGGGCGTTCATCACGGGAGCCTCCGCGGACAACCCCACGCTGACCAACGCGATCGGCTACGCCATCCCCGGGGCGATCTTCTTCCTCATCTCGGCCATCCGTCTCGGCCGCGCGGCGAAGGGCAACTGACATGGCGAACGCGACGTACGACGTCGTCGTCATCGGCGCCGGGCCGGTCGGGGAGAACGTCGCCGACCGGGTCGTGCGGGGCGGCCTGACCGCCGCTGTCGTCGAGCGGGAGCTGGTCGGTGGGGAGTGCTCCTACTGGGCCTGCATGCCGACGAAGGCGTTGCTGCGCAGCGCGACCGCGCTGCGGGCGGCTCGTCAGGTGCCCGGCGCCCGGGAGGCGGTGACCGGCGAGCTGGACGTGGCAGCCGTGCTGCGGCGGCGGGACTCCTTCGCCTCCGACTGGACGGACGACGGTCAGGTCTCGTGGCTCGCCTCGGCGGGGATCACGTTGTACCGGGGGCAGGGCCGCGTCGGCGCCGACCGGCTCGTCGAGGTGACCCGCGCGGACGGCGCCACGATCTCCCTCACGGCACGGCATGCGGTCGTCGTCGCGACCGGGAGCAGCGCCCTGGTCCCGGACATCGCCGGGCTGCGCGAGGCGGTCCCGTGGACCGGCCGGGAGGCTGCCGCGGCGAGCGAGGTTCCGGGCCGGCTCGCGATCATCGGTGGCGGCGTGGTGGCGGCGGAGATGGCGACCGCTTACGCGGGCCTGGGATCGGCGGTGACGGTGCTGGCCCGTGACGGTGTGCTGCCGCAGGCGGAGCCGTTCGCCGGTGCACTCGTCACGGAGTCGTTGCGGGCGGCCGGGGTGTCGGTACGCCCCGGCGTCGAGGCGGCATCGGTGACCCGCGCCGGCGACGGCACCGTGCACCTGACGCTCACCGACGGCGGGACGGTCGAGGCCGACGAGCTCCTGGTCGCCGTCGGCCGTACGCCGAACACCCAGGACATCGGCCTCGACACGATCGGCCTGAAACCCGGCGCCTGGCTCACGGTCGACGACACGTTGCGCGTCGTCGGCGAGGGCGGTACGCCGGTCGGCGACGGATGGCTGTACGCCGCCGGCGACGTCAACCGGCGCGCGCTGCTCACCCACCAGGGCAAGTACCAGGCGCGGGCCGCGGGCGACGTCATCGTGGCGCGCGCGAAGGGTGCGGCGGTCGACGACGGCCGGTGGGGGCGGCACGTTGCCACGGCCGACGAGCGGGCCGTACCGCAGGTGGTCTTCACCGACCCCGAGGTCGCCTCGGTCGGGCTGACCGCGGCGGCCGCCGAGGCCGCCGGGCTGCGGATCCGCGTCGTCGACCAGGACCTGGCCGCCGTCACCGGATCGGCCCTGCACGCCGACGGTTACACCGGCCACGCCCGGATGGTCGTCGACGAGGACCGGCGGGTGCTCGTCGGCTGCACGCTGGCCGGCCCGGACGTCGCGGAACTGCTGCACGCCGCGACGATCGCCGTCGTCGGTGAGGTTCCGCTGGACCGGCTGTGGCACGCCGTTCCCGCGTTCCCCACCGTGAGCGAGGTCTGGCTGCGGCTGCTGGAGGCGTACGGCCGTTCATAACTCAGGCGCGGCCGGGCGCGATGCCCTCGATCTCCACGAGCAGGTCGGAGCGGCACAGGTCGGTGACGAAACAGGCGATCGGTTCCCGGAAGACCGCCGCGCACCGGCTGCGGACCTCGTCGAGATCGGCGGCGTGCCGGACGTACACCTTGACCGCCCGCAACGCGCTCAGGTCCGGGGCCAGCACCGCCAGATTGGCCAGGGTGGTCCGCAGCTGCGCGGTCGGGTCCCGCGCGTGCCGGGTCCGGTGGCCCAGGATGCTGGCCGTCCCGGAGATGAGGAGCGGGCCACCGGGCAGGCGGCTGGCGCGGGCGAAACTCGGTGGTCGGGGCCCGTACCGGTCCGGGTAGCGGTAGGCCGGCAGCTGCCGGGGATTCTCGACGGCGGTGTGCCCGGGTTCGCGCCGGGCCAGCAGGTAGAAGCCGATGCCGGGCGAGTGCGCGCCCACCCCGGTCGCGGCGGGCACCATGCCGGTGGGCGGCGGTACGGTCTCGAACGCCTCGGCCCGCCCACGGCAGAAGTCGCGGTAGATCTCAAGCCCCTCGGCGTTGCTGCCGTTGATGTCACCGATGAAGTTCCAGATCCGGAACACGTGCGGGTAGCCGAGGTCGGCGAGCGTCCCGAAGGCCCGCAGGTACGCCCGGCGGACCCCGGGCGCGTACCGGGGCGACGGTGGGACCCGGCCGGCGAGGAACGCATAGTCGCCGTCATGGCCGTAGGTCAGGTCGGCGGTGCCACCGGTGGTCACCGGCCGGCCCGTGGTCCACACCTCGGTGACCGGCGAGCCCAGGGCGACGTCCAGCGACGGCGTCCCGGCGCCGACCACGGGCGCCCCGGCGGCGGCGTATCCCACGGCTCCCAGCGGATGTGCCACCGCCGAGGGGTCACCGAAGACACACGTCAGTTCGTCCGGTGTCGTGAGCGTCGCTGTCACTTCGCCGCCAGGGCGTGCAGCCACTCGCGCATGGCGGAGGCGGTGGACCGGGCATCCTGGCTGAGCGTGGTGAAGTGATCGCCCGGGATGTCCACCGCTTCGTGCGGCAGCGGCCAGCGGGGGCGCCAGTCGCCGCCGGGGTCGGCGGCGAGCATCTCCCGGGTCGGTGCCGCCCGCAGCAGCAGTGTCGGTACGGCCGCCGGCCCGGGCTGCCAGGCGTCCAGCAGCCGCACGTAGGCGCCACCGGCGAGCAACATGGCATCGGACACCAGGCCGTCGAACATCTCCGCCGGACGGTGACTGTCCACTGTCGCCAGCGCCAGGGCCCGCTTGTCGTCCCATCCCGCGTCGCTGTGGTGCGAGTCGATGAGGATCAGTCCCGCGGGCGGATTGCCGGTCGCGGTGAGCCGTTCGCTCACCGCGTGCGCGATCCAGCCGCTGGTGCAGTAGCCCACCATCACCAGGGACCGGTCCCCGGCCAGGTCGCGAACGGTGTCGGCGTGCAGGTCGACGAGCGTGGCGACGGTGTCCGGGACCTCGCGGCGCTCGCCGAAGCCGGGGTTGGTGAGCAGCCGCAGGTCGTACTCGCCCGCCAGCTCCCGGCCCAGGTCGACCGGGGCCGGGTCGAGCAGGGTGAGGAAGTCGGGGATGAACGCCAGCACCGGGCGGGCGGCGTCACCCCGGGCGAGGGTCTGTGGCGGGACCGCGTGCCGGTCCCGCTCGTCGGTGCCGAAGGCCGGCAGCCCGTACGAGGCGAGATAGCGCAACGCCATCGCCTCGCGGGCGCCCTTCTCCCGGGCGACCCGGTGGTAGATCGCGGTGAATCGTTCCGTCCGGTCCGCACGCACGTCGCGCACCGCGGCCGGCGCAGGCGAGCCGGGCAGTTCTCCGGCGAGGGCGGCGTACACGTGCGCCGTCAGCTCGGCGAGCGTCGGATGATCCAGGGCCACCGTCGCTTCCAGCCGGACCCCGCTGCTCGCCCCGAGGCGGTTGCGGAGCTGGACCGCTGCCAGCGAGTCGAACCCCAGGTCGGTGAAGGGCCGGTCCACGGCCAGGGCCGTACCGTCCGGGAAGCCCAGCACCGCCGCGACCTCGGCCTGGACGAGGTTCTGCAGCGCCGGCCGGCGCTCCGCGGCCGGCAACGCGGCGAGGTGCGCACGCCACCCGCCGGGCTCGGCACCGCCGGCGCGGGCGCGAGGCGCGGACGCGGGCGCGAGGCCGGCGAGGACCGGTGGGACGCCGTCGCCGGCCAGGGCCCGGGTGTCGACGACGATCGGCACCAGCACCGGCTCGGCGGTACGCAACGCGCGGTCCAGCAGCGCCGTACCCTCGGTCGGCGTGATCGCCCGGATCCCGCCCCCGGTGAGATGCTGCCGGGACGCCACCCGCTGCGGCATCCCGCCGTCGGCGGTGTCCCACAGACCCCAGGCCAGCGATTGTGCGGGTAGACCACGCGCGGCCCGCAGGCCGGCCAGCGCGTCGAGGAACGAGTTCGCCGCCGCGTAGTTGGCCTGGCCGGGCCGGCCCAGAACACCGGAGGCTGAGGAGTACAGCACGAATGCGGCGAGATCGAGACCCTCGGTGGCCTCGTGCAGATACCAGGCGGCGTCGGCCTTGGCGGCGATGACGCGGGACATCCGCTCGGGTGTCATCGCGGTCAGCACCCCGTCGTCGAGGACACCGGCCAGGTGGAACACGGCGGTCAGGCTCGGCCGGCAGGAGGCCACCAGATCCGCCACGGCGGACCGGTCGCTGACGTCGCAGGCCGTGACCGTGACCCGCGCGGGCACATCCGCGGCCCAGGCCGGTACGGTGCCGCGCCGCCCGGCCAGCAGGAGGTGCCGGACCCCGTACTCGGCGACGAGGTGGCGGGCCAGGATCTCGCCGAGGGCGCCGGTGCCGCCGGTGATCAGCACAGTACGGCCGGGGTCGAGCACCGGCGGGGCCTCGTCGGCGGGTCCCGACGGCACCAGCCGGGGCGCGAGGACCGTGCCGGCGCGTACCGCGAGCCGGGGCTCGGCGAGGGCCGCCGCCCGGCTGAGCGCGGTCTCCGAGGCGTCCGCGCCGCACAGGTCGACCGCGGCGAACCGGCCGGGATGCTCGGACCGGGCACTGCCGAGGAGTCCCCACACCGCGGCGGCAGCCGGATCCGGCCCGGCCCCGGTGGCCCGCTCGGTCACCACCACCAGGCGCTCCGGCCGGTCGGCGGCGACCCATTCCCGCAGCCGGGCGAGCGTGGCATCGAGCAGGATCCGGGTGCGTGCCGGGACGTCGGCGTCGGCGGGTGCCCCGGGACGGAAGATCTCGTACGGGCCGTCGTGGCCCGCGTCCGGCGCCGCGACCCAGTCCAGGCGGTGCAGCCCCCGGGCCACGTTCCAGCCGGCGAGTTCCCTGGTCGTCAGCGAGTCGATCGTCAGCACGGGCCGGCCCGCCCGGTCGGTGACGCTGACCCGTACCTCGTCGGGGCTCACTCTGGTGATCGTCACGCGTGCTGTGGCGGCTCCCGGGGAGTGCAGTTCGACACCGCGCAGGGCGTGCGGCACCCGCATCGTGTCCGGCGGCTGGGCCAGCAGGCCGGCGTGCAGTGCTGCGTCGAGCAGCGCCGGATGCAGACCGTAGCGGCCGGCTCCGACGGCCTCGCCCGCGGGCAGATCCAGATCCGCGTAGATCTCGTCACCGTGGTGCCACACCGCGGTGACGGCCCGGAACGCCCCGCCGTAGTGGAATCCCGCGGCTTCGAGCCCTTCGTAGTCGACGGCGACGGGCTGCGAGCCCGGTGGCGGCCAGCTGGCCATCGGCGCGGGCGCCGCACCGGCCGGATCGGTGAGCACGGCGGTGGCGTGGCTGGTCCACGGTTGCGCCGAGTCCTGCGGGCGCGACCAGATGGTCAGCGGACGGTCGCCGGCACCGGTCCCGTCCACGACCACTTGGAGGTCGACGGGTCCGGTCAGGACCAGGGGTGCGCTGATCGTGAGCTCGGCCAGCCGTCCGGTCCCGCCGGCCGCCTGGAACGCGCACTCGATCAGGGCGGCGGCCGGCACCACCACGTCGTCGCCGATCACATGCCCGGCGAGCCAGGGCTGCCGGGTGGTGGACAGGACGCCCGAATGCCGTACCTGGGGCCCGTCGGCCGCGGGTTGCGCGACCCCGAGCAGCGGGTGCGGGCTGCCCGGGCCGGCCGTGGTGGCCTCGATCCAGTAGCGCTGCCGCTGGAAGGGGTACGTGGGCAGTGCGCACCGGCGGGCGCCGCTGTCCGCGTAGACGGCTCGCCAGTCCACGGCCACACCGTGTACGTGCAGGTCGGCCAGCACATCGAGAAGGGCGGCCGTCCCGGAGCGGACGCCCGGCGTGAAGACGGCGTCCGAGTCCGCTGCCACGCACCGCTCGGCCAGGACACTGAGCACGGCGCCCGGTCCGACCTCGACGAAGGCGGTCGTGCCGGCCCGGTCCAGCCAGTCCACCGCGTCGGCATAGCGGACGGTGTCGCGGGCGTGCCGCACCCAGTAGCCGGCGGTCGCCATGGCATCTGGCTCCGGCTGTCCGGTCAGGCCGGACACCACCGGCACCGCCGGCGGGTGGTAGGTCACCGACTCGGCCACGGCCCGGAAGCCGGCCAGCATCGGGTCGAGCAGCGGTGAATGGAAGGCGTGACTGACGGTCAACCGCTGAGCGGGCCGTCCCAGCCGCGTCACGAGCTCCTGCACCGCTTCCTCGGTGCCGGAGACGACGACGGACCGCGGGCCGTTGACCGCGGCCAGGGCGATCGGCCCGGTGCTGTCGGCGAGGAGCTTCTCCACCTCGTCCGCGGACGCCGGGACGCCGGCCATCGCGCCGCCCGGGGGCAGCGCCGCCATCAGCCGTCCCCGCGCGGCCACCAGCCGGACGGCGTCGCTCAGCGAGAGCACCCCGGCCACGTGCGCCGCGACCAGCTCACCGACGGAATGGCCGGCCAGGTGGGCCGGCCGTACCCCGCAGGACTCGTAGAGGGCGTGCAGCGCCACCTCGAAGGCGAACAGCGCCGCCTGGGCGTAGTCCGTGCGGTGCAGCTGGCGGTCGTCCGCGTCGTCGATCACCTCGCGCAGCGGCCGGTCGAGGTACGGCGTGAAGGCGGCGCACACCGCCGCATGGGCGCGCGCGAACGGCGGGAAGGCGGCCGCCAGTTCCCGGCCCATGCCGGACCGTTGCGCGCCCTGCCCGGTGAACAGGAACGCCACCTGCGGTTCGCGCCGGGCGGTCGCCTGCCGGACGCCGGCCCGGGGTACGCCCAGCGCCAGGTCCCGCAAGGCACCGAGGTCGCCGCCCCGCACCGCCGCCCGGATTCCCAGCGCCGCCCGGCCGGTGGCCAGCGAGTACGCGACGTCGGCCGGCGGCGCTGCGGGCACGGCATCGGCGAGCCGCCCGGCGTACGCGCGCAGCCCGGCCTCGTCCGCCGCACTGAGCAGCCAGGGGGCCTGGTCGAAGTCCGGGCTCCGCACGGGCTCCGGACCGGCCGGCGGCTCCTCGATGATCACGTGCGCGTTGGTGCCGCCGATGCCGAACGACGAGACCGCCGCCCGCCGGGGACGGGCACCGGCCGGCCAGGGCTGGGCGGTGTCCAGCAGCCGCACCGCGCCCGCGGACCAGTCGACGTGCGGCGACGGGTCGCCGGCGTAGAGCGAGCGGGGCAGCTCCTGGTGCCGCATCGCCTCGATCACCTTGATCACGCCGGCGATGCCGGCCGCCGCCTGGGTGTGCCCGAGGTTGGACTTCACCGACCCCAGCCAGACGGGCCGGTCCCGGTCCTGCCCGTACGTGGCCAGGACCGCGGTCGCCTCGATCGGGTCGCCGAGCCGGGTGGCCGTGCCGTGTCCCTCCACCACGTCGATGTCGGCTCCGCGCAGGCCGGCGTCGGCGAGCGCGAGCCGGATGAGGTCCCGCTGCGCTTCGCCGTTGGGCGCGGTGAGCCCGTTGGAGGCGCCGTCGGAGTTGACCGCGGATCCGCGCAGGACGGCCAGGACCGGGTGGCCGTTGCGCCGGGCGTCGTCCAGGCGCTCCAGCAGCACGAGGCCGGCCCCCTCGGCCCACGCGGTGCCGTCGGCGCCGGCCGAGAAGGACCGGCACCGGCCGTCCGGGGAGAGTCCGCGCTGCCGGCTGAACGCGAGGAAGGGCCCCGGCGTCGACATCACCGTGACCCCGCCGGCGATGGCCAGCGAGCACTCCCCCGCGCGCAGCGACCGGGCGGCGAGGTCCATGGCGACCAGCGACGACGAACAGGCCGTGTCGATGGTCAGCGCCGGGCCGCGCAGGCCCAGCACGTACGCGATGCGGCCGGAGGCCAGGCTGCCCGCCGACCCGACGCCCAGGTGGGATTCCAGCTCGTGGGTGGACAGCCGGCTGGCGTAGTCGCTGTGCATGAGCCCGACGAACACGCCGGTGTCGCTGTCCCGCAGCTCGGGCGCGGGTATGCCGGCGCGTTCGAACACCTCCCAGGCGACCTCCAGCAGCAGGCGCTGCTGGGGGTCCGTGGCGAGCGCCTCCCGCGGGGAGATGCCGAAGAACGCCGGATCGAAGTCGGCCGCTTCGTGCAGGAATCCGCCGCGCCGGGTGTAGGACGTGCCGATCCGGTCCGGATCGGTGTCGTAGAGCGCCTCGACGTCCCAGCCGCGGTCGGACGGGAACTCGCTGGTGGCGTCCACCCCCTCGGCGACGACCCGCCAGAGGTCCTCCGGTGAGCTCACCCCGCCGGGATAGCGGCAGCCGACCGCGACGATCGCGACCGGGTCGGTCCCGGCTCCGGGCCGCTCGGTCACGGCGGTACGCGCACCGCCGGGCAGCCGGCTCTCCAGGTACGCGACCAGCGCCGCGGGGCTCGGGTGGTCCCACATGACGGTGGCCGGCAGCCGCAGGCCGGTCCGCAGGCTGAGCCGGTGCCACACCGTCATCGCCGCCATCGAGGTCACCCCGAGGTCGGCGAACGCCGTGGTCAGCGACTCGACCGGTCCACAGACCGCCGACAGCTCGGCCCGGACCAGCTCGGTGAGGGCACTGCGGCGGGCACCGGCGGGCAGCCCGGAGAACCGGGTGGTGTCCGCCGTCGGCGCGACCGCCAGCGACTCCCGGAGGAGGGCGTGGCGCGGCTTGCCGGACCGGGTGCGCGGGATCACCGGCGCGAAGATGACCTCCTCCGGCACTTTGTGCGCGGACAGCACCTGCGCGCAGGCCCGCAGCAGCCCGGCCTCGTCGACCGTCTCGTCCGTGCGCACGACGAAGGCCACCGGGACCTCGCCGAGCAGCGGGTGGGCCCGGGCGACGACGGCCGCCTCCCGGACGCCGGCGAGGCCCTCGAGGACCCGCTCGATCTCGGCGGGGTCCACGTTGGTGCCGCCGCGGATGATGCGGTCGCTGACCCGTCCGACGACGCTCAGGTGCCCGGCCTCGTCGAGCTCGCCCAGGTCACCGGTGCGGTACCAGCCCTGCTGCAACGCCCGCGCGGTCGCCGCCGGCTTCCGGTGGTAACCCAGCATGAGGTTGGGCCCGCGCACCCAGATCTCTCCCCGGGCGCCCGGCTCCGCCGCAGTCGCGGTGGCGGGATCGACCAGGCGCACCTCGACGCCGGGAGCGGGCGGCCCGCTCGTACCGCGGCGCCGGGGCGCTCCGGCCGGCTCCACGGCGATCATGCCGCAGGTCTCGGTGCTGCCGTAACAGTCGAGCAGCGGGGCCCCGAGCAGCGCCTCGACGGACGTGCGCAGCGCCGGGTCGCTGGCCGCGCCGGCCACCAGCGCGATCCGCAGCGACGCCGTGACCGGCCGGCCGGCGTCGAGAAGCCGGCGGTAGGTGGCCGGCACGCCGGCGAGGACGGTCGGCGCCTCGTCCGCGATGAGCCGGAGGACCGTCGCCGGGTCGGGCTCGCTCACGATGCGGGCGCTCGCCCCGGCCGCCGTCACACCGAGCACGCAGAGCGAATGGGCGAAGCTGTGCGCCATGGGCAGCGGCCACAGCAGGTGGTCGTCCGAGGTCAGTCCGAGCAGGGGGCCGTAGCACGTGACGGCCGACCACAGTGCGGCCCGCTGAGTCGAGATCGCGCCCTTGGGGACCCCGCCGGTGCCCGAGGTGTAGAGCATGAAGGCGGGCTCGTCCAGGCCGAGGTCGTCCGGCGGCGGGGCGGTCGCGCCGTCCTGGAGCCCGTCGTGGTGGACCACCACCCGTACCCCGGCCGCTGCGGTCACCTGAGCGAGATGAGCCTCGTCGGTCACCAGCACGGCCGGCTCGCAGTCGGCGATCAGGGCGGCCAGCTCGGCACCGGTGGCGTACGGGCTGAGCGGGACACCGACGGCGCCGGCCCGGACCGCCGCCAGGAGCACCTCGACCAGGTCCACCCCGTTGCCGAGGCAGAAGGCGACCCGGTCGCCCCGTTCCACCCCCAGCGCACCGGCGAGCCGCGCGGTACGCCGTTCGAGTTCACTCCAGGTCACCCGCCGGACGTCGTCGGCGAAGGCTGTCCGGTCACCGAGCCGCCGGGCGTTCGCCTGCAGCAGTTGCGGTACCGAGCGCATCGGCTCCGGCCGGTCGGGTGCGTGCCGCTCGTGATCGGACATGGAGGAGATCGTGGCAGTCCCGGGCCACCGCCACGTCCGCTGTGGATCTTCACGGCCCGGAAATCCGGGGATCAGAGCACTTCGGGCACCAAGCCGCCGCAGCGTTGCCGGGTCCGCGGGTGTGGTGGCCTACCAGGCGACGACGCCCTGGGTGCTCGGCTGGATGGTGCCGAGCTTCAGGGACTTCATGGTGATGAGGCTGCGGGCGGGGTCGGGGAAGTTCTCCTGGGCCATGACCACGCCGCGCTTCGATGAGGTGAGGCTGCCGCGCAGCGTGTTGCCGGTCGGGCAGTCCGAGTCGGCGCGGTCGCACGCCTCCCATTTGATGCCCTGGAACGCTCCCGTGCCCGGCCGCAGCAGGATGTCGACGGACTCCCCCGGCTCGTCGACGGCGGTCGTCGGCAGTTGCACGCGTTCGTCGGCGGCGTTGTAGAGGCCGACGAACACGCGACCGTCGACCCGGCAGGCGGCGTCGGAGTTGTTGGCGATCGAGACGAGGCCGCGCTGGGCCCCCACCGCGGTCGGGTTGTCGCTCTGTGCGGTGACGCTGATCTCGAGGTCGCCGTCGCGGCACAGCCGGGCCTGCGGCGTCTTGCTGATCGGCGGCGCCACGCGCGGCTCCTCGGCGGGCTCGGGGTCGTCGGCGTCGACCGGGCCGGGGGCCGGACCGGGGGCCCGCGTGGGGCCGGCACTGGGCGGGAGGTCCCCGCCGTACGGCGCGCTGCTGCTCGGGGCGGGCAGCGTTGCCGTATCCGGGAAGACAGCCGTGGACTGGCCACCCGCCGAGCCCTCCGACCCCTGACCGGGCAGGAGCTGACGGACCGGAGTGAGGCTCAGGACGCCGAGCGCGACGACGGCCGCCGCTGCCAGCGCCGGAGCCGCGCGCCGCCACCGCCGTACCGATGTGCCGTTGTCCCGGCCGGCGACCGGACGCCGGGCCGTCTGCCGGGCCGCCTGGGCGGCTTGCTGCAGCTCGGGCCGGCCGGCCAGGTTGACGGTCGTCGGCGCACCGACCGCGACCAGTTCGTCGAGCAGGTCGAAGGCCGTCGGCCGCAGCTGCGGCTCCTTCTCGAGGGTCCGGGCGACCAGGTCGCGCAGCGGCGCGGGCAGACCGTCCAGGCGGGGCGGCCGGGTGAGGATCGCCCCGGCCGTCGCGGCCGCGCTGTCGCCGCCGAAGGGGGTACGGCCGGTGCCCGCGTACGTGATGACCACGCCCCACGCGAAGACGTCCGCGGCCGGCCCGATCCGCGCCGAGTCGTTGTCGAACCGCTCGGGCGCCATGTAGGCGACCGTGCCGACCATCTGATCGGTGCCCGTGTGCCGGCTGGTGGCCTCGAAGGCCCGGGCGATGCCGAAGTCGATCACCTTGGGGGTGCCCAGCGCGAACAGCACGTTGGCCGGCTTGAGGTCGCGGTGGATCACGCCGGCGCCGTGGATGGCCGCCAGCGCGGTGGCCACGCCGACCGCCACGCTGTACAGGCTGCCGCCGGTCAGCGGCCCCTGTTCGTCGACCACCTCGGCCAGGCTGGGACCGTCCACGTACTCGACCACGAGGTAGGGGGTCTCGTGGTCGGCGTCGGCGTCGAGGAGCTCGGCGGTGCAGAACGGCGGCACCTGCCGGGCCCGGTTGACCTCGCTGCGGAAGCGGGCGCGGAACTCCTCCTCGTACGCGAGCTCGGGCTTGACGACCTTGATGGCCACCAGCCGCTCGTGCTGGTCCTCGGCGAGGTAGACGGTGCCCATGCCGCCCTGCCCGAGCCGGCTGAGCAGGCGGTAACCACCGAGGAACTCCGGGTCACTTGGTCGCAGCGGCGCCTTCATCGCGGTGGACGATACCCCGCGATCCCGGCCGGGGCAGATGTGGCGGTGACCACGGATCCGCTCATGTGGCGTCATTTCGCGGCGCTGCGACGTAGCGTTGAGGGCTGCCCAGGGCGGGTCCGTATGCCGCACGCCTGGTTGACGCCGACCCTCGAGGTGAAGATGGTGCACGCCCGGTGACCGTGACGACCGGACCGCAGCTGGTCCCGCTCCCTCCGCTCGTCGTCGCACCGGTGCCCCCGGCGGTGTTCCGCTCCCCGTCGGCGCCGGCCACCCGCACCCTGGTCGACGTCTTCGACGACACCGTGCGCGCGCACCCGGGCGCCCGCGCGCTCGACAACGGCACCACCGCGCTGACGTACCGCGAACTCAGCGATGAGGTCGAAGCCGTCCGGATGACGCTGGCCGGGCACGGGATCGGCGCCGGCGACCGGGTGGGCGTCCGGATCTCGTCCGGCACGGCCGAGCTGTACCTGGCGATCCTCGGCGTGCTCGCGGCCGGCGCCGCCTACGTGCCGGTCGACGCCGACGATCCGGCGGAACGCGCCGAGCTCGTCTTCGGCGAGGCGGGCGTCTGCGCGGTGCTCGGTGACGGGCTGAGCGTCTCGCTGCGCCGTACCCCGCAGGGCCGGTCCGGCCGGCCCGGACCGGCCGACGACGCCTGGATCATCTTCACCTCCGGCTCGACCGGCACCCCGAAGGGGGTCGCGGTCAGCCACGGCGCCGCGGCGGCCTTCGTGGATGCGGAGGCGGGCCTGTTCCTCGCCGGCGAGGCCAGTGAGGCGATCGGCCCGCAGGACCGGGTGCTGGCCGGGTTGTCGGTGGCGTTCGACGCGTCCTGCGAGGAGATGTGGCTGGCCTGGCGCCACGGCGCCTGCCTGG
Organism: Actinoplanes auranticolor; assembly: GCF_018332655.1. Taxonomy (GTDB): domain Bacteria; phylum Actinomycetota; class Actinomycetes; order Mycobacteriales; family Micromonosporaceae; genus Actinoplanes; species Actinoplanes auranticolor. The sequence continues at coordinate 38,248 of NZ_BOQL01000072.1, read as the reverse complement.
TGCCGGCCGAGCGGTCGCTGGTGCGCAGCGGTGTCGACCTCGGCCCGTGGCTCGCCGAGCAGCGCATCACCGTCGTGTCCACCGTGCCGACCCTGGCCGCGCTGTGGCCGGTCGAGGCGCTGGAGGAGGTACGGCTGCTGATCTTCGGCGGGGAGGCCTGCCCGCCCGAGCTCGCGCAGCGGCTGGCCGTCGAGGGTCGCGAGGTCTGGAACACCTACGGGCCGACCGAGGCGACCGTGGTGGCCTGCGCGGCCCGGATGACCGGCGACGGACCGGTGCGCATCGGGCTGCCGCTGGCCGGCTGGGACCTCGCGGTGGTCGACTCCGCCGGCGACCCGGTGGCGATGGGCGAGACCGGCGAGCTGGTCATCGGTGGTGTGGGTCTGGCCCGCTACCTGGACGCCGCCAAGGACGCCGAGAAGTTCGCGTCCCTGCCGTCGCTGGGCTGGGAGCGGGCGTACCGCAGCGGGGACATCGTCCGGGCGGAGCCCGCCGGGCTGCTGTTCGTCGGCCGCGGCGACGAGCAGGTCAAGCTGGGCGGGCGCCGGATCGAGCTCGGTGAGGTCGACGCCGCGCTGCAGGCGCTGCCCGGGGTCGCCGGGGCGGCCGCGGCGGTGCAGCGGACCGCCGCGGGCAATCAGCTGCTGGTCGGGTACGTGGTGCCGGCCGACAGTGTCGCCTTCGATGCTGCCGCGGCGGCCCTGCGGATCCGTGAGCAGCTGCCGGCCGCGCTCGTACCGCTGCTGGCCGTGGTGGGCGCGTTGCCGACCCGCACGTCCGGCAAGGTGGACCGGGCGGCGCTGCCCTGGCCGCTGGCGACCGCCGGGGACTCCGCGGACGACCTGACCGCGACCGAGCAGTGGCTCGCCGGTGGCTGGGCCGAGATCCTCGGCGTACGCCCCACCGAGGCCGACGCCGACTTCTTCAACCACGGCGGCGGCAGCCTGAACGCGGCGCAGCTGGTGGCCTGGATCCGCCGGCAGTACCCGCAGGTCTCGGTGGCCGACATCTACCTGCACCCGAGGCTGTCACGGCTGGCCGCGGTGCTGGACGCGCTCGGCACCACCGCGACGACCCGCCGCGAGGTCCGGCCGACCCCGCGGCGCGCCGGGCTGGTCCAGGCCGTGCTGATGGTCCCGATGCTCGCGCTGGTCGGGCTGCGCTGGCTGACCGTGCTGGCCGCCCTCGGCAACGTCCTGGCCCTGCCGGCCCGGGCGTCCTGGACGCCGGTCGTGTCCTGGTGGTGGGTGGCGCTGGGCTGGGCGCTGCTGTTCAGCCCGCTCGGCCGGATCGCCGTGGCCGCCGCGGGAGCCCGGCTGCTGCTGCGCGGCGTGGGCCCGGGCAGCTACCCGCGCGGTGGCCGCGTGCACCTGCGGCTGTGGGCCGCCGAACGGCTCGCGGAGCTGTCCGGCGCCACCAGCGTGGCCGGGGCGTCCTGGATGGTCACCTACGCCCGGGCGCTCGGCGCGCAGCTCGGTCCCGACGTCGACCTGCACTCCGCGCCGCCGGTCACCGGGCTGCTGAAGCTCGGCCGGGGCGCGGCGATCGAGCCGGAGGTCGACCTGTCGGGCCACTGGATCGACGGCGACGTCGTCCACATCGGCAAGGTGCGCGTGGGCGCGGGCGCCCGGGTCGGATCCCGCAGCACCCTGATGCCCGGCGCGCGGATCGGCAAGGGCGCGCGGATCGCGGCCGGCTCGACCGTGGCCGGCGCCGTGCCGGCCGGCCAGCGCTGGGCCGGCTCGCCGGCGGCACCCGCCGCCAAGGACCCGGCCGCCTGGCCGGCGCAGCGTCCGCCGCACTCCCGGGTGGGATCTCGTTTCTGGACCGCCGCGTACGGCATCACGGCGCAGTTGCTGGGGCTCGTGCCGGTGGTGGCGGCCCTGCCGGCGCTCGTCGCGCTCGGGTGGACGCTGACCGTCCGGCCGGCCGTCGGCACGGTGCTGGCCGCCGTCGCGGTGGGCACGGTGGCCTACGTCGTCGGCTATGCGCTGCTGGTGCTCGCCGCCGTCCGGGCGCTCAGCATCGGTCTGCGCGAGGGGTACCACCCCGTGCAGGGCCGGGTGGCGTGGCAGGTGTGGACGACCGAGCGGCTGATGGGGATGGCCCGGGTGGGGTTGTTCCCGCTGTACGCCAGCCTGTTCACGCCGGTGTGGCTGCGGCTGCTGGGCGCGAAGGTGGGGCGCGGCGTGGAGGCCTCCACCGTGCTCGCCCTGCCGGCGATGACCACGGTCGCCGACGGGGCCTTCCTGGCCGACGACACCATGGTGGCCACGTACGAGCTGAGCCACGGGTGGCTGCGGGTCGCCCCGGCCCGGATCGGCAAGCAGGCGTTCCTCGGCAACTCCGGGATGGCCGCACCCGGCCGTTCGGTGCCCAAACGGGGACTCGTCGGCGTGCTGTCGTCGGCCCCACGCAAGGCCAAGAAGGGCACGTCGTGGCTCGGTGCGCCGCCGATGCCGTTGCGCCGTACCGTCGAGGCGGCCGACACCAGCCGCACCTTCGACCCGCCGGCCCGGCTCAAGCTGGCCCGGGCGGCGATCGAGCTGTGCCGCGTCATCCCGGTGATGTGCGCGGCCGCCCTGGCGACCGGCGTCCTGGCGGCGCTCGCATTCGTCTGGCAGAGCTATGGCCTGTGGGTCGCCGCGCTCGCCGCCGGGCCGGTGCTGCTGGCCGCGGCGATCGTCGCCGCCGCGACCGCGACGGCCGCGAAGTGGCTGCTGGTGGGGCGGTTCCGGGTCGCCGAGCGCGCCCTGTGGACCTCCTTCGTCTGGCGCAACGAGCTCGCTGACACGTTCGTCGAGGTCCTCGCGGCGCCGTGGCTGGTCCGCTTCGCGACCGGCACGCCGCTGCTCACCGCGTGGCTGCGCACGCTCGGGGCGCGGATCGGCCGCGGCGTGTGGCTGGAGACCTACTGGCTGCCCGAGTACGACCTGGTCACCCTGGGCGACGGCGCCACGGTCAACCGCGGCTGTGTCGTGCAGACCCACCTGTTCCATGATCGGGTGATGAGCATGGACGAGGTGACCCTGGGCGCGGGGGCGGCGCTGGGCCCGCACGGCATCGTGCTGCCCGGCGCGAGCATCGGCGCCCGGACCACCATCGGCCCCGGCTCGCTGGTGACCCGCGGCGACGCGGTGCCGGACGACAGCCGGTGGCGGGGCAACCCGATCGCGACCTGGCCGGCCCCGGCCGCCCGCCGGCCGTGACCCCGTCGCCGCTGTCCCGTGGTGCCACGCCCGGCGCCGACCGCTCCCGCGACTCGTACCTGCCCGGGCACGGCAACGGCGGCTACAAGGTCCTGCATTACGACCTCGACCTCGACTACCGGGTGGTGTCGAACCGGCTCGCCGGCCGGGCCGTCGTCACCGCGATCGCCGAGCACCCGTTGTCGCGGTTCACCCTCGACCTCGGCCCGCTCCAGGTGCAGGACGTGCGGGTCGACGGCCGCCGGGTCAAGTACACCCACCGGCCGGACAAGCTGCAGATCAAGCCCGAGCGCCCGCTCGGCGCCGGGGACACCTTCCGGGTGGACATCCGGTACGCGGGCAAGCCGGTGCCGGTCTCCGGCCGCTGGGGTGACCTCGGGTGGGACGAGCTCACCGACGGGGTGCTCGTGGCGAGCCAGCCGAACGGCTCGCCGTCCTGGTTCCCGTGCGACGACCAGCCCAGCGCCAAGGCGAGCTTCCGGGTGGCGATCACGGCTCCCTCGCCGTACACGGTGCTGGTGACCGGCGATCCCGTGTCCCGGCGGCGCGGCGCGGGCAGCACCACGTGGGTGTACGAGCGGTCCGAGCCGACCTCGCCGTACCTGATGAGCGTCCAGATCGGCCGCTACGAGCTGGTCGAGCTGGCGGCCGGCGACGTGGTGCAGCGCGCCGCGATCCCGCCCACGCTGCGCGCGAACGCCGCCCATGACCTGGGCCGGCACGGCGAGATCATGACGGCGATGCAGCGGCTGTTCGGGCCGTACCCGTTCCGCGAGTACGTCGTCGTGGTGGCCGACGACGACCTCGACGACCCGGTCGAGGCGCAGGGCATGGCGATCTTCGGCCGCAACCACCTCGACGGGCGGCGCACGCACGAGCGGCTCGTCGCGCACGAGCTGGCCCATCAGTGGTTCGGCAACAGCCTCACGGTGGCGGACTGGCGCCACATCTGGCTCAACGAGGGCTTCGCCACGTACGCGGAATGGCTGTGGTCCGGCGTCAGCGGCGACTGGCCGGCCGAGGCCCTGGCGGCGCAGTGGTACCAGCGGATCGCGGCCCGCCCGCGGGACGTCATCGTCGCCGACCCCGGCGTCGACCGGATGTTCGACCCGCTGGTCTACAAGCGCGGCGCACTGACGGTGCATGCCCTGCGCAAGCGGATCGGCGAGGAGCCGTTCTTCGCGATGCTGCGGGCCTGGGTCGCAGAGCACCGGCACGCGACTGTGACGACCGAGCAGTTCCGGGCGCACGCCCAGCGCTTCGCCCGCGAGCCGTTGGATGGCCTGTTCGCCGCATGGCTCGACAGCCGGGCGCTGCCGCCTTTCCCCCGGTGACGGCCGCGCCGGCCGCCACCGGAAGGGTCACCGCACCGGAAGGTCGACCCGGCGGCCCATCCCGAACTGCGGGGCGTCGGTGTCGGTCACCATCGCGAAAGCGCCGGCCGGCACACCCCCGCGGGTCGCCACCCGGGAGGCCGCGGCCAGGAGCGTCTTCTCGCTCGCGCCGGCGATGAAGAAGATGTAGACCTCGCCGAACTCCTCGCCGTCGTCGTACTCCTCCAGGCCCAGCTCCTCCTCGAGGTCGATCATGAAGTCACCGACGTCGTCGATCCATTCAGCGTCGGCGGTCATCGGAACGTGGATCTCCACCAGCACAGCCATGCCCATGATGATCCGGTACTGCCCCCGCGGCCCCGACAGCGGTGGTCCTCAGTGCGTGCGGCTCTTCAGGACGGGAAGCGTCAGGCGGAAGGTCTCGGCCTGCTCGACCGCCTTCCTGCCGCAGTCGGTGTAGGTGATCGTCGCCGCCAGCGGCACGAACACGCGTTTGCGGTGACGCGCGGTCACCTGGATCGCCGTGTGGTCCACGCGCTGGGACCTGAGGTCGGTGGTCTGCGAGAACGAACTGTGGTCGCCGGTGTTGGACGGGTAGCGCACGTCCACCTTGGGGGCCCGCACCGTCACCCGCACGTCGCAGATCTTCCTGCCGGTCGTCCAGAAGACGTTCACCCAGGCCGGTTCGCCCGGCTCGACCGCGGCGAGCCAGGTCGTGACCGGCTCGGGGCCGTTCACCGAGGCCAGGGCCGGGGCCGGCGCCACCGCCGCGCCGCCGGCAACCGCCGCCGCGAGCAGGCAGGCGGCCAGCTGTCGGGGAATCCTCATGCGCTTCCTTCGACGAGTCGCGCGGGCCACCCACCGAAAGGGGGCCCTCTCCCAGGACGGTAAACCGCGGTGGCCGGACCCGTTCGCGGAATCGGCCGATTGCCCGTCGGGGGAAGCGCGCGGCCGTCAGATCGCGGGGCGGATGCGGCCGCGGACCTCGCCGAGCCCGATGACGACACCGTCGGCGCCGGGCGCGCTCGCGCTGATCACGATCTCGTCGCCGTCGTCGAGGAAGGTGCGGGTCGTCCCGTCCGGGAGCCGCAGGGGTTCCGTGCCGCCCCACGACAGTTCGATGAGCGAGCCGCGCTCGCCGGGGCGTTCGCCGCTGATGGTGCCGGAGGCATAGAGGTCGCCGGTACGCAGCGACGCGCCGTTGGCGGTCAGGTGGGCCAGCATCTGCGCGCCGGTCCAGTACATGCCGTCGGACCTGGGGCGCGAGACGACGTGGCCGTTGAGCCGGACCTCGAGCCGGACGTCGAGCCCCCACGGCGGCGCCTGCGAGTCGTCGAGGTACGGCAGCAGCGGCACGGTCCGCGCCGGTGGTGGCACCCGGGCGGACCCGAGGGCGGCCAGCGGCACGACCCACGGCGAGATCGAGGTGGCGAAGGACTTGCCGAGGAACGGGCCGAGCGGCACGTACTCCCACGCCTGGATGTCGCGGGCGGACCAGTCGTTGACCAGGCAGACCCCGAACACGTGCCGCTCGAAGCCGGCCAGGTCGACGGGCCGGCCCAGCGGGGACGGGGTGCCGACGACGAAGCCCAGCTCGGCCTCGATGTCGAGGCGCTGGGACGGTCCGAAGGTGATGTCACCGTCGGTGCCGCGGCGCTGGCCGCAGGGCCGCACGATGTCGGTGCCCGAGGCGACGACGGTGCCGGCGCGCCCGTGGTAGCCGATCGGCAGGTGCTTCCAGTTGGGCGTCAGCGGGTCCTGACCGGGCCGGAACATCTTGCCCAGGTTGGTGGCGTGCTGCTCGGAGGCGTAGAAGTCGACGTAGTCGGCGACGGTGAACGGCAGGTGCAGGACGGCGTCCCGCGCCGGCACGAGATGCGGGCCGAGACGCTCGCTGACGGTGCCGTCGGCGAGCCAGCCGGTCAGCAGGGCGCGCACCTGTGACCAGGTCTGCGGTCCGGCGGCCAGCAGGGTGTCCAGCGACGGGCCGGCCACGGCCGGGGCCAGCGCCGGCGCGAGGAGCTGCACGGCGGGGGCCAGGTCCAGGATCAGGTCGTCGATCGCGACACCCACCCGGGCGCGCTGGTCCGACGCCGTGCTGAACACCCCGTAGGGCAGGGTCGCGACGCCGAACGGGGTGGAGACGGTGCTCAACGCGGGTCCTCCGGGAGAAGTCCGTGGCGCAGCAGGCCGTCGACCGGCTCGGTGATGCTGCATGTGCCGAAACTGATGAAGTGCTGCCGGATCCGTCCGGCCAGGGGGTCGTCGAGGCCGGCGATCGCGGTGGCCACCCGTACGCCGTCCTGGTCGGCCAGCGCCTCGGCGACATCGGCCCCCCGCAGGGCGTGGCCGGTCGCGAGCAGCACGTTCAGGTAGCCGTGGTGCTCGAAGCCGGTGGTGGGATCCCGGTGCCGGACCGGGTCGTGCAGGCCGGCGGTGAGTTTGAAGGCGAGGCCGCCCCGGACGGCCGTGTCCAGGACCGCGGCCAGCTGCCGCTCGCCCGGGAAGGCCGCCGGGACCGCACCACCGGTACGGATCTTGAGTCGCAGACCGGCGGCGACGAGGGTGGCCACCGTGGCCGCGGTGACGTCGGCCCACGGCAGCTCGACGTAGGTGCGTACCGCCGGGGGCACGTGCCGGTCGACCGCGGTGACCAGCTCGGACAGCCCGGCCGCGGAGGCCGGCACCTCCAGCGCCACCAGTTCCACCCGGGGCTCGTCCTGCGCCCGGGCGACCGCGGCGGGAATGTCCGCCACGCCGCCGGGCAGGGTGAGCGAGACCGGCAACGGCGAGCCGGCGGTCAGTGCCGTCGCGAGTTCCGCCCAGCGCGGCAGGGCACAGATGAACGGGCCGAGCAGCGGCGCCGTCGGTGACGACCGGCGATCCCGGTGCGCCCGTACGGCCTCCGGGAGGGGCACGTTGCCGGGCGGGAAGATGGCCGCGTCGTCGAGCAGGCCGAGGAACAGCCGGGGCGGTGCGGTCACTCTTACCTCCGTCGGGGTCGCTGCGCCGGTTCAGCTTTGGGCAAGGGGTCAGGGTGCACAACGCGCCCAGCGCGGGGCGAGCAGTCTGTCCAGATCTGCGGGCCGAGGCCGCTCACCACTGAACAACCTGTACAGGGCCGCCGCATCAGCGTGACCGGAGCGCCCGGTGGCCCGGCCGGGCCGGTCAGCGGCCGGGGGCCCGCCCCGTATATTGCGGTCATGGCAGCCCAGCCCGACACCTCGGCCTTCCCGCCCCGCCGCCGCCCGGCCCGGCTGGGTGTGGCGGTGACCAGTGAGCTCGTCGAGCTCATCGTCACGGGTGAGATCCCCGAGGGCGGCCTGCTGCCCCCCGAGGGGCCGCTCAGCGACCACTTCGGCGTGAGCCGCACCGTCATCCGCGAGTCGGTCAAGCGGCTGGAGGAGAAGGGGCTGGTCGTCGTCGCCCAGGGCCGGGGCACCCAGGTGGCCCGGTCCGGTTCCTGGAACATGCTGGATCCGATCGTGCTGTCCGCCCTGATCGACAGCGACGAGTCGCTGGGCATCCTCGACGAGCTCACCATCGTGCGGGGCAACCTGGAGTCGGCCATGGCCGGCGCGGTCGCCGCGCAGCACACCAAAGAGGAACTGGCGCGCATCGAGCACGTCCTGGACGCCATGCGGGAGATGCGGCAGGAGAGCGACGCGTTCCGGCAGGAGGACGTCGTCTTCCACTTCACGGTCATGGAGATCTCGCGGAACCGGCTGGCGGAGAACATCACCAAACGCCTCTACCGGCGCGCGCTGGAGAGCGACCGCTATCAGGGGCTCCGGTACGAGGGCGCGTTCACCTCGACCATCGAGGAGCACAGCAAGGTGGTCGAGGCGATCGCCCGGCACGACGTCGAGGGCGCGGAGCGGGCGATGCGTGACCACATCGTCAGCTCCTGGCAGCGGCGCCGCCCGGCGGCCCTTCCGGAGAGTGACTCGTAGGTCCCGCAGGCACCGCGCCCGCGGGGAGGAAGCCGGCCGCGACCAGGTCCCGCCAGAGACCGGCGGGGATGTCCGTGGCGAACCGCTCGATGTCCTCGTCCACCTCCCGGGGCGAACGCATGCCGATGGCCACCGCGGCGACGGCGGGATGCAGCAGCGGGAAGGCCAGCGCCGCCGCCGGCAGCGGGACACCGTGATCCGCGCAGATCTCCGCGATCCGCCGGGCCCGCTGCACCACCGCGGCGTCGGCCGGGCGGTACTCGTACGTGGCGCCGGGGCTGGGCTGCGCGGTCGAGAGCAGGCCGGTGGCGAAGACTCCGGCGGCGACGACCGCGACTCCGGCGTCCCGGGCCGGCGCGAGCACGGACTCCAGCGCACTGTGGTCCAGCAGCGAGTACCGGTTGGCCAGCATGATCACGTCGAGCAGTCCCTCGCGGATCAGCGGTGCGAGGCCGGCGGTCACGTTCGTCCCGATGCCGATGGCCGACACGACGCCCGCCGTCTTGAGGTGCGCCAGCGAGGCCAGAGCCTCCCGGGCCGCGCCGTCCCAGGCCTGGTCCGGGTCGTGGGCGAGAAGAATGTCGATCCGGTCGAGCCCGAGGCGTTCGAGGCTCTCCCGCAGGGAACGCTCGACTCCTCCTATGGAGAAATCCCAGCGTCGCGCCAGGTCACCCGGCACCACGAAACCGTCGTCGTCGCGGTCGAGCGGCCGGGCGCGCGGGACGAGCAGCCGGCCGGCCTTGGTGGAGATCACGAACTCGTCGCGTGGCCGGTGGCGCAGTTCGACACCGAGGCGCCGCTCGGAGAGCCCGAGTCCGTAGTGCGGCGCGGTGTCGAAGTACCGGACTCCTCGCTCCCAGGCCCGGCGCAGCGTACGGCCGGCCTGCTCGTCGTCCATGGCGGCGGCGAAGTTGCCCACCGGCGCGCCGCCGAAGCCGAGGACTCCGTACGGACCCCGGGCCCGGGCGAGCAGCTGCTCGACGACGCTGGTCACGCGCCGAGCCCGTAACACGCCGACGCGGTTCCCGACATGATCGCGTGGCGCTCCGCCGTGCTCAGGTCGCCGATCAGATCGTCCACCGCCGTCCGCCAGTCGACCGGTCCGGCGCCCAGGCACGCCACCGGCCAGTCGGAGCCGTACATGAGCCGCTGCGGTCCGAAGGCCTCGACCGCCACACCGACCACCCGGCGCAGCCGCTCCTCGTCGGTCACGATACCGGCCAGCCCGGAGACCTTGGCGTAGACGTTCGGCCGGGCGGCGAGCGAGCGCAGACCGCGTTCCCAGCCGTCCTCGTCGGCGGTATCGGCGATGCCACCGAGATGGTCGAGCACGAAGCGCAGGCCGGGATGCTCCCCGGCAACGGTCGCGGCCAGCGGTTGCTGCCACGAGCGGACGACCAGGTCGAAGCAGAGGCCGCGGGTCCCGAGGACGTCGAGGGCCACGCCGACATCGCCGCGGTGCAGCCAGGCCGGGTCCGGGTCCAGGTGGACCAGGTGGCGGAGGCCGACCAGCCGCCGCGCGCCGGTACCGAGCGTCTCCAGCTGGGCGCCGGCGTCGCCGGTGAGATCGATCCAGCCGACCACGCCGGCCGTTCGTGGCCCGGATCCCGCCAGCAGCCGGCGCGTCTCGGCGATGCTGTTGCCGGCCTGGACGACCACCGCCGTGTCGCTGCCGGTCTCGTCGAGCATCCGCGCGAGGTCGCCGGGGCCGAAGTCGCGGTCGATCGCCGCCATCGTCGCCGGGTCGATCCAGGGCTGCGGATCGGTGGCCCGGTTCCACAGGTGGACGTGCGCGTCGATCACCCCGCTCATGACAGATGCCGCAGGTCGCGCCGGGACTCGGGAACCAGCCGCAGGCCGGCCCGCCGGGGACGCACGTGCGGGCCGGAGATCCCGGCCACCGGGTTGGCCGCCCGGACCTCGTTGATCTGCTCCTCGTCGACCCGGATGCCGATGCCCGGTTCGTCACCGAGGACGATGCCGCCGTCCATGAGCTCCTGATCGATCCGCAGGCCGATCGGCGCTTCGAGGTGCTGGACCTCGAAGGACAGGTGGTTGGGCACCGCGGCGGCGGCGTGGGCCACCGGGTTGGTGTGATAGGACACCGGGCTCACCGGCAGGTCGTGGCTGTGCGCGACCGCGGCCACCCGCAGGAAGTGGGTGATCCCCCAGACGTTGCCGACCTGGACGATGTCGACGGCCCCGGCGTCCAGCAGCGGCCGGTACTGCTCCAGGCCGGTAAGGTTCTCGCCGGTCGCCACGGCCGCGCGCACGTGCTGGCGCACCGAGGCGAGACCGGCCGCGTCCCACCGGCGCACCGGTTCCTCGATCCAGGCCAGGTCGACGGCCCGCTCCAGCTCGCTGACGAAACGGACCGCCTGGGTACGGTTCCACGCCTCGTTGGCGTCGAGCATGAGCGCCGGATGCGTCGAATTGCGGTGCAGCACGTCGCGGACCGCGAGCAGCCGGCGCAGGTCGTGCGTGACGTCGAGGCCGCCCTTGAGCTTGGCCGAGCTGAAACCGCGGTCGGCGTAGCGCTCGTACAGGCGCACGAGGGCCTCGTCGTCGAGCGCGATGTCGAGGCCGGAGGCGTACCCCGGCACGAACCGGTCCAGGGCGCCGAGGGTGCGCCAGAGCGGCTCACCCGCCGCCTTGGCCTTGAGATCCCACAGGGCCATGTCGATCGCGCCGACCGCCCCGAACGTCGCTCCCGCGTGGCCGGTCTTGAACACCCAGCTCAGCATGCGGTCGTAGAGCGCGGTGACCGCCCGCGGGTCCTCACCCTCGACGGCACCGAAGACCCGGTCGATGTCGCCGTGAGGGCCGACGCCGACGCCTTCGAGCCCGTCGTCGGTCTCGAGGATCAGCACGTGGACGTCGGTGCGCGGCCCGGGCATCACGCCGTTGGCGTCACCGGTCAGCCGCCCCCAATCGTGCTTGGTCAACAGGCTGCGGTAACCGGTGACTTTCATGGTGACTCCTGGTCGGCAGACATTCGGCTCACTCCTTGGTCCCACCGGCCGTCATGCCGGCGACCAGGAAGCGTTGTGACACGAGGAAGACGATGAGCACCGGCAGCACTGAGACGACGGTGGCCAGGGCGAGCGTCGGCAGCTGCACGGACTGCCCGCCGGCGGAACTGGGATTGAACGCCGGGGTCGAGGCGAGCAGGGAGGTCAGTCCGACCTGCACCGGATAACCGTCGCTGGAGGGCAGCATCACGAAGGGCAGGAAGAAGTTGTTCCAGTTCTGCACGAAGCTGAAGAAGGCCACCAGGGCGACGATCGGCGCGGCCAGCGGCAGGGCGATCCGGGTGAAGACCTGGATCTCGCGGCACCCGTCGATCCGGGCCGCGGCGAGCAGGTCACGCGGGATGCTGGTGGAGAAGTAGATGTAGGTCAGGTACACCCCGAACGGGAAGAACGACATCGGCAGGATCACCGACAGCGGGCTGCCGATCAGGCCCACCGCGTTGAGCTCCAGGAAGATGGGCAGCACCAGCGCGGTGTTGGGGATCAGCATGACGACCAGGGTCAGCACCAGCAGCAGCCGCCGGAACCGGAACCGGGTCAGGGCCAGCGCGTAACCGGCCGGGATGCTCACGATCAGGGTGATGACCAGCGCGCCCACGGCGTACAGGGCCGAATTGGTCATCCAGGTGGTGACCGCGCCGTCCTGGAACCCGAACAGCCGGCTCCAGTTGGTGGACAGCTCGCCGAAGCTGCCGAAGGCGAACGGGTTGCCGACGCTCAGGCCGCGCGCGGACTTGGTGGTGGCCAGCAGCAGCCAGACGATGGGGACGGCGAAGAACAGCACGAACACGGCCACCATGACCGCGACGATCGTCCGGCCGCTCCAGCCGCTGACGCCGGGCCGGTACGCCGGCGAGGAGCCGGTGGGCACAGAGTTCATGGGTTCACTCCCGCTCGAACAGGCCGCCGCGCGTCACGAAGACGGCCGACAGCGCGAGGGCGACGACGAGCAGCAGCAGGGAGATCGCCGCCGCTCCGTTGAAGTCGTTCTGCTGGAACGCGTACTGGTAGGCGAGCTGGTTGAGCGAGTAGTCGTTCGGCACGACGGCGTTGCTGGCCTGCGAGAGCAGCTGCGGCTCGACGAAGAGCTGGGTGCCGGCGGCGAGCGACATGATGCCCATGTAGGAGATCCACTTGCGCAGCATCGGCAGCTGGATGCGCCAGGCGATCTGGACGGCGTTCGCACCGTCCACCCGGGCCGCCTCGATGACCTCGGCGCTGATGTTGTTCAGGGCGCCGTACATGATGACGATCCACCCGCCGGCACCGGTCCAGAAGGCGATGACGGCGAAGATGACGGGCAGGTTGCCCGGCACGATGACCTGCACGAAGCTCTCGAAGCCGAGCAGCCGCAGCAGGCCGCCCACCGGGCTGGCCGTCGGGTCGAGGACGAACAGCCACAGCAGCACGCTCGACGCGCCGGCCAGCGCACCCGGCAGGTAGAAGACGAACCGCAGGGTCCGGCTGAGCCAGCGGACCCTGATCGCGTGCACGACGACCGCCAGCACGGTCACCAGCGCCACCAGGGCGACCAGCCAGATGACCAGGTACAACGCCACGTGCGAGACGGCCGGCCAGAACCGGAAGTCGCCGACCACCTTGGAGAAGTTCGCCAGCCCCGCGAAACCGCCGGTGGCGTCGGTGAATGCGAGGTACACGGCGTACAGGGCCGGCAGCAGCCCGAAGGACAGCGTGAGCACCGCGTAGCCGGAGATCAGGCCGTAGCTCAGCACGTTGTCGCGGGTGGCGGGCGGCCGGCCGGCCGCCCGCCCCGTCACCGCGGCCGCCGCCTGGGCGGTCCGGTCGACGACCGTCATTTGACCGTGTATCCGTTGACCTGCGCCTGGTTCTTGATCGCCGTCTGCCACTCCGGCAGCAGCGTGACGAGGCTCTTGCCGTCGGCGATCGCCGGCGTCATCGTCTTGGCCCAGACGGCCTCCTGGCTGAAGATGCCCGAGCCCCAGCCCGGCCAGATCGACGTGCCGGCGGTGACGATGGCCCGCAGATCGGTGGCGTAGTAGCCGCTCGACTCCTGCTTCTTCACCCACTTCTCGGCGGCCGGCCCGTACGCGGGATAGCCGGGGGCGACCGCCACCTGGTAGTCGTCGGCGGTCGTGACGAACTCGGCGAACTTCTCGGCGGCCTTGAGGTTCTTCGAGTGGCTGCTGACGAACCAGGTGCCGCCGCCGACGTTGCCGGTCACCGCTTCCTCACCCTGCCAGGCCAGCGGCGGGGCGACCCCGAGCTGACCGGCCGGGACCTTGAGGGACTGCGGGTTGTTGAAGATGGCGCCGGCGTACCAGGCCGGTCCGGGCATCATGAGTACCTTGCCGGAGTACTTCTTGACGAACTCCGGCGTGAAGACGCTGACGTTCGGCGTGGTGCCGTTCTTGATCAGCGTGTCGAGCATCGTGGCGGCGCGCTGGCACTGCGGGGTCGTGGTGTTCACCGTGACGGTCTTGGGCCCGGTGATCTCGTTCGCCTGGCACTTGCTGCCCCAGAAGAAGACCTCCGGGGTCCAGGCGTCGCCCACGGTGCCGACGATGTGGCCGGGGTGTTCCTGCGCGACCTTCTCACCGAGGGCCTGGTACTCCTGCCAGGTGGCCGGGACCTGGTAGCCGAACTGGTCGAACAGCGCCTTGTTGTACCAGAGCACGACCTGGGCCAGGTCGTTACGCAGGCAGTAGACCTTGCCCTCGACGGTGCACGGGTTCAGCGCGCCCGGGGTGAACTTGTCGAGGGTGTCCTTGGGAACCAGCCCACCGTTGAGCACGGCGGCGAAGGCCTGCTTGCCGTTGCTCGGCTGGCTGGCCCAGGCCGCGTCGTTGTTCTGGGTGGAGAACACGACGTCGGGCCAGCCGCTCTGGGTGCGGTCGAAGAGCTGGATCTTGGTGCGGAACGAGTTGGAGCCGTTGGCCGAGCCGTCGTAGGTCACGACCTGGATCGGCACTTCGGGGTGGGCCTTCTTGAAGGCGTCAGCCGCCTTGGTGCGATCGGCGTCCACCCACACCGTGATGGGGGCTTTGTCGTCCTGGGTGACCTGAGGAAATCCATAAGAGCCGGCGGTGGAACCACCGTCGTCGTCGCCGCAGCCGGCGAGGGCGACTGTGAGAACCGCGACGCCGCCGAGGGTTGTCAGGAGGGAGCGGATGGAGCGGGCACGCCTGGAACGGACCATAGTCGGTGTCCTTTTCTGATCTTCCGTATTGACGCCGCGTTCATCGGCCCGAAATATAAGGGCATACGTATGATGTTTGCAAGGGAGGGTCGCATGAAGGGCACGACGTACGAGGGCTCAGGCCGGTTGCGGACGGTGTCCGTGGACGTGGCACCACCGGGACCGGGCGAGCTGCAGATCGCCGTCGCCTTCTGCGGTCTGTGCGGGACCGACCTGCACATCGTGCACGGCAACATGGACGCCCGGGTGCGGACGCCACTGGTGTTCGGCCACGAGGCCTCGGGCACCGTGGCCGCGGTCGGCGCCGGCGTGCGGGGCTGGGCGGCCGGCGATCCGCTGACCGTGATGCCGCTGATCTGGGACGGCACCTGCGCCGCCTGCCTGGCCGGCCATCAGCACATCTGCCAGAACCTGGTCTTCGTCGGCATCGACTCCCCCGGTGCGCTGCAGCAACGCTGGAACGTACCGGCGTCGATCGCCGTGCCGTTGCCCGGCGACCTGGACCTGCGTACGGCGGCGCTGGTCGAGCCCGCGGCCGTGGCCGTGCACGACGTCCGCCGTTCCGGGTTGCAGGTCGGCGACCGGGTCGTCGTGCTGGGCGGCGGCCCGATCGGGGTGCTCATCGCCTGCGTGGCCCGCGAAGCCGGGGCGCAGGTCCTGGTCGCGGAGATCGACGAGTCCCGCCGCGGCCGCGTCTCGGAGCTCGGCTTCGAGGTCCGGGACCCGGCCGGCACCGACCTCACTGCCGAGGTCGAGAGTTGGACCGGCGGCGTCGGCGCCGACGTGGTGTTCGAGGTGTCGGGCGCCGCCGCGGCGGCCCGGGCCACCACCGCGCTGGCCAGGGTCCGGGGCACGATCGTCGTGGTCGCCATCCACGCCGCCGCCCGCGAGATCGACCTGCAGCGGGTCTTCTGGCGGGAGCTGCGCCTGCTGGGGGCGCGGGTCTACCAGCGGGCCGACTTCGAGCGTGCGATCGAGCTGCTGCGCCGGGGTGTCCTGCCCGCGGCGGCGCTGATCTCCGGCGTCGTGCCGCTGGAGGAGACGGCCACCGCGGTCGCGGACCTGTCGGCCGGCCGGGCCATGAAGATCCTGGTCGACGTGGCCGGGGAGGCCCGGGCATGAGCGGACTGTTCGACCTGGACGGGCGGCTCGCCGTGGTCACCGGCGCCCGCCGCGGCATCGGCCGGGCGATGGCCGAAGCCCTGGCCCAGGCCGGCGCGGACATCATCGGGGTCAGCGCCCGGCTGCGCCCCGACGACGAGGTCGCCGAGACGGTCCGCGGCTTCGGCCGCGCCTTCGAGGCCCACGCCGTCGACTTCGCCGACCGCGACGCGGTGCTCGCGCTGGGCACCGAGCTGGCCGGGCGGGCGCCGGACATCCTCGTCAACAACGCCGGCACGATCGAGCGGGCACCCGCAGCAGAGCACCCGCTGTCCTGGTGGGACCGGGTCATCGAGGTCGACCTGTCCAGCCAGTTCGCCCTGACCCAGCTGGTCGCCGCGCCGATGCTGGAACGCGGCAGCGGCAAGATCATCTTCACCGCGAGTCTGCTGAGCTTCCAGGGCGGCATCAACGTCCCCGGGTACACCGCCGCCAAGTCCGGGATCGCCGGGCTCACCCGGGCGCTGGCCAACGAGTGGGCCGGCCGGGGCGTCAACGTCAACGCCATCGCACCGGGCTACATCGCCACCGACAACACCGCGGCGCTGCGCGAGGACGCCGACCGCTCCCGGTCGATCCTGGAACGGATCCCGGCCGGACGCTGGGGCCACAGCGCCGACCTCGCGGGCGCGGCGGTCTTCCTCAGCTCGGCGGCCTCGGACTATGTCTCCGGCACGATCCTCCCGGTGGACGGCGGATGGCTGGGCCGATGACCTGAGCCTCGGGGTGGCATTGACAAGACATCGATACTTGCCACTCATGAGGCGCTTACAACGGACAGCCATGGCGGTGGCCGTGCTCATCACCACCACCGCCGCCGCCGTCACCGCGATCCCGGCGCAGGCCGGGGCGGTACCGTCCACTAAGGACCGGCTCGACGTCTACGTCGGCACGCTCGACCACCGCCAGTGGGAAACGTTGCGCGCCGCGGGCCTGGCCGCGAACGAGCTCGGCCGCGCGCCGGTTCCCGGCCGCAAGGTTGCGGTCGAGGTGATCCTCGGCCGGGCCCAGGCGGACCGGCTCGGGAAAGCCGGCGTTCCGCTGTCCCGCAAGCCGGAGCCGGCATCGATGCGCTCCCGCAAGGCCGCCGGACCCACGGTCTTCCGGCCCTACCACACGCCCGGCGGCATCCGCGAGGAACTGACCGCCACCGCCGCGCGCTTCCCGAAGCTGGCGAAGCTCGAGACGATCGGCACGACGGTCCGCGGGGTCCCGATCCAGGCGGTCAAGGTCACCCGCAACGCCCGGGCCGTGCCCGACGGCCGCCGCCCGGCCGTGCTCTACCTCGGCGGGCAGCACGCCCGGGAGTGGATCACCCCGGAGATGACCCGGCGACTGATGCACCACGTCCTCGACAGCTACGGCACCGACCCCACGATCACCGGCCTGGTGAACACCACCGAGCTGTGGTTCCTGCCGGTGGCCAATCCCGACGGCTACGACCTCACCTTCACCTCCGACGAATACCGGTACTGGCGCAAGAACATGCGCGACAACAACGGCGACGGCCGGTACGGGCCCGAGGACGGCATCGACCTCAACCGCAACTTCGCCGAGAGGTGGGGATACGACAACGAAGGCTCGTCACCGGAACCGGACGACGAGACCTATCGGGGTCCCGCGCCGCAGTCGGAGCCGGAGACCCGGGCGATGGACGCCCTGTTCCGCCGGGTCGGCTTCGAGTTCCTGGTCAACTACCACTCGGCCGCCCAGCTCATCCTCTGGGGCGCCGGCTGGCAGGTCGAGACGGTCAGCCCGGACGATCAGATCGCGATGGCGCTGGCCGGCGACGATGCGCACCCGGCCGTACCCGGATACGACCCGGACATCTCCGCCGAGCTCTACGTCACCAACGGCGACACCAATCACCACGCCCAGGTCCGGACCGGAACCATCGGTTTCGCCCCCGAGATGTCGACGTGCCGGGCCGCCGCGGAGTCCGATCCGGACGACGCCTGGCGACCCGAGGACTGCCGTACCGATTTCGATTTCCCCGACGACGAGAAGCTGATCCAGGCCGAGGTGGCCAAGAACATCCCGTTCGCGCTCTCGCTGGCCCGGTCGGCGCGGAACCCGGCCGATCCGGTCTCCGTGGTCGGCCGGTCGACCAGGGACTTCGTCCCCGACACCTTCCCTGCTTCCTTCGGCACCACCCAGCAGGTGGCCGTGGTCGCCAAACGCTCGCTACGCAACGTGCGACTGCACGCCAGGATCAACGGCAGAGAGCGTACGGCCGCGGTCACCGAGTGGCAGGGCGGCAAGAGGTACGGCGGCAGCGCCGACAAGTACTTCGCGGAGCTGCGCGGCACCGTTACCGGGCAGAAGCCGGGCGACCGGGTGACCGTCTGGTTCACCGCCGCGGGCGGCAAGCGGAGCGCACCCTTCACCTACCCGGTCAACCGGCAGGTCGGCGGCGACGTGCTGGTGCTGGCCACCGAGGACGTCACCGGCATCGAACCGGCGAACACCGACGGCGCCACCACGGCACGGTACGCGGGCTCGTACGTCGACGCCCTGGAGCGGGCCGGTCACACCGCCGACGTCTACGACATGGACGCGCACGGCCGGCAGGCCCCGCACCCGCTCGGTGTCCTGTCGCACTACCGGGCGGTGGTCTGGGAGACCGGCGACGACATCGTCCCGCGCAACCCGGGCCAGCCCGAGTGGGCCACCACCCGGGCCGCCTTCGAGACCGATCTGGCCGTCCGGGACTACCTCAACGAGGGCGGCAAGCTGCTGCACGCCGGCCAGTACGCCCAGTACGCCGCGCTCGGTTTCGCCTACAAGCCGCAGGGACCGGGAGAATGCGGCGACGGCGGCGACGACGGGGACTGCCAGCCGTTGAGCGACGACTTCCGGCAGTACTGGCTCGGCGCGGGCGAGTACGTCGACAACGGCGGCACCGCGGCTCTGGCCGGCACCGCCGGCGCGCTGGCAGGCTTCTCCGCACCGGCCGGACCGCAGCAGCACACGGCGGCGTTCCTGAGCACGTCGAGCAACCTGCCGGTGGCTCAGTTCCCGCAGTTCACCAGCACCGTGCCGATGGTCTGGCAGCAGGACGGCCCGGGACCGTACGACCCGGTCGACGGTGACCAGTACCTGTGGAGCGGGCGCTCGGACTCCTCCTACAAGCGGCTGACCAGGACTGTCGACCTGACGACCGCGCGGGACGCGCACCTGCGGTTCAAGACCTCGTTCGACACGGATCAGGGGGCCGACTTCCTCATCGTGGAGGCGCACGAGGCCGGCACCGGCAACTGGACCACGCTGCCCGACACCGGCGGCCTGACCAGTACGGACGTCGGGTGGACCTGCGAGTGGGAACGCCTCGACCCGCACCCGTTCCTGGCGCACTACTGGGCCGAGGACTGCACGCCGCACGGCTCCACCGGCGACTGGAACGCCGCGACCGGCAACAGCGGCGGGTGGAAGGACTTCCACGCCGACCTGTCCGCGTACGCGGGCAAGCGGGTCGAGATCTCCATCAGCGCCACGTCCGACTGGTTCGTCCAGGGCTACGGCGTCTTCCTCGACGACGTACGCCTGGACGTGGACGGCGCGACCGTCGCCCGGACGTCCTTCGAGACGGATCTGGGCGGCTGGACCGTGGCCGGGCCGCCGCCGGGCTCCGCGCCCAACCCGACCGACTGGACCCGGGCCGGGCACGTCTACGACTTCGGCGCCGCGACCGCCACCCCGGCCACGCTCTACTTCGGTTTCGGACCGGAGAAGCTGACGGCGGCGGACCGCACCCAGCTGTTGTCCCGGTCGATGCGGCAACTCCTGAAGTGAACGGGACGGGCCCACGCCGTGGTGGCGTGGGCCCGTCCGGTCAGCCGGTCAGGAGGGGCGGGTCCACTGCTGGTTGGTGCCGCCGTGGCAGGACCAGAGGTTGATCCTGGTGCCGTTGGCGGTACCCGCGCCGGTCGCGTCCAGGCACAGTCCGGAGGCCACCCCGGTGATGGTGCCGCCGGCGTTGAGATTCCACTGCTGGTTGGGCTGGCCGTTGCAGTCCCAGATGATGACGGCGGTGCCGTTGCTGGTGCCCTGCCCGCTGGCGTCCAGGCACTTGTTGCCGTAGACCATGAGCTGCTTCGACGCGGTGTAGGTCCAGGTCTGACCGCCGGCTCCGGTGCAGTCCCCCAGCTGCGTCTGGGCGCCGTTGGCGGTCGCGGCGCCCGCCACCTCGATGCACCGGCCCGACTGCACCCCGACGATCCGGGTGGTCTGCGGGCTGGTGCCGGTCTGCGGTCCGGCCGCCGCCACCACGGCCTGCGCGGCGGCGGGCCAGTTGCCGTTGGTGACGATGGTGTTGTTGTTGACGACGTTGCCGCGGTCGCCGTTGGTGATGTTGGTGCTGCTGTTGCTGGTCCAGTTGCCGGTGACGGTGAAGTTGCCCATGTTCTCGCCGCCCCAGTAGTTGGCGGTGGCCCAGGTGCCGACGTTGGAGAAGACGTTGCCGCTGGCGGTGTAGTACTTGGAGCCCTCGTCGAAGTAGAGCCCGAACCAGCCGTTGATCCGCAGGCAGTGGTTCCCGTCGATCCGCGCGCCCGGGTTCCAGGACAGCGTGTAGATGCATCCGCCGTCGGTCATCTGCTGCATCACGTCGTGGATGTAGTTGCCGATGAGCCGGTTGTTCGAGGCGGTCGTCGCCGTGGTGTACCGCGGCTGGTAGTTGTACAGGCCCCGGTTGGCGTACTGGGTGCTGCCGCCCGGCTCGTTGGCGCCCCAGCCGAACCCGATCGACATCCCGGAGTACGGCATGTTGTAGACCTCGTTGTGCGACATGGTGGCGTTGGTGACGTAGGTCGTCAGGGCCGACACGTTGCCGCGGTACTCCACCCCGAGGTCGTGGATGCGGTTGTTGCTGATCGTGATGTCGCGATTGACCATCCGCGGGTCGCTGGGGTGGTGTGCGTCGGCGCGGACGCCGCCGACCACGATGCCGCCGGCCGAGCTGCGGGCGATCTCCGACCCGGTGACCGTGATGTTGCTGGCGCCCAGGCCGACGCCGCTGGCGTGGGCGTTGGCGTCGTTGCCGATGCCGATGGCCATCTGGCCGAGGTTGACGAACTGCGAGCCGGTGAAGGTGATGGTGTTGGCCGCGGAGACCTGCACGGCGGCGGGCATCTGGTTCCAGTGCGGCCGGGTGGCCTCGAACTGGCTGCACCCCTCCTGGCAGACGCTCAACGCCGGCCAGTTCCAGTTGCCGGTCATGTAGGCGCCGGTCTGCTGGTCCGCGTAGCCCTGGTTGCTGCTGGCCCCGAGCCAGCTCGTGCCGGTGAAGGTGATCCCCTTGAACGTGACGTGGTGGGCAGGGGCGTCGTAGGTGCCGCCGATGTTCACCAGCGACTGCAACGCCGGGAGCTCCACGCTGAGGTTGGTCATGCTCTGGCCGGCCGGTGGTGCGTAGTACAACGTGCCGGTCCCGGAGTTGAGATACCACTCGTTCGGCGAGTCCAGGAACTCGTACGCGTTGGTGAGGTACAGCGGACCGGCCCGGTGCGGGGTGGTGAAGGTGTCGTACCCGAAGGTGTTGTTGTTCCAGCCGGGCTGCTGCATCGTGAGGAAGTTGCCGCTGATGCTCTGCACCGACACGTACCGGTCGGTGAACGAGGCGACGCTCTCCATCTGGATCCGGTTCTGGTTGGCCAGATTGTTGAGGTAACCCAGCGCGCCGTTGCTGAACCGCAGGCCGGTGCTGGTGGCGGTGAAGTCCGACCGGTTCACCTGGGTGCGGGCCCGGGTGGCGATGGCGCCGTTGACGTAGAGCTGCCGGCTGTCGGTCCCGGCGCCCACATTGGCCTGCCAGATGTTGCGGCCGGCGTCGGCCAGGGTCCAGCCGGTGACCGCCCGCGCCCCGCTGATCACCGGCCGGGCCGAAGGCGCGGCCTGCCACACCACGGTGCGGCCGTTGGTGCCGGAGTCCTCGGCGGTGAACCGCAGCGGCGCCGACAGGCGGTACACACCATCGGCCAGCTGCACCACGATGTCGTCGGACATCGCGTCGTTCAGCGACCGCACGGCGGCCTGCGCGCCGGACAGCGAGCACGGCTGGGCGCTGGAACACGCAGTGCCGGAACCGGAGGGAGAAGCGTAGAGGGTGGTGGGCGCGGCCAGGGCGGGGCCGGCCCAGGCGACGGTCACCACCGCGGCGGCCACACCCGCCGCGGCGAATCCGGCCAGCAGTTTCCTGCGCAGCGTGGACGGCACGGGCATCTCCTCGAGATCGGTGATCATCGCGACGCCATCGGCAGACGGAGCCGTAGCGTATGACGTATGACGTTTGCTCCGCCGACGTTAAGGCGGCGTTTCCACGGTGTCAAGGACACTTGTCGATGCGTAAATTCGGCCCCGATCAGAAACTCCGGGCCCGAAATGTGTAACGACCTCCGGCCCGATGAAGTCGCATTGACATTCACCGATTTTTGTATCCATGCTGGCGGACCCATACCTCGGGAGGCCGTTCATGGTCGTTTCGAAACGGCGGCGCCGCCACTTCCGGCAACTGCTCGCGGCGGGCGCCACCCTCGTTCTCACCCTCGTCGTCGCCGGCCCCGCGGCCGCCGCGACCATCCAGCCGGGACAGACCGCCCCGATCGTGGGCAGCCAGTCCGGACGCTGCCTGACCGTCGCCGGCTCCGGCAACGGCACCCAGGCACAGCTGCGGGACTGCACCGGCGCCGCCGGCCAGACCTGGACCTACACCGCGGCGAGGCAGCTGACGGTCCACGGCACCAAGTGCCTGGACGCCTCCGGACGGGGCACCGCCAACGCCACCCCGGTCATCATCTGGGACTGCAACGGACAGGCCAACCAGCAGTGGACCGTCACCTCGAGCGGCGCCATCAGCGGCGTGCCCTCCGGCCGCTGCCTGGACGCCAACGGGCAGGGCACGGCCAACGGCACCGGCATCATCCTTTGGGACTGCCACGGGCAGAGCAACCAGCAGTGGGACTCGCCGGCCGGCCCGGACCCGGAGCCGCCGGCCGGCGCCGGCCCGTGCGATCTCTACGCCTCCGGAGGCACGCCGTGCGTCGCCGCCCACAGCACGGTCCGCGCGCTCTACGGCTCGTACGGCGGCCACCTCTACCAGGTACGGCGCTCCTCCGACAACACGACCCGCAACGTCGGCCTGCGCAGCGCGGGAGGCACCGCCGACGCCACCGCCCAGGATGCGTTCTGCGGCGGGACCACGTGCGTCATCACCGTCGTCTACGACCAGTCCGGCCGGGGGAACGACCTCTGGTACCAGGGTTCGAGCGTCGTGCCGGGCTCGACCCAGAGCCGCCCCGCCATCGCGACATCCGAGTCGCTGACGATCGGCGGCGCCAAGGCGTACTCGCTGTTCATCAACCCCGGCAACAGCTACTGGCGCGACGGCCACCTGACCGGAGTCCCGACCGGCAGCGCCCCCGAGGGAATGTACGCGGTGCTCAGCGGCACCCACGTCAACAACGGCTGCTGCTTCGACTACGGCAACAGCGAGACCACGCGGGCCGCCGACGCGGCCGGAGCCATGGACGCCATCAACTTCAGTACGCAGTGCTGGTTCGGCGGATGCTCCGGCACCGGCCCCTGGGTCCAGGCCGACCTCGAGTGGGGACTGTTCCCCGGCGGCAGCCAGTCCTGGAACCCGAACCAGCGGTCCTTCACCAGCAAGTTCGTCACGGCGACGCTGAAGAACAACGGGACCTCGCGCTTCGCCATCAAGGGCAGCAACGCGCAGTCCGGCAGCCTTTACACGCTCTGGGACGGCGCTCTGCCACCCGGCTACAGCCCGATGAAGAAGCAGGGCGCCATCATCCTGGGCAGCGGCGGCGACTGCTGCAAGCCCGGGGGCGGCGCCAACCTCAGCGCCGGCACCTTCTACGAGGGCGCCATGGTCGCCGGCTACCCGTCGGACGCCACCGAGAACGCGGTCCAGGCCAACGTCATCGCCGCCGGATACCGCTGACCCGCCCATCCCCGCGAGGAACCGCAGCTTCATCCTGCGGATCCCCGACAACTACGACAGCAACCGTCCGCGGCCGGCACCCGGGTGCAGATCTGGGACTGCAACGGGGGCGCCGACCAGCGCTGGACCCGCGCGTAATTGTGTTATGCGCGGCGGCTCCGAAAAGTCGCCGCGCACCGGATGACATTCTCACTCTTGAATGCCACGAAACATTCTGGCAACCTTGTGAATCCGGATGTTAACGTTCACTATCCTGGACAGGTCGGTATTCCATGAAAGCTCTGAAAACTCTGCTCGCCGCCGGGCTCCTGGTGCTGTCGGGCACGGCGTTCGTCGCTTCCGCGGCGACGCCGGCGCAGGCGCTGGACAACGGGGTGGGCCGCACGCCGCCGATGGGATGGAACAGCTGGAACACGTTCTTCTGCAACATCAACGAATCGTTGATCCGCGGGATGGCCGACAGCATCGTCAGCTCCGGCATGCGCGAGGCCGGCTACGAGTACGTGGTGGTCGACGACTGCTGGATGAACCCGAACCGCGACTCGAGCGGCAACCTGCAGGGTGACCCGACCCGCTTCCCCAGCGGTATGAAGGCGCTCGGCGACTACATCCACAGCAAGGGCCTCAAGTTCGGGATCTACCAGGCGCCGCTCGACCGGACGTGTGCGCAGTACTTCGGCTCGTACCCGGGGGCGACCGGCAGCCAGGGCCACGAGGTCCAGGACGCCCGGCAGTTCGCCGCCTGGGGTGTGGACTACCTGAAGTACGACTGGTGCTCCCCCGCCGGCACCATCAACGACCAGGTCGCCACGTTCGCGAAGATGCGGGACGCGCTGGCCGCGACCGGGCGGCCGATCCTGTACAGCATCAACTCGAACAGCATCCACTCCAAGACCGGGCCGCAGCGCAACTGGGGTGATGTGGCGAACATCTGGCGCACCACCGAGGACATCCAGCTGGTCTGGAAAACCGACCAGGTCAACGACTACCCGATGGGCGTCCAGAACATCATCGACGTGAACGTGCCGCTGGCCGGATACGCCAGGCCGGGCGGCTTCAACGACCCGGACATGATGGAGGTCGGCCGGGGCACGCTGACCGACACCGAGCAGCGTTCCCACTTCGCCATGTGGGCGATCATGGCCGCGCCGCTGATCGCCGGCAACGACCTGCGCAACATGAGCACCGCGACCCAGACGATCCTGAAGAACCCCCGGCTCATCGCCATCAACCAGGACACCCTCGGCCTGCAGGGCGTCCAGGTCGCGGGCGACAGCAACCAGCGCGTGCTGGCCAAGCGGCTGGCCAACGGCGACGTCGCGGTGGCCCTGTTCAACCAGAGCGGCGCCACCCGGACGATCTCCACCACGGCCGCGGCGGTCGGCAAGACCGGAGCGTCGTCGTACAACCTGGTCGACGCCTGGAGCGGTGCGACGACGAGCACCACCGGCACGATCAGCGCGAGCGTGCCCGCACACGGGACGGTCGTCTACCGGGTCAGCGGCGGCACCAGCGGCGAACCGCCGGTGCCGGCCTCGACCAGCCTGGTCAGCACGTCGTCCGGGCGCTGCCTGGACGTGCCGAACAGCAACTCCGCCAACGGCACCCAGCCGGTCATCTGGGACTGCAACGGGGCCGCCAACCAGAAGTGGACGGTGTCCGGTCAGGCCCTGCAGTCGCTGGGCAAGTGCCTGGACGCCCCGACCGGCGCCACCGCGGGCACCAAGGCGCAGCTCTGGGACTGCAACGGCGGCACCAACCAGCAATGGACCTTCCAGACCAACGGCACCGTCCGTAACAACCAGGCCGGCCTCTGCCTCGACGTCAACAACAACCAGACCGCGAACGGCACCCTGACCCTGCTGTGGACCTGCACCGGGGCCACCAACCAGCAGTGGACCCGGCGCTGACCGCGGTCAGCTGCTGACGTCACCACCAGCACAGTGGGCGGCGGGCACCCCGGTGCCCGCCGCTTGCCGGCCGCCGGCCAGGCCGATCCAGCCGAGCCCGGCGAACAACGCGAGCCGTTCCAGCACCCCGCTCGGATTGCCCGGCAGCACTTCAGCGTCATCGAGCAGCACGAGCACACTGGCCGCCACGAACGACACCGCCATCACCGCCGCGACCACCCGCGCGGCCCGCCGCGGTCCGACGCCGGCCACCGCGGCGATCCCCGCGAGGCCCAGCGTGAGGGCGATCAGCTTGTGGATCAGCCCGCGCACCGTGTGCTCCTCGGGCACCCCCGGCGGGAAGCCCAGGCCGGCGTCGGTCCGGACGACGGCGAGGGCCACGAAACAGAGCCCGCACCACAGGATCAGGGCCACCGCCCGTCCGGCGGCCCGCCGGTGCAGCCCGGCGGCGCCCAGGATCAGCCAGAGGCCGCAGGTGGCGAGGTTGACCGTGCCGTACCAGCCGTTCGGCCCGAGCGACAGCTGACTGATCCAGTTGCGGGTCTCGTCGTAGCCGGGCCGGGTGAGGCCGTCCCATGTGCTCACGACGATCATCTGCACCGCGGCGAGCGCCCCGAAAGCCGGCAGCAGCCTCTGGCCCCGGTTCATCGAGTGAGCCTACGGGCAAGATGTCGGCATGGGGACGCGGGCCGAGCCGTGAGGATCGCCCACTTCTGCGACAGCCACGCCGGGCGGCCGGACGGCGTCGCCCGGTCGGCCGAGCTGACCGTACGGCTGCTGCGCGCAGCCGGCCACGAGGTCGACTTCTACCGTCCCGGACCGCTGCTGAGGCGCGGCGTCCGCTCGGTGCCGGTACCGGTGCGGCAGGTCCGCGTCGGACTGCCCTTCACCGCCCGGCCGGCCGAGGTGGTCCACGTGCACAGCACCGGGCCGATCGGGATGGCCGGGTTCCGCGCGGCCGCGGACTGGGGTGTGCCGCTGGTGATGACCTGGCACACCGACCTGCTGGCCTACGCCGACCTGTTCGCCGAGATCCCGGTCGGTGCCGCCTGGTGTGCCCTCCGGCTGGATCTGGGCTGGTCGCCGCGGGAGTTCCTGGAGCTGACCCGGCCCGGTGCGGTCCGCCGCCGCCGGTTGATCGCGCTGGGCCGGGCGATGTTCGCGCGGATGGCGGTGGCGATCGCACCCTCGGCCAAGGCGGCGGCCGGGTTCGCCGCGTTCGAGCCGGCCGCCGAGATCTGTGTGCTGCCCACGCCGGTGGCGTCCGTCGCGCCCCGGCCGGCCCGTCACCACGGGAACGTCGTGCTGTCGGTCGGCCGGGCGACCCCCGAGAAGAACCCGGAGTTGCTGCTGCGGGCGTTCGCCCGGGTGCGGGCGGCCCGGCCGGACGCCCGGCTGGTCATGCTCGGGGTGTCGCAGCAGGGCCGGCGCCTGGCTCGCCGGATCGCCGCGCTCGGGCTGGACGGCCATGTCCAGGTGCACCCGCCCGTGCCGCACGAGGCGGTCGCCGGTTTCTACCGCGCTGCCGATGTGCTCGCGTTCCCCTCCACCACCGACACCCAGAGCCTGGTGCTGGCCGAGGCCGAGGCGACCGGGCTACCGGTGGTGGTGGCCGACCCGGAACTCGCCGTCCGGCCGGGTGCCACCGAGGCCGGGCGTTTCGCCTGCGCACCGACGCCGCCGGCCTTCGCCGCCGCCCTGCTGCGCATGCTGGACGACGACGCCCTGCGGGCCCGGGCGGCGCGGGAGGGCAGGGCGGCCGTGGCGGCGTACCCGCCGGAGGTGTTCGTGCGCCGGCTGGCGGAGATCTACGACCGGGCCGGCCGGCGCCGCTCTTGACACATCGACGGCGCACGATGTGCAATGCGCCGACAACGATGTCAACGGCAGGGAGCCCGATGATTCTCCGGCGTCTGACCATGGCCGTCCTGCTGGCGGCGGCAACGGGAGCCACCGGAGCCGCGGCACCGGCTCTGGCCGCCGACCCGGTGCGCATCATGCCGCTGGGGGCGTCCATCACCTGGGGCACCTCGTCCACCGACGGCAACGGCTACCGCGAGGAGCTGCGCAGGCATCTGGCCGGCGAGGCCGGAGTCGCGATCGACTTCGTCGGCTCACAGCAGTCGGGCACCATGGCGGACCGCGACAACGAGGGCCACCCGGGTCTGCGCATCGATCAGATCGCGGCGAACGTGGACGCCTGGCTGGCCGCCGCCCGGCCCGACGTGGTGCTGCTCAACGTCGGCACGAACGACACCCTGCAGAACCACGACCTGCCGAACGCCCCGGCGCGGCTGGCGGGCCTGCTCGACCGGATCGTCGCCGCCCGCCCCACGGCCGCGGTGGTGTTCTCCACGCTGGTCCCCTCGGGTAACGCCACCAACGACAGCCGGGCGCGGACCTTCAACGCCGCCCTGCCCGAGGTCGCCGCGGCGCAGGTGGCGGCCGGGCACGACGTCCGGCTCGTCGACCTCACCAGCACCCTGACGGCGGCCGACATCGGCCCGGACACCATCCACCCCACCGACGGCGGATATGTCAAGATCGCCAACCTCTGGCACACCGCCCTGCGGCCCGTGCTGGGCACCGGCCGGCCCTGGCCGCTGTTCCGCGCCGATTTCGCGGCCACCGCCCAGCCCACCTGGACCGACAGCGTCCACGCGAGCGTGAACGTCGGCGGTTTCTGCTGCGGTCTGACCGCCATGGAGTCCGCCCGCCGGGCCGAGACCGCGCACGGCGGCACGTACGCCCTGATGTACTCCGGCAACGACACCAGCGCGACGCAGTCGTACTCGTACAACAAGATCTTCGACGTCCATGCCCCGATCGCCGCGGACACGACGCTGTCGTACTGGATCCATCCGCAGTATCCGGCCACGTCCGTCGCGCTCGACCTGTTCCTCACCGACGGCCGGAGCCTGCGCGACTCCGGGGCGACCGACCAGAACGGCGTCCGGGCCCACCCCCGCTTCCAGGGCCAGGACGGGCAGCTCGAGCTCAACAAGTGGAACCTCGTGCGGATCCCGCTGGGTGCCCTGGCCGGCGGCACCGTCGACCAGATCTGGATCGGCTACGACCAGCCCGGCACCACCGGCCTCTTCCGCGGCTACGTCGACGACATCGCCCTGGTCAGCGGCTGACCGGCGCCCGCACGCGCCCGATGCGAACGCGCTGCGGCTTGCGCGGCCCACAGCACGTCCGCATCGGACATTCCCCGGATGAGTGCGGTCTCAACTGGTGGCGCAGGGAACTCCACCGAGGGTGAAGGCGGTCGGTGCGGCACTGTTGCCGGTGTGCCCGGCCTGGAAGCCGAAGCTGACAGACCCACCGGCGGCGATGGCACCGTTGTAGCCGACGTTGCGGGCCGTCACCTGGCCGGCGGCCGGCGCGTAGGTGGCGTTCCAGCCGGCCGTGATGGTCTGCCCCGCGGCCAGGGTGAAGGTCAGCGCCCAGCCGTCGACGGCGGCCGGGCCGGTGTTGGTGAGGGTGATGTCGGCGGTCAGCCCGGAGTTCCAGGCGTTGACCTTGCTGGACACCCGGCAGGCCGGATCGCTGGGCTCGCTCGGCCCGGGGCTGCTGGGTCCCGGGGTGCTGGGTCCCGGGGTGCTGGGCACGGGATCGCTGGGCACCGGGCCCGAGGGCGTAGGGCTCGAGGGCGTCGGCACTGCGGGCGAGGTCGCCGGTCCGAACTGGCTCAGGAAGCGCCAGACCTCGCCGGTCGTCCACGTGGTCGCGGTGTTGTTGGCGCCGCCGTCGGCGGGCTCCGGCGTGTGGTCGCCGTCGAAGGCGGCCCACTGCACCGGATACCCGGCCCGGCACCCGGCGTACGCGGTCGTGATGTGCCGCAGGCTGCCGTTCGGGGGCTCCGGCGGGTTCTGGGCGGTGCAGCCGTTGACCCGCACGAAGGTGTCGCGGATCTGCCGTCCGCGGCTGACGCTCAGCACGCTGTCGCGGGTGCCGTGGATGCCGAAGTAGGCCACCGGCTGCGTGCCGCCGGCGCAGCCGCTCAGCTGGGCGCCGGAGTACGCCACGACCGCACGGAAGACGGCCGGCCGGGCACAGGCCAGGGCGTAGCTCATCGAGCCGCCGTAGCTCCAGCCGAGCGCGAAACGCTGGGTGGTGTCGACGCAGAGGTCGTTCTCGACCACCCGCAGGATGTCGTCGACCAGCGTCACGTCGCGGCCGTTGGTGTTGGCCCACCCGGCGTCCAGGCCCTGCGGGGCGATGAAGATCGCGCCGTTGCCGGAGGCCCGCTGCTGGCCGTAGAACGCCCACCCGGCGCCGGCGGCACCGCCCCCGGCGGCGACGTTCTGGGCCGAGCCGTTGAGCCAGTGCAGCCCGACGAACAGGCGGTACTTCAGGGTCGGCTGGTAGTTGTCCGGAATACGCAGGATGTAGGTGCGCGACTGGCCGCCGCTCTGGATCGTGTACGTCCCGCTGCGCAGCGTCGGCGTCTTGCCGCACCCTGCCGTCGCCGCCAGCACGGAGGGCCCGCCGGCCGCGACGGTGCCGGCCGAGGCCGCTACCACGCCGGCACCGACCAGGAGCGCGGCGGCAGCCAGGACCACGCCCGCCAGCGACGAGATCCGTTGTCTGCTGACCATCGCGGCACTCCCCGGCTGATGAAACACGAATATGGACGCAGGCTACCGGGAGCGCTCCCATGCATTCAAGAACTTCACTATGGAATAGTTATCGACCTCCGCGACGCGTTCTCATAACAGTTTTCCGCCGGTGAGATTCTCCGTATTCGCCAACCGCGCTATGGCTGCACGGCAAGTCGTGTTAACTTCCTCGCGCTTACCGGGATCTCTGCGTACGGGGGTACGTCTTGTCCGAAGTGGTCACTGCGAGCGCGGCGAGGTCACCGGTGACCCGGCTGCTGCGGCACGAATGGACCGTCGCCACGGTCGGCTCGGTGCTGCTCGCGATCGTCATGGTGTGGCTGCTCCCGCCGTACGCGAGCCGGGTGGTCACCGGCGGCGTCAAGAAGGAGACCATCGCCAACCCGGCGGGCAGCATCATCGGTGACACCGGCGACCCGACGGCCCAGGCCTGGCTGGTCGCCTGGAACGGTCAGGCCCTGCGGCACGGCCTGCGCGGGCTGTGGCACACCAACGCCTTCTACCCCGACAGGTTCGGCCTGGCCTACACCGACACGCTGTTCGGCTACGGCCCGGCCGGGCTGATCGGCGACGGCGTGACGGCCGCCGTGCTGCGCTACAACATCCTGTTCGTGCTGACGTTCGCCCTGGCGTTCCTCGGCGGATACGCGCTGCTGCGCCAGCTGGGCGCCCAGTGGACGGCCGCCGCCCTGGCCGGCGCGGCCCTGGCCTACGCGCCCTGGCGGTACGACCACGCCGGTCACCTGAACATCATGTCCACCGGCGGCATCACCCTCGCTGTCGCGATGCTGGCCCGCGGCCACGGCTGGTCGCTGACCCGGGGTCACCGCGGCGACCGGATCCGGCCCGGCTGGGCCGTGGCCGGCTGGCTGGTCGCGGCCTGGCAGGTGAGCCTCGGTTTCGGCATCGGGCTCGGCTTCGTCTACCTGCTCGCGCTGGCCTGCGTGGGTGCGGCGATCGGCTGGCTGGTCCGCGGGCGCCCGCCGCTGGGCCGGCGGCTGATCCTCGCCGACCTCATCGGCGGGCTGATCTTCACCGCGGTCACGGCCTTCTTCGCGTACGGCTACCAGCAGGTCCGCGAGCTGTACCCGTACGTGACCCGGTCCTGGGACTACGTCGCCGTGTTCTCCCCGACACCGCGGGGGCTGTTCGTCGCACCGCAGTACTCCCTGCCGTGGGGCACCCTGCACAACGACGCGCGGGCCGCGCTCGGCAACGCCGCCAACGAAAAGGCACTGCTGTGCGGGTACGCGCTGTACCTGCTGGCCTTCGGCGGGCTGCTGCTGTCGTCGTGGACGGTGCGGCAGCGGCTGTACCTGCTCGCCGGCACGGTTCTCGGGATCCTGTTCGCGTTGGGCACCAACGGGCCCACGTACCGCCTGCTGTACGAGTACGTGCCCGGTTTCGACGGCAGCCGTACCCCCGGCCGGTTGATCCTGTGGCCGACGATCTGCCTGGCCGTGCTCGCCGCCGGCCTGCTCACCAGGCTCGCTCAACTGGCCCGGGAGGCGACTCTGCCGCAGTGGTGGAAGGTCGCCGTCCGGGTGCTGACCATTCCCCCGCTGCTGCTGGTGCTGGCCGAGGGCATGCCGGACATGGACCACCCGGACACCCCGGCCCCACCGGCCGCGTTCACCCAGGCCTCGGCCCCGTTGATGGTGCTGCCCTCCGACGAGAACGTCGACACCAACGTCCTGCTCTGGTCGACCGACGGCTTCCCGCTGATGGTGAACGGGGCGTCCGGCTACATCCCGCCGGACCATCAGGGGCTCCGCGACCTGATGCAGACGTTCCCGAGCGAGCCCAGCCTGGATCGGCTACGCCAGCTCGGCATCCGCAGCGTGGTCGTGGTCCGTGACCGCATTCCCGGCACGCCGTACGAGGCGGTGCTGTTCGCACCGACCCCGCCCGGCGTCATCCGGCAGGACATCGGACCGGACATCCTCTACACCATCAGCTGACCCCGGTCACGGGCTGGTGCACGTGAGGGAGCCGGGGGCCGTACCGGTGCTGCCGTTGACCAGGAAACCGAAGCTGGTCGAGGCGTTCGCGCCGACAGAGCCGTTGTACGCGGCGTTGCGGACACTGATCGTGCCGCTGGTGCCGGTATTGATGCCGTTCCAGACGTTGGCGACGGTCTGCCCGCCGGCCAGCGTCAGCTGCACGGTCCAGCCGGTGAGGGCGGCGGAGCCGTTGTTGGCCACGGTCACCTCACCCTGGTAGCCACCGTTCCAGGTGCTGGCCGTGCGGTAGGTCGCCGTGCAGGCGCCGGGCTGCCCGGTGACGGGCGGAGTGCTCGGCGGCGTGCTGGGCGGAGTGCTCGGCGGGGTGCTGGGCGGGGTGCTCGGGGGTGTGCTCGTCCCGGGCACCGTGGTGGAGGCGGCGTTGAGAGCGTTGAGGACCGAGGTGTACGCGGGCTTGGGGTTGCTGTTGCGGTCGAACAGCAGCGGGTTCTCGTTGCCCCGCCAGGAGTCGCTGTCCCTGATCCCCCACGTCGTGATGCCGACGCAGCGGGGGACGTTCATGCACGCCTGGGTCAGCCCTTGGTACTGGCTGCTCGACGCGTTGGTCACGTCGGCCTCGGTCAGGGCCACGTCCACACCCAACGCGGCGAAGCTCGACAGCGTCTGCTGGAAGTTGCCCGGCAGCGAGCTACCCCCGGTGAAGTGGGTCTGCAGGCCGACACAGTCGATCGGGACCCCGCGGGCCTTGAAGTCGCGGATCATGTTGTAGACGCCCTGCGTCTTGGCGTACGTCCAGTTCTCGATGTTGTAGTCGTTGTAACAGAGCTGCACGCCCGGATCGGCGGCCCGCGCAGCCCGGAACGCCGCCTCGATCCAGTCGTTGCCGGTGGCCTGCAGGTTCGACGAGCGCCGGCTGCCGTTCTCGGCGAAGGCCTCGTTGACCACGTCCCAGGCGTAGAGCTTGCCCTTGTAGTGGGCCATCACGCCGTTGATGTGGTCGATCATCGCCTGGCGCAGAGCGCTGCCGCTGAGGCTGCCCCAGAATCGCGGCTGCTGGGCGTGCCAGGCCAGGGTGTGGCCGCGGAACCGCATGCCGCGCTGGGTGGCCCAGTTGTAGATCGCGTCACCGGCCCGGAAGTCGAACTGGCCCCGGTTGGGCTCGGTGGCGTCGGGCTTCATCTCGTTGACGGCGGTCATCATGTCGAATTCGCGGTTCGCGATGGTCAGGAAGCCGTTGTCGGTGAGGCGGTCCCTGCCCATCGCGGCGCCGAAGTACCGGCCGCTGCGCTCGGCGGCGGCCTTCAGGGTGGTTCCGGGCGGACCGGTGAGATCGGCGTGGGCCAGGGTGGCCACGGCCACCGAGGACACGGCGATCACCACGGCACAGGCAGCGCCGAGCAGCAGTCGGGCGCGAGCGGCAATGACGGTCATCTGTACGGTTCCTCCTCGTGCACGGGCCCGGTCAGGCGAGCTTGACCAGGCGCCAGACGTTGTCGGCGGAGCCGTTGTCGGAGTCCTGGACGGCCTGGGCGCCATAGGTGTTGGCGCCGTTGAGGATGGCCAGCAGCTTCCCGCTGTTGACGTTGCGGATCTTGTAGGTGCCGTTGCCGAGGTCGACCAGCGTCCAGCGGTGGTCGGCGGTGCCGGTGTCCCCCCACTGCAGGACCCGGGCGTTGTCGGCCGTCGACATGTTCTCGACGCCGAGCACTTTGCCGCTGTTGACGTTGCGGAACCGGACGGCGTTGCCGTCGGTGATCCTGACCCAGTTGTGGTCGGCCGTACCGGTGTCACCCCACACCACGGCGAGCCCGCCGTCGGCGGTGGACATGTCCTTCACGCCCAGGACCAGGCCGGTTGCGACGTTGACCAGCTTGTAGGTCTCACCGCCGCCGGGGATGCTGCCGTTGGCGTTCCAGTAGACGGTGTAGTTGAAGCCGTGCGCGTCGTGGAACGGCCCGATGGGCACGGCCGTGCCGTTGGCCGTCGCGGTGAAGGCCAGGCTCGACGTGCTGGTCCGGGCGATGGACGAGACGGTCAGCGACGGCGGCGAGGACAACGCGGTGTTGCCGTAGTTGCCGCAGAGCACCGCCGGCCCGTAGGTGATCGCCTGGACGTTGGCGTTGTCGTTGGCGGCCACCATGACCACCCGCATCGGCAGCTTGACCGTCAGCGTGTCCCCCGCGGCCCAGGTCCGGGTGATGGTCGCGTAGCTGCCCGGCGTCGCGGTGACGGCCTGGGTGGTTCCGTTGACGGCGATGACCGGGTTCTGCGTCCAGGACGGGATCCGTACCCGGATGCTCCAGCTGCCGCTCATGGTGCCGGACAGGGTCAGGGTGGTGGTGTCACTGACCGGGTACGTCGTGGACTGGGTGACCGTGATGCCGCGCTGCGACCAGTTCAGCGTCGAGGGCACGAACAGGTTGACGGTCAGGGTGGTGCCGGCGAAGAAGTAGATGGAGTCCATCAGCTTGGTGTTGGTCTCGATGCCGGTGCCCTGGCAGCACCAGAACGAGTTGTAGTCGGTCGAGTAGGTGCCGCCGCCCCAGGCCGGGCCCACCCCGCGACGCCCGCCCGGCCTGAGCGGGGTGAAGTAGGTGACGCCGCCGTGGCTGTCGGCCGGGTTCTGCGCACCGATCAGGTGGTTGAGCAGGGCCCGCTCGTAGTAGTCGAAGTAGCCGGCGTTGTTCGGGTCGAGCAGCCACAGCTCCCGGGTGAGCTTGAGCATGTTGTGGGTGTTGCAGTGCTCGCAGGTGTCGTTGCTCAGGTAGCCGGCGATCGCGTTCGGGGGCCGGAAGTGCTCGGCCTGGCTGTTGCCGCCGATCACGTACGTGTGGGCCCGGGTGGTGATCGCCCAGGCGTTGGCGGCGATGTCGCGGTAGCGGGTCGTGCCGGTCGCCTTGTACTCGCGGGCCGCGCCGATCCACTTGGGTACCTGGGTGTTGGCGTGCTTGCCGTTGAGCTCGTCGACGTTGGCGGCGAGCGGGTTGAACACGGCCTGGTGGTCGAAGCGCTGGGCGACGGTCAGCCAGCGGGTGTCGCCGGTCTGCTGGTAGATGTCGGCCAGCACCTCGTTCATGCCACCGAACTCGGTGCCCAGCATCGCCTGCATCTGGCTCGCGCTCAGCCGCGCGGTACGGGTGTCGACCCAGCCGGCCAGCGCGAGCAGCACCGTACGGGCCTGGTCGTTGCCGATGTAGCGCCAGACGTCGAGCAGGCCGGCCAGGGTCTTGTGGATGCAGTAGTAGGGCACGTTGCCGTTCGACAGCGTGCGCGCCTCGAGCGCGGTGAAGTCGGACTCCGGGAAGCCCGACAGGTAACCTGCGCTGAACCCGGCCGCGCCGTTGTTGGCCTGGCACCGGGCCAGCTCGGCGACCATGGAGTTGGCCTTGTCCCGGCACGTGGTGTCGCCGAGCACCGCGTAGGCCTGGGCCCAGGCGGTCAGGAAGTGCCCCTGCATGTGGGACCGGAAGGGGAAGGACGGGGCGTCCCAGCCGCCGTTGGTCGCCGCGCCGTTGGTCGACAGCCGGTGGTTGGACCGGAAGACGTAGAGCATCCGGTTGACGTCGACGAACCTCAGGTAGTTCAGGGTCCGGCTCTGGTTCTCCATGAACCGGCCGGCGGTCAGCCGCACCTCACCCGGCTTGAAGGCGAACGCCGCCGCGCCGATGTCCGGGCGGACCGGGGGCACGATTGCGGCCGCGGCGGGCCGGGCGTCCAGGACGCTCGCACCGGCGGTGGTGACCAGGGCGGCGGCACCGGTGGCCTGCAGCAGGCGGCGGCGGCTGAATGCGGAGGACGACATGCGGGGACTCCTGTCGGGGGCGATCAGAGAGCGGGTGATCAGGTGGAAGCGGAGATGGGTGGGCAGGCCCGGGCGGGCCTGCCCACCACACGGTCAGCGCTGTCGGGTCAGCAGACCCGGGCGGTACGGCAGCAGCCCGTAGTCGCCGCCGGAGCTCGGCGAGCGGCCCTGGTAGAGCAGCTGCAGGTTGCACGGATCGATGGTCATGGTCTGGTCCGCACTGGTACGGATCAGCTCACCGTGGCTGATGTCGTTGGTCCACGTCGCGCCGCTGTTGGCCTTGCCCGCGAACGGGTTGCTCTCGGTGGCGGCGTTCGGCGTCCACGAGCCGTTGAGGCTGGTCGCGGTGAACGAGCGGAAGTAGCGGCCGTTCGCGCCGATCGCCTCGACGATCATCAGGTACTGGTTCTGGCCCTGCACCTTGTAGACCTGCGGCGCCTCGAACAGGTTGTTCGTGGTGTCGCTCATGATGGTGGTGTAGGAGGAACCGAAGTTGCCGGGGAAGTTGCCGATCGGCATGCTGGCCCGGTAGATCTTGCCGTTGTCGCCGGCGAAGAACAGGTACATGTTCTGCCCGTCACCGATGATCGTCTGGTCGATCGGCCCGGTCCCCGATCCGGTGATGCTGCCGGTGAACAGGGCCTGCGGGGCCGACCAGCCGTTCGGGTTGGTGGGGTCGTTGGACGTGCGGTAGATGAACGGCCAGGAACCCCACTGGTAGGTCAGGACCCAGATGTTCTTCGGGGCGAAGTAGAACAGCGACGGCGCGACCGTGGCCGACGACATCGTGTTCTGGCTGGCCGAGCCGAGCTCGGAGAAGTTGTTGACCAGGCTGAAGTTCATCGAGCCCCAGCCGCTGGTCGACGTGGTGCCGTGCGTGGTGGCGTAGACCAGGTGCTTGCCGTTGTACGGCGCGGTGGTGAAGTCCTTCAGCGAGGCCCAGCCCGCCTTCGGGGTGGCCAGCTGACCGGTCGAGGTCCAGCGGTAGCTCGTCGGCAGGGTGCAGGAGCCGCCGGGCGGTGGCGTCGTCGGCGTGGTGGGAGTGGTGCCACCCACGCGGACCAGCTGCCACTGCTGGTTGGTGCCGTTCCAGTCGGCGTACTGCACGACGTTGCCGCCGTCGGCCGTGGAGGCGCCCTGCACCTCGATGGCCTTGTTGCTGTTGCGGTTGATCAGCTGGATGTAACCCTCGATGTCCTGGATGCTGAACTGCTGGTTGGTGGAGTTGTTGTCGGTCCACTGCACGATCGCGCCGCCGTCGGCGGTGGAGAAGTTGTGGACGTCCAGCACCTTGCCGGAAAGCCGCGACTTGAGCCGGTAGAAGCCGCCACCGGAGTCGACGAACTGCCACTGCTGCTGGCTACCGTCGTTGCGCGCCCACTGGGTGATCCGGGCGCCGTCGGTGGTGGCCAGGTTGTAGACGTCGAGGGCCTTACCGCTGTTGCGGTTGACCAGGATGTACGACGCGTTGGTGTCGATGGTCGCAGCCGAGGCGGCCGGCGCGTTCACGACCGTGAACACTCCGGCGGCCAGCGTGGTCAGCGCCGCGGCTGTGGCCACCAGCCATCGGCGGCGCCGGTTCGGGGATGTCGTCACAAGTGTCCTCCGGGTTCAGTGACTGACGGGGAAATCGGGGAACAGCAGTGCTAGCCGATCCGATTCAGCTGCCATTGCTGGTTGGTGCCGTTCCAGTCGGCGTACTGCACGACGTTGCCGCCGTCGGCGGTCGAGGCGCCCTGCACCTCGACGGCCTTACCGCTGTTGCGGTTGATCAACTGGATGTATCCGTCGATGGTCTGGATGCTGAACTGCTGGTTGGCGGCGTTGTTGTCCGACCACTGCACGATCGTGCCGCCGTCCGCGGTGGACGCGCCGGAGACGTCCAGCACCTTGCCGGAAAGCCGCGACTTGAGCCGGTAGAAGCCACCACCGGAGTCGACGAACTGCCACTGCTGCTGGTTGCCGTTGTTCCGGCTCCACTGGGTGATCCGGGCGCCGTCGGTGGTGGCCAGGTTGTACACGTCGATGGCCCGGTTGCTGTTGCGGTTGACCAGCACGTACCAGGCTCCGGGCTCCACCGTCGAGCCGCCGCCTCCCCCGTTGCCGGCGTTGAGGGCGTTGAG
>NZ_BOQL01000071.1 GCF_018332655.1 Actinoplanes auranticolor | reverse complement strand
TCAGCCTGACCCTGGCGCGCAACCCGGCGGCTACGACAGTCGGCCCGATGATCGTGGCCGGCCCGGCAGCGGCGCGCAGGAGTCCCGTGCGTTCGCGGGCGAGCCCGGTGGCTCGTCGACCCACCCCGGTGGCTCGTCGACCCACCCGGGCGGTGCGCGGCCCACGCCCGGTGCAGCGGCCCAGCCGGACGCGCCGGTTCGATCCGGTGCCGCGGGCGACGTGCCTGCCGCTTACCGCCCGCCGACCCTCCCGCCGAGCGACCCGGCACGTCCCGGCAGCTCCGGCGGACCCGCACGACCTGCCTCGGCTCCAAGCGCCCTCGACGCCCTGGGCAGCCGATCCGGACCGGGAAGCGCCGCGTCCTCGCAGCGGTCGGACTCGGCGCTGCCCACGCGGACACCGATGGCTCAGACGCCACCGTTGCCCGCCCACATCCCACCGCCGCCGGATCCCGACGAGCCTGCGGCCGGTGACACGACGCCGGGCCAGACGACTCCCGGTGGGGCCGGAGCGATTTCGGCCAAGCTGGCCGCCCGCGACGGTGCGATCTCCGCCAAGCTCGCCGGTCAGGCCGCCGCCAAGCAGGCTGGGTCCGCGCCCGGTGCCCCGGATCGAACGGCTCCCGACAGCTCCGAGGACCAGAGCAAGGGTCCCGGTGGTCTGCCGCGCCGCCAGGTGACGCCGCCCGAGGAACGGCCTTCCTCCATGGCTGCCGCCGCCCAGGCGCTCGCTGGAAACCGCAGCCCGGCGTCCCCGCCATCAACCGGCCAGCCGTCAACCACCCAGTCGTCGGCCGGCCAGTCGTCGACCGCGGAGCCTGCCACCGGGTATCAGCCGGGCGGCTCGGGCCAGCCGAAACCCGGGCTGGCGCCACCGGTCATCCCCGGCGCCGGCGGTGCCGGTCGCTCCACGGCCGCCCCGGCGAACCGCCCGACCGCGCCGGGATCAACCGGCCAGCCGCCGGCCTCAGCCGATCAGTCGCCGGCCGCGTTGGCACCCGGCGGCCAGTCGCCGGCCGCGCCGGGCTCAACCGGCCGCTCGTCGGACGGACTGCCCTCAACCGGCCGGTCGTCGGACGGACCGCTCTCAACCGGCCGCTCGTCGGACGGATCCCTCTCTACCGGCCGGTCGTCCGACGGATCGCTCTCAACCGATCAGTCGTCGACCGCATCGGCATCAGGCGGCCAGCCGTCGGCCTTGGCCTCAAGCGACCAGCGGTCGACCGGTCCGGGAACCGCTGACCAGCACGAAACCGCGCCAGCCCAGGCCGATCGGCCCGGAGCAACACCGGCTCGGACCGACCGGCCGGAGACTGCGCCGACCCAGGCCGACGGGTCCGGAACCGCGCCGGCCCCAGCTGACCGGCCCGGAACCACGCCGACCGCGGCTGACCGGCCCGGGACCACGCCGACCCAGGCCGACCCTGGGCAGTTCACCCAGGCACAAACTGCCCAGGGACAGGGCACCCAGGCGCAGACCGCTCAGGCCCGCGCCGACCAGTCGCAGACCGCCTCGTCCCATGCCGGCAGCCCCTTCGCTCCCACCGGGGCCCAGTCGCCCATCGGCTCCCAGCCGACCGGCCCGGGCAGCGCCACAGCACCCGACGAAGACGATTTCGTCCCGGCGAACGAGGTCGAGCGCGACCTCTACCACGCCGTCGACGAGGGCAGTACCGACTCCTATCTCTCCACCCTCCTGCTCGCCACCGTGCTCGTGCCTGTCGCGCACAATTCGCGGCCCGGCAGCGCTCCCGGGGAGTCCGGGTTCGTGTTCCGGACCGAGGAGATCGAGGGTGACCGGTTCCTCGTCGTCTTCACCAGCCGGGACCGGCTCGCCGAGCACTTCGCCGAGCCGACCCGCACGGTCGGGGTCCGGTTCGTCGATCTGATCCGCAACTGGCCGGATCCGGCCTGGTCCTTCGCCGTCAATCCGACCTCGCCGATCGGCGCCCGCTATCCCGGGCCGCAGGTCATCGCGCTGGCCAGCTGGGCCGTGGAGGCCGGGCTGGGCGGGGACCCGGTGGAGGCGCCGGCCGCGCTGCCGCAGCAGGCCGTCGAGCCGGCCGCGCATCTCACCGTCATGCAGAAGGCCGTGCCGGCCGAGCAGATCGACTACTACCTGGAGCGGGGGTACGACCGGGTCGCCGGGTTCGTGCACCGGGCCGGCGAGGTCGAGCACCTGCGGACTCCGGGCGACCTCTTCTCGGCCCTCGGCCTGCTCTACGACGGCTCGCCCTACCAGGCGGACGCCAAGGAGGCCTTCGTGCTGCGCTGGCCGGCGCACCGGCCCAGCCTCTACCGCATCCCGTACGGCGGCCAGAGCGAGCAGGCGCTGCGGGCCATGGACGGCTGGGTCATCGAGCGGCCGCCGTTCCGGGGCAACGGGTTCGCGCCCGGTGAGGGCAAGGATGTCATCGCGGAGTTCAAGGTGGACAGTGTGCGGCTGCCGCACGGCGCGCAGTTGTGGCGGATCGCCGACGATGCCGAGCAGCTGATCGCGGTCTTCGACTGTGACGCGCCGGTGTGGCGCCGGGTCGGTGAGCGGTGATGCGCGACGGCTACGTGGTCAACTGGCAAGGCCGGGAGTACGACGCCGCGCCGGACGGGGAGAACGTGCGGGTGTACGCGCCCGAGCCCGCCGACGGCTTCACGGAGGTCCGGCCCGGCCGGTACGTCCGTGTGCTCAAGCCCGGCGAGTTCGGTGACCTCGTCTACGTCCGGACGACCTGTTCGTGGCGGGGTGAGCCGTTCATCGTGCTCGCCGAGGCCGACAACTGGCTGCGCCTGGAGTACACCGGTGGCCGCGCGCCGGTCGCCCGGGAACTGGGGCTGGAGGAGTTCGACTTCGGCGTCTACCAGGGCTGGGCGCCGGCGCACGAGGTCACCCAGCTCTACGAGCACCGCGTCTGAGCCGGCCCGCGGCGGAAAACCCGGGAATGGGTATCAAGCCTTCAGCCAGCGCAGGATCTCGCCGGTGACCAGATCCGGCGCCTCCTGGTGCAGGAAGTGGCCGGCGTCCGGGATCAGGCGCCACTCGTACGGCGCGATCACGTAACGGCCCGAGCCCTGCGCCGTACGGGGCAGCACCGCGGTGTCCAGTTCGCCGTGCATCTGCAGCGTCGGCGTGACCAGCGGCTTCTGCATCAGCTTGACGAAGCGGTAGCCCTGTAGCCGCAGAGCCGACCGGAACACCCACCGGTACGCCTCCAGCGCGCAGAACGCCGCCTGCGGGATCTGGATGGCCTCCCGGCACCGCGCGACGTACTCCTCGTACGCGGCGGTCTGCGTCCATCTCGGACCGCTCCATTGCTCGATCAGCTCGCCCACCAGGGCCGCGTCGTTCTTCGTCAGCACGTGCTCGTAGCGGGGGACCTGGAAGCGCAGGATCGACGCGCTGGCCGCCGCCTGGCCGCGAGGGTCGGAGAACAGCGCCGCGCGCAGCCGCAACGGGTGCGCCGCGCCCAGCACCACGAGCCGGCTGACCATCTTGGGGTGGAAGGCCGCCGCCGCCCAGCCGATCATGCCGCCCGCGCCCGCGCCGACGATCATCGCGGAGCGTTCGCCCAGGGCCCGGATCAGGCCGGTCACGTCGGCGGCCATCGTGTAGCCGTCGTAGCCGCGCGGGGGCTTGTCGCTGGCGCCGTAACCACGCAGGTCGATCGCCACCGCCCGGAAGCCCGCGTCGGCGAGCCGGGTCAGCACGTCGTGCCACGCCCACCAGAACTCGGGAAAGCCGTGCAGCAGCAGGACGAGCGGCCCGGTGCCCGCCTCGACCACGTGGAAGCGGCTGCCGTTGGCGCCGACGAAACGGTGGGTCCAGGGACCCTCCGTCAGTACGCACGCCTCGTCCACCTGGGCACTCATGCGAACCAGCGTACGGGCCTAGGGAAAGTGCTGGATGGCGCCCATGCTCACCGGGATGCCGGCGCCGCAGTCGATGCGCAGCTTCGCCGGGGTCAGTGCGGCCTTGATGTGGTCGCCCACGGCCAGCGTCGTGCCCTTGTCGGAGTACATCGCGTAGGCGACGCCGTCGAAGGTGACCAGGCCGTAGCAGGGGCCGCTGCCGCCCCGGGTGACCGTGCCCTCGATCCAGCCGGGTGAGCGGACGATGTCGGTCGGCGTCTTGGGGATGCCGGCCGGCCTGGACGGGGCGGGGCCGGTGGGCACCGAGTTGTACGGGCCGCTGGGTGCGGGCGTGACCGTCGATACCGAGCCGCTGGGCGTGACCGGCACGGAGGTGCCCGGTGCCACCGGAGACCCGGCTGAACAGGCCGTCAGGCTCGTGAGGACCAGCAACGTCGCTGCGGCCGTACGGGAGAACGAGATCATGACCCACCTCCGTGAGTGAGACCCGGGCCCGGCCCTGCGGGTTCCCGTGGGGGTGAGAAAAGGCGCGACGCCCGGGACCGAGGCCCCGGGCGTCGCGGTGGTGCGGTCGGTCAGGAGAACTTGACCTTGAGCGAGGTGCCGCTCTGCTCCACGACCTTGATCTTGACGCCCACGGCCGGCAGCTTGACGCCGGCCCACGGGATCTCGTCGTAGAAGTACTTCTTGGTGTCGTCGAACGTGGGCTGCGCGGCCTGGCCCCGGATGTAGCTGGGCTTGCCGTCGACGTGCAGCGTGAACGAGTCGGCCTTGGTCAGGCCGAACGGCGCGTCGTAGAGCTGGATACGCGCCCGCCAGGGCTGGCCCTCGAGGTTGTAGAACGGGGCCGGGTGGCTGTCCACGATCAGGTTACGACCCTGACCGGGGTGCTGGTTCACGTTGTTGTCGGTGAACGACGTGTCGTTGTACGAGATCAGCAGACCCTGCTGGTACGAGAAGTGCTCGACCCAGTCCGGCTTGGTGCTCGGCCAGCCGAAGTTGTACGGGCCGGTCTTCAGGTACTTGTCGTACGAGGTGTAGGTGCGGTTCCCCGCGATGTAGAAGTTGTCGTACTCGGCGGTGAACGAGGAGCCCTCGACGCTGAAGCCGTCAGCGGTCCAGGTCGGCGTGCCCTCGGCACCGTCCGTGGCGACCGCGGCACCGTTCACCGTGATGGTGAGGTCGTCGCCGAAGAAGCCGCCCGCGGAGAGACCACCGTCGGTGATGTAGTGCAGGCGGACCTGCACCGTCTTACCGGCGTA
Source organism: Actinoplanes auranticolor (assembly GCF_018332655.1). Lineage (GTDB taxonomy): Bacteria > Actinomycetota > Actinomycetes > Mycobacteriales > Micromonosporaceae > Actinoplanes > Actinoplanes auranticolor. Next base: position 73,639 of record NZ_BOQL01000071.1, on the reverse strand, counting down.
CGCGGTCAGCGGGATGCTGATGTCCTTCCACTCGCCACCGCTGTCGCCACCCAGAGCCGGACGCGGCGGCACAGCGCCGTCGGCGCCCAGCGGAGCACCGTCGACCGTGCCGTCGAGCGCGGTCCAGGTGGTGCCGTCGGTGGAGGCCTCGAAGTAGAGGTAGTCGTAACCCTCTTCGATGTTGTAGCGGCCCTTGAGGTCGAACGACGCCGAGGTGGCCCCGGTGAGGTCGACGGTCTTGGTCAGCGTGGTGTTCAGGTTGTCGTCGTTGCCGGAGAAGTACTGCTGCTCACCGGCGAACGGCGCACCGAGGTCGGTGGTGACCTCCTTGTCGGGCAGGACCACGACGGCGGCCTGCGCCTTGGTGCTGTTGTACTCCTGCGGGCCGAGCTCGAGGGTCTTCTTCTGACCCGCGACCACGGTCTCGTAGTCCAGCCAGCCGAGCTGCAGCTTCTGCCAGGCACCGAGGTCACCCGGGCGCGTGCCGAGGGGCTCGCCGGCGCCGGAGAGGCGGCTCTGGGCCATCAGGGTCCAGAACTCGCTGTTGTTGTTGGTGCCACCGGAGGTGTCGTAGTCGTCCGGCAGGCCGAGGTCGTGGCCGTACTCGTGAGCGAAGACGCTCAGGCCGCCGTTCTCGGGCTGGACGGTGTAGTCACCGATCCAGATGCCGGTGTTGCCGATCTGCGTGCCACCCGCCTTGTTGGTGGCCGGGCCGGTGATGCCGGCCGAGGTGTTGTACGCGTACCAGCGGTGCGCCCAGATGGCGTCCTCACCCTGCTGCGGGTCACCGTCGGACTGGTCGCCGCCGGCGTGGACGATCTGGAAGTGGTCGATGTAGCCGTCGGACTCGTTGAAGATGCCGTCGCCGTCGAAGTCGTAGCGGTCCCACTGGTCGTAGGACTCCATGTCGGCCTTGATCTGGGCGTCGGTGCGGCCGGCGGCCTTCTGATCGGCGACCCACTTGTTGGCGGCGTCGGTGACGAGCGCCCACATGTTGGTGTCGGTGCAGACGCCGTTGATGTCGCAGTCGCGGCCGTACCGGGCCTCGTTGTAGTTGACCTTGACCCAGTCGGAGACCTTGCCGTCGACGCTGTAACGCCCGGACGACTGGGTCTCGTAGTAGGTCTTCAGCGACTCGACGTTCTTGCCCTTGCCGAAGTACAGCTGCTGGAAGTGGGCCTGGTTGTAGTCGGCCTGCCAGACGGTGCTGTTGTCCTTGCTGCGGTCCGGCTGAGGGATCCTGTTGTGCAGCGGACCCTCGAACGTGGTCGGGCCCGGGGTGAGCGGGTCGCTGTCGACGTCCGGGTAGTTCGGGTGCCGGTCGTTGCCGAACTCCGCCAGGATCACGAAGATCTTGTCGGTCCGCTCGTTGCTGAGCTCGACGTACTGGTCCTGGCCGGCCCGGGCGACGCGGCGGTTGGTCTCGCCGCCGCCGCGGGTCTTGCCGACCTTCGCCACGGTGCTGCCGCCACGCTGCTGCGTCTTGACCGTGCCCTTGAGGATGCCGTTGATGGCCTCCTGGCGCAGCTCGCGGCGCTTGTCCTCGAACGGGTTGGGCAGCTCGTCCACGGGGGCCTTCTTGCTGGCCGTCGCCGGGGCCGGGTCCACCGGAGGGGCCGCCATCGCCGCGGCCGGGAGCATGATCCCGGCACTGCTGACCATTGCGGCACCGAGTAGTCCCACGACTACTTTGCGCACGTACTACCTCCGTTGACGTGACCGATCGCTGGGTGCAGCTGATCGGCGGAAAACGGCCCCGTGATTCGGGGCTCAGGTGAACGTATGCAAACAGTCAGATGTATGGAAGTGCCTGGCCCAAAAGAAAGAAAATCTTTATGTGGGCCCGCTCAATTGACCGGTGTCAGGGCCTTGACCTCGACGAGAGTGCCCGTTCCACAGTCGATCCGCAACCGCGACGGGGTGGCGTCGACCTCGATCCGAATGCCCCGCGTCAATGTCCGGCCCTTGGCTTCATAGAGGGCATATTGGACGCCGTCATCGGTGACGAGGCCGTAGCAGGGGCCGTCGCCACCGCGATTGACCGTGCCGACGACGATCTCGGTCGGCTTGAAGTCGTCGGTCGGCTCACTCGGCGGCCCGGTGGGCGGCGTCAAGGTCGGCAGCGCGGACACGGTCACCTCGCTGCGGGGAGGGGCGGAGGCCGGGTCACTGCCGGCGGCGGCGCACCCGGAGAGCACGGTCAGAGCGGCGGCGAGCGCGAGGATCCCGGATCTGGTCACGCTGACTTGGACGTACGTCGATCCGGCGCGGTTCCGGCGGGAACGGGACGGCGCCCGGGGAGCGGACTCCCCGGGCGCCGCTGGTGCTGGGTGGATCAGCTGAACCTGACCTTCATGGACGTACCGTTGACGTCGACGACCTTGATCTTGACGCCGACGGCGGGGAGCTTGACGCCGTGGTTCGGCAGCTCGTCGTAGAAGTACTTCTTGGTGTCGTCGAACAGCGGCTGCGCGGCCTGGCCCCGGATGTAGCTGGGCTTGCTGTTGATGTGCAGCGTGAACGAGTCCGCCTTCTTCAGGCTGAACGGCGCGTCGTACACCTGGATGCGGGCCCGCCAGGGCAGCCCCTCCAGGTTGTAGAACGGCGCCGGGCGGCTGTCGATGTACAGGTTGCGGCCGCTGCCCGGGTGGACGTTGGTGTTGTTGTCGACCTGCGAGGTGTCCCAGTAGGAGATCAGCAGACCCTCCTGGTACGCGTAGTGGTCGACCTTGTCCGGCTGGGCCGGCAGGTAGCCGAAGAAGTACGGGCCGGTCTTCAGGTACTTGTCGTACGACACGTAGCTGCGGTGGCCGGCGATGTAGAAGTTGTCGAACTCCTCGACCGAGGTGGCACCGACGATGGAGAAGCCGTCGAGGGCCCACGTGGTGTCGCCCTCGGCGCCGTCGGCCAGCACGGTCGCGCCGTCCGCGGTGATGGTGACGTCGTCACCGAAGAAGCCGCCCTCGGAGACCCCGCCGTCCGTCAGGTAGTGCAGACGGAAGTCGACCTTCTTGCCCGCGTACGCGTCGAGCGGCACCGCGATGTCGACCCACGCGCCGGCCGTGCTGCCGGTCAGCGCCGGCGTCCCGCTGGCGTCCGTCGGGAAGACCGCACCGTTGACCGTGCCGTTGAGCCGGGTCCAGGTGGTGCCGCCGTCCGTCGAGGCCTCGAAGTAGAGGTAGTCGTAGTCCACCTCGATGTCGTAGCGGCCCTTGAGCGTGACCCCCGCCGTGGTCTTGCCGGTGAGGTCGATGGACTTGCTCATCGAGTTGTTCAGGTCGTCGGCGTTGCCGGAGAAGAACTGGCCCTCACCCGCGAACGGCGCACCGAGATCGGTGGAGACCTCCTTGTCCGGGAGCACCACCACGGCGGCCTGCGGCTTGGCGGTGTTGTACTCCTCCGGACCCATGGTCAGCGTCTTGGTCTGGCCGGCCACGATCGTCTCGTAGTCCAGCCAGCCCAGCTGCAGCTTGTTCCAGGCGCCGAGGTCGCCCGGGCGGGTACCGATGCCCTGGTCCTCCTTGGCGCTGAGCCGGCTCTGGGCCATCAGGGTCCAGTGCTCGTTGTTGTTGTCGCCGCCACCGGAGGTGTCGTAGTCGTCCGGCAGGCCCAGGTCGTGGCCGTACTCGTGCACGAAGACCGACAAGCCGCCGTTCTCCGGCTGGATCGTGTAGTCGCCGATCCAGATTCCGGTGTTGCCGATCTGGGTGCCGCCGAGCAGGTTGCCGGCCGGGCCGGTGCGGCCCTGGTCGGTGCCGAAGGCGTACCAGCGGTGGCTCCAGATGGCGTCCTCACCCTGGTACGGGTCACCGTCGGCCTGGTCGCCGCCGGAGTGGACGATCTGGAAGTGGTCGATGTAGCCGTCCGACTCGTTGAAGTTGCCGTCGTTGTCGAAGTCGTAGCGGTCGTAGGAGTCGAACGCCTTCATGTCGGCGGCGATCTGGGCGTCGGTGCGGCCGGCGGCCTGCTGGTCGGCGACCCACTTGTTGGCGGCGTCGCGGACCAGGGCCCAGGTGTTGTTGCAGACGTTGCTCGCGCAGACAGCCGGGTCGTCGCCGTTGGCGTCGGTCGGCAGGTCGTTCGAGCGGCCGTAGCGGGCCTCGTTGAACGGCACCTTCACCCAGTCGGTGACCTCGCCGTCGACGCTGTACCGGCCGGAGGACTGGCTCTCGAAGTAGGTCTTGACCGACTCGACGCCCGTGCCCTCGCCGAAGTAGAGGTCGCGGTAGAAGTCGGCCGAGTAGTCGGCCTGCCACACCGTCGAGTTGTCCACGGCGCGGTTCGGCTCGGGAATCTCGTTGTGCAACGGTCCGTCGAAGCGGGCCGGGCCGGGCACGGTGGGAGCCATGTCCTTGTCCGGGAAGTTCGGATCGCGCTCGTTGCCGAACTCCGTCAGGATGACGAAGATCCGGTCGGTCCGCTCGCGGCCGATCTCGACGTACTGGTCCTGACCGGTCTTGGGGACGGCGCGGTTGCTGGTACCGGAACCCTGCGTGCGTCCGACCTTGACGACCGAGCTGCCGTTCTTCGTCACGGCCTTGGCCTTGCCGCTGACCACGTCGGCGACGGCCTGCTCGCGGAGCGCGCGGCGCTTGTCCTCGAGGGGGTTGGGCAGATCGTCGACAGGGGCTGAGTTGGCATCGGCCTTCGCGACCGGCGCTGGATCCACTGGCGGGGCGGCGTTGGCACCGGCGGGGAGCATGACCCCGACGCTGGTGACCATCGCGGCGCCGAGTAGTCCCACGACCACCTTGCGCACTACGTGTACCTCCGTTGACGTGACCGAGCGCTGGGGTGCAGCGGACGGCGGAAAACCGGCCTCGGATTCGAGGCTCACGTGAACGTATGCAAACACGCCTATGTCTTGGAAGAGTCCTGGGATATCGATGGACGATGGTTACGCATTATGGTTTTTCCATCATGCAAGTACCGGCAAAGGCCCGAAAGTGGACTGTGCTCATGAAACAGCGGCAGACCTGCACGATCGCAGGCCTGCCGCCATTTATCGATGGTTATCTCAGTCTTCGGACTTCCCCGCCTGCATGCCGGAGGAGATCAGGTCCATCACGGCGGAATCCTGCAGCGTCGTGACGTCACCCAGCGAACGGTTCTCCGCGACGTCCTTGAGCAGGCGCCGCATGATCTTGCCGGACCGTGTCTTGGGCAGCTCGGCCACCAGCATGATCTGGCGCGGCTTGGCGATCGGGCCGAGCTTCTTGGCGACGTGGTTGCGCAGCTCCTGGATGAGCTTCTCGCCGGCGTCACCGGAAGCGTCCACATTGCCGCGCGGAATGGTGAACGCCACGATCGCCTGACCGGTGGTGGGGTCGGTCGCACCGACCACCGCCGCCTCGGCGACCGAGGGGTGTGACACCAGCGCCGACTCCACCTCGGTCGTCGAGATGTTGTGCCCGGAGATCAGCATGACGTCGTCGACCCGGCCGAGCAGCCAGAGCGATCCGTCGGCGTCCTTCTTGGCGCCGTCACCGGCGAAGTAGATCCACGCGTCGCCGACGCCCGCGCCCTTGCCGAAGCGCGACCAGTACGTGTCCTTGAAGCGCTGCTCGTCACCCCAGATGCCGCGCAGCATCGAGGGCCACGGCTCGCGCAGCACCAGGAAGCCGCCGCCGCCGTCCGGCACCGACTCGGCCTCGTCGTTGACCACGTCGGCGGAGATACCCGGCAGCGGGGTCATCGCCGAGCCGGGCTTGGACGCGGTCACGCCGGGCAGTGGCGAGATCATCATCGCGCCGGTCTCGGTCTGCCACCAGGTGTCCACAATGGGGGCGTTGTTGTGGCCGACGTGCTCGCGGTACCACATCCAGGCCTCGGGGTTGATCGGCTCGCCGACGCTGCCCAGGATGCGCAGCGACGACAGGTCGTACTTGGCCGGGATGTCGTCGCCCCACTTCATCATCGTGCGGATGAGGGTGGGTGCGGTGTACAGCAGGCTGACCTTGTACTTGTCGACGATCTCCCAGAACCGGCCGCGGTGCGGGGTGTCCGGGGTGCCCTCGTACATGACCTGGGTGGCGCCGTTCGACAGGGGACCGTAGACGATGTACGAGTGGCCGGTCACCCAGCCGATGTCGGCCGTGCACCAGTAGACGTCGGTCTCCGGCTTGAGGTCGAAGACGGCGTGGTGGGTGTACGACGCCTGGGTCAGGTAGCCGCCGGTGGTGTGCAGGATGCCCTTGGGCTTACCGGTCGTCCCCGAGGTGTAGAGGATGAACAGCGGGTGCTCGGAGTCGAAGGCCCGCGCCTCGTGCTTGTCACTGGCCTGCTCGACGGTCTCGTGCCACCACAGGTCCTTGTCGCCCCACGTGACGTCCTCGCCGGTGCGGCGGACGACCAGCACGTGCTCGATGCTCGGGCACTGCGCGACGGCCTCGTCCACGGTCGGCTTGAGCGCCGAGGGCTTGCCACGGCGGTAACCACCGTCGGCCGTGATGACCAGCTTGCAGTCCGCGTCCTGGATCCGGGTGGCCAGCGCGTCGACGGAGAAACCGCCGAAGACCACGCTGTGCAGCGCGCCGATCCGGGCGCAGGCCAGCATCGCGACCGCGGCCTCCGGGATCATCGGCAGGTAGATCGCCACCCGGTCCCCGGCCGTCACGCCGAGCTCGGTCAGCGTGTTGGCCGCCTGGCTGACGCTGCGGAGCAGGTCCGCGTAGGTGATCGTGCGGGTGTCGCCGGGCTCGCCCTCCCAGTGGATGGCCACCTTGTCGCCGTGGCCGGCCTCGACGTGGCGGTCCACGCAGTTGTAGGCGATGTTGAGCTCGCCGCCGAGGAACCACTTGGCGAAGGGGGCGTTCGACCAGTCCAGCACCTGGTCCCACGGTTTCGCCCAGTGCAGTCGCCGGGCCTGCTGCGCCCAGAATTCTTCCCGGTTGTCGTCGGCCTGCTGGTATGCCCCGGCCTGGACGTTGGCGTCGGCGGCCAGCTCGGCCGGCGGCGGGAACGTCCGCGTCTCCGAGTACAGGTTCTCCAGTGTCTCGCTCATGAGGGCGGCTCCTCTGCCATGACCGGTCGCTTCGTCTGAACACTAGTTCTGCCGGGGTGGCCCGGCGAGAGCTGCGAGCTGTAGTGCCCTGTGGCCGCGCCGAATGGCAATCCGTGCGCGCCGATCGGGCACGAGATGATTGGTGCTGCGCGAATCTTGCCACTTGCGAGCCACTTCGCGCACCCCAGGTTTCCGGGCTTTTCCGGCTACGGTTGGCCCGTGACTGCTGATCCACTGGCCCCGCTGCTCGCGCTGGCCGACGTCGAGCCCGCGTTCACCGCCGCCCGCGACCGCGTCGACACCGCGCTGCGGCATCGCGCGCTGCGCCGCAACGGCGGCCAGGTGGCCGCCGAGGTCAGCCTCCGGGCGGCGGTGGCCAGCGCGGCCCTGGAGGATCACCGGTACGACCTCGAGGAGGTACGCGCCGGCACGGTCACCGACCCGGTGCTCCAGGGCGCGCTGCGGGTCGCCGAAGCACTGGGCGGACTCGTCGACCTGTGGCCCCGCGCGCCCCGCCAGGTGCTCGCCCGGCTGCACGTGCTGGCCGCGCGCGGTGTCGTGCCGGAGGTCGCGCTGGGCCGGCTGGAGAGCGGCGCCGAGCGGATCGACGCGCTGGCCGGACTCGTGGCCGGCAACGACAGGACCCCGCCGCTGCTGCTCGCGGCCGTCGTGCACGCCGAACTGCTGACGCTGAAGCCGTTCGCCGGTCCGGCCGGCATCGTCGCCCGCGCCGCGGCCCGGCTCACCCTGATCGGGCGCGGCTTCGACGCGCGGGGCCTGGTCGACGTGGAGGCCGGGCACCTGGCCCGCGAGCCGGAGTATGTGGGCGCGGCGGGCGCCTACGCCACCGGTACGCCCGACGGCGTGCGGTCCTGGCTGCGCCACTACGCGGCAGCGGTGTCCGCGGGCGCCGACGAGATCGCGGAGATCGGTGACACCGTGCTGAGCCCTTCGGGTACGTAGCTCCTCGCCCGGTTGGTTGCTATCTGCGTCGATGTCCGCCAACACCCGATTTCTGCCGGGCCTGGTTGGCATACTCGGCCGGGTGGGAGACGAGTGGAAGCGTCCGTACACCCCGGGCTCGGGTCGCTGGCTGGTGATCGGCTGGGAAGCTGTCGCGCTGGCGTTGCTCGGCTGGAGCACCGTCGAGCAGTTCGGGATCGCCGGCGCGGGCGTCCGTGTCCTCGCCGCGGCGATCACCACGGTGTGGGTGGTGGGCGGCTGGCGCATCCGGGAGATGGGTGTCTACGTCGGCCCGGCGGGTCTGCGCGTACGCGGGCTGCTGCACTCCCGCACGATGCGGTGGGAGGAGATCGCCCACGTCCGGCTGCACCGGCACAGCCACAAGCTCGGTCGCTGGGAGATCGAGGCCGGCATGACCGTGCTGATCGAGCGCCGCGACGGGACGATGGTGAACACCGAACTGTGGGCCCAGGGCATGGACTTCCACTCCCGGCCGCACGTCTTCCGGGCGGTCTACCGCGAGCTGCGCGAACGGCACCTGGCCGCGGTCGCCCCGGCCTGAGCCGGACATGAGGACGGCGCCTCACGGGTGAGGCGCCGTCGCTTCGCACGTCCTACCGGGTTATCAAGCGTGCACCTGGGTCGTTGTCGGCAGTCCTGATGAGGTGCCGCCGCAACGTGCCTGCCGTGGCTGATCGCGCGTGGGTTCCCGGTGGCCGTGCACGGTTCCCGTTGCCGGTATCCGCTCCTTCTTTCTACGCCTGGACGCCCTTGATCGCCAGAGTTTCGGCAGCGTAAAGCCACTCGAAGGGATTAGTCAGACCCAGCCGGGCGGGACCGGGCTCAGGCGAGCGCGGCCCGGGTGCGCCGGTGCCGGCCGTAGATGGCGAATCCGATCGCCACCCCCACCCCGACACCGAGCGCGGCCGCCGCGACCGGCACGGCCGGGCGTTCGCGCAACCTGCGGCCCAGCGGTACGGGGTGCCGGAACTCCAGCACCGGCCAGGACCGCTCCAGCGCGACCCGGCGCAGCGTCCGGTCCGGGTTCACCGTGCTGGGATGGCCGACCGCCTCCAGCAGGGGCAGATCACTGCTCGAGTCCGAGTACGCGTAACACTCCGCCAGGTCGTAGCCGCGCTCCTCGGCTATCTCGCGCACGCCGTCGACCTTGCGCGCGCCGGCCGCGTAGAACTCGACCTCGCCGCTGAACCGGCCGTCGACGATGCCCATCCGGGTGGCGATCACGTCGGTCACCCCGAGCAGGGCCCCGATCGGCCGGACCATCTCGTCACCGGAGGCCGAGACCAGCACGACGTCCCGGCCGGCGGCCTGGTGCTCGCCGATCAGGATGGCTGCTTCGGCGTACACGTACGGATTGATCAGCTCTTCCAGGGTCTCCGCCACGATCTGCTGGACCTGCTCGACCTTCCAGCCCTTGCACAGCGCGGCGAGATAGTCGCGGGTGCGGGCCATGGTCTGCTCGTCGGTGCCGCCCAGCCGGAACATCAACTGGGCGTAAGCGGATTTCACCACGTCCCGGCGGCTGATCAGCCCATCGCGATAGAACGGCCGTCCGAAGGCCAGCGCGCTGGACTTGGCGATGACGGTCTTGTCTAGGTCGAAGAAGGCGGCACTCGGGCCCACGGGCCGAAAGTGTAGCCGCACGGCGCACCGCTCCGGCCGCCTCGGCCCACCGGCCGCGACGAAAACACCCGTGGACGGTAGTCGGTCACCCTGGGTACTCGACGGTGGCCCGCTCCTGAGGCATGCTTGTGGTGCGACTGCGATTCATGTTGTCTGTGTGCATCAGGCGGGAATCAGCGGAGTCGCACACACTCTTCCCGCACACAGATTCTCGGTGATTGCGCCCCCCGCGGTCACCGGGTCCGATTCGGCTCGACCCCCCCGGAGCCGAATCCCAGGACGGCCCCCGACTCCCCCGTCGGGGGTCGTTCCCATCTGCGGCGCCGCTCAGGCCCCGGTGGCGGAGACCGACTCGTCCTGCCCGGCCGGCTCGGTCATGCCGAAGAGATCACAGAGGCCGGTGACGGTCAGCACCTGGCGGAAGCTCGGGCTGGGATTGGTCACCACGAACCGGGCGTCGTGCTCGGCGGCGGCCCGGTAGCCCTCGATCAGCGCGCCCAGGCCGGTCGAGTCGATGAAGGTGGCCGCGCGCAGATCGACCCGCAGCTCGGGCGGCGACCAGCCGGCGACGGCGTCCCGCAGAGCCTGGGCGACCTCGTCGGCATTGGTGAAGTCGATCTCGCCCAGCACGGCGACGCAGGCCGTCCCGTCATCGCCGAGCGAGCTCTCAGTCGGGTGCTCCATGCCAACTCCATCGGTCCGGGTCGGCCCAACATACCCAACCCCGCGGGCGTTCATTCTCCTCACGTATCGGCTGGGCGGCCCTCGAAGTTACCCCCGATCGGCGCGCGATAACAGATCGGTCCCGGCCGGGGCCGTTGTCCACACCCGGTGGTTGTCCACAGGCGGGGCCGGGGCCGGTTGAGCAGCGCCGGGCCGGAACGCCACGGTGAGCGCCCAACCCGCCGCCGTACCCCGTGGAGCCGCGATGTCAGCCCGCACCCCTGTCCGTTCCGGACCGCGCCTGCCGCTCGTCGTGACGGCCGACCCGGACCTGCTGGACGACTTGCTGCGGCTGGCCGCGGCCGGTGGCACCGAGGTCGACGTGGCGAGCGACCCGGCGGCGGCGCGGCCCCGCTTCGCGAGCGCCCCGCTGGTGGTGATCGGCGCCGACCAGGCCGCGGCCTGCCTGCGGGCCCGGCTCCCACACCGGCCCCGCACGGTCATCGTGGGTCACACCCCGGCGATCGAGGCTGCCTGGGAGGTCGCCGCGGACCTCGGCGCCGAGCACGTGGCCGCGCTGCCCACGGCCGAGCCCTGGCTCGTCGACCGCTTCGCGGAACGCCGCGAGCCGAGCCCACCGGGCCGGGTGCTCGCCGTGATCGGCGGCCGCGGCGGCGCGGGAGCCAGCATCCTCGCGGGAGCGCTGGCGGTGACCGCGACCAGCAGCGGCCACCGCACGCTGCTGGTGGACGCCGACCCGGTGGGCGGTGGCCTCGACCTGGTCCTCGGCTGGGAGGGGATGGACGGCCTGCGCTGGCCGGCCCTGGCCGCGGCCGGCGGCCGGGTGAACCCGCCGGCGCTGCTCGAAGCCCTGCCGCACCGCGGCGATCTGGTGCTGCTGTCGTTCGCCCGCGACGAGGTGCTCCCGGTGCCCGCCGAAGCGATGGCGGCGACCCTGGACGCCGCCCGCCGCGCCCGCGACGTGATCATCACGGACCTGCCCCGGCAGCTCGACGACGCGGCGACGCTGGCCCTGGCAGCGGCCGACCAGACGATCATGATCGTGCCGGCGGAGCTGCGGGCCACGGCGGCGGCCTCCCGGATCGCGGCGACGGTCAGGATGCACTGCGAGAACCTCGCCGTGGTCGTACGCGGCCCGGCGCCCGGGAAGCTGAAGGCGCGGGAGGTGTCGCGTGGCACGAAAACCCATACCGGATGTGGACTATGAAGAGGGCCGAGCACGGAGCTTGCGACCACCCCCGGACACCTGCCGCTCGTGATGCCTGCCGGAAGGCTGGGGGGCCAGGTGCTGAGGCCATGCAGGCGTTTGACCATGCGAACTGTGACCACGCGCCTACCAACGCCGCTCGCAAGCGATGTCGAAGGAAGCTAGGCCCGCTCCGTCCTAAGCACAAGGTCCAGTACGTCGGCGGGACCAACAAGAGCCGTGGGTCGGCTGACCTGCCGATCGTTGCGTCGGATGGCCCTCTCCGTACGTCGTTCGCTTACCTGCCGCTGGCGCCGCCTACGACACTCGAATCTTTGTTCGATCCAGACAAGGAAGCTCGCAGACGTCGCCGGGCGAGGCAGAACTGGCTGATCGACCTCGAAGCGAGTGCGATCCAACCTTCAACTGAACCTGCCACACCGGCGGGTAAGGGTCCTCTCAACCACAAGGACTGCAACCATCCGTGCACTACCTCAGCTCGCCGGAAATGCCACTCCAGCACAGAGGTGAAATGGGTACGCAGGAAGCCCACGCCGGAGTCGATTGCCAAAAGACGGCTGGCCCGTGATCGGCGGGTGTGGGCCGAGGAAGCGGCAGAAGGCGGTCCTGTTGTGATCTCTGACCTTGGTGATCCTCGCGTGCGAGCCGAGGTCCGGCGCATCGCTGCTGAGCAGGAAGCACGGTTGCACCAAGCGTTGTTCGACGCCGGGTTACACATCGCTCAGAGCCGGTTCAGCACGCCGTAGAGCCAGCGGCGGGTGCCGGTCGGTGTCCGTGGTTCGGTGGACGCGTCCAACGTCTCTGAGGCCCGGATTTCGGGTTTCCTGACCAGTTTGATGGTTGCGGTATCGTTCATGCCGCACGGCCGGTTCGCCGGTCATATGTGCTGCGGTGGCCCCCGTCCACCCGAGAGACAAACCGGGGAACCTGCTCCAGGCGGTAGTCCCGTGCCTGGGCTCAAGCGGGTTCCAGGCCTTCATCAGCGGATGAAGGACTTGTCTCTCTGGGGCGTGGAGGAACCACATGTCGAAGTTTGGCCGTCAACCGGCGCGTGTCGCACTGCGCCGTGAGCGGTACACGATCAAGCTCGCCGCCGAGCTGATCGGAGTTCCCGAGAGTCATCTGCGGATCGCAGTGGGCGGCTACGCCCGTCCAATGGATGCAGTCCGCAAAAAACTGCCCACACTCGTCGGTGTTCCGCTCGAGCAGCTGTTCACGCCTGCGGCAATCGAGAAGCCTTACGACGCCAGCAAGAACGCTTGGGCCGACCTGTCGTGAAGCTCACCTGGATGCACGTCGCGGCTATTCAAAGCGGGATTGTTCTGCTCGGCGCGACTCACCTGTATTTTGCCCTCCCTGGCTGCGTGCTGCTTTGTCTCGGCCTCGCACCCCTGGTTCCTCAGGAGCGCGACCTATGAGCGCCACCGTGCGGGTCGTGGACTTGTCTTTCCCGGTGTCCCTGTCCTGGCCGGAGAGCTACTGGTACGAGCCGGAAAGCTTTGACCAGGTCGCGGCTCAGGAAGCCATCAGGACCGCCCGTGCCCAAAGCCTCCCGGACCGGATCACCGACGTCTCAACGGTCGGCCGGATGGCGACCCTGTGGCGGACGCGATGAGAGCCCCCGATGGCTGGTCGAGGGCCCTCCGCATCACAACAAAGGAATGCGTGAATTCTAATGTCTAACGATGAAGCCAAGCAAACGGGTGCAACCCCGCAATACGTAAACCTCGCGCCGAAGCCGATGACTCCAGACATCGTGCTACTTCTCCGAGCGACCCCAGAGCCCGATAAGTCAGAGATCATGCGCAACCTGTCGGACTTCGGCTGGTACAAGATCGTACTGTCATGGATGATCGACTGCGAAACTCCCGCAGAGCTGGAGGAGTTCCACAAGAGCCTGTTTCCGAAGATCCGGGCGATGGGCTTGTCTGAGTGGTACACCGCGCACTGGATGGAGACTTACTACGGCATGTGGGCCTGGTTCCTTGGTGGTCACTCATGACCGCGACAGTGCAAGAAGTCGACTTGTCGGCCGCCACGGAGGCTGAGGACCACCTGCGCTGGGTCTTCCATGGCACCGAGGGCTACAAGGTGATCGGCATCTACAACCGGGAGACCGGCAAGATGATCGAGCGCTCACATCAGTGGTTCCGGACCTACTTCCCAGAGGTCAACACACAGATCGAGGCGGGCGCACCGATCGAGGTGTTCTACTGCCCGCTGCCGATGTCCACGCCTGACCGCAGCATCGGCAACAGCGCGGCCCGATGGGTGGTTTGGGCCGATGCCGACAAGGGCCTGGAGCCGAGCGTCAGAGACACGCTGAGGCGCTGGGGATTCCGCATCGTGTCGTCGGGCACGCCGGGCCGCTTCCACGTCTACGCGCGTCTCTCGCGGGCTGTGACGCTGGCCGAGCACCGGTCGATTCAGGAAGGGCTTGCGGCGTTCATTGGGGGAGACCCGGCGGTGAAGGCAGACAACGCCTTCCTACGGGTGCCGATGAGCTGGAATTACAAGAACCTGCACCGCGACCCAGCGAAGCGCAACGATCAGCCGTATCGGGCCGAGATTGAGGAACATGGACGGCGCAGGATCGATGCGGATGGGCTCATGCGGAGGCTGGGCCAGTTCATCCCGGCCCAAGCCTCGGCCAAGAAACTGCGGGTGACGGTAGGGCCGGCGGGGGCTCACGTCCCCGACAACATTCCCGCTTCGATCCAGCGCATCATGCGTCAGCAGCTTGACGGCGGCTCTCGGTTCCGCGCGGCCTACAAGGCTGTCTGCCGGGTGATGGAGGCTGGATACACGCTCGCTGAGGTAAGCGGCATCCTCGCCGACTACGAGCCGGGCTTGGACAAGTTCGAAGAGCGGCGCGGCGGTTGGCAGGCGCAGATCGAGCACCTGTGGGCCAAGCGCATGAGTGAGAACGACGGCGCGAAGTTCTCCGTGCTTGGCTCGATCGAGGATGGGACCGCGACGCTGGTCAAGCCTCAGCCGGTCGAGACGTGGACGGGTAGCGCGGTCTTCTGGGACCGACGACCGCTGTTCCAGCATATCTACCGATACGCCAAGGCCAACCGGCTATCTCCGTGGGGACTGTTGGGCGCGATTCTCGTCAGGGCGTGTGTCGCTACCGAGCCCGGTGTGGTTCTGCCAGACGATGGCTCGCTCAATTTGTTCCTCGCGCTGGTCGGCGTGACGGGCCAAGGCAAGGGACGGCTGCTCCGCCACGCAGCGAAGAGCGTCGAGCTATTCACGCAGATTGAGCCGCACAGCATCGGGTCAGGGCAAGGCATCCCGCACCTGTTCAAGAAGCGCGACCGAGACGGCACGATGACGACGCTGGCCACACGGGTGCTGTTCGAGATCCCGGAGGTGGACAAGTTCACCGCGCTGACCAAAGGTGGAGAATCCATCCTCGATAGCGAGTTGCGCCAGGTGTACTCGGGCGAGGCCATCGGAGGCGCTTACGCCGATCCTACGAAGCGGCTTCCGATCGCTGCCCACACGTACCGCCTGGGACTCGTGATGGGCGTTCAGCCCGACCGCGCCGGACCGCTGTTCCAAAGTGCCGGGGGTGGCACGCCTCAACGCTTTCTGTGGATGCCTGCCTACGACGAGGTACAGCCCGCGGAACGACCTCGGTACAAGGCCCAGCCGTGGGAGTGGAGGAAGCCGGAGTGGGCCGGTGAGATGGGCTTGCCGGATGAGGCGCTGGACGAGATCGATCAAGACCTGGTGCGCCGCAACGCGGCTGGCTTCGACGCCCCGGCGCTCGACTCTCACTCGCTGTTCACCCGCTCAAAGGTCGCGGCGATCATCGCCCTGCTGGATTCCCGGATCTCAGTCTCATCGGAAGACTGGACGCTCGCGGGAGTCGTCATGGACGTCTCGGACCGCGAGCGCGACAAGGTGCTGGCTCGGATCAACTCGATGGGCAAGGCCGAACAGGTCCGCGCAGGCCGGTCGGCTGCTATCCGTCAGGTGGCGACCGAGCAGGCCGTGCGCCGGATCACCGAGGAACGCCGGGACCAGATCCAGGCCAAGGTCGTCACCGTGCTCGAAGGCTCCGAGACGGGGTCGATGTCGCTCAACGAGCTGAAGAAGCACTCCAGCCTTAAGCGAGCTGCGGCGGATCTGAGTGAAGTGCTCGACGGGATGGTCGGTGACGGTCAGCTCCGGGTGCGACAAGGTCGAGGGCGTCAAATCAAAGGCACCGTGTTCTCGCTGATGTCATGACCGCCGTTTTACCGGGTACGCGGTTCGCCTGCCGATGGGGGTACGGCGTACCCGGTAAACGGGAAACCGAATCGGACACATGTACATAAAAGAAAGAAAATTTCGCTACGCGTTAATGGTCGGTGTTTGGTCGTTACCGGGTACGCGTACCCGGTAAAAATACGTACCCGGTAAAGCGCCGGTGCCACGCAGGGTGTGTGGTCCGGTGAGGATGGCACTCGTGTCTTCGGATGCGGGGGTCTTCTCAGGTGGTGGCTGGCGAAGCTTCCCTGCCGAGACTCAGGGATCTGCTTCGGCTTTGGGCTTGGTGGAAACGGTACGTCGTCCGTCGGCCCGTCCGTCGCGTGTGGAGGGGGCTGAGGTGGCCACAGAGCCGCCCGCACCCCCGACCGCGCATCCGTGTGACCCCACGGCATCGCCAACGGCTCTTAAGGCCGATCACGGTCGCGGACCCGCAACAGCTTGTCAAGGATGCGAGCGGCATCGGCCCGGCGCTTGGGATCTGAATGCGCTGAGGCTATGAGGGCAACGATGCCGACCAAGGTCAAATAGCCACCGGCTATGGCCGCTGAACTGTGGAAGAGAAGATCGGTCATGTCGGAGTCCTAGGTTCATCAGCGCAATGCTGCACCGGGTTGAGACTCCAAACAATCCCAAGATAAGTGATCCATGTCAGTGGTGTCAAGACCCCCCTGAGGATTGCCTTAGTGCGCGCCCAGTCGCAATTGATGGTTTTGCTCTTTCAGTAACCGCACGTTTCGTGTAGCGAATGCGGCGCTGACAAACTCCGAGATTCGCCGGAAAATGGTGGCATCAACATTTCCGGATCGGAGAAGTGATGGGCGCACGAGGGCGACTGACTGAGTTCCCGGAGCGGGTACCGGTCGGCCTTTCCGAAGCGCAGAAGTACCGACTCGAAGCAATTGCCGAGGCTCGCGGCATCACGTTGGCCGGTGTGGTCCGGTACCTGATCGACAAGGAATGGAGTGAACAACATGGCTGTGAAGCATCGCAAGATGGGCCGCAAGAAGGGTGACACCGCCCTCTCGACGCTCAACGAGGACCTGCGGGAAACGCTGGCCTTGATCAAAGAAGAGGCAGCGTTCGAAGCCGACCTTGAGGGGAGTCCGCGGACTACCGCCGAGATGGCCGAGAAGTTCCCTGCCGTGGCCGGTCAGCAGCGGATGACCTGATGGCCCGTGACTCGTACGACAGCGCCAGGGAGTACCGCCGCTTCCTAACCGAAGAGCTGCGTGAGGGTGGCTCCGAGTTCGGCGGTGCGGCTGGGAACGTTCAGCCCTACCCACACGAGATGAGCTCGAGCGAAACGCTGCACGCGATCTATGCCGGTGACACAACAGACCCCGGCGTGGAGATCTTCACCGACGAAGCCGCGCCTCCGATGCACCTCCGAGAGGACTGACGATGACACTGCCTGACACCCCCTGGCTCTCCGACTGGCGTAAGTACGCCGACGAGACCGACATGAACCCCAAGGCCAAGCGGACGGTGGACGTTGCCATCCGGCAGGTCTCCCAGTCCTGGGAGCAGAAGCACGCGGACGTATATCGCGCCCAAGCCGAGCTGCGCTTCTCCACGCGAGACGAGAAGGTCGTCGGCACTTGTGACCAGATGCGCGACAAGCTGGCTGCCATCCGCCGTGACGTGAGGGCCGGCCGCCTACCGTCCAAGGAAGCCCTGGCCCAGATCCGCACCATGCAGGGCCAGTACCAGCAGGCGATGGATCTGCACGAGACCCTCATCGAGCAGGAGGACACCATGCGTGCCCTCGCGGAGATGACGCCGGACGACTACCAGCGCCAGTTCGTGGACAAGTACCCTGTCCTCCGCACGACTCAGCCCACGCTAGCGGGTGTGGTCAGCCAGATGACCGAGGTGCCCTCAGGTGGAGGTTCGCGGCAAGACAACCCGAACTTCGTGCGCACGGACGACGCTCCGTCTGCGGATGACCTGCGGGTCTGACATGGCTGACCGGGAACTGAGCCGAGATCCAAACCGGATCAGGAAGCGACTACGCCGGAACACCAATCCGGCGCGTGATATGCCAATGCTGGTAGAGGTCATCGGTTACAAGCCCGTGTCTGAGTGGGATCTGGAAGAGCTCGGCAGAGGCCGCCCGAAGAACAGTGATGGTTCGTTTCCTTCAGGCGGCAAGCCGAAGTGGATCACTCCGATGATCGAAGCGGAGCGGAAGAAGCGGTTGGCTGAGGCGACTCACGATGCGCTGATGGCCCACTCTGACGCCGCGATGCGGGTGCTTGGCGAGCTAGTCGATGACCCGAAGACCCCCGCTAACGTGCGGATGCAGATCGCCATGTTCCTCTACGAGCAGCAGCACGGTAAGGCGGCATCCAAGGTCAGTCTTGACGCCACGATCGGACCGCGACAGGCGATTGCCTCGGCGATCGTTCTTGATGACGGGCTTCCTCAAGGTCACCTCACCATCGAGGGAGAGCTGGCCGAGGTTGATGAGGACGAGACCGAAGCCGACCGGGCCATGATCGGCCTGGACGACGACTGAGATCCACATAGCGGCCCGGACACCCACACCCTGGGACCGGGCCGCTTTCGTGTCTCATGGCCGGTTGAGCTGTCTTTAGAAGTGGTGACGTTGTGCGGTCACGGTGTACCGTGAGGCTATCGGGATGCTCGGCATACCCGAGGACGACGGGCAGTTAGTATTTTGCAACCTCGCTGTTTGCCAGGAGGCAGGCAGCGAGGTGGCACATTGGCACATTAGAGGTCTAGATCAGTTTCGCTGAGTGAGTCGCCGACGGGCCGCCAGCGAAGCTAAATGGTTTAGTCCCTTGCCTCACCTCGATGATGAAGGACTCGCCACCACCGGGCTGGCAACCCAACAAGCAGTCCGGCATTACCTCTGAGTTTCCAGTCTGCACTGTCGGACAGTCAGGACCTCAGCTCCCAGCAGCATGCTGGTCGAGCTGAGCCCCTGCGCCCTTCTCGACCAGACGAGTCGAGAGGCGAGACGTGGGGCTGACATTCCTTGAGCCGTTGATGGCTAATGGACCTTGGGCTGCCGTGCTGGTCATCTGCGCGCCGATAGCAGCCATCGTGATCATGTTCCTCTGGGCGTTGGCGCTCGTGCCGAGAGACAAGCGGGTCGAGGCAATCGAGGCGATGGCCGGGTTGATCAAGGCCATGCGGCCTGGCAAGAAGAACCAGTTGCCGTAAACAGGCAACGGACGTCACGTGCAGCGGGGTGTGGTCACGATCAGTCACCGCACCCCGTGAGGCGCCGCCGGCCCTACCGTGCCACCCCGTGAGACGTCAGCTCCAGCGCGCCTTGCCGTCCTTCTTGTCGTACCAGTTGTTCAGGTAGTCAGCGTCGGCTTGTTCGTCTTGCTGAACACCGACGAAGTCTTTTTCGTAGGTTGAAGCGACGGCCCAGATCGTGTTGGCGAGCTTGGCGTACTTCTCTTCGGTCGTGCCGTCTCTCAGGATCACGGTGATGGTTCGGTCGGCCATGCCTCACCGTCTCATGCCTGGTCGGGCTGATCCAGCTCCGGACGATTGGCCTTGATCCACGCCTCTACGTCTTCGGTGAGCCACACCTTGCCCATTGCCAGCTCAGCCTGGGGGTCGGGGAATCCTTTGCGCCCGATGATCACGTAGGTCCGCTGCTTAGACAGGCGAAGGCGTGCACCAATCTCGGCTGCGCCCATGAGGCCGATGTCCGCGCGTGGCATATCCCTGACGCTAGGGCGCGATGACCTTGACTACTGTTAAACCGTCAGAGACGTGTACCGAGGGGGTTGACTAGCGGTAACGTGGTCACATGCCAAGAGAAAAGTGGAAACTGACTCAAGCGGCCATCGACGCTGAGCCCGAGATCGACCCGTGGGGGGTCAACCTGGAGGTCTGGACCGATGCACCGTCGATCCTTGATCGGCTGTTCGCTGAGTTCGGCCCCGAGGACGGGCTAGAGAAGCTGGGTGACGGCGTGTACCGGGGCCGGATCGATGGCTGGCTCATACCTCCACCTGCGCTCAGCGGGAAGGAACCGCCTTGCGGCGAGGGCGACCAGTGCACCCACGGGGGATGGATCTCGGGGGCTTGTTAGCCCCCGCTGGCAACGACCCCCGACCATCGTGGTGCGGGGGTCTGCCTTAGAGGGTCTTGAGATCGTCCGTGCCGTCCTAAGCCACCCGCGCCGGTGTACGTGCCCGGGGGTCGCCACCGGATCGCTTCAAGACGCCCCTGAGAGTGGAGCTGTGCCAGCGAGCGCCGCCGTGCACCGTGGGGACTTGATCCTTGTTGAGCTGCTCGGCAATGGCCCGCAGGGTGTGACCCTTGATCCGCAGACGCCTGACTCTCGCGATCACGTCCTCGGGCATGAGGATGGGGCGACCCAGCCGGACGCCTGACTCACGAACCTCCGCGAGAGCTTCCACCGTCCGCTCGCTGATGATCTCGCGCTCCCACTCGGCCACGCTCATGACGATGTTGGCCACGAGACGACCGTTGACTGTCCCGGTGTCGATGCCGAGGTCCAGGGCGGCAACCGTCCAGCCCTGCTTCTTGGCCACACGCAACACCTGGGCGAAGTCCGCCACCGACCGCGACAGGCGGGTGAGCTTGGCGACGACCAGGCCGTCCGCTTCACCGGCCGCGAGCTGATCGAGAGTCCACTGGAGCCCGGCACGGCGAGTGTGGGCACCCGTAGCCCCATCGTCCGCAGGAGCCCAGATGATCTCCCAGTCGTTCAGCCCAGCTACCCGCTCGATGATCGTGCGCTGTGCCTCGATGCCGTAGGCCGGATCGTCCGGCCGCTTCTTGTTGGCCTTGGACCGGCGCAGATAGCCGATCATCTTCCGCTTCATGAGGTCTCCCGGAAACGACGAAGGCCCCGCCGAAGCGGAGCCGTTCATCGGTTGGTCAGTTGCCGAGGGTGTCTTCGCGGATCAGGGGGTGATCCTCCGTACCGTCGTGGTCGTCCTTGCCGCAGACGATGCAGGGCGGTGGGGTCACTTCGCGTCCTGGGCGGCAGCGGCCTTGTACACCGCGCGGCACTTGGACCGGCCAGCCATCGTGCGCTCGTGCCCGCAGTCGGTGTGGTCCAGACGGCCGGAGTCGGTGACCTTCGGCGCGAACTCCTTCTTGGCCGGTGCCTTCGCCTTCCGGGTAGCGGGCTTGCGGGGGGTGACGGTAGCCGCCGGCGTAGGCGTTGCGTCGTCGGTCGCGGGGGTGGTGTTCGCGTCGGTCATGGTGTCCTCCGTGGTCCGTGTCGGGTGAAGCAAAACGAACGTAAGAGGGCCGATGACCTGGCCTAACCCCCATCCCACGATGTCTTAGGGCTGCCCTTCAACAGGTGGAATAGGGCCGTCGCGTCTTATGCTGCGTCCATGCCACCACTTCTCCGCACCTTCGTCGAACTCCTCCAATCCATGGGCCAGATGTTCCGTGAAGTCGGTAGGACATTTTCCATTGCGCTTTCGCCTTTCGCCGAAGTGGTGTTATATGTACTGAACCCAGTCGTTGGTCGATTGGTTGTAGATGCTCGGAAGAAGAACAAGCGTAATGATTCTCTTTTGGAGGACCGGCTTCAGGAGTTGGCTGGCTCGATGAAGAAGTCGTCGGAGCTTGTTGCTGAAGTCGAAGCTGCACTCGATGCCAGGCGGGCGGCAGTAGATCAACTCCGCCTCGAAGCCGAAACGGCGCAGCAGATCAAGGACATGTCTGACGAGCAGCGGATCGCTGTTGCGAATGTCCTTCGTGCCGAGGTTGCGCGTGAGGGAAAGAAGACCCTATGGCAAGGCGCTACAGTTAACGGTTTCTTTTTCGCGCTCGGCGTGGTGGTCACGGTCGTCGTTGGTTAGCACTGGTTCGATACCCTGACGCTGTGCTTGCGGCTGATGCTCCCTCGGTAACCGACTGGATGCAGGGATGGGGAAGCCTCCTCGGCGTCTTGATGTCCAGCGTGGCGGTGATCTTTACCGGTTGGCTGCTTCGTCATGAGATCCGGGTGCGTCGTGAGGAGAAGGCAGATTCGGATGCGGCCCAAGCTCGTCTGATCGTCGGGCAGATTTCTAACTGGGACGGCGACGAGCCGAACGCTAAAATGTCCGGACCGATCACTCGGCTTCAGTGGGAGCTCAAGAATTACAGCGGTGCACCCATCTTCGACTTGCGTGTGACTGTGGCTGACAGATGGGATAGTCACACCTATGGTGCTGCTATAGAGAGCGAAGACCGGGAGTGGATCACATGTCACCCGCCAATTCGGTGTGACCCCGGGACGGTCTTCGACCCCCGAGAGGTAGAGGTCCAGATCGAATTCACCGATGCGTCCGGGCTGCGTTGGGCCCGCTCAGTCGGTGAGTCGCCTAAGCGGGTGATCTTCCACCCGGCCGAGTACAACGGCCTCAAGCGTTGGCTGCCGTTCATGCGTCGCGAGTCGCCCGGCCTCGACGACAATCCGCCGTTCTAGTGCCGCCAAGTGACGCTCACCCGTAGGGCGAACTGTTTGGCTCGCTCCAAGTCGAAGCGCTGACGCCATGCGTCCTCGTCTTCATTCCGCCGACGCGGGGGAGCGCTTGGGAACAGTCGTCCAGTCTTCGGGTTGATCGGCTGAGGGCCGACTTGGATGCGCTCGATGATTGAGCCGAGCATGGTCCGCTTCCAGGTGTTGTCCTTCGTGTCCCACACCGCTCGTAGCTCGGCTCCGGTCGGCAGGTTCGCCCTCGTCGCCTTCTCGGTCACCGCCAGAAGCGCCGCGCGGGTGTCCTCCAACCGCCGAGTGATGCGACCCTTGCGGCGCTTGTACCGGTCCTCGGCAAGGCCGCCATCGTCATACTCGTCTTCCAGGCGTTCCAATGCCCGCTCGTCATCGCGCACGGCCTTCCGCAGATCTCGTTCGGCGGTGTGGGCGCCGTCTTGCTCCGTAGCGACAGCCCGACGCATCTGCGGCGAGTCAAGCCGGGTGAACACCTGCTGGACGATGTATCGCTCAAGCGGAGCCATGACAATGCGGATCTTGCCGCAGCCCGCCTTACTGGTCTTCACACTGGAGCACTCGAACGACGACGCTTGCTTTGCCTTATCGCTGGTGCTCGTGAGCCGGTTGCCGCACGGACAGAACACCAGGCCGGACAGCGGGTATTTGCGCTGGTTGCTGGTGGACTTCTTGCGTTCGGGGTCGTTGAGGATGTCGCACAGAACTTCCCATGTGGCCTCATCGAGGATGGGCTCCCAAGGTGCGTCGTGCAGCATGCCTTCGTACTTACGCTTGCCGATGGCCGCCTCGCTGGTCAGAGCGCGTTTTAACGTCCGAGGGCTCCACCGCTTACCCGCTGACGACAGCCGTCCCTTGGCGTTCCAGTCGACGCAGATCCCGTAGACCGATTCATTCGACAGCACCCGTTCTGCGGCCTCTTCGAGCCACGCTCTGCGTTCAGGGTCGATCTCAATACCGACCACACGCTCTCGGCCGTTGATCAGTTCCTTGATCGCCCGGTGGCCGAACGGGACAGCTCCCCCGTGGAACATCTTCGCCTCTGCCCGGCGCTTGACATCGCGAACCACCCGCTCGGAGATGTTTTCGGCCTCGCCTGCGTCTGTGGCAGCGAGGATGCGCGCGACCGTCCTGCCTGCCGCGTCATTCAGATTGAGCGAGGGCGACCGGACGTAGACGAACTCTGTACGGAACTCTTCCGCTAGCTCGATCAAGTCCTCGTGCTCACGGACGCGTCGTGTGAGACGGCCGGAGGTGTACGCGATGACCGTGGAGAACATCCCGGCCCGTGCGTCGCTGATGAGTTGCTTGTACTGCGGCCGTTCCTTGCGCGACCGTGTGGACGCACTGATGTCGTTGTCTTCGTAGATCCGGAAGACCGCGATGCCCAACCTCTTCGCCAGGGCGATGCAGTCCTCTCGCTGCCGGTTGACGCCAAGTTCGCGTCCCTCCCGGTCATCGCTTATCCGCAGGTAGATAGCCGCATGTCGTTTCGTCGCCACGTAGCGGACGGTAATGGGGTGCGGGGTATTGTGCAATGCGACGTGGCGCGGTCGATCGGCCTGCCGCTCGCCGGGTCACTGCGACCCGAGGCAGCCATCTGCCAGGCGCTGGAGAAGGGGGACGCCCCGGCTGCCGACGGGCGCGGGCCCCTGGCGGAGCTGTGCAAACGGCTCATCCGGCAGCTGGTCCAGGAGGACCGCGCGGGGGTGGCAGCGTGAGCGTCTCCGTCGGCCGGCACGCCGCCGGCAAGCTCTACCCCGAAGTCGCTGAGCGGGTACGGCGGCGGTTCGCCGCCGACGGGGTGGAAGCCACCCCGGCCGCCGTGGTGTCGGCTGTGCGCGCCGAGCCGGATGCGGTCGTGCTGGGCGACACCGCGGTGCTGCGGCTGGCCGACCGGGTGCACGACCAGCTCGTCGGAGCCGGGCCGCTGGCACCGCTGCTGGCCGATCCCACGGTCACGGACGTGCTGGTCAACGGCGTACAGGTGTGGATCGACCGGGGTGCCGGGCTGCAGCGTGCGGCGGTGGTCCTGGGGGATGTCGACGAGGTGCGCCGGCTGGCCCAGCGGCTGGCGGCTGCGTGCGGGCGGCGGCTGGACGACGGTCAGCCGTACGCCGACGCGCGGCTCGCGGACGGCACTCGCCTGCACGCTGTGCTGCCGCCGGTGGCCACGGGCGGGCCCTACCTGTCGCTGCGGACATTCCGGCAGCGGCCGTTCAGCCTCGCCGACCTGGTCGAGCACGGCACTGTGCCCGCGGCGGTGGCTCCGCTGCTCACGGCGGTGGTCGCAGCGCGGCTCGCCTACCTGGTCACCGGTGGGACCGGGTCGGGGAAGACGACGTTGCTCGGCACGCTGCTGGGGCTCGTGCCGCCCACCGAGCGGATCGTGCTGGTGGAGGACGCCGCCGAGCTGCGGCCGGTGCATCCGCATGTGGTGGCGTTGCAGGCCCGTACGGCCAATGTCGAGGGTGCGGGCGCGGTCGGGCTCACCGATCTGGTGCGGCAGGCACTGCGGATGCGCCCGGACCGGCTGGTGGTCGGCGAGTGCCGGGGCGCGGAGATCGTCGACCTGCTGGGGGCGCTGAACACCGGGCACGACGGCGGGGCGGGCACGCTGCATGCGAATGCGCCGGCTGACGTACCGGCCCGGCTGGAGGCGCTGGGCATGCTGGGCGGTCTGCCGCGGGCGGCGCTGCACGCGCAGGTGCTGGCGGCGTTGCAGGTGGTGCTGCAGGTGCGGCGTACGGACCGGGGACGCGTCCTGGAGTCCGTCGGGGTGCTGCGGGCGGCGGGGGAGCAGCGGCTGGTGACCGTCGTACCGGCCTGGCAGCTGGGGCGGGGTGCGGGCCCAGGCGCCGAGATGCTGGCCCGGCACCTGGCCGACCGTGGGGTAGCGGTCCCGCCGGTCCTGCACGCAGCCGGGGGAGTGCGGCCGTGAGCGGGCTGGCGTGGATGCTCGCTGCCGGGCTGCTGGCGGGGGCGGCCGCCGTTGCCGCTTGGCCGGCGGGCGCGGTGCTGCGCCGGCTCAACGGGCGGCGTCAGGTCCTCAGCGTTGCGGAGCTGCGCCGGCTGGGGTCCCGGGCTCAGGCGCTGGTCGACGGATCGCCGCGGCGGGCGGTCGGTGTCGCGGTCGCGACGGGTGCGGTGGTGGGCCTGATCGTGGCCGGGCCGGTGGCGGGGTTGGTCTTCGCGGTCTACGGGGCGCTCGGGGCTCGGGCCGCTGTGCGCCGTGCGGCTCGTCGCCGGGACGTGGCGGCGCGCTCCCACAGTCTCGACGGGCTGAACGCGCTTGCGGCCGATCTGCGTGCGGGCCTGGCGATAGGGCCGCTCAGCGGCTCGCTCCTGGGAGGGCCTCCGAGTGGCTCGCTCCCGGCCGCGTCCCTTAGCGAGACCGGCCCACCATCGGGCGTCAGCGATCCTCGTCTGGCCGAGCTGACTGCTGCGGTGGGGCGGTTGGCCGAGCAGACGGGTGCGCCGGCAGCCGACCTCGTCGAGCGGATCGAGGCCGATGCCCGGGCCGGCGATCGTTCCCGGGCGACCGCGGCGGCCCAGGCCGCCGGTGCCCAGGCGACGGCCTTACTGCTGGCGGGGCTGCCGATCGGCGGGATCGCGCTCGGCTACGGGATCGGCGTCGATCCGCTGCAGATCCTGCTTCGGACACCGGCCGGAGCGGCGTGCGCGATCGGGGCCGTTCTCCTGCAGAGCGCCGGACTGCTGTGGGCGGACCGGCTGTCGAACGGGCCGGCGCGATGAGGGAGCCGGTGTGTGGCGCCGCGGCGTTCCTACAGTCCGGAGGTCCGGCCCGGGTGCCGTTCGAGCCCTGCTGCGCCGCCGCGCTCCTGCAGGTCGCGCGGGCGTCCGAGCCTTCTGTTCCGCCATGCCCCCGGGCTGAGCTGCTGGGGGCCCTGCTGACGCTGGCGCCCGTATCCGTCGGTGAGGTAGTCCTTTGATCATCTTCCTCGGTCTGGTCGGCCTGGTGAGCCTCCTCGGGCTGGCATCCGCCCAGCGGCGGGCAGTGCGGCGACGGTTGTTCCGCCTCGGCCGGCCACGCACCGGTCGGAACCCTCGCGTCGTTCTCGCCGCCGCTGCCGGGCTCGCAGCGGTCGCGCTGGTCGGGCGCTGGTGGGCCGTGCCGTTCGGGATCGCCGTCGGTGTCGGAGTGGATCAGTTCCTGCGGCGGCGGGAGCCGGCCGACGTGCGGGCGGCCCGGCAGCGAGCCGTCGCGGATCTGCCGCTGGGTGCGGACCTGCTCGCCGCGGTCCTGCGCGCCGGAGCACCCGTCGACCGGGCGGTGTCCGCTGTCGCCGACGCCCTCGGCGGCCCGCTGGGTGAGCGGCTCGATCGGGTGGGCCGGTCGCTGCGGCTGGGCGCCGAACCGCCGGAAGCGTGGGCGCACCTGGCCGGCGTACCCGGCGCCGACCGGCTCGTCGCCGCAGCCGTGCGGTCCAGCGCCAGCGGCGGCGCGCTGGCCGACGCGCTGACCCGGCTCGCCGACGACCTGCGCGGGGACCGGTCGGTGGCCGTCGAGGCCGCCGCCCACCGCGCCGGTGTCCTCATCGTCCTGCCGCTCGGGCTGTGCTTCCTGCCCGCCTTCGTCCTCGCCGGCCTCGTGCCGGTGGTGGTCGCCGTCCTCGGCGACGTCCTGTGAGAACCCACCACATCAAGGAGATCCACGTGCACAAACTGTTCCTCCGCCTGGCCGGCCTGCGCGGCGACGACGGCATGAACACCGCCGAGTACGCGGTCGGCACCCTCGCCGCCGTCGCGTTCGCCGGCATTCTGCTCAAGGTGCTCAGCAGCCCGGCCGTGCAGGCCTCGCTGACCGGCGTGATCAACGACGCGCTGAAGTGAGCGGGCGCCGGTGGCCCGGTCGCCTGCGGGCGCTCGGGACGGACAGGGGCGCGTTCACCGCCGAACTGGCGGCCGGGCTGCCGGCGCTCATGCTGCTCCTGTTCGCCGGGCTGACGGCGGTCGGTGCGGTGACCGCCAAGGGCCGGTGCGTGGACGCGGCCAGGGAGGGTGCGCTGGCCGCCGCCCGCGGGGGTCCGGGCATCGACGAGGCCGCCCGGATCGCTCCGGCGCAAGCGCGGGTCGATCTGGTGGAGGGCGAGGAGACAGTGACGGTCACGGTGCAGGCTCCGGTGCCGATCCTGGGCGGCCACCTTCCGGCCATTTCGGTACGGGCGCAGGCCGTCGCGGCCCGTGAGCCCGAGCTGCTCGGCACAGTCCCGTGAGGACACGCGCCATGGGCTGGGCCCGACGGCGCCTTGCCGTGAGACGGACGCGGTGCGGGCCGGCTGCCGACGGGCCTGTACCGGATCTGGAGCGGGACCGGGGTGCGGCCTCGATCTTCGTGCTGGCGCTCGGGCTGGTGCTGGTGGCAGCCGGGATCGCCGGAGCAGCTGTCGGTGCCGCGCGGGTCGGGCGGCACCAGGCCCGGACAGCAGCCGACCTCGGCGCGCTGGCCGGCGCTGCCCGTGCGGTGGAGGGTGCGGAGGTGGCTTGTGCCCGAGCGGAGCGATTTGCCGTCGCCAACGGTGCCCGTATGCGCTCCTGCCGTCTCGACGGCCTGGAGATCGTCATCGACGTCCAGATCATCGTGACGCCGCTGCCCGGCCTCGTCCGCTCCGCGTCGACCGCCGCCCGGGCGGGACCAGTCTCGATCCCGGCGGGCTGAGCTGCTGCCGGCGCTGGTCTGGCCGGCTATGCCGCAGTCGGCGCTGGTCCGGCGGGCTCAGCCACACCCGGCGCCGGATCCTCCGGCAGGGCGGCGAGGACCGCGTCCAGGACGGCGACCGCACCCTTCTTGTCCAGCGGATTGTTGCCGTTTCCGCACTTCGGGGACTGCACGCACGACGGGCAGCCGGTCTCACAGCCGCAGCTGGAGATGGCCTCCCGCGTCGCCCGGAGCCACTCCGCCGCCGTGGCGTAGGCGCGTTCCGCGAAGCCTGCGCCGCCCGGGTGGCCGTCGTAGACGAACACCGTCGGGGCTTCCGTGTCCTGGTGGTTCGCCGTCGACAGGCCGCCGATGTCCCAGCGGTCGCACGTCGCCACCAGCGGCAGCAGGCCGATCGCCGCGTGTTCCGCCGCGTGCAGCGCTCCCGGGAAGTCCGCCGGTTCCACGCCGGAGGCCACCAACAGGTTCGGGGAGAGCGTGAACCAGACCGCCACCGTGCGGAGTTCCCTCGGCGGCAGGTCCAGCGGCCTGGTGTCGATCACCTCGCCCGAGCCGATCCGGCGGCGCTGGTACGAGACCACCTGGTTCGTCACGTCCACCTCGCCCAGGAACAGGCCGACCGGGCCCGCGTCCACGTACTCGCGGATCGAGACCACCGACAGGTCCGTCACGTCCCGGGCGTGGGTCGACCAGTCCGGCTCCGCCGCGTGGACCAGCGCCACCGCGTCCTCCAGGTCCAGGTCGTCCACGAGGTACGACGCGCCCTGGTGCAGGTACACCGCCCCGGTGTGCAGCATGACGTGGGACGAGCCCTGGTCCACCGTGCCCAGCAGACGGCCGGTCGCCGACTCGACCACCGAGATCGGCGCCCCGCCCGTGCCGCGCAGGTCGACGTCCGGGCGGCCGCGGTGGGTCCAGTACCAGCCCGACGGCCGGCGGCGCAGCGCTCCCGATTCCGTCAGCGCCTCCACCGCCGCCAGCGCCGGCGCGCCCCCGAACAACTCCAGGTCCGCCTTCGTCAGCGGGGCCTCCACGGCGGCACAGCACAGCTGCGGGCCCAGCACGTACGGGTTGGCCGGGTCCAGGACCGTCGCCTCGACCGGGCGGCCGAACAGCGCCTCCGGGTGGTGCACCAGGTACGTGTCCAGCGGATCGTCCCGGGCCACCAGCACCGCCAGCGCCTCGTCGCCGGCCCGGCCCGCCCGGCCCGCCTGCTGCCACAACGACGCCCGGGTGCCCGGGTAGCCGCAGATCAGCACCGCGTCCAGGCCGACCAGGTCGACGCCCAGCTCCAGCGCGTTCGTCGAGGCCAGGGCCAGCAGCTCGCCGGTCAGCAGGGCCCGTTCGATCGCCCGGCGGTCCTCCTTCAGATACCCCGCCCGGTACGCCGCGACCCGGTCACCCAGGCCCGGCACCACCTCGTCCAGCGCCCGCCGGGTCATCGTCGCCACCACCTCGGCGCCGCGCCGGGACCGGACGAACGCCAGCGTCCGGGTGCCCGCCACCACGGCGTCGGTCAGCAGGTCGGCTGTCTCACTCAGCGCCGACCGGCGTACCGGGGGCAGCTCGTTCTCCAGGTCGTCCGGCTCGCGCGGCAGCAGGGGCGGCTCCCACAGCGCGAAGGTCGTCGCCCCCCGCGGCGACGCGTCCTCGGTCACCGCCCGGACCGGCAGGCCGGTGAGGCGGCTCGCCGCGTGCGCCGGGTCGCCCGAGGTCGCCGAGGCCAGGATGAACGTCGGTGCGCTGCCGTACCGGGCCGCGACCCGGCGGAGCCGGCGCAGGACGTGCGCCACGTGCGAGCCGAAGACCCCCCGGTACGTGTGGCACTCGTCGATCACCACGTACCGCAGGCGGCGCAGGAACGCACCCCAGCGCGCGTGGCCCGGCAGCAGCGCATGGTGCAGCATGTCCGGGTTGGTCAGCACGAACCGGGAGTGCTGGCGGATCCACTCGCGTTCCTCGCGCGGGGTGTCACCGTCGTATGTGGCCGGCCGTACCCCGTCGATCCCGAGCCGGACCAGCGCCCGCAGCTGGTCGGCCGCCAGCGCCTTGGTCGGCGACAGGTAGAGCACCGTCGCGCGCGGGTCGTCCACCAGCGCGGTCAGCGCGGGCAGCTGATACGCCATTGACTTGCCCGAGGCCGTGCCGGTCGCCAGGACCACGTGGTCGCCGGCGCGGGCGAGCTCGGCCGCCGACACCTGGTGCTCCCACGGCGCGGTGATGCCCCGTGCGGCGAGCGCCGAGATCACCGGCGGGGCCGCCCAGTCCGGCCAGGGCGCCGGGCGCCCGGGGCGGGCCGGGACCTGCTCGACGTGGGTGACCGGGGAAGGGCCCGGGCGGGCGCCGAGCCGGTGCAGGAGTTCGGCGGGTCGCGGCCGGGCCGTCGCACCGCGTGTGGCGGGAACGCCGGGGACGGTGGTGGTCACGTCTGCACTGTGACATCGGTATGGCCCGAACCTCAAACGGGTACGACGGGAGGGTGCGACGCGTCGTGCCGGAAGCGTCGGTGGTTAGATTCGCTGTGGAGATCGGCTGCCTGAAGGCTTGACCCCGAGGGAGGAGGACCGATGGAGCTGTCGCTGACGACCCGCACGGTCGGCGAGCACACGGTGCTCGACGTCGGTGGTGAGGTCGATGTCTACACGGCGCCACGCCTGCGTGAGCGGCTCGTGGAGCTGGTCGACGGTGGGTCGCGCAACGTCGTGGTGGATCTCGCCCGCGTCGACTTCCTGGATTCGACGGGCCTCGGCGTGCTGGTCGGCGCCCTGAAGCGGCTGCGGGCCGCCAATGGGACGTTCGGGCTGGTGTGCGCCAAGGAGCCGCTGCTCAAGATCTTCCGGATCACCGCGCTCGACCAGGTGTTCCCCATCTACCCCTCCGTCGAGGCGGCCACCTCGACCTCGTCCGGCGATCGCGACGACAACCCCCCGACGGCGTGATGGCCACGGTTCGGCTGTCGTTCTCGCCGGCACCGGTGCACGTCCGTACGGCCCGGCTGGTCGGCGTGGCGGTGGCCCGGCGGGCGGGTGTCGCCGAGGAGTTGCTCGACGAGGTCCGGCTGGCGATCGGTGAGGCGTGCACCCGCGCGGTCGCCCTGCACCGGCAGTACAACCTGCCCGACCTGGTCATGGTCGAGATGTCCGACACCGACTCGTACACGGTCCGGGTCATCGACCGGGCGCCGATCGAGGCCAGCGTCGGCCTGGCCAAGCTGCCGCCGGACGAGCTGGCGGACGAGTCGCTGACCGATGAGGCGCTGACCACCGGCGTGGGCTTCGCCCTACTGGCCGGCTTCGTGGACGATCTGCAGGTGCGCCCGGTGGAAGAAGGCGCCGGCACCGAGGTCCGCATGGTCTGGCCCGTGCACCGCCGCTGAGCAAACCCGGCGCTGAGAAGAAGCCGGCGCTGCGACAAAGGCGCCGTTGAGCGCACAAATCACACCGTTCGGCGCATGGCATGGGAAACCCCTGCTGGCGGCGCGAAGCCTAAGCGGTAACCGATTC
Organism: Actinoplanes auranticolor; assembly: GCF_018332655.1. GTDB lineage: Bacteria > Actinomycetota > Actinomycetes > Mycobacteriales > Micromonosporaceae > Actinoplanes > Actinoplanes auranticolor. The sequence continues at coordinate 42,223 of NZ_BOQL01000071.1, read as the reverse complement.
GGGTGCCAACCGCTAACACAGCGGTAAACATCACCCTGACACGGCCGGATCCTCGTGTGACCATCACCACGTTCGGCCGTTACAGTACGCCGGTAATCAGCTACTGCTCCCTGGTTCCGCGTCCGCGGGACCAGGTTGTCGTCTCCTAGAGCAGGGAGTGCGCCCGGCGGTTTCGTCCGCTGCCCGGGTGCGGTCGGTGTACAGGAGGACATTGATGTCCGGGACCTCCATAACCCTCGCTGCGGAAAGCAGCGGGGGGTCGCTCAGCAGTTCGAACGTCACGTTCGTCATCGTCGCGATCGTCTTCGCGCTGGTGGCTCTGGCGTTCGCTGCTGTCTTCGTCAAGACGGTGCTCTCCGCGGGCCGCGGCACCACCAACATGCAAGAGATCGCGGGGGCGGTCCAGGAAGGCGCTTCGGCGTACCTGTTCCGGCAGTTCAAGACCCTCGCCATCTTCGTCGTCATCGCGGTCGTGCTGCTGTTCCTGCTGCCGGTGCACAACACCGACAGTGAGACCGCGGTCAAGGTCGGCCGTTCGCTGTTCTTCATCGTCGGTGCGGTCTTCAGCGCGTTCATCGGCGGCGCGGGCATGGCGCTGGCGACCCGGGCCAACCTGCGGGTCGCCGCGGCGGCCGGTGAGGCCGGTGGCCGGGAGAAGGCGATGGGCATCGCCTTCAAGACCGGTGGTGTGGTCGGCTTCCTCACCGTCGGCCTGGGCCTGTTCGGTGGCGCGCTGGTCGTGCTGATCTACCGCAGCGACGCCGCGACCGTGCTCGAGGGCTTCGGCTTCGGTGCCGCGCTGCTCGCCATGTTCATGCGGGTCGGCGGCGGCATCTTCACCAAGGCCGCCGACGTCGGCGCGGACCTGGTCGGCAAGGTCGAGCAGGGCATCCCGGAGGACGACGCGCGGAACCCGGCGACCATCGCCGACAACGTCGGCGACAACGTCGGCGACTGCGCCGGCATGGCCGCCGACCTCTTCGAGTCGTACGCGGTCACGCTGGTCGCCGCGCTGATCCTGGGCCAGGCCGCGTTCGGTCAGGACGGGCTCATCTTCCCGCTGATCGTCTCCACGGTCGGTGTGGTCATCGCGATCGTCGGTGTCTTCATCACCCGCCTGCGGGCCTCGGACAAGAGCGGCCTGACGGCCATCAACCGCGCGTTCTACATCTCGGCCGTGCTGTCCGCGGTCATCGTGGCGATCGTCAGCTTCGTCTACCTGCCGGACACCTTCGCCGGGTTCCGGGACGCGGCGAGCATCGATCCCGACGTGGTCGCCAGCGGCCGCAACCCGCAGCTCGTCGCCATCGGTGCCGTTGTCATCGGCATCGTGCTGGCCGCCGCCATCCAGGCGCTGACCGGCTACTTCACCGAGACCAGCAAGCGCCCGGTGCAGGACATCGGCAAGTCGTCGCAGACCGGCGCGGCCACCGTCGTGCTCGCCGGCATCAGCGTCGGCCTCGAGTCGGCCGTCTACTCGGCGCTGGTGATCGGCGCCGGTGTCTTCGGCGCGTACCTGCTCGGTGGCACCTCGATCACGCTGTCGCTGTTCGCCGTCGCGCTGGCTGGCACCGGCCTGCTGACCACGGTCGGCGTCATCGTCGCGATGGACACCTTCGGCCCGATCTCGGACAACGCGCAGGGCATCGCCGAGATGTCCGGTGACGTCGACGAGCAGGGCGCGCAGATCCTGACCGAGCTCGACGCGGTGGGCAACACCACCAAGGCGATCACCAAGGGCATCGCGATCGCTACAGCCGTGCTGGCCGCGACCGCGCTGTTCGGGGCGTACACCAACACCCTGCAGTCGTCGCTGGCGGACGCGGGCATCCCGGCCGACCAGATCGGTACGCGGATTCTCGGGTTGCTGAACATCTCCGACCCGCGCAACGTGGTCGGTCTGCTGATCGGCGTCGCGGTGGTGTTCCTCTTCTCCGGCCTGGCGATCAACGCCGTGTCCCGTTCGGCGGGTGCGGTCGTGATGGAGGTACGCCGCCAGTTCCGCGAGTTCCCGGGCATCATGGAGCGCACCCAGCGCCCCGAGTACGGCAAGGTCGTCGACATCTGCACCCGGGACGCCCAGCGTGAGCTGCTCACTCCCGGTCTGCTCGCCATCCTGGCGCCGATCGCGGTGGGCTTCGGCCTGGGCGCCGGCGCGCTGGCCTCTTACCTGGCCGGTGCGATCGGCGCGGGCACCCTGATGGCCGTCTTCCTGTCCAACTCCGGTGGCGCCTGGGACAACGCCAAGAAGCTGGTCGAGGACGGTGCGCACGGGGGCAAGGGCTCCGAGGCGCACGAGGCCACGATCATCGGCGACACGGTGGGTGACCCGTTCAAGGACACCGCCGGTCCGGCCATCAACCCGCTGCTCAAGGTCATGAACCTGGTGGCTTTGCTGGTCGCCCCGGCCGTGATCTCGCTGAGCATCGGCGCGGACGCCAACGACCCGGTCCGGATCGCCCTCGCGGTGGTCGCGGCCCTGGTGGTGGCCGGTGCGGTGGTGTGGAGCAAGCGCAAGCCGATCTCCATGGGCGAGCCCAGCCCGACCGCGGACAACAAGTCCGAGCGGATCAGCGCCTGATCCGAGCACGTCGTAGAGGGCACCCGGCACTCGCCGGGTGCCCTCTGTCGGAGGTTGGCCGTACGCTGCAATCCATGCGCACGGCCCGCACCACACCCTTACTGCTTGTTCTCTCGTTCGTCGTGACACTGGGTGGTTGCGCGGGCGGTCCCGCGCCCCGCGCCTGGGCCGCCTCGGTCTGCACGGTGCTCGCGCCCTGGCGTTCCGAGATCGGCACCCTGGCGAGCCGCACCCAGCAGCAGATGACCGCCGAGACCACCCCGGCGCAGGCGAAGGAGAACCTGACCCGGCTCTTCGGCGGGGCCGAGTCGGCCAGTGAGAAGGCCCGGGCCGGCGTGCAGAAGGCCGGCGTCCCGGACGTCGAGCAGGGCAAAGCGGTCGCCGACAGCTTCGCCGCCTCGCTGAGCGCGATGCGCGACGCGTACGGGCGGGCCAAGAGCGGCATCGCGGCGCTGGCCACCAGCCCGTCGAAGGACTTCTATGCCAAGGTCGGCTCCGTGGTGGACACCCTCAACGTCGAGTACAAGCAGAGTGAGCTGGACACCAGCCGGCTCGATTCGCAAGAGCTGAAGAAGGCGTTCGACGAGGCGCCGGAATGCCGATGACGGGCACCTGCTGATGACGGGCACCTGCTGATGACGGAGCGCCGCTGACCATGACCGAGCCCGGGTGGCCGCTGATTCCGCGTGAGGTCCTGCCCGCGCCGGTTCAGCCCGCCCACGCCCCGGCCGCGGCGAAGGGCCGGCGCCGCGCGGTCCAGACCGTGCCGGCCGGGCGGCAACTGTCGATCTTCGGGGTGGAGGCGGCCGATCCGTCGCTGGCCGATCTGGCCGGGCTGCTCACCGGTCCCGGCCGGCTGGGCCGGATGGGCGGTACGGCCCGGGTCGCGGTCCGGGTGGATGCCGCCTGGCGGGTGCACGTGCTGGTCGAGGAGCTGGTCTCGCGGGGTCTCGTGGTCACCTGGGCGCCGGTCAGCGACGACGGGCCCGACGATCACGTGGCGGAACTCACGGCCGAGCCGCTGGAGATGACGCTGGCCGCCGCCGAGGAGCACTCCGATGAGCCCCCGGATCCGGCGCCCGCAGGGCCCGGCGAGCAGGCCGGTGAGCAACCCGGCGAACCGGCCGCAGCCGAGGCCGGGAGCCCGGCCACCGACCAGGCCGCGGACGCCGGAGCCGGGGCGGTGGAGCAGAAGGTGGACGCGGAGCCCCGTACCGTCTTCTTCGAGGTCCGGACCGCCTACAGCAGCCGGTTGAACGGCCTCGCGCGGGCCTGGCCGCCGGCCGCCGACCGGATCTTCCTGACCGGGCCGCAGCTGCGGCTCTGGGTCGCCGCGGCCGGGTCGCCGCGGCCCGAGGGCTACGCGCTCGGTCTGGATCCCGACGGCTTTCTTGACAAAGCCGCGGACGCCGCGCTGACCCGGGTCGGTCTGGCCGGCACCATCCAGGCCGGTCCGGCGTACGTCATCGCAGGTCGCAGGCGTCTCGCCCGGCTCGCCGAGCTGGTCGGCGAACGGCCCGCCGCGGCACCCGAAAGGCTGTGGCCGGGCGCCGCCGCCGGTTGACCTTCCCTGATTGTGTCCGACACGACGCCATGTTCCCGGTGTACGGTGTCGCCGTCGGACGCATGCGGTGGCCGGACCGTTACCATCCGACTTCTCCGTTGCCCGGGGAATGCCTGCTCGTCCGGCGCGTTACGTTGAACGTCCGCGTGTCCGTCGTCCGCGACGGGCCGCCGATCGATCGAGAAGTGTGGGAGTGCCGTGCCGGAGAAAGCCAGGACGACCCGTCTGGTCATCGTCGAGTCCCCGTCGAAGGCCAAGACGATCGCCGGCTACCTGGGGCCCGACTATTTCGTCGAGGCCTCCTTCGGGCATGTCCGCGACCTGCCGAAGAACGCCGCCGACGTGCCCGCCAAGTACAAGGGCGAGTCGTGGGCGCGGCTCGGTGTCGACGTCGACAACGGCTTCCACGCGCTCTACGTGGTCTCGCAGGACCGCAAGGCCCAGATCGCCAAGCTGACCAAGCTGGCCAAAGAGGTCGACGAGATCCTGCTCGCCACCGATGAGGACCGCGAGGGCGAGGCCATCGCCTGGCACCTGGTCGAGACGATCAAACCCAAGGTCCCGATCAAGCGGATGGTCTTCCACGAGATCACCAAGGCCGCCATCCAGGCCGCGGTGGCCAACCCGCGGGAGATCGACAAGGACCTGGTCGACGCGCAGGAGGCCCGGCGCATCCTGGACCGGCTCTACGGGTACGAGGTCAGCCCCGTCCTGTGGAAGAAGGTGATGCCCCGCCTGTCCGCCGGGCGCGTCCAGTCCGTGGCCACCCGGATCGTGGTCGAGCGCGAGCGGCAGCGCATGGCGTTCCGCACCGCTGAGTACTGGGACATCAACGCTCTGCTGTCGGTGCAGGGCAAGACCGAGGGCACCAAGTCGTTCTCGGCGACCCTGATCGCCCTGGACGGCGACCGGATCGCCACCGGCCGCGACTTCGAGCCGACCACCGGCAAGGTCAAGCCCGGTGCCGGCGTGGTCCACCTGGACGGCGACGGGGCCCGCGGGCTCGCGGCGCGTCTCGAGGACCGCCCGTTCACGGTCACCCGCGTGGAGGAGAAGCCGTACCGGCGTAAGCCGTACGCGCCGTTCATCACCTCGACGCTGCAGCAGGAAGCCGCCCGCAAGATGCGGTTCTCCTCGTCGCAGACCATGCGCACGGCCCAGCGGCTGTACGAGAACGGCTACATCACCTACATGCGTACGGACTCGGTGAACCTCTCCGAGACCGCGATCAGCGCAGCCCGCCGCCAGATCGCCGAGCTGTACGGCGCCAACAACGTGCCGCCGCAGCCCCGCCGCTACACCGGCAAGGTCAAGAACGCGCAGGAGGCGCACGAGGCGATCCGGCCCGCGGGGGACAACTTCCGCACTCCCGGCGAGGTCGCCAACGAGCTGTCCACCGACGAGTTCAAGCTCTACGAGCTGATCTGGCGCCGTACGGTCGCGTCGCAGATGACCGACGCCGTGGGTAACTCCGTCTCGGTGCGGATCCGCGCGATCTCCACCGCCGGCGAAGAGGTCGACTTCGGCGCCAGCGGCAAGACCATCACCGACCCGGGCTTCCTGCGCGCCTACGTCGAGTCGTCCGACGACGAGAACGCCGAGGCCGAGGACGCCGAGCGCCGCCTGCCGAACCTGGTCAAGGACCAGCCGCTGACGGCCGAGGAGCTCAACGCGATCGGTCACCACACCTCGCCGCCCGCCCGCTACACCGAGGCGTCGCTGGTCAAGGCCCTGGAAGAGCTGGGCATCGGCCGCCCGTCGACCTACGAGTCGATCATGCGGACGATCCAGGACCGGGGGTACGTGGAGAAGCGCGGCCAGGCGCTGATCCCGTCGTTCATCGCGTTCGCGGTCGTCGGCCTGCTCGAGGGCCACTATCCCCGGCTGGTCGACTACAACTTCACCGCCGCGATGGAGACCCAGCTCGACGACATCGCCGGTGGCGATCACGCGGCCCTGGACTTCCTCACCTCCTTCTACTTCGGCAGCGACCTGGGCGCGGACGACTCGATCGCCAAGGCCGGCGGCCTGAAGAAGATGGTCACCGAGAACCTCAGCGACATCGACGCCCGCGCGGTGAACTCGATCCCGCTGTTCACCGACGACGCCGGCCGCAACGTGGTGGTCCGCGTCGGCCGGTACGGGCCGTACCTGCAGCGCGCCCTGCCGGACACCACCGAGGAGGCGCCCGAGGACCGGGTGTCCATCCCCGAGGGCGTCGCGCCGGACGAGCTGACCGTCGAGAAGGTCACCGAGCTCTACCTGGGTGGCGGCGGCGAGCGCAGCCTGGGCGACGACCCGGCCACCGGTGAGTCCGTGACGCTCAAGTCGGGTCGCTTCGGCCCGTACGTGCAGAGCGGCGAGAAGAAGTCCTCGCTGTTCAAGTCGCAGACGCCGGACACGCTGACCCTCGAGCAGGCCCTGCGGCTGCTGGAGCTGCCGCGGACGGTCGGCAAGGACCCCGAGGGGGCCGAGATCGTGGCGGCGAACGGGCGCTACGGGCCGTACGTGAAGCGCGGTGACGACTTCCGCTCGCTGGAAAGCGAGGACAAGCTCTTCACCGTCACGCTGGACGAGGCGCTGGCCCTGCTGGCCGCTCCGAAGACCCGTCAGCGCCGGGCCGCCGCACCGCCGCTGCGCGAGATGGGCAACGACCCGGCGACCGACAAGCCGATGGTGATCAAGGAAGGCCGCTTCGGCCCGTACGTGACCGACGGCGAGTTCAACGCCTCCCTGCGCCGCGGCCAGACGCCCGAGGAGCTGACCGTCGCGCAGGCTTCCGAGATGCTCGCGGAGAAGCGCGCCAAGGGTCCCGCCCCCAAGAAGAAGGCAGCCGCCAAGAAGGCCCCCGCCAAAAAGGCAGCAGCCTCCTCCGACGCCACTCCCGCCAAGAAGGCCGCTGCCAAGAAGTCGCCCGCCAAGAAGGCGGCCGCCAAGAAGGCCGCGCCCGCAAAGCGCACCACCAACGCCTCCCCAGCCGCCAAGAAGGCCACCCCTTCCAAGGCGACTGCCAACGCGAACTGAGAGATCTCGGTAGCGACTGCCTGTGGACGGGCCTGTGGATAACTAGCCGAGGACGCGGTCGAGGTAGGCGTTGGTGAAGATGCGGGCCGGGTCCAGCTCGTTGCGGACGGCCAGGAAGTCGTCGAACTTCGGGTACGCCCGGCGCAGCGACTCCGCGTCGCGGTAGTGCATCTTGCCCCAGTGCGGGCGCCCACCCAGCGGCTCGCACACAGCCTCGAACGCCCGGAAGTACGGCTCGTACGGGCTGCCGCTGAACTGGTGCACCGCGATGTACGCCGAGTCGCGCCCGTAGCCGTGCGACAGCCAGATGTCGTCCGGGCCGGTGAACCGCACCTCGACCGGGAACTGCACCTTGAACGGCAGCTTCTCGATGATCCGGGGCAGCGCGGACAGCGCCTCGCCCACACACTCCCGGGGGATCTCGTACTCCATCTCGGTGAACCGGACCCGGCGCGGCGTGCAGAAGACCCGGTCCGAGCGGTCCGTGTAGGTCCGTGCCGTCAGCGCCCGGGCGGCCACGGCGCTGATCACCGGTACGGTCGCCGGAACCGCCCGGCCCAGCCGGCAGGCGCCCTGGAAGACGGTGTTGGCCAGCAGCTCGTCATCCAGCCAGCCCCGGAACCCGGACAGCGGCCGGTCCGAGGCGGGCACCTTGTTGTTGCGCTTGAGCTGCGCCCGGTCGGTGTACGGGTACCAGTAGAACTCGAAATGATCGTTGGTCGCGATGCCCTCGTCCAGACCGGCGAGCACCTCGGACAGCGGCATCGGGCGCTCGTCGGCCAGCAGGACGAACGCCGGCACACAGCGCAGGGTCACCTCGACCAGCACGCCCAGTGCGCCGATGCCGATCCGGGCCGCCGGGAACAGGGGCGAGCTCGCGTCGATGCGCCGCACCTCGCCGGTGCCCGTGACCAGCGTGACCGCCTCGACGCAGGACGCCAGCGTCGAGTGGGCCTGGCCGCTGCCGTGCGTACCGGTGGAGATCGCGCCGGCCACCGTCTGCTGGTCGATGTCGCCCAGGTTGGGCATCGCCAGGCCGTTCTCGGCCAGGAGCCGGTTGAGCCGGTGCAGCGGCATGCCGGCCTGCACGGTGACCAGGTCACCGTCGATCGCGACCAGCTCGCTCAGCCGGTGCAGCAGCAGCCGCCGGTCGTCGGCGACCGCGATGGCGGTGAACGAGTGCCCGCTGCCGACCGCCTTCACCTTGTGTCCGGTGACTGACGCCTCCTTGACGAGGGCGGCCACCTCGTCGACAGTGCCAGGGGTCAGGACCTCGGCGGCCACGGAGAGCTGGTTACCGCCCCAGTTGCGCCAGTGCAGAGACGTAGTCATTCCGGCTTTGTCCTCCCGACGAGCGGACAGTCGCACAAAACCGGAGATGCCGCGTGTCCCCGGCGTCCCGTCGATGCATCTCGCTCGTTGATCCGAGTAACGTTCCCATTATCACTGCTGAGAGGGAGTGGCGACGCGTGTCGACACCAACCGTCACCACCGGACCGCTGCGGCGGGTTCCGGTGCAGGGCAGAAGCGTTGCCCGGGTCCAGCGCATGCTCGACGCCTGCGCGGAGCTCGTGGACGAGGTCGGGTACGAGGGCCTGACCACGACCCTGCTCGCCGAGCGGGCCGAGGTCGCCATCGGCTCGGTCTACCAGTTCTTCCCCGACAAGCGGGCCATCGTCCAGGCCCTCGCCATGCGCAACATGGACGCGTACCTGCAGTCGCTGTCGGCACGCTTCGCCAACGAGACGTTCGCCCACTGGTGGGACGGCGTGGACGCGGCGATAGACGCCTACATCCACATGCACCGCAGCGTGCCGGGCTTCCGGACGCTCCACTTCGGCGACGTGGTGGACCTGCACCTGCTCGACGCCGAACGCGACAACAACGCGGTCATCGCCGACCGGCTGGCCGAGCTGCTGGTGGAGCAGTTCCAGCTGATGGACCGGGCGCGGCTGCGTTTCGCCCTGCTCATCGCCGTGGAGGCGTCGGACGCGCTGATCAAGCTGGCGTTCCGGCGCGACGTGACCGGCGACGAGGCCGTACTGACCGAGGCCAAGGCGCTGATCCGCGAGTACCTGCACCGCCACGTCACCGCGTAGGTCAGCCGAGGAACGCATACCCCTCTCCCCGGTACGTCGGGGTCGGCGCAGCCGTGTCGCCGTCGACGAGGTGCACCTCGTTGACGTGTTCACACAGCTCGCCGGCCTTGGCGTGGCGGAACCACACCCGGTCGCCCGGCTGCAGGTCGTCGGCCGCGGCGCCCAGCAACGGCGTCTGCACCTCGCCGGCACCCTCGTCACCGCGCATCCGCAGGCCCTCGGGCAGCCACGGGGTGGGCTGGCGGGACGGTCCGGCCGGGCCGGAGGCGATCCAGCCGCCGCCGAGCACGGTCGCGATCCGCGGTCCCGGCCGGCGGACCACCGACAGCGCGAAGAACGCCGCCGGGGTCGGCTGCCAGGCGCGGTACCCGTCGAACAGCGTGGGGCCGAACAGTCCCGAGCCGGCGGCGACCTCGGTCACCGACGGGTCGGCGGCGGTGAGCGCCATGCTGCCGGTGCCACCGCCGTTCACGAACTCCAGGTCGGCGTGCTCGCGTACCGCCCGGACCGCGGCCATCCGCCGGCGCAGCAGCTCCGGCAACGACCGGCGCTGCATCATCCGGATCGCCCGGGCCCGCAGGGCCTGCCCGGGCGGGGCGTCGCCGAGCCCGGCGATGTGCGCCTCGTAGGACATCATCGCGACCAGCCGGAAGCCCGGCCGCTTGACCAGGCGGGCGGCCAGCGAACCGGCCTGGGCGGCGGAATGGACGGGGGAGCGACGGACGCCGATGTGCAGCGGCCCGGCGGGCCGCCAGGAGGCGTCGAGCTCCAGGCAGATCCGCACGTCGGGCCGCCGGCCCGGCGCCACGACGGCATCGACCAGGTCCAGGTGGGCGGGATTGTCGACCATGACGGTGATCGCGGCGGCCAGCTGCGGGTCCGCGGCCAGCTCGGCGATCGCGGTCCGGTCGACGCTGGGGTACGCCACCAGCACGTCGTCCGTGACACCACTGCGTACCAGCCAGATCGCCTCCGGCAGGGTGTACGCCATCACGCCGGACCAGCCCGGCCGGGCCAGCACCCGTTCGAGCAGGGCGCGTACGCGGACCGACTTGCTGGCGACCCGGATCGGTTTGCCCGCCGAGCGCACCGAGAGTGCGGCCGCGTTCGCGTCGAAGGCGGCCAGGTCGACCACGGCCAGCGGGGTCTCCAGTCCGCCGGTCGCGCGGTCGAGTCGTTTCTGCAACGCGGTGCGTTCGACGATCACGCCAGCAACCTAACCGGTCGCGGGCGTATGCGAAACACCTTCATGAATGCGCCACCCGAACGGGCGCAGCCACGATGAGCGGGGTACGCCCGTTAGAGTGCTTCGAGCAGTGACCACGGGGAGGTAGGGGCCATCGACACCGAAACGAGCTCGGCACGCAAGGAGGCCAGCCCTCCGGTGGATCTGTCGGGAGCGGCGGCCCTGCGTTCCGTCCTGCGGATCCGCCCGTTCCGGCGGCTCTGGCTCGTGCTCAGCGTGGCCTCGTTCGGCGACTGGATCGGCACCCTGGCCACCGCGCTGTTCGCCTCCCAGCAGGTCACCGGCAGCGTCGCCCAGGGCACCGCGTTCAGCAGCACGATCGCGATCCGGCTGCTTCCGGCACTGCTGCTGGGGCCGGTCGCGGGAGTGATGGCCGACCGGTTCGACCGGCGCTACACCATGGTCATCTGCGACATCCTGCGCTTCTTCGTGTACGGCTCGATCCCGGTCGTCGCCCTGTTCAGCGACTCCGGCGGGGTCACGGTCACCTGGGCGGTCATCGCCACCTTCATCGGCGAGACGATCACCCTGATGTGGATCCCGGCCAAGGAGGCCGCGGTCCCCAACCTGATCCCCAAGGGCCGGCTCGAGGTCTCCAACCAGCTGACGCTGATCACCACGTACGGCATCACCCCGATCCTGGCGGCGCTGGCCCTGGCCGCGCTCGACGGTGTGGTCCGCGGCCCGATCGGCGGGCTGCCCGACTGGGCGGAGCCGGTCCAGCTCGCCCTCTGGATCAACGCGTTCTCCCGGGCCGCCACGGCCGCGGTGGTCTTCTTCGGCATCAAGGAGATCAGCGAGGGCCACCGCGAACGTCAGGAGCGCAACGCCCAGACCTCGATGTTCCGGCAGTTCGTCGAGGGCTGGAAGTACATCGGCGGCACCCCCTTCGTCCGCGGCCTGGTGCTCGGCATCTTCGGCGCGTTCGCGGGCGCGGGCATCGTCATCGGTACGGCCCGCTTCTTCACCGCCTCGCTCGGCGCCGGCGACGCCGCGTTCTACCTGCTCTTCGCCACCCTCTTCATCGGCCTGGCGATCGGCATCGGCCTGGGCCCGATGGTCGTCAAGGAGCTGTCCCGACGCCGCTGGTTCGGCATGAGCATCGTGCTCGCCAGCGGCGCGGTCGGCTTCCTGTCCGTGGCGTTCCACCTGTCCATGGCTCTGTTCGGCGCACTGTTCGTGGGCGCCGGCGCCGGCATGGCGTTCCTGGCCGGCGTCACCCTGCTGGGTGGCCAGGTCAACGACGAGGTACGCGGCCGGGTCTTCGCCGTCGTGCAGATCGGCGCCCGGCTCGTCCTGCTGCTGGCCATCTCGCTGGCCGGTCTGCTGGTCGGCCTGGGCAGCTCCCGCACCATCTCGGCCGGCAGCCTCTCGGTCGACATCTCCTCCACCCGCATCCTGCTCCTGGTCGCCGGGGTCATCGGGGTCTGGACCGGGATCAGCGCGTTCCGCCAGATGGACGACAAGCGCGGCGTACCGGTGCTGGCCGACCTGTGGAGCTCGATCCGCGGCCGCCCGCTGTCACCGGGCGAGGACTTCACCCGGCACGGCATCTTCGTGGTCTTCGAGGGCGGCGAGGGCGCGGGCAAGTCCACCCAGGTCACCCGCCTGTCGGAGGCGCTGATCGAGGCCGGCCACGACGTGGTGGTGACCCGCGAGCCCGGCGCGACCGACATGGGCGCCCGGATCCGCAGCCTGGTGCTGTCCAACGGTGAAGGCGCCGACGCGCCGTCGCCGCGCGCCGAGGCGCTGCTCTACGCCGCCGACCGGGCGCATCACGTGGCCACCGTCGTCCGCCCGGCCCTGGCCCGGGGCGCGGTGGTGATCAGCGACCGGTACGTGGACTCGTCGCTGGCGTACCAGGGGGCCGGCCGCACGCTGCCGGTCCAGGAGATCTCGTGGCTGTCGTCGTGGGCGACCGGCGGCCTCAAGCCCGACCTGGTGGTCCTGCTCGACATCGACCCGACCGTCGGCCTGGGCCGGGTCGACGAGCGCGGCCTCGGCACCGACCGGCTGGAGAGCGAGTCCCGCTCCTTCCACGAACGCGTCCGGTACGCCTTCCTCGACCTGGCGTCCGCGGACCCGAAGCGCTACCTGGTGCTCGACGCGGCCCGCCCGGCGGAGGAGATCGCGAACGCGGTGGCGACCCGGCTCAACGCGATGCTCACCGAGGGCGACGACAGCCACCCGGACCCGGCGTCGACGGCCGTACCCCCGGGACCGGACCTGAACGCGCCGGACCTGGCCGACACGATGGTGGTCCCGCCGCACGCGGGGCCGGCCGAGACGCTGGTGATGCGCACGGGGTCGGGCGCGGTGGCGACGAGCGGCTCGGACGAGACGATCGTGGTCCGCCCGGCCTCGTTCCCGGACGACACCATGGTGATCCGCCCGGGAACCGGCCCGGACGACACGATGGTGGTCTCCGCTTTCGGCCCGGACGCGACGATGGCCCTGCCGCGGTCCACCCCGGACGACCCGAACGCGACCGTGATGGTCTCCCGGCCGGCATCCGATGACCCGAATGCGACGGTGATGGTGTCGCGGCCGGCATCCGACGACCCGAACGCCACGATGGCGATCCCGGCCGGTGGTTCCGATGAGACGGTGGTCGTGCGACCGGCCTCTTCCGGCAGCGAGTCGGACGAGACGATGGTGGTCCCGGCCGGTGGGCCGGCCTCGGACTCGGCAGGCGCGGTCTCTGCCACGAAGCTCGCCGATGAGCCGCTCACCAGCGATGTCCCCGGGACGGACGATGCCGCTGAGCCTCACGACGACGCTGAGGATGACGGTCTCGCCGCGGTCACCGATGAGCCGGCCGCTTCCGCTGACGCGGACGACGACGAGACGCCGATCGAGGTGCTCGAGGATCTGACCGGCAACCGGGCGCGGGCCGCCGATGACGAGACGCCGCCGGACGGGCCGCGGGTGGGCAGCCGGCCGTGAGCGAGCGAGAATCGACGCCATGAGTGTGTTCGCCGACCTGGTCGGGCAGGACGAGGCAGTCGAGACGCTGCGCCGGGCCGCCGCGGCCGCCGCCCGGATCGTGGGCGGTGGCGCCGACGCCGGGAACGGCGCCATGACCCATGCCTGGATCTTCACCGGCCCGCCGGGCTCGGGACGTTCGGTCGCCGCCCGCGCCCTCGCCGCCGCCCTGCAGTGTGAGCGGGACGGCGTCGGCTGCGGCGAGTGCCACGGCTGCCACACCGTGCTCGGTGCCACCCACGCCGACGTGCGTTTTGTGGTGCCTGAGGGACTGTCGATCGGCGTCAACGAGATGCGTGCGCTGGTGCTGCGGGCCGGCAGTGCCCCCTCCGGCGGGCGGTGGCAGGCCGTGGTGATCGAGGATGCCGACCGGCTCACCGAGGCGGCCGGGAACGCGCTGCTCAAGGCCATCGAGGAGCCTCCCCCGCGTACCGTTTTCCTGCTCTGCACCCCGTCGACGCACCCGGACGACATCTCGGTGACCATCCGCTCGCGGTGCCGGGTCGTACCGTTGCGGCAGCCGCCCGCCGAGGCCGTGGCCGAGGTCCTGGTCCGCCGGGACGGCATCGCGCCGGACGTCGCGGCCTGGGCCGCGGCCGCCGCGCAGGGCCACGTCGGCCGGGCCAAGCGGCTCGCCAACGACCCGGAGGCCCGCGGCCGGCGCGAGGCCGTGCTCGCGGTGCCCCGCCGGTTGTCCAGTGTCGGCGCCTGCTTCGACGCGGCCTCCGCGCTGATCGAGGCCGCGGAGGCGGAGGCGGCGACCGCGTTCGCCGAGAACGACACGACGGAACGCGCGGCGCTGGAGCAGGCACTGGGTGCCGGCGGTACGGGCCGGGGCGCGGCGGGAGCCATGCGGGGCGCTGCCGGGCAGCTCAAGGAGCTGGAGAAGAAGCAGAAGTCCCGGTCGACGCGTTCGCAGCGGGACGCGCTGGACCGGGCGCTGGTGGATCTGGCCGGCTTCTACCGGGACGTGCTGGTCACGGGCCTGAAGGCGCCGGTCGCCGTGGTGCACCGGGACACGGCCGAGCAGGCGGCCGCGGCGGCGGGCAAATGGACGCCGGAGAGCACGCTGCGCCGGCTGGAGGCCGTGCTGGCCTGCCGCGAGGCCATCGAGCAGAACGTCAAGCCGAAGATCGCCGTCGAAGCGATGATGCTCAATCTGTGGCGCGGGTAATCCACAAGGGACGTGCCGGGGGGTGCGCGAGAGTCCGGGAACCGGGTACGGTCGCGGTGCCGTAAAGCAACCAAGGCGGTACGCCCGGTAAGGAGCCTGTGGATGCCCCGCGAGATCGACGAGGCATGGATCGACGAGGCGATCGAACGTTACCGCCGGCTCGACGTGCTGCGGGCCGAGTTCGACAAGGCGGTCGCCGGTCACGTGGTGTCGGTGCACTCGCCGGACGACTCGATCGAGGTCCTGGTCACCGCGGCGGGCGACATCACCGACGTCCACATCCGCGGCAGCCTGCAGCATCGCACGGCGACCGAGCTGGCCCGGGAGGTGCAGGCAGTGGTGACCACCGCGGCGGAAGCAGCCCGCTGGGCCCGGGAGAAGCTGCACGACGAGGTGTTCGGGGCGTTCCGATCGCTGGGGGACCGCTGAGATGGAGAAGCTGGCCGATCGCCTGGAGTCCGCCGCGGACGCGCTGATCACAGTGGACCGGTCGCTGTCCGCCCACGCCGCGTCGCCGGGTGCGTTCGGCGCCGACGACGAGGGAGCGCCGGGCCGGCTGGGCCGTCAGCTGCACGACCGGTGGCTCGCGGTGCTCGCCGCCCGCTCCCAGGAGGCAGCCGCCGCGGCGGCGCAGCTGACCACGCTGGCCGCCGACGTCCGGCTGACCGCCAAGGCCTACACCGAGACGGACGACGAGGCCGCCCGCCGAATCCGCAGGGGAATGTGATGGACCGGCTGGACCGCCTGCTGGCCACGGCGGGGCCGCTGCTGCGCCGGGTCGACGACATCCTGGCGGCGGCCGGCGCGCCGCCGGAGCACCGGGTGTGGATCCAGCTGCGCCGGGTGCGCCTGCTCCCGGGCGACGCGGCGCGGGCGGTCGCGGCGCTGCGGCCGGACGAGCTCGCGGAGGCGGCGCCGGAGCTGCGCGCGGACGCGCGAGCCTATGCGGTGCTGGCCGCGTCGCTGCCGGAGCCGGGGGAGTGGACCGGGGCTGCTGCCGAGGCGTACGACGCGGCCCGGCAGCGGGCGGCCGTGCACCTCAGCGGGGGCCCGGAAAGCCTGGACGAGAGTTTGCAGGCGTCGGCGGACCTGGCCGACTCGCTGATGACCTGGATGCGGTCGGCCCGCGACTCGCTGGCCGAAGTCCTGGCCGAGGTGCTCGTCTCCGCCGAAGCGGTGACCCTGGCGGCGCCCGGAACGGACCTGGCTTCGGTGCGCCAGCAGGAAGCGGCGGCCGCCGTCGCGGTGCTGGTCCTGCAAGCGGTCGCCGAGGGATACGAGGCGGGCGCGGACCTGTTGCCCACCTCGGCCCGCCTCGCCGAGCCGGTGGCGGCGCTGCGGTGACGACGGGCGCCACGCTCGGATAGCCGGTTCCGAGCGCGGCGCCGCGTCTCCTGCACCCCCCGCAGGCCTACGTCCCACTCAACGCCCGCGGACGGCCTTTGTCGCCGTGCGGCACGGGGAACCGGCCGCTCGTCGCGCCAGAACAGCACCTGCGGGGGGATGGAGGTACACCGTCGGTCGGCCGGTACCACCTCGATGGACCATGGACCGTCCGAGCGAGCCGGTGTTCCCGGACGAAAGGCAGGCCGGCCGCACCTCAGGCGCCCGTGCGCAGGTGATCAGGGGCGGGGGCCGGGGCGGCCTCGCATGCCGAAGATCAGGGCCGCCGCGCCGGCGATCAGCAGGGCCACGCCGGCCAACGCCAGCACGTCCACCCGTGGCCCGGTGATCGGCAGGCCACCGGCGTCGCCACCGGCCACGCCGGACGCTGCGCCCGCGGGTTCGGGGGCCACGGCGGCCACTTCGAGCAGTCCCATGTCGAGGTCCAGGACGGCGCCGCTGCGGTTGGGGGCGCTGTCCCCGTACGCCTGACGGTCGGGGCCCTTGGTGATCGCGATGGTCATCGCGGTTGCCTTCGCGGCGATGGCGTGGCCGGAGACGGCCTGGCGCACGTCGCCCAGCGAGATCGCGACGGTCGTGCCCGGTCCGGTCGCCGGCACGGCCTCGGGGCCCGGCTCGGTGCCGGCGAGCGGCGGGACGCCGGGCAGGCTCGGCAGCGGAAGCGGCGCAACCGGGGCGAGAGCGCCGACCTTCGGCAGCCCCGAGAAGAGGCCACCGCCCGGCTTCCCGGAACCGTCCTTGCTCACATCCGGGGTGGCCGCACCGCCGTTGGCGTCCGGCTTGCCGGCGGGTGCGTCAGGCTCCCGAACGGCGTCCTTGCCCGAGGTTCCCTTGTGGACACGCTTGTCGTCGGCATGCCCCTTGCCCGGTTTGTCACCCTTGCTGTGGTCCGGGTCGCGCCGGGCGGCAACGTTGAAGCCCGCCCGGTGCAACGTTGCGTGACCGTCGGCCGCGCCGCCCTGGCCGGCGTCGTTCCGCGGCACCCCGTCCGGCTCGGGAGCCGGTTCGCCGTTTTCATCCAGGCGCAGCTCAACGTTGTCGCCGGCCGTGTCCAGCCGTACCGTCTCGAAGCCCTCCCCGGAGACCTCGAGCACCGCCGGCTGGTACCGCACCTCACCGCCGTCCGCCCCGGACATCGTGGCCAGCAGCGACGGCGGCTTCACGATCTCGACCGTGACCGCCCCGCCCAGCAACCGGACCTTGCCGCCGGCGATCGAGGCCGCCGCGACGGCCCGCGCGGCCGGCCCGCGCCGCTCCATCGCCGTCGTGCTCAGGCCCGAGATCTTTCCGGGTACGCGAACCAGCGCGGCATCCCCGCCGTCGAGCACCCCCGCCCGCCGCAGCTCCGCCTCGGCCCGGGTCGCCGGGCCCGCGACGTTGCCGCAGGCCATCCGTGGATCCCACTGAGCGTGCACGGTCAGTTCACTGGCACCGAGCCGGAACGGTCCCGCCTCGGTGGCTTCGTGCTTGCGGCGCTCGGACTTCTTGTGGGTGGGTGGCGCGGTCTGCTGCAGGACCTCGCCGAGCGTGCTGTCCGCCGGGCCGCCGTCGAGCACCCGGCCCAGCGCGGCCGCGTTGATGGGCGACTGCGCGACCAGGGCGGATTTGGCGTCGCCCACGCCGACGTTCTTGATCGGCTGGTCGTCGCGACCGGCCGGGCCGAGGTCGAGGGTGCCGATGCGCATGAGCTGCGCGCCGGACTGGGCGGCGTACCGCAGGGCTTGTTCGCAGGGCGCCGGCGCGGCGGCCGCGGGCAGCGGCACGAGCAGGGCCCCGACCACGCCGAGCGCGGCGGCCTTGAGCCGGGCCCGGGTGGTGCTGGGTACGCCCTGGTCGGGCTCGGCGGGTGTCACAAGATCAACCCGTGCTGGCACGGCGGGCATCATGAAAAAGTCCTCCCCCAAGGATCACCGCAACGAGCGGCGTCTACGGCATGGCCCAACGAGAGTCAATGCCAGGGGTTGCGCTGATCTATGTAGTTTCGCGCTGTTTCGCACCGCCGGTCCGTCGCCGTAGGGTGGGGCCATGGGCATGCTGTGCGCCGTCAGCTTCAACCGCTACGGCCGTCTCTATTACCTCGACCCGGGTGAATTCTCGCCCCAGGTGGGTGACCGGGTGCTGGTCCCGACCGACGACGGGCCCGAGGTGGCGGAGTGCGTCTGGGCGGCGCAGTGGGTCAGCGAGGACACGGACGGTTTCCCCAAGGTCGCCGGCCTCGCCGACGACCGCGACCTGCGCCGCGACGAGCTGCTGCGCAAGCGCAAGGCCGAGGCGAAGGTCGCGGCCAAAAAGCTGATCAAGGCCCACGAGCTGCCGATGAAGGTCGTGGCCGTGGACCACGTCCTGGAGCAGGGGGGTACGGGCGGCGCCCGCACCACGATCTACTTCACGGCCCCGCACCGGGTGGACTTCCGATCGCTGGTCCGCGACCTGGGCGCGACCCTGCACTGCCGGGTGGAGCTGCGTCAGCTGTCGGCCCGCGACTCGGCCCGGGTCCAGGGCGGCATCGGCTCCTGCGGCCGCGACCTGTGCTGCGCGACGTTCCTGACGGACTTCGAGCCGGTGACGATCCGGATGGCCAAGGACCAGGACCTCCCTCTGAACCCCCTGCGCATCTCAGGCGCTTGCGGGCGCCTGATGTGCTGCCTGAAGTACGAGCATCCGCTGTACCAGAAGTTCCAGGCGTCGGCGCCGGCGGTGGGCACCCGGGTGACCACCCCCGCGGGCGACGGCAAGGTGGTGGCGCACAGCGTCCCGAAGGATGCGGTGGTCGTCCGGATGGATGCGGACGGCTCCCGATGCTCGTGCTCACGAGCTTCGGTCTGCGGGCCGAGACAGGCACATGACGAGCAGTACAACGAAGGCTGAGCTGGTCGTTCAACCGCTGTCACGACGTTCCGGCAACCCGCCCGAGACGTGCGAGAACCCGGGTGGTGCGGCCGTCGTCGGTGGGGGTGATCGCTGGTCGGCACATGCCGTCCATGTGCAGAGCCTCGCCGAAGCTGTCGGCGCCCTGCTCGATCCGGTCGAGCTCGGCGTCGGTGAGGTCAGCGTCAAGCCCAGCGGCGCGGGCCAGGTCCCACCGGTGGACGTACATGTCCCACACGTAGAACTGCTCGAAAGTCGCGCCGAGCGTCGTCGGGCCGAAGAACCAGTCGATGGCCCGGCCGGCGTGGTCGTCATCCGCCAGGGCATCGAGCACACACCGGGAGTGCTCGTCCCATGCGGCGACGGGATCGGCGTCGAAGTCCGGCGCTCTGCCGAGATCCACGCCGTTCTTGGTGAGCGTCTCGTACTGGGTCTCGGCGAGATGCCTGACGACGTCCCGCGCGCTCCAGCCCTCGCAGGGAGAGGGCGCGTCCCATGCCTGCGGCGGCACCGCCTCGACGACGGCGGTCAATGGGCGGAGGGCGATCTCGTACTGCGTCGCGGTGTCAGTCATGCTGGGGACCCTATGAGCACTGCTCTGGGTGGTACTTGATGAAACCCGACACCGCCGCCGGCATCCGCGTCGACGCCGAGCCCGGTGTCGTCGTGAGCACGGTGCGCCGTGGCCCGGCGGAGCTGGCTCATCTGGCCGGTCCGCGCGACGCCTATCACCGGACCTACCGGCACGCCGCGAGCGCGGACCTCACTGGTCTGCTGCGCCGGTTCTGGATTCCGGTCTGGTCCGTACCGCCGGGGGAAGAGGCGCCGCAGAGAATGCTGCAGGACCCCGTCTGCCTGGTAGTGATCAGCGGCGACTACGCGCGCTTCTACGGCGTCGCCCCCGAGCTGTCGACGACCACGCTCATGGGTGACGGATGGGCCGTCGGGTTGGTGCTGGCGCCGGCCGCGGGCTACACGATCGCCGGTCCGGTCGACGCCCTCAACGACCGCTACGTCGACCTCGAGGAGGTGCTCGGCGACGACGGGCGAGCCGTCGTCGACCGCGTACGGAGCCTCATGGCACCGGATCCGCACGACCCGGCGGCCCACCGAGCCGCCATTGAAGCGTGCGAGGACACCCTGCGGCGCTTCCTGCCGCTCGACGCTGACGGCGAGCTCCTCAACGCTGTGGTTGCTGCGGTCGAGAACGATCCGGAACTCCTGCAGGTTGCGCAGATCTGCGAGCGGTTCACCATCGGCGAGCGAGCCTTGCAGCGCCTCCTGCGCCGCCGTCTCGGGCTCACGCCCAAGTGCCTCATCCAGCGCAGGCGGCTGCAGGCGGCTGCCGAGCGGCTGCGCGAGGAGAGCACCACTCAGGCCGACCTGGCCGCCGCCGTAGGCTACGCCGATCAGTCGCACATGATTCGGGACTTCTTGCACATCACCGGGACGACCCCCGGACAGTTCATCGCGGCGCAGCGATCATGACATCTGCCGAACGGCGCGAACTGACCTTGATGTTGAGGGCGGCAGGGGTCCGGCTCGGTCCGGTCGCGCCGATGCAGACGGGGCCCGAGGGCTACCTTGCCGGAAGAAGTGCTGCCTACGGCGAAGTGAAGGACGTCCCCTGTATCAAAGTTCCAGGCGTCGGCGCCGGCAGCGGGCACCCCGGGGTGAGAACCCCTGAGGGCAACGGCAGGGTGGGGCCCACAGCGTCCCGAAGGACGCGGTCGTCGTCGGGATGGACGCCGACGGCTCCCGCTGCTTCCTGCAGCGCGCGTCGGTCTGTGGCCCCCGACAGGCGCACGACGAGCAGACTCCTGACCGATTAAGCTGCCGCCGCCGGGCCGCCGCCGGGCCGCCGCCGGGCCGCCGCCGGGCCGCCGCCGGGCCGCCGCCGGGCCGCCGCCGGGCCGCCGCTCAGAGTTGCGCCGAGCCTGGTGCCGCTGGGACCGACGCGGGCGCTGGGTCGGCCGGGCCGTCCACGACGATGGGCGCTTCGATCAGGTGGGTCAGCAGTGGCTCTTCCGGGCGGAGCCAGGAACTGTCCGGGGCGCCGTTCGGGTCGGCCTTCCATTTCCGGCAGATCTTCTCCACGCCGATCGGGTGCACGGTCAGGGTGCCGTCCGCGGCGATATGCAGGCGGAGGAAGCTTTTGCCGTCCTCGATGCCCTGGCCCGCGAACAGCTCGTTGACGTTGACGTCGAAATAGCTCGCGATCAGCAGATAAAGCGCCAGCAACTGGGTGGCCAGGTAGGCGATCACCGGCCCGTAGAGCACCGCGGCCACCGCCAGCGGCCCGGGCCAGGCCCAGTCGCGGAACGGCAGTTGCAGCCATACCCAGGTGCCGCCCGCCGCGAGCGCGATCTGGGCGAACCCGTGGACCAGGCCGAGTATCCAGTGCCGGGCGTGCTTGTCGGAGCTGGCCCCGGGGGGCTGCGCGAACAGCACCGTGCCGGTCAGGATCAGCACCAGCATGAAGACCAGCGGGATGCTGAAGAGGCGTTGGATCGTGCCGCCCTGGCTGGCCGCGCCGGCCATCGCCAGCATGGTCAGCGTGTGGACGATGCCGAGCATCGTCGCGAAGCCGGTGTTGCGCGCGGGCAGCTTGCCGAACACTCCCCAGCCCATCCGCCGGGACTTCGCGGCGCTGGGGAAACGGGACGCCAGCGAATACTCCCGGCTGCGGCTGGCGCTGCGGGTCAGCGTGTCCTTCGGCGGCACGGTCAGGGTCGCCGGCAGCTGGTGGGTGCCCAGCAGATATGCACCGCCGCCACCGCACGTGATCAGCTCACGATCCTCGCCGGTGTAGCGCGCGTAGTGGTGCAGGTCGCCGGAGACGAGCAGCCGGACCTGGGCCCCGGTCGGCGCGAGGATGGTGCGGATGAAGTAGTCGACCGCGTCGTACGCCTCGGGTTTCTTCGCCGCCTTGACCCAGGTCGGCGACGGCGTCATCAGGATGATCCGGTCGTCGGGGCCGAGATTGCGGGCGGCCTTCTCGAAGTAGAGCAGCTGCGGGTCGTCGATGTAGGCGCCGAACTGCTCGTCGATCGCGAACAGCCACCACTTCGCCGGCAGCTCGACAGCGAAGTACGAACGGCGCTGCTGGGTGCGCCAGCCGCCGATGTGGCCGTCCTTGCGGCGGGCGAAGAGGCGAAGGAAAGCGGTGAGCCCGTCGTACCAGTCGTGGTTGCCCGGCAGCGCGAAAAGCGTGGGTCGCGGCCCGTCGGCCGGCGCCTCGGGCAAGGCCGCGCGGTACGGCCCTTTCATCCGATTCTCGTAACCGTCGCCGTTGGCGAGCGGATAGACCTGGTCGCCCCCCATGAGCAGCACCTGCCCGCGCGGCAGGACCCGGCCGTCGACCTCCAGCCGGGGCTGTGCCAACAGGTACGCCACGGAGTAGGTCGAGTGGAAACCGTCGCCCAGGTCGGCGACGTAGTCGAGCCACAGCTCACCGTCGGTGCCCGGCTGCTGGAAGGAGTCACCGGAGAGCGCATTCTGCAGCTCGCGCTTGTCGAGATAAGCGCCGAAGAGAAGGGCCATCAGGGTGCGCAGACCCGTGTTGAGCAGGAGCAACGGAGCGAGCCAGCCGACCGGCCGTTGCGGCGTGAAACCGAGCTGCTGAGGATCCATGCTCACCGGCCGCCGCGCCGCCGAGGGCTCAGCCTCGGCGGACCGCCGTCGATGCCGCGGGGGCGGCTGTTGATCGGTCACGAGAGGCAGACTAGCCCGGGGGTATGACACCCGCCGTCCGGTTCCGACGCGCCGCGACCGGACCCGTTCAGGAGCACGACGACCGATGCAGTAGACTCAACGATCGTTGCCGCCTTAGCTCAGTCGGCTAGAGCGACGCACTCGTAATGCGTAGGTCGACGGTTCGATTCCGTCAGGCGGCTCAAAGGGTGAGGCCCTGACCAGCGGAAACGCTGATCAGGGCCTCACGTTCATCTATGCGGTTGAATCGTCCCCCGAAAACCCCCCAGAAACGCCTGGACGCGACCAGGTTCGGTGGCGGTCGTCCATGCGGGCTGCGGGCGGGACGGGGGCCGCCGCGCGGGCGAAATCTAACTGTCCCGGTGCTGCCCGTGGCCGCGTCGCGCGGCCAAGGGTACCTGTGTGGCGCCGAGCTGTTCCAGGAAGTTGGAGCTGTCCGGGGCGATGGCGGGCTTGACGATGTAGTGCTTCTTGGTGACTTGTTCGGTGGCGTGCCCGAGCTGGGCTGCGGCGTTCTTGGTGCACGCACAGAACGTCCTTAACACCAGGCAAGTCCTGCCGTGGCTGGTATCGCTGGCCGAGCACCGGTCCGTCACTGACGACGCGATCGGCATTGATGACCTAGGTGTGGCTGCCGGTCGTGATCGGCTGGTGTTGGTGTCGCTGTCGCAGCGACGGGTGGTCGAGCCGACGGTGGTACACGCCGCCGCGCTGCACACCATGCCGCCGCTCGGCCGGTTTCTTGTGGAGTTGCCGCGCGGTATGGACGCTCGGCTCAAGCCCTTCGATTGGGGCGCAGCGTCCGGCCTGCCGTTTCGGCCCGCGCTGCGGTACGGCCGAACTGTGCTGACGGCGGCTCGTTGGCGCATTGACCCTGCTGGTCTGCCTGCTGCGCAGACGAACGACGGCGAGTGGGACACGGCCTGGGAGCTACTCCGCGCGAGGCTGCGACTGCCGGCCTGGGCCCAGATCGGCAACGGCGACCAGCGGCTTCGGCTCAATCTTGATCAGCCCATGGACCGGGCGCTGCTGCGCGCCCACCTGGACGCCAGCGACGGACCGATCACCCTGGTCGACGCGGCGCAACCAGCAGACTTCGGATGGTTTTCCGGCCGCGCCCACGAGATCGTCGTGCCGGTCGCCTCCACGGCCGCGCCCGCGGCGGCGCCGGCCGCCCTTACCGGACGGAACTCGTGGCCACCGCCTGCTCCCGCCAAGCCGCTGCTTCCCGGAACCGACGGCCTGATCTCCGTGTCCCTGGCCATGGAGCCCTCCCTGATGGAACTTGTCCTCATGGGCGCTCTACCCGCGCTGCTTGCCGACTGGGACGAGCCGCCACTGATGTGGTTCATCCGCAGGCGCCGCCCTGTCCCGCACCTTCGGCTCAGGTTGCACACCGATGACTTCGGCTACGCGGCGGCAAAAATCGGCCGATGGGCCGCCGCGCTGCGGCAGCAGGGCCTCGCGGGGGATTTGAGCCTGGACACCTACCATCCGGAGTCCGGCCGCTACGGGGATGGTCCGGCGCTGGCCGCCGCTGAAAGGCTTTTCGCCGCCGACTCCACCGCAGCCCTCGCCCAACTGTGGGCACAACGCGAACGTCGGATCAATCGGCAGGCGTTCACCGCTGCAAGCGTGGTCGACCTTGCCGCTGCCATGCTCGGCAACCGCAACGACGGATGTGAGTGGCTGATAGCCCGCCTGAAGCAGGCCGGGCGTTCGCCGATCGACCGCGACGTGCTCCGGCAAGCCGTCACCTTCGAGCCCGCCGCGCTCGCACGGCCGGTCAGGGACGCATGGCGGGAACGCTCCGACGCTGCGGCGCGGTACGCCGAGGCCCTGTCCGCTACGGGCGGCCCCATCACACCGGACTCAGTGCTCGCCTCGCTGCTGCACCTGCACCACGTCCGTACTCACGGTCCCGACGAGGCCGCCGAACAGGGGACCTACCGGCTGGCGCGTCACCTCGCGCTGGCCACCGTCCGCCGCCATGCCCGCAGGGCAGGTGCGCCCGAATGACCCTCCCACCGCTGCTGAAGACGCTGGCGCGCCAGGCCGAGACAACGGCCTCGTGCATCACCGACACCCTGACCGATCCACCACTGCCGGACTTCGCGGATGGCGACTACGGGCCACTCAGCACACGCTGGCACGCGCAATCGCTGTCCAAGGGTGCCGCCGGAGTGGCGATCCTGCACGGCGTGCACGCCCAGGCCGGACATGGCGGCTGGGAGCCGGTCCACACCTGGCTGCGACGCGCGACCGCCGACGCCCTGAACAACAGCACCGGGGCCGGACTCTGGTTCGGCACACCGGCCATCACTCACGCGCTCACCACGGCGGCCCCGCACGCCCACCCGGCAGCACTCGGTCCATTGGACCGGGCTGTCGCGGACCTGGCCGAGCGCCGGCTGGCCGACGCCGAGGTGCGCCTCGCGGCGCGCCGACGGCCTTCGCTGTCGGAGTTCGACCTCGTCCGCGGACTGACCGGGCTGGGCGCTCACCTGCTGACCAGACAACCAGAGGGCGTACTGCTGCGCCGGGTGCTGCAATACCTGGTTCAGCTTAAGGATGCCGTCGAGTCACCGACACACCTAACCATCAGCCCCGACGAACGTTACGTCGCTGTCCTGAACAGCGACGGGGAGTCCGCCCTGTGGGACCGCACCAGTGGGGCGCAGATCAAGTCGGCCGTGCTCGCCGGTACGGAGCCATGGCCGCCGGTCGTCGTGAAGCTTGACGACTTCCCTTCGTTCGCGCTCGGGCTGCCTACGTCCTTGAAGCTGTGGGACCCCGCCCGGAACGTCTGGACCGACGTCCCGCTGCCCGACGTACGGGAGGCACCCAGCATCATGGCGAGCAGTCCAGACGGGCATCGGCTGGCCATTCTGACCTACCAGGGCGTCGAACAGCGAGATCCAGCCACGGGTGCAACCAACGGCCGCACCCTCGGCAATGGAGCCACGCACCGTCTGCTGTTCAGCCCACGCAGTGATCGGCTGGCCGTCACCTTCGACACATCCGTCAAGCTGTGGGACGTTCACACCGGCACATCGATCGGGAAGCCGCTGTACAACATCGGCACCGGCCGCTCCGGCACTGCCGACCGGCACAACCGGCCCGCCCTGTCAGCCGTGGCTGTCAGCCCCGACCTGCCCGTCGTGGCGGCAGCGGTGGACGACACCGTCGAACTTTGGGACGTGACCACCGGCAAGCAGGTGGGTCTGCCGCTGGTGAATCCCACGGGACCGGTGCGTGCAATCAGCTTTCACCCGGACGGCAAGTTCCTCGCCATGATCGGTGACGACCACGCCGTGCGCGTCGTGGCGCTAGAGCCGTTGCGCGACCCAATCCAAACCGTTTGTGACCATTTCCTGCCGCCCGACCCGGGACGGCTGGTAACTGTTCCAGGTCAGGCCGCACGAGACGTTTGTTCCTGACACGTTTCGATGTCTCCATCAAACTCGGTGCGGGACAGGTCCGGTGACCTGGAGTTCTCGATGGCTGTCGCTGCGGTCGCCTGACAGGAGTCATCACCACGCGATCCGTAGCCGTAGACAAATGCTCCGCCGTTGCGGGCTGTCTGCCCGTCGGCCTACTGGAATCCTGTCTGGATCTTCCGTCGCGGATTTACTTCCCAGAATGGGTAGCTCTCCCACGCGAAACGTCGACGGGAGCCCGGTACGGGCGCTTGGTGGCCGCACGAATGTCCCGACAACAGTCAGCTGGCCCCCCGTTACCCCCCCCCGAAAACCCCTGCAAAGTGTTGACTAATCGTGACTAACGCTGACCAGTCGACGACCGAGTTTGAGCAGCTCAATGCCAAGATCTGATCACCAATGACAAACGCTAGATCGTAACGCTCGGTAAGCGTAGGTTATCGACTCTTGTCATCGTTATGCAGTGGTCGAGCGAGAGGGGCCGGCGGTCCTCGTCTCAGCGTAAGAGCCAGGCCGGGGCCGAGGTTCCGGCCCCGGCCGCTCGTCACAGCACGAGCCCGCCGACGAGGAGAAGGGCCGGTAGCAACGCCGCTGCTACCGTTGCCATCTGGACCGCTCGGCGAGGTCCTGGCCTGCCCAATTCGCTGACGTTGCCGCGACCCACCAATACGGCCACCGCCAAGGGCGCCGCGAAAGCCGTGCCAAAAATGAGCCCGCTCCACTGAGGAGCGACGTTCAGCAACGCGGCTGCCATCAACACCCAGGTTGTCGCCGAGACGCGGAATGTGGTCCACATCAGCCCTGTGTCAAGGCCCCACATCATTGGTGCGACCCATTCTGGGATGTTCGCACGGTGGGCGAGCTCCTTGGATGTCTGGCGGTGCAGCCCAGGGGCGAATGAGTCGGTCTTGATCGCACGTACGTCGAAGACTACCGCAATAAGCGCGGCGGCGATGACGACCGCCAGTGCGATCCGGTCATCGGTGTGCGGTGCAAAAAAGGTGCCCACCTGATAGAGCAAGCCGATGACGAATCCGGCCATTGCTACGTGGGAGACGGATAAAACTAGCAGGAAGCGCAGCCATCCCCGGGCTGCTCGGAACGAGTCCCCTTGCACGAAAGGGCGGATTACTCCGATGAATGACTGACCTCAAGGGCTGAACAATTGGGCGAAGCCAGCCATGGCGGCCAGCAAGACTACCCAAGCAGTTACCACGCGTACCAGATGGAACAGTAGAATGTGCCGTTCCAGCAGTTCGCGCCCGTGGTGCATTCACCGCAGCCGTATGTCCGCGAGCCGCTCGTGCACGTCCAGTAGGTACGCTTATAGTCCGTCGGGCAGGTGAACCGGTCTTTGCTTACGGCGTAGCTGCACTGTTTGCACAGCGCCAAACTACAGCAGGGCGATCCTTGGCAGTCCGCCACGGCTGGGGAGGCTTTCAGCACGGTGGCCAGGCCGGCAACCACCGCGGACGCGGCGCCTAGGACGGCGAATCGACGGCGAGTCGGTCGTTCTGCGGCACTGGCTGTATTCGAGGAGACTACGCATTCCAACGTATCGCTCACAGCTGGATTGTTCCTTCCTTGACGACGGGGAGAGGGCTGGTTGTCTTGCGAGGAGCTAACAGCGGTTGTAGCTGCCGGAAAGACGGCAGTGTCTGAGCCAGAAATGCTTCGCCGGAACGGTAAAGAATGACCGAGGGAACCGTTTCGATCCCGACCGCTCTGGCAACACTTTCATCGACGTCGACCGTTGCCCTGTTGATCGGTACCTTCATACCGTCAAGCCAGAGGCGGCCCTCTTCTTCTGAATGAGCTTGTTGCAGGACTATCCAAACGTGTTGCCAGTCCTGTCGGCGTAGCCCTTCGGCGATGGATCGGCATGTGGTGCAGGAGACGGATAGGAACAGCAGCGCCAGGTGCGGTTGCTCGTCCAGGTCCGGCGGAAGCCCGATCAGCGAAGGCCTAATCGAGCCGTCGTCCGCGAAGGGAATCGGAGAAGGATTGTCCTCAAGTTTGAGTGTGGCTCGAATCAATTCGAGCGTTTGGTACTGGTCGACTAGTGCCAGAACGCAGATTACGATGATGACGCTGAGGATCGCGACGACGATCCAGAGGAAGTCCATTGACTCTCCAGCACCTTGAGATAACTCCAGCTCCTGAGGCCCAATGGCAGGAGTTGAAAAACGACGACGATCACCGCCAGGGCGACCGCGGTAACGGCAACCCACAACGAGCCCGAGAACCTATCGGATGTTCCGGAGTGCGTCACCCACGCCACCGCCGACCACACCGGAAGCAAGGCGAACTGCCGCCAACCCAGGTCGGTCTCCGACTTGCGGCCGAGGCAAGCGCAGCGGACGGATTCGCCATGAATCCGCGCGATCAATGCCGCACTGGCAAAGGACACTCCGAGGCCGACAATAAGTGTTGACGTTAACCACAATCTCGGAGCGGCCAACAGCAGAACCGCTGTGGCGAGCTCGCCAATGGCGACAGTGGTCGCCAGGGCATGCGGAGCCGGCAGCCGCAGCGCCCGGATCGTCTGGCGGATGGCGCTCGGTGCCACCAGCTTCTGGCTCGCCGAGTAAAGCAGCACCGCCGCCGCGACCATTCGCACCGCCGCGTCGACGGCCACCGGCACTTCAGGCGGCACGAACAGCCAGCACTTGCGCGTCGGGCAGTTCCGTGTCTAGGACGCAAACCCGGATCCGCTTCGACGTCTTCTCCTTCAGCAGGGGCGATGCCGCGATCCGTTCACCCGCCACCTCGAAACTTCCGTCGCTGCGCTGTTTAGGTACGCCGGCCAGCCAATGCACCACGGGTACGGCGGCCAGCGCTAGCCCGTCCCAGTTGTCGGTGACCGTGACAAGGTCACCCGGACGCGGCGTGATCCCTTCCGGGAAGCCCGCGAACGGCACCCGTTCCGGAGCCTCGACCTTCGTTCGATTCGCGCGATTCGGTGCCGCGATGACGCCCACGCCGCCGCTAGCCGTTGAGACCCGGCCGAGATCACCTCTGGACGTAGCTTGGTTCGGGTCTACCTCCTCCGGCGCGGCCGAGGCGGCTTGGCCCGAGACCGCGACAAGCGTGACGGCAGAGCCGACTACGGCGCCGACTCTGAGTACTTGACGTCGCGAGATCCCTCGCTCTTGACTCATGCATACTCCCTGTGAAGCATCCGCTACCTTCAGACATCGATGCTGCCGGAGTCGCTCGGCATTGACAAGCCCCTATGGATAAGATTGCTGGGTGGGGTCGTTCTCGGAGCCCTTACGGTGCCGTCAAAACCGTGGCGACGTTCAGTGCGGCGGTGTAATGAGCGCCCTCCAACTGGGCAGGCGCAGACTGGGGTACCGGCCCCTGACGCCGGACCAGTGGCCGCCCGGATCTGTGGCCACTGGCCGTCGATGACAGCTTTCACCGTGGCCGCGACATCGCTTACGACGAGGACCGCTACCGGATCCGCACCAGGACCGGAACTCCGGTCATGATCGCTTTCCGCAACACCGCCGTCGGCGCGCCAGGCGGAGCCCGACTGGCAACAACGCGGCATCCCCTGACGACTTTGCGGGGCCCGGCGATTCTCCGGGGGATCGTGTGCGAGCATGGGTACGAACGGCGTCGAAGCAAGGGGTTAACATGCTGGTTCGAGCCAAAATGCACTGGCCAGGACTGGTCATTGTCGCGCTTCTGCTGGTCAGCTGCACCGGCGACGGCCGAACGGATCCCAATACCGACGGGCGCTCTCAATCCGGCGACGGCACCTCCGCCCAATCGCCCGAGAAGTCACCCGGGTCACGCCTCGTCGCCTGCGTCGACGAGGAGGCCCATGTGAAATCCACGGACGTCCCGACCGACAATGCCCTCACCGTCGGCGCAATCTCGTGGCCGGACCTCAAGAGCTGGGCAACGGCTGACCCGAAGGATTACGGTAACGGCGAGAGCGGCGATTACAAGATTGGCGCCCTGGTCAAAGCAGGTGCCGTCGTCACCGTTTCCGTGGCTGATTCGAACGCGAATGACGTGGGGCTCAAGTACGGGCAGCGCTGGAACTACGAACCCACCCGATCGGTTACCTTCCAAGGTTGCAAGGACTACGACACCGCATATATCGGTGGTTTCCATATTCCGGACCAAAAGTGCGTCCCGTTCGATATCAGCGAGGGTGGGAAACCGCCGGTCCGCGTAACCGTCTCGTTTTTCGCTGGTCCCTGTTAGTGGTGGATCTGAAGCTCTTTAAGGCCCGGAGGGTCATCCAACCTGGGTGACCGTCGTGCAGGGCCATTGCGTAGTCGGCTGACCAGCTTCTGAGCTGGGCCGATGTGCGGTGAGCGGCCTTGGTGGAGGCGGTGGAGACGGGTGAGATCACTTAGGTGATCATGAAGTTCTCTACGCTTTACGACCGCTGAGGATCTCACCCGCCGATGGCATCATCTCTCAAAGCCACCCACCACAAGCCACCGAGCGGGCGGTTCACTCCGGCTCCGCCCAGCCCTGGGGCGATCAGCCAACGCCTACGCTCCCGCCTCGGACCAGCGACTTGCCCGGCACGCCAACCCTGGCGGAGTTGTCGGGATGCCCGAATGGGACGTCTGGCAGGCCCGCGAACGTCCCGGCAACGGCCAACGGTGCCCCCCGTTTACCCCCCGAAAACCCCTGCCACGGGTCGACTATCAGTGACGAACGCTGACAAGCTGAAGACTATGTATCAGCAGTTCAGTGATAGTTCCTGACGACCAACGACAAGCAAGGGGCCGTGACTTTCGGTAAGCGTAGGTCGACGGTTCGATTCCGTCAGGCGGCTCAGCGCGAAAGCCCAGGTCATCGACCTGGGCTTCGTCTTTTCCCGGTCACCACGGGGTCCCGGCTCAGGCCGGGAACGAGCACATCTTCCACCGCTCGCCGTCCTCGTCCAGGATGTAAACCTCCTTCTCCCGCGTCCCGTCCGGCCGCTGCACGTCGACACTCACCGTCGCCTGGCCACGTTCATAAGCCACATTCGTGTGGAAGACCTTGAAGTCGGTGACCGCCTCCTCCGGCGGCTTAGCGAGGTCCTCGAGCCGGAACTCGTCCTTCGCCTCCGCGCACAGCCCGTCGTACCCCGCCTGGCTGAGCCCGTCCCGGCGGTCCTCGATGAAAGCCGCCGTCGTCCTCTCGATCTCTTTCTCGACATCCGTCACGTGCTTGAGCCGGAAGAACAGCCGGCCGAGTCCCAGCGCGCACACCAGTACGGTCAGCACCCCCACGGTCGCCAGGACGATGAGCCAGGTGCGGCGTTTGCGCGGCGGCGGTGGTGCGGGGGCGAAGGCCGGAGGCGGGTACGAGGTCACCGCGCCACGATAAGGGTTGTCGATCATCGGCGGTGCCCGTCGGGCGGCGAAGTGGCGGACGATGCCGTCCGGTGCGTGACGAACCGCGGACCTGGGCGGGCGTGCCCGGACGCCGCCGCGGCCCTGCGGTACCTGACCGGCTACTTCCCGTCGTCCGGGCGGTAGCGCCTGCTGTACCCAGGGTGGGCAGTCTGCTTCATCGAAGCTGAGCGGTGATCTCCCTAGCGTCGTAGGAGACCGCACAAGACCGCTCCGGAAGGCCCCAGCCATGTCAGATATCGCCGTCAGCGTCGAAGGTGTCAGCAAGACGTACGGCGGTGAGCAGCCCGTCATCGCCCTCGCGAATGTCGACGCCCAATTCCTGCGGGGGACCGCCACCGCCGTCATGGGGCCGTCCGGCTCCGGCAAGAGCACGCTGCTGCATTGCGCGGCCGGCCTCGACCGGCCGACCGCGGGCCGGGTGCGGATCGGGGCCACCGACCTTTCGTCGATGTCCGAGAAGGCGCTCACCAAGCTGCGCCGCAACCGGATCGGCTTCGTGTTCCAGGCGTTCAACCTGGTCGGTGCGCTGACCGTCGAGCAGAACATCCTGCTGCCGTCGCGGCTCTCCGGCAACCGCCCGGACCGGGCCTGGCTCGCCGAGGTCGTCGACCGCGTCGGGCTGGGTGACCGGCTGGGGCACCGGCCGTCGGAGCTCTCCGGTGGTCAGCAGCAGCGGGTGGCGATCGCCCGGGCGCTGGTCACCCGGCCCGAGGTGATCTTCTGTGACGAGCCGACCGGCGCGCTGGACACCCAGACCGCGGCCGAGGTGCTGAGCCTGCTGCGGTCGGTGGTCGACGACGCCGGGCAGACCGTGATCATGGTGACCCACGATCCGGTCGCCGCCTCCTACGCCGACCGGGTCATGGTGCTCGCGGACGGCCGGATCGTGCAGGACATGCCGCAGCCGGGGGCCGAGCGGATCGCCGAACAGCTGGCGCGGCTCGGCCGCCGCCAGCCCGTCACGAGCCGGGAGGGCTGAACCGTGCTGGGACTGGCCGCGCAGATGCTGCGCTTCCGTAAGGGCACTTTCGTGGCGACGTTCGTCGCCCTCGCCGCCGGGGTGATGATCCTGATGACCTGCGGGCTCCTGGTCGAGTCCGGCCTGCGCTATCAGGGCTCACCCCAGCGGTACGCGGCGGCGGTCGCCGTCGTGGCCGACCGTGACCGCACCATCGCCGGGCCGGAGATCTTCGGCGAGACCGAGTCCACCACTGTGTCGCTGCCCGAGGGCGGCCGGGTCCCGGAGACGCTGGTGAAGGCGATCGCGGCGGTTCCGGGTGTCGCCAGTGCCGTGGGTGACCACTCGATCGCGGTCACGCCGGTGGCGGCGCCCGGGGTGCCGGCCACCGGTCACGGCTGGGGGAGTGCCGCGCTGGCCCCGTACCGGATGGTGTCCGGCACGCAGCCGCGGACCGACGGTGAGGTCGCCGTCGACGCCCGGCTCGCCGCAGGCGGGAAGTTGCAGCCCGGTGACGCCACCGCGCTCGTCGTGGGCGGCACCGAGCGCAAGTTCCGGGTCAGTGGGGTCGTCGACGCGGTGGGTCCGCGGGCGGCGGTGTTCTTCACGGACACGCAGGCCGCGCGGCTCGACCCGAATCCGGGCAGTTTCACCGCGATCGGCGTGCTCGCCGCACCGGGAGCCGACAAGGCGGCCGTGGTGGCCGCGGTCCGCACAGCCGCGGTGAACGCGAAGACCTATGTGGACGGTGAGCGGGGACTGGTCGAGCAGCCCGAGGCGGTGGCCGCGCGAGCGCTGACGGTGCAGGCCGGCGCCGCGTTCGGTGGCTACGCCGCGATGATCATCATCTTCGTTGTCGCCGGCACGGTCGGGCTCTCGGTCCGGCACCGCCGCCGTGACCTCGCGTTGCTGCGGGCGGTCGCGGCCACCCCGGGTCAGGTCCGGCTGATGATCCTCGGCGAGGTCGGCCTGCTCAGCCTGCTCGCCGCGGTGGTGGGCGTCCCGGCCGGTCTGGCCGCGACCGCCTGGACCCGCGACCAGCTCGTGACCCGCGGCTTCGTCCCCGGCACGTTCGAGCTGAGTGGCGGCCTCCTGTCCGGGCTGGCCGTGACCGTTGCGGTGGCCGTCGTCGCCTTGAGCTCGGCCTGGATCGCCGCGCTGCGCACCACGCGGATCCGTCCCACCGAGGCGTTGGGCGAGGCGGCGGTGGAGCCGGCCCTCGGCGGCAAGGTCCGGATCGTGTCCGGCCTGGTGTTCCTGGCCGGCGGGGTGTCGCTCATCGGCCTCACCGGTGCCACCGGCGGTACGACCGCGCTGGGCGCCGCGACCGGCATGCTCTACACCTTCGTGCTGGCCGTCGCGCTGCTCGCGCCGTGGATCAACCAGGCCGCCGCCAAGCTGCTCACCCCGGTCCTGCGGACCGTCTGGGGGACCAGCGGCTACCTGGCCGCGGCCAACCTGCGGGCGAACGCCCGCGGCATGGTCGCGGTGCTGACCGCGCTGGTGCTCTCGGTCGGCTTCGGCGGCACGGTGTGGTTCCTGCAGGACAACCTGCAACGCCAGACCGTGGTCCAGAGCCACGACGGCACGCTCGCCCAGCATGCGCTGACCGGCGCGGCCGGCCTGCCCGCGACGGCCGCGGCGAAGGCCCGCAAGATCCCCGGGGTGGTCGCGGCGACGGGGGTACGCCGCACGTCGGTGATCATCCCGAACCAGCTCGAGGCCCAGGCGGTCGCGGCCCAGGGCATCGATCCGGTGGGCGCCGACCAGACCCTGGACCTGGGGGTACGGTCGGGAAGCCTCACCGATCTGCGGGCGTCCACAGTGGCGCTGTCCACCACTCTGGCCGACTCGGCGGGCTGGAAGCTCGGCGACGACGCCCGGTTGTGGCTCGGCGACGGCACGCCGGTGACCCTGCGCGTGGTTGCTCTCTACGACCGTGGCTGGGGGTTCGGCGACGTCACGCTGGACTCCGAGACCCTCACCGGCCACACCGCGACCGGCCTCGACGATCACGTCCTCATCCGCACCGCACCCGGCGCGGACGTCACCGCGGGCCTGACGGATCTCGCGAACGCCTATCCGATGAGCACGGTGATCGGCACGGATCAGCTGACCGGTGAGCTCGCCCAGGACCTGGCGGTCAGCGCCTGGCTCAACAAGATGCTCATCGCGGTCCTGGTCGGGTACGCGGTGCTCGCGGCGGCCAACACCCTGATCATGGCCGCCCTGGCCCGGGCCCGTGAGCTGTCCCTGCTGCGCCTGGTCGGTGTGACGCGGGGCCAGGTCAGGCGGATGGTGCACGCGGAACAGGCCGGCCTGCTGGGCGTCGCACTGGTGATCGGCACGGCGATCGCGGCGATCACCCTGTCGTCGGTCGTGCACGCGGTCTCGGGCGAACGGATCCCGTACGTGCCGGCCCTGGGCGCGGCGGTCATCCTCGGCGGCACGATCGCTCTGGCCCTGATCGCGACGATGCTGCCGATCGGCCGGGTCCTGCGCACGCCGCCGGTGCAGGGGATCGGACTGCGTGAGTAGATCTCCGAATTACCTAATCTGCGATGTAGCAGGTTGAGTAGTAGCGATCAGCGCACTGGCCATGCTTCACTGGTGTGAGGAAAAGGGCGGAGTCCGAGGGGAGACACCACACCGCACCCGGCGGCAACCGGGTGCGGTTCTTCTCGTCAGTCTTCGGTGGGCCGCAGCGGCCGCAGTGCTCCGGCGGCCGCTGTGGCTACGGCGAGCAGCACCGCCACCGCGCCCAGCCCTTTCAGCACCGAGATGTGGTCCCCGAGGAAGCCGATGAGGGGCGGCCCGCCCAGGAACGCGCAGTAGCCGATCGTGGCGACCACGCTGACCCGGGCCGCGGCCTTGGCCGGATCGTCGGCCGCCGCGCTCATGCCGACCGGGAAGCCGAGTGAAGCCCCGAGCCCCCACAGCAGCGCGCCGGCGAAAGCGGTCACGATGTTCGGGCCCAGGATGAAGAGCGCCAGCCCGGCGAGGCTGAGCACGGCGAGCACCCGGACCACGGCCACCCGGCCGTAGCGGTCCAGCAGTCCCGGGCCGAACCACCGGCCGACTGTCATCGCGGTCAGGAACGCCGCGAAGATCAGGGTGCCGATCGTCGCGTCGGCGCCGTAGCCGTCGATGACCGCGACGCTGATCCAGTCGATGCCGGCTCCCTCGGCGAAGGCGAACGCCAGCACGAACAAGCCGATGAGCAGCGTGCGCGGCTCGCGCCAGGTGGCCAGGGTGCGACGCAGGCCGCCACCCTCGCCCGCGGTGGGCGGCTGCGCGTCGTCCGGTCCGAAGCCGCGGACCGCCAGCATCACGACCACTCCGATCAGGACCGCCGACGCGATCAGATGCGCGGTGACCGGTACGCGCAGCGCCACCACCCCGGCCCCGACCAGCGCACCGGCGACCGTACCGACGCTGTAGCCGGCGTGGAACCGGGGCATGATCGACTTTCCCAGGCGCCCCTCCACCACCGCACCCTGGACGTTCATGGCCACGTCCCAGGCGCCGATGGCGAAGCCGAAGAGGAACAGCCCGACAACCACGGGCGCGATGCCGTACGGGTAGCCGATGCCGACCACGCTCAGTGCGACCAGCAGCAACCCCGCCATCGTGGCCACCGTGGCGCGTGAGCCGAACCGGGCCACGATGTTCCCGGCCAGCAGCAGCGAGACGATCGAGCCGGCCGCGATGGCCAGCAGCACGAGGCCGAGCCGCGACGGCGTCAGCCCGAGCCCGTCGCGGACCTGCGGGATGCGCGTCGCCCAGGACGCCATGGCGAAGCCGCAGCCGGTGAACGCGATGTAGACCGCGCGCCGTGCCGCGAGCACGTCGACCGCAGGCGCGACGAGGGTGGTCATGCGGTGGCTCCCAGCTGGCGGGCGACGATCTCGCGGGTCTCGGCCCGGGTCGCGCCCGGGGTCGTGGCCAGGGTCTTGTGCATGACCAGGCCCTCGATGAGGGCGTCGATGCCCCGTGCGGTCGTCGGGTCCATGAAGCGTTCGAGCACCGCGCGGCTGGTCCGCATCCACGACTCCGTGACGGTGCGCAGGGCCGGATCCCGCAGCGCCGCGAGATACAGCTCGTAGGCCACCGCCCAGTCGCGCGGGTCCGCGTCCGCGTCACCGTGGATCAGATCGGTGATCGCGTCGATCAGCTGTTCGGTGGTCACGACGCCGTCGAACGCGGCCTCGTAGGACCGCGACATGCGTTCCGCATGCCGGCGGAACGCATGCGCGAGCAGATCGACCAGGCCGTCGAAGTGATAGGTCAGAGAACCCAGGGGTACGTCCGCAGCCGCCGCGATCCGCCGGTGGGTCGTGCCGGCGACCCCGTGCTCGGCGATGACGTCGACCGTGGCGTCGACGATCCGGAGTTTGCGATCGGGGTCGTACCGCCGGCCCGGCCGCGTCGTGCCGGCCTCGGTGGTCACGGCTGCACCTCCCGGACGACCCGGGCCGGGTTCCCGACCGCGACCACGTTCGCCGGCAGGTCCCGGGTGACCACCGCGCCCGCCCCGACCACCGTGTTGGCACCGATGGTGACGCCGGGCAGCACGATGGCGCCGCCGCCCAGCCAGACGTTGTCACCGATGGTGATGGGCAGCGCCGCCTCCCACTTGTCCCGGCGGGGGCCGGCCGCCACCGGATGGGTCGGGGTGAGCAGCTGCACGTTGGGGCCGATCTGCACGTCGTCCCCGATGGTCACGGTGGCGACGTCGAGGCAGACGAGCCCGAAGTTGGCGAAGGTGCGGGTGCCGATGAACGTCTGGTAGCCGTAGTCACAGTGGAACGGCGGACGGATCTCGCTGTCCGTACCGAAAGCGCCGAGCAGCTCCGTGAGCAGAGCGCGCCGCGCGGCACCGTCGGTGGGGTCCATGGTGTTGAACCGGTGGCTCAGCGCGGCGGCCCGGTCGAGCTCGCGCCCGAGCTCCGGGTCGTCCGCGAGGTACAACTCACCGGCCAGCATCCGCTCGCGCATCGTCCGTTCGCCCATGCGTACAACTGTACCCATCGTGTGTACGGTGGTACACAACGATGATCGCTAGACTCCGGCAGGTGACAGCGCAGTGGGATGTCGCCGTGATCGGCGCCGGCCCGGGCGGCCTCGCGGCGGCGCACGCCGCGGCCACGGCCGGCGCCCGGACGATCGTGCTCGAACGCGCGGAGCACCCGCGCTACAAGACCTGCGGTGGCGGCCTGATCGGCACGTCCCTGGCGATCGCCGCGCCCCGGATCGCCGTGCCGGCCCGCGACACGGTCGCGGCCATCACCTTCACCGAGAACGGGCGCCGGGCCTTCACCCGCCGCTCACCGGGACACCCGGTGCTGACGATGGTACGGCGGGACGACTTCGACTTCGCCTGGTACGAGGCAGCCCGCGCAGCCGGCGCCGAGGTACGGCAGAACGCCCAGGTCCGCACGCTCGACCAGGACGCCGAAGCCGCCACCGTGACCCTGGCCGACGGCGAGGTGCTCACCGCCCGGTTCGTCATCGGCGCGGACGGCTCGGCGGCGATCAGCTCCCGGCACGTCGGCGTGACCTTCGACCAGCAGGACCTGGGCCTGGAGGTGGAGGTGGCCGCAACCGGGGCCGACCGCGCCGCGTACCGGGGCCGGGTGCTGCTCGACTGGGGCCCGGTCCCCGGCTCGTACGGCTGGGTGTTCCCCAAGGACGACGAGCTCACGGTGGGCGTGATCATGGAGAAGGGCCGGGGCGCCGAGACGAAGAAGTACCTCGCCGACTTCCTGGCCCAGCTCGGCCTGGCGAGCCGTCGCGTCGTCCGCGACTCGGGGCATCTGACGCGCTGCCGCCGTACGGACGCGCCGCTGCGCAAGGGCCGGGTACTGGTCGTCGGCGACGCGGCGGGTCTGCTGGAGCCGTGGACCCGGGAAGGGATCAGCTATGCGCTGCGCTCGGGAACATGGGCCGGCGAGGTCGCGGCCCGGGCTCAGACCCCGGCCGACCTGACCGAATACGATCAGAACGTGCAACGCGAGCTCGCCCCGGAGATGGCCGCCGGCCGCCGCCTGCTGCGGGTCTTCGCCAAACACCCCCGGCTGATGCACGCGGCGTTCGCGACCCCGATGGGCTGGCGCGCGTTCGAGTCGTTCTGCCGGGGCGAGCTCTCGATGGCCAACGTGGTCCGCCGCCCGTCGATCAGCACAGCGATCAACCTCCTCGGCGGCCGCCCGGCCTAGGCCGCGCGGCGCTCCAGGCCGTCGCGGAGCCTTAAGGGGCGCGGCGGATCCAGGGGGCCCACTGCACGGCTGCGGCGAAGCCCTCCTGCCGGGCGGCCCGGGCCTCGGCGGGATCGATCGGTGCCTGCCGGGTGGTCCGCAGCCCCGGCCCGATGAGCCGGGTCTCGAGCCACGACCCGGTGACCCCGCGCCGGACGCATTCCCACAGACCGCCCTCGACGTGCGCCGACACCCGCGAGCGCAGATCCTCGACCAGCGCGGCGGGATCCTCGGCGCAGTCGTCGCAGCCGCAGTCCGGCAAAGCCTCGAAGAACCAGCGCCCCAGCCGCAGCACGATGCCCGGGAAGTCGGTGAAGGCGATCGACAGCGGCCCGGCGGCCGGGCTGCGGGGCATGAGCAAGACTGTGCGCACCACGTCGGCACCGGGCGCGGGCCCGACCGGCTCTTTGCTCTCCCGCCGATCGACGACGTAACGCTCGGTCAACTCATCGAGAACTTCCTCGGCGGCCTCGTGCAGCACGAGGAACCGCCCCGCGTCAGAGACCCGGGAAGAGAAGCTGTCCGGTCGCGATCCGGTGTCGCCCACCAGCGAAGTATGCCCCGCTCGGCCCAGGGCACAGCCGGGAACGCCAGAAGATCAGCGACCGGAAACGCTCACTCGGGCGCGAACTCCCCGGCCACGAACCCTTCCGCGAACGCGGACAGTTCCTCACCGGTGAAGAACATCGGTTGCTGCTCGGGGCGCTTGCTGTCCCGAACCAGATACCCACCGTCGACTGCGGCGATCTCCACGCAGGTTCCGTTCGCGCACTTGCTACCTTTGCGCCACGCCGGGTGTTCCGTCGAATGCATCATGGCTACTCCTCCGCGATGGTTCCCGAGTAACACGGTAAGCGACGCCTCACAGGTCATGAAGTGTGCGGCAGTGAGTGAACCAGCGCGTAACACCGACAAGGTGACGTTTCGGACGTTTTTGCGAAAATTTTTGTCCGCTCTGCGCACGTTTGGCGTGTCTTCCGTGCGCAGAGCGGCTAGCCGGCATACCTAGAACGGGAACTCGCCTGCTTGTACGCCTTCCACGAAGGCCACCCACTCCTCTTTCGTGAACGAGAGAACCGGGCTGTCCGGCAGCTTCGAGTCGCGGACCAAGTAGGTGTCATTGTCTACTTGCGCGACTTCCACGCATGAACAATTCGCGCACTTGCTGCTCTTCCGCCACACGGGCAGGTTGCTGCTGCTGTCCATTGTCTACCTTTCGGGGTCTGCCCCAGGTACACCGAATGGTCATCGGTGCCATGGGCGCATCGAATGTCTGAGCTGTCAATGGCCGGTGCTGACCGTTCCGACGTGTAAATCCCGAACGAAGTCGATCGTGTCCGACTCGTTCGCGGCTGGGTGCCTGAACTCATTGAACGCGCGGAGTGCCGGCGGGTCGTCGACCGGCCTTCGACGAGCTCGTCCGCTAGTCCATTCTCGCGATAAAGAAGCATGTTGTCGGCATCGTCCGCGCCGAGCGAGAGCAGATCGAAGGAGGCGTTATTGGTGACCGGAGCGTCGAGGATGACAAGCATCGTTCAATGCGGTCACGGTTGCGGTCGCCCAGCGGTTGAATTCTCGAGCTGATCGTTGAAGACCTGCTCTCCGTCCGATGGTCCTATGAACACTGACTCGTCCAGGAGGAGCAATACGGTGACGGCGTCGGCGCCGGAGCGGCACTCCCGGTCGCCGCGGCGACCTTCAGGGCTCTTGGCGGCCCGTGGAAATCTCGCTCGCCCATAGTTCATACGGCTTTGCCGTAGCCGGGCGACTGAAGCGGCTTGGAACGAATAGTTTTTAAATAACGAATCGCCGTCGCGTCGGCTTCGCGCTCGGGCGATTTCTTCTACGCAGCATGCCGCGGACGCGTCCGAGCCGTTCTTGCATCGATCAACAGGATGCTGACATGCGACCGGTCCACTACGTCGAGATATTTGAGGAGGGGAGCGAAGGTCGTCCGGCGAGATGATCACTTCGCCGTTCTGATGCGACGGCCTTACTGAAGGACCTCGCCAGGCGGCCGGCAACCTATGTCATGAGTCACTTGGCCCTTTGGGCGGGTCTCGAAAACGCCGAGGTGAGCGCATCGGCTTGCGATAGTGGGAGACGCCTCCTCAATCATGAGTCTCAGCAGTCTGCTGGTCCCGTATGTCTGAGGCCTGGTGCGGGAAAGCTTCTGTTCAACGAGGAGTGGGTGAAGTTTGAATTTTGCTTGCATTTATCCCCGGCCGGTGTCCACGCCCGCTGCCCCACCGAGTAATGCCAGGTGAGGGCTGGCAGCCCGGTATCCGACTCCGCACGGTGTGGCTCCGGCCGTTCAGAGAGCACTCGACGCGTGACGGCACGTCGACTGCACCCCGAACGGATGGCGGTTTATCGTCAGAAGATGAATTGTCCTTCGTTGATGCCCTGCACGAAGGCGGACCATTCATCCGTTGTGAAGGTGAGTGGGTCGGCGTTGGGATTTTTGGAATCGCGAACGAGATACTGGCCGTCATGCTTGGCCACTTCGACGCAGGTGCCGTTGCTGCAGTGAGAACTCTTACGCCATTGCAGCGATTCTGAGGTAGACACAGGTCTCTCCGGTTTCTTCGTACACCGCCATTGGTGTACCGGGTGCAATCATTCCAGTTCTGGGATATCGGGAGAAGGTGATCGTGTCTCCAACTTCTTGATCCGGGTGTCGATAAACCGAATTGTGTCCGGTTCGTCTTTCGATAGATGCCAAAGCTGGTCGAAGCGTTGGCGATGGCGCTGAGTCGTGGTTTTATCCTCGACGATCTCGTCGTTCATGCCGTTCTCGCGGTACAAGACTTCGCTATCGGTGTCCTCAGTGCTGAGGGCCATAAGGTCGTAGCTACCATTATTGGCGATAGGGTAGTCGAGCGCGAAGGGCAACATGCGAAGGTGGATCTGCCCTTCGGCGGCCACTCTCCGCATCTCATGCAATTGCTCGGCGAACGTTTCCTCGCCCCCGATGGGACGCATGAAAACCGATTCTTCCAGCAGCACGAAGACTTCGACGGCGGCCAAGCGGGAAAGCAGAGTCTGCCGCCTGTTCTGTCGCGCAGCGAGCAACAGCTCTTTTTTCGGAGAAGCCAGCTCCTCGCCGAATTTGCCGGTCAACGCGGCGGCATATCTCTCGGTCTGGAGAAACCCGGGTATGTAGTAGATGGAGTAGGAGCGAATGGCGACTGCCTCGATCTCGTACTCGATCAGACGGCGTGTGGCGTCGGACAGATGCTCACGAAAATCCGGTGTCTGATACCAGGCCTGGCGCTGGCGGGCGCGCGCGATCCGCGCCGAAGTCAGCAGATCGCTGACCTGCTTGCGGTCCTTGATCCCGTAGAACGACAAAAGCGGCCGAAGGTCGTTCGGCGCGATGGTCACGTCGCCGTTCTCGATCCGGATCACCTTGGAGAGAGACCACTCCATCTCCTCGGCGACCTGCATTTGGGTGAGTCCGGCCGCGTCGCGGGCTTCGCGCAACGCTAGGCGTATGCGGCGGCGCGCGACTGTCGGCGAATCACCTTCAGT
>NZ_BOQL01000070.1 GCF_018332655.1 Actinoplanes auranticolor | reverse complement strand
ACCTAAGCTGAGTGGCATTGGTTCATGAGCCGCCAGGCGATTGGCCGCCCTCGCCCGGTCCCCGCGGGAGCGACGGCCCGTATCCGCACGAACCGTGGCAAGGAAGCCTTTGAACGTGGGTTACATCTGCACGAGCGACCCGGCGTACATCTTGTCGATCTGGTCGGCGAAGTTGGCTTCCACGCTGCGCCGCTTGATCTTCATCGACGGGGTGATCTCGCCCTGCTCGATGCTCAGGTCGCGGGGCAGGATGGCGAACTTCTTGATGGTCTCCCACCGGTTGAGCTTGCCGTTGAGCTGCTCGATGTAGCCCGCGATCAGCGTCTCGGTCTCGGCCGCCGTCACGATCTCGCGGTAGCTCTTGCCGGCCAGCGGGCCGCCTGCCGCCCAGCCCGCGATCGCTTCCTCGTCCAGCGAGATCAGCATCGTCACGTAGTTGCGGGCCTGGCCCACCACGACCGCCTGGGACGTGTACGGGCAGACCGCCTTGAACATGCCCTCGATCGCCGACGGCGCGATGTACTTGCCGCCGGAGGTCTTGACCAGGTCCTTCTTTCGGTCGGTGATCTTGAGATAGCCCTCGCTGTCCAGCTCACCGATGTCGCCGGTGCGGAAGAAGCCGTCCTCGGTGAACGACTCCTCGGTCTCCTTGGGCAGGTTGTGGTAGCCGCGCATCACCGGGGCACCGCGCAGCAGGATCTCGCCGTCGCTGTCGATGCGGCATTCCAGGTCGCCCAGCGGCTGGCCGACCGTACCGATCTTGAGCTTGCCCAGCCGGTTGACGAAGTTGGCCGCGCTCGACTCGGTCAGGCCGTAGCCCTCCATGATGGGCAGGTTCGCCGCCGCGAAGAACTCCGCGATGTCGTGGCTCAGCGGTGCCGAGCCGGAGACCAGCACCCGCAGCCGGCCGCCGAGGCGCTGCTGCAGCTTGCTGAAGACCAGCTTCTCGGCCACCGCGTACTTGGCCTTGAGCACCCCGCCGACCGGCTTGCCGGCCTGCTCGAGAGCGACCTTCTGCTTGCCCACGCCGACCGCCCAGCCGAAGATCTTGGCCTTGGCCCCGCCGGCGCCGAGCGCGGTCGTCACGGTCTTGTTGTAGACCTTCTCGAAGATGCGCGGGGCCGCGCACATCAGCGTCGGCTGCACCACCGCGAGCATGTCGACGAGCTTCTCGACCCGCCCGTCGACGTAGGTCGGCACGCCCACGTGCAGGATGCCGCAGAGCAGGGTCTTGCCGAACGAGTGCGACAGCGGCAGCCACAGATACTGCAGGTCGGTCGACTCGAACAGGCCCAGGTCGGCCTGCGCGACGCCCTCCCAGGTCCAGCCGCGGTGCAGCAGCTGCACGCCCTTGGGCCGGCCGGTCGTGCCGGAGGTGTAGATCAGGGTGGCCACGTTGTCGGGGCCGACGCCCTCGACGATCCGGTCCACCAGGTCGGGCTGCTCGGCCAGCGCGGCCCGGCCGCGCTCCTCGAGCTCGGCCAGGGTCAGCTGCGGCGGTGTGGCGTTCGCGTCGGCCAGGCCGTCGATCAGCACCACGTGGGTGACCGAGGTGTCCGCGCCGGCCAGCTTGAGGGCCTGCTGCGGGTTCTCCGCCACCAGCACCTTGGAACCGGAGTCGGCCACGATGTAGGCCGCGTCCTCGGGCTCGGTGGTGGGGTAGACCGTGGTGGTCGCCGCGCCGGCGCAGTTGATGCCGAGGTCGACCAGGACCCACTCGAGGCGGGTGCCGGACAGGATCGAGACCCGGTCCTCCAGGCCCACGCCGAGCCCGGCCAGCCCGGCGGCGATCGCGGTGGCCCGCTCACCGACCTCGGACCAGGTGAGCCAACTGATCGCAGTGTCGTTCGCGGTCGGTACGGCAAACGCCCGACCGTTCGGGGTCGCCCGCACACGCTGCAGGAACATGTCCGGGATCGACCGGTAGGGAACCTCGAGAGCCATCGGGCGCCGCCTCTTTGCGTCTATGGGGGGAATACGTGTGACAGCCGTGTTACCGCAGGGTATTGCCCGGGCGTCGCGAGGACCAGAGTTCTCAGGGCTG
Source organism: Actinoplanes auranticolor (assembly GCF_018332655.1). Lineage (GTDB taxonomy): Bacteria > Actinomycetota > Actinomycetes > Mycobacteriales > Micromonosporaceae > Actinoplanes > Actinoplanes auranticolor. Next base: position 37,230 of record NZ_BOQL01000070.1, on the reverse strand, counting down.
ACCTGCACAGTGATCCTAACCGGGTCGATGCCCGAGGTCGCCCACCGACGGCGGTATGGCCCTTTCGATATAGAGGTATGTCGACGTCGTGCCCCTAATCTCAGCTCAACGGACCAGGCGGGCCACAAGCTCAGGACCCGGGTCTGCAGGCGCGAGAGAGGAAGAGCATGGCGATTCGACGCCCCCGAAGCGGCCGGTTCCTGGCCGTGAGTGTGCTCGTCGTGGCAACGACGACCGTCGCGACGGTGACCCCGGCGACGGCAGCCCCCGCCACCGGGCAGATCCGGCTCGCCGGCACCGCGGACGCGGTGGCCGGCAGCTACATCGTGGTTCTCAAGGACAGTGCCGTCGCCACGAAGGCGAACCGCGTCGCGGCCGTCGGCGACAAGTCGTCGAGCCTGGCCCGCGGCTACGGCGCTGAGGTCCGCCGGACGTTCGGCGCCGCCCTCAACGGTTTCGAGGCCGGCATGAGCGAGGCCGCGGCGAAGCGGCTCGCCGCCGACCCGAGCGTCGCCTACGTGGAGCAGAACCAGCGGGTCTCGCTGCTCGAGACGCAGACCGGCGCCACCTGGGGCATCGACCGCATCGACCAGCGCGCCCGGCCGCTGAGCACGACGTACACGTACAACACCTCGGCGAGCAACGTGACGGCGTACATCATCGACACCGGGATCAAGTACACGCACACCGACTTCGGCGGCCGGGCCCGGGTGGGCTATGACGCCGTGGGTTCCGGCGGCGTGGACTGCAACGGTCACGGCACGCACGTCGCGGGCACCGTCGGCGGTGCGAGGTACGGCGTCGCGAAGGCCGTCAAGTTGGTCGGCATCCGGGTGCTCAACTGCTCCGGCAGCGGCACCAACGCGGGGGTCATCGCCGGTGTCAACTGGGTCACCCAGAACGCCGTCAAGCCGGCCGTGGCCAACATGAGCCTCGGCGGCGGCGTCAGCACCGCGCTGGACAACGCGGTCGCGAACTCGATCAACTCGGGTGTCTCGTACGCCCTCGCGGCCGGCAACTCGACTGCCAACGCCTGCAACTCCTCGCCGTCGCGGGTCGCCGCGGGCATCACGGTCGGCGCCACCACGAGCACCGACGCCCGGGCGTCGTACTCGAACTACGGCACCTGCCTGGACATCTTCGCGCCGGGCTCGGCCATCACCTCGGCCTGGTACAGCAGCAACACCGCGACCAACTCGATCAGCGGCACGTCGATGGCGGCCCCGCACGTGGCCGGCGCCGCGGCCCTGGTGCTGGCGGGCAATCCGGCCTTCACCCCGGCCCAGGTGCGCGACAACCTGGTCACCCGGGCCACCACCAACGTGGTGACCAGCCCGGGCACCGGCTCGCCGAACCGCCTGCTCTACGTCGGCAGCTGAACCCCCGCACAACCGACCGGAGCCCCGGACCGTGAGGTCCGGGGCTCCGCTTTTCCGCGGTACGGCGTCAGTCGTCCGAGCCGTCGTCGTCCGAGTCGTCGTCCGAGTCATCCGAGCTGTCGTCCGAGTCGTCGTCGGAGCCGGAGTCGTCGTCGGTCTCGCGCTCGTGCCGCAGCACCTCGCCGGTGGCGCGGTCCACGTCGATGTCGTGCTCGACCGGGCCGGCCTGCACCTCGATGTCCCAGACGGCGCGGCCGTGCTCGGTCTCGCGCTCGGTTTCGGTGACCTGGCCGCCCCCGGCGGCCTTGACCGCGATCTCCTTGGCCGCGTCCACCGTGATGGCATCGGCGGCCGCGGGCGCCGAGGACGCCGACGAGGACGGGCCTGACGAGGACGGGGCCGACGAAGTCGAGGCGGAGGGCGCGGGGGAGTCGGTGGAGGCCGACGGCGCCGGCGCGGCGACGACCGCCGTGGTCGACGTGTCGTCGCTGCCCGCCGCCATCGCCGTGCCGCCGAGGGCCAGCGCGGCCACCGCGCCGGCGGCGAGGGCGGAAGCGGTACGAAGCCTGATCATGAAAACCTCCGGTGTCGTGAACGGAACACCGACAGGTTCGCGCCCGGCGGGCTATGGCCGCGCTGTGCGACCGCTAAGGCCGGGTTAAGTCCGGCGGGACACCGTGGATCGTCATCAGCCTCTATGCTCCCCGGCGAAGATCGATCGAACGGGGAGCAACTGTGGTTTCGCATCGTTGGTGTCTGCTGCGCCGGGGCCTGGCCGTGGCCGGTGCCGTCGTCGTGGGGGTGGCTGTGCTGCCCGCCGCGGCGCAGGCCGGTTCGTACAACGGCAAGGTCTGGGTGACCAAGGCCGACCAGCTGCGGTACCAGGCCGCCGACGGCAAGCAGAGCCGGGTGGTGATCACCCGTTCCGGGCGTACGGTCACCGTCGACGACAAGGTGGCGGTCAAAGCCGGCAAGGGCTGCAAGGCCGTCAAGGGTGACAAGACCAAGGTGCGCTGCACCCTCAAGAAGACCCCCTCCAAGATCACCGTGAACCTGGGCAACCGCAACGACAGCCTGGTCAACAACAGTGACCTCAAGCTGTTCGTCTGGGGCGGCACCGGCAACGACTCCATCACCGGCGGTCCGCGCCACGACCTGCTGCAGGGCGACCGGGGCAACGACAAGCTCTACGGCCGGGGCGGCGCCGACTCCCTGTACGCCGGCGCCGGCAACGACATGGTGTCCGGCGGCGACGGCGACGACTTCATCCTGGGCGAGGACGGCCGCGACCGGCTGTACGGCGGCGCCGGCGGCGACTCGGTCTCCGGCGGCGACGGCGACGACTGGCTGCACGGCGGGGCCGGCCAGGACCAGCTGCTCGGCGAGGGCGGCAAGGACACCATCGCGGGCTGACCCGGGGTCAGAGCCGGTAGACCGAGACGTGGCCGGTGCTCGTCGCGTCGAACGGGCGCCGGTGCCAGTCGGCGTAGCGGGCCTCCAGGTGCAGGCCGGCCCGGGTGGCGAGCCGGTCGATCTGCTCCGGCCACAGGTAGCGCAGGCCGAACGGCTGGAGGCGTACGCCGCCCGGGGTGAAGGCCACGCTCTGGCGGACGAACGTCTGCGCCGCCCGGTCGTAGCGGTGCAGCCGCAGCGAGGCCTCGTCCTCGGTCACCGAGCGGACCTGCGGGTGCTGCTCGTCGCGTTCGAAGTCGGCCGGGTTCGGCACGAAGGCCTCGATGACGAACGCGCCGCCGGGGGCCAGCACCCGGGCGACGTTGCGGAAGCAGGCGGCCTGCCGGTCGGCGTCGACCAGGTTGAACAGCGTGTTGAAGACCAGGTAGGCCAGCGGGAAGCGGCCCGGCACGGCGACGTCGGCCATGTCGCCGATGACCACCGGCAGGTCCGCGCCGCCGGGTTTGGCGCGCAGCTTCGCCACCATCTCGGGCGAGCCCTCCACGCCCTCGACGCGCAGGCCACGGGCCGCCAGCGGCAGGGCCACCCGGCCGGTGCCGATGGCCAGCTCCAGCACCGGGCCGCCGTCGGCCAGCCCGGCCAGGAAGTCCACGGCCGGGGCCGGGTCGGGGTTGTCCGCCGCGTCGTACGCGGCGGCCCACTGGCGCCCGAACAGGCCGGGGTCATCGAACATCGACATGCCCGTCAGGACAACAGAGGATCAATCGGACGGCAACCGCTTTCCCGCGGCGAGTTCCAGCCGGACCCGCGCCCCGCCCCCCGGGGCCGTCCCCACGTGCAGCGAGCCGCCACCGGCCTCGGCGGCCCGGCGGGCGATGTCCAGCCCCAGTCCGGTCGAGCCGCTGCCCGACGAGCCGCGGCGCAGCGCCTCGGCGGGGAAGCCGGGGCCCGAGTCGTCGACGGTCAGCACCGCGCCGCCGCCCGGGCGGGCCGCGAGCGAGACGGCCAGGGCGGTGCCGTCCGGGGTGTGCGCGAAGACGTTGCCGAGCAGGGCGTCCAGCGCCGCGGCCAGGTCGTCGGCCGGCAGTGCCACCGGCAGGGGTGCTGACGGGAGCTCCCGGCGTACCTCCCGGTCGGTGTCCTCGGCCAGCACCGTCCAGAAGGCGACCCGGTCCGCCACCACCGCGGTGGCGTCGGCCGCGGCGGCGCGGTCGCCGCCGCGCCGGCGGGCCTGCTGGATCACCGCCGTGACCGCCCGCTCGATGCTGTCCGCGGCGGCGGAGACCCGCGCGGCCTCCTCCTCGTCACGCAGCGACTCCGCCTCCAGGCGCAGGGCGGTCAGCGGCGTGCGCAGCCGGTGCGACAGGTCGGCGACCTGCTCGCGTTCCTCGCGCAGCAGGTCCTGGATGCGTCCGGCGAGATGGTTCAGCGCGATGGCGACCTCACGGACCTCGGGCGGCCCGGACGGGCTGGCCCGGGCGGTCAGTTCGGCGCGGGCCAGCCGGTGCGAGACCGCGGACAGGTCGGCGATCGGCGCCACGATGCTGCGGGCCAGCCGGTCGGCCACCAGCAGCCCGAGCACGACCAGCGCCAGGCCGAGACCGGCCAGTACCAGCCAGGACCGGGCCACTCCGCCGGTGAGCTCCCGGGCCGGGACGACGGTCCGCAGCACGTACGTCGCACCGCCGCTGAACACCGGCACCACGATCTCCCGGCCGGCGTCCGTGTCCACGGTGAACGAGCGGCCGTTGGCCTGGGCCAGCCGTACGGCGGGCGTGCGCTCGGCGGCCTGGCCCAGCACCGGGCCGTCCGGCGGGAACACGCTGACCGGCAGGGGCAGCCCCTGCACGGTCAGGGCCAGCGACGCGGGATCGCTGGTGCCGATCTGCGGGACGATCGTCTGCAGCACGTCGTTGGCCCGGCTGATCGCCCGGTCCTCGGTGACCTGCCGGATCAGCAGCGCCAGCGGCACCAGGAAGGCGATCAGCACCAGGCAGGTGGTGGCCGCGACCAGCAGGGTCAGCCGCCGTCTCATGCCGGACCGCTCAGCCGGACTCCCACCCCGCGGACGGTGTGCAGGTAGCGCGGCTCCTGGGCGGTCTCCCCGAGCTTGCGGCGCAGCCACGACAGGTGCACGTCGACGGTCTTGTCCGCGCCGCCGTACGGCACCTGCCACACCTCGCTGAGCAGCTCCCGCTTGCTCACCACCTGCCCGGCCCGGGTCGCCAGGTGGTGCAGCAGGTCGAACTCGCGCGGCGTCAGGTCCAGGTCGGCGCCGTCCAGGGTGGCCGTCCGCGCGCCCGCGTCGATGCGCAGCCCGCCGACGGCCAGCGCCACCGGTTCGGCCCCGGCCACCCCGCCGCGCCGCAGCACCGCGCGCACCCGGGCGTCGAGCTGGGCCGCGGTGAACGGCTTGACGATGTAGTCGTCGGCGCCCGCGTCGAGCACCCGGACGATCTCCTCCTCGTCGTCGCGGGCGGTCGCCACGATGACCGGCATCGCGCTGACCGCGCGCAGCATCCGCAGCAGCTCCCGGCCGTCCAGATCGGGCAGTCCGAGGTCGAGCACGACCAGGTCGGGACGCTCGGCCAGGGCGGTGCGCAGGCCGTCCATCGCGGTGTGCGAGGCGGCCACGGCATGGCCGCGCTCGCGCAGGGCGCGCAGCAGGGTGGTACGGATCGCCGAGTCGTCCTCGATCAGCAGGAGGTGGGCCACGCTGCACGGTAACCCGGCACCCCGGCCGCGACGACGCTCTTAACCGTCCCTTAGCGTTCCCGCGGGCCCGGCTTAGGGTGGCGCCCGGCATAGTCGGACGGGTGAATCGTCGAATGCTGTTGGTGACCGCCGGCTGGTTCGGCGCGGCGGTGCTCGCCGTGGTGGTCGGTCTCGCGGCGGTCAGTGTCATCGGGAACGGGCTGACCACGCCGGAGACCCGCCCGCTGAGCGCGGCCGAGGTGGCGGACGAGCTGGCCCGCCAGGTCGCCGTGTCGCCGTCGGCCGCGGAGGGGTCCGGCAGCCGCCCGCCGGCCACTCCCTCGGCGTCGGCGTCGGCGTCGTCCGGCCCGCCGACCCTGACCTTCCCGACCCGCGCGGGCACGGTCGTCGGTCGCTGCGCCGGAGCCCGCCCCGAGGTGGTGAGCATGTCGCCGCGGCAGGGCTACGAGCTGCACGAGCAGGACCGCGGCCTGCAGGACGACGACGCCGAGGGCGAGTTCCGGGCCCAGGGCGGCGGCAAGGACCGGGTGAAATTCGAGATCGTCTGCCGGGCGGGCATCCCGGCCCTGGTCGCCGACGACTGAGGTGTGCTGGAGTGGTCGTCATGCACACCATCGAGCTGGGTGACGGCCTGACCGCCAGCGCCCTCGGTTACGGGGCCATGGGCCTCGCCGAGGTGTACGGCCCCGCGCAGGAGGACGAGTCGCTCGCCACCCTGCACCACGCCGTGGACGTCGGCGTGACCTTCCTCGACACCGCCGACGTGTACGGCGGCGGCAGCAACGAGCGCCTGCTGGCCCGCCTGCTCGCCGACCGCCGCGACGAGGTCACGCTGGCCACGAAGTTCGGCATCACCACCGCCGACGGTGACCTGAGCACCATGGCCACCCGGGGCGACGCCGCGTACGTGCGGCTGGCCTGCGACGCGAGCCTGGCCCGGCTCGGCACCGACGTCATCGACCTCTACTATCTGCACCGCCGCGACGTACGGGTGCCGGTCGAGGAGACCGTCGCGGCGATGGCCGAGCTGGTCCGCGCGGGCAAGGTACGCCACCTGGGCCTGTCCGAGGTGACCGCCACCGAGCTGCGGCAGGCGTCCGCGGTGCATCCGATCGCCGCCGTGCAGAGCGAGTGGTCGCTGTGGAGCCGTGACGTGGAGCGGGCCGTGGTGCCCGCCGCCGCTGAGCTCGGGGTGGGCTTCGTGCCGTACTCGCCGCTGGGCCGGGGCTTCCTCACCGGCACCCTCGACCGGGCCGCGGTCGCGGGGGACTGGCGGGCCGGGCTGTCCCGCTTCTCCGGCTCCGCGTTCGACCGCAACCAGGCGGTCGTCGAGGGGGTGCGCGGGGTGGCCGCCGAGGTCGGCGCGACCCCGGCCCAGGTGGCGCTGGCCTGGCTGCGGATCCGGGGCGGGCAGCTGGGACTGCCGGTCGTGCCGATCCCGGGCACCCGCCGCGCCGCCCGGGTCGACGAGAACGTCGCGAGCCTCGAGGTGCGGCTGGAGCCGGCGCAACTGGAGCTGCTCGACGAGCTGGCCGGGGCGGTGGTCGGGCCGCGCTCCGACCACAGCGACCCGAACTGGGTCTCCGCGACCCGGGAGTAGTTCAGAGGCCGATCGCGGCCGTCGTCAGCTTGGCGACCGCCTCGGGCTCGCCGGTGACCTGCACCTCGGCCACCCGCTGCCGGCCGGAGACGAACAGCGCCAGCTCACCCGGCTCACCGGTGACGGTGGCCCGGGGCTCGCCGTTGCCGATCCGTAGCGTCCCGAAGCCCGGCGCCTCGACCAGCACCGGGAAGCCGACCTTGCGCAGGGCCAGCCGGGCGGTCAGCTTGGTGGCGTTCCAGATCGCCTGCTGCTCGCCGTGCTCCAGGCTCCGCCGGGTGAAGCCGGGCGTGGCGCGCCGGACGTCCTCGTGGTGGATGAAGAACTCGACGGTGTTGCTCAGCGAGTCGACCAGAGGGTTGCTGACCGGGCTCCACCAGGGCGGTGTGCGCACCTCCTGGATGATCTCCGGGTACGGCTGGGCGGCCTTGGCCAGCCGTACGTGCTCGCCGTGCCCGGCCAGCGGCGGGATCAGCATGCCGATCATCGCGTCCGGCCGCCGCTCGCGGACCACCAGGTGCGCGGCGAGGTCCCGGGTGGTCCAGCCGGCGCACACTGTGGCCAGGTCCGGGCCCACCTGGTGCAGCAGGTCGGCGAGCTGCCGGCGCTCGGCGCGCGCGTAGTCGGTCATACCCCGATGGTAGGCGGGCGGCAGGTCCGCCGCGCGGTGGCGCGGGCCGGGCTGCGCGATGGTGTGCTTGTTGACACAATGTAAACCTGTGGCGTTTCGCGGGCGGTTCGGCAGGATGGACCGGTAAGGCCGGAACAGCCGGCTCGGACTTACCTCAGGGCGAGGCCAGTTGACCATGAGGGCGAGTTGACCACGAGGGCCAGTCGCGACGTGCTGGGCCGAGGCCTGCGCGTGCTCGGCCGGGCGATCCGGACCGAGCCCCGTCTCTTCATCATCGGCACCATCGGCAGCAGCCTGTTCGGCCTGCTCGTCATCGCGAACGCGTTCGTGGTGGGCGCGGTCATCGGCAACGTCGTCGTGCCCGCGTTCGCCGAGCACCGGGCCGGCACCGGCGAGCTCGTCCTGATCGCCGCCGCCTTCATCGGCATCGCCCTGCTGCGGGTGGCCAGCATCTTCGGCCGCCGGCTCGGCGCGGGCTACATGCAGTTCCGGCTGCAGGCCCGCTACCGCCGCGCGGTGACCCGGCGCTATCTGGCCCTGCCGCCCGCCTGGCATCAGCGGCACGCCACCGGCACGCTGCTGTCGAACGCCAACTCCGACGTCGAGGCGGCCTTCGTGCCGATCGCGCCGCTGCCGTTCGCGGTCGGCACGATCGTGATGATCGCCGCCGCGCTGGTCTCGCTGTTCCTCACCGACTGGGTCCTGGCCATGGTCGGCGTCTGTCTCTTCCCGGCGTTGTTCGGCCTCAACCTGGTCTACTCGCGCCGGATGTCGCCGCGGCAGATCCGGGCCCAGCAGCTGCGCGGCAAGGTCAGCGCGGTCGCCCACGAGAGCTTCGACGGCGCGCTGGTGGTCAAGACGATGGGCCGCGAGGCCGACGAGTCGCGGCGCTTCGCCGTGCACGTGAGCGAGCTGCGCGACGCGCTGATCTCGGTCGGCCGGCTGCGCGGCGCGTTCGACCCGGTGATGGACAGCCTGCCCAGCGTCGGCACGCTGGCCGTGCTGCTGCTCGGCGCGTGGCGGCTGCAGTCCGGCGCGGTCAGCGTGGCCGAGCTGGTCAGCGTCTCCTTCCTGTTCACCGTGCTGGCCTTCCCGGTCCGGGCGATCGGCTGGGTGGTCGCCGAGCTGCCGCGCAGCGTCGCCGGCTGGGAGCGGGTCCAGGCGGTGCTCGGCGCCGACGGCGACCTGGCGTACGGCTCGGCCGCCCCGGCCCGCACCGGCCCGGCGGAGATCACCTTCGACCACGTGCGCTTCTCGTACGGCGACGGCACCGAGGTGCTGCACGACGTCTCCTTCACCGTGCCGGCCGGCCGGACCGTCGCCCTGGTCGGCGCGACCGGCTCCGGCAAGTCGACCATCGCCTCGCTCGCCGTCCGGCTGGTCGACCCGGACAAGGGCACGGTCTGCATCGACGGCACGCCGCTGCCCGAGCTGAGCGTGCCGGCCCTGGCCTCGGCGGCGGCGCTCGTGCCGCAGGTGCCGTTCGTCTTCGACGACACCGTGCGCGGCAACGTGACGCTGGACCGCGAGGGGCTCGACGACGAGGTGGCCTGGTCGGCGCTACGCCACGCCCAGGCCGAGGGCTTCGTCGCCCATCTGCCCGAGGGTCTGGACACCGCGGTCGGCGAGCGCGGCACGTCGCTCTCGGGTGGCCAGCGCCAGCGTCTGACCCTGGCCCGTGCACTGGCCGGGCGGCCTCGGCTGCTGGTGCTCGACGACGCCACCAGCGCGGTGGACCCGCGGGTGGAGGCGGCCATCCTGGCGTCGCTGCGCGGGGACGACTCCGGCGCGTCGATCCTGGTGGTGGCCTACCGGCGGGCCACGATCGCGCTGGCCGACCTGGTCGTCTATCTCGAGGACGGCCGGGTGGTGGCCACCGGCACGCATACCGAGCTGATGGCCACCGAGCCCGGCTATCTCAACCTGGTCACCGCGTACGAGCAGGCCGAGGCCGCTCGCGAAGAGGACAGCAAGGTCATCGCGTGAGTACTGCCGTCCTGGAGAAGCCCGCAGCCGAAGAGGGCGCGCTCGCCACGTTCCGCCGCGGCGTCGCGCTCTCACCCGAGCTGCGTCCCGGCCTGATCGGCACGCTCGCGCTCGCGCTGGTCTCGATGGCCGGCCGGGTCGCCGTGCCGATCGCGATCCAGCAGGGCATCGACCGCGGCATCCGCGCACCCGGCGGGCCCGACCTGGGCGTCGTCGCGCTGATCGTCGGCCTGACCCTGGCCGTCCTGGTGGTCTCCACAGCCTGCGGCTATGCGATGACCCGGCGGCTGTTCACGGTCAGCGAGACCGCGCTGGGCGCGTTGCGCTCCCGCACGTTCCGGCACATCCACGACCTGTCGATGCTGCACCAGCAGTCCGAGCGGCGTGGCTCGCTGGTCTCCCGGGTGACCGGCGACGTCGACCAGATCACCCAGTTCCTGCAGACCGGCGGCGTGATGCTGCTGCTCACCTCGGGGCAGCTGGTGGTCACCACCATCGTCATGTTCGTCTACTCGTGGCAGCTCACCCTGGTGGTGTTCGCAGCGTTCCTGCCGGCCGTGATCATCATCCGGCTGTTCCAGAAGCGGCTCGCCGGCGTCTACCGGATCGTCCGCGAGCGCACCGGCACCATGCTCGGCGCGGTCGCCGAGAGCGTGGTCGGCGCGACCGTCATCCGCGCGTACGGGGTGGCCGGGCGCACCGGCCAGCGGCTGGACACCTCGATCGACAATCTGCGGGTGGCGCAGCAGAAGGCGCTGCGGACCAGCGTGATCAGCTTCTCCACCGGGGAGCTCGCGGCCGGGGTGGCGCTGGCCGCCGTGGTGGTCGTGGGTCTGCTGCTCGGCGTCGACGGCGGCCTGAGCGTGGGCAAGCTGACCGCGTTCCTGTTCCTGGTCACCCTGTTCATCCAGCCGGTGCAGATCGCCACCGAGGTGCTCAACGAGGCGCAGAACGCCGTGGCCGGCTGGCGCCGGGTGCTCGACGTGCTCGACATCGAGCCGGACGTGGCCGACCCGGACGCCGAGGGTGTGGAGCTGCCGCCCGGCCCGCTGTCGGTGCGCTTCGCCGACGTGTCGTACCGCTATCCCGGTGGTCCCGTCGTGCTCGCTGATGTGGATCTGGAGATCGCGCCGAAGACCCGGGTCGCGGTGGTCGGCGAGACCGGCAGCGGCAAGACCACCTTCGCCAAGCTGCTCACCCGGCTGATGGACCCGGCCGGCGGGCAGGTGCTGCTCTCCGGCACGCCGCTGACCTCGGTGCGCTTCACGTCCCTGCGCTCGCGGGTGGTGATGGTGCCGCAGGACGGCTTCCTGTTCGACGCGACGGTGGCGGAGAACATCCGCTTCGCCGCGCCCGAGCTGACCGACGGGGACCTCGAGCGGGCCTTCACCGAGCTCGGCCTGGCGGACTGGCTGGCCGGGCTGCCGCTCGGCCTGCAGACCCCGGTGGGCGAGCGCGGCGAGGCGCTCAGCGTGGGGGAGCGGCAGCTGGTGGCTCTGGTACGCGCCTACGTGGCCGACCCGGACCTGCTGGTGCTCGACGAGGCGACCAGTGCGGTCGACCCGGCCACCGAGGTACGGCTGCAGCGCGCCCTCGACACCGTCACCCGGGGCCGCACCACGGTGGCGATCGCCCATCGTCTTTCCACCGCCCAGTCCGCCGACGAGGTGATCGTGGTGGACGCGGGCCGCGTCGTGCAACGCGGCCCGCACACCACCCTGATCCGTGACGAGGACTCGATCTACGCCAAGCTCTTCGCCTCGTGGCTGGAGCAGACCCGGTGACTCAGCGCGCGTAGAACTCGACGACCAGCTGTTCGTCGCAGACCACCGGGACCTCGGCGCGCAGCGGCTTGCGGATCACCGTGGTGCGCAACTCCTCGACGACCGTGGACAGGTACGGCGCGGTCGGGCCGTCCAGGTGCGCTCCGGTGGCCGCGATCTGGAACGGCGGCTTCTGCCGGCTGGTCTCGCGGACCTCGACGACCTGTCCGGGCTTGAGCCGGTACGACGGCCGGTCGACCTTCTTGCCGTCCACCAGGAAGTGGCCGTGCGCGACGAGCTGACGGGCCTGGTAGATGGTGCGGGCCAGGCCGGCGCGCTGCACTGTGGCGTCCAGGCGGCTCTCCAGCAGGGCGACCATGTTCTCGCCGGTCTTGCCTTCCTTGCGGTGCGCGTCCTCGTAGGCCCGGCGCATCTGCGCCTCGCTGATGTTGTACTGGTGCCGCAGACGCTGCTTCTCGAGCAGCCGGACCTGGTAGTCCGACGCCTTGCGCCGCCCCCGGCCGTGCACGCCGGGCGGGAACGGGCGCTTCTCGAAGTACTTCACGCATTTGCGGGTCAGCGGAATGCCGAGTGCCCGCGAGAGCCGGGCCTTGGGACGGGAGTTGTTCACGGGCGATCTCACTTCGGTCGAGATGGTGCTGTGGTCGAGGGGGTGCTGTGGTTCAGCGGTGTTGTACGGTTAGGCTCACCTTACTAAGGCAATCCTAACCGGTGCTCGGAGGTACCTGACATGCAGCCCACGCCCGCCGAGGTCGCCCGTACCCTGGCCGCCGGTCACCTGCCCGCCGTCGCGCACATCGCCTGCCGGCAGGGTCCGTACCCGGTGCGGCACGTGACCGACAGCCAGGGCCGAGTGCTGCTGCTGGCCCCGCGCAACGGCGCGCTCACCACGGCGCTGCGCCCGAGCGAGGGCAACGACGACACCGCGCTCGTGCTCGACATCAGCGACGTGCCGCCGGTCGCCGGCGCCCCGTCGCTGGGCCGGGTCTGGGTGGCCGGCTGGGCCGTCGCCCTCACCGGCGAGCAGGCCCGCGAGGCAGCCCTGGAGTACGCCGACTCCGACCCGGCCCCCGATCTGCTCGACGTGGGCGACTCCCAGGTCCTGCACCGGATGGAGGTCGCCGAGGTGCGCTACGAACGCAACGGCGTGCTGGTCGACGTCGACCCCGACGACTACGCGCTGGCCGCGCCGGACCCGCTGCGCACCATCGAGTTCGACCTGATCGCCGACCTGGCCGACCACCACGTCGACGAGATGGCCGGCTACGTCCGCCGGCAGCTCGGCCCGGCCGCACTGCCCGGCGACGAGCCCAGGGTCGTCCGCCTGGACCGGTACGGCTTCATGGTCCGCCTCGGCGACCGGCTCGCCCGGCTGGCCTTCCCGCGCCCGGTCACCGACCGCCACGACCTGGCCCACCTGCTGCACCCGGTGCTCTGCCACCGCTGCACCCGGGACAGCGAGGCCGAAACGATCCGCTGATCGGATGTTCACCCGTAAGTGGTCCCGGCGGCAGACCGGAACGACCAGGATGGTCGTCGGCGCAACCGCCGCCCGGACCGATGGAGGCAGCATGGGCACGATCACCACAACCGACGGTACGGAGATCTTCTACAAGGACTGGGGCTCGGGCCAGCCGATCGTCTTCAGCCACGGCTGGCCGCTGTCGGCCGACGACTGGGACGCCCAGCTGCTGTTCTTCGTCCAGCACGGCTACCGGGTCATCGCCCACGACCGGCGCGGGCACGGCCGTTCCACGCAGACCGGCGACGGCCACGACATGGACCACTACGCCGACGACCTGGCCGCCCTGACCGCTCACCTCGATCTGCACGACGCCGTGCACGTCGGGCACTCCACCGGCGGCGGCGAGGTCGTGCACTACCTCGCCCGCCACGGCGAGGACCGGGTGGCCAAGGCGGTGCTGATCAGCGCGGTCCCGCCGCTGATGGTGCAGACCGAGGCGAACCCCGGCGGCCTGCCCAAGAGCGTCTTCGACGATCTCCAGGCCCAGCTGGCCGCCGGCCGGTCCGACTTCTACCGGGCCCTGCCGTCCGGTCCCTTCTACGGCTTCAACCGGCCCGGCGTGGAGCCCTCCGAGGCGATCATCCAGAACTGGTGGCGGCAGGGGATGATGGGCGGCGCCAAGGCCCACTACGACGGCATCGTCGCCTTCTCGCAGACCGACTTCACCGAGGACCTCAAGAAGATCACGGTGCCGGTCCTGGTGATGCACGGCGACGACGACCAGATCGTGCCGTACGCCGACTCGGCGCCGCTGTCCGCGGAGCTGTTGCAGAACGGCACGTTGAAGACCTATCCCGGCTTCCCGCACGGGATGCCGACCACGCAGGCCGAGACGATCAACGCCGACCTGCTGGACTTCCTGCGGTCCTGATCCGCGGCCGCCGGTCCGGCCCGGCCGTGGGTCAGGCGTCGAAGACTCCCGGCAGATCGTCCATCAGGTAACGCTGCACGGTCGGGCCGATGGCAGCCACCAGCCGCTCCGCCGGTGCGGAGGCCACCGGCTCGACCTTGAGCACGTAGCGGACCATCGCCAGCCCGGCGATCTGGGTGGCGACCAGCGCCGCCCGGGTCGGGGCCTCCTTCTCGTCGATGTCCAGCTCCTTGATCGCGCGGCGCAGCACCTGCGTGACGACGAACTCACGCATCAACCGGGCGGTCCACTCGTTGCTCATCGCCGAGCGCAGCAGCGCCACCGCCGCGGCGCCGGCCGGGGAGTCCCAGACGCTGAGCACGGTCGCGACCAGCCGCTCACCCGCCTGTTCGCGGGGGCCGGCCATCGCCCTGGGGATCAGCTCGGCCGGGTTGATCGGAGAGTTCATCGCCGCCAGGAACAGCTTCTCCTTGGTGCCGAAGTAGTGGTGGATCAGCGCCGCGTCGACCCCGGCCGCGGCGGCGATGGCCCGCACCGACGCCTTGTCGAACCCCGCCTCGGCGAAGACGGTGCGGGCGGATTCCAGGATGGACTGCTTGGTGTCCTGGTTGCCCGGACGCCGCCCGCTACGCCGTACCAAAGAAGCTCCTCGTCAGGGGGTGCGGCGCCGCAGCGTCGCGGCCGCCAGGACCAGCGCGACGAGCACCGCGCCGGTCACGACCGTCAGGTCGCGCCACATCGTCGTGGTGGCGTCGGGGTGCGCCCCGACCTGCGCCAGCGCCTCGATCGCGTACGACAGCGGCAGCGCGTCCGAGGTCGCCTGCAGCCAGCCGGCCATCTGGGCGCGCGGCACGAACAGCCCGCACAGCAGGATCTGCGGCACGACGACCACCGGTAGGAACTGTACGGCCTGGAACTCGGTGCGTGCGAAGGCGCTGCAGAACAGCCCGAGCGCCACCCCGAGCACCGCGTTGACCACGGCGATCAGCACGACCAGCCCGGCGCTGCCGGCCGTGTCCAGCCCCAGCGCCCAGTACGCCACCGCCACCGCGACCCCGGCCTGCACCGCCGCGGCCAGCCCGAACGCGAGCCCGTAGCCGAAGAGCAGGTCGAGCTTGCCCAGCGGGGTGGTGAGCAGCCGTTCCAGGGTGCCGGTGGTGCGTTCGCGCAGCATCGCGATGCTGGTCACCAGGAACATGATCACGAACGGGAAGATCCCGAGCATGACCAGGGCGATCCGGTCGAAGGTGCCGTCGGCCCCGTCGTACATGAAATAGAGCAGGACCAGCAGGACCGCCGGCACGACGACCAGCAGGGCCACCGTGCGCCGGTCGTGGCGCAGCTGCCGCAGGATCCGCGCGGCGGTGGAGAAGGTGATCCGCAAGCTCATGCCGCCGCCACCTGCTCACTGTCGCGGATGAGGCGCAGGAAGGCCTCCTCCAGATTCTCGGTGCCGGCGGCCGCCCGGATCGCCGCCGGCGAGTCGTCGCCGATCAGCCGGCCCTCGCGGATCAGCAGCAGCCGGTCGCAGCGGCCCGCCTCGTCCATCACGTGACTGGAGACCAGCAGGGTCGTGCCCGCGGCGGCCAGGGCGTGGAACTTCGCCCACAGGTCAGCGCGCAGCACCGGGTCCTGCCCGACGGTGGGCTCGTCGAGCACCAGCAGCCGGGGCGCGCCGATCATCGCGCAGCCCAGCGAGGCCCGGCTGCGCTGGCCGCCGGACAGGTTGCCGACCAGCTGACCGGCCGCGCCGGCCAGGCCGACGTCGGCGATCGCCCGGTCCGCGTCGGCCGCGCCCAGGCCGTACAGGGAGGCGAAGTAGCGGGCGTTCTCGCGGACCGAGAGGTCGGCGTAGACGCTGGGGGCCTGGGTGACGTAGCCCACCGTACGCCGCAGAGCGGGCCCGCCCGCCGGCTCCCCGAGCACGGTCACCGTGCCCGACTTGATCACCTGGACCCCGACGATCGCCCGGATGAGGGTCGTCTTGCCGCTGCCGCTGGGGCCGAGCAGCCCCGTGACGCTGCCGGCCGCGACGGCGCAGCTGATCCCCTGCAACACGCGGCGCCGGCCGCGTTCGACCACGAGGTCCTCGACCTCGACGGCGCTGGTCATTGTGCCTCCCAATAATTCATCGCCTGATGAACTCAACGCTAGATGAATTCTGCGGGCAGGGCAATGACAAAAAGCCGCGACCCCCGGGACGGGGATCGCGGCTTTTTGTGCAGGGCGGCCTTACAGGGCCAGGATGCGGTCCAGGAACTCGCGGTAGCCGCGCATCGCCATGCGCATGCTCTCGGTGTCGGGCGTCGCGCCGGCCCGCAGCGGGTCCAGCTCGTCGCGTTCGGCCAGCATCGACTCGGTGAGCTCGTGCACGGCCTCGGTGAGCAGGTCGTGGGCCCGGGTCAGGGCGGCCACCGGGTCGTCGACGAACTGGGCCTTGACCTCGTGCCACTCGGCGCGGAACTGCTCGCTGGCCGACTCGGCCCAAAACGTGATGGAGATGTCGTTGACGTCACCCGGGCGCAGCGGCGCCTCGCCGGACGCGGCCTTCGCGGCACGCCGGCCGGCCGCCGCCTCCTGCACGTCGTCCAGGCTGGCCGACCGCCGGGGAGCCGGGGCGACCTGCTCGTCGGTGGCCTCGTCGGCACGGCTGCGCCGTCCGCCGCCGGACCCGCTGACCGGGACGCTGGCGCTGCCGGAGGCACCCGCTCGCGGACCGGCGGTCGCCCAGCCGGTGGGCTCCAGCCGGGTCGGCGCCGACGGGTCGACCGCCGGCACGGGCGATGCCGGTGCGGCGGCCTGCGGCGTGCCGGCCGACGGCGTGCCGACCGGCGGCGGTGTGGTGGCCGACGGTGTGCCGGCCGAGGGTGTGGTGACCGGCGGCGTGCTGACCGGGCGCCCGGGCATCGGCACCGGCACCTGGGCGGAGCCGGCCGCCGACGGGGTGCCGGCCGGACGACCGGTGGACTGCTGCGCTCCGGGCTGCGGTGAGCCGGACTGCTGAGGGCCCGGCTGCTGCGGGGCGGTCGGCTGCTGCGAGACGGCGGGCGCGGACGGGGTCCCGCTCGGGGAGGTCTGCTGGCCGGGGCCGGTCACCGGGGCCGAACCGGAGGCCTGCGGCGCGAACGGCGAGGGCGCGAACGGGGGACCGGCCGGACCCGGGTCATCAGTCGGCGCGAAGGGCGACCGCGCACCGGGACCGTCGCCGCCGGTGGGCGCGAACGGCGACCGCGGGCCAGGCGCGGCCTCGTCACCGGACCCACCGAACACCGGCCGGTCCTCGCCGGGGCCGCCGAGGGCCGGCCGGTCGTCGCCGAGGCTGCCGAAGGTCGGCCGGTCGTCGCCGGCGCTGCCGAAGGTCGACCGCTCGTCCCCGGTGCCGCCGAAGGGGAGCCGGTCGTCGGCGGGGCCGCCGAAGGCCGGCCGGTCCTCGCCGGGCATGAACGCGGACCGCATCGCGTCGTCGCCAGGAGGCGCGAACGGGGACGGGTCGTCGCCGGTCGGGGCGAACGGTGAGCGGGAGCCGGGCAGCGAGCCGCCACTGACCGGGGCCTGGCCGTTGGCGATCGGGATGCCGCCGTGGCGGGGACCGGCGTCACCGTTGTGGTGCCCGTTGGTCTCCACCGGCGGGAAGCCGCCCTGGTTGGTCCACCGGGTGCCGTTGGTGCCGAGCAGCGCGTCCTGTGGGCGCCGCGAGCCGAGGGCCACCATCTGGGTGTCGCTGGTCAGCGCCGGGTGCGGCCGCGGGGCGAACGGGGCCGGCTGCTCGTCGGGCTCCGGCTGGTCATCGTGCGGCTGGGACTGCTGATCGCTCACCTGCGGGTGCTCCCCGTTCGGGCCGGCGGGGCCGGCTTGCTTCTCGGACTTGTGCGCCGCGGCGCCGGTGGCGTCCTGCCGGTCGCCGGGTCCTCTTCGGACTCGCGCGGCGCCGGCGCGGACATCCCGTGCACCGGCCAGAAGCGGGCCAGGCCGCGTGACTGCCGGTTCTCGGGCTCGGACGTCGGCTCCATCGGATCAAGACTCCCGTTCCAGTGGCGGCGCCATCCGCGGGGCGGGCCGGTCGGACGGCGGGCGCTGCACCTTGGGTGCGGCGCAGGACGACGGTACCGTCCCCGGCCTCCCGGTCACACCCCCAGTGCGGGTCCGTGACCGGATCGTGGGCTACCGGTACGGCCTGGTGGACGCTGGTACCCGGTGCGAGAGAATGTGACACTGTGCCCGCGACTGACCTTGTGAACGGACCTGTCTCCGCGCTGGACCCGGCGATCGCCGCCCGCCTGCGCCGCACCTCCGACGGCCTGGTGGCCGCGATCGTCCAGGAGGCCGGCACCGGCGACGTGCTGATGCTGGCCTGGATGGACGACGAGGCGCTGCACCGCACGCTGACCACCGGCCGGGCCACCTACTGGTCCCGCAGCCGCGCTGAGTACTGGGTCAAGGGCGCCACCTCGGGCCACCACCAGTACGTGCGGTCCGTGGCGCTGGACTGCGACGGTGACGCCCTGCTGGTCACGGTCGAGCAGGTCGGCGCGGCCTGTCACACCGGCACCCACACCTGTTTCTCCGACGACCTGCCGGCCGTGCCGGGGGAGAGCGCATGACCAGCGGCTCGGTGACCCCGGACGAGGACGTCTTCGTCGCGCAGGCGGCGCGGCGCCGGGTGGTGCCCGTGGTACGCCGGCTGCTGGCCGACGGCGAGACTCCGATCGGGGTCTACCGTAAACTGGCCGGCGGCCCCGGCACCTTCCTGCTGGAGTCCGCGGAGCAGGGTGCGGGCTCGGCCGCCTGGTCGCGATACTCGTTCATCGGCGTGCGCAGTGCCGCCACCCTGGTCGAGCGCGACGGGCAGGCGGCCTGGCTGGGCCACCCGCCGGCCGGTGTACCCCTCGACGGTGATCCGGTGGTCGCGCTGCGGGAGACCGTCGCAGCCCTGGCCGCCCCCGGGGAGCCCGGTACGGGCGACGACCTGCCCCCGCTGACCGGTGGCATGGTCGGCTACCTCAGCTACGACCTGGTCCGCCGGTTCGAACGGCTGCCGGACACCACCGTCGACGACGTGCCCCTGCCCGAGCTGGGCATGATGCTCGCCACCGACCTGGTGGTGCTCGACCACTACGACGGTTCGGCCATCCTGGTGGCCAACGCGGTGCTCGCCGCCGACGCCGATGTGCGGGCCGCCCGCGCCGCCTACCACCAGGCCGTCGGCCGGCTCGACGCGATGACCACCGCGCTGTCGCGGCCCACCCCGCCGATGATCTCCACCGTAGAGCGGCAGCCGGCCGGCGAGGTGGTCAGCCGTACCGCCCCGGGCGACTACCAGAAGGCGGTCGAGACGGCCAAGGAGGCCATCCGGGCCGGCGAGTGCTTCCAGATCGTCGTCGCGCAACGCTTCGAGCGGGCCACCGACGCCGATCCGCTGGACGTCTACCGGGTGCTCCGCGCGACCAACCCGAGCCCGTACATGTACCTGCTGCGCTTCGACGACTTCGACATCGTCGGCTCGTCGCCGGAGGCACACCTCAAGGTCAGTGCCGAGCAGGGCGGGGTACGCCGGGCGCTGCTGCACCCGATCGCCGGCACCCGCTGGCGCGGCGGCACCCCCGAGCAGGACAACGCGCTCGCGGCGGAGCTGCTGGCCGACCCCAAGGAACGCGCCGAGCACGTCATGCTGGTCGACCTGGGCCGCAACGACCTGGGCCGGGTGTGCCGGGCGGGCACGGTCGAGGTGCCGGACTTCGCCCGCATCGAGCGGTACAGCCACGTCATGCACATCGTCTCCACCGTCGTCGGTGAGCTGCAGGCCGACCGCAGCGCCTTCGACGCGCTGGCCGCCACGTTCCCGGCCGGCACTCTGTCGGGCGCGCCCAAGGTCCGGGCCATGGAGATCATCGAGAGCCTCGAACCGACCCGCCGCGGCCTGTACGGCGGCACGGTCGGCTACTTCGGCTTCGCCGGTGACATGGACATGGCCATCGCGATCCGCACCGCGCTGATGCACGGCGGGACGGCGTACGTGGGCGCCGGCGCCGGCATCGTGGCCGACTCCGACCCGGCCGCGGAGGAGCAGGAGACCCGCAACAAGGCCGCGGCCGTGCTGGCGGCGATCGCGGCTGCCGAGACGCTGCGCGCGGCCCGCTGATGACGCCCGGCCGCCGGCTGGCGTACGCGGTGCTGCTGTGCGCCGCAGGTGCCGGGCTGGCCGTCTACGGCGTGACCCGCACCTGGTCGGAGATCGTCACCGCGCGGCCGGGCCTGTCGTCCCTGCGCGACGCCCGCACGGGCGCGGATGTGGAGCCCTGGGTCATCGGCCTGGCCCTGGTGGCGCTGGCCGGGGCGGGCGCGCTGCTCGCCACCCGGGGCCTGCTCCGCCGCTGCCTGGGCGGGCTGCTGGCGCTGGCCGGCGCCGGTGTCGCGGCCGGGGCCGTCACCGGACGGGCCGGCCTGGACGTGGGCGCGGCCGGGACCGGCGCCACCGTCTGGCCGGTGATCTGTGTGCTGGCCGGGCTGCTGATCGTGCTCGGTGGCCTCTGGGCGGCCCGCTCCGGTCACGAATGGCCGGCCATGGGCGCCCGCTACGAGCGCCGCGGTGCCGCGGGCACGCCGGTCACCGACGCGGACGTGGATCAGCGGGTGGACACCAGGGCGGCCTGGGACGCGCTCGACCGCGGCGACGACCCGACCGCGCGCTGACGGTCGCGCCGGGGGCCCCGGTTCGCGTTCGCGGCCAGGGCCGCCACCATCGCGTCCATGTCGGCGCGGGCCTGGGCCCGGGCGCGGTCGGCGCAGATCGCCGCCCACGCGTTGCCCTGGGCGGTCCGGACGTTCTCGTCGCCCACCACGCGGCGCTCGACCTCGGCCGCGAGGTCGGCGGCCGCCGCGACGACGGCCCGGGAGACGGCGACGAAACCAACCTCTGCAGTAGCCAT
Organism: Actinoplanes auranticolor; assembly: GCF_018332655.1. Classification (GTDB taxonomy): domain Bacteria; phylum Actinomycetota; class Actinomycetes; order Mycobacteriales; family Micromonosporaceae; genus Actinoplanes; species Actinoplanes auranticolor. The sequence goes on along the minus strand of NZ_BOQL01000070.1, from coordinate 16,400 downwards.
GGTCAACCTCACGAGACTCGTGCCGGGGGCCGGCGTTGCCGACGCCGCCGACCAGTGTGCCGGAGTCCGATGATGCCGGAGTCGTATTTCCGATCGGTGACGCCACCGTCACCGCCAGGGGGGATCAACCGATCATCCAGGGGGTCGCAGGTAGTCGCCCGATACCGGCGAGGAGGATGTGACGGATGAAACAGCGCGCCACCCGGGTGCGCATTATGCCGCAGCCCATCTCGTGAGGCGCGCCATACCCCGGGGGGCTGGACATGTCGGCGGCCACCTAGCATCGGGCCGAGGACACCCGGAGAGGGGAGTCATTAGGTGACATCCGATCAGGCGGCGGGCAGTGGCGGACCCGCGGAGCGTGGTGCGGGACCGCAGAACGTGCTCGAGGAGATCCTGGCCGGGGTCCGCGAAGACGTCGCGGCCCGCCAGCAGCAGCTCTCGCTGGAGCAGGTGCGCGACCTCGCCGCGGCGGCACCGCCGGCGATCGACGCGTACGCGGCCCTGCGCAAGCCCGGCGTGGCGGTGATCGCTGAGGTCAAGCGGTCGTCGCCGTCCAAGGGCGCGCTGGCCGACATCCCGGACCCGGCCGAGCTGGCCGGCGAGTACGCGGCGGGCGGCGCGCGCTGCATCAGCGTGCTCACCGAGGGCCGCTGGTTCGGCGGCTCGCTGGAGGACCTGGCCGCGGTGCGGGCCGCGGTCAGTGTGCCGGTGCTGCGCAAGGACTTCGTCGTGTCGAGCTACCAGGTGCACGAGGCCCGCGCCCACGGCGCCGACCTCGTCCTGCTCATCGTGGCGGCGCTGGAGCAGAACGTGCTCACCGGCCTGCTCGAGCGCATCGAGTCGCTGGGCATGACGGCCCTCGTCGAGGTGCACAACGAGGAGGAGGCCGACCGGGCCCTGGACGCCGGGGCCCAGGTCATCGGGGTCAACGCCCGCGACCTGCGCACCCTGGAGGTGGACCGGTCCGTCTTCGAGCGGATCGCGCCCGGCCTGCCGAACAACGTCGTCAAGATCGCCGAGTCCGGCGTGCGCGGCCCGCACGACCTGATCCGGTACGCGTCGGCCGGTGCCGACGCGGTGCTGGTCGGCGAGGGTCTGGTGACCAAGAAGAGCCCCCGTGACGCGGTGGCCGAGCTGGTCAACGCGGGCAACCACCCGGCGACGCCCCGGCCGGTACGATGAGCGCCCCGGCCCTGCCGGACCTCGCCGGGCACTTCGGCCGTTACGGCGGCCGGTTCGTGCCCGAGGCGCTGGTCCGGGCGCTCGACGAGCTCGACGCGGCGTACCGGGCGGCCAAGGTCGACCCGGTCTTCCAGGAGCGGTTCACCGGCCTGCTGCGTGACTACGCGGGCACGCCCTCACTGCTCTACCGGGCCGAGCGGTTCTCCGCCGCCATCGGCGCCGAGGTGCTGCTCAAGCGCGAGGACCTGAACCACACCGGCGCCCACAAGGTGCGCAACGTGCTGGGCCAGGCCCTGCTGGCCAAGCAGATGGGCAAGCCGCGGGTCATCGCCGAGACCGGCGCCGGCCAGCACGGCGTGGCCAGCGCCACCGCGGCGGCGCTGCTCGACCTCGAGTGCGTGGTCTACATGGGCGAGACGGACACCGAGCGCCAGGCGCTCAACGTGGCCCGGATGCGCATGCTCGGCGCCACCGTCGTGCCCGTGACCAACGGCTCGCGCACCCTCAAGGACGCGCTCAACGAGGCCCTGCGCGACTGGGTCTCCAGCGTCGACACGACCCACTACCTGCTGGGCACGGCCGCCGGACCGCACCCGTTCCCGGAGATCGTGCGCGACTTCGTCGGCGGCATCGGCATCGAGGCGCGCGCCCAGTGCCTCGACAAGCTGGGCCGGCTGCCCGACGCGGTGGCGGCCTGCGTGGGCGGCGGCTCCAACGCGATCGGCATCTTCCACGCCTTCGTCCCCGACGAGGACGTGCGCCTGTACGGCTTCGAGGCCGGCGGCGACGGCGTGCAGACCGGCCGGCACGCCGCGTCGATCACCGGCGGCTCGGCGGGCGTGCTGCACGGCGCCCGCACGTACGTGCTGCAGGACGAGGACGGCCAGACGGTCGAGTCGCACTCCATCTCGGCCGGGCTGGACTACCCGGGTGTCGGCCCGGAGCACGCCTGGCTGCACGACACCGGCCGCGCCCGCTACGAGCCGGTGACCGACGCCGAGGCGATGGCGGCGTTCCAGCTGCTCTGCCGCACCGAGGGCATCATCCCGGCCATCGAGAGCGCCCATGCGCTCGCCGGTGCGCAGCGGATCGTGCCGGCGCTGACCGAGGAGCTCGGCCGCACCCCGACGATCGTGATCAACCTGTCCGGGCGTGGGGACAAGGACGTGCACACCGCGGGCGCCTACTTCGGCATCCTCGACGAGGTCGAGACGATCGTCCCGGGGGAGAACTCGTGAGCATCGCCGACACCTTCGGCAAGGCCGAGGCCGAGGGGCGCGCGGTGCTCGTCGGCTGCATGCCGGCCGGCTTCCCGAGCGTCGACGAGAGCATCGCCTCGATGGTCGCCATGGCCGAGTCCGGCTGCGACGTCATCGAGGTCGAGCTGCCGTACAGCGACCCGGTCATGGACGGGCCGGTGATCCAGAAGGCCAGCGACATCGCCCTGGCCGGCGGCGTGCGCACCCGCGACACGCTGCGGATCATCGAGGCGGTCGCGAACGCCGGGGCGACCGTCGTGCTGATGACGTACTGGAATCCGGTCGAGCGCTACGGCGTGGACGCGTTCGCCCGCGACCTCGCCGCGGCCGGCGCCACCGGCATGATCACCCCGGACCTGATCCCGGACGAGGCCGGCGAGTGGATCGCCGCCGCCGACCGGTACGCGATCGACCGCACGTTCCTGGTCTCGCCCTCGTCGACCGACGAGCGCCTCGCCATGACCGTCGCCCAGTGCCGCGGCTTCGTCTATGCGACCGCGCTCATGGGCGTCACCGGCGCCCGCACCGCGGTCTCCTCGCAGGCACCCGAGCTCGTCGCCCGGATCCGCGCGGTCGACCCGGAGATGCCCGTCGGAGTCGGCCTGGGTGTCGGCACCGGCGCGCAGGCGGCCGAGGTGGCCGCGTTCGCCGACGGTGTGATCGTCGGCAGCGCGCTGATCCGGTGCGTGCTCGACGCCCCCGACCGGGGGACCGGCCTGGACCGGCTGCGCGCGCTCAGCGCCGAGCTGGCGGAAGGTGTGCGGGTCAGCAAGACCTCTTGATGATTCTGTCAGGGCCGGGCGGTAGGGTGCGCGCGTGAACCTCGCCGCTATCCCCAGCCCCACGACGTCGGTCTGGCATGTGCTGGGCCTGCCGATCCGGGCGTACGCACTCTGCATCGTCGCGGGCATCGTGGTCGCCGTCCTGGTCATGGAGTGGCGGCTGCGCCGTCGCGGCGTCGCGCCGTGGGCGTCGCTGGACATGGCCGTGTGGGCGGTGCCGTTCGGCATCGTCGGCGCGCGGATCTACCACGTCATCACGTCGCCGGGCGACTACTTCGGTGCCGGCGGCGACCCGATCCGGATCTTCCAGATCTGGGAGGGCGGCCTGGGCATCTGGGGTGCGGTGGCCGGTGGTGCGCTCGGCGCCTGGTTCGCCGCCCGCCAGCTCGGCCTGCCGCTGACCGTCTTCGCCGACGCGCTGGCGCCGGCGCTGCCGCTGGCCCAGGGGATCGGCCGGCTCGGCAACTGGTTCAACAACGAGCTGTACGGCAGCGTCACGACCCTGCCGTGGGGCCTGCGGGTGCACGACATGGACCGGGCCAACCCGGGCCACGCGACCGTCATCGACGGCAAGGCCGTGACCCTGCCCGACCTTTATCACCCCACCTTCCTGTACGAGCTGCTGTGGAACTTCGGCGTCGCGGGACTGGTGTTCTGGCTGGACCGGAAGTTCAAGTTCGGCCGCGGCCGGGCGTTCGCGATCTACGTGATGGCGTACTGCGCGGGCCGCTTCTGGATCGAGATGCTCCGCGTCGACGAGGCCAACCGCATCTTCGGCATCCGGCTCAACGTGGTCACGTCCGTCGTGGTGTTCCTCGGCGCGCTGATCTACTTCCTGATGGTCAAGGGCCCCCGCGAGTACGTGGTGCCGATCGACGCGCCGGACTCCGCCCCGCAGCCCGGTGCCGAGAGCGACATCTCCCAGGTCGACGTCGGTGGGGCGCCCGCCTCGACCAAGCCGCCGACGGCTTATCAGGTGGTCAGCGAGGAACGCTTCCTGGCGTACGAACGCACGGGCATCCTGCCACCCGCCGAGCCCGCCGCCGACGAGACTCCGGCCGCCGTCAGCGTGACCGCTGAGCCCGCCCCGTCCGCTGCGGCCCAGGCCGGCGCCACGCAGTCCGGTGCCGCCCAGCCTGGTGCCGCCCAGCCTAGTGCCGCCTCGTCGGGCTCTGCCCAGCCCGGCGCTCCTCAGTCCGGCGTTTCCCAGTCCGGCACCACCGAGCCCGCGGAGCCCGACGGCAAGTCGTCGACCTCCGCCTCCTCCGACGAACACTGACGGCCAGGCCCCGGCGGAAGGCGGCGGCGTGCGCACGGCCGTGGTGGTGGGAGCGGGCATAGCCGGGCTGGCCGCCGCCGGAGCGCTGGCCCGCGACGGCTGGCAGGTGACCCTGCTGGAGGCCGGCGAACGCATCGCGGCGTCCCCGACCGCCCTGGTGCTGTGGCCGAACGGCCGCCGCGCGCTGGAAGCCCTGGACCCCGACGGCGGCTGGTCGGCGATCGCGTCCCCGCTGCCCGACGGCGGTGTCCGCCGCCCGGACGGCCAATGGCTCGCCGCACCCCGCTCACGGCCGGGCGCGGGCCCGGCCCCGGCGGTCGTGCACCTCGAGGACCTCTACGACGCATTGGTGGCCGGGCTCGGTGACCGGGTGGACATCCGTACCGGGATCGACGTCACCGGGGTGCGCACCGGCGGCGCCCAGCGGCCGTCGGTGACCGACGGCCGCACCCGGTTCGAAGCCGACCTGCTGGTCGCCGCCGACGGCATCGACAGCCGGGTCCGTCGCGCGCTGGCCCCCGAGGCCGCCGCCGTCGGCTCCGGCTTCGCCGCCTGGCAGGCGGTCATCCCCGGCTACCGCGTGCCGGACCTGCCCGCGGACCAGGCCGCCGGCGGCGAGACCCTCGGCGCCGGCTACCGCTTCGTCTCGATGCCCCTGGGCGGCCGGGCGGCCGGCCGCGGCGGCGTCTACTGGGTGGCGACCGCCGCCGGGGCGCCCCGCCCGGAATCACCCGCGACCCAGCTGGAGTTGCTGCGCCGCTGGTTCGCCGGCTGGCACGCCCCGGTCAGCGCGCTGCTGGCCGCGACCCGCCCCGAGGACCTGGTCCCGCAGGAGGTCCGCGAACTGCGCCCGCTGCCCCGCGCCTACGGCTTCCGCGCCGGCCCGGGCGGCGTGGTACTGCTCGGCGACGCGGCCCACGCGATGCCCCACCACCTGGGCCAGGGCGCCTGCCTGGCCTTCGAGGACGCGGCGACGCTGCGGGCTCTGGTCGCGGAAACCCAACCGGGCGCTGCCCTGGGAGCGGCGGTGGAGGAGTACGACCGGGCCCGGCGCCCCCGCACCGCCAGCGTGGTCCGCCAGAGCCGGCGCATGTCAGCGGTCGTGCAGGCCCGCGGCCGATTGGCGCTGCGGGCGCGGAACGCGGCGCTGGGCTCGCTGCGGCCACGCATCCTCGGCCACGCCCACGGCCTCACCGCCGACTGGCAACCCCCGGAGTAACCCGCACCGGCCCGAGCCGCCGGGAAAAGACGCCGGGCGCTCAGATCCACCGCTCAGCGGCTGTCATTCCGTGCGAGGGCCACCCGTCCGTGTGGGCTGGAAGTCCTGCGAGGCAACCGGTCTCCCCCCGGTGCGTGCTGCGCAGCCTTCGGTGACGCCCGGCCCGCGCCGCTTACAGCGCGGCCGTCGCAGCCGGCTCGGCGATGCACGCCGTGCCGATGCGGCGGAAGCCGACCTTCGAATACAGCCGAGCCACGTCATCGTCACCCGCGGACAGGAACACCAGTTCGCTGCCCTCCATCAACGTGCGCCGGGCCAGGCTCGCCGTCAGCTGGGACGCGTAGCCGCGGCGCCGGGCCGACGGCAGAGTCGCCACGCCGACGACCTCCGCGACGACGCCCGCCCGCTGGATCGAGCCGCACGCCATGATTCCCTCGGTGGGGGACTCCACCACCGCGCTGAGGAAGCGGCCGGACAGGTGGCGGCGGACGAGTTCGGCGATCGCTTCGTCGGTCAGCGGGGGCACCGCGTCGCGTTGGGCCGGGCCGGCCACCTCGACCACCAGTGAGCCGGTCTGCACGGTGGTCGCGTTGGCCGGTGCGCCGAAGCCCAGCCGGCCCACCGCGCGGCTCGTGCTCATGTCGGCGGCGAAGCCCGGGGTGGCCGGGTCCAGGAAGCGGATCGTGGCGCCGGGCAGCGGCAGATCCGGTACCAGCGCGGCGCTCTCCAGCACCATCAGCGGCGCGAGCAGCACGTCCAGGCCCGCCGAGCGGGCCACGGCCAGCAGGTCCGGGGTCGTCTCGTGTACCCATTCGAAAGCCTCGGGCACGCCGAGGTCTCGTTGCCGCTGCCGCACGGCGGTAACATCAGCGGCGGACGGTGTGCCGGCACCGCCCAGGCTTGGGCGGGCGTAGTAGGGCCAGCCCGTGCCGTCGTTGACGAAGAGCACGAAACCGCCGATCTCCTCCGCGACGGCGGCGTCGCGGGGTACGGCATCGTAGAAGCGTTCCAGCCGGGTGAAGACGTCGGTATCCTCTAGCGCCACCGCGCGAGACTACCCGTTGAGCCGCCGGCGCCTCTCGCCCGGCAGTGACATACCGCCCTCCGGACCGTCACCGAGGACATTTCGGTGGGGCAAAAGTGTGATCCATCCGCACCTGGCGGAGATCGGTGACGACTAACGTAGACTCTAGAGACTTTTGCAGGGCCGACGTCGTCCCGACCTTGAACGGAAACACCAGTGACGATCGGAGGCCCGGTGGCTCTTCCGCACCCCCAGGGGCTAGACCAACCCGCGGCGGAAACCCGTAGCGACGCCCAGAGCCGCGGCTTGTACGACCCGGCTCAGGAGCATGACGCGTGCGGTGTGGCCTTCGTGGCCGACCTGTACGGCCGGCGCTCCCACGACGTGGTCGCCAAGGGCCTCTCGGCGCTGATCCGGCTCGATCACCGTGGCGCCCGCGGCGCCGAGTACAACACCGGCGACGGCGCCGGCATCATGATCCAGGTCCCGGACGCGTACCTGCGTGACGTGGTGGATTTCGAGCTCCCGCCGGCCGGCTCGTACGCGACCGGTCTGGTCTTCCTGCCCAACGACCCCGACGAGGCCGCTCGTTCCGTCGCCGTCTTCGAGAAGTACGCCCTCGTCGAGGGAGGCGACATCCTCGGCTGGCGCGACGTGCCCGTGGACCCGTCCGGGCTGGGGGAGACCGCCGAGGCCGCGCGGCCGCAGATCCGCCAGGTCTTCCTCGCCGCGCACCGGCTCACCGGTGGCAGGTCCGGCCCGGCCGGCGAGCCGCTGTCCGGCCTCGAGCTGGACCGCGTCGCGTTCTGCATCCGCAAGCAGGCCGAGCGGGAGAGCTCGCAGCGCGGCGTCGCGGCGTACTTCCCGTCGCTGTCGGCGCGCACCATCACCTACAAGGGCATGCTGACGCCCGACCAGCTGCCCGCGTTCTTCCCGGATCTGACCGACGAGCGCGTGGACAGCGCCATCGCGCTGGTGCACTCGCGGTTCTCCACCAACACGTTCCCGTCGTGGCCGCTCGCCCACCCGTACCGTTTCATCGCGCACAACGGTGAGATCAACACCATCCGCGGCAACCGCAACTGGATGGCCGCCCGCGAGGCGCTGCTCGCCTCGCCGACCGTGCCCGGCAACATCAAGCGGCTGTTCCCGATCTGCACGCCGGAGGCGTCCGACTCGGCGAACTTCGACGCGGTGCTGGAGCTGCTGCACCTGTCCGGGCGCAGCCTGCCGCACGCCGTACTGATGATGATCCCGGAGGCCTGGGAGAACGACCCGGGCATGGACCCGGCCCGGCGCGCCTTCTACCGCTTCCACGCCAGCCTCATGGAGCCGTGGGACGGCCCGGCCAGCGTGGCGTTCACCGACGGCAGCATCATCGGCGCCGTGCTCGACCGCAACGGCCTGCGCCCGGGCCGCTGGTGGCACACCAGCGACGGGCTCGTCGTGCTCGGCAGCGAGGCGGGCGTGCTCGACCTCGACCCGGCCACGGTGGTGGCCAAGGGCCGGCTGCAGCCGGGCCGGATGTTCCTGGTCGACACCGAGGCCGGCCGGATCGTGCACGACGACGAGATCAAGGCCGAGCTGGCCGCCGCCGAGCCCTACGACGAGTGGCTGCACGCCGGTCTGATCGACCTGCGTGACCTGCCCGCCCGCGAGCACGTCATCTACACCCACGACTCGGTCATGCGCCGCCAGCAGGTCTTCGGCTACTCCGAGGAGGAGCTGAAGATCCTGGTCGCGCCGATGGCCCGGACCGGGGCCGAGCCGCTGGGCTCGATGGGCACCGACACGCCGATCTCGCCGCTGTCGACCCGCCCGCGGCTGCTGTTCGACTACTTCCACCAGCTGTTCGCCCAGGTCACCAACCCGCCGCTGGACGCCATCCGCGAGGAGCTGGTGACCAGCCTGGCCACGACCATCGGGCCGGAGGGCAACCTGCTGAACCCGGGCCCGGCGAGCTGCCGGCAGATCGTGCTGCCGTACCCGGTCATCGACAACGACGACCTGGCCAAGCTGCTCTCCATCGACGAGGACGGCGACCTGCCGGGCTTCAAGGCGGTCCGGGTCTCGGGGCTGTACCCGCTGCGGGACGGCGCGGCGGGCATCAAGGCGCGGCTGACCCAGATCTGCCGGCACGTGTCGGAGGCGATCGAGGACGGCGTGCGCATCCTGGTGCTGTCCGACCGCGACTCCAACGCCGACCTGGCGCCGATCCCGTCGCTGCTGCTCACCGCCGCGGTGCACCAGCACCTGGTGCGGGAGCAGACCCGCACGCAGGTGGCGCTCGTCGTGGAGAGCGGCGACTGCCGGGAGGTGCACCACGCGGCCGTGCTGATCGGGTACGGCGCCGCGGCGGTCAACCCGTATCTGGCGTTCGAGAGTGTGGACGACCTCATCGCCACCGGCCCGCTCGCGGGCATGGAGTCGAAGAAGGCGGTCGGCAACTACGTCAAGGCGCTCGGCAAGGGCGTCCTGAAGATCATGTCCAAGATGGGCATCTCCACTGTGTCCTCGTACTGCGGCGCGCAGGTGTTCGAGGCCGTCGGCCTGGACAACAAGGTGCTGCAGCGCTACTTCGCCGGCACCTCCGGGCGTATCGGCGGCGCCGGCCTGGCCGAGATCCACGCGGAGGTCGCGGCGCGGCACGCGAAGGCGTACCCGAAGAACCCGGCCGAGCGCAGCCACCGCCGCCTCGAGGTCGGCGGCGAGTACCAGTGGCGCCGCGAGGGCGAGGTCCACCTGTTCAACCCGGAGACCGTCTTCCTGCTGCAGCACGCCACCCGCAGCAAGCAGTACGACGTCTTCAAGCAGTACACGGCCAAGGTCGACGGCCTGGCCGAGGCGGCCGGCTCGCTGCGCGGGCTGTTCCGGTTCAAGGACCGTGAGGCTGTTCCGCTGGAGGAGGTCGAGCCGGCGAGCGAGATCGTCAAGCGGTTCGCCACCGGCGCGATGAGCTACGGCTCCATCTCGGCGGAGTCGCACGAGACCCTGGCGATCGCGATGAACCGGCTCGGTGGCAAGTCCAACACCGGTGAGGGCGGCGAGGACGTCGAGCGCCTGTACGACCCCGAGCGCCGCTCGTCGGTCAAGCAGATCGCCTCCGGCCGTTTCGGTGTCACCACCGAATATCTGGTCAACGCCGACGACCTGCAGATCAAGATGGCGCAGGGCGCGAAGCCGGGCGAGGGCGGCCAGCTGCCCGGCAACAAGGTGTGGCCGTGGATCGCCAAGACCCGGCACGCCACCCCGGGCGTCGGGCTGATCTCGCCGCCGCCGCACCACGACATCTACTCCATCGAGGACCTGGCGCAGCTCGTCCACGACCTCAAGAACGTCAACCCCGCTTCCCGCGTACACGTGAAGCTGGTCTCCGAGATCGGGGTCGGCACCGTCGCGGCCGGCGTGGCCAAGCTCAAGGCCGACGTCATCCTGATCTCCGGCCACGACGGCGGCACCGGCGCGTCCCCGCTGAACTCCCTCAAGCACGCCGGCTCCCCGTGGGAGCTCGGCCTGGCCGAGGCCCAGCAGACGCTGCTGCTGAACAAGCTGCGCGACCGGGTCACCGTGCAGGTCGACGGCCAGCTCAAGACCGGCCGCGACGTGATCGTCGCGGCGCTGCTGGGCGCCGAGGAGTTCGGCTTCGCGACCGCGCCGCTGATCGTCTCGGGCTGCATCATGATGCGGGTCTGCCACCTGGACACCTGCCCGGTCGGCATCGCCACGCAGAACCCGGTGCTGCGCGAGCGGTTCACCGGCAAGCCCGAGTTCGTGGAGAACTTCTTCCTGTTCCTGGCCGAGGAGGTCCGCGGCTACCTGGCCCAGCTGGGCTTCCGCAGCATCGACGAGGCGATCGGGCACGCCGAGGTCCTCGACGTGGCCCCGGCCGTGTCGCACTGGAAGGCCCAGGGCCTGGACCTGGCCCCGGTGCTGTTCGTGCCGGAGCTCCCGGAGGGCGCCGCCCGCCGCGGCGTCGTCGCCCAGGACCACGGGCTGGAGAAGGCGCTGGACAACGAGCTCATCGCGCTCGCCGCCCCGGCCCTGGCCGAGGGCACCCCGGTCCGCGCCGAGGTGGCCGTGCGCAACGACCACCGCAGCGTCGGCGCGATGCTCGGCGGCGAGGTCGCCCGCCGCTACGGCGGTAACGGCCTGCCCGACGACACCATCGCGTTCACCCTGCGCGGCACCGGCGGGCAGTCGTTCGGCGCTTTCCTGCCGCGCGGCGTGACCCTGCGGCTGATCGGCGACACCAACGACTACGTGGCCAAGGGCCTCTCCGGCGGCCGGGTGATCGTGCGCCCGGCCGAGACCGCGCCGTTCGTCGCGGAGGAGAACATCATCGCCGGCAACACCATCCTGTACGGCGCCACCGGCGGCGAGGTGTTCCTGCGGGGCCGCGCGGGTGAGCGCTTCGCGGTCCGCAACTCCGGTGCGGCGGCGGTCGTCGAGGGCGTCGGTGACCACGGCTGCGAGTACATGACCGGCGGCACCGTCGTGGTGCTCGGCACGGTCGGGCGCAACTTCGCCGCGGGCATGAGCGGCGGCACCGCGTTCGTGCACCGGCTGGACCCGGCCCGGGTCAACCCGGAGCTGGTCGACCTGACCCCGCTCAACGCCGAGGAGCAGGAGCAGCTGCACACCCTGGTGCGTAAGCACTTCGCCGAGACGGACTCCGCCGTGGCGCAGCGCCTGCTCGCCGACTGGCCGGCCGCGGTGAGCGAGTTCACCGCGGTGGTGCCGCGCGACTACAAGCGCGTGATGGAACTGATCAGGACCGCCGAAGCCGCCGGTCGCAACATCGACGAGGCGGTTATGGGGGTTACCCGTGCCTGATCCCAACGGTTTCCTGCGCTACGAACGGCAGCTGCCCAAGCGCCGCCCGGTGCCGGTACGCATCCGCGACTGGCACGAGGTGTACCCGCCCGCGGGTGAGGAACTGATCCGCGACCAGGCCACCCGGTGCATGGATTGCGGTATCCCGTTCTGCCACGAGGGCTGCCCGCTGGGCAACCGCATCCCGGACTGGAACGACCTGGTCCGCACCAGCGCCTGGGACGCGGCGGCGGAGAGCCTGCACGCGACGAACAACTTCCCGGAGTTCACCGGCCGGCTCTGCCCGGCGCCGTGCGAGGCCGCCTGCGTGCTGGGCATCGCCGACGACCCGGTGACCATCAAGCAGGTCGAGGTGGAGATCGCGAACCACGCGTTCGCCACCGGCCTGCGCCCGCAGCCGGCCCCCAGCCAGTCCGGGCGCAGCGTGGCCGTCGTCGGTTCCGGCCCGGCCGGGCTCGCCGCGGCGCAGCAGCTGGCCCGGGCCGGTCACGCCGTCACGGTCTACGAGCGCGACGACCAGATCGGCGGCCTGCTGCGCTACGGCATCCCCGACTTCAAGCTGGAGAAGGACCGGATCGACGAGCGCCTGGCCCAGATGGCCGCCGAGGGCGTGGTCTTCGAGACCGGCGTCGACGTGGGCGTCGACATCACCGCCGACGACCTGCGGGAACGCTTCGACGCGGTGCTGCTCACCTGCGGCGCTCTCGCCGGTCGCGACGCCACCGACACCCCGGGACGGCACCTGGGCGGCGTGCACCTGGCCATGGAGCACCTCGTCCCGGCCAACCGGGTGGTCGCCGGCCTGCAGGAGAGCACGCCGATCGACGCCGCGGGCAAGCACGTGGTGATCATCGGCGGCGGCGACACCGGCGCTGACTGCCTCGGCGTGGCCCACCGGCAGGGCGCGGCGGGCGTCATCCAGCTCGACCAGTACCCGCTGCCCCCGGAGACCCGGCTCGGCGAGCTGCACCCGTGGCCGACCTGGCCGGTCATCCTGCGCAACTACCCGGCCCACGAGGAGGGCGGCGAACGCATCTTCGGCGTCGCGGTCCAGGAGTTCGTCGACGACGGTACGGGCAACGTGGCGTCGGTGCGGGTCGCGGACGTCGTGGTGGAACGGGTCAACGGGCGCCGTACCGTCACGGTCCAGGAGGGCTCCGAGCGCGACCTGCCCGCCCAGCTGGTGCTGCTCGCGATCGGCTTCGAGGGCACCGAGCAGCAGCCGCTGCTGGAGCAGTTCGGGGTCACCCGCAACAACCGGGGCGCGGTCGACGCCGGCGACGACTGGCAGACCGGCGTGCCCGGGGTCTTCGTCGCGGGCGACATGCACCGCGGCGCCTCGCTGATCGTCTGGGCCATCGCCGAGGGCCGGGCCGCCGCCGCCGCGATCCACACCTACCTGGGTGGCTTCGGCGAGCTGCCGGCCCCGGTACGCCCCTCGTCGCAGCCGCTGGCCACGGTCCGCTGATCCACCGGACGGTCACGGGGCAGTCCGGCTGCCCCGTGACCGTCTAGGGTGCGCTGCGTGGGACACGTCTTCGCCCGGCTCGCCGGGCACGGCATGGTGCTGATGCCGCACTGGCCGTACCGTTTCGAGCGTCTCGCGGGCGAGCCGCACGCGGTCCGGGTGGTCCGGGATCTGCCGGACGGCCCGGTCACGGCGGTGGTGCGGCCCGGCGAGCCGGTCGAGCCCGACGAGGCGGTGGACGTCGCCGACGGGCCCGCGCACGACCACTGGGAGATCCAGACCTCGGTCGTCGATCTGCGCTGGCCGGTGGGCTTCCACGTGGCCGCGCCGCTCGACGGGAGTGACCCGGTCCCGTTCTATCTGCACGGGCCCGGCGAGGCTCTGATCTTCCCGCAGGGCCCGGTGCCGCGGGAGCGCTGCGCCGACCCCGGGTCGCTGGTCGCGCCCGGTCAGACCCTGCTGCGCCACGACGAGCAGAGCGTCGAGCTGGCCTACGAGCACGAGGGTGAGCCGTGGTGGCAGGCGCACCGGCTGATCCCGTACGGATCGGACCGGACCTTGATCCTCACGGCCCAGTGCCCGCGCACCCACGCCGGCCCGACCCGCGAAGCGGTCGACACCGCACTGACCTAGACCGGGAACGGGGCGGACCCGAAGGTCCGCCCCGTCCTGTCCGCGCTGCCGGGCACCCCCGTGCTGCCGGTCGCATGGATGTGGTCTCTACCGCTTCGTCACCTGCTGAACAACCCGTTGCTGTCAACACGTGACGATCCGTCGAACGGTTCATGGTCATCCGCGCGGCCGGATCGCGGCGTACCCCGTCTGCCCGCGACCGCACAGGGACGACCGATAAGCTGAGGCTGATCGCGGTCGCTGAAGCCCGCCGACGCCGGCCGGAATTCCACGGCGCGTCGCTACTTGCAGTTCATCCCCATGACGGGGGTCGGCCAGCGGGCCGATCCGAAAGAGAGACTAGCCTGATGGCTGTGACACGCCGCGCAAAGATCGTCTGCACCATGGGTCCTGCCACCGCCTCCCCCGAGCGCATGCTCGGACTGGTCGAGGCCGGCATGGACGTGGCCCGGCTGAACTTCAGCCACGGCAGCCACGAGGACCACCGCCAGATCTACGACATGGTCCGCAACGCCGCCCGGGAGACCGGCCGTGCCGTCGCCGTCCTGGCCGACCTGCAGGGCCCCAAGATCCGGCTGGGTAAGTTCGCCAACGGGCCGCACGTCTGGGCCAACGGCGACACCGTCACCATCACCAGTGACGACATCCTCGGCACTCCCGACCGGGTCAGCTGCACCTACTCCAAGCTGCCGCAGGAGGTCAAGGTCGGCGACCGGCTGCTGATCGACGACGGCAAGGTCGCCGTCGAGGTCTCCGCCGTCGAGGGCAACGACATCCGCTGCCTGGTCACCGAGGGCGGCCCGGTCAGCAACAACAAGGGCGTCTCGCTGCCCAACGTCGCCGTGAGCGTCCCCGCCATGAGTGACAAGGACGAGCAGGACCTGCGCTTCGCGCTCAGCCTCGGCGTCGACCTGGTCGCCCTGTCGTTCGTGCGCTCGCCCGAGGACATCAAGCTGGTGCACCAGATCATGGCCGAGGAGGGCACCACCCTGCCGGTCATCGCCAAGGTCGAGAAGCCCGAGGCGGTCACCCACCTCGAGGCCATCGTGCTGGCCTTCGACGGCGTCATGGTCGCCCGCGGTGACCTCGGCGTCGAGCTGCCGCTCGACCAGGTCCCCCTGGTGCAGAAGCGGGCCGTGCAGCTCTGCCGGGAGAACGCCAAGCCGGTCATCGTCGCCACCCAGATGCTCGACTCGATGATCGAGAATTCCCGCCCGACCCGCGCCGAGGCCTCCGACGTCGCCAACGCGGTCCTCGACGGCGCCGACGCGGTCATGCTCTCCGGCGAGACCTCCGTCGGTAAGTACCCGGTCCTCACCGTCAGCACGATGGCGAAGATCGTCACCACCACGGAGAGCGGCGACTTCGGCGTGCCGGTCCTGCAGCACGACCCGCGCACCCACAGCGGCGCGCTGACCGTGGCCGCCAGCCGCATCGCCCGCAACATCGGCGCCAAGGCCCTGGTCGCGTTCTCCCAGACCGGCGACACCGTCCGCCGCCTCTCCCGGCTGCACTGCGAGCTTCCGCTGTTGGCCTTCACCCCGGTCCCCGAGGTCCGCGACCAGCTGGCCCTGTCCTGGGGCGTCGAGACGTTCCTGACGGACTTCGTCGAGCACACCGACGACATGTTCCGCCAGGTCGACCACGCCATGCTCGGCCTCGGCCTGGCCAAGCCCGGCGAGTACGTCGTCGTGGTGGCCGGCAGCCCGCCGAACGCGCCCGGCTCGACCAACACGCTGCGCGTGCACCAGCTCGGCTCGCTCGTCGACCCGGCCGCGGTGACCGAGAACAAGTGAGCATGCCGCTGACGGGACAGGCCGCCGTCGACCAGCTGCTCGAGGTCCTCGACCTCAAGCAGCTGGACGCGGCCACGTTCCGGGGCGAGAGTCCGCAGGTCGGCGCCCAGCGGGTCTTCGGCGGCCAGGTCGCCGGCCAGGCCCTGGTCGCGGCGGGCCGCACGGTGGACCCGGAACGCCGCGTGCACTCCCTGCACGGCTACTTCGTGCGCCCGGGTGACCCGACGGTCCCGATCGAGTTCGGCGTGGAGACGATCCGCGACGGACGGTCCTTCTCGGTGCGCCGCTCCACGGCCCAGCAGCACGGCCGGACGATCTTCTTCATGTCGGCGTCGTTCCAGGTGACAGAGCAGGGCCTGGACCACCACACGCCGCCGCCGGAGGGCGTGCCGGGCCCCGAGGACACCCGCACGATGCAGGACTGGCTCGCGGTGTACCCGGACCGCGCCGCCGCGTTCAAGGCGGCCCAGCAGGCCATCGACGTCCGCTACGTGGGCACCCCGGGCTGGGTCCCGCCGGGCGACCGCGACGCGGCCGACGAGCAACGCGTCTGGATGCGCATCAACGGCAAGCTGCCGGACGACCCGCTGATCCACGCGTGCGCCCTGACCTACGCGTCGGACCTGTCCCTGCTGGACTCGGTCCTGTCGATGCACGGTGAGGTCTGGGGCCCGGGCGGCGTGATCGGCGCCAGCCTGGACCACGCGCTGTGGCTGCATCGCCCGTTCCGCGCCGACGAATGGTTCCTCTACGACTGCACGAGCCCGTCGGCGAGCGGAAGCAGGGGACTGGCCAGCGGCCGGATGTTCACCGAGGACGGCCGGCACATCGCCAGCGCGGTCCAGGAGGGTCTGCTCCGCCGCGTCGGCGCCTGACCCGCTTCCGTTCTGGCTCTGGCCGCCGGCTCGGGGTCCGTTTGGCT
>NZ_BOQL01000069.1 GCF_018332655.1 Actinoplanes auranticolor | reverse complement strand
GGCGCAGGCGGCCCCGCCCCGATCGGCGGAGGCGGCCCAGTCGGCGGGCCGGCGCCAGCAGTCGACCCGGCCCCGGTCGGAGCAGTACCGGTGGGTGGGCCAGCCCCAGCAGGCGGCCCGGTTGCAGCCGGTGGCCAGGCCCCAGCAGGTGGCCCGGCCCCGGTCGGCGGCCAGGCCCCAACAGGCGGGCCAGCCCCGGTCGGCGGCCCAGCGCCAGTAGGTGGCCCAGCCCCGGTGAGCGGCCCAGCGCCAACGGGTGGACCAGCCCCAGCAGGCGGGCCAACCCCGGCCGGCGGGCCGGCTCCTGTCGGCGCACCCGGTGCAGTGGGTGGCCCGGCGCCTGTCGGTGCGACCGGGCCTACTGGCGCGCCCGGGCCGGTAGGCGCACCCAGCACTACGGAGGCATCCGGCGGAAACCCGCCGCCGCACGCCGGTACCACTTCACCCACCGCAGCGCCGACCCCGGTCAGTGCCCCCGCATCCGCACCCACGGGCTCCCCCGCCTCCGCGCCCGAGGGCTCGCCGGCGCCCGCGCCCACCGGATCCCCAGCGCACGCGTCCCCAGGGTCCCCAGCGCCGGGGACCGTGGGCACCCCCACGCCGGCTCCGGTCGGCGCCACCGCGCCCGGCTTGGACACCTCCGGCACCCCCACGCCCGTTCCCGCAGGTCAGACGGCACCCACGCCCGTCCCTGCCGGCAACACCGCAGCACCCCCGGCCCCGGCCGGCAACAACCCTGCGCTCTCAGCCCCGGTCGGCAACAGCGCTCCCCCGGCCGCCAACACGGCACCCACGACCGCGCCCACCCCGGCGGTCCCGCCCGTCGCTGCCCCTCAGGGCCTGCCCGGCTTCGACACCACGGTCGCCGCGCCGTCCGTCGTCACCGCCCCGGCCGACGTGCAGACACCCGCACCCCAGACCTCCTCCGCGCCGGCGCCCGGCACCGTCCAAACGCCACCTCCGGGCCCGGTCGCGGCCCCACCCTCCACAGGCCCGGCCGGCTCGACCACCGCGACCCCGCAAACCCAGACGCCGGCCCCGCTCGACACCCACACCGCGCCGGCCACCACCACCGACCGGAGCACCGCACCACCGCCGGCCGCGATCCAACCGCCCACCAGCCTCTCGGTGAACGCCCCCACATCCCTCGCATCCACGTCACCAACCGCTCCCGGGACGCAGCAGCCCGCGACCCAGCAGCCCGGCGACACGACCGCTGCGACCTCCCGCCCCTCCCCGGCCGACCTGCCCAAGCTCGACACCACGGTCCCGCCGGCGACCGCGGACGTCTCGCCGCTGACCGAGTCCGACCTCGCCGTCGACCTCAGCGACTTCACGGTCTCGCCGGTGGACGCCGAGACCCGGGCAGCCACCGAGGAGAGCCTGGCCCAGACCCGCCCGGCGCCCGCTCCCGACCAGGATGTGCGCATGCCGGGTCAGGGTCCGGCACGGGTGCCGGACCCGGTTTCCGAGCAGGACATCAAGGACCTGCGCACGCAGCAGGCCACCCCGGTGCGGGTCGCCGACACCGCCGCCTACGACGTCGTTGAGCTCGCCCCCGGCGCGCCGGGCCTGCCAGAGGTGGTCGCCCAGTCGTACCAGGCGGCGGAGCTGGACGTGCCGGTCGACGCCGCACCCCGGCCGCAGGTGGGCCACATCGACGGGCTGATCCGCTACGACCACCGAGTCCTGACCACCCCCGACGGGCGCCGGGTGCAGGATTTCACCGTCAAGCTGCACCTCGCGCCGGTGAGCCCGATGACTGACGCCCAGATCAAGCTCGTCCAGGACCGGGTGAAGGCCGGTGTGGCGGCCCTGTACAACCGTGGCTTCAGCATCGGCCCCCGCGGGGACCAGCTCAACGCCAACGTCGAGTTCGTCGGTCCGGCCGATGCGCACGCCGTTGTCGCCCTGCACGACGCTTCGGTCGACGCGGTGCCACCGCCGACCACGCAGACGGTCTGGTCGACCGGCGACAGCGCGATCGAGCTGGCCCACGAGGTCGGCCACTTCTACGCTCTCACCGACGAGTACGCCGACACCGACCTGACCGGCCCGGACGGTCAGGAGATCAAGCGGGTCTTCCACACCGGCCCGGACGCGGCCCGGGTGCACCACGACAACTCGCTCATGGCGACGACCCGGGAGACGGCTGCGCCGGAGGTCCTGCAGCGGCACGTCGATCAGATCGGGCAGACCAGTGAGACAGTGCTCTCCGCCGACCGCGGGGACCTGCCGCCGGCCGTCGCACCCCGGGGTGATACCCGGGACGACTCGGCGCTGGGGACCCGGCCCGCCCCGCAGCCGCCGTTCCGGCCCGTACGGGTGCCCGGCGGCCGGAACAGCGCCTTCGAGGATCTGCTCGGCACCCGTACGCCGGTTGACGCGAGCACCTACCGGGACACCTCCCGGGAGCTGATCGAGCAGCGGGCCGACCTCGCCTTCGTGGTCAACATGATCCTGCCGGTCGGTGAGGTCAACCGGCTCGCGGAGGTCATCGCGGCCGTCCGGCCCCCGGAGACCGCCGGAGACGTCAAGGTCGCCTTCGTGCTGGGCGTCAACTCGATGGACAAGAAGGCGTCCAGACAGCTCAAGCAGGCGGTGGCGGAGGCCCTGGAGATCGCCCGGACGCTCGACGTGCCGATCGCCGTCAACGGGTACGCGGTCGGCGACAACGGCAAGGGCAAGTTCCCGCACGGCCGGGTCCGCAACGCCGTGCTGACCGACCCGGACAACGTCGCCGTCGTGGAGGCGTTCGCCGGCGCGGGCACGTACCCGTACCTCTCGATCCAGGACTTCGACACCGGGGCCCGGACCGTCGCCGACGGTTCGCACGTCTTCGCCGAGGTCCAGCGGATCACCTCGGCCGACCCCGACGGCCGGCTGACCGTCAGCGGCCGGGAGTCGCCTGCCAGCGAGGATTCCCTGTCCGAGGACGAGTCGCCGCCGGACCGGCTCAAGGACACGATGCCGCTGCCCGCCGTGGACCTGCGGACCCCGTCCCGCCCGCTGATGTTCAGCGGCGGCTACCGGGTTGATCCCGACGACGTCGCCACCCTGCGGGCCGACACGGTCCGCCGGATCTCCGCCCACGAGGCAGATTTCAAGCCGGGCAAGAAGATCAAGAACCCGAGCGACTGGGAGACCGAGCGGCAGCGGGATCCGGCGGCGTTCTACGACAACCGGCGGGCCCTGGCCGAGTCGGACGCGTTCCTGGACGACTTCGTGTCCGCCGTGCGGGAGGACATGGAGACCCGCGACCGGCAGGCCGACATCCACGCGATGCTGCCGTACACGCCGGAGCCGAACCTCTTCGTGGACGCCCTGGTGGTGCTCGGCGACGACAACGTGCGCTTCGGCGACACCGGCGCGGAGTTCCCGCAGCTGGCCGAGGGGCTGATGCGGGCGTACCGCAACGAGCTGAACCACGACTATGCCGCGGCGGAGGTGTCCGACGCGACGCGCTCCGCGCAGCTCCGGACGGACTCGCAGAACAACCGGCACCCGCTGCGGGGTTCGGCGTTCCAGAGCTCGTTCAGCGCGACCGCCGTGCCGACCGACCTGTCCCGGCTGGCCGCCGAGTTCGCCGTCACCGGCCGGCTGCCGCAGACGCACACCGTCCTCGGCGCGAGCGTCCAGAAGCGCTTGTTCGCCCCGGTGGGCAAGGATCTCGCCGACACGTCCGCCCAGCTGGAGCGGTACCGCGACGCCGCCCTGGCCGAGTCCGGTGAGCCGCGGTCCACGCCGTACCAGGCCACGTGGGCGCCGGCCGCCGCGCCGAAACCTCCGGCGGACCCGGAGGCGACGCCCGAGCCGACCGGGTGGCCGGGGCTCACCCCCGAGCAGCGCATTCAGCTCGGCGGCGAGCCGCACAACAAGCTGGCCACCACGGTCTCGCTGGAGACGCCCGGCGGACCGGCTTTCGGCCTGGATCCCGACGACCGCCTGGTCGACGCGCATCTGTACGCCATGTCGAGCACCCCCGCCCGGATCCAGGACGAGTTCGACCACGCGGCGGAAGTCGTGGCGACGCTGTCCCACCAGTGGTTCACCGGCCAGCCCGCCGGCACGCTCGCCCCCGGCTCGCTCTACGACGTCGTCTCCCGGCAGGTGCCCGGCACCGGCACGGCCGAGGAGTTCCGCGGTCAGGTCCTCGGGCAGCGCACCGGTGAGGCCAACCTGCGGGTCATCGCCCGGCAGCGCCAGCAGACGCCGTACTACGGCGGTGACTTCGCGCTGGCCGCGGTCGTCCCGCCGACCGCCGGCACGCGGCGGACGCCGGTCACCGACGCCGATCGCGGCCGGATCACCGGCGCGCACAACGCCGTGGCGCAAGCGGTGGCCTACGCGGCCGGCCTCGAGCTGACCGTGCACACCCCGGACGGGGAATCGCAGACGTTCACGCCGGTCGGCAAGCCCGCCCCGCAGAAGCTGGCCGTCACCCGGACCATCGACGCCAACGGCAACGTCAGCTACGCGCCGGGCCGTCCCGCCGCGCCCACGCTCACGTCTTTCCCCGCCTCGACGGGCCCCCGCCGGGACCCCCGCGCGACGCCGCAGCCGGCCCGGGTCGCCGCGGGCCTGATGTACGCCACCCCCACCGACCGAGCCACCCGGGAAACCGCCACCTCCCCGGTGTACGCGGGCCGCACCGACCGCTACCACGTCTTCAGCCACGGCAACCCGCGCGAGCTGGAAGTCGGCTCGAGCCGGGTCACGCCCGCGCAGCTGGCCGCCACGATCCGCGCCGATCCCACCTGGGACGGCCGCCCGGTCGTACTCATCGCCTGTGACACCGGTGTGGACCGCATCGACGGATTCGCCGCCCAGCTCGCCCGGGAACTGCCCGGCGTCCCGGTCATCGCCCCCGCCGGCATCGTCTGGGCCGGCAACCTCGGGCACGCCCTGGTCACCCCGTCCGACGCGCTGGGTCCCGACGGCGAGCCCCGCTACGCCTCCCCGGCGCCGGACAGCCGGTTCATCCAGTTCGAGACGTCGGCCGCGGCGCCCGACCAGGTCATCACCACCGACCTGCCGTTCGTGCTGGATGCCGCGACCCCGCTGGGCGGCTTCGACGCGGACCATCTCGGCGCCGCCGTCGACCAGCTCGCGCTCCAGGCCGGCGAGGTCGCCGACACCATCGCCGCCGAGGCCCGGCCCGCGGTGGACACGATCGCGCCGGCGCTGGCCGACGTGGTTACCGCCGCCGACGCCCAGGTGCTCGCCACGGAGCTGCATCAGGACGCCCGGAACCTGCACGACGACCTCACCGAGGCCCGGGCCGTCAACACCGAACGGGCCGACGACGCACCGCAGCTCGCCCGGGCCGCGCGCGACGCCGGCCGGCTGGCCCCCGACAACAGCACCGGCCGGGCGTACCGGGACCTGGCCACGCACGCCGAGCAGCAGGTGCGGGCCGCCGACGGCCCGGTGCGGGCCGCCCTCGCCGACGCCTCCGCGCACGCTCCGGCCGTCCGTGGTTTCCGGGACTCCGCCGCCCGGGCCGAGGCCGTCGCCCAGCAGGCAGCCGCCGACCTGGACCAGCTGCGCGGCTACCACGACGAGCTCGTGGCGCTGCGCGACGAGAGCCGACAGTGGTCGGACCAGGCCGCCGAGGCCGCCCGGGACGCGGCGGCGGCACGCCTGCTGCCGCCGGGCACCGACCAGCAGATCCAGATCGCCGACGCCTTCCTGCGCTCGTTCCAGGCTCTGCAGGAGATCGGCCGACGACAGGTCCGGACCGACGCGCTGAACCGCCGGATCGACGCGCTGGGCGACCTGCCGGCCACGGTCGGCGCCGTACGGGCCGACGTCCGGGACGCCGGGACGCTGATCGCCGACGCCGCGGCCCGGGAGCCGGCGGCGCTGGCCGCCCACTCCGCCGCGATCGAGCGGCTGAACGCGGCCGACGACCGGCTGCGCCGCACCGAGGAGCTGCTCAACGACGTCTACGACCGGGCCGACCAGCTCGGCATCCCGCCGGCTGCGCCGCAGCCCACGGCCACCGTGGACAGCGACTCGGACGACGACCTGGAACCGCCCGCGGACCTGCTCACCGAAGTCGACCTCGACGCCGACCCGCCGGCGGACCTGCTGGTGGAGGCCGGGCCGACGCTGCGCCCGTTCCGGCCCATGGCCCCGCTCCCGGCGATCGCCGAGGACATCGAGCTGGACGAGCTGGACCCGGCCGGTCCGGCCGATTCGATCATCGGCGTGGCGATCAGCACCGAGGGCGACGTCGCGATGCCGGCCGCCATGGCGCCGCCGAACCTGCGCGACAACCTCCAGGGCTACCTGCGGGACAGCCGGACGCTGGGGGCCGCCGAGCAGACCCGCGCGACCGAGGGCGGCGACCTCACCGACGGGCTGCGCCTGCTGGGCGTGCCGTCGTCGGTCCTCACCGAACTGCGGGCCGACGTGCGCAACGACGTCGACCAGTTCCTCCGCGCCGGGCGGCCGTACCCGGTCACGGTCGGCGGGCGACCCGCCGAGCTGGTCGTGACCGCCCGGCTGGACTGGGACGGGCTGCGGACCGAGCGGGCCGCCACCGACGCCGTCAAGGCCGGCGGCAAGGACGACAGCACCTTCACCCATTCCGTCCGGCACACGCGGGACCTGCACGTGGAGCCCCGGGCTACGGTCACCGCGATGCCGCCGCTGGCCGCCGGGCTCGGCGCGACCGTGCCGACCGTGCCGCTGACCACCGCCGCCACCTCGTACCGGGCCGACTTCAGCACGGTGACCACCGTCAAGCTGGACAACCAGGCCGAGGTCACGGTGCCGATCGTCTTCACCGCCACGCTGCGGGACGCCGACGGGCGGCCGGTCGATCCGCGTCCGGCGGACCAGCGCGACGCCGGGCCGGGCACGGTGACCGCGACCGGTGTCGTGCCGCTGCGGGTGCCCACGCAGCTCACCGACCCGGGGCCGCTGTTCGGCCCGGCACCGCGGAAGCTGGCGGCCCCGCTGCCCACCCGGTTCGGGGTAGAGAGCGTGACCAGCACGCCCGATCCGGAGGCCGGCAGCTACTTCGACCAGGTCGACCGGATGCTGCGGGAGGACGGCCTGGGCGACCTCACCCGGGTCGGCGCTCCCGGACGGTCGGTGCTCCAGCGCTTCCTTTCCGACGGCAACCTCTCCGCCAAGCTGGTGCAGGCGGCCACCCACGACCCGGACGACCCGGACACCGGCTGGATCACCTCCGAGCCGCTGACCCGGGCGCACGAGAGCGCGTGGCGGCGGATCTTCCCCGGCCGCGACCGGGCCCTGCAGCTGCGCCTGGTCGCCCGCCAGGTCCAGGTCGTCGAGACGGTGGCGGCCGCCGAGCACAGCGACGTCACCAAGATGTCCGGTGCGGACACCGACAGCACCACGGCCGACCGTCCCTGGACCGTCTGGGGGATGGCCGGTGGCGGCACCGACGTGGCGCCGGTCTCTTTCCTGGTCGGTCCGCGGGTGTCGGTCTCCCGCAAAGGCCCGAACACGCAGAGCTTCACCGACGGGATCCACGCCCGGGACACCCTCGAGACGACCGGCCCGGCGGTCCGCTACCGGACCGTCTACGACCTTCAGGTACGCCCGCTGGGCCGGCCCGCCCGCACCCTGGCCGGCCCGGTGGAGACGATGCAGTGGACGGCCTCGGACCGGGTGAAGGAGACCGCGCTCGATCCCGGCGCGGCTCCGTGGTCGGGGCGCACGGGGACCGCCCGGACCCACTTCGCGCCGGAGCACATCGAGCAGGGCCGGTCGTTCGGTGGCGCGTACGTGCAGGACCTGAACGGCGGCGACAAGCTGTACCGCGCGGTGGCCGACGCTCTGCGCAGCGTGCCGGGACACCGCGGCTTCAGCTTCCAGAAGGACACGTTCGTCAAGCAGTTCGGCGACGAGACCCTGGCCGACGGGCTGAGCGCCGGGGTGCAGGCGATCCTCGCCCGGGACGCGACGGCGCGTACCCGGCTCTCCGATCGGCAGCTGCGTTTCCTGCTGGACCGGATCGTCGGGCCGGGCCTGGAGATCCCGCTGATGAAGAACGGCGTGCTGCACGACTACAGCACCGTCGTGACGGTCACCGGCGAGCTGTCCGACCTCTCCGACGGCGAGCTGCGGGACAACGGCGAGCAGCGGACCGCGGACAAGCGCACCCGTAAGTCCGCCTTCACCGGCGGTCAGGAGCGCAGCCGCACCGGCGAACTCAGCATCGAAGGCCGGGTGCTCGGCCCCGTCGGCCGGGCGATCTCCACCGTGCTCGGCGGCCCGCGCGTCAGCCACACCTCGGTACGCGGCCACGACCTCACCGTCTCCAAGGCCCACGGCACAGACGTCCGGCACGCGCCCGGCCTGACCGTCGAGGGGAAGCTCGCCGACGTACCGATGCGCGAGTTCGCCGGCACCCTCACGGTCCGGGCCACCAGCCAGTCCAGCGTGCGGCCGAACCAGAACTTCCGGCACCTGGTGCCCGGATCGCCGGGACGCGGCACCCCGGCGCTGATCTCCGGCTCGGTGGTGCCGCCCACCGAGCACAAACTCGAGCTACGGCTGCTGGTGCCCGAGCACCGGGTGAGCCACGCCCCACCCGCGGCGGCCCGGGCGCCGCAACCGCGGGACCAGGAGTGGATGGCGTACGCGCCACCGCTGAGCACCCTCTCCGGCGGCTTCCCGCACGAGCTGGACGGCAGCCGGATCGAGACCTTCCTGGGCGCCGGTCACCTGCGCGACGCGGTCAAGGAGACCCTGGTCCGCGCCGCCGACGACCCGATCTTCGGCTTCCCGGACGGTCCCATCTCCGGCACCGTCGGCAACAGCCTCTCGCCCGAGCGGCTGTCGAACGATCCCGAGCTGTTCAGCACTGCCCTGTCGATCGACCACCTGTCGTACGGCCGCCGCGCCTCCGACGTGACAGCCGGGGTGAAGGTCCGGCTCCGGCCGACCAACCCCCGGATCCTGCCCGCCTCGGAGTTCGAACGGGTCAAGGACGTGCTCGCCGGCGGCTCGGGGAGCAGCGCCAAGCGGGGCAGCGCATGGGAGGCCAGCGCCTCCGTCACGGGTGTCGCCTCGATCGCCGGCATGGCGCAGGACCACGGTGCCTCCAGCACCACCCCGGGCGGCGTGATCATCGCGACCGTCACGCCGTGGCAGCGCACCTGGGGCAGCGTCCGGGAGCAGAGCGTCGCGGGCGTCTCCAAGGTCAAGGTCAGCGGCCGGCCGGAACGCCGGGTGCTGGTGCAGCTCGACGTGGACGCGGAGATCGTCGCCGAGGCCCGTCGCACCGGCAACCTCGACATCCTGGGTGTGCTGCCCGGCGAGCCGGTGCGCCGGGCCGGCCAGCGGCTGACCCTGCCCGACTCGATGCTGATGTGGCTCACCGAGGACCAGGTCCACCGGATCCAGGAACAGGACCTGGCCCGGGGCCGCCGGCAGGCCGAGGTCGAGCTGCAACAGCTGCACGCCGGCCAGGCCGAGGGCCAGCGCGACCGGCACGACGCCCAGCGCGCCGGGCTCGACGCGCAGCACCGCCTCGCATCCGCTCCCGCCGACGTGCGGCAACGCGAGCACGACGACCTGCGGGGGCGGCAGGAGGCCGAACGCCAGGCCATGCTCGACCGGCAGGCCACCGAGCGCCGCCTGGTCACGGACGCGCACACCGAGCGGGCCGCCGCGCTGGACCGATCGCGGCCACCGGTCATCACGCCGCCGGCCACCACCGAGTCACCCGCACCGCCGCTCGGTACGGGCCGCAAGCCCTCACTGGGCATCGGCGGCGTCAGCTCCACCCTGGATCTCAGCAATCGGGTCGGCGCGGTACGCCGGGCCGTCGCCGAGGTCATCGGTGGCAGCCGCGGCGAGCAGGTGGCCGCGGCGCTGCTCCCGGAGTCGGCCGCGGACCAGCCGCATGACAACGTCCGCGCGCTGAACTCGTTCCTGTCCGGGGCACACCACCATGCCAACGCCGCGCTCAACGGTGGGCGCAGTGTGCCGCTGCGGCTGGAGGGGAGGTTCGGCGGGCACACGTACCAGGCAACGCTGAGCGCCGCGATCCTGGGCGATCCGCTGTTCACCGGCCTCGAGCACGTGGACGAGCTGCAGGTCGGCGACAAGACCACGGTGACGGTGACCGAGACCGACTCCCGGGGGCGCACGCTCGGCGCGATCTCGGTGAACCTGCGGGCTCAGGGCACCAACACCGACAGCCAGACAGCGGCGGAGAAGGCGCGGGACACCGGCCACGGCGCGACCTCCGAGACCGTCGGCGGCGGTTACGTGGCCACCGCCAACCTGGGTGTGCGCAGCACCGACGACGTCAGCAAGGACGCGCTCACCTACAGCCAGTCGCTGACCGTCAAGGGACCGGTGGCGACGTACACCGCGGACCTCGCCCTGGACCTCACGGTCACCGGCGACGCCCTGCCTGCGGCCGGCGCCGTGGTCCATGACCAGCGGCCGGTGACCCTGCGCCTGCACCCGAGCCCAGCGCGGATCGAGGGGCCGGCCGGGGTCGCCCAGCCGCCCACCCCGGTGCCGGCCGCCGAGCTCCCCGACGACGCCCGGGCCCGGTGGCGGACCGCCGACGGCCACGACTCGCTGCCGGAGCCCGGCCGGTACGCGGTGGAACACGTCTGGGCCGACGTCGCCGACCTGCACCGCGCCGCCGAGCAGGCGCTGACCGCGTCCGGCGCGACCGTCGACGAGTCCACCCGGGCGGCGCTGCGCGACACGGTGAGCGGCATCGACCTCAAGGCCGCCCATCCGGCCATGCTGAGCACCGGCTTCCCGGTGCCGCTCAACCGCAAGCTGGGCCGCGACCTGGTGCTGGAGGCCCGGCTGGTGGCCCGGCCGCGGTTCGCCGGCGCGGACGCCGACGTCACGATCGCCGGCTCGGTCAAGGACGCCCGGTCCAGCACGGTGACCCAGAAGAGCGGTCACACGTACGCCGTGAAG
This sequence comes from Actinoplanes auranticolor, assembly GCF_018332655.1. GTDB lineage: Bacteria > Actinomycetota > Actinomycetes > Mycobacteriales > Micromonosporaceae > Actinoplanes > Actinoplanes auranticolor. The sequence continues at coordinate 29,495 of NZ_BOQL01000069.1, read as the reverse complement.
ATGAGCGGGCCGGTGCTGGCGGCGGGCGCGGGTCACCCGGGCGGCGCCGGCAAGATCGGTGACCGCAACGAGTTCGGTGCGGTCTCCGGGTCGACCGTCTACGAGCAGCAGCTGTACGCCACCGACCCGGATCGCCGGCTCAGCAGCACCGCGACGACCGACACCACCGAGCACACCGTGCGCCCGACCGAGCAGACCGACCCGGACGCCCGGCTGACCCAGAGCCTGGCCTACTCCGTGGAGTACCGGTTCGTCGCCCGGACGCTCTCTGCCACCGGCGGCGAGCCCACCCCGGTCGCCGGCACCGAGGTACGCGTGGCGGACGCGATCGCGATCCGGATGAGCGACGCAGCGGCACGCGAACGCACCGGCACGGATCTGCCGGCACCGCTGCGGCAGAGCGCGGTGGACGTCGCCGAGCACGGCGAGACCGTGTCCGCAGCGGTCAGGCGGCGCGACGGCCTGCGCGCCCAGCCGTCGCCGGACGCCGGCCTGCTCGCCGCCGCGGAACAGGCGGTGAACACTGCGGAGACCGCCTGGTGGACCGCCCGGCACGCGCACGATGAGCAGCTGGACGCGTACCGCCGGGATCTGCCGGCCCCCGGCCGGCCCGCGACCGAACCGGTCAGCCCGCCGCCGCCGCTGTCAGAGGTGCCCCCCGCCGCGGTCGCGAAGTCGACGGCCGAGACCCCGACCGTCGGCGACCCGATCGACGTCACCACCGGCCGGATGATCTACACCGAGACCGACCTGCGGCTGCCCGGCCTGACCCTGGCCCGGACCCACCGCTCCGACTACCGCTGGGGCCGGTCCTTCGGCCCGACCTGGGCGTCCACGCTGGACCAGCGCATCATCACCGACGAGCGGCAGGCGTATTTCCTGGCCGCGGACGGGTCGATCAGCACCTACCCGTTGCCCGCCGAGGGCAGGGAGGCGCTGCCGGTCCTCGGCGGCGGAGGCCCGCTGCGCCGTTTGGCCGGGGGCGGCTGGCTGCTGGCCGGGCGGGACGCGATGCTGCTGTTCGCGCCGGGCGGCGACGGTGCGGACGCCTGGCTGTCCGACATCGCGACGGCGGACATCCGGTGGCAGCTCCGGCGGGCCGACGACGGTACGCCGGACCTGCTGCTGTCCTCATCCGGCAGCAGGGTCGAGCTCGACACCGCCGACGGCCTGGTCCTCGGTGCCCGGGTGGTCCTGGGCGACGCCGCCGCCCGGCCGGTCGAACTGCCGACGTTCCGCTACGACAACCGCCGTCACCTGGTGGGGATCCGCAACTCCTCCGGCCTCGAGACGCTGCTGCGCTACGACGAGGCCGGGCGGATCGTGCGGTGGGAGGACCGCAACGGCGAGTGGTTCCGGTACGCCTACGACTCGGCGGGCCGCTGCGTCAGCACCGACGGCAGCGGCGGATACCTGCGCTACTCGTTCCGCTACGACCCCGGCAGCACGACCGTCACGAACTCGCTGGGCCACCCCACCCGGTACGAGCTCAACGAGCGTCTCCAGGTGACCGCGATCGTCGACCCGCTGGGGGCGACCACCCGCCAGGAATGGGACGCGGCCAACCGGCTGCTCTCCCGGACCGACCCGCTCGGCCGGGTCACCCGGTACGGCTACGACTCGCGGCAACGACCGCTGTCGCTGACCCGCCCGGACGGCAGCCGGTTCACGGTGACCTACGCCGACGACGGCCGGGCCGTGGCGCTGGTCGGGCCGGACGGCGTGGCGCGGACCCTCCCCGAGCGCACGGCCGCCCCGGTCGGGTCCTCGGACGGCACAACGACCGAATTCGGCTGGACGGATGAGGGCGATCTCGCATGGCGCACCCGTCCGGACGGCTCCGAACAGTCATGGCACTACGACGGCGAAGGGAACTTGGTGGAAGTCATCGATCCAGGAGGAAGGGCGGTGAAACTCGAGTACGGGCCCTTCGATCTGCCCACAGCGCGGATCGACGAGATGGGTCACCGGACCGAGTTCACCTACGACACGGAGCTGCGGCTCAGCACGGTCGTCAACCCGGCCGGGCAGGTCTGGAGCTACGCGTACGACCCGGCGGGGCGGCTGTGCGAGCAGACCGACTTCGACGGCCGTACCCAGCGCTACCGGCACGACGCGGCGGGTCAGCTGGTCGCGTACACCGACGCGGCCGGCACCACCACCCACTACCGCTACGACGCGCTGGGCCGGGTCGTCGAGCGCCGGGTCGGTGACCGGGTCACCCGGCTCGGGTACGACGCCGCCGGACTCGTCGAGAGCGTGGCCGGCCCGGACGCGACGGTGCGCTTCGAGCGCGACGCCGAGGGCCGGGTGACCGCCGAGACGATCAACGGCCGCACCGTCCGGACCAGCTACGACGGCGCCCGGGTCGCGGCCCGCACCACGCCGTCCGGCCGCCGCAGCCGGTGGACCTACGACGCCCAGGGCCGCCCGGAGAGCCTGGCGACCGGCGCCCACCTGCTGCGCTTCGAGCACGACGCGGCGGGCCGGGAGATCAGCCGGGCCATCGGTGACCTGGTCGCGCTGCGGCAGAGCTTCGACGCGGCCGGCCGGCTCGCGGTGCAGCACATCGCCGACGCCACCGAGCAGGGTTTCAGCTACGACGCGGCCGACCGGATCACGGCGATCGGTGACCGCTCGTTCAGCACCGACGACACCGGTCGCATCCGTACGGTGACCGGCGCCGCCGGCGAGACCGAGCACTACGAGTACGACGAGGCCGGCAACCTCATCGGCACCGGCCGCGACCGCTGGGAACTCGACGGCACCATGCTGGTCCGGTCGGATGACGCCACCTTCGACTACGACGGCAAGGGCCGCCTGGTCCGCCGGGCCGACACCACCGGCACCTGGGAGTTCACCTGGGACGCCGAGGACCGGATGACCGGGGTGACCACCCCGGACGGCGACCGCTGGCACTACCTCTACGACGGCTTCGGCCGCCGCATCACCAAACGCCGGCTCGGCGCGGACGGCCGGGTCCTGGCGGAGGTCCACTTCGCCTGGTCCGGTGATCTCCTGCTGGAGCAGAGCGACGGCACGACCACCACCACCTGGGACTACCGGCCGGACGGCTCCGCGCCGGTGGCGCAGACCGACGACGACGCGCTGCACGCGGTCATCACCGACACCGTCGGCACCCCGACCCACCTGGTGACGCCGGGCGGCGCCCTGAGCTGGTGGTCCCGAGGTGACCTGTGGGGTCGCAGCCGGCAGACCGGCAGCACCCCGTTGCGCTTCCCGGGCCAGTACCACGACGCCGAGACCGGGCTGCACTACAACCGGTTCCGGTACTACGACCCGGCGACGGCACGCTACGTCAGCCCGGACCCGCTCGGCCTGTCCGGCGGCCCGAACCCGACGGCGTACGTCACCAACCCGCTGACCGTGGCGGACCCGCTCGGCCTGACCAGCTGCAAGCCGGCCCAGCCGGCGCTGGACCCGGTCGCCGCGGCCGGCCCGGTCCCGGACCCGTCGTCGGGACCCACCGACCTGCCGGCCAACGCCAACGCGCCGACGCCGGAGTCGCTCTACGGCATGCCGCAGTGGGTGCAGGTAGCGGTCTACGACACCAACGGCAACTTCCTCCGTTACCGCGACGTACTGCGGGAGACGCCGTCCCCGCCGCCGTTGACCACCCCCGCCGGCCAGATGTCGTCCCTGGCGGACCAATGGTTCGACTCCGTCGCGCCCGCGGGGCAGGCTGCGCTCGCCGACCCCTCTTCGTCCGCGAACGCGAGCCTCCAACAGATCCAGCAACAGATGCAGTCGCTCGCCGGACGGCGGCCACACACCGGGCCGCGGAACGCCGACTTCATCGAACCCCTGGTCGGCATCCGGCGGTACCAGAACGCGATGCGGGGCGGACGGGAAGTCCGGGGCATCGGCAACGAGATCTCCGACGAGCCGGACGGCGGCCGGCGAACCGCCCGGCAGATCGCGCGGTACCTGCGCGGTCGCGGCCCCATCTCGGAGATCGGCAGCGCCGCCGGTCGCGAGTTCGCCACCGTCGTGAACTTCAGCGAACGGGCCCGGGGTTACAACTCCGAGGTCAACACCCTGTCGAACACGCTGCTGTTCATCCACGGCGCGACGACGCCGGAGGCCGCGGCCGCCCAGTGGCGGAACGTCGGCGACTGGTTCCGGCCGGCCCAGGCGGGATATGCCGGCGACGAGTACGCGCCGAACCCGCCGGCCCCGCTGTACCAGAACATGCCTCCGCAGCGGGAGACCGCGCCGAGCCGGACCATGCAACCGATCATCGTGACCGCTGAGCCGGCCGAGCGCAGCGATCGGTCGCGCAGTCCTCGTGAGCGCGAGCGCAGCCATCGCAGCAGCCGGCGCTACCGCAGCCGCGACCGGTACGGCTTCCAGGGATCCCAGACCGGCCCGGCGACCGTCCCGGGCACCGCGACACCGGCCACGAACCAGTTCACCACGCCCCTCGCCGACCAGCTCACGGCCCTGGACGGCAACCCGCAGGCGCAGGCCCAGCTGCTCGACTCGTTCCGGGACCAGCTCTCCCAGAACGTCACGCTCAGCGACGGGTCGACGTTGCAGGTGCTGGCGGCCAACGCGCACGGCACGACCGGCAACACCGATGCCGACCTGCAGACCCTCAACACCGTGGACCGCGGCCACCTGCAGCAGATCCACGGCAGCCGTGACCCCGCCAACACCAACGACTGCATCCCGCTCACCCTGGCCGTCGACTCGTACCGGCAGTCCGGGGCCGTCGTCGGCGTACCGGCACAGACCCAGCCGCTGGCGCTGAGCACGCTGATCCAGCGCTACCCCGGCCGGAACGTCAACGAGCTCAACACCATCACCGGCCTGATGGACGCGCTCGGGGCGATGCCGAACGGCACCACCGGCATCGTCGGCCTGCGGTCCGGCGCGCCGGGCACGGTCGGTCACGTGATCAACGTCGCCAAGGATCAGCGGGGCCGCGTGACGTTCGAGGACGCACAGGTCCCCGGCCTCGCCACGCTGTCGCCGATCGGGCCGGACGGCTCGGTCGTGCTCATCCAGACGAGCGACCCGGCGCCCGCCTCGCCGATCGACACCACCATGACCACCGGCAGCGACGTCGCCAGTGACAGCGACGTCGACATGACCTCGGACCGCGCCGGTGACAGCGACGTCGACATGACGTCCGACCACGACAGCGACGCCGACTCCGACGTCCTCATGGGCAGCATGCCCGAGTTCACGCCGACCCCGGCGACGTTCTCGGACGTGGCGCCCGAGGCGGTGGCGAAGACCACCGAGCAGACCCCGGTCGCCGGCGACCCGATCGACCTCACCACCGGCCGGATGCTGCTCACCCACACCGACGCGACGCTGCCGGGTCTCACGCTGGAGCGGACCTACCGGTCCGACTACCGGTGGGGCCGGTCCTTCGGCCGCTCGTGGGCGTCGACCCTGGACCAGCGGGTCATCATCGACCGCGAGCAGGTGCGGTACCTGGCGGCGGACGGTTCGCTGCTGACGTACCCGCTGCCCGCCGAGGGCGAGACGGCGCTGCCCACGACCGGCAAGGCGCTGCCGCTGCGCCGGCTCGTCGGCGGCGGCTGGTGGCTCAGCGACCCGACGACCGGCCGCTCGCTGCTGTTCGCTCCGGCGAACGACACGGAGTCGCTGCTCAGCGACGTGTCCGAGGCCGGCGTGCGCTGGTCGGTCACCCGGGACCGCCGGGGCACCCCGACCGAACTCCGGTCCTCGGCCGGGGCCACGATCGTGTTCGCCTCGTCCGCCGGGCTGGTGACCATGGTGTCCCTGCCGAACGCGGCCGGCGACCTGATGGCGGCGGCGCAGTTCGGCTACGACAGCGACCTCAACCTGGTCGCGGTCACGAACTCCTCCGGCGAGGCCGAGACGTTCGACTACGCCGGTGGGCGCATCGTGCGCTGGGAGGACCGCAACGGCGAGTGGTACACCTACACCTACGACGAGGCCGGCCGCTGTGTCAGCACCGACGGCAAGGGTGGGTACCTGCGGTACCGGTTCGACTACCTGCCGGGTCGCACCGTCGTGACCGACTCGCTCGGCGCGGTGCGGACCTACGAGCTCAACGACCGCTTCCAGGTGGTCGCGGAGACCGACGCGCTCGGGGCGACGACCCGCAACGAGTGGGACGAGGCCTACCGCCTGCGCTCGCACACCGACGCGCTGGGCCGGGTCACTTCTTATGAGTACGACGCGGACGGACGGCCCACGGTGACCGTCCGGGCCGACGGGAAGCGGTCCACGACCACGTACGACAAGCTCGGGCGGGCGATCAGCTGGACCGGCTTCGACGGCAACACCCGCAACCGCCAGTTCGACGAGAACGGCCTCATGATCGCCGAGGTCGACGCCTCCGGTGAGGTCGTCCGGTTCGAGCAGGCGGCCGAGGACGGCCAGGGCACGGTCATCCACGTCGGCCCCACGGCCTACGTCCGCAATCCGGCACAACTGATCACGTCGATGAAGACCGGCGACAGCGAGACCCGGTACGTCTACGACGCGCTCGGCCGGATCTACAGCGTCGAGAACGAGCGGGGTCTCACCGAGTTCGGCTGGACGCTGGAAGGCGACCTGGCCTGGCGGGAGAACCCGGACGGCACGGTCGAGGAGTTCGTCTACGACGGCGAGGGCAACCTCATCGAGGCGGTCGACGCCACCGGTCGCCGCACGATCCGTGAGTACGGGGCGTTCGACCTGGTCACCGCCGAGATCGACGACGACGGCAAGCGCACCGAATACCGGTACGACACCGAGCTGCGGTTGGTCGCCATCATCAACCCGGCCGGTGAGACGTGGCGGTACACGTACGACCCGAACGGCCGGATGGTCTCCGAGACCGACTTCGGCGGCCGCACCCAGCGGTACGCCTACGACGCGGCCGGTCAGCTGATCGCGCACACCGACGCGGCCGGTGAGGTCACGTCCTACACGTACGACATGCTCGGACAGGTCATCGAGCGCCGCACCGGCGCCGCGGTGACGCAGTATGCGTACGACGCGGCGGGCCGGGTGCTCGGCGCCCGCGACGCGGACTCGGAGATCCGCCTGGAACGCGACGCCGCGGGCCGGGTGATCGCCGAGACGGTCAACGGCAACACGGTGGCCACCACGTACAGCGAACAGCTGGGCGCGGTGACCGCGCGGACCCGACCCTCGGGTGCGGTGACGCAGTGGTCGTACGACGAGTCCGGCCGGCCGGCGGCACTGGCCGCCGGCGGCCAACAGGTCCGGTTCGCCTACGACGGCAACCGGGAGGTGGCCCGCAGCTCGGACGCCGGCCTCTCCCTGCAGCAGGCGTTCGACGAGTTCGGCCGGCTGTCCGCGCAGCGCATCGCCGGGGTCACCGACCGGCGGTTCGACTACGACACCACGGGCCGGCTGACCGCCGTCCAGGACGTGGTGCAGGGCGACCGTAAGGTCCACGAGGAGCAGCCGGGCGACGTCCGGTACGCCTACGACGCGCTGGGCCGGCCGGTCACCCGGTCGGACGCGGCCGGCGACTGGCAGCTCGAGTGGGATCACCTGGATCGGCTCGCCGGGGTCACCACCCCCACGGGGGACCGCTGGCGCTACCGGTACGACGCGTTCGGCCGGCGGATCGCCAAGCAGCGTCTCGGCGCGAAGAACGCGGTGCTCGAGGAGACCGTGTTCGTCTGGTCCGGCAACCTGCTCGTCGAGCAGCACCACCGGACCCGGGCCGGCGTGAGCACCACCGCGTGGGAGTACCACCCGGCGGCGGCGCACCCGATTGCCCAGGTCACCGACGGTACGCTGCACACCGTCGTGACCGACGGGGCCGGCGTCCCGATGGACGTCGTCGGCATCGACGGCACCCGCACCGGCGACGCGGCGGCGATCCCGCTGCGCGTCGGCGGGCGCTACCTCGACGCCGAGACCGGTCTGCAGTACGACCGGTCGCGCTCCTACTACGACGCCGCCGCGGCCCGGTTCCTGCCGGAGCCACGGACGGCGCCGGTTCCCGCACAGCGGTGACCCTCCTGCCCGCCCCGGCCGCCACGGTGGCCGGGGCGGGCAGCCCCCGGACCGACAAGGAAGGAACACCGCATGAACGCCGACGACGCCCGCGCGCGGGCGACCGCCGTGCTGGGTGAGCTCGAGGACCCCGGCCAGCCGCTGGCGCTGGTCGACCAGCCGCCGGGCGAATACCCGTGGTGCTGGGTCTTCGCCTACAACTCCGCCAAGGCCATCCAGACGGGGAGCTTCCTGGACTCGCTGGTGACCGGCCCGCTGGTCGTGCCGAAGAGCGGCGCCGAGCCGTGGGTGGCCCCGTCGAGCCCGCCGCTGGAGCGGTGGCTCAACGAGTACGCCGAGCGCGCGGGCCTGCCCGCGGTGCCGGTCCCCGCGGCACCGAATCCGTTCGCCTGATCGTCCCCGGGACGGGCGGCGGCTGCCGCGGCCCGTCCCGGGTACGAACGGGTGCCGCTGCGAGGGCGCAGGGGCATCCGGGGTCCGACGACTGTGCCCCGCCGCTAGCGCCATGGTCGAATGCGGTGAACGACAGCCGGGAGAGCGCACGCGAGGATGACGATGAGCGAGCAGGACGAGCTGCACGCCGCCCTGCTGACCAGGGCCGGACGGGTGCCGGACGCCGTGCTGGCCGCGGCCCGGCTCCGGCTGGCCGAGACCGGCACAGTGGACGTTCCCGAACCGGTGGTGGAGCTGGAGTTCGCCTTCCGCCCCGCCCTGCCGGATCCGCGCACCTTCCAGCACAACGTGCCGCCGCTGCTCGACCTGGCGGGCCGCGACCTCGGCGACGAGATCGACCGCGCGGCCATCGCGGCAGCGCAGCGCCGGCCGGACGCGGTCGCCCTCTGGCGCGCGTGGCGAATCGCGCCGCAGTGGGCAGCCGGGACTATCCCCCCGGGCCGGGTGTACGTGCTGGAGGCGAACGGGCCGCAGGCGGAGACCACCGCGGCGATGATGCGCGAGCTGAGCGCCGCCGGGCTGGACCTGCCGCAGGTCGAGGTCTACCTGTCGGGCGCCGAGCTGCCCGCGTACACGCTGACGGCCCGCAATTCCGGCGCGCTGCTGTGGCTCGACGGCGCGGCTCCGCCGATCCGGCTGGCCCGGGTCTTCGACGCGATCACCGAAACCGGCGCCCGGTTCCGGCCCGAGCACGAGATCCTGACCGGCGACGACCTGGAACAGGTGGCCGGCTACCTGGAGGCCGGGACGCCGGTGCTGGCCACCACCGGACGGCTGCCCGACGTCGTCGAGCCGGAGCGCGGCGAGGTGGTACCGATGAGCTACCGCACCGACGGGCGCTGGCTGTGGACCGACTCGGTGACCTACTACCTGCGGACGTACGGTCTGGCCCCCGAGCCGGAGCTGCTCGCGGTCGCCCGGACCGCCGGGTTCCTGACGCCCGCGCCCGGCCCGGCCGAACAGCACCGCGCGCTGGCCCTGCTCTTCCAGTCCGCGGCGATCGTCCCGGCCCCGGCGGGCTGACCCCGTGACCACACCGGTGGAGAGCTTCATCCTGCTCGCCGACCCCGAGTGGGAGCCGGCCGAGGCCGGAGCGGAGCCGCCCTTCGCGGCCGTGGTCGGCATGTGGCCGCTCGCCGAGGACGGCAGCGCCGGCGAATTCCGCCCCAACCCGGACTACCGGCCCCGGTACGGTGCCGGGCCCACCGACCCGCTCGACGCGCTGCTGCGGCTCGCGCTGCGCGGCGACGCCGAGATCGACCAGGTGCTGGCCGTGCTGCGCGGCTCGACGGTCGACCTGGCCCTCAACGGCGACGGCCGCCCGCTGGTGCGGCGCGCCGACGACGGAGTGCTGTGCGCGATGGTCGCTACCAGCCCGGCCCAGCGGAAGACGCTCTTCGCTCCCGACTGGCGGAGGGTGACCGCGACCGAGCTGGCCGGCATCCTCACCGACGACACGGACGTGCTGGTCAACTCGGGCAGCCCGGCCGCGCTGCGGCTGAGTGCCGAGCTCATCCGGGCCACTGTGGCATGACCCACCCGTACCGGCTCATCCCGTTCCCCCCGGTCGTGCTGCTGACCGATCCCGCACCGGACGAGGTCGTGGTCGACGACTCCGCGCCGGTCGACGGTTACGACCGCACGCTGCTGGACGCCTTGGACCTGGGCCGCACCACGGGAGTGTGGCGAGCCTGGCGGATCGACCTCGCGGTGGACGGGACGGCCTCAGCCACCCGTGTCTACCTGGTGGAGTCGGCGCAGCCCGCCGAGGAACTGCCGGCACTGGCCGAACGGGCACGGCAGGCAATAGCAGCCAGCGGACACGCCGCCGCGGTCGACGTCCACCAGCCGGAGACGCCGCTGATCCCGTACCGGTGGACGGCCCGGGCGAATTTCGCGCTGCTCTGGGCCGCGGCCCCGGCGATGGGGTTTCGCCACCCCGATCCGGACGGCGCCCACGAGCCGCTCGACGGCGACGAGATGCTGGATGCGCTGGCCTACCTGGAGGGCGCGCCGCTGGTCACGGACACGATGCACACCGACGGAACCTGGATCTGGCCGGCGGCCGCCACGGACCGGCTACGCCGACTGGGCGCACTCCCCGATCCCGCCTTCGCCGCGCACATCCGGGACGCGGGCCGTGACCCGGCGCCGGTCGGCGCGGTGACGCTGCACCGGGCACTGGCCGACCTGGTACGGACCCGGGTGGCACCGCGATGACCATCATGGTGTCGGTGGCCGCGTACCGGGACCCGGAACTGGTGCCGACGGTGCTCGACTGCCTGGCCAAGGCCCGGAACCCGGACGAGCTGCGCATCGTGGTCTGCTGGCAGCACCTGGGCGACGAGGACATCTCCGCGATCGCCGACGACCCTCGGGTCGAGGTGCTCGACTACGACGCGCGGCAGAGCCGGGGGGCCTGCTGGGCCCGAGCCGAGGTGATGCGCCACTACCGCGGCGAGGAATGGTTTCTGCAGGTCGACAGCCACACCCGCTTCGCCGCGGGCTGGGACGCCAAACTGATCGCCACGGCCGCCGCCACCGGAGCCCGGAAACCGATCATCACCTGCTACCCGCCGCAGTACGAACCCGGAGCGGAATACACGGGCAACGGCGAACCGACCGAGATCATCGTGGCGGGCTGGACCTACGACGGCATCCCGTTCCTGTCCCAGCGCAGCCTGGCGGAGAGATCCGGCCGGCCGGTGCCCGCGAACTTCGTGGCCGGCGGCTTCCTCTTCGCGCCGGGCAGCCTCGTCACCGAGGTGCCGTACGACCCGAACATCTACTTCCAGGGCGAGGAACTGACGGTCTCACTGCGGGCGTACACCTGGGATTACGACCTCTTCCACCCGACCGAGGTGCTGGCCTGGCACTACTACATCCGGCCGGAGAGCCCCCGGCACTGGAACGACCACCTCGGCGAGGACGGCGCGCTGACCTGGCACCAACGAGACCGGGCCAGCCGGCGCCGGATCAACAACCTGCTCCGCTACCCCCGGCCCGGGCGGTACGGCATCGGCACGGTACGTACCCTGGCGGACTACCAGGCGTACACGGGCCTGAATTTCGCCCAGCGCACCTGGGCCGACGCCCGGGACGGCCAATGAGTCGTCATCCGGCTGTGTGATGCCGTCGAGCAGCTCCTCTCCCACCCGGTCGGCGTTGAGCGGCACACCGAGCATCGGCGCATGCACAGCGGCATGAGCATGAACCGCCGTGGGTGACGGTCACCCCGGGAGGGTTGACCGGTCGTACGGATGACGGCCCGGCCGGAAACCGTGGGCCTCGACGCCGTGGACAGGCCGGTGCCGACGGCGTCCGGGACGTGGGCGTCGGGCGTACCGCTGCAGACTTCGACGCCGTCGACAAGCGCCCGCACCGGCTGCCCCTCGAAGCCGTTCTTCGTACGCCGGGCGGTGATCTGCACGAACGACACGGCGTGCGGTGCGAGCTCCACTCGCCAGGGCAATGAGTTGTGGCTGCGGTTGGAACTTCATCCGTGAATCGATGGAGTAGCCGACGATCCGGTTCGACCACACATCCTTGATCGCGCACAGGTAGAGCTTGCCCTCGCCGGTGCGGTGCTCGGTGATGTCGGCCAGCCATAACTGGTTCGGCCCGGCGGCGGTGAAGTCCCGCTTCACGAGATCGTCGTGCACCGGCGGGCCCGGCCTACCGCCCTTGCCCCGCCGTCGTTTGCGGCCGAACGCGCTCCACCAACCCATGCCGGAGCAGATCTTCCAAGCGGTGCGCTCGACCATGGCCTGTCCGGCAGCACCGGCCTCATCGGCCAGGAACCGATAGCCGAACTCCGGGTCCGTCACGGTGGGCGTCGAACAACGCGTCCGCCCGATACGCCTCGGCCAGTTCAGCGTCGGTGACCGGCCGGGCCAGCCACCGGTAATAGGGCTGTCGAGCGATATGCAGTACGGGAATCCCGTCGGCGGCGAGCTCGCTCACGAGCGGGTAGAGCCTTTTCCCGGCAGGTTCGCCTGCGATAGATACGCCGCGGCCCGGCGCAGGACCTCGTTCTCCTGCTCGAGCAGCTTGATCCGCTTACGGGCCTCGCGCAGATCGGCCGAGTCGCTACCGCTCACGCCGGGCTTGACAACGTCGCCGGTGTCGGCCTGGCGCAGCCACTTGAACAGTGTCATCGGGTGGACCCCGAAGTCCTTAGCGATCTGCTCGACCGTCACGCCGGGGTCCCGGTCACGAGCGACGCGCACAACGTCGTCGCGGAACTCGCGGGGGTAGGGCTTGGCACAGCAACATCCTTCCAGCTCGCCGTCACGGCAAGCCATCTCAGATGTCACCTATCGGTGCAGCAAACCCCGCCTCCACTCAGCGCACACGACAAGCTGCGGTTGGAAAAAGTGTTCGAAAGTGTCTTCCCCTACGGTGTCGCGTCAGCGTACCCGCAGGAGGAGGAGCGATGCCCGGCAAGCCCGTGCGCCAGACCCGACCCTCCTGGTCCGGCGATGGTCAGATCGCCGGGCCCGACGACGTGCGCCGGCTGCTGAGCGACGCCAACGCCGCCCGGCCCCGTCAGGCAGCATCGTCGCGAACATGACCTCGACCGGATCAAGGTGCCTGACCACGCCACGATCGGCGAGTAGGCGCGTTATCTGCGACAGCCGAGTACTCCGGACCGAGGCGTCCCCGTGACTTCTCCTCAACGATGGGCAGAACATTCTGGCCGCGCCGATTCTTGTCGCACCGGGCAGCTAGTCTCAGCACGTCCATCGAGGGCTCTTGATTCACGGGGGATTTTCGACATGAAGCGCTGGCGTCTGCGCGCGCTCGTCACCGTCCTGGCCGTTGCCGCCGCGGGCACCTTCACCGGCACCCCGGCGACAGCCGCACCGATTCTCGACATCAGTTCGATCAGCTTCGACCGCACCACGGTCGACGTCACCCAACAGCCTGAATCGGTCTATCTGTCGTGGACCGTCATTGACCGGGACGCCCGGGCCCGGCGGATCAACGGCGTGGTCGAGCTGCGCCAGTTCACTGGCGACACGCCGATCGGCCAGCCGCGCACGGTCAGTTACGACTTCGAGCCGGGCCGCGCCCAGGTCGGTGGCTCCGGCACGCCCCAGGAATCCAGCTACGTCTACGAGTTCGTGGTGCCGCGGTATGCGCCGGCGGCCGCGACTGAGTGGCGGGTCACCAAGGTGACCATCGCCGACGACACCGCCCACGCCCGAACGGTGCGTGATCCCGGTCCGGCCACCATGGCCGTCACCCAGCTCGTCGACAGCGAGGCGCCGGCCGTGCAACGGGTCGCCTTCGACGACGGCCAGCCTCGCGGCTTCTACGACGACGGCTCCGGGGTGACGCTGCGCTACCGGGTTCAGATCACCGACGAGACCGCCCTCAAGAACGGCAAGCTCACCATCGCGGGCCCGGGCGGCCGCCGGGCGTCGGCCACGTTCAAGCTGACTCAGACCGCGCCGTACTGGTATTGCAACGGCGCGCAGACGTACACCCCGGCCCTGGCGGACTGCCCCGTCGGGGTCACCGTGCCGTCCGGTTCGCCGTCCGGTTCGTGGCGGGTCACGCGGGTCGAGCTGACCGACAGCTGGGGGCACACCCGGGTCGACACCGCGCCCGAGGGAGCGGCGCCGGTGCACGTCAGCCGCAACGATGTGGTCAGCGCGACGAGCTTTGCGCTGACCGAGCCGCAGGTGAACAACTGGCGCCGCCCGACCACTACGGCGCTTACCTTCACCCCGCACGGCCTGGTAGACGGCCTTGCCTCGGTCGACGTCGATGTGTCCTCGTGCTCGCCGCAGACGCGGACGCCCGAGGTGCGCGCCGACGGCACGGTCGCGATCGAACTGCTCGTCCCGACGGGCAGCGCCGACACCTGCACCATCGACGGGGTCAAGCTGACTGACGGCGCGGGCAACGTCGCGTTTTACGGCACCGCGTACGGCAATGCGAACCTCAGCCTGACCGTCACGCCCCTGCCCGACGAGAAGGCGCCGGTCGTGCTCGGGGCCAGCCTGCCCAAGGCCACCTGGACATCGCAGGAGACCGAGGACGCGTGGGGCGTCAACTTCGACGTCACGGTCGAGGTCGACGACTTCGCTCCCGTCGCGCAGTACGACGCGACCCTCTACGACAGCACGGGCGCCTCGCGCGGCAGCATGTACGGCGGCGTCCAGGAGGACAACGGCACCCTGCACTTGGCCGTCTCCACCGACCGCCTCGAGCCCGGCCAGTACACGATCGGTATCACGCTGATCGACCTGGCCCGCAACACCAGCCGCTGGGGCTACCCCGGCAACAGCAGCACCCCGCTCCCAGACGGTCCGCTGACGCTGACCGTAGTCGCCGACTAAGCCTCCGGCCGGGCCCGGTACGCGACCGGGCCCGGCTGGTTCTGGGCACGAGTGAGTGAGGGTCCCGGATGACCGCTTGTTTCGGCCTCATCCGTCGCTTGTCGATTTCTGTGTGCGCGTGTTGGGGGCCCACCCTGCCCAGGCCGCCCGTAGCACCGCAGTGCTGCAGATCCTGAGCCGTGGTCAGGCGGGGTCGCGGTGGCGAGAGTTCCGTGACTGAAGAAAAGATTGCAGCAGCCGTGGAAGCCTTCGGCGGGTTACTCGGTCTGCTTCGACAGGCAGAGCCGCATGACCGCCGGACTGAGCATCAGAAAGATCGACGACGAGAAATTCGGCTTCTCGATCGTGCCGGACAACACAGGTGGCGAGGTCGCCGTACCCGGAACAAACGCCTACCAGGACCGGCCAGCTGCCGCTGCGCTCGAACACGCCATACTCGACGCCGCCGCGAACGCAACCCGCGCCGGGCAGCTCGTCCTGGATAAGACACCCTCCGGCAAGCCGTTCCCGACGGATTATCCGACTCCAGTGACTCCTTGATGCTGTCGGGATGCTCGCCAGATCGTTACGCCGGTTCGACGGGCAGCCAGAGCTCACAGGTCGCGGTGCTGAAGTCATTCGTCGGCTCAAGCACCGCGACGATCTCCGGGCCTGGCCGCAGACGCCACGGGTTGGACGGGAACCACTCGGCTGCGGCCGTGGCCCAGGTCTTCTGCAGGGTCTGCGGATGCGGCCCCGCGGTCCGGATGACCACCCATCTACCGGCCGGGACGTCGATGATGTCGAGGCCGCCGGGGACCGGCGTACCCGGGGACACGGCGACCCCGTGAAGGTAGGTCAGCTCGCTGCCCTCGGCGTAGTCGGGGTCGAGGTCGTCGCTGACCGCGAGCAGGCCGCTCGGCTCAGTATTGCCGAGGGCCTTCAAACGCAGGTGCTCCTCAGTCGGCAGTGCGGTGATGTGCTGCTGGATGTGCGGGTTGATGCCTTGATGGACCAGCAGGACGCGGGCAGCATGCCCCACGAGCCGGAACCCGGGATGGTCGACGATACGGGTCTCCACGCCTTCGCCCCCTTCGGCGGTCAGACGGAGTGCCAAGATCATCGAGCCTCCGTCGAACATCCACCTTGGTCGCAGCGCACCGGTGGGCACCCGACTAAAGCGGCGCGAAAAATGTCGGGTGATCGAGATCGGCGCCGTCGCACGATGGGGGCATGGATGACACGACTTTGGTATCCCGATTTCTTCGCGACGGCTTCGTAAAGCTGGAGGGCGCCGTCGCGCCGCGCGTGGCAGCGGACTGCGCGCGGCTGCTATGGCGGGAGACGGACTGCGACCCGGACGACCCAGCGACGTGGACGCAGCCTGTGCACTGGGTGCCCGGAATGGCGCAGGGTCCGTTCGCCGCCGCTCCCAACTCCCCGTTCCTCCATCACGCGTACGACCTGCTCGTCGGCACGGGACGCTGGGAGCCGCGCTACTCACTGGGCACGTTCCCGCTGCGCTTCCCGCACGAAAATGAGCCGGACGACGCGGGCTGGCACATCGAGGGCAGCTATCTGCCGGACGGCGAGAGCTGGTACTTCACCAATGTGCGCTCCCGGGGCCGGGCGCTGCTGATGCTGTTCCTGTTCAGCGAGGTCGGTGAGAAGGACGCCCCGACCCGGATCCGGGTCGGCTCCCACCTCGACGTGCCACAGGTGCTGGAGAAATACGGGGAGGACGGAGCCAGCGGGCTGGCCCTGGCGCCCGACCTGATGGCGGCCTCCGACCACCGGCCACTCGCCCTCGCCACCGGATCCCCGGGCGATGTCTTCCTGTGCCATCCGTTCCTGGTGCACGCGGCGCAACCGCACCACGGGGCGCGGCCGCGTTTCATGGCCCAGCCGCCGCTGATGCCGGCCGTGCCGTACGAACTGGAGCGGGCCGACGGCGCGTACTCACCCGTAGAGATCGCGATCCGTCGAGGCCTCGGACAGGACACCCCCGGTCAGGACGGGAATGGTACTCACCCCAGCGCCGATAGGCCCCGCGCCAGCGGGGCTCGGGCTGCTCGCGGTGGCACCCCGCCTGACCGCGGCCAACGCGGTCAAGTTCGTGCGATCCTGGCTGGCCCTTAGCCTCGATCCGTGGGTTGGATCGGTTCGCATTGACTGAAGACTGGGTGCAGATAAGGTGAGAATGCCCTCTGAGCTGGGATAATCGGGTTTGTCTAGGACCCTGATCAGACCGGCTTGGAAGGACACTCTCGGTGCAAGGATCTCATGCCTGGCGTACGGATAGCGCGGTGTTCGACGAGGACAATCTCGTGTCGCACGCGGGTCTGGTTCCGCTGCTGGCGTTGGCCGAACGCACCGGCCTGTCCGAGCTGTTGGACGAGCACGTGCGGTTCGCCTGCGAGCGGGTCAAGTCCGGGGCGGCGAACCCGACACCGAAGCTGACCTCGATCATCGCCGGAATGGCCTGCGGGGCCGACAGCATCGATGACCTCGACGTCATCCGCGCCGGTGGAATGAAGCGCCTGTTCGACGGAGTCTACGCCGCGACCACGTTGGGGATCCTGCTGCGCGAGTTCACCCACGGCCACACCCGGCAACTGTCGGCGGTGCTGCGTCGGCACCTGGTCGCGCTCACCGAACAGACCCGGGTCCTTCATGGCATCACCGATCGCTGCTTCATCGACATCGACTCGCTGCTACGCCCGGTCTACGGCCGCGCCAAGCAGGGCGCGTCGTTCGGTCACACGAAGATCTCCGGCAAGACCGTGCTGCGGCGTGGCCTGTCACCCCTGGCCGTCACGATCAGCACCGAGACCGCCGCCCCGATGCTGGCCGGGGTCCGGTTGAGGGCCGGGCGGGCGGCCTCCTCACGAGGCGCGGCGAGCATGGTCACCGAAGCGCTCAACACCGCGATCACGGCCGGCGCCACCCCACAGAACATCCTCATCCGCGGTGACTCCGCCTACTGCGCCGGCACGATCGTCACCGCGATCGTCACCGCCGGCGCCCGGTTCTCGATCACGATCGCTCGCAATCCGGCCGTCGACGCCGCGATCGCCGACAACCGCCACCGCATCACCGGCCGACTCATCGTGCGCCGCGTGCTCGACGCGAACACCCAAGACCCACTGTTCCCGGTCTGGCGCTACCACCCGTTCTTCACCAACACCACCGAACCGGTCGACCAGGCCGACATCACCCACCGCCGCCACGCCATCTGCGAAACCGTCTGGTCCGACCTCATCGACGGACCCTGGGCACACCAGCCCTCCGGCATGTTCACCGCCAACACCGCCTGGTGCATCCTCGCCGCGATCTGCCACAACCTGCTCCGCGCCGCCGGCACCCTCACCGACACCACCCGCTACACGGTGGCCCGAGGCGCGACCCTGCGCACCCACCTGATCAACATCCCGGCCCGGCTCGCCCGACCCCAACACCACCCGACACTGCACCTACCCACCCACTGGCCCCGCGCCCACGCCTGGCTCACCCTCTGGACCGCCGCGTTCACCACCTGACCGGACCAGACCCAGCCACACGCACCACACGACACCGGCCACCGACCCGACGAAGCAACCGAGCACGCTGGACCCCCGGCCAGCAGAACAGCCACGCCCTCAACCCGCGCAAGCCACCTCGACCTCGGCCCGGCAATCACACCCGAGCCGATCCACGGATCAGGGCTAAGTACGCGTGGCAGTTGGTTCTCGCCGTGATCCTAGCCGTGGCCGCGATGGTGCTGTGCCGGAGCGGGATCGGCTCGATATGGATTCCGTCGGGCTACCCTGCCAGACCGTCAGCTGCGCGGTGCGCTACCGGGTGGACCCACGGCCCGGCCCGCGCAGTCGCGGAGATGGGGCGGGGTGACCCGGGTGCTGGCCGGGCTGCTCGCCTACCGGCTCCCGTCCGCCGCGCCGAGCAGCGACATCGCCTCCGACATCGGCACCGGGCGGCGTGACACCGCGTTGAGATCCTTGCCCTCGCGGCTCCACGGCGGCGGGAACAGCTCGATGGCCTGATCGAGCCGGCAGGCCGCAACCTCCTCGGCCCATCCCCGCCACCGCAGCTCCGCGTAGAACTCGGGCAACGCGCCCCCGAGCATGGCCGCGAGCCAGTCGCCGTAGCCCTGCTCGCAGTCCTCCCACGCAGCGTGTCCGGGGCGAAGTATTCGATGGTCGGCCCGCCGGAGCCGGCCACCCAGGCGAACTGACCGCCCAGCACGTCCTGCGCCACGATGATCCCGCCGGTGACGGTCGCGTTGGCCTCGCTGAGGCCGGCCAGGTGCCGGCCGTGGCTGCCGGACCCCAGCACCCGTAGCCACCCGTGATCGAGCACGAGCCCACCGGTGGCGTACACCACCGCACCGAGCCAGGACCGCGTCGTCACCTGAGCCCGGTGCAGTTCCTCACGGGCCCGCCGGCGGTCGGCGGTGAGCACCTCGACCGGAAACGGCGCGGCGGCGATGGCGGCCTGGATGCCCGGCCAGGCGGGATCAGCGGTGTCGATCAGCTCGTCGAGGGCACGCACACCGGCACCCTACTCATCCCTCGACCGGCACCAGGCCTGCCCGGATGCGGCCCGCTCCGTACGATGGCGCAGGTGTCGACAACGGTGCAGACCCGATCGCGGCGGCAGGCCGGTCTCACCGCGCTCTATCTGGGGCTGTTCGCGACCGTCTGGTTCAGCGTCCCCAGTGCCGGCGGGTTGCTGCGCACGCTGTTCGTCGTGGCGAGCGTGGCGGCGCTGCTCACGGCGATCGCCGGGTTCGTCGTTGTGGCCCGGGCCGGGCGGGCCGGACCAGCGGGGCGCGACCGGGCCGCGCACCGGCGGTACCTGCTGATCGTCGTGGCCGAGTTCGCCTCGGCCGGGATCGGGGCCGTGCTGCTGTCGGCCGCCGACCGGCCGGAATACGTTCCGGTGCTGGTCGCGACCGTGGTGGGAGTCCACTTCTTCCCGCTCGTACACGTTCTGCACGAGCCGCATCTGCGATTGCTCGGCGTCGTCGTCTGCGCCGTCGCCCTGGCCGGTCTGATCACCGGACTCACCACCGGGGTGGCGGCCGGCCTGGTGGCCGCCACCGGGACCGGCCTGGCCCTGCTCGGCTATGCCGTCACCACGCTGGCCGGGTCGCTGCGTCGCGGTTGATGAGCGCTTCGGGACTCCCTGGACCCAGCTCGGTCCTGCTATGCCCGGCACCGTGCTGTTCCGCTGTGCGCGCGAGCCGGAGGGCCTCTTCGTCGTTTGCCTCCTGAACGGGGTCAGATCATGTACCACGTCCGCGTCCGAGTGATCCGCTTCGTGGACGACGCGTGGCCGGGCTGGGTGGAGGCGCACCTGCACGAGGTGGACGACAGCGTCGTGTCGCTGATCGACAAGGTTCCCGTGCTGGACGCCGGCGGCCGGTTGGCAGCCGGCGGGGAGCTGCCGGTCGAGCTCGAGCTTTCATGCGATCTGCTGGACCGGACCGTGGATCCGGCCGGCCGACCGACGGCGGTCATCCGGTTGCACCACGGCGTGGCGGATCAGGCGGGCCGGAACGTCTTCCGGGTCGCGGAGCCGGACCTGCGGGGGCAGTCGTAGCGCCGGCCGGGGTGGGGTCACACGGGGAGGTCGGCTCGCTCCTTGCGTCGGGTGACCAGGTAGCCGAAAACGGCGGCGGTGAAGAACATGACGATGCCGTACACCGCGGCCGGGATCGCCATCTCGGTGCTGTTCAGCAGGGCCGGACTGAGCGCGATGGTGATCGCCAGGGTGCTGTTGTGGATGCCGATCTCCATGCCGGCGGCGATCGATTCGCGGCGGCCGACGCCGGCCAGTCTCGGTGCGCCGTAGCCGATGGCCAGGCTGGCCACGTTGAAGATCAGGACCGCGATCCCCACGGCGACGAAGTAGTCCGCGATGTTCTCGCGCTCCTTCAGCACCGCGCCGGCGATCACCGCGACCAGGACGACGACCGACAGGATCTTGACGGGCCGGCCCAGGCGGTCGGCGAGCTGCGGGAAACGCGCCCGCACGGCCATGCCGACGGCGACCGGCACCAGGACGATCGCGAAGACCTGCAGCACCTTGTCGAACTGCAGGCCGATGGATTCGCCGTCGCCGAGGAAGTACCCGGCCGAGAAGTTGACGACGATCGGCAGCGTGACGACCGCGAGCACCGAGTTGACCGCGGTGAGGGTCACGTTGAGCGCCACCTGTCCGCCGAAGAGATGGCTGTACAGGTTCGCCGTCGTGCCGCCGGGCGACGCCGCGAGCAGCATCATGCCGACCGCCAGAGCCGGCGGCAGGTCCAGCGCGACGACCAGTCCGAAGCAGAGCGCCGGCAGCAGCAGCGCCTGGCAGCCGAGCGCGATCAGGACCGGCTTGGGATAGCTCACGACGCGGCGGAAGTCGGCCACGGTCAGGCCGAGACCGAGGCCGAGCATGATGATGCCGAGCGCGATCGGCAGACCGACAGCCGTCAATGACGAGTCCATGGCGCGGTATTCTGCCCCGGCCCGCAGAAATGAGGAATCCTCATTTCGGGCGGCCACGAGAGGCGCCGGTGACCGGTAGGGTCGGCCCATGTCCGCCCCAGGAGACGTACGGCCGGAGATCCTGGACAGGCTGCGAGCGAGCTGCCGCGGGCTGCCGGAGACCTATGAGGAACCGGCCTGGATCGGCGTCCGCTGGCGGATCCGTCAGCGCACGGTCGCCCACGTCTACACGGCCGAGCCGGAGCGCAGTCTCGCCTATCCCCGGCACCTGGTCACCGACGAGCCGCCCACCCTCATGACGTTCCGCGTGCCCGCCGACGACCTGCTCGGCCTGACCAGCAGCGGCTTCCCGTTCTTCCGCGCGGGCTGGGGCGCCAACGTCGTCGGCGTCTTCCTCGGCGACCACACCGACTGGAGCGAGATCGCCGAGCTCCTCACCGACAGCTATCGCGAGATGGCCCCGCGGTTCCTCGCCGCCCGCGTCCCGCTTCCGCCGGAGTAGCCGACCGTCTTTCCGGGGCCATGTCGATCCGCGGGTCGCTCGTACGACGCGTTGGTGCGCGGGCCGGGAGGCGGCCCCGGCGGACGAGGAGCACACGATGCTGGTGCGTACCCAACTGATGGACCGGGCCTGCGCGGCGGGCGGCCGGGGCGCTACGTGCTGCAGGCGGCGATCGCCGCGCTGTACGCCCCGGCGCCCACCTACGCGCAGACGGACTGGCCGCAGCTCGTGACCCGCTACGACACGCTGCTGACGGTGTGGCCGTCACCGGTCGTGGCCCTGAACCGCCACGGTCGCCCTGGCTGAGGTACACGGACCGGAACGCGCGTTGGCCGAGGTCGTGGCGCTGGAACAGGACGGCCGGCTGGCCGCGTACCAGTATCTGCCGCGATTAAGGCGGAGCTCCTGCACCGGCTGGGCCGGACGGCGGAGGTCGGCGACACCTGGTACGAGGCGAGGCGGACCACCCACCAGCAGCCCTGACCGGTCAGATCTCGGCGATCAAGGCCGCCGTAGGCGGTGCTGAAACGGCGGAGCTCGGACCAGATGGGTGAGTGATGACCTTCAGGGACTCATGGCTTCCGTGTGACCGAGCGTCCGCCGGTCCTTTCACGATCGCTTCTGCGCAGGTCAGCGGCAATATCAATGATCGAAGTACAGCGGTGTAGTTCGGCCGCGTACCGAGCGTAGGCTCAGCGCAAGCGGCACGGTCCGGGCGACATAGCGCAGCCGGCGGCTACGGCCGTCGATGCGGCCGAGCAGTAGCACCCGCGGGTCCTCGATGGCGCCGACGATCGTGCGGATCTTCCCGTCGTCCCTGGCGGCCACTGAGACTACTCGGCTCGATGTCAGCGCTCGATTCTCACTTCGGTGTCAGTAGCCTTCTCACTTCTGACGGGCCGGAAGTAGTAGGAGTTGTCCGGTGACAGCGCGGATCTTGCTCATTGCCAGTGAGGTATCGCGGATCAGCGGCTGACGATGCTGTGAAACAGAGCGACGGCTCCGCCCGCGGCACCCCCTCCCCAGAGCGCCGCTCCGGGCAGGGATTTGTCGACCTGATACGACAGGACGCCGGCCACGACACCGACCACCGCGGCGAGCAGCAGGATCACCGCCGCGCGGACGGTCAGCAGCGGGGCGTCGGGCGAGGGCGGCATGATGAACCTCCAGCGAGATTGTTCGATCAAACGCTCTTGGTAGGTGTCCAAGCGCAGCTCACCCCACGGATCCCGGCTGGCTGAAAACGTGCGAAGAAAGTCGAGAAATTCCGTGGGGTGGCCGCCGCCGCGGCACTTAGGAAAGGTCATTACGCGGCGTCACCGAACGGATCCTGGAGGAACTGCGCGAGCAGATCCGTTTGGCCGAGGGCCGTGACGCCGAGCCGTCGGCCGGGGTGATCGACTCGCAGTCGGTCAAGGCGGCTGACACCGTTGGGCGTGACACCCGCGGCTACGACGCGGGCAAGAAGGTCAACGGGCGTAAGCGATTTATCGTCACCGACACTCTCGGCCTGCTGGTCAGCGTCACGGTGCTGGCCGCGTCGTGGCAGGACCGCGACGGCGCCAAGACGGCTCTGCTGAGCGTCTTCTTGTTCACGCCGATCCGCTACGTGTTCGCCGACCAAAGCTTCGCCGGCCGGCTGCTCGACTGGGCCGCCCGCACCTTGAACATGGTGATCGACATCGTGCGTAAGCCCGCCGATCAGCGCGGGTTCGAGGTACACCCCAAGCGATGGTGGTGGAACGGACCCTGGCCTGGCTGACCGCCCACCGCCGCCTGGCCCGAGACTATGAACGTGACCCCGAGGTCTCCGAGGAACTGATCCGTTGGGCCGCGATCAACCAGATGCTCCGGCGCCTTGCCCGCGGTGAACCGGCTCGCCGCCAGCAACGACGACAAGCCCGAACCACAACCCTCTAAAACACCCACTAGCCAGAACGTTGGACTGGCCGGGTCGACCGGGATGCGCCATGTCGGCGCGGCCCCGAACGCGGCTCACACATTTCCACGACTATCGCGGGCCCGAGGGTCGCCAGGACTCGACGTCGTCAGGCGCCAAGTCCGGGCGAAGGCGAAGATGCCGCACCGGATGGCGGTACCGGCCTCGCTCATACGCCTGGTCGACCACAATCTCGACCACCAGCAGCGGCGCGACCTGAACGTAGGGCTGCGGCTCGCGCCGGTCGAGCTGGCCGCTCCAAGCCGCCGGTAGCGGCTGCGGCCACGGGGGCGCAT
The DNA here is from genome assembly GCF_018332655.1 of Actinoplanes auranticolor. GTDB lineage: Bacteria > Actinomycetota > Actinomycetes > Mycobacteriales > Micromonosporaceae > Actinoplanes > Actinoplanes auranticolor. Next base: position 5,478 of record NZ_BOQL01000069.1, on the reverse strand, counting down.
CATCGGCCGCGGCGAGCATCCGACCGAACTCCTGTCGTTGGCTCAGCGTGAGCGGCACGGTCCGGGCAACGTAGCACAGCAGCCTGCCCCGGTCGTCGAGACGGCCGAGCAGCAGCATCCGCGGGTCATCGACCGCGCCGATGATCCCGCCGATGATCGCCTCGGTGGTGACGCGCCGCTGCTGGTGAAGTGCCGGTATTCCGCACCTGCGGTATTCACTGTGTGATTGAGTTCAGCGATGCTGGCGTTCAGGTGAGGCATCGCGGGGCGCGCAGCCCGAGGGTGCGACGGCTCGCCTCGATCAGGTATCGGCGTAGCACGTCGTCGTCGAGGCCGCTCGATCGTGCGCTCATCCCGCCGGCGATCCCGGCCATGACCATGTCGGCTTTGATCCACCCGCCCACGCCGGGGTCGAGGTCGGCGAGCAGCATGATCATACGGTTGACCAGGTCGCTCACCTCCGTGCGGGAGCGCAGCATCTCGATAGGCCCGGGATCGCCGACCAGCATCGGAACCAGCAGGCGGTTTCTCACCGCGAGGTCGACGAAGCCGGTGAGCATGCGCTCGGCGCGGGCCCGCCGGCCGCGTTTTCCCTCGGCCGCCTCGACGGCCCTCCGCACCTCGCCGAGCAGCGGCTCGACTACGGCGTTCAGCAGTTCCTCGCGGGTGCGGAAGTGGTGGTGCACGGCCGACTTCGTGACGCCCACTTCGTCGGCGATCATCTGCAGCGACGTGCCGGCGAAGCTATGCCGGGTGAACAAGCCGATCGCGGCATCGATGAATCGCTGCCGGCTATCGGCCGCCCTGACTGCCGTTACGGCCATGAGCGCTCCTGACTGAATCCGTCTATGCCCGGAGCCTAGCTGGCCGATCGTCCACCAGCCAACTGCACGTCCGTAAAGTTCCCCACTGCACGTTCGTAAAGTAAGAAACCTCACGATCGTACAGTCAGTCGCTGTACGATCGGCTAGCTTGCGGAGACACAGATCTTCCGGAGGAGTCCCGAGATGGCGTCGTTCTTGTACCGGCTGGGCCGGTTCGCGTTCCGTCGGCGATGGCTGGTCGTCGGGTTGTGGCTGGCGGTCCTCGCGGCCGGGGTGACCGGCGCCGTGACCTTGTCCGGTCCGACTTCCGACGCGTCCCGGATTCCCGGCACGCCCTCGCAGCAGGCAATCGACCTGCTGCAGCAACGGTTCCCGCAGGCCTCCGCGGACGGCGCCACCGCCCGGGTGGTTTTCGCCGCAACGGCCGGACAGCAGCTCACCGGCGCGGCCACCAAGGCGGCCGTCGAGCAGGTCGTCGCCGAGTTGCGCCAAGCACCGCAGGTGGCTTCGGTGAACGACCCATTCCAGTCCGGCGCCGTGAATCAGGCCGGGACCGTCGGCTTCGCCCAGGCGACCTACCGCGTGGCCGCGCAGGAGCTGACCGCCGGTGACCGTGTCGCGCTCACCGGCATCGCCGAGCGGGCCCGCGCGAAGGGCCTGACCGTCGAGGTCGGCGGTGACGCGCTGCAGCCGCAGGCCGAGCAGGGCCTCGGCGAGGTGATCGGTGTCGCGGTGGCCGCCGTGGTTCTGGTGATCACGTTCGGTTCGATGGTGGCCGCCGGGCTGCCGCTGCTGACCGCACTGTTCGGCATCGGTATCGGTATCAGCCTGATCACCGCCGCCACCGGTTTCATCGATCTGTCCTCGAACACGCCGATCCTCGCACTGATGCTCGGGCTCGCCGTCTCCATCGACTACGCCCTGTTCATCGTCTCCCGCTACCGCCACGAACTCGCCGACGGCCGCGAACCCGAGGAAGCTTCCGGCCGGGCGGTCGGCACCGCCGGCTCAGCGGTCGTGTTCGCCGGGCTGACCGTCGTGATCGCGCTGGCCGCGCTCTCCGTGGTCGGCGTGCCGTTCCTGACTCAGATGGGCCTGGCCGCCGCGCTCACCGTGGCCATCGCCGTGGTCATCGCCCTGACTTTGCTGCCCGCGATGCTCGGCTTCGCCGGCCGCCGGGTCCTCGGCAAACGGGCCCGCACTCAGCGCACCCGTGACCCCGAGGCCGGCCGAATCACCTTCGGCACCCGCTGGGCCCGTGCGATCGCCCGCCGTCCGGTCGCCACACTGCTGATCGCCGTGGCCGCGCTCGGCATCGTCGCGACCCCGACCCTGGACCTGCAGTTGGGCATCCAGGACGACGCAACCGCAGCACCCGACTCCACCCAACGCAAGGCCTACGATCTATTGGCCGCGGGCTTCGGCGCCGGCTTCAACGGGCCGCTCATCGTCGTGGTCGACACCCCGGCCGGCGCCGCGAAGACCACCGCCGAGCAGGTCGTGCAGAAGATCACCGCTGTTCCCGGCGTCACCACAGCGGCCACCGCCGCCGTCAACCCCGCCGGGGACACCGCCCTGCTCACCGTGATCCCCACCAGCGGACCCGGCGACACCGCCACCAAAGATCTCGTACGCGCCATCCGCGACCTCGACGGCACCATCACCGGCGCGAGCATCGGCGTCACCGGCCTGACCGCCGTCAGCATCGACGTCTCCACCAAACTCACCGACGCCCTCCTGCCGTACCTGGCGGTGGTCGTGGGTCTGGCGTTCCTGCTGCTCATGCTGGTGTTCCGGTCGGTGCTGGTACCGATCAAGGCCACCCTGGGCTTCCTGCTCAGCCTCGCCGCCACCTTCGGCGCCCTGGTGGCACTCTTCCAATGGGGCTGGGGCGCCGACCTGCTCGGCGTCGAGCAGACCGGGCCGATCATCAGCTCCCTACCCATCGTCGTGATCGGGATCGTGTTCGGCCTGGCCATGGACTACCAGGTCTTCCTGGTCACCCGGATGCGCGAGGACTACGTACACGGCGCCGCACCCCGCGAGGCCGTGATCACCGGCTTCGGCCACGGCGCCCGGGTGGTCACCGCCGCCGCGCTGATCATGATCAGCGTCTTCGCCGGATTCATCATCGCCCCCGACACGTTCATCAAATCGATCGGCTTCGCGCTGGCCGCGGCCGTGCTCTTCGACGCGTTCGTCGTGCGGATGACCATCGTGCCGGCCGTGATGATCCTGCTCGGCAAGGCCGCCTGGTGGCTACCCCGATGGCTGGACCGGCTGTTGCCCAACGTCGACGTCGAAGGCGAGAAACTGCGCCACCAACTCGACGACGCACCGGCCGACCCGGCCGTGAACATCCCCGCGCGGGTGCAGGCATGAAGCTGCTCGTATACGGCGCCGGGGTCCTCGGCAGCCTGCTCGCGGCCCGCATGCACGACGCCGGGCACGACGTCGCGCTCCTCGCCCGGGGCGAGCGCCTGGCCTGCCTGCGCCGGCACGGCATTCAACTCGCCGAGGAAGACAGCCCGGTCATCCGGGAAGTGCCGGTGCCGGTGGTCGAGAACCCAGCAGGCGGGTACGACCTGATCGCCGTCCTGGTCCGCGCCCATCAGGTGGACCCCGTCCTGGAATCGATCGCCGGCCTCGACGGTGACGTGTTGTTCCTGCACGCGTGGGCGGCCGGCGCCGAACCGCTGGGCGCGGTGATCGGCCACGAGCGGGTGCTGCTCGGCTTCCCCACCGGCGGCGGCACGATGGACGGCGACGTGGTCCGCCACCGCGCGACCAGCTTCGTGACCCGCCGCGTCCCGATGCCGATCGGCGAACCCGGCGGGCTCGACAGCCCTCGACTGCAGCGGATCGTGCGGATGTTCCGCACCGCCGGGATCAACGCCAAGGCCGAGCCGCGGATGGATGCCTGGCTCAAGACGCACGCCGCAATGGTGGTGCCCCTCGGGCAGGCAGTGCTCGCGGCGGGCGGCCCGGCGGCGCTCGCCGGCGACCCGGACGCGGTCCGCGACATGATCCGCCGCCTGCGGCAGAGCCTGGCCGACCTGCCGACACCACCGGTCCCGCGCGGCTTCGCCGCAGTGCTGACCCTGCCGGACGCAGTGCTCGTACCCGCCATCCGGCGGTTCCTGCGCAGCCCGACGGCCACACACAGCGGGCTCAGCAACACCTCACCCGCGACAGAAGCGGCCGAACTCGAACGGCTGGCCGACCAACTCCGCGCCCAGAAGAGGGCCCGGTAGGCGATCCCCCCGTTTTCATGGAGCTTCATGAACGTTTTCCTGGAGCTTCATGAACATGGTCGGATGACCACCGGGAGGAAGTTCTGTGGCACGACCGAAGAAGTATCCCGACGAGCTGCGTGAGCGTGCTGGGGTGCTTGTATCGCGAGTCGGATCCGGGGCCGGTGATCCGGCGGCTGGCCGAGCAGTTGAACGTGCATCACGAGGCATTGCGGAACCGGATCCGCCAGGCCGAGGCCGAGGCCGACGCGGGCGAGCGTCGATGTCGAGGTCGTCAAGCGCAGCGACACGAAGCCGGGGTTGTTGCCACTGCGACGGATCCCGGGTGAGGGCAAGGCGCGCAAGGTCCGCCGCGTCGAACAGCGCCTGCACCTCGTCATACGTCAACGGTCGCCGAGCCGGCTGGCCCTCGTAATCACTCGTGTGCGCGACGGTGTTCCACTCTCCGAGCACCTGCTGCGGCGCTGCCCCGAAGCGCTCCGCGCACACTGCGGGCCATCCGTAGCGACCATCAGTGAGGTAGCCGAGAAACATCTGAAGATCAGCCAAATAGCCACGCGCAGTCGACACTACGATCGGCCGTGGGCCGGTCCGCAGGCAATCGATGAACGCCTCGACCTCGGCCGCGGTTCCACTGCCACGGATATAAGTTCGACAAGCGGAACATCCTGCGCACCAATTCCTGTCGGCGCTCGATCGTCTCGGTCTTCAGAAACCGGACTCGCTGCTGGCGACCCCAACCGTCCATCATCGCCTCGAACGTGGACGCCGCCGGGTCAAGGAATGCCACCTGGTCGGACCATTGCCACGTTGTGGCACAAATTCAGATATTGATCCCCAGCCGTGGGCATCATCAACGACCGCGGCCAGTGGTTGATTGCTCACGGTCCTGACGGCCTGGCCTTGGCGAGGCCGCGTTCACGCTGTCGTTCAATGCGCTGGTGTCGTCCCGGTAGTTTCCAGGACGGCTGCGGCGCTCCAGCGTGCCGGCCCTGTCACCCGGACGGTCCGGTCGCAGGTGTCATGCGGTTCGTTTGAGGCTCGCGGTGGGAGCTTGGTGCGCCACGGGCAGGGGGCGGACGGCGCCGGCTATGAGTGCCGCCACGCTGAGGAGTGCGGCGACGGTGACCAGGCCGCGTAGCACGGTGAGGTGGTTGCCGAGGATGCCGATGGTGGGCGGTCCGGCCAGAGCCGCGCAGAGCCGATTGAGGCGATGACGCTGACACGGGCGGCGGCACGGCGTGGATCGTCGCCGCCGGCGCTCATACCGACCGGGAAGCCGAGTGAGACCCCGAGCCCCCAGAGCAGGCAGCCGGCGAAGGCGTAGGGCAACGTGGGTGCGAATACGAACAGCATGACTCCGGCGATGCCGATCAGGGCTAGGTGTGATGTCCGGACAG
>NZ_BOQL01000068.1 GCF_018332655.1 Actinoplanes auranticolor | reverse complement strand
CAGTGCCGCCCAGCCGTACCTTTCGGGACCTTCGGCCTACCCGAGCTTGGCCACGGTCAGCAGGACGGCGGCGTCCTCGAGCGCGGTCAGGCTGTGCCGCGCGTCCGGAATGACGAGCAGGTCACCGGCCGACCCGTCGGTGGACGTGTCCCCGCTGGCCAGGCGGACCCGGCCGGCCAGGACGTGCAGGGTCGCCTCCCCGGGGTTCTCGTGCTCGTCCAGGGCCGCGCCGGCGCGCAGCGCGATCAGCGTCTGCCGCAGGGTGTGCGTGTGCCCGCCGACGAGGGTCTGGGCGCTGCGCCCGCTGGACGAGTCCCGGGCCGTGGCGAGGTGCTGGGTGGCGAGAGTGGTCAACGACGTTGGCACGATGGTTCTCCTTAGGTGGTGACCGGCCGGCGGACCAGGCCGCTCATCTTGACGGCGGTGTAGACGGCGGCCGCGATCGCGACGTCCGACAGCAGCATGAGCCCGATGGCGTAGGAACTCTCGGCGCCGTACACCCAGCCCATGACCAGGGGTGGGACGAAGCCGCCGAGCCCGCCCGCCGCGCCGACCACGCCGGTGACGCTGCCGACCTTGTCCGCCGGTGCGACCCTGCCGACCAGGGCGAACACGGCGCCGCTGGCCGCGCCGAGCAGGCCGGCCATGGCCAGCAAGGCGATCGTGGCGACCGGGACGAGCGGCGGCTGGAACGCCTGCACGACGGCGAACAGCGCCGTCCCGGAGAAGCACCACACCAGCACGGGCACCGGGTGCAGCCGGTCGGACAACCAGCCGCCCACCGGCCGGGCGATGACGGCCAGGACGACAAAACCGGCGGTACGCAGGGCAGCGTCGTTGGCGGTGAGGCCGTACGCCTCGCGCAGGTACGCCGGCAGGTAGACGCTGAAGGCGACGAACCCGCCGAAGCCGACCGCGTACAGGAAGCACATCTGCCAGGTGACGGCCAGGCGCCCGACGTCCTTGATCCGTCCCCAGGCCGAGCCGGCCGGCCGTTGCCGGTCCGGGGCGTCGCGGATCAGCAGGAAGGCAACCACCGCGTACGCCGCCAGCAGGGCCGCGACGAGCAGGAACGGCGTGTTGTCGCCGTAGGTGTCGGCGAGCTTGACGGTGGTGAAGTTGGAGATCGCGGTGCCGCCCATGCCGACGCCGAAGACGCCGATGGCGAAACCCTTGCGGGCCGGCGGATACCAGCCGGAGACCAGCGGCACGCCGACGGCGAAGGTGGTGCCGCCCAGGCCCAGGAAGAAGCCGGTGACGATCAGTGCCGGGTAGGACGACACCATGGTCAGGGTCAGCACCGGGACGATGGTGGCGATGCTGACGAGCGGGAACATGATCCGGGCGCCGTACCGGTCGGTGAGCGCCCCGACCGGGATCCGCCCGAGCGAGCCGACCAGCACCGGGACCGCGACCAGCAGGGACTGGGCGGCGAAGCTGAGCCCCAGGCGTTCCTTCACACCCGGCCCCAGCGGGCCCAGCAGGGCCCAGGCCCAGAAGTTCACCATGAAGCCGATGGTCGCGAGGATCAGGTTACGGGTGGCGCCCGGTCGCACCGCTCCGGCGGTTGTGGTCATCGTGGTTCCTCGGGTCGGGCCGGTCAGCCGCGGTCGCGGCGGGCGGGCAGCTTCGGCGGGCCTTCCCAGCCGGGCCGGGACGGACGCAGCCCGGGCCGGGTGTCCCGGCTGCGGTAGGGCACGTAGGGACGGGTCAGGTAGCCCACGGGTGCGCTGAAGGCGTGCACCAGGCGGGTGAACGGCCAGAAGGCGAACAGCGCGAACGCGGCGATGATGTGGATCTGGAAGCCGATCGGGACGGCGGCCATGATCCCGGGATCCGGGCTGAGGTAGAACAGCGACCGGAACCAGGGTGAGATGGTCTCCCGGTAGTCGTAGCCGTCGCCGGACACGTTGGCCCGCAGGGTCGACCACAGCCCCAGCACGATCACCGCGGCGAGCACGACGTACATGGCCTTGTCGTTCCTGGTGGTGGCGGCGAAGACCGGCCCGGTGAGCCGGCGCCGGGCGATGAGGATCGCCATGCCGATCAGCGTGCAGAAACCCGCGACGGTGCCGACGAACACGGCCATCAGGTGGTAGGCGTGCTCGGTGATGCCGACGGCCTCGGTCCAGGACTTGGGGATGATCAGACCGCCGACGTGCCCGACGAGGACCATGAGCACCCCGAAGTGGAACATGGGGCTGCCCCAGCGCAGGACGGCGCTCTCGTACAGCTGGGACGAGCGGGTGGTCCAGCCGAACTTGTCGTAGCGGTACCGCCAGATCAGGCCGCCGACGAGCACGGCGATGCACAGGTACGGGAAGACGACCCAGAGCAGCACGTTCATCGCCGGCCTCCGGTGGTGTCGACGAGCCCGAACGGTTCCAGTCCGACCTGTTCGACCGGCGGTCCGGTCTGCGCGAGCCGGACGGCGGCGGCGATGTCGCCGGGCTGGGGTGCCGGCAGCATGGCCCGGACGGCTTCGATGGCGTACCGGTAGACCGACTTCTCGGTGTGCAGCGCCTTGGCCAGCAGGTCGAGGCCGATCCGGTTCTCCCGCAGCAGCCGCCAGCCGTCGTCGTCGAGCGCGGCCAGGTCGAGCACCGCGGGCAGATAGTCCGGCAGTTCGCCACCGACGAGCCGCAGGCCCGCCTGCTTGTACGCCTCGGCGAACAGCACCAGCGCCTCGCCGCGCTTACGGGTGTCGCCGGCGGTGTAGTAGGTCAGGTGCAGGCAGCAGCGGCGGCGGAAGTCGAACAGCTCGACGTAGGTTGCCGCGAGCGCCGCGGGATCGCCGGCCCGGCGGTGCTCGGCCACCACCCGCAACGGCTCGGCGACGGGTGCCGGAAGCTCGTCGAGCGCCGCCACCAGGGTCGGCAGGGCCGACAGGACCTCGTGGTCGGGATAACGCAGCAGCAACGAGGCGGCGCGGGCCGCGACAGGTCGCCAGGCGGATCGGCTCACTGGTCGCCTCCGTCCTTCTTGGGTGGGAAGAGTCCCTCGGGACGGCCCTTGCCGTCCCAGTTGAGCAGGTTGACCCGCTTCTGTTTGTCGTCGGGCGCGGCGACGGAGTCGGCGGTCTGCCGGTCCCGCAGCATGTGGAAGTTCTCGATCGAGATCGGCGCCGGCGTGCCGGAGGACTCCCCGAACGGCCCGGAACCGCCCATGCCCGGCCCGCCCTCGGTGTCCAGGCTGCACTCGGTGGCGAGTTGTTCGAGGTGGTGGGCGTCCTCGGCGTGCGCGGCCGGGATGACGTAGCGCTCCTCGTACTTGGCGATGGCCAGCAGCCGGTACATGTCGTCCATCTCGGTGCCGGTCATGCCGACCGCGGCGGCGAGGGATTCGTCGCGTTCCTCGCCGAGGTTGATCCGGCGCTGGTAGGCCCGCATCGCGGCGAGCCGTTGCAGGACGGCGGTCACCGGGGCGGGGTCACCCGCGGTGAACAGCCCGGCCAGGTAGTCGACCGGGATGCGCAGCGCGTCGACGGCGCCGAAGAGGTTGTCCAGGTCCTCGCCGTCGTGGCCGGTGTCGCGCAGGATGTCGACGACCGGGGACAGCGGCGGGATGTACCAGACCATCGGCATGGTCCGGTACTCCGGGTGCAGCGGCAGGGCGACCTCGTACTTCATGATCAGGTCCCAGATCGGGGAGCGCTGCGCCGCGGTGATCCAGTCGTCCGGGATGTCGGCGGCGCGGGCCGCGGCGATCACCTGCGGGTCGTGCGGGTCGAGGAAGACCGACTTCTGCGCCTCGTAGAGGGCGTGCTCGTCCTTGACCGCGGCGGCTTTGCCGACCGCGTCGGCGTCGTACAGCATCAGGCCGAGGTAGCGCAGCCGGCCGACGCACGTCTCCGAGCAGATGGTCGGCTGGCCGATCTCGATCCGCGGGAAGCAGAACGTGCACTTCTCGGCCTTGCCGGTGCGGTGGTTGAAGTAGATCTTCTTGTACGGGCAGCCGGTCACGCACATCCGCCAGCCCCGGCAGCGGTCCTGGTCGACCAGGACGATGCCGTCCTCGGCGCGCTTGTAGATCGCCCCGGACGGGCAGGACGCCGCGCAGGACGGGTTGAGGCAGTGCTCGCAGATGCGGGGCAGGAAGAACAGGAACGCCTTCTCGTACTCCTGGCGGACCTGCTCCGACATCTGCTGCAGGATCGGGTCGCCGGCGGCGATCTCGTTGCCGCCGGCCAGCGAGTCGTCCCAGTTCGCCGACCAGGTGACCTTGGTGTCCTTCCCGGTCAGCAGCGATTTCGGCCGGGCCACCGGGGTGTCGTCGCCGGCCGGGGCGGTGAGCAGGTGCTCGTAGTCGTAGGTCCAGGGCTCGTAGTAGTCCTGCATGGCGGGCATCTTGGGGTTGGCGAAGATGCTGAACAGCTTCTTGATCCGGCCGCCGGCGCGGGGCTTGAGCCGCCCGGTCCGGGTCCGGGTCCAGCCGCCCTCCCACCGATCCTGGTTCTGGTAGGTACGCGGATAACCCTGCCCGGGGCGGGACTCGACGTTGTTGAACCACACGTACTCCACACCGGAGCGGTTGGTCCACGCCTGTTTGCAGGTGACCGAGCAGGTGTGGCACCCGATGCACTTGTCGAGGTTCATCACCATCGACATCTGGGCCATGACGCGCATCAGTACTGCACCTCCTGGGAGCGACGACGGATGACGGTGACCTCGTCGCGCTGGTTGCCGGTCGGGCCGAGGTAGTTGAACGCGAACGACAGCTGCGCGTAGCCGCCGATGATGTGGCTGGGCTTGATGAGCAGGCGGGTCAGCGAGTTGTGGATACCGCCGCGCCGGCCGTTGGTCTCCGCCTTCGGCACGTCGATGACCCGCTCCGCGGCGTGGTACAGGTAGACGGTGCCCTCGGGCATCTTGTGGGTGACCACGGCGCGGCAGACCACGACGCCGTTGCGGTTGACCGCCTCGATCCACTCGTTGTCCGTGACGCCGATCTTGGCGGCGTCCTTCTCGCTCATCCACATCGTCGGGCCGCCGCGGGAGAGCGTCAGCATGATCAGGTTGTCCTGGTACTCGGAGTGGATGGACCACTTCGAGTGCGGCGTCAGGTAGCGCACCGTCAGTTCCAGTTCCCCCTTGGCCCCCAGGCGCGGCTCGCCGAAGAGCTTGTGCATGTCCAGCGGGGGCCGGAAGATCGGCAACTCCTCACCGAGCTCGGCGATCCAGTCGTGGTCGAGGTAGAAGTGCTGCCGTCCGGTGAGAGTGTGCCAGGGCTTGAGGCGCTCGGTGTTGATGGTGAACGGCGAGTACCGGCGCCCGCCGTGCTCGCTGCCGGACCACTCCGGACTGGTGATCACCGGGACGGGCCGGGACTGGCAGTCGGAGAACCGGATCTGCTTGCCCTCGTGCTCGGCGGCCAGATCGGCCAGCCGTTGGCCGGTGCGCCGTTCCAGGAACTGGAAGCCCTCGGTGGCCACCCGGCCGTTGGTGGTGCCGGACAGCGCCAGGATGGCCTCGCAGGCCCGGATGTCGGTGTCCAGCCGGGGGCGGCCGTCGGCGACGCCACCGCGGACGGTGCCGTTGATTTTGCCCAGAAACGCGATCTCCGGTTGACGTCGACGGTGACCGCCTTCGTGGTGGTCCCGAGCCGGTCGAGCAGCGGGCCCAGGGCGCCCATCTTCGCGCTGATCGCGCCGTAGTCGCGTTCCACCACGATGAACTTTCCCATGGTGCGGCCCGGCACGGCCGGGACCTCGCCGGTCTTCCAGTCCCGCACGACTCCACCGGGGGTGGCCATCGCGTCCGGGGTGTCGTGCAGCAGCGGCGCGGCGACCAGGTCCTGGCGCACACCCAGGCGCGGGCCGGCCAGGTCGGAGAAGACCTTGGCGATGCCGTGGAACGCGTCGAAGTCGGTGCGGGTCTGCCACGGCGGGTTGATCGCCGGGGTGAACGCGTGGATGAACGGGTGCATGTCCGTGGTGTTGAGGTCGTGCTTCTCGTACCACGTCGCCGCGGGCAGGACCACGTCGGAGAACAGCGTCGTGGAGGTCATCCGGAAGTCCAGCGACAGCAGCAGGTCCAGCTTGCCCTCGGGCGCCTCGTCGTGCCAGACGACGTCCTGCGGGCGCTTCTCCGGCGGTGCCTCCTCGGCGCGCAGGGACGCGTCGGTGCCGAGCAGATGCCGCAGGAAGTACTCGTTGCCCTTCGCCGACGAGCCCAGCAGGTTGGCCCGCCACACCGTGAGCACCCGCGGCCAGTTCTCCGGTGCGTCCGGGTCCGTGCAGGCGAAGCCGAGCCGGCCGTCGACCAGTTCCTGCGCCACATGCGCAGCCGGGTTGTCCGGTGCCGCCGCGAGGGCCTCGTCGGCTACGTCGAGGGGGTTGCGGTCGAAGGTCGGCATCGACGGCATCCACCCCAGCCGGGCCGACTTGGCCAGCAGGTCGGCGGTGTGCTTGCCGGCGAACTCCCCCTTGGCCAGCGGCGAGGTCAGCACGTCGGCGCCGTACTGGTCGTAGCGCCACTGGTCGGTGTGCAGGTACCAGAACGCGGTGCCGATCATCTGCCGCGGCGGCCGGGCCCAGTCCAGCCCGAACGCCAGGTGCGACCAGCCGGTCACCGGCCGGCACTTCTCCTGTCCGACGTAGTGCGCCCAGCCGCCGCCGTTGACCCCCTGGCAGCCGGTCAGCGTGGTCAGGGTGAGCATCGCACGGTAGGTGGTGTCGGAGTGGAACCAGTGGTTGGTCCCCGCACCCATCAGGATCATCGACCGGCCGCCGGAGCGTTCGGCGTTGTCGGCGAACTCGCGGCCGATCCGGGCCACGGCCGCGGCGGGTACGCCGGTGATCGGCTCCTGCCACGCCGGGGTGTACGGCACGTCGACGTCGTCGTAGCCGCTCGGCCAGGTGCCGGGCAGGCCGGGCCGGGCGACGCCGTACTGCGCCAGCATCAGGTCGAAGACCGTGGTCACCAGCTTGCCGCCGACGCGGGCGGTGGGTACACCGCGGCGCATCAGCTCCGGGGTGTCGTTGTCGAAGCGCGGCAGCGCGATCTCGGCGCCCTCGCCACCGGCGCAGCTGAGCCGGGGCACGATGTCGCCGAGATCGAGGTTCCACCGGCCCACGCCGGCCTCGCTGAACCGGTCCCCCAGCGATCCGCCGGGCACCACGGGCGCGTCGGTGGCCGAGTCCCACAACACGGGCCGGAAGGCCGCCTCGGCGCCGGTCTCCCCCAGGTCGGCGGCCGTGACGAACTTGCCCGGCCGGTAGCCGCCGCCGTCGACCGGCTCCAGCGCGACCAGGTAGGGCAGGTCGGTGTAGCGCGAGACGTAGTCGGCGAAGCGCGGCGTGACCTTGTCGACGAAGAACTCCTTGAGGACGACGTGACCCATCGCCATCGCCAGGGCGCCGTCGGTGCCGGGCTGGGCGGGCAGCCACTCGTCGGCGAACTTCACGTTGTCGGCGTAGTCGGGCGACACCACGACGACCTTCTGGCCGCGGTAGCGGGCCTCGGCCATCCAGTGCGCGTCCGGGGTCCGGGTCACCGGGACGTTGGAGCCCCACATCACCAGGTACGAGGCGTCCCACCAGTCCCCCGACTCCGGCACGTCGGTCTGGTCGCCGAACATCTGCGGCGAGGCGACCGGCAGGTCGGCGTACCAGTCGTAGAACGACAGCATCGAGCCGCCGATCAGCGACAGGAAGCGGGCGCCGGTCGCGTGCGACACCATCGACATCGCGGGGATCGGCGAGAAGCCGGCCACCCGGTCCGGGCCGTACGCCCCGATCGTGTGCACGTGCGCGGCGGCGACGATCTCCTGTGCCTCGTCCCAGGACACCCGGACGAGGCCACCTTTGCCGCGGGCCCGCTGGTAACGGCGCCGGCGTACCGGATCGGCCTGGATGTCGGCCCACGCCGCGACCGGGTCACCGCCGAGGCGGGCCTTGGCCTCCCGGTACATCTCGATCAGCACGCCGCGGGCGTACGGATACCGCACCCGGGTCGGCGAGTACGTGTACCACGAGAACGCGGCGCCGCGGGGACAGCCGCGCGGCTCGTACTCGGGCCGGTCGGCGCCGACGCTGGGATAGTCGGTCTGCTGCTGCTCCCAGGTGATGATGCCGTCCTTGACGTACACCTTCCAGGAGCACGAGCCGGTGCAGTTCACCCCGTGGGTCGAGCGCACCACCTTGTCGTACGACCACCGGTCCCGGTAGAAGCTGTCCGCCTCCCGGCCGCCGATCTGGTGCAGCGTACGGCCGTCCGCGGAGACCTCCGCCCGCCGCACCAACCCGCCGACCGCCAGTAACGCCCGTCCCGCGCGTTCGGTCGCGCCCGCCATGTGCCCCTCGCTCCCCTAGCCGGTGAATCTCCTGACCACGTTGGTGCCACCTGCGTGTTCATGCACCCGAAACACGCGAACGTCACCACTGAACCCCGATCTCGCCGGGTACACAGGGGCCGAAAGTCCTCATTCGGACAGACCATGGACCGCCCCGCGGGCAGTAGCCGATGTCGCGGCGGCGCAGGCCGGCGAAACCACCGGCGACGTCGTCCAGCGGAACTTGCGGGGTGTGCGTGAACGTGAGGCCCGGCCGAACCGGTCGGGCACGGCGGCCAGCAGACCAGGGATCTTGAGCGCCGTCGCCGACGGTCAGGACGTGTGCCAGTCCCAGGCCGACGCCGCCCGCGGCCATCACCGACGCCCTGCCGCCGAGGGACACCGTCCGGGTCGGCCGGGACGGCGCCCGGTATGCCGGCCGCCACCTGGAGCGGCCTCGCAGGCTCAAGTCGAGCGCCGTCCCCGGGTGCACGACAGTGTCGGTCTCGACCAGCCGGCTGCCCGCCTGCACGTCCGCGGTGACGGCGACGACGGCGGCGGCGGCGGCGCCGGACATCCACATGCCGTCCAGGGCTGCCGCGAGAATTTCGAGCAACGACGCGGCGATCCGCGCTCCGGGGCCGGTGCGGACGCGGCCGGCGAACACCGCGACGTCGAGGGGGCCACGCTCCTCCGCGAAGAGGCGTCGGCCCGCGTACTCCGTCCGGCGGCGCCGCCGCCCGTCCTCCAGACCACCGTAAGCGGGAACGCCGCGGTGGCCTGAAGCAGCCGTCGGTGAACGGCGGCGTCCGGCGTCGGGGCCACCGCCCACGGTCGCGGCTCGGTCAGGCGATGCCGTACGCCATGCCCGTGCCGATGATGTTGCTGTCGTCGTAGTCGTACTCGAGCTCGTCGACGACGTCGACCACCCCGGCGACCTGGCGGGCCGACCGGCCGGCGATGTCGGTCGTCGACCACCGGTCGACCCTGCCGGTGAAGGTGACCACACCGTCCTCGACCGTGACCTGCACCCTCCCGGCATCGTCGATCATGAAGGGACGCACCACGTCCGACTGCACGTCGGCGAGAATGTCGTCGTCGGGACGCAGGTGCACCTTGAGCAGGTCCCCGCGCGAGACGATGCCGACCAGCCGGCCCAGATCGTCGACGACCGGGAGCCGCTTGACCCCTTCACCGTCCATGACCCGCGCCGCGGCCGTGATGGAGGTGCTGACCGGCACTGTCACGGGTGGCGTGCTCATCAGGTCGGCCGCGGTGCGGGCGGACGCCTTGACGCGCTCGCCGCGACGGCGCCGCCCGTCGAACAGGCGTGGCTCCTCCGCACCGGCGTACTCGATCTTGCGGAGCAGGTCCGCCTCGGAGACCACACCGGTCACCCGCTGGAACTCGTCGACGACGGGTACCGCGCTGAACCGGTTGCTCACCAGCAGGTCGACCACGCCGCGGTACGGGGTCTCCGGCGAAACGGTGACCACCGCTGTGGTCATGACGTCGTTCACTTTCCAGGCCCTCATCACGCCCTCCTCGTCTGTCACCTCGACGCTAGAAGGGGCCGGTCGGCGCGGTCAGGGCCGACCGGCCCCTCCTGCCGGGACCACGGCCCGAGCCGTGCGGGCCGAGCCGGCCGGAGCGCTACGCGACGCCGAACGGCGTGCCGCGCTCCGAACCGTTGACCATGCTGTCGTCGATGTCGAACGTCAGCCCGTCCGCCACGTCGACGACGCCCGGCACGCGCCGGGTGATCCCGGCGATCCGTTCGGCCGCCGACCGGAAATGCACCGTTCCGGACAGCGTGACGACACCGTCGGCGCAGGTGACCCGCACGGGTGGGCCGTTCGTCACCGAGGCGTCGGGCAGCGCCTCGGACATGATGTCCCGGCAGATCTCGGAGTCGGAACGGCGGTGCACCTTGAGCAGGTCGCTGCGGGTGACGATGCCGATCAGATGCCCTTGATGATCCACGATCGGGAGCCGCTTGACATGCTCGCGCTGCATGCGGCGGGCCGCCGCGGCCAGCGAGAGCGACGCCTCCGCCGCGATGACCGGTGCGGTCATCACCTCGGCCGCGGTGCGGCCGCCGGCCTTGGCCCGGTCACCACGGCGGCGCCACGCATCGAAGATCCGGGGGCTCGCCCCGCCGGCGGCCTCCACCTTGTGCAGCAGGTCGGCTTCCGACACGACACCGATCACCCGGTCGTGCCGGTCGACGACCGGCACCGCGCTGACCCGCCGGCCGATGAGCAGATCCACCAGCTCCCGGTACGGGGTGTCCTCCCTGACCGAGACCACGTCGCGGGTCATGACGTCATCCACACGCCACAGTTTCATGGCCGCACCTCCTCCAGCTCAGCTCCGACGCTAGGAGCGTTCCGCCCGACGGACCAGGGTCGGTCGGCCCGTTCCTCGGGGCCTGGCGGGAGGGCCCGGCCGACGGATGCAAACAGGTCCTTCGGCCCTGCTGGGAACCGGCCGAGGACCGGCACAGTGGGCGAACAGAGGAGGTGTCCGCCATGACCGCACAGTCCGGCCGATCGCAACGGTCCCGTCCAGCCGCCGCTCTCGAGGTGGCGGCGCGCGTCGCCGTACACGCGCCGTCGGTCTTCAACACCCAGCCGTGGCGCTGGCAGATCAGCGGCGAAACCCTGGAGCTGTACGCCGACCGGACCCGCGCCCTGAAGGCGACCGACCCCGACGGCCGGCTGCTCCTGCTCAGCTGCGGCACCGCCCTGCACCACGCCCGGGTCGCGCTGCGGGCCGCCGGCTGGGACGTGCACGTCGAGCGCCTGCCCGAGCACGGCGCCACCGACCTGCTGGCGCGCATCACCATCACCGGCACCGCGTACGCCGACCGGCACGCGGAACGCGCGGCCGCGGCGATCACGACGCGGCGCACCGACCGGCGGGCGTTCAGCGACCGCACCGTGCCCCAGGAGCTGCTGCTCCGGCTGCGGGAAGCCGTGGAAGCGGAAGGGGCCTACCTGCACGTCGTACGCCATGATCAGATGCCGATGCTGGCCACCTCGACCGCTCGGGCCGCCGACGCCGAGAGCAACGATCCGGCCTACCTTGCGGAACTCGAGCACTGGACGAACCGCCCGGCGGACAGCAATGACGGCGTGCCGGCCGCCACGGCGGTGCAGCGGGCACCGCGCCGGGTGCCGGTCCGCGACTACGTTCCCGGCGCCACCGCCGGGCTGGATCCGGGTGACGACTTCGACCTGGGTGCGTCGTACGTGGTGCTGTTCGGGCTCACCGACGAGCCCGGGGCGCTGCTGCGCGGTGGTGAGGCACTGTCCGCCCTGCTGCTGACCGCCACCGCGGAAGGGCTCGCCACGGCGCCGATGAGTGACACCATCGAGGTGCAGTGGCCACGCCACCTGTTGAAAGGCCTGTTGAGCGGGATCGGGGAGCCGTACCTGACCGTCCGGCTCGGTTACAACGATGCCGCGCCGGAGCTGCCGACCGCTCCTCGCCGCAACGCCGCCGACGTCATCCACATCAGCGAATAGGTAGACCACCGTGACCAAGCCCGCCTACGACGATGCGCACCTGAGGATCGCCGCCGCGGCCGCGGTGCGAGCGCCGTCGATGCACAACAGTCAGCCGTGGCGAGTGCGGTTGCGCGATGGGGCCATCGAGGTGCTCGTGGACCGCTCGCGGCAGCTCGCCGTGGCGGACAGTGCCGGCTGGGCTCTGCGCATCGCTTGCGGCGCCGCGACGTACAACGCGCGTCTGGCGCTTGCGGTCCAAGGTGTGCCCGCCGAGGTCACGCTGCTGCCCGACGGCGCGGGGGCGGACGTGATCGCCCGGCTGGCGAGGGGAACTCCCCGGCCGCCGACCTACCCCGAACAGGCCCTGGCCGCGACGATCCCGCGTCGCCACAGCAACCGCCAGCCGTTCTGGCCCGATGCGGTTCCGTCTCAGGCGCGCGTCGAGTTGATCGAGGCGGCGCGGGCCGAAGGGGCCTGGCTCGACCTGCTTGTCGGCATGGTTCCTCTCGCCGTCTTCGCCGAGATAGCGCAGAGCGCTGACCGCGTCCTGCGCCGTGATCCCTCGTACCAGTCCGAGCTGGCGGCATGGACGCACACCGACGGCGCCCGCGACGGCGTGCCGGTGACGGCCGGAGCCCCCGCTGCCGAGCCTCAGGATCTGCTCCCGCAGCGTGCCTTCGGGGAGCACCGCCGGGCGCGGGGACGCGACTTCGAGCCCGAGCCGCTCGTCGGGATCCTCGGCACCGTGGGTGACCTCCCGGTGGACCAGGTCATCGCCGGCCAGGCACTGCAACGGGTCCTGCTGACGGTCGTGGACCAGGGTCTTACGTGCTCGATGATCTCCCAACCGGTCGAGGTGCCGGCGGCGCGCGACCAGCTGCGCAAGTCCCTGCGGCGCTCGGGGGCTCCGCAGATGGCTCTGCGGATCGGCTACGGCCACGGGGGGCGGCCCGGTCCCCGCCGTGATCTCGAGGACATCCTGGCGGCTGACGACGATCAGACCGGTCGGTGACGGAGGTGTCCGTCATGCGGCTCGGTGTCAGAGCTGTCGTGGCCGCTCTGCCCAGGAACAGGTGAGCCGCCGGACCGGCGCCGCGACACCCAGCGGGCGAACTCGTCGGCACCCCAGACCAGCATCGGGAACGGGGCGATGACCGCCAGATGTGACCAGCCGAGAGCCGCCGTGCCGAACACCTCCTGCAGCCGCTGGCCGTACTGCTCGCCGTCGCCGCTGTGCTGGCGTGGGTGGGCGGCACCACGGCGCTGGCGGCGCCGCCCGGGCCGTGGTGACCCGGACCGGCATGCACACCGGACTGGGCCGCACCGCCGCCCTGTCGCAGCGGGGCCGCGCCCAGTGTAGCCCGCTGGAGATCCAGGTCCGCCGGGCCACGTGGCTCATCGCCGTGGTCGCCGTGGTCGCCGGAGTGGCGTTCCTGCCGGTCGGGATCGGCGCCGGGCTCAGCTGGAGCTCGGCGATCAGCTTCTCCATCGGCCTGATCGTCGCCAACGTCCCCGAGGGTCTGCTGCCCATCATCACGCTGGCGCTGGCGCTGGCGGTCGGCGTCCGCGAGCTCGCCCGTAAGGGCGCTGTCGTCAAACGGCTGTCGGCGGTGGAGACCCTCGGGTGGACCACCGTCATCTGCACCGACAAGACCGGCACGCTGACCGGTAACCGGATGCACGTGACCCGGCTGTGGCTCGGCGGTGCCGATGTCGCCGCCGAGACGATGGCCGGCGACCCGCACGGCCGGGCGCTCGCAACGGCCGCGGCGACCTGCACGACCGCTGACCCCGGAGGCGGCGGGGGTGAACTGGGACAGCAGCTCACGGGGCCAGCGGCGCCCGGTACGCCGCGACAGCTGGTTCGGGACGTACGCCGTCAGGCGGTGCGCAGCTTCGCGGGAGTTCAGGCCGGCCGGGTTGGTCCGCAGATCGCGGAACAACGCGGCCAGCGGCTCGCGTGCGTCCGGGTCGCCCACGACGCCGTCCGGGCGCTCCAGCAACGGCGCCGGCTGCGCGGCCACGAGCGCCGGGCGGCTCATGGCGTCTCTCCCTCCTCCGCCACGAGCACCTCGGTGAGCGGGCGCCGCGGAGTGGCCGCCGCCGGGCGGCCGTAGCCGACGCGCAGGATTATCTGAGCCCAGGAGCCGGTACGGGAGTCCGTCAGCAACCGGCGGACCGCCGGGATCTCGACCGGCTGGCTGATCGGCGTGGTGGCCAGGTTCAGCCAGGTCGCGGTGAGCAGGACCCGCTGCAGGGCCTGGCCGGCGTTCACCCAGTGCGCCCGGGTGTCGCCGGCGGTGGACAGCACCATGATGGTCGGGTACGGCTCGAACTGCGCGGTCGCCCGCTCACGGTGGGGTTGCAGGAGCCCGAAGTCGCGGATGGGCAGGATCTCCATGGCGTCCCACGGCCCGATCGCCGTCGACGGCACGCCGTCGCGCCGGCCCCGGTGCGGGCTGGTCCACCGGGCGAGCTCGGCGCGGTACCGGCCTTTCGCCCGCAGCGCCCGGTCGGCCTCCTGGGACAGACTCAGGATCGCGTTGCGGCTGACCGCGTTGGCGACGGTGAGCGACGCACCTTCGCGCCGGGCGGCGTCCACCAGGCGTTCGACCGCGTCGGCCGGCACGACGGACCGGGCGAACGGCCACCGGTTCGTGTGCCGGTGCGGGATGGCGGCGACCAGGGCCTCGGCGGCCGGCGTGGGTGCCAGCGGCCGTCGCACGCTGACCCTGGCGACGAGGTCCGGATCGGCCGCGTCCGGGAGGAGGGTCGTGTGGCTGAGATACCCGGCCCCGCGGATGGCGAGCCGCAGGGTGAACAGGGCGGCGCCGACGCTGATCAGCAGCTCACGGCCGGCCGGGTCGAGGACGTCGAGCCGGCGGCGAGGGTCGGCGTAGACGTCGACCTCGCGCGGACCGATGCGGAAACGCCATGGCTGGCTGTTGTGCAGCGAGGGTGCTGCCGTGGCCGCTCGGACGCAAGCGGTCAGGTCCGGGCCGGTCGCGTCGCGCTGCGCTCGCTGTTGGGCTGTCTGCGTGCCGATGTTGTTCATTGCCGGCCTCCTGAGCTGTCGTCTCCGCCCATCACAGCCCGGCCGGGGCCCGTACGGACAGGGCCGATGGTCCCGGGGAGGGCTTTACCACTCACACCCCGGGCCAGGGCTGATCGAGTGACCAACGGCCCTGGTCCCACGTGCTGCTCCCGGACGATGCTCACTTGTCAAGGGCTGCCGAGAGGAGAACCAGGAACTCTCCGACGCCGGCCTCCCGCCGTCGGCAGTGCGCTATGGCTGCACGCCGACGGCGAGCCACTCGGCGACACCGTCCGAGCGCTGGTGGGGCCGCACGGCGTGCCCGCTCGCCGTACTTCCCGCCGGCCAGGACGCCGTCAAACGGCGGCCGCGCTGGAGACCGTGGTGTCGCCGGCGACGACGAGAGGGCAGTGGGCCCGGTGGGCCAGGGCGTCGACCACGGCGGCGGCGGCCGGATCCGCGGGGTGCTGAACGACCAGCAGGCCACAGCCGTGCGAGGCGGCGGCGATGACCACCGCCGGATCGAGGCCACGGCGGACCGTGGTGGTGACCGGAACCTCGGGATACTTCTCGGCCCAACGCTGCACCAGGTCGCACTGACGCACGCTGTCTTCCCGCGGAACTGCGCCGGTCAGTACCGCGATCAGCTCCACGCCACGGTGGTCGGCCTCGGCGAAGGCGTACCGCAGTGCCTCTTCGGCCGCGGTGCCGTGCACGCCGAGCAGGACGGGGCCGACCGGCACGGCCGGCCCCGTGACGTCTCGTGTCACAGCTCCTCCCCTCAGCTCACGATGCCGTCGTTTCCCTGATCGGCGCGGTCTCCTCGACCGTCACGGCGCTCACTCCGGGCACAGTGCGGGCGAGGACGGTCACGACGGCACGCTGGGTGTCGTTGGCGAACTCGCCGGTGATGGTGGCGATGCCGCCGTCAACTGTGGCCGTCCAGATGTGCGCGCCGTCGGCGTACTCGTCGAGCCGGTGCTGAACGTCGTGGGTGAGGACGTCGTCGCCGCGGACCATCGTCCGCAGGATGTCGCGCCGGCTGATGATGCCGACGACCTCGCGGCCCTTGACGACCGGCATGCTGCGCACGTCGCGCCGCAGCATCACGTCGGCCACCTCGGCCACGTCGAGGTCCGGCGTGGCCGTGAACGGGTTCTTGGCCATCACCTCCACGACCGTGCCGGGCCGGCGCTGCGGCGCCAGGTCCAGGTCTCGGCGAAGGTGGGCCGTCGTATCGACGGGCACCCGGTTCCACAGCAGGTCCCCCTCGCTGACCATGCCGACGAGGAATCCCTGCGCGTCCACCACCGGCAGGGCGGTGACCGCCTTGGCGGTCATCAGCTCCGCGGCGCTCTCGATCGGTGCGTTCTGCCAGACCACGTGAACCGGACTGGTCATGATGTCCTTCGCGCGCACGGTCCTCACCTCCGCTCGGCGAGCAGCTTGGTCAGGTCGACGAGCCGGTTGGTGTAGCCCCACTCGTTGTCGTACCAGCCGAAGACCTTGACCATCCGGCCGCTCGCCTGGGTGAGCCCGGCGTCGAACACGCAGGAGGCCGGGTCGCCGACGATGTCCGTGGAGACGATCGGGGCCTGGGTGTAGCGGATGATGCCGTGCATCGGCCCGCCGACCGCCGCGGCCCGCTCGACCGCCTCGTTCACCTGCGCCACGGTCACCTCGGTGCCCAGCTGGAGCGTCAGGTCGCTGATCGATCCGTCGACGACCGGGACGCGCAGCGCGACGCCGTCGAGCCGGCCGGCCAACTCCGGCAGGACCAGGCCCACGGCCTTCGCGGCCCCGGTGCTGGTCGGGATGATGTTCACGCCCGCGGCGCGGGCCCGGCGGGGATCCTTGTGCGGCGCGTCGAGGATGTTCTGGTCGTTGGTGTACGCGTGCACGGTCGTCAGGAAGCCGCGCTCCAGGCCGAACGCCTCGTGCAGCACCTTCACCAGCGGCGCGACGCAGTTGGTCGTGCAGGAGGCCCCGGAGACGATCTGGTGCCGCACCGGGTCGTAGGTGTCCGCGTTCACCCCCGGCACCAGGGTGGCGTCGACGCCCTTGCCCGGCGAGGAGATCAGCACCCGCGAGGCTCCGGCCTTGAGGTGAAGGGCGGCGTCGTCCCGGGTGCGCAACTTGCCGGTCGACTCGATGACCAGGTCGACGCCGAGGTCGGCCCACGGCAGCTGGTCGGGTGAACGCTGCGAGAAGACGGGGATCGTGTGCCAGCCGACGTTCAGAGCGTCGTCGGTGTAGCTCACACCCTCGCCGAGGCGGCCGAACGTCGAGTCGTACTCGAGCAGGTGGGCCAGGGTGCCGGTGTCGTACAGGTCGTTGATCGCGACCACCTGGAAGCCCGCGTTCGACAGGTCCTTGTCCAGCAGGGCCCGCAGATAGTTGCGGCCGATCCGGCCGAATCCGTTGATGGCGATGCGGTAGCTCATGGTTGCCTCCAGGCTTGTCGTCTGCTTCAGCCTCTCCTCAGGCGCGCGGCGATTGGCAGGGTCCAAAGGCCCTAGAGGAAGGGTGCTGCGGCCCGGGTGTGGACGCCCTGACCTACGCCGGCCACACCTGGGGCCTGGGACGCAGGTGGGCGAAGCTGCCCTTCGTCCAGCGCCACCGCTGGCTGATCTGACCCCCCGGGCCGGCCCGCAGGCAGCGGCACCCCCGGCCGGGCGGCTATCAGCGCCGAGCTCAGGAAGAGGACAGGGAGTCGTCATGAACACCGAGGAACTCGTGGTCGTCGGCACAGACGGGTCGCAACACGCACAGGCCGCCGTGCGATGGGCGGCCGGGGAAGCACAACGCCGCGGCGCCACCCTCGAAGTGGTGAACGCCTTCCAGCAGGTCTGGGGCACCGAACGGGAGTCGCCGGGCGGGAGTCTTCTCGAGGTGGGCCACAGCCGGGCCGCCGAGATCCTGTCCGACGCCGAACTGACGGCTCACGACGTGGCCGGCGAGGTGCCCGTACGGACTGTGGCCAGTGTGGGCCATCCGCTGGACATCTTGCTGAAGGCAGCGGCCGACGCCACGGTCGTGGTGGTAGGCAGCCGTGGCCTCGGCGGCTTCGCGAGCTTGCTGCTCGGCTCCGTCGGCCAGGGAGTCGCCATGCACGCACCGTGTCCCACGGTCGTGGTCCGGGGACGCACGACGACTGATCGCGGCCCCGTCGTGGTCGGTGTGGCGCAGTCGCCGGAGGCCCCGGCCGCCCTCGGGCCGGCCTTCGCGGAAGCCGCTACCCGGGGGTGCGCGCTGCTGGCCGTCAGGACGTACCAGACGCCGGTGCCGCCGTGGAGTCCCGACCTGCTGCCCTCGGTGCAGCCGACCGAGGAACAGGAAGCGGCCGAGCGTACGCAGCTACGAGATCTTCTCGCTCCGTGGCAGGAGAAGTATCCCGAGGTGCCGGTCGGAACCCTGGTGTCACGCGACGACGCGGCCGGCCTGCTGATCGAGATGTCGCACACCGCCCAGCTGGTGGTCGTCGGCAATCGCGGCCGGGGCAGCGTAGCGGGCACCCCTGCTGGGCTCCGTCGGCCTGAGTGCCCGTCCGGAAACTGAGGCTGTCAATGCGACGACGCCGCGTTCTGGCCATGGACATCGAACACCTCGGTGCCACCGGGCTCTCACAGGCGTTCCTCGACTGGTCCGATGCCGACGCGTCCATCGCCGCCGCGATGTCGGCCGACGCGGGTCCGTGGCCGCAGGCCCGGCAGATCATCACCGACCGGGTCCCGGACCGTTCCGCGGAGCAGGCCCTGGCCGTCATCACCGGGTCACCGGAACAACGAATCGAGGCAGGAGGCAAGCAATGACCAGGAAATCGTGGAGCGAACTGTCGCGGTGGCAACAGGTGGCGACGGCGGTGCTGGCACCGGTCGAGGTGGCGCTGACCACCGCGGCCGTGATCGACCTGGCCCGCCGCCCGGCCGGGCAGATCCATGGGCCGAAGGCCCTGTGGTGGCCGTTGGTCCTGATCCAGCCGGTCGGTCCGGCCGCCTACCTGACCTGGGCGAGGCACCGCCAGGACGGGGCCGGCGGCCGCCGGTAGCCGATGACCGGGGTCCTCCTCCGGGCCCTCCGGCCCTGTTGGCCGGGTCCTGCCGGGCGGTACCACCAGAAGGAAGACGAACGCACGAGTGAATGAGGGTGAGCCGGATGGCCACGTACGTGTACGACTTCGCGGAGGGCAACAAGGACCTCAAGGACCTGCTCGGCGGCAAGGGCGCCAATCTCGCGGAGATGACCCGGATGGGACTGCCGGTGCCGCCCGGCTTCACGATCACCACCGAGGCCTGCCGCGCCTATCTGCGGACGGGATCGGTACCGGCCGGGCTGTTCGCCGAGGTGCAGGAGCATCTGCATCTTGTCGAGGCACGGATGCAGAAGAACCTCGGGGACCCGCGGGATCCGCTGCTGCTGTCGGTGCGCTCGGGCGGCAAGTTCTCGATGCCCGGCATGATGGAGACGATCCTGGACATCGGCCTGACCGACTCCAGCGTGGTCGGCCTGGCCGCGCAGAGCGGCGACGAACGGTTCGCCTGGGACTCGTACCGCCGGCTCATCCAGATGTTCGGCAGGACCGTGTTCGGCGTGCCCGGCGAGGAGTTCGAGTCCGAGCTCGCGGCCGTCCGGGCCGGGGCGGGCGCTGCGTCCGACGCCGAGCTCCCGGTGGCCCAGCTGCAGGACCTGGTGCAGGCGTACAAGAAGGTCTTCCACGCCCACACCGGCCGGGACTTCCCGCAGGCGCCGCACGAGCAGCTGTTCCTGGCCATCACGTCGGTCTTTCAGTCCTGGAACGCCGAGCGTGCCGTGCTGTACCGCCGGCAGGAGCGCATCCCGCAGGATCTCGGCACTGCGGTCAACGTGATGGCGATGGTCTTCGGAAACCGGGGGCCGGACTCCGGCACCGGCGTCGCCTTCACCCGTGACCCGGCCACCGGCCGGCGCGGCGCCTACGGCGACTACCTGTCCAACGCCCAGGGTGAGGACGTGGTCGCCGGCATCCGCAACACTGTCGGCCTGCACGAGCTCGCGAAGCTCGATCCGCCCAGCTACCGGCAGCTGCTGTCCGTCATGGAGCGGCTGGAGCAGCGCTACCGCGACCTGTGCGACATCGAGTTCACCATCGAGCGCGGCAAACTGTGGATGCTGCAGACCCGGGTGGGCAAGCGGACGGCCGCCGCCGCGTTCGTCATCGCCGCCCAGCTCGTCGACGAGGGCACCATCACGCTCGACGAGGCACTGCAGCGGGTCTCCGGTGAGCAGCTGGCGCAGCTGATGTTCCCCAGCTTCGACACGTCCGCCGCGCCGACACCGCTGACCACGGGTGTTCCGGCCTCGCCCGGTGCGGCGGTCGGCGCGATCGTCTTCGACTCCGCGCACGCGGCCGCCGCCGACCGCCCGGTGATCCTGGTGCGGCCGGAGACCAACCCCGACGACCTGCCCGGCATGATCGCCGCTCAGGGCATCCTGACCAGCCGGGGCGGCAAGACGTCGCACGCGGCCGTGGTCGCCCGCGGTATGGGCAAGACCTGCGTCTGCGGGGCCGACGAGCTGCGCATCGACCTGGCGACAGAGACGGTCACGGTGAACGGCACGGTGCTGCACGCCGGCGATGTGCTGTCGCTGGACGGCACCACCGGCCGGGTGTATCTCGGCGCCGTGCCCGTGCACCCCTCCCCGGTCGTCCGGTACTTCGAGGGTGAGCTCGCCCCCGCGAACGACCCGCTGCTGGCGGCGGTCCAGCGGCTGATGACGCACGCCGACCACGTCCGGCGTCTCGGGGTGCACGCGAACGCCGACACCGGGGCGGACGCCGCCCGGGCCCGCCGGTTCGGGGCGAGCGGCGTCGGGCTGTGCCGCACCGAGCACATGTTCCTCGGCGAGCGGCGCGAGCTGGTGGAGCGGCTGATCGTGGCCGACGACGACACCGAGCGGGACGCGGCCCTGACCGCTCTGCTCCCACTGCAACGAGCCGACTTCGTCGAGCTGTTCGAGGCGATGGACGGCCTGCCGGTCACCGTGCGGCTCATCGACCCGCCGCTGCACGAATTCCTGCCGGCGCTCGAGGACCTGACCGCTCGCGTCGCCCGTGCCGAGGCGCTGGGACTGGACCCCGGCCACGACGCCGTACTGCTGGCGGCCGTGCGCCGGATGCACGAGGCCAACCCGATGCTCGGCCTGCGCGGGGTGCGGCTGGGCCTGGTCATCCCGGGTCTGTTCGCGATGCAGGTGCGGGCGATCGCCGAGGCGGCGGCGCTGCGCGTGGCCGCCGGCGGCGACCCCCGGCCCGAGATCATGGTTCCGCTGGTCGGCGCGGTGCAGGAGCTGGAGACCGTACGGACGGAAGCCGAGTCGGTGCTGCACAGCATCGACGGCATCCCGCGGATCCGGATCGGTACGATGATCGAGGTGCCCCGGGCCGCCCTGACCGCCGGCGAGATCGCGCACGCGGCGGAGTTCTTCTCCTTCGGCACCAACGACCTGACCCAGATGACCTGGGGCTTCTCCCGCGACGACGTGGAAGGCGCCTTCTTCGGCCGCTACCTCGCACTCGGCATCTTCGCCGCGTCGCCGTTCGAGACGATCGACAGCGGCGGGGTCGGCGAGCTGGTCCGGATCGCCGTCGAGCGGGGCCGCGCGGCCCGGCCCGACCTGACGGTCGGTGTCTGTGGCGAGCACGGCGGCGATCCCGCTTCCGTCCGGTTCTTCCACCGGGCCGGGCTCGACTACGTGTCCTGCTCGCCGTTCCGCGTCCCCGTCGCCCGGCTGGAGGCGGGTCGCGCCGCTTGCACGGCGGCGACCTCCGACAGCAGATAAGGAGTCGTTGTCATGATCACCTCCATCGACGGCCGGACCACTGTGGCACTACCGGCCCCCGTCACCGTGCTGCCCGTGGTCGACGGCGAACGACCGGTCGGCGCCTGGGTCGTCGGTCCCGGCGGCGCTGCCTTCCGGCCCGTCGTCGACGTGACCCGGCTGGCCGGCACGGTGCTGGCCGCCGTCGGCGCCGCGACCGTGGCCGTCGCCGTGGTGGCCGCGGCCGGCCGTCGGCGGCCGGAGATCGGCGCGGTCACCATGGGCCCGGGCGGCTGGGTCAGCATCAAGCGCACCGCGCTTCCCCCGCTGCGTTCCGCAGCCCCGCGGCCCTGGTGGGCCCGGGTACTCAGGGCCCGTCGCCTCGTGCCGCAGAGCTGACTCAGGTCCTGTCGTGGCAGGGTCCATCGGCCCTGCCACGGACGGCTCCCGGCGGCGAGACTCGAAGCAAGATCAAAGGAAGGAATACGTCATGCGCGCAGCGGTTGTCACCGGCTTCGACCAGGCCCTCGAAGTCAAGGATGTGCCCACGCCGGAGCCGGCGGCCGGTCAGGTGCGGGTCCGGATCGAGGCCAGCGGCCTCTGCCACACCGACATCCACGCCGCCCGCGGCGACTGGCCGGTGAAGCCCACGCCGCCGTTCATCCCCGGCCACGAAGGCGTCGGCATCGTGGAGCAGCTGGGCGCGGATGTCACCGCGCATGCCATCGGCGACCGCGTCGCCATCCCGTGGCTGGGACACGCGTGCGGGACCTGCGAGTACTGCGTCACCGGCTGGGAGACGCTGTGCGAGGCACAGCTCAACACCGGCTACGCCGTCGACGGCGGGCACGCCGAGTATGCCGTGGCCGACGCGCGCTACGTGGTGGCGGTGCCCACCGGTATCGACCCGGCCGAGGCTGCCCCGCTGACCTGCGCCGGCGTGACCACGTACAAGGCGATCAAGGTCGGTGGGGTGACGCCCGGGGACCGGGTGGCAATCTTCGGCATCGGCGGGCTGGGGCACCTGGCCCTGCAGTACGCTCAGATCTTCGGCGGGGAGACCATCGCCGTGGACGTGACCGAGGAGAAACTCGCGCTGGCCAAGAGCCTGGGCGCGGCGCATGTGGTCAACGCCGCCACCACCGATCCGGTCGCCGCCATCGAGGCGCTGGGCGGGGCGGACGTGGCCGTGGTGCTCGCGGCCGACCCGCGGGTCATCGAGCAGGCCCACGCGTCGCTGCGCCGCGGCGGCCGGCTGGTGCTGGTGTCGCTGCCCAAGGACAACGCGATGTCGCTGCCGATCTTCCAGACCGTGCTGAAGGGCATCCGGGTGATCGGCTCGATCGTCGGGACCCGCGCCGACCTGGCGGAGGTGTTCCGGCTGCACGCCGCCGGGCGCACCCAGGTGCTCTACGAGGCCCGCCGGCTCGACGACATCAACGCCTCGATCGGGGACGTCCTGGCCAGCCGGGTCCCCGCCCGGCTGGTGCTGATGCCGTAACCGGCTTCACCCCAGGGTCGACGACACGTCGCGCCCGCACCGGAGGTCCCGGGAGGCCCAGCCTCTCGGGACCTCCGGCCCTGACCGGCGGAGTGGTCATCGGCAAGGCTGAGAAGTGACACGAGGAGGAGTCATGGTGCGGGAACACAAAGATGCCTGGCGCGGATTCACGGGGACGACCTGGCGCGACACGATCGATGTCGGCGGGTTCATCCACGACAACGTCACGCCCTACACCGGCGACGCGGCATTCCTGACCGGACCGACGCCCCGCACCGGACGGCTCTGGCGGGAACTGCAGCGCATGTTCGTCGAGGAGCGCAAGCGCGGCATCTACGACGTCGACACCCACACCCCGTCGACCATCACCGCCCACGTGCCCGGCTACATCGACCGCTCCCACGAGCTGATCGTCGGGCTGCAGACCAGTGCACCGCTGCGGCGGGCCATCATGCCCGCCGGCGGCCTGCGGATGGTCGAGGCCGGGCTCAAAGCCTACGGGTACGCACTGGACCCGGCGGTGCACGCCATCTACTCCCGGTACCGCAAGACCCACAACGACGGGGTCTTCGACGCGTACCCGGCGGATGTGCTGGCGGCGCGGCGTTCGCACATCATCACCGGGCTGCCCGACGCGTACGGCCGGGGCCGGATCATCGGCGACTACCGCCGGGTCGCCCTCTATGGTGTCGACCACCTCATCGCCGAACGCCGCGAGCGCAAGGCGACCCTCGACGACCGGCTGTCCAGCGAGGACGTGATCCGCGACCGCGAGGAGCTGGCCGAGCAGATCCGCGCCCTCGACGAGCTCAAGACCATGGCCGCCGCGTACGGCTCCGACATCTCCGGCCCCGCAACGACCGGCCGCGAGGCGATCCAGTGGCTGTACTTCGCCTATCTGGGCGCGACCAAGGAGCAGAACGGCGCGGCCATGTCGCTGGGCCGCACCTCGACCTTCGTGGACATCTTCCTGCAGCGCGACCTCGACGAGGGCACCCTCACCGAGTCCGCCGCGCAGGAGCTGATCGACGACTTCGTGATCAAGCTGCGGATCATCCGCTTCCTGCGGACCCCGGAGTACGACCAGCTGTTCTCCGGCGACCCGACCTGGGTGACCGAGGCCATCGGTGGCACCGGCGCCGACGGCCGACCGCTGGTGACCCGCAGCAGCTTCCGCTACCTGCAGACCCTGTACAACCTGGGGCCCGCGCCGGAGCCGAACCTGACCGTGCTGTGGTCGCCGGCCCTGCCCGAGGGTTTCAAGAAGTTCTGCGCCCAGGTCTCCATCGACACCAGCTCCATCCAGTACGAGAACGACGACCTGATCCGGCCCGACTACAGCGACGACACGGCGATCGCCTGCTGCGTGTCGGCCATGCGGGTCGGCAAGGACATGCAGTTCTTCGGCGCGCGGGCCAACCTGGCCAAGACCCTGCTGTACGCGATCAACGGCGGCCGCGACGAGATCACCGGCGACCGGATCGCACCGGCGAGCCCGCCCGTCACCGGCGACGTCCTCGACTACGACGAGGTGCTCACCGCCTTCGACCGGACCCTGGACTGGCTGGCCGAGACGTACGTGGACGCGCTCAACGTCATCCACTACATGCACGACAAGTACGCGTACGAGCGCCTGGAGATGGCGTTGCACGACTATCCGGTGCACCGCTTCCTGGCGACCGGCATCGCCGGGCTCTCGGTGGCCGCCGACAGCCTCTCCGCGATCAAGTACGCGCAGGTCAAGGCGCTGCGGGACACGTCCGGCCTGGTCGTGGACTACGCCGTCGACGGCGACTTCCCGACCTTCGGCAACAACGACGACCGCGCCGACGCCATCGCCGTCGACCTGGTGGAACGGTTCATGGCGAAGATCGGCCGCCAGCCGGCCTACCGGGACGCCGAGCCCAGCCTGTCGGTGCTGACCATCACGTCGAACGTCGTGTACGGCAAGCACACCGGCAACACCCCGGACGGCCGGCGCACCGGCGAGCCGTTCGCGCCGGGCGCCAACCCGATGAACGGCCGGGACCGCCACGGCCTGGTCGCCGCTGCGCTGTCGGTGGCGAAGCTGCCGTACCGGTGCGCCCGCGACGGCATCTCGCTGACCACGACCGTGACCCCCGACGGCCTCGGGCACTCCCGCGACGAGCGGATCGCCAACCTGGCCGGGGTGCTCGACGGCTACACCGACGCGGGCGGCTTCCACCTCAACGTCAACGTCCTCGACCGGGCGACCCTGGAGGACGCCATGGCCCACCCGGAGAAGTACCCGCAGCTCACCATCCGGGTGTCCGGCTACGCGGTCAACTTCGTCCGGCTGACCCGCGAGCAGCAGCACGACGTCATCTCCCGGACCTTCCACGGCTCGCTATGACCACCACGGCCGCGCCCCTGACCGGCTCCGTCCACTCCTTCGACGTCTCGACCGGAGTGGACGGGCCCGGCACCCGCTTCGTCGCGTTCCTGGCGGGCTGCCCGCTGCGCTGCCAGTACTGCCACAGCCCGGACACCTGGTACCAGCGCAACGGCGAGCCGACCACCGTCGACGAGCTCGTCACGCAGATCCGCCGTTACGAGCGGTTCATCAAGGTCGCCGGCGGCGGTGTCACGCTCAGCGGCGGCGAGCCGTTGCAGCAGCCGGGTTTCGTCCGTTCTGTGCTGGCCCGGTGCAAGGAGCTCGGCCTGCACACCGCCCTGGACACCAGCGGCTTCTACGGCGACCGGGCCGACGACGCCCTGCTGGACTCCGTCGACCTGGTGCTGCTCGACATCAAGTCGGGCAACGAGGACACCTATCGCGAGGTCACCGGGACCGGCCGGCTGGAACCGACGATCCGCTTCGCGCAGCGCCTGGCCGAGCGCGGCATCCCGATCTGGGTACGCTTCGTGCTCGTGCCGGGACTCACCGACGACCCGGCGAACGTCGACGCGGTCGCGGACATCGTGGCCGGGGTACCGAGCGTCGAACGGGTCGAGGTGCTGCCGTTCCACCGCCTCGGCGCGGCCAAGTACGCGGCGCTCGGCCTCGACTTCCCGCTCGCGGACACCGAGCCGCCCGGCGCCGAGCTCCTCGACCGGGTTCGTGGCCAGTTCCGCGCCCGCGGCCTGGCGGTGTACTGACGCCTCAGGGGTGCGGATGCTCGCGCAGCAGCCGGGTGGCGAGCACAGCGGCTTGGGTACGCCGCTCCAGGCCGAGCTTGGCGAGCAGGCTGGAGACGTAGTTCTTGACGGTCTTCTCCGCCAGGAACATCCGGCCGGCGATCTCGCGGTTGGTCAGCCCTTCGGCCACGTACTCGAGGATCCTGCGTTCCTGGTCGGTCAGGGACGCCAGCTCGCGGGGCTGTTCGACGCCGTGACGGATGCGTTCGAGCACCCGCTGGGTCACCACCGGATCCAGCAGCGACTGCCCGGCCGCGACCCGGCGGATGCCGTCGACCAGGTCGGTGCCGCGGATCTGCTTGAGCACGTAACCGGCGGCGCCGGCCATGATCGCGGCGAACAGCGCCTCGTCGTCCTCGTACGAGGTCAGGATCAGACCCTTGATCGACGAGTCCACGGCCCGTACATCGCGGCACACGTCGATCCCGCTGCCGTCGGGCAACCGGGCATCGAGGATCGCCACGTCCGGCCGCAGCGCCGGGATGCGCCGGGTCGCCTCCTGGGCGGAACCGGACTCGCCCACCACCTCGATGTCGCCGGCGGCCTGGAGCAGGTCGACGAGGCCACGGCGGACGACCTCATGGTCGTCGAGGAGAAAGACACGAATCATGCCTCACTTCATACTCACCCGCGCGCCGCGCGCCAAGGGCGGGGTCGCCTTTCCCCCGGAGACCCGGTCACCCGGGTCCAACGGCCCTGCTGTTGTGGGCATGATCCGCGCAGCCTGGAGATGCGGCGCCCGACGATGCCCCGCTGCTGCCCGGGCAATTGCTGTGGGTCAACCTGTTGACGCACGGCATCCCCGGGGTAGCGATGGGAGCCGAGCCCGCCGAGGCCGGCGTGCTGCGCCGCCGCCCGCGGTCACCGCAGGAGTCGGTCCTCGGCGACGGGTTGCTGCGCAGCGTCCTGATCGGTGGTCTGTGCGTCGCGGCCGTCGTCCTGGCGGCCGGTGTGACGGCACACCAGCTCGACCGGCCGTGGCAGTAGGTCATGTTCGTGGTGCTCGGGCTGGCTCAGCTGGGCGTCGCCCTGGCCGTGCGGGCCACCTCGGAACCCGGCACCCAACGTAACTGGTCACTGCTGGGTGCGGTGGCACTGTCGGCGGTCCTGCAGATCGCCGGTGTGCTCCTCGGGCCGCTGCAGACCCTGCTCGGCACCGCGTCCCTGACCCTGGTGGAGCTGTCGGCCTGCGCGGCCGTCGCGCTGGTGCCGGGGGTGGCGTTGCGCCTCAGCCGCCGCCGGGGCGCCCCAGCGACCCTCTGACACGTGACTTACGGCCCTGACCCGCGGGCATCGACGGATACGACGATGAGGGCAGGACCATCGAAGAGGAGTACCGCCATGACCGCCAAGCGAATCATCGTCGGATACGACCGGTCGGCCGACGCCCGGGCTGCCGCCCGCTGGGCGCTCGACGAGGCCGCCCGCACCGCCGCCCTGGTCGAGTTCTTCTACGCCTACGAATGGCCGGAATGGGCACCGGCGGCGTCGACCATCCCCGCGCCCGCGGTGTGGCCGGACGGCGAGACCGACCGGGCCATCAAGGGCAGCCTGCACGAGGCCGTCACCGCGGCGAAGCAGACCCATCCCGGGGTCCGCACCGAGATCTCCATCGTCCAGGCGAGCACGGCACTGATGCTCATCGAGCGTTCCGCCGACGCCGGCCTGATCGTGGTGGGCAGCCGCGGGCACAGCGCCGTGGCCGGCCTCCTCGGCTCGGTCAGCGTAGCCGTCAGCGCGCACGCCCACTGCCCGGTGATCGTGGTCCGCGGCGACGCCGCGGCGACCCGGCCGGTGGTGGTCGGCGTGGACGACTCTCCGTCGGCACACCTTGCGCTCGACTTCGCGGTCGAGCAGGCCGTGGCGCGTGGCGTACCGCTGCGGGTGATCCGCGCCTGGCGGCCGGTAACCGGCATCTGGGAGAACAGCGCCCTGGTCACACGCACCGTCACCGCCGAGGAGCGACGCCCACTCGACGAGCTCGTCGCCGGCTGGCGCGACAAGTACCCGCACCTGGACATCAGCGCCGAGGCCGTCGTGGATCACCCGGCCAACGCCCTGGCGCTGGCCAGCACGACCGCTCAGCTGCTGGTGGTGGGCACCCGGGGCCGGGGCGCCGTCCGCGGCATGGTGCTCGGCTCGGTCAGTCAGCACCTGCTGCACCACTCCGCCTGCACCGTGGCTGTCGTCCGCGAACTGCCCGGCGCCTGATCAAGCCGATGGCCGATAGCATCAGCTCATGGTCGGCAACCGCAGCACGGATGAACGGCTCGATCCGCCTTCGCTCGGGCTGGGTCCGCTGTCACGGGTCCGGCTCGACGAGCTCCTGCAGGAGATGCTCGACCGCGTCGGCGACGTCGTGACCAGCCGGGAGCGGCTGAGGGCGCTGCTCGACGCGGTCGTCGGTATCAGCACCGACCTCGACCTGCGCAGCACGCTGCAGCGCATCGTGAAGTCGGCGTGCGCGCTCGCCGGCGCGCGGTACGGCGCGCTCGGTGTGCTCGGTGAGGACCAGCTGTTGTCCGACTTCATCACTCACGGCATCGACCCGGAGGCGCACGCCGAGATCGGTGACCTCCCCCGAGGCCGGGGTGTGCTCGGTCTGCTGATCACCGATCCGCAGCGGGTCCGGATGCCCGATATCACCCGGCACCAGCGTTCTTTCGGCTTCCCGCCGCACCACCCGCCCATGCACAGCTTCCTCGGCGTACCGGTGCGCACCCGCGACCAGATCTTCGGCAACCTGTATCTCGCCGAGAAACAGGGCGCCGACGAGTTCAGCGACGATGACGAGGAGATCGTCGGTGCGCTGGCCGCCGCGGCCGGGGTCGCCATCGACAACGCACGCCTGTTCGCCCTCGCCCGGCGCCGTGAGCGCTGGCTCGCCGCCGCTGCGGAGATCACGTCCGTGCTGCTCGGCACGGTACGACGCACCGAAGCCCTGCAACTGATCGCCCGCCGGGCGCGGGAGGTGTCCGAAGCCGACCTGGTGCTGGTGCTGCTGTACGACGAGGACGCCCACCGGTACACCATCGAGGTAGCCGACGGCAGCGACGCGGCCTCGGCGGAGCTGGTCGGGCGGACGCTGCCGGTGGACGACGAGACGGTGAAGGTCTTCGGACAGGAGACCCTCACTCTGGTCGAGGACCTACGGGCGGCTGCCGAGTGGCCCGGCGTCGTTCCGGACGGACCGGCCCTGGCGGCGCCGCTGACAGCCGTCGACACCCTGCACGGCGTCCTCATCGTCGCGCACCAGGCCGGACGGGCAGCACGCCCGGCCGATGACGCCACCATGCTGTCCAGCTTCGCCGGTCAGGCCGCTCTCGCACTGGAACGGGCCCGCGCCCAGGACGAGCGGGAACTGTTCGTCGTGCTCGAGGATCGCGAGCGCATCGCCCGCGACCTGCACGACGTCGTCATCCAGCGGCTGTTCGCCACCGGGATGCAGCTACAGGCCATCGCACCGCAAGCTGTCCGCCCCGACACCGTCAAGCGCATCAATGCCGCCGTCGACGACCTCGACGCCACGATCCGCGACATCCGCCGCTCGATCTTCGAACTACGCGCCCCGGTCGGCACCACCCTGCGCACAGAGTTGCGGGATGCCGTCGAGGCAGCCGCCGAGACGCTCGGCTTCCGCCCGGTGCTGGACGTTTCGGGGCCGGTCGACAGCGCCGTGCCCGACGACATAGCTCCGGAGATCCTGGCGGTGGTCCGAGAGGCGCTCTCCAACGTCGCGCGACACGCGGATGCGACGACGGCCCGGGTGTCGATATGCGCCGCCGACGGATCCGTCGTGGTCATCGTCGAGGACAACGGTGTCGGCATGGATCCCGGCCGCGCCCGGGGAGGGGTCGTCAACATGGGCGAACGGGCCCATGACCTCGGCGGGACCTTCGAAGCCGGGCCCGGCGACGCCGGCGGCACGACGGTGGTGTGGAAGGTCCCGATCACCGGCTGAGGGTGCGGGACCTCCGGCGCGGCAGAGCAGAGGCTTAGGCCACGTTCCCGCTCAGCATCGCCGCGGAACCGGCCGTTTCGTTCGTGGGCCGGACGCGCCAGCCGGGCGGGATCAGCAGCACCGGACAGACGGCACCGCGCATGGCCGCAATACCCAGTGATCCGTAGACGAGTTCGGCGAATCGGCCGGTGCGCCCCATCCCGGCAACCAGGAGACGGCTCCGCCGGGCGGCACGCTGCAGGGTGTAGCCGGCATCGATGTCCTGCACGACCAGACGCTCGACGACCACGTCCGGGCAGGTCCAGGCCCAGCCGGTCAGCGCCTCGGCCAATTGCCGGTCGGCCTGCGCGCGCCCGGCAGCGAGATCGCCGTCGGCGGTGGGCTCCGCACCGGATGACGAGGCCACCACGTGCAGCGCGACGAGGCGCGACCCGTACCGGTCCGCTTCCTCGTATGCGCACGCCACAGTCGACGTGGACCGTTGCTGACCCGACGCCGCCAGCACCACCGGCCCGCGCTGCGGGGCGGTTCCGCGGTGCACGAGCAGCGGGCAGACGCTCTGATGGGCGAGGTACGTCGCGGTCGACCCCCAGCTCGGCTGGGTCAGCGCTTCGTCACGATGGCCCACCACCAGCAGCCGCGCCGCGGCCGACCGCTCGGTCAGCACGGTGGAGGCCCTTCCGCTGAGCAGTTCGGTGCTGACGCGCAACCGGGGTGCCTGATGGCGAGCACGCCGCGCCGCGAGTTCGAGCAGATGCCGGCTGTCCGCCTCGGTGGGGATGGGGCTGCGGGTGCGCGTCGTCGCGCTGTAACGACTCGGCCAGACGTGCACGATGGCCAGGGACGCCTGGCGTCGCGTCGCCTCCTCGACCCCGAGATCGACGATGGCCAGGTGCTCCCGGGCCTGGTCGATAGCGACCACGACGGGAAGCTGCTGCGGGTCCGACACGTCGGTGTGCATACCTTGGACGGTAGGCCCGGCCCCGGCCCGGGAGAACGGCCGACGGACCGGGATGGCCGGGACTTTGGTCCGGTCACTTGCCGTAGTACGCGGCTCGCATGATCTCCTGCATGTCGTCGAGCATGGGCATCCGCGGGTTCGCCGGCGCGCACTGATCCTGGTAGGCGTTCAAGGACTGCTGCGGCATTGCGTCCAGGAAGGCCTGCTCGTCGACGCCGATCTGCTGGAACGACTCCTGGATCCCGACGTCGCGGCGCAGCTGCTCCACCGCCTGAGCGAACGACTCCACCCCCTCCTGGGGCGTGGCGGCTGGCAGGCCGAGCATCCGGGCGATGTCCTGGAAGCGTTCGGGGGCCCGGTAGCTCTCGTACTTGGGCCAGCCGGTGAGCTTGGCCGGCACCGAGCCGTTGTAACGGATGACATGCGGCAGCAGGACGGCGTTGGTGCGGCCGTGCGCGATGTGGAAGGTGGCGCCGAGGGTATGTGACATGGCGTGCACGATGCCGAGAAACGCGCTGCCGAACGCCATGCCGGCAATGGTGCCCGCGTTGTGCATCTTCTCGCGGGCTTCCGGATCTTTCGGGCCGTCGTCGACGGCCCGGCCGAGGTATCCGAAGATCATCTTGATCGCCTGCAGCGCGAGCCCGTCGGTGAAGTCGTTGGCGTAGACGGACACGTACGACTCGATCGCGTGGGTCAGCGCGTCGAATCCGCTGTCCGCGGTGATCGCCGGCGGCAGGTCGGCGGCCAGCACCGGGTCGACGATCGCGACGCTGGGCGTCAGTGCGTAGTCGGCCAGGGGGTACTTCTTGCCGGTCGTGCCGTCGGTGATGACGGCGAACGGGGTGACCTCCGCACCGGTGCCCGAGGTGGTGGGGATGCACACGAGCCGGGCCCGCTCGCCCAGGGTGGGGAAGGTGAAGGCACGCTTGCGCACGTCGAAGAACTTCTCCCGCATGTCGGAGAAGACCACCTCGGGGTGCTCGTAGCGCAGCCACATCACCTTCGCCGCGTCCATCGCCGATCCGCCGCCGAGCGCGATGATGGTGTCCGGCCGGAAGGAGCGCATCAGCTCCGCGCCGCGGTCCACGGTCGCGAGGCTCGGCTCGGGCTCGACGTCGTCGATGATCTGCAGGGCGACCCGCTCCGGCCGGCGCTGCAGCACGGTGATGATCCGGTCCACGTAGCCGAGCCGGGTCATGGTGTGGTCGGTCACGACGGTGACCCGCCGCACGTCGGGCATGTCGGCCAGGTACCGGATCGAGTTGGGCTCGAAGTAGATCTTCGGCGGCACCTTGAACCATTGCAGGTTGTTGCTGCGCCGGCCGATCCGTTTGATGTTTATCAGATCCACGGCCGTGACGTTGTGGGACACCGAGTTGCGCCCGTAGCTGCCGCAACCCAGGGTGAGGGAGGGCAGGAAGGCGTTGTACATGTCGCCGATGCCGCCCTGGGAGGCCGGTGCGTTCCAGATGATCCGGACCGCCTTGACCTGCCGGCCGTATGCCTCGGCGACGGCCTCGTCCTCGGTGTGGATCACGGCGCTGTGTCCCAGGCCGTGGAACTCCACCATCCGGGCGGCGTGGTCGAAGCCCTGCTGCGTCGACTCGGCCCGCAGCACGGCCAGGACCGGGCACAGCTTCTCCCGGGTCAGCGGCTCGGCCGGACCCACGCCGCTCACCTCCACCAGGATGATCGAGGTGTCGGGCGGCACGGTGAATCCGGCCCGCTCGGCGATCCAGTGGGCGCTGCGGCCGACGACCTCCGCGTTGAGCCGCCCCTCGGCGCAGTCGTCGCTGCCGGCCGGTGCGCCGAAGATGAACTGCTCGAGCTTGGCCTTGTCCTGCGCGGTCGCCCGGTAGGCGTGCAGCCTGGAGAACTCGGCCAGCGCGGCGGGATAGATCTCCGCGTCGATGATCGCCGCCTGTTCGGAGGCGCAGATCATGCCGTTGTCGAACGACTTGGACAGGACGACGTCGTGCACCGCGCGGGCGAGCTTCGCGTCGCGGTGCAGGTAGGCGGGCACGTTGCCGGCGCCGACACCCAGTGCGGGTTTCCCGGCCGAGTAGGCCGCCCGCACCATGGCATTGCCACCGGTGGCAAGGATGACCGACACGCCGGGATGGCGCATCAGGGCGCCGGTCGCCGCGACGGACGGGCTCGCGATCCACTGGACGCAGTGCTCCGGTGCGCCCGCCGCGATCGCCGCGTCGCGGACGATGCGCGCCGCTTCGGCGCTGCACCGCTGGGCGGCCGGGTGGAAGGCGAAGATGACCGGATTCCGCGTCTTGAGGGCGAGCAACGCCTTGAAGATCGTGGTGGAGGTCGGATTGGTCACGGGGGTGACCGCGCACACCACGCCGACCGGCTCGGCGATCTCGACGATGCCGTTGATCTCGTCCCGGGAGACGACCCCGACCGTCTTGAGCCCGGCCATGTGGTGCGGGACGTGCTCACAGGCGAAGATGTTCTTGACGGCCTTGTCCTCGAACACACCCCGGCCGGTCTCCTCGACGGCCAGCCGGGCCAGCTCGGTGTGCCGGCTCAGCGCGGCCACCGACGCCTTGGCGACGATGGTGTCGATCTGCTCCTGGGTGAACCCGTCGTAGGCGGCCAGCGCCGAGAGGCCGTGTTCGACCAGCGTGGTGATCATGCTGTCGATCTCGTCCGGTGCCTCGGCGGGCACTGTGGTGACGATGGCTGTGTCGGCCATGGCGGCATCCTTCTGGTCGGGAGCGGGCGCGTACCGCCCGCTCACCATCCACTGTTGTCATCCGAGCGCTCGACCGCCCGACCGCAAAGGCCCGAGCTGGCGGGCCTTTGGTCCCGTACCGGACACACAACTGGCGACCGGACGGGCTTTGCTGAGCCCTCCGGGACCGCGACGAGGCCCACGTCATCGCTAGGCTTCGAAGCCACCACGACAGGAGCAACTTCATGAACCAGGTACCGGATACATCCCCGCTCCCCTTCCCTGTGACCGCCTCACATCCGGGAGTGTGGCGGTATGACGACGCGGCAGGGGCGGTGATCGCCGCGGCCCCTGCCCGCACCGACCTCTACATCGATCCCGGTGGTGCGGACTCCGCGGACGCTGAGACGACGCTGAACGCCGCGACTCTGCTCGGGCTGCCACCCGGCGGCGACTTCCAGCTCAGTGCGCGGGTCAGCGTGGACTTCCGGGCCCAGTACGACGCCGGTGTCCTCCTGCTGTGGGCCGATGAGACGCACTGGGGGAAGTTCTGCTTCGAGTTCTCCCCGTCCTCGGCGCCCATGATCGTCTCCGTCGTCACCCGGGGCGTCTCCGACGACGCCAACGCCTTCACCGTCGAGGGCCATGTCGTATGGCTGCGCGTCTCACGTATCGACCGGGTCTACGCCTACCACGCCTCAGTCGACGGCACGACCTGGCAGCTGATACGCGTGTTCCACCTCGGAGACGACATGACCGGCCACCGGGTCGGCTTCGAAGCCCAGTCACCCACCGGCGACGGCTGCACCGTGGCTTTCGACCGGATCAGCTTCACCCCCCGGCGTCTTGCGGAGCTCCGCGACGGCTCATGACCGCGGACGCCCCCATGGTCCGATCACGTTCCGTGCTCACGGCGGAAGGCTCGTGCCGCGCGCCTCGAGAACGGGGGCAGGTCATCTCGGGCTGCTGTGGCGACGAGCCCTTCTACCTCGATCGTCCCCGCGGCACAACGGCGGGGACAGAGTCCTCCGGCCCGGCCCCCGGGCCGTACGGGCCGGGCCCGGCGTCCCGGGTCCGGCCCTCCGGTTCAGCGCGACAACACGACCTTCAGCGCGCCGCTCTGCGCCGGGCGGGAGAACGCGTCGTACGCCTGCATGATCTCGTCGAGTGCGAAGCGGTGCGTGACCATGTGCCCGGTGTCGAGCTGCCCGGCGACGAGCATGCCGAGCAGCTTCGGCGTCGAGTACGTGTCCACCAGGCCGGTCGTGATCGTGACGTTGCGGATCCACAGGTCTTCCAGGTGCAACGTGGCCGGCTTGCCGTGCACGCCGATGTTCGCGACGCGACCGCCCGGACGGACCAGGGTGGTGCACAGTTCGAAGGTCTCCGGTGTGCCCACCGCCTCCATGACCACGTCGGCGCCGAGCCCGCCGGTCAGCGAGCGGACGACGGCGAGCGGGTCGGCATCGGCCAGGACCGTGACGTCCGCGCCGAACACTTTCGCCGCCTGGAGCCGGCTCTCCGCCTTGTCCACCGCGATGACATGCGCCGGTGAGAAGAGCCGGGCACCGAGGATCGCGGCCAGGCCGATGGGTCCGGAACCGACCACCACCACGGTGTCGCCCGGGCTGACCCGGCCGTTGAGCACACCCACCTCGTACGAGGTCGGCAGGATGTCGGCCAGCAGCACGGCCGCCTCGTTCGTCACCGAGGACGGCAGTTTGTAGGTCGACAGGTCGGCGAACGGGATACGGGCGAACTCGGCCTGCACCCCGTCCACGGTGTGGCCGAGGATCCAGCCGCCTCCGCCGACGCACTGGCCGTAGCTGCCCTCCCGGCAGAACCGGCACACGCCACAGGCTGAGATGCAGGACGCCAGCACCCGATCGCCGACGGCGAGCGCGCTCACGCCGGCACCGGCCTCGACGACGGTGCCGACCGCCTCGTGCCCCAGGATCCGTCCCGTGGTCACCTCGGGTACGTCGCCGCCGAGGATGTGCAGATCCGTGCCGCAGACGGTGACCGTGTCGACGCGGATGACCACGTCCTTCGGGTCCTCGATGCGAGGATCGGGAACCTCGGTCCAGGATCGCTGTCCCGGCCCGCCGTAGACGAGTGCCTTCATGACGCCTCCTTCGAGCTTGCGTGCCTCCTTTCGACGGTGCCCCACCGGGCCTGGCCGGCGGCAGGGCCGTCCGGCCTGTCCCGGCTGGTCAGAACGAGACGGACATGCCGTGGGCGGGCCGGCGACGGATCCGACGCAACCGGGACCGCAGCCGCTCCTGCATGAGGTCCGCGGCCTCCTGCAGCGTCTCCCCGACCGCGTGCACGTGCACGTGAACGCCGCTGATGTCGACGTGGGCGTCGACCCGGTCGCCGGGTGCTGCCGCGTCCAGGGTGACCCACGAGTCGACCACGGGATCCGGTGCGTGTTGCAGAGCGGCCCCGAGTTTCGTCACCGCGTAGTCCGTGGCCTCCGGCGGGACAGCGCCGTGGGTACGGATGTGAACGGGAAGGGGGGAACCGATGTGCGTCATGGCGTGACCTCCGAGACGTCGTCCCGGCCCTCGCCACGAGGACCTGCCTCAACGATCACCATTGCGGGCCCGCGAAACCAGGGACCTTCGACCCGACTCGGTGGTGTGGGATCCGGTCGACCGATCCGCACGACTGTCAGACGTACGGCCGCTCGACGGGGTGCTCCTGCCGCTCCGGCACCACATCGCGCGGTCAGGACAGCTACCGCTTCCGGGACCATCAGCATCGGCGACGGGCCGGAAGGCCCTGTCGGCCCACGCCGGGCGGCGCTTCGCTGAAGACAGGACTGCCGGCGCAGTGCCGGCCGGCGAGTGGAGGCAAGCCATGTCGGTGGTACGGCTGGAACACTTGACGAAGGTCTTTCCCGGCGGCACGACGGCTGTCGAGGACCTCACCCTGACCGTCGCCGACGGGGAGTTCCTCGTGCTCCGCGCGGCGTACTTCTTCGATCCGCACACCGGCGAGGCGATCGCCGCCGGTGCCGCCGAGCCGGCGCCGGTCGCGGCGGGCGCGCCGGCGACGACATGAACGTCTCCGGAACCGGCGCACGTGGGGACGCGCCGGCGATCGTCGTCGACGGGCTCACCCGCCGGTACGGAAACCTGCTGGCGCTGGACCAGGTCAGCTTCACCGTCGAGGCGGGGCAGACGGTCGCGTTGCTCGGACCCAACGGAGCCGGCAAGACCACGGCGGTGGAGATCCTCGAGGGCTACCGGTCCCGAGACAGCGGATCCGTGTCCGTCCTCGGCTTCGACCCGGCATACGGCGGGCGCTCCTACCGGGAGCGGATCGGCATCGTCCTGCAGAGCGCCGGCTTCGAGGAGGAGTTCACGGTGGGCGAACTGCTGAGGCTGCAGGTGTCGCTGTATCCGCGCCGGTACGACCCGGACGAACTCGCCGAACTGGTCGGCCTCACCGACCGGCGCCGCACGCGGGTGAAGACGTTGTCCGGTGGGCAACGACGCCGGCTGGATCTCGCCCTGGGCCTGGCGGGTCGGCCCGACCTGCTTTTCCTCGACGAGCCCACCACGGGGTTCGACCCCGCGGCCCGCCACCATGCCTGGGATCTCATCGCCCGGCTCCGTGCTCTCGGCACGACGATCCTGCTGACCACGCACTACATCGAAGAAGCCGAACGGCTGGCCGACCGGGTGGCGGTGCTGCGGGCCGGGCGTCTGGTCGCCTGGGGGCGGCCGAGCGACCTGCAGGAGCGCTGCGGGTTGCCGAGCCGGTTGTCGTTCCGGCTGCCCACCGGTTTCACCCTGGAGCGGCTACCCCGGATGTCCGGCACCGTCAGCGTCAGGG
Organism: Actinoplanes auranticolor; assembly: GCF_018332655.1. Taxonomy (GTDB): domain Bacteria; phylum Actinomycetota; class Actinomycetes; order Mycobacteriales; family Micromonosporaceae; genus Actinoplanes; species Actinoplanes auranticolor. The sequence continues at coordinate 46,877 of NZ_BOQL01000068.1, read as the reverse complement.
ACGCGCAAGTCGTCGTCCACACTTACCAGGCTCTCTCCGACACCCGCCTGCTGACGCACTGGGCGGCTGCCCACCACCTCGAGCTTCCGGCGCTGACCCTGACGCCACCCGTCCTCGAGGATGCCTACCTCAGCCTCACCGGGGAGCCGGCGGATGACGACCGATGAACGACTGACGAGACCTCCGGCGCGGACTGCGCCGTCGGTGCCGCATCCGTTGCGGACCATGACCGTTCACGCCTTGCGGGGATTCACGCGCTCGCCCATGTCGGCGTTCTTCACCCTCGTCTTTCCGCTGGCCTTCCTGAGCATCGTGTCCGCCGTCGTCGGGAACGAGACGACCGGTGCGGGAGTGCCGGTGGCCCAGTTCCTCGTGGCGCCCTTCGCCGTCTTCGGGGTCGCCGAAGCCACCTTCGTGATGCTGGCGACCGACACCGCCGGGCTGCGGGAACGCGGTGTCCTGATGCGGTTGCGCGGCACGCCGGTACCGGTGTGGACGGCGCTCGCCGCGCGGATGGCGGCCATGGCCTTGGTGTCCGTGGCCGCGACGGCGTTGCTGACCGGGGTCGGCGCCGGCTTCTACGGCGTGGACGTCGTCTGGCGGAAGATCCCCGCGCTGCTGCTGACGCTGGCGGTGGGTATCGCATGCTTCTCGGCTCTCGGCCTCGCCCTGGTCGCTGTCACCCGCACGGTGCTCGTCGTGCAGACGCTCACCCAGGGACTCCTCATCCCACTGGCGTTCATCTCCGATGTCTTCATCGTCGGCGCCGATCTCCCGGTGTGGCTGGACCGGATCGGATCGGCCCTGCCCCTGCGGCACTTCGCCCGCGCGATGGCGCAGACCTTCGACCCGACGGGCGGGGGGTACGGCTTCCGGCCCGGCGATCTGCTGGTGATGGTGGCGTGGGGGTTGCTGGGTGCGATCCTGGCTCTGTGGCGTTTCGGCTGGATGCCACGCGGGGCGAGGCCGGCTCACGCGACCACCACACCGGTGGAGGCCGGCCCGGCACCGGCCGTGCCCGGTCTGCGCACCATCGAGGCCGGCCGCCCGACCGCTACGGCGCTGCTCAGCGGGCAGGTCCGGTACGCCCTCACCAGTCAATGGCGCGACCCGCTCTCCGTCTTCTTCGCCGTGATCTTCCCGGTCCTGCTGCTCGGGTTGTTCCCGGTCGTGTTCGGTGCCGGCGAAGTGCACGGGCTGACCGCGGCGCAGTACCTGCTGCCGGGCATGACGGCGTATGCGATCGCGGTCGCCGGCTACGTGAACATGCCGGAGGACGTCGCCCAGGCCCGTGGCAGGGGTGTCCTCAAGCGGCTGCTAGGTGGCCCCCTCGCGTTGCGGTGGTACCTCGCCGGCCGGATCTGCACCGTACTGGTGGTGTCGGCGCTGTCCACGGTGCTGCTCTGCGCGGTAGCCGTGCTGTTCCTCGACGTCCGCATCGACGTGGCGCGGTTGCCGGCCCTGGCCGTCGTCCTGGTGCTGGGCGTTGCGTGCTTCGCCTCGATCGGCCTGGCCGCCGTCGCCGTGCTGCGCTCGGCCGCCTCGCTGGTCCCGGTGACTCTCGGCACCCTCCTGCCGCTGAGTTTCGTGTCCGACATCTTCATGGTCGGCGACGCGCCGATGCCCGGCTGGCTGGCCGCCGTCGGAAACCTGTTCCCGCTCAAGCACCTCTCGGCAGCGCTGCTGGCCGCCACTTCCCCGGCCGGCCCGGACCCGGGCTTCGCCGTGGGCCATCTCATGGTGGTCGCCGCGTGGACCGCCGTGGGCCTGCTGGTCGTTCGGCTCAGGGGTCTGTACCGCGGCTGAGCACGCCGGCCGCTACCGGGCGCTCCACGCCTGCACGATGCGGCACTGCCGCCGGGATGATACGAGGAGCTGGAGATACACGTTGCGCATGTCCGGGGCGGTCAGATCCGCCGGCAGCGGGTCCAGGAGGGCGACGGTCTCCCGCAGAGCCGTCGCGACCACGCGCAACGCGGCCGAACGCCCCGCCCTTCCGCGCGCCCGAAGTCGCTCGTAGTCGCGTTGAGCCGCGGCGTCGGAGAACACGCCGGGAGGCAGTTGCGCGCCCGGGTCGGCCACGGCATAGCGTGCGAGCAGCAGACCGACAGCGACCAGCTCACGGGTCTGCGCCGCGACGAGCTCGGTGGGGAACGGCGCGTACTCGTCGGCGAAGGCGGCGAACAGGTCGTGCACCATTTTGATCTGTTCCGCCACGGCACGCAGGTGCACGCGCTGAGCCGGACTGATCGATCCGGCCGGCTGGTCCAGAACATCGGCGCCACAGAACCCCGCTCGATCTCGCCAGGCGGGGTGGAACACGGTCGTGTTTCCCCGATCCGTCATGACGCCTCCTCTTCAGGACAGCAACCGCATGGGCCGGCGGGCCATCTGTCCGGTGTCGCCCGCGCCGGCGTCCAGCGCCTTGTACGCGAGAACGGCCAGCGCCCGGGCGGTGGCCGACTCGTCACCGACAACGGCACCTTCCTGCTCGGACGGCCGCCGGCGCACAACGGCACCGACGTGGGCACGGCGCTCGTCCTCGTGCTCGGTGATGGTGATCTCGACGGTCCAGGTACGCGCACGAGCCATGACGGCACCTCCTTCGGGCCACACGACGACCATGACGCCGGGCCCTCGGTGGGCCCGGCCGGACGCCTTCCTTGTCCCTATCCCAGCGTCAGGAACGCACCGTATGCAGTGCCATTGGTCCCGAGTCGCGGCGCTCGACGGCCCGTATGCCCGATCACCAACCGAGCCGGGTCGCTGACGACCGGTGATGCGGCACGACGCGTTCCACTCGCGGTGCCGTGTCGACGGTCAGGTTGGCGTCGATGAGTTCACCGGGCTCCGATTCCATGATCCCGCACCGGCACAGCGAGCGGTCGGGCCGTCGGACGTGCGGCGCTGGGACCAAAGTCAAGACCTGCGAGGTCCCGGCGCCGCCGGCTCAGCCCCTGCCCCGCACGACGACCACCGGGCAGTGCGCGTGCTGCGCGCAGTGCTGACTGACCGAACCCAGCAGCGTACCGGTGAAAGCACCGTGGCCGCGTGAGCCCACCACGAGCAGCGCCGCGTGCGCCGACATGTCGAGCAGCACCTGGGCCGGATGACCGGCCACCACGGTTTCCAGCACCGGGACGTCGAGCCCGCCGTCTTCCAGAGCCTGCTGGACCGCCTCGCTGAGGATCCTCCCGGCCGTGGCCGCGAAGTCCTCGTACGGGAACACCGCACTCATGCCGTAGTAGGCCGGGAACTCCCATGACGTCACCGCCTGAACCCGGGCGCCGGTGCGACGGGCCTGCATGAGCGCCCACCGCAGAGCCGCCTTCGACGACGGCGAGCCGTCCACGCCCACCACGATGTCGTTGTCCCGGACCTGGTCGGCCTTCTCTCCTTCTCGCCGCACCATGACGAGCCTCCCATCGCTCAGGGGAGTCACGGGCGCCCCGCCCGGCCCCCTCCTGGACCCTGGGTCGCCGGGGTCGCCCCCGACCAGAGGCGAAGTGCCCGGCTTCGGGGCGCGCTCGTCCGTCGCCTGAGCAGCGCGCCGAGCACCGGCCCGGGCGTGCCGGCCCGGGGCGGACCTTCGCCGCCGGCAGACGGGACATCGGACTCTGCCGGGGCGCGTACCCGGCGCGATCTGCTGAGGACGAACCTTCAGGAGGTGTCATGAACCGCTATCCGCTGCGGGTCGAGGCACGCCGCGACGAGTCCTTGAGCCGGTGGCTGTGGCTCGTCAAGTGGGCGTTGCTCATCCCGCACTACCTCGTCCTGGCCGTCCTCTGGGTGGGTTTCATCGTGCTCACCCTGTGCGCCTATCTGGCGGTCCTGTTCACCGGCAGGTATCCGTCGGCGATCCGCGCCTACAATCTCGCGGTGCTGCGCTGGACCTGGCGCGTCAACTACTACGGCTACCAGGCGCTCGGCACCGACCGGTATCCACCGTTCACCCTGGCCGACGTACCGGACTATCCGGCCCGGCTGCAGCTGACGGACACGCCCTCGCCGCCGCGCTGGCTGCCGCTGGTCGCGTGGCTCCTGGCCGTGCCGCACATCCTGCTGCTCGGTGCGCTCGGCGGCGCGGCGACCTGGACCATCGACAACGGCGACACCACGAACTCCGCGCCACTGGGCGTCGTGACCGTGGGCATCCTCATCGCCGGCCTGAGCCTGCTGCTCACCTCCCGCTATCCGCGCGGTCTCTACGACCTGCTGGTCGGCGTGGCCCGGTGGAACCTGCGGGTCGTCGCGTACCTGGCTCTGCTCACCCCCGCCTATCCGCCCTTCCGCCTGGATCAGGGTGACACGGAACCGGACGACGACCCGGACGGGCCGGCGCGGACCGGACTGCCGGCCGTCCGGGCCGAAGGGGCGCCCGGTCCACAACCGGCCCCTCCCGTATCCGGCTCGGTGGCCGGGGCGGTGACCGCCCTCGTCGCCGGCGCGGTGCTGCTGATCCCGGCGGCCGGACTCGGCGCTGCGGGCACCGCGCTGCTCGCCTTCGACGGGATGCGCGACAGCTCCGGATACGTCACCAGCCCGGTGGTGCGGGCGACCAGCTCCACCGCCGCCATCACCGCCGACGGCATCACGATCGAAGGCGGGGACTTCTGGGCCCGCAACCTCACCGACGTCGGTGGCGTCCGCATCACGGTGGCGAGCACGAACGGCAAGCCCGTGTTCGTCGGCATCGGCCGTCAGGCGCAAGTGGAGTCCTGGCTGTCCGGCACGGCGCGGGACAGTATCGTCAATGTTTCCGACGACCGAGCCAGCTACGACCGGACGGCCGGGGCTGTGAGGGCTGTTCCCGCGCCGCCCGAGCAGGACTTCTGGCTCGCATCCGGCACGGGCGCGCAGAACGCGACCCTGGAGTGGCAGGCTGCCGACGGCAACTACACGGTCGTGCTGGCCAACGCCGACGGTTCCGTGGACGTGGCGACCCGGGTCCGGGCGTCGGCGCAGATTCCCGACCTGTCCGCCCTCGGCGGCGGCGTGCTGGGTACCGGCATCGTCCTGGCCATCCTGGGCATCGGCCTGATCGTGCTGGGCGGTGTCACCCTGGGCCGCCGGCACAGCGGTCCCTCGTCGTCCGGCGAACCACCGGTGGAGCCTCCCCGTACGGGACCGCCACCCCCGCAGTACCTGCCGCCGCCTCCCGCGGTCGTCGCATCTGCGTAGCGACCGGGCCCGGTGACAACGGAGAGACCCTTGCGGGTCTCTCCGTTTCCGGCAGCCACAGCTGCCGGCACGTCGCTCAGCCGATGAGGAACACCGGGCACGCGGACGCACGGACCAGAACGCGGGCGGCACGGCCGATGAGCGTCGTGGTGACGTCGGCACCGTGCCGGTCGACCACCACGGCCGACGCCTGTTGTGACGCGCTCACCATCGCCTCGACCGGATCACCCGTGACGGCGCCGTGGCACAGCCGGGGTACGGAACCGTCACCCGATGTGTGCAGGACGATCAGCTCGCATCCGCGGAGCATCGCCTCGGTACGGGCGAAGTCGAGGACCGCCGTGGGACTCCTGTCGTCGTCGACGCCGACGATGACCGGCCGGTCGGCGAGTGCCGGGCCGAGAGGCCGGCCGGACTCGGGGACGACCAGCGCAGGACCCCGGTGAAGGGCGGCCACCCGCTCCTCGATACGAATCCCGAACGCGGCGAGCGCCGGACCGCTGTGATGCCCCACGACGACGATGTCGGTGTCGGAGACCTCCTCGAGCAGCACGGTGGCCGCCGCACCGACGGCGAGGTGACTGGAGACAGCGACGGCCGGTGCGCGTCCGTGCACCCGGCCGGCCATCCGTTCGAGCATTCGTGCCCCTCGGTCGCCCGGCGCATACCGGGTCGTCCCAGCGGGCTGGACGTGCAGCAGTTGCAGATCCCACCCGCGCAACTCCGCCTCCACCGCGGCGTACTCCGCCGCGACCCGGCTGGCCGCCGAGTCGTCCACGCCGACGACGACCGCGCCGTTCGCCGGCCGGTCGTCGCGCTGGATCCTGTGCCTCTCGAGCAACCTCATCGCATTCTCCCGACGCCTCTGAGTTCTCTTCCAGCACAGCGCGTCGGCCCGGCCTGCGAGCAGTGCCACAGGTCATGCGCGGCGGGGGCTCAGTCCCCCGTCCCGCTCAGCCAGGACCGGAAGCACCGGCGGGATGGTCCGGGTAGGCGTACAGCTCGGTCAGCCGGTGTCGCGCCGCCTGCAGCCGGCTGCCCATGACATTTAGGAAGCGTGCGGTGAGCTCCCGCCCGAGGGCGGGGTCCGCGCTGATGAGCAGGCGTACCGGGGCGGCGTCGACCTCGATCGCGTGGCAGTCCTCCGCCACAGCCGCACCGAGGGTCCAGCGATACGGCGGCGACAGCCAGGACCAGCCGACGAAGCTGCCGGCACCGATGCCGGAACGCAGCAGCCAGAAGTGCTCGGCCGGGCTTTCTTCTCTGAACAGCCGGTAGCCCGTGTGTCGCAGCACCGGGCGGCCGTGGGCCGCCGGGCGCCGCAGCCAGCCCGTCGGGAGATCACCGAGGAAGGGGTGCAGGACGAGCTGGTCGAAGACGGACAAGGGTGCCATGACGTTCCTCCTGACCGACAGTCCTGCGGTCGGTGCTGTGCTCAGGCGGCACCGAACGGTGTGCCGATCCTGGAACCGCTGATCAGGCTGTCGTCGACGTCGAACACGAGGCCGTCCGCCACGTCGACGACCCCCGGAACGTGCCGGATCACCTGGGCGATCAGTTCGGCGCTGGACCGGAACTGCACCCGCCCGGTCACAACCACCGTCGACGCATTCGATCCGCACGGTGGCGCCCTTCACCGCCATGACGTGCTGCAGCGCCTCGTCGACGACGTCACGGCGGATCTCGCCGTCTGTGCGCCGGTGCACCTCGAGCAGGTCGCTGCGGGTCACGATGCCGATGAGATGCCCGGAAGGGTCGACGACCGGAAGCCGCTTGACGTGCTCACGGTGCATGCGGCGGGCAGCAGCGGCCAGGGACAGCGACGGTTCGGCAGTCACGAGGGGCGGGGCGGCGCGCCGCCGGCCTCGACTTTGTGCAGGAGATCCGCCTCTGACACCAGGCCGGCCAGCTTGCCGGCCTCGTTGACGACCGGCAGCGCGCTCACCCGGCGACTGAGCACCAGATCGACGATGTCACGGTACGGGGTGCCCTCCCGCACCGTGACGACGTCCTTGGTCATGACGTCGTCCACATGCCACAGTTTCATGACGCGCCTCATCTCCGGTGGGCGTGGCGTGCTGCCGGATCGGTGTGCGGCGGCCAGATCCGGTCGATCAGGTCCTCGAGCACGGGCCCGGCCACGATCAACAGCGCCAGCACCGCGAGGATCACGAGGATGAACCACGACATGACGGCACCTCCCATCCTTTCGTGCCTGAGCTGATCGTCGCTGTGCCGGCCGCGCAGCGGCAGAGTCTGCAGCACCTCCTTCGCGGGCCCTTCGACCCGGCGGGGCGGATCACCCGATGGCGCGATAGGTCACGTGCCGTGCGGCCCTCGCACGCGGGACCTGATGCACTTCCGGCGGGACGGGACCGGGTCCGACCATCGGGGAAACTGCCGAAAGGGGACCCGGTCATCGGAACCAAGGAGATCCTGGTGGGCACCGACGGCACAGCGGAGCTGACACTCTGATCGGCAATCCGGCGCCTCGGCTGCTGGCCGCGGCCGACGACACCGATCTGGTCGTGCTGGGCAGCCGTGGCCGTGGTGGATTCGGCGGCCTGCTGCTCGGATCGGTGAGCCGGCGGGTGGCCACCCACGCGCCCTGTCCGGTGGTCGTCGTCCGCGGTCGCGGCAATGTCGTCGACGGACCCGTCGCGGTCGGTGTGGACGACTCGCCGGCGGCCGACACCGTTCTGGCCACGGCGTTCGAGGCCGCCGCCGGGCGGAACGCCCACTCACCGTGATCCGTACCTACCTCCCGCCGCCCCTGCTGTGGATGGCGGGAGTGCCGGTGGCTGAGTTCTCGACGCCCGTGGAGGACGCCGCTGAGCGTCAACGCGTGGAGGAGCTGCTGACGCCGTGGCGCGACAAGCACCCCGGTGTGAAGGTCGACATCACGGTGTCGCACAACAGCTCCGCCGCGGCGCTGACCGACGCCTCCCACGGTGCTCAGCTCGTCGTCGTGGGCAGCCACGGTCACGGCAGCATCGCCGGCGCTCTGCTCGGCTCGACCGGGATCCAGCTGCTGCATCACGCGGACTGCCCGGTGCTGACCGCGCGGCAACCGGCGAGCGAGACCCGGCGTTCATAACAGCCAGGCGTCCCCGCAGCGGCCGGGTCCCGGCGAAGAGGGGCCGGGAGGCCCGGTCCGAACGGTACGCGGACTCTCCATCCGCCGCCGACCGCGGCGCTCAATGGGAGTGTCGAACAAGGATCGCGAGAGGACGTGGAAGCCATGACCGCCGCCACCAACCCCAACCCCACCGCCAGCCGCCGGAGCGCCGCGGAGACCACCACTGCGGCGCGCACCGTCACGGGCACCGCGACCGAGACCACTGCCCAGAAGGCCACTCGATATCTGCTCGCCGGTCTGCGGCTCGCGCTCGGCTGGGTGTTCCTCTGGGCCTTCCTGGACAAGCTGTTCGGACTCGGCTACGCAACCCCCTCGGCGAACGCCTGGATCGACGGCGGCAGCCCCACCGCGGGCTTCCTCGGCAAGGCCGTCAGCGGACCGTTCGAGGGCTTCTACCACAGCTTCGCCGGCGCGGCCTGGGCCGACTGGCTGTTCATGATCGGTCTCGCCGGCATCGGCATCGCCCTGCTGGCCGGCATCGGCATGCGCATCGCCGCTGCGGCCGGCGCGCTGATGCTGGTGCTCATGTGGACCGCCGTCCTGCCGCCCGAGAACAACCCGTTCATGGACGACCACCTCATCTACGCGGGTGTCCTCGTGGTGCTCGCCCTCACCGCGGCCGGGAACACGCTCGGCCTCGGTGAGTACTGGAGCCGCCTGCCGATCGTGCAGCGTCTCCCCTGGCTCAAGTGAATCCGGCAGCGAGCGTGGGGCGGCATCCGGGAACGGATGTCGCCCCACGCGTCTTCATCCGTAGAGAGGGGGAATCATGAGCAGCAGCTACCTGGTCGTCGCCGGAGTCGACGGCTCGGAGGGCGGGCGCCGCGCCCTGCAGTGGGCCGCCGGGGAGGCCGCCACCCGCGGCGGCGCCGTGCAGGCGGTCATCGCCTGGTCCTGGGACGGCCTGGAGTACGGGCCCATCGCGGCCACCCAGCCGCAGGAGGAGGCCGAACGCGCCGGCCGGCTGCTCGACCACGAGATCGAAGAACTCGTCGCGCGCAACGGTTCCAGTCTTCCGGTGGCCGGCGAGGTCATCGAGGGTCGCCCGGCGGACGTGCTCAGCGCCGCCGCACGTACCGCAGACCTGCTGGTGCTCGGCAGTCACGGCCACAGCCGGGTCCGGCACACCGTGCTCGGCTCGGTCAGCGAGGACTGCATCCGCAAGGCCACCTGTCCGGTCGTCGTCATCCCCGTGCCGGGCGAGCGTCCGGAGACCGCCGCCGAGCCGGCGCCGCGCACCTGAACGCGGCGCGGCGATGCCGGGCCATCCCCGCGGAAGGTGACCCGGCATCCCGCTGAGCATCGTTTCAGAAAGACAGCATTCCGCTGACCAGCGCCTGCCAGGTCATCGGGCCGACGATCCCGTCGACCGCCATCGACGGCACGTCGGCGTGGACCGCCGTCTGAAAGGCCCGCACGGCGGCGTCCGTCTTCGGTCCGAAGTCGCCGTCCACCTGTAGCCCCCGGTTCGGGTCGCCGGAGAGGTTCCGGAATTGGAACTCCTCCTGGACACCCCGCACGGCATCGCCCTCGTCACCCTTGCGGACCTGGATGATCAAGGACAGCCAGGTGCTGGGGCCGGCGATCCCGTCGACCGCGAGGCCCTTCTGCCGCTGCCAATCGCGGACGGCGGCCTCGGTACGGGCGCCGAAGATGCCGTCCACCGTGATGGCCTTCCCCCGGGCGCGCAGCAGATACTGCAACGTGACAACCGGGTGTTCCTTGTCGCCCTGACGCACCATCGGCCAGGGAAGCAATGTGCCTGCCATGTCGACCTGCCTCTCTTGTGCTGGGACGTGCCTTGAAACGGACATTAGTGATGCGGGGAGCGCCCCGGCAGAGTCGTTGAGCCCTTCTCCGTGCCGGTCCGCGTCGGCAGGACGGCAGTCCCGTCCGGGCGGGTCGTCAGACCCTGGACCGCACGCGTGGCCGCGACGAACGTGGACGGTGAAGGGAAAGGAGACTGCCATGACCGCACGGCTCAGGCTCTCGAGCTGCGGGCTCGGCGCGGGCAAGGAGGCCCGGTTGCACCGCATCCTCCACAAGCACGGTCTCGGCAACGGCACCGCGTTGTTCCTGCCGTACGACCAAGGCCTCGAGCACGGACCGCGGGACTTCTTCGCCGACCCGATCGCCGCCGACCCGAAGTACATCGTCAGGTTGGCCCTCGAGGGCGGCTTCAACGGCATAGCGATCCAGATCGGGCTCGAATCTCTGCGTTACGTCGACCGGCTGCGCGAGATCCTCGCCAAGTACCCGACGCCGTGAGAGGAGGCCGTCATGAAGGCGCTGCTCGTCTATGAATCGATGGTCGGCAACACCGAGAAGATCGCCCGGGCGATCGCCGGCGGGCTCGCTGAGCAGCTCGACGTCACCCTCGCCGACATCAGCACCATGCCACGCGACACCTCCCCGTTGCTGCCGGGGATGCCCGCTGCCGCGTTCGACACCAGAATCCACAAAGCCTTCCTGACGGGTTCCGCGGCGCACCGGATCCAGCGGCGCCTGCGCCGGCTGGGCTCGGCAGCTTCTGGGACGGTGGTCTGTTCCTGTGGCGCCACGGATCCGTCAGCCGCATCCGGCCGAGCAGCGGAACCGAACTCGAAGCAGCGGGCCTCATCGACCGCGGTGACGTCGCCGGTTCCAGGTGGGCGGATCCGCAGGGCATCGCCGTGCCGTTCCGCTGGCGCAACGGGCAGACCACGCTCTTCCCTGAACCCGTCGGGGACATCGCGTTCCATGTCACCGGCATCGACCGCCACGGCACCATCGGCGTGGCAGGAGACCACACATTCCGGACTCAGCGTGCTGCGATCGGCCTGAGTCCTCCGAGGGCACGATGTCCACCGAGGATCAAGGAGACGGCCATGACCATCGAGCCGGGCACGCAGGCCGCCGAGGTGTCGGTGTACTGGCTGCCCCTCGGCGCCGGCGGGCACGTGGTGCGCTGGAACGGCCGGCTCTACGAGGCACTGGCGGCGCGGCGCGAGCATCGACCGGCTGCCGGCCTCTACCACTGCGCCCTCGAGGTCCTCGTCGACGCCGACCGCTACGTCATCGAGATGGCGCCGGTCTGGGCGACCCACGCCACCGGACGCGGGGTGGTCCGGGAAGGCCCGGTGGGTCTGCCCTGGCTGGGCCGGTTCACCGCGTTCCGGTACGAGATCCGTCGGTGGCGCGGCGGGGTCATCCCCGACGCCGCCGCGGCTGTGGGCAGCCCCTACCGGGCGGGCGACGATATCGGCCGCGCACGGCACCTTCTCGATCTCGTGCCGCAGGCGCCGCTCGCCACCTGGGGACGCGACGAACTCGGCACCGGTGAGATGTGGAACTCCAACTCACTCGTCGCCTGGCTGCTGGCCCGGAGCGGGCACGACATGACCGGTATCCGGCCACCGGCTGGTGGCCGCCTTCCCGGCTGGCGAGCCGGCCTGGCCCTGGCCGCCCGGCAGACCCTCACGGCGCGGCGCACCGCCGCGCCGCACCTTGACGGGAGGCCATCATGATCACCAAATCCGCACGCAACCGGCCGTCCCGGGCGGCTCGCTCCTTCGGCTACACGGTCGCGGCCGTGCTGAACACGGTGCTGCTCTATCTGGTGAACGTCCGTCCCGGCTGGCGCGCAGTGCCGTTCCTGACCGAGGACACCACCCGGGTGCTGGTCGTTCTCAACCTGTCGCTGGCCGCGGGGATCGTGGCGAACCTGCTGTACGTGCTCTACGACCCGCCCCGGTGGAAGGCTCTGGGGGATCTCGTCACGAACAGCATCAGCCTCGTCGTCCTGTTCCGGGTCTGGGCGGTGTTCCCGTTCGCATTCGACGGGCACGAGTGGACGCTGATCGCCCGTACCGTCCTGGTCTTCGCGATCGCCGGCACCGGGATCGCCATGCTCGTGCAGGCGGTGTCGGCGGCCGGAGCCGTCGGCCGATCGGTGTCAGGACACGCCTGACGGAACCGCCGGCACCAGTTCCCCGGCGGGTTCCCGTACCCGTCCCGCGGCCAGCGTGATCACCTCGTCGACCACCGCCAGGTCGTCCGTGCGGTGGGTGATGAGCAGGACCGTGCGATCACCGGCGGCCGCGAGCAGGTCGCGGGTCAGGGCCACCGCCGTCTCGTCGTCGAGGTGTTCGGTGGGCTCGTCCAGGATCAGCACCGGGGTGTCCGCGAGCAGCGCGCGGGCCAGGGCGAGCCGCCGCCGCTGGCCCCCGGACAACGCCAGGCCGTGCTCGCCGACCAGCGTGTCGAGTCCGTCCGGCAGAGAGACCACCCAGTCCAGCAGGCGAGCGGCCCGGAGCGCGGCACGCAGGTCGTCCGTGGACGCCTGACGGTCGGCGATGCGCAGGTTCTCGCCGATCGTCGTGTCGAACAGGTACGCGTCCTCGCTCAGGTAACCGACCACCTGGCGGACCCGCTCCGGCGCGAGGGTCCGCAGGTCGATCCCGTCCAGGGTCACCCGGCCGGACCTCGGGTCGAGGAAGCGCACCAGCAGCGCCGCCACCGTGGACTTGCCCGACCCGCTCGGTCCCACCAGCGCGACCCGGCTACCCGGCGCGAGCGTGAGGTCCACGTCCCGCAGGGCGGTGTGTCCCGGCGCCCAGCCCGCGGTCACGTGCTCCAGGCGCAGCGTGTGCGGACCGGCGGGCAGCTCGTCCGGGTCGCTCACGGTCGTCACCGGTACGGGGGCCGTGAAGATCTCGGCGAGCCGGCCCAGGGCGGCCCGTGCTCCGGCCCAGCGCTGCGCGGCCAGGGGCAGCGCGCCCGCGGTCTCGAAGACGGCCAGCGGCGTCAGCACGACAACCGCGAGCAGTTCGCCGGACAGCTGACCCCCGCGGACGGCCACGGCACCCGCGGCGAGCCCGACGAGCAGGCACAGGCCGGTGCTCAGGGCGGTGACCGCGGCGGAGATTCCGGTGGCGGTGGCGGAACGCTGCTCGGCGCGGCGCAACCGGGCGTCCACCTCGTCGAGACGGGCCAGCTGGCGCGGCACCGACCCGTACGCGGTCAGGTCGGGCAGGCCGTGCAGCAGGCCGACGGTGGCCGTGGCGAGCTCGCCGCGCAGCGGGGCGAGCCGGCCGTCGGCCCGGCGGGCGGCGGCCGACTGCAGCATCGGCACGACGATCCCGGTCAGGACCAGGGCCGCCGCCAGGGTCAGCCCCGCGACCGGCAGCAGCGTGCCGACCAGGGCGACGGCGCCGACGCCGACCAGCCCGGCGACGGCGTAGGGCAGCAGCACCCTGGTCACCAGGTCCAGCACGGCGTCGACGTCGGTGACGAGGCGCTGCACCAGGTCGGCGCGGCGGAAGTCGGCCAGCCCGGCCGGTGCGAGCTTCTCCAGGCGGGTGAACACTCGTACCCGTAGCTCGCCCAGGATCCGGAAGGCCGCGTCGTGGCCGACGAGACGTTCGAGGTAGCGCAGGGCGCCGCGGCCGATGCCGCAGGCGCGGACCACGACGATGGCGACCATCAGGTGCAGGACCGGCGGGTGCAGCGCGGCCCGCGAGATCAGCCAGGCCGAGGTGGCCATCAGCCCGATACCCGCGCCGGCCGCGCCGACCCCGGCCAGCACGGCGAGCAGCAGGCGGCCCGAGGCGGGCCGCAGGACGGCGAGCAGGTTCATGCCGCCACCGCCGCCGGGGCCAGGCTGATGACCCGGTCGGCCAGGGCGATCAGCTCCGGGCGGTGGGCGGCGATGACGACGGTACGGCCGCGCGCGAGCTCCCGGACGGCGCCCATCACGCCCGCAGCCGTGGCGGCGTCGAGATTGGCGGTGGGCTCGTCGAGCAGCACGATCGGCGCGTCCCGCAGGAAGGCCCGGGCCAGCGCGATCCGTTGCCGTTGCCCGGCGGACAGGCCGGTGCCGTCGTCGCCGAGCACGGTGTCGTAGTCGTCGAGGAAGGTGTCCACTCCGGCCAGGTGCGCGGCCCGGTTCACGTCCCCGTCGGCACCGAGCGTGATGTTGTCACGGACCGTCCCGGCGAACAGGTGCGGCCGCTGCGGCACCCAGGCGATCCGGCTGCGCCACGCATCGAGGTCCACGGCTGACAGCGGGACACCGCCGACGGTGACCCGGCCCGCGGCCGGCCGCACGAAGCCGAGCAGCACGCCCAGCGCGGTGGATTTGCCGCAGCCGCTGGGACCGGTGAGAGCGACGACCTCGCCGGGCTGGATCAGCGCCGAGAGCCGCAGGGCGTCACCGTCGCGCCCGGGGTAACGCACGACGACGTCCTCGAACGCGAGGGTGCCGGTGGGCGGGACGGTGGAACCGGCGCCCGGGACCGGGGTCTCGAGGATCTCGAACGCCTCCGTGGCGGCGGCCAGGCCCTCGGCGCTGGCGTGGTAGTTCGCGCCCACCTGCCGCAGCGGCAGGTAGGCCTCCGGCGCCAGGATCAGCACGAGCAGCGCGGTCGTCAGGTCCAGGTGCCCGGACACCAGTCGCAGCCCGATGCCGACCGCGACCAGCGCGACGGACAGAGTGGCGAGCAGTTCCAGCACGAGCGAGGACAGGAACGCGGTCCGCAGGGTGCGCATGGTCAACCGGCGCTGGTCGGCGCTGATCCGGCGGATCGTCCCGGCCTGAGCGCGGGCCCGGCCGAACAGCTTGAGCGTCGGCAGCCCGGCGACGACGTCGAGGAAGTGGTGCGACAGCCGGGTCAGCAGCCGGAACTGACGGCGGTTCGCGGCCTCGGTGTGCAGGCCGATCAGCGCCATGAAGACCGGGATCAGCGGCAGGGTCAGGGCGATGGTCGCGGTGGCGACGAGGTCGGCCGGCAGGAGCCGGGCCAGCACGATCGCGGGGACCAGCGCGGCCAGCACGAGCTGCGGCAGGTACCGCGCGAAGTAGGCGTCGAGCGCGTCGAGCCCCCGGGTCACCAGCGTGGTGACCTCCCCGGTACGGGCCGGCCGGTCCGGGCCCAGCGCCGCCAGCCGGACGAGCAGCCCACGGCGCAGTTCGGACTTCACGCCCGCGGCCGACCGGGCGGCGGCGACCTCCTGCGCCCACGCCACGAAGCAGCGCCCGGCCACCACGACAGCCAGCCAGCCCAGCACCGGCGTCAGGTCGGCGACGTCCGCACCGTCCAGGAACACCGCCGTGATGCCGTGAGCGAGCAGGGTCGCCTGGGCGACGATCAGCCCGGCCAGGGCCACGCCCAGGGCGACCGTGACCACCAGGTACGCCCGCGTGGAGCGGGCGTACCTCAACAGGCGCGGGTCGAGCGGCTTCACACCGTCTCCCGGGTGGCGGGCGGCGGCGACACCGGGATGTGCTCGACGGTGAGCCGCTGGCGGAAGACCCAGTACGTCCAGCCCTGGTAGGCCAGCACGATCGGGGTGAAGACGACCGCGACCCAGGTCATCACCTTGAGCGTGTACGGCGTGGAGGACGCGTTGTCCACGGTCAGGCTGTTGGCCGCGGCGATGCTGGAGGGCATCACGTCCGGGAACAGCGTCACGAACAGCGCGAAGACGGCGAGGACCAGGGTGGCGCCGGTGGCCAGGAAGGCCCAGCCCTCCCGGCGTACCTGGGTCGCCACGGCCGCCCCGATCAGCGCGACGGCCGCCGCGGCCGAGAGCAGCCAGCCGGCCGGGTCGTGGTGGTCGGTCGCCGTCCAGAGCAGGAAGCCGCCGGCGACCGCGATCGCCGGGCCGGCGATCGCGGCGGCGAGCCGTCCGGCCCGCTCGCGCATCTCGCCGCCCGTCTTCAGCGCCAGGAAGACCGCACCGTGCAGAGTGAACAGCGTCAGCGTGGTGAGTCCGCCGAGCAACGCGTACGGGTTGAGCAGCTCGAAGAACCCGCCGACGTACTCGTGATCGGCGTCCAGCCGCACGCCCCGGATGATGTTGCCGAAGGCCACTCCCCAGAGCAGCGCCGGGACCAGGCTGCCGCCGATGATGCAGTAGTCCCAGCGACGCTTCCAGGCGGCGTCGTCACGCTTGCCGCGGTACTCGAACGCGACACCGCGCAGGATCAGCGCGACGAGGATCAGCAGTAACGGCAGGTAGAAGCCGGAGAACAGGGTCGCGTACCACTCGGGGAACGCGGCGAAGGTGGCGCCGCCGGCGACCAGCAGCCAGACCTCGTTGCCGTCCCAGACCGGGCCGATGGTGTTGATCAGCAGGCGGCGTTCGCGGTCGTCGCGGCCCAGCACCGGCAGCAGGATGCCGACGCCGAAGTCGAAACCCTCGAGCAGGAAGTAGCCGGCCCAGAGCACGGCGATCAGGCCGAACCAGAAAGTAGTGAGTTCCATGTCGGCCCTTTCAGTAGGCGAAGGCCAGCGGGCGGTCGGCGTCGTCATCGATCGGTGGTTCGATCTCCGGTGCGCCGGCGCGGGCGTACTTGAGGAACAGGCCGACCTCGATGACCGCCAGGACGCCGTAGAGGGCGGTCAGCACGATCAGTGAGGTGGCGGCCTCGCCGGTGCTGACCGACGGTGAGCCGCTCTCCGCGGTCTTGAACACGCCGAACACGGTCCAGGGCTGGCGGCCCATCTCGGTGAAGATCCAGCCGAAGGAGTTCGCCAGCAGCGGCATGCCGACGGTGCCGATCGCCGCGATCCAGAGCCAGCGGCTCGCCGGGGTCCGGCCGCGCCGGGTGGCCCAGAGCGCCAGCAGCGCCACGGCCATGGCGAGCCCGCCGAAGCCGATCATCAGGCGGAACGACCAGTACGTGACGGGCACGTACGGCCGGTAGTCGCCGGGGCCGTACTTCTCGGCGTACTGCTGTTGCAGGTCGTTGATGCCCTCGACCTCGCCGGAGGGACTTCCGGTGGCCATGAACGACAGCAGAGAGGGGATGCGGACGCTGGCCACCTCCTCGCGCCCGTCGAGCGAGCCGATGGTGAACAGCGAGAAGCTCGCCGGTTTCGACGTGTCGTAGAGCGCCTCGGCCGCGGCCATCTTCATCGGCTGCTGCTCGGTCATGATCCGGGCCTGCAGGTCGCCGGTGATCAGCACGCCGATCCCGGCGATCAGCACCACCCAGGCGCCGAGCCGCAGACCCGGGCGGAAGATCTCCTCCTGGTTGCGCTTGCGCAGGTGCCAGGCGCTGACCGCGAGCAGCAGGGCGCCGGCGGTGAGGAAGCAGGCGGTGATGGTGTGCGGAAAGGTCACCAGCGTCGTGGAGTTGGTCAGGACGGCCCCGATGCTGTTCAGCTCGGCCCGGCCGGTCTCGGCGTTGACCTCGTAGCCGACGGGGTGCTGCATCCAGGAGTTGGCGGCCAGGATGAAGTACGCCGACAGCAGCGTCCCGATCGACGCCAGCCAGATCGTGGCCAGATGCAGCTTCTTCGGCAACCGGTCCCAGCCGAAGATCCACAGCCCGAGGAACGTCGACTCCAGGAAGAACGCGAGCAGCCCCTCGATGGCCAGCGGCGCCCCGAAGATGTCCCCGACGAAGCGCGAGTAGTCACTCCAGTTCATCCCGAACTGGAACTCCTGCACGATGCCGGTGACCACCCCCATCGCGAAGTTGATCAGGAACAGCTTGCCCCAGAACTTGGTGGCACGCAGGTACTTCTCCTTGCCGGTCCGTACCCAGGCGGTCTGCATCCCGGCGACCAGCGCCGACATCCCGATGGTGATCGGCACGAAGATGAAGTGGTACACGGTGGTGATGCCGAACTGCCATCGGGCCAGATCGAGCGCGTCCACGAGGGGTTCCTTTCCACGGCTGCGCTCGATTCTGCGGATCACTCGCGCCGGGACCTCAGGGCCGAAGGTCCCGTCTTGCGGGCAGGTCGTCCCGTGCGGGCCGGCCGGGCCGTCGCTTGCGGCGCGCCGGCACGGTGCGGTGACACCACGCACCCCAACCGTCGACTCCGGGGCCACGGGGACTGTCACGGATCGCCTGCAGCACCTGGGCGGGTGGTATCCCGTCATTTCGGTACGCAGCCGCCGCGGCTCTCTCCGACGCGGCCAGCTTGCGCTCACGCCGGGTGGCTCAGCGGCGTCCGGCAGGTGCCACGCCGCACGATCATGCATCGGCTGACCAAGGCTGAACGGCTCCTCACCACCCGTGCATGACGCCACCGGCCGGCGCGGCTTCCCGCCCGGGAACGGACTTCCGGCCCTGACCTTTTCCGCGACCTCGCGTCAGAATCGGGCGGACACCGTTCCAGAACGGAGATCCATGATGGATACGCAGCCGAGGGACCGGCGGCCCGGCCGGATCACCCGATGGATGTACCGGTCGGGGCGCCGCACATTTTCCGCAGTCACGGCGCGATGGGCCGCTCACGTCCAGCTCACCGACACGCGTCTACCTGATGAGACCGCGCCTGCCCGGATAGCCGGGGAAGGAGCCCACGAGAGGCCGGGTCCGGAGTCCGGCCCGGACACCGCGCACAGTCCAGCCGGCGAGCACACCACCGGCCACCGGTGCGAGCAGGTAGACGGCGAGCAGGCGGACCTCTCCGGAGAACAGGGCGGGGCCCAGTTGCCGGGCCGGGTTGGCGGAGCCCCCGGTGAGTGTCCCGAGAGCCGCCCCCTGCAGTCCGAACAGCGCGCCCACGATCCGGGCCAGGGGCCAATGGGCCCGGCCGGCCGTCACGCAGCACATCACCGCCACGATGACCGCCAGCGTGGTCGCCTCGGCGACCGCCACGGACGTCGCGGTCCAGCCCGTTCCCGGCTGCACGACTGCCCACCGGACGGGCTGACCGGACACCGCGGGTCCCCAGACGAGCCTGGTGACCACGGTGGCGGCGATCGATCCGGCTCCCTGGGCCGCCAGGTAGGGCGGGACCCGCCGGGCCGGCACGGATCCGGACGCGAACAGGCCCAGGGTGATCGCCGGGTTCATGTGTGCGCCACTGAAGCGTCCCGGCGGCGAGGTCGCGAACCCGACGATGACCACGCCGACCAACGCCGACACGACCAACACCCGAAGCCGCAGTTCGGTGACCGTGGCGCCCGGCGCCATCGGGCCCATCCCCCAGCGCACGAGCGTGAAGACGGTGGCCATGAAGGCCGTCGTCAGGCCGAATTCGACCAGCGCGGCCCGGCCGTCCGCCCTCGTCGGCCGTATCGCCGCCCACCCTGCCGCTTCCATGAGCACGAGCATCGTCCGAAGATCGACTTGCCAGCAGGGCTGATGGTCCCGTCCCGGCCGGTCTTTCGCCGGTGCTGCCCGGTCAGCTGACCGCGAAGCTCGTCACCGACGACCGCCCGTGGGAGCGGATCACGATCTCGTACGCGGGGACCCGGCTGCCCCGCTTCGGGAAGTGCCAGCCCTGCGGCGGCCGGGTGACGCCCCGGAGGACTCCGGACAGCCGGCCGTTCGTGGTGATGGTGAGCCGGCGGCCGGACGGGTGCGCGAACACCAGCTTCGTGCCGTTGCGGGGTGCGGACACCACCTTCCACGCGGGATCGAGGTGGAAGTACTGCCGCCACAGCTTCTTGGTCGGGAAGGAGTCGCTGACCTTCATCGTCCGGGTGTCGCGTTTGACGTTGACGCCGCGGGTGTGGCGGATGCCGAACATCGTGTCCTGCACCGTCCAGCTGTGCGCGGCGGCCTGGACCACGCTCGCGGTCACCTTGCCGCCGGCGTTGGTCACCTTGCCGCGGTCGGGGATCGCCACGTTGTGGCTCTTCGGCGACACCTGGTAGGCCCAGTAGTTGCTCGTGGTGTCGTAGCTGTACCGGCCGGGACCGACGAGCACCCGTACGCCCGCGGCGCTGAAGGTCACGCCACCGGCCCGGTCGTGCTGGCCGTGCGCGCGCCGGCCCGGCCCGTACCGGACGGTGTAGTAGACGGCCCGGGGATCGCTCCACGACCAGCGGCCGACCACCCAGCCGGTCTTGTCGTCGCGCAGCGCCCGCGGCGTGGTGAAGGCCGCCGTGGTGCCGGCCGACTCGTCCGAGTCACCGATCTGCACGATCTTGCCGTCGGGCTCGGTCAGCCAATGGTTGGCGATGCGGGCCTCGGCCACGATGGCGCCGACCTTGGCAGCTGCGGACGCGGACCCGGGCGTTCCCCGCAGTACCGTGACCGCGTTGTCCCAGAGCCGGGTGTTGACCCCGTGGTACATCGACGACTGCTCGTAGGACAGGCCGCGGGGGGAGAACGCCTTGGGCGCCTCGCTCGTCATCCGGCGGGCCGCGGTGGATTTCCAGGCGGGCACCTTGAGCAGCTCGCCGGCCCGGATGAGGGCCAGGTTGGCCATCAGGCCGTGGTTGTGCACCGGGTGCCGGGGCGGACCGTAGTACCGCGATCCGAGCAGGACTCTGGCGTCGGCGGTCATGCCGGCCCGCAGCCGCGTCGACCCGGTGAGGGCGTACAGGCAGTTCTTGGTCTCGAGGCGGCGCAGCGCCGTACCCTCGTCCCAGCCGTAGTTGTTGTTGCCCGGGTCCGGGTTCTGGCGGTGGAACTTGACCACCTGGTCGACGAGCGCGGCCAGTGACTTCCGCTGGCCGTCGATGGCCGCCCGCCGCGCCAGCGGCTTCATCCACATCAGACCCTGGTACTGCAGGCGCCAGGTGACGTCCTTGACCGGTGGTTTGCGCCAGGACGCCGCGGCGATCGAGCCGACGGTGAAGGTCGGCGCCGGAGGCATGCTGACCCTGATCGGCACACCGTCGGGTACCGGCGCGGCAGCCGCACTGCCGCAGCGGGCGTCGGCGGTCGGGTCCACGGCCCGGGCTTGCAGCCCGCCGCCCATCCCGGGTCCGGGGCCGTAGATCTGTTGCAGGGCCTCGAGATCGTCGACCAGGACCGGATCCAGGCCGATGACGTGCGGCTCGGCCGGCCGGGCCGCGGCGGGGCCGGCTCCGACCAACACCGCGGTGAGCGCGACCACAACTCCTGGCACAACGGATCTTCGCATGTTCCTGGCCACCATCCCCCGTGGACCGGACCCGACTATCAGGTCTCTTCGTTGAAGTCAACTGCGGTGTGCGGACCGGCGGCACCCCTCAACGGCCGGAAACAAACGCACGTCCAGGTGTCGTCCGGCGAGCGGGTGCGATCAAGCAGTGACCGGTGTAGACCGGGAGAGTCCGGCGACGAGGAGGTCGAGATGACACCGATGCTGCCTGTCCTGCTGGTGGCTGCCATCGGGCTTGCGCCCGTAGCCCCGGCCCCCGCAGCCCCGGCGACCGGCGGCGCACCGGGCGCCCCCGGGGTCGATCAGCAGTATCTGCCGGCCGACAAGTCGGGGCTGCTCACCTCGCGGACGCGAGGCAGCCGGGTCTGGGCGACCGTGCAGCGCGAGGGCGGCCTGGGCGAGATCTTCTATCCGACGATCGGCGGCCCGAGTGCCCGGTCCCTCACCTTCGTGGTGACCGCCCGGGGCGGTCCGGCCAAGGCGGCGGTACGCACTGAGCAGCTCGACGGCCTGCGCTTCCGCCAGACGTTCGACGGCTCCGGCTGGCGGCTCACCGCCGACTACACGACCGACCCGGCCCGCTCGACGGTCCTGGTCGACCTGTCGTTCGCCGCGCCGTGGGGCTACGACCTGTTCGCCGTCTACGACCCGGCGCTGGGCAACTCCCGCGCGGGTGACTCCGGGCGCACCGCGGGCGGGGCGCTGGTCGCCACCGACGGCGCGGTGTCCAGTGCCCTGGCCGGCTCGTTCACCGCCACGTCCAGCGGTTTCGCCGGCGTCAGCGACGGGCTCACCGACCTGCGTGACGGGCGGATGGACTGGCGCTACTCCTCGGCCACCCCGGGCAACCTGGTGCAGACAGCGGCCCTACGCGGACGGCACACCACGCTCGCGCTCGGCTTCGCCGGCTCCCCCGCCGAGGCGCTGGCCACTGCACGGCGATCACTGCGGGACGGCTTCCGGGCCGTCGCGCGCTCCTACGCGTACGGCTGGCAGCGTTATCTGGCCGGCCTGAGCGCCCCGCCGCGGGTGTTGCGGGGTGCCGCGCAGCGGCAGCTCTACCGGACCTCCGCGATGATCCTCGCGGCCTCGGAGGACAAGACCCACCCCGGGGCGTACGTGGCGGCGCCGGCCTCGCCGTGGGCGTTCGGCTCGGATGACCCGTCCGGGCCCTACCACCTGGTGTGGTCGCGCGATCTCTACCAGGTCGCCACCGGACTGATCGCCGCCGGTGACCGGGCCGGCGCCCATCGCGCGCTGAATTTCCTGTTCGGCGTGCAGCAGAAAGCGGACGGTTCGTTCCCGCAGAACTCCCAGGTGGACGGCACGCCGGTGTGGGGCGGGCTGCAGCTCGACGAGGTGGCGCTGCCGATCGTGCTGGCCTACCAGCTGGGTCGCGCGGACTCCTGGCCCGGCGTCAAGCGGGCGGCCGACTTCCTGGTCGCGTACCCGGGGGCGCCGTTCACGCCGCAGGAGCGCTGGGAGAACCAGTCGGGCTACTCCCCCAACACCATCGCGACGGCCATCGCCGGGCTGGTGTGCGCCGCCTCGTTCGCGCGCACCCACGGTGACCTGGCCTCGAGCCGGCGCTACCTGGCGACGGCCGACTCGTGGCGGGCCCGGGTCAAGTCCTGGACGGTGACGACCAACGGCCCGTACTCGGCCAAGCCGTACTTTCTGCGGCTGACCAAGGACGGCAATCCGGACGCGGGCACCACGTACAGCATCGGCGACGGCGGACCGGTCGACGTGGACCAGCGCCGCGTGGTCGACCCCGGCTTCCTCGACCTGGTCCGCCTGGGCATTCTGCCGCCGTCGGACCCGGACGTGGTCAACTCGCTCGCCGTGGTGGACGCCCAGCTCGGCGTGGCCACCCGGCGCGGCTTCTTCTGGCACCGGGCCTCGTTCGACGGCTTCGGCGAGCAGCTCGACGGCAGCCAGTGGGAGTTCGACGAGCCGCCCGGCTCGCTGGTCTCCCGCGGCCGGGCCTGGCCCCTGCTCAGCGGCGAGCGTGGCGAGTACGAGATCGCCGCCGGTGACCTGCGCGCGGCGTCCGCCCGGCTGGCCGCGATGACCCGTACCACCGGCCCGGGTGGCATGCTCCCGGAGCAGGTCTGGGACCACACGCCACCGGCCGGACAGGGCCGCTTCGAGCCGGGCACCCCGACGTTCTCGGCGACGCCGCTGGCCTGGACGCACGCGCAGTACCTGCGGCTGGCCCGCGACCTGGCCGAGGGCCGGGTGGTCGAGCAGCCCGCCGTGGTCGCCGGCCGCTACCTCGGCCGGTGATCAGGGACAACGGGAAAGGCGGCACCCGTGGTGGGTGCCGCCGTACGGTCTGCTGTGCGGGACTCCGCGAGCCAGTGCGCAGGCCACCCGGCCCTACTGCCGGACCGGCTCAGCCGCCAGGATGGGCCGGGGGTGCCGCGCGTCCGCGGGATCGCGCTGAGGGAAGGCGTCCGGGATGCGTTCGTTCGAGGCGATGCTGCTGGTGGCGAACGCGGTCGCGTTCCTTGCGGTGGCCGTACCGGGGCTCCGGCGCCGGTCGTGGACGAGTTGGCTGCTGACCGTCCCGATCGTGGCCGGCGCGGTGCAGATTCTCGGCGAAGGCGCCCGGTGGCAGCTGGTGCCCGCGTACGTGCTGGCGCTCGCGTTCCCGGTCGCCTGGTTACTGCGCCGCCGGATGGCGGGCCGGTTCACCCCACGCCGGTGGATCGTCCGCACCACGAGGATCGCGGTCGTGGCAGTCGGCGCGACAGTCCTGGTCACCTCCACAGCTCTGCCCGCGGCGGTCCCGATCTTCCGCTTCCCCACGCCGACCGGGAGCCACGGCATCGGCACCGTGACCTACCACTGGGTCGATCCGACCCGGCCCGAACCCTTCACCGCGGACGGCGCCGACCACCGCGAGCTGATGGCGCAGGTCTGGTATCCCGCGACACCGGCACCGGAGGCCGCGCGGGCCCCGTACATCACCGACGCCGACGCGGTGACCCCGGTGCTCACCGAGCTGACCGGCCTGCCGCCGTTCCTGCTCGACCACTTCCGGTACGTCACCACGAACGCGGTCGCCGGCGCGCCCGCCGCCGACGGCAGACACCCGGTGCTCGTGTTCCTCTCCGGCCTGTACGGGTTCCGCTCGGTCAGTACGTTCCAGATCGAGGAGCTCGTCTCACACGGGTACGTCGTGGTCGGCCTCGACCAGCCCGGTGTCGTCGCGACCGTCCGGTTCCCCGACGGGCGGCAGCTGCGCAACCTGCCGTTCGACCAGATCGACCCGCTGGTCGACCAGAGTGTCGAACCGCAGCCCACCACGCCGGCGCTCGACGGCGTTCCCCGGCCGGACGGGTTGGTGCCGTTCTTCGCCGACGACGTGCGCTTCGTCCTCGACCGGCTCGGCGGTGTCGACACCGCCGACCCGCACCGCGTCCTCACCGGGCACCTCGATCTCGGCCGCGCCGGTGTCCTCGGGGTTTCGCTCGGCGGGCGGATCGCGGCGCAGTCGTGCCGAGCGGACGCCCGCCTGCGGGCCTGCCTGGTGATGGACGATCCCGTACCGGCCGGCGTCGTCGCGGCCGGCCTGCGCCAGCCGACGATGTTCCTCACCCGCGACGCGGAGACCATGCGCCTGGAGCGACGGAAGTCCGGAGGCTGGAGCGAGCACGACATCACGACCACGCTCGGCACAATGCGTTCCGCCTACGCGACACTGACCGGCGGCGGGTACTACGTGGAGATAGCGGACCTGTTCCACGTCAACTTCACCGACCTGCCGTACTGGCTTCCCGCGTCGGCGCACCTGGGCCTCTCCGGTCCGATCGGCGGCCGGCGCGGGTTCGCCGTCATCAACGCGTACACGGTTGCGTTCTTCGATCAGGCTCTGCGCGGCCGGCCGTCACCTCTGCTGCATCAGGGATCTGCGGCGATCCCGGGGACCACCATCGCCGTGCGCGCACCCGTCACCCGGCCCGGATAGCAGAGCCGGCCGGGTCAGCCGGCGTTGTACTCGACGGCGATGTCGAGGACCCAGGTCACGCCGAAACGGTCCTTGACCATGCCGTAGAGCGGGCTCCAGCCGGCGGGGCCCAGGTCCTGCAGCACTGTCGCGCCCTCGGACAAACCCTTCCAGTACGTGGTCAGCTCCTCCTGGTCGGTGCCGCGGACCGAGACGAAGACCGGCTTGTCGCCGGGGTTGTAGGACTGGTTGCCGGGCACGTCGTAGGCCATCACGTGGAAGCCGTTCGGGGCCTGGACCTGGCCCCACATGATCTGCCCGGCCTCGGCCGGGTCGGCGACGTTGTGGGCGTCGGCGTAGGTCAGCAGGACGGTCTGCCCGCCGAACACGGACTGGTAGAACGTCAGCGCCTCCCGGGCGTCGCCGCGGAAGTTCAGGTGGGTGGTGGTGGTGACGCTCATGGTGACTCCTGTCTGAGGCGATGCGCCGGTCCGACCGGCCTGTGACCAAGATTCGCAGCCCTAGGTGCCAGGTTGTGTCCTCTTCTTCGGGCACGATGGGATTCATGCCGAAGACCTCCGCCCGACTGCTCGCCCTGCTGTCGCTGCTGCAGACCCGGCGGGACTGGCCCGGCACGCTGCTGGCCGACCGCCTGGAGGTCAGCCTGCGCACCGTGCGCCGCGACGTCGACCGGCTGCGGGAGCTCGGCTACCCGATCGCCGCCATGAAGGGACCCGACGGCGGCTACCGGCTCAGCGCCGGCACCGAGCTACCGCCGCTGTTGTTCGACGACGAGCAGGCCGTCGCTCTCACCGTCGCCCTGCAGCTCGCCGCCACGACGCCCGGCAACGGCCTCGCCGAAGCGGCCGCCCGGGCCCTGGCCACGGTCCGGCAGGTCCTGCCCAGCCGGCTGCGGCACCGCATCAGCGCGATGCAGGTCACAGCCGTCGAACCACCCACCACCCGCCCGGCCGCCCCGGTCGACGGCGCGGTGCTGCTGGCGCTCAGCGCGGCCGTCCACGCCCACGAGGTGCTGCGCTTCGACTACGGCGCCGACCATGGCGACGCGCCCCCGCGCCGGGCCGAGCCACACCACGTCATCACCTGGAACGGCCGCTGGTATCTCGTCGCCTGGGACCTCGACCGCGCGGACTGGCGGACCTTCCGGGCCGACCGGATGCTCCTGCGCACCCCCAACGGGCCCCGCTTCACCCCGCGCGAGCTGCCGGGCGGCGACGTCGCCGGCCATGTCATCGGCACGTTCCGCGGCTCCGGGGACGCCACCGGCGACTGGCCCTGCCAGGGCACGGTCGTGCTCGACCTCCCGGCCGCCACCGTGGCCACCTACAGCCGCGACGGCGTCGTCGAGGAGGCCGGACCCGGCCGGTGCCGGCTCACGCTCGGATCGTGGTCCTGGCCCGGCCTGGCCGCGGCCTTCGCCCGGTTCGACGCCGACATCGAGGTGGTGGGCCCGCCCGAGCTGGCCGGCGCCTTCGGGCACCTCGCCCGCCGGCTGGCCCGCGCGGCGGCACCGCCGCCCTGAGGCCGTGATCGATACGCTGGCGGCCGGCGAGAGGAGCCCCGATGCGCCTGCGGGTGCTGACGATCAACGTGCAGAACGACGAGGGCGACCCGCGCCGGACCGACCTGCTCAACCGGGAGGTCCGGCGCCTGGAACCGGATCTGGTGGCGTTTCAGGAGGTCTGCTACCCCGGCCGGCGCGACCAGCTCGCCGAGCTGGTCGCCGGCACCGGGCTGCACACGACCCACCAGGCCGGCGTGCTGGATCGGCCGCCGCCCGACGGTGACCGGTACGGCGGAACCGCGATCGCCACCCGTTGGCCGCACCGGGTCCGCGAGGTCCTCGACAACCGGACCGAGGCTCCCGAGTTCCACTGGTGGACCCTGGCCGTGTCGGTCTCGGTGCCGTCGCTGGGCGAACTGTTGTTCATCGTGCCCACCACACCGTGGCGGCTGGACGCCGAGACCGCCCGCGAGCGGCAGGCCGTCGAGATCACCGAGCTGGACGCCCGGCACCGCACCGCACTGCCGACGATCATCGCCGGTGATCTCAACGCCGGTCCGGAGGCGGCGAGCATCCGGTTCCTCAGCGGTCTGCAGACACTCGACGGCCGCAGCGCGCACTATCACGACGCCTGGGCGGTGGCCGGAGACGGCCCGGGCCACACCTGGACGGTGGACAACCCGCTCGCCGCCGCCGAGATCGAACGGGTGATCGGGCAGCCCGGTCACCGGCGGCGGATCGACTACGTGTTCGCCGGCTCGGCGCACGCCCATCCGCAGGCCAGCGCCCGCATCGTGGCGGCCGGGCTGATGGCCGACCGCCCGGTGGACGGGGTGTGGCTCAGCGACCACGCCGGTGTCGTGGCCGACCTCGACATCGGGCGGATCTAACCGCCACAGCGTTTATCCAGCGCTTATGACGTGATCCGTACGGTCGCCGCCCATGACCGTCCTCCTGGATCAAGCTCCGTCGGCTGTCCACCCGCCCGCGCCCGTCGCCACCGGTGCGGCCCGGTCGCGGCGGCCACACGTCGCGGCGCTGGCGGCGTACGTGGTGCTCGGTCTCGTCGTGATGGGGAACTTCCTCGGCGATCCCGGCGCCCTGGTCTCGTCGCATCTGCCGGCCGACCACACCTGGTTCGAGTGGCTGCTGGCGCACGGCGCGCACTTCCTCGCCCACGGCGGCAACCCGCTGTTCTCGACCACGCAGAACGTCCCGTACGGCGTGAACATGATGGCCAACACGTCGGTTCTCGGCGTGACGGTCCCGCTGGCGCCGCTCACGATGCTCCTCGGGGTGCGGGTCACCTACCTGGTGTGGATGATCGCCGCCTGCGCGGGCACGGCGGCGACGACGTACTGGGTGTTGCAGCGTATCGTCGTGCGCTCGCGGGCCGCGGCGTTCGCGGGCGGGGCTCTCGCCGGGTTCGCGCCGGGGGTGGTGCACCACGCCAACGGTCAGCCCAACTTCGTCTCGAACTTCCTGCTGCCGCTGATCGTGGCGGCCGTGTTCCGGCTCGGCGCCGGTGGGCGGTGGCGGCGCGACGGCGTGGTGCTGGGCCTGCTGGTGACCTGGCAGCTGTTCATCAACGAGGAGCTGCTGCTGGTCACGGCGCTCGCCTGCGGGCTGGGCGTCGTGCTGTACGCCGTGCTGCGCCCGTCCGCGGCCCGGCAGCGGGCGGCAGGGTTCCTGCGGGCGCTCGGCACCACCGCGGTGGTGGCCGGAGTGCTCTGCGCGTACCCGATCTGGTTCCAGTTCTGCGGCCCGCAGTCCTTCGCCGGAATGCCGGCCTTCACCGGCTGGGGTGAGGATCCCGTCACCTATCTGACCTTCGCCCGGGACACGCTCGCCGGTGGCCCGCAGGCGGAGGCCACGCAGGGCCGCACCGAGCAGAACAGCTGGTACGGCTGGCCGCTGACCCTGCTGATCATCGGCCTCGTGGCCGCGCTGTGGCGCCGGTCGGTGGCGTCACGGGTCGCCGGTGGCATCGCGGTCGTGTTCGCGGTGCTGTCGCTCGGTCCGGTGGTGCGGTTCGGCGGCGTCGAGACCGGGTCGCGCGGACCGCTGGCGCACCTGCCGGAGGGCGTGCCGATCATCGACCTGCTGATGCCGAGCCGGCTGACCTATGCCGTGACCGGCGCCGCGGTGCTGCTCGTGGCGCTCGCCTGGGACCGTCTGCGGCCGGCGCGCCTGCTGATTCCGGCCGCGCTGCTGCCGTTGCTGCCCACGCCGCTGCCGGCCATGCCGGACCGGCCGGCGCCGGCGTTCGTCACCGGCGGCGAGTGGCGGCAGTACCTGCGTCCGGGCGGCACCCTGGTGCCGGTGCCGCTGCCGAGCAACTGGATCGGGCGCGAAACGCTCAGCTGGAGTGCCCAGGCCCGGCAGGAGTTCACCGTGCCCGAGGGCTACTTCCTCGGTCCCGATCCGGACGGCAAGGGCCACATGGGTACGCGCCACACCAGCCGGACCACCCAGCTGATCACCGGCACGCTCACCAGCGGCACGGCGCCGTCGCTGTCGGACGGGGACCGGGCCGCGGTCCGCGCCGACGTGACCCGCTGGCACGGCGAGGCCGTGGTGATGCGCGCGGAGCCCGGCAACGAGCCGCTGCGGGAGCTGGTCTCGCAGGTCTACGGCCCGGCGCTGACCGTCAGTGACGTCTGGCTGTGGCGACCGTGACCTTATCCGGGCTTTATCCGCGCCCGGGCAGGGTGACCCGGGTGCGAGTCCTGGTGGCAGACGACGAGCGGCTGATGGCCGAGCTGATCGCGGTGGGTCTGCGGCGCGAGGCGATGGCGGTCGACGTGGCCTACGACGGCGCTCAGGCACTGGAGAAGATCTCGGTCAACCGGTACGACGTCGCGGTGCTCGACCGCGACATGCCCGGCGCCACCGGCGACGAGGTGTGCCGCTGGATGGTCGGCCGGGGCGCCACGACCCGGGTACTGCTGCTGACCGCGGCCTGCGGCGTCTACGACCGGGTCGAGGGGCTCGGGCTGGGGGCCGACGACTACCTGACCAAGCCGTTCGCGTTCGCCGAGCTCGTCGCTCGGGTACGGGCACTCGCCCGGCGTACGGCTCCGGCCCTGCCCCCGGTCCTCGAGCGCGACGGTGTCGTGCTGGACGTGGCCACCCGCACGGCGACCCGCGACGGACGGCCGCTGGCGCTGACGGTCAAGGAGTTCGCCCTGTTGCACGCGCTGATGCGGGCGCAGGGGCAGGCGGTGACCACCGAGGACCTGCTCGAGCAGGTCTGGGACGAGCACACCGACCCGTTCACCAACGTGATCCGGGTGACCGTCTCCACGCTGCGCCGCAAGCTGGGCGAGCCGCCGGTCGTGCAGACCGTGCCCCGGGCGGGCTACCGCATCGGGCTGTCCTGATGGGCCTGCGCGCCCGGCTGGCCGTCGCGGGCTTCGTGACGATCACGCTCGTCTTCGTCGCCCAGTTCCTGTACTACCGGTTGCCCTGGAACCCGCCCGAGTACGGCCCCTGCACGCTGGACGGCGTCGACGGCATGCCCTGCCGGATCAGCCGGAAGATCCCGATCTCGGACCTGCCCGAGTACGGCATCGTGCTCGCCGTCGTGATCCTGGCGCTGGTGCCGCTGGCGTTCTGGGTCCTGGCGCCGGTCCGCCGCCTGGTGCCGGCCATCACGCAGATCGGGCCCCAGAACCTGGGCCACCGCATCCGTCCCGGGCGCGGCCGCGACGAGCTGAAGCGGCTGGGCCGCGCGGTGGACGCCACGATGGACCGGATCGCCGCCGGCTACGAGGGCCAGCGCACCTTCGCGGCGAACGCCTCCCACGAGCTGCGTACGCCCCTGGCCCTGCAACGCACGCTGATCGAGGTCGGGATGAGCGAGCCGCTGAGCCCGGAGCAGTCGGCGCTGCTGGCCAACCAGCTGCTGGCCACCAACGCCCGCAACGAGCGGCTGATCGAGGGCCTGCTCGTGCTCAGCCAGGCCGACCAGGGGCTGGCCGCCCGTACCCCGCAGGCGCTGGACCGCATCACCGCCGGCCTCATCGAGGCCGGGTCCGCCGCCGCCGCGGACGCCGATGTGAAGGTCATCGCCGACCTGCGGCCCTGCACCGTGCCGGGCGACAGCGTCCTGCTGGAACGCCTCGGCCGGAACCTGCTGCACAACGCGGTCAAGTACAACCGGCCCGGCGGTACGGTGCACGTCACCGTCGGCGCCGGGGACGCCGCCCTGACCGTGGTCAACACCGGCCCGGTGGTGCCGGCCGACGACGTGGCCCGCTTGTTCGAGCCGTTCACCCGGCTCGCCGGCGAGCGCCTCGATCACAGCGGCGGCAGCGGGCTGGGGCTGGCGATCGCCCGGTCGATCGTCCGCGCCCACGACGGCACGATCACCGCGGCGCCGGCCGCGGACGGCGGGCTGTGCCTCACCATTCATCTGCCCCGGGCATGAGCCGCAGCTGCAGCATCGCCGCGAACCGCTCGTCGGGGTCGCCCAGGTCGATGCCCCCGACGTCGGCCAGGCGCCGCAACCGGTACCGGAACGTGTTCGGATGCACGAACGACGACTGTGCCGCGGCCACCACGTCGCCGTAGTGGTCCAGCCACGCGGTCAGGGTGGCGACCAGGTGGCTGCCGTGCTTGCGGTCGTACTCGATGAGCCGGCGGATGCCGCCGGCCGGCCGGTCGCCCCGCATCGCGGCCAGGTCCCGCAGCTCCAGCAGCAGCGACTCGACGTAGACGTCGTCGATGCCGGCCGCGCGCCGGTCCCCGCGGGCCTGGGCCAGCACGCGCAGGGTGCGGTCGACGCCGGCGCGGGCGTGCACCAGCTCGCTGATGTCGCGGGCGACGGGCCCGATGCCGACCACCGGACGGTGCCGGTCGCCGACGCGGTCGAGGAAGTCGGTGGCCAGGCGCTGCCCGCGGGCCCGGGCCTCCTCGGCGCCGGCGACGGTGGGCAGCAGCCCGTACGCGATGCCGCCGACGAGCGCCGTCGTGCTGCGCGGCTGGACCGCGTGCAGGTAGACGGCGAAGGCGTCGCCGAGGCGTTGGCGCTCCTGGATGAACGCGGGGTCGTCGGGGCGGTGCTCGCCGCTCTGGGACAGCGTGGCACCGAGCAGCAGCACCGGTTGTCCGGCCAGGCCGAGCCGTTCCAGGGCGGCCCGGGCACCGGCGCCGCCCTCCAGCGCCGAGCTGAGCAGGTCGATCCGCAACCGGCGTTGGACGTCGGTGCCGGCCCGCAACCGCAGCAGGTGCAGGGCCACGAGTTTGGCGGCGTCGCGGAAGGCCTCGGCGCGTTCGTCGGTGAGCCCCTGGGGAGTCACCGCCCAGATGGAACCGAGCACCTCGTCGCCGGCCCGGACCGAGATCGCCAGGCGGGGCAGCGAGAAGCCGTGCCGGCCGTCGCCGATGGGATCGATGCGGACGGGCTGGTCGGTGCGCAGCAGCTCCCGGAACACACCGCGCTCGGCGAGCACCTGTTCGTAGCGTTCGGGCACGTGGCGGCCGAGGATCGTCTCGACCCGCGGCGGGTCCGCCTCCTCCTGCCGGCCGGAGAACGCCAGCACCCGGGAGCTGAGGTCCTCGATGGTGATCGGGGCGTCGATGAGCGCGGCGATCGCGTTGGCCACCGCGAACAGGTCGCCGGAGGGCAGCCCGAGCAGCGACTCGGGCTCGGCCACGCCGACCTCGTCCTCGGCGAGCAGCGAGCGCAGCATCGCGGCGAGGTGCGCCCAGGGGGCTCCGCGGCGCAGGCCGAGCAGGACCACCCCGGCCTCGTCGGCGGCCGAGCGCACCGCCGGCGGGGTGGGAACCGACGAGCGCAGGACCAGCGCGACGGCGTCCTGCGCGCCGATCTCGGTGATCAGCGCGGCGATCGTGGCCGGGTCGCTGACCCCGACGCCGAGCACGAGGGCGTGCGGGGGCAGGACCGGGCTGTCCTCCGGGTCGTGGATGACCACCGAGCCGACCGGCTCGGCCCGCTCGGGGTCGCCGTGCACCAGCTCCAGCAGCATGGAGCCGAGGTCGTCCAGCACGCGGCCGAGGCTCGCTCGGGGGCGGGCCGAAGGGGCGGGGTTCGCGGCGATGGGCACTCCCTGGACCTGGGCGTCGCTCACACGATAGGGGGCGCGGGGCGGACCCGGCCACCGTTCACATGGAGATCCACTCGACGCGCGTGGTCACCTCGGCCAGCCGGTCCGGATCCGGGGTGACGCCCAGCCCGGGGCCGGTCGGCACGCTCAGATGGCCCTGGTCGAGCACGAACGGCTCGGTGATGTCGGCGGCGTAGTAGCGCCCGGAGGCGGAGGTGTCCCCGGGCAGGGTGAAGCCGGGCAGGGCGGCCAGCGCGACATTGGCGGCCCGGCCGAGGCCGGTCTCCAGCATGCCGCCGCACCAGACCGGTACGCCGTGCGCCGCGCACACGTCGTGGATCCGCCGCGCCTCGAGGTATCCGCCGACCCGCCCCGGCTTGATGTTGACGATCTGGCAGGCGCCGAGCCGGATGGCGGCCGCCGCGGAGGCCGCCGAGGTGATCGACTCGTCGAGGCAGACCGGAGTACGGATCAGGCGGGCCAGGTCGGCGTGGCCCAGCACGTCCTCCTCGTCCAGCGGTTGCTCGATGAGCAGCAGGCCGAACGGGTCGAGGCCGGCCAGGTGCCGGGCGTCGGACAGCGAGTAGGCGGTGTTCGCGTCGGCCTGCAGGAGCACCTGGTCCCCGAAGCGCTCCCGGACGGCACGCACCGGCTCGATGTCCCAGCCCGGTTCGATCTTGAGTTTGATGCGGGCGTACCCCTCGGACAGGTAGCCGTCGACCGCGTCGAGCAGCGCCGGGATGCTGTCCATGATCCCGACCGAGACGCCGCAGGGCACCCGGTCGACGACGGCGCCGAGTTCCCGGCCGAACGAGCGGCCCTCGGCGCGCAGTTCGGCGTCCAGCACGGCGGTCTCCAGGGCCGCCTTGGCCATCCGGTGCCCCTTGATCGGGGCCAGGGCCGGTGCGACGGCCGTAGCGCTGCCGGGTACGGCGGCGGCGAGCGCCGGGATGAGATGGTCACGCAGCACCCCGGCGGCCGCCTCGGTGTACTCGGAGGAGTACAGCGGGCCGGACATCGCCACGCACTCGCCCCAGCCCTCGGCGTCCTCGGTGACCGCGCGCACGAGCAGGACCTCGCGGCTGGTCACCGTGCCGAACGAGGTGCGGAACGGGGACAGCAGGGGCATGGAGATCCGCCGCAGTTCACAGCCGGTCAGTTTCACGAGTTCCTCCGCAGCACGTATCCCCGGGTCCGGTCGAAGCCGACGACCGTGGCGCCCCGGGCCATCAGGTCCGTCATCGTGTCGCGCACCGCGCGCCGCCACCTCCCGGCCAGGGCCGGGGCCGCGGCCCGCAGGCCGGTGATGTCGCGGGGTACGGCGACCAGGCTGGTCGTGCCACCGAGGCGCCCGGGCTCGGGCGAGCCGTCCGCGGCCGTACCCAGGGCCACGACCGCACCGGCGGCCAGCGCCGGATCGGCCCGCACCTCCCCCGGCCGCTCACACGCGCGGGCGACGGCCGGGTCACGCAGCGACCATCGGACCAGCAGCCGGTCGGAGTCGCCGTCGCCGTTGACCGGGTCGAGCATCAGGCCGTAGAAGTTCGGCATGTACTCCACCGGCCGGGCCGCCAGCTTCACCACGTTGAAGTAGGCGTTGCGCGCCACCAGCGGGTCGTAGGTCCAGGCGATCCGGTCGACGCCGCGGTCCATCGCCCAGGCCCGCTGGTGCAGCTTGAGGGCGAATCCGACGGCCCGGCCGGTCATCTCGGGTGACACGCCGGCGATGTGGCTGTGCAGAGCGTCCTCCGACGGGGCGTGGAAGAAGCCGGCGCACGCCCCGACCAGCCGGTCGTCCGCGAAGGCGCCGCTGACGTAGTTGCCCGCCTTGCCGAAGGCGCGCAGCAGTTCCAGGTTCATCGGCGGGTTGGCGTCGCGGCCCCAGATCCGGGCGAAGAGCCGGACCGCCTGGTCGAGGTCGCCGAAGTCGCTCAGCGCGCGCACCTCGACGCCGGCCGCCGCGGCGGCGGTCCGGGCCTGGGCGGCGGCGGTGTCGGCGGCGGTGTCGCGGCTGGTCACCCCGGATGCGCCGGTACGGCCGCCGAGGTTCTCGGGACTGCTCATCATGGTCATCAGGCACCAGTCGTCTCGGGCCGGATCGGCACGGCGGTCAGCAGGTCGGTCAGCAACGAGCCGAGCAGCGCCGTACGGCCGGTGAGGAACTCCAGCCGGACGTGCTCGTCGTCGGCGTGGGCGCCGCCGCCGACCGCGCCGAGGCCGTCCAGGGTGGGCGTGCCGGTACCGGCGGTCAGGTTGCCGTCGGAGGCGCCGCCGACCGCGGCGGCGGCCAGCGGCGGCAGACCGAGCGAGTGGGCCAGGGTCTGCGCCCGCGCGAACAGGGTCGCCGACGCGGCGGCCTCCAGCGGCGCGCGGTTCGGGCCGCCGGTGACCTCCAGGACGGCACCGGGCAGCACCGCGGCCAGATCCCGGATCGCGTCGTCGACGCGGCGCTGCTCGGCCACCGACCGGATGCGGACGTCGACCGCCACGCGGGCGCCGGCCGGGACCGTGTTGGTCGTCGTACCCGCGCGGGCCAGGGTCGGGGTCACGGTCGTGCCGGCCCCGGGGTCGCTGAGCGCCGCGATGCGCAGCACCTGGTGGGCCAGTTCGACGGTGGCGTTGACGCCCTGCTCCGGGGCCAGCCCGGCGTGCGCCGCCCGGCCCGCGACGATCAGCTCGTAGATCGACACGCCCTTGCGCTCGGTCTTCAGCGCTCCCCCGTCGGCCGCCGCCTCCAGCACCAGGGCCGCGCCGGCCGCCCGGGCCTCGGCCTCGATGAGCGGGCGCGAGCTGGGCGATCCGAGTTCCTCGTCGCCGGTCACGAGCAGGGTGATCCCGTCGCGGTGCGGCAGGGCGGCGATCGCGTGGAAGGCCATCGCGACACCCGTCTTCATGTCGAGGCAGCCGGGCCCGCGCAGCACTCCCGCTTCGACGGCGTACGGGATGGAGGCGAGCGTGCCGATCGGCCAGACCGTGTCGTGGTGGCCGAGCACCAGCACCCGCGACGGCCCCGCGCCGAACCGCCAGCGCAGGTGGGTACGGCCGTCGAGCACGATGCGCTCGGCACTCGCGCCCATCCGGGCGGCACCGACCCGGGCCACCACCTCGGCGCAGCGGGCCACGGCGTCCAGGTCGGCCGACGGTGACTCGCACTCGATGAGGGCCCGGGTGTCGGCCAGCAGCGATTCCAGCATGTCAGTCCACCCGCGGCGTGGCTCGGGCGCCGAAGTGGACGTACCGCTCGCCGGAGTCCAGCTCGTAGAAGGTCACCGGGTACCAGGTCGTGCGCTGGGCGGGCGTGGTGAGGAACAGGCCGGGTCCGACCGGGACCAGCGGCTGGACCTCGACCGGATCCGGTACGAGCGCGGCCAGCGGGCCGGTGAGGGTGGTCCGCATCCGTGGGCCCTCGTCCCCGTCGCCGGCCAGCACCTCGATGCGCACCGACGCCCGCTCGTACGTGCCGGCGTACGGGGTGACGTCGACCTCGGCCGGTTCGTCCGGTGGCAGGATCGGTTCCGGCATCGCGACGCCGGCCAGTTCGGCGAACACCTCGCTGAACAGGTCCTGGTACAGGTCGCGGGCGCTTTCCTTGTTGGTGAGCAGGGTGACTGCCAATCCCTGTTCGGGCAGCAGGCGCAGGAACGCGGCCTGGCCGATGGTGTTGCCGTCGTGCCCGATGATCCGGTGGCCGTCCCAGCCGAAGCGGATCCAGCCGAGCCCCCACGAGTCGCCGAGTGAGAGTTTGTCGGGCAGGTCGACCTGGTGCTCGGCCATGGCGGCGGCCGATGCCGCGCCGAGCAGCTGGTCGCCGCCGGTGGTACGGCCGCCGGTCAGGTGCAGGCGGGCGAAGGCGAGCACGTCGGCCGCGTTGGCGCTGATCAGGCCGGCCGGTCCGACCGAGCGGGGCAGGTGCCAGACCGGCGCGGCGGCGAGCTCCCCGTCGTGTTCGACGTGGCCGCCGGCCACCGGGTGCAGCAGCACGTCCTCCGGCAGGGTGGCGGTCGCGGTCAGGCCGAGCGGGGTGAACAGCCGCTGCTTGAGCGCCTCGTCCCAGGTCTGGCCGGTGACCTCCTCGAGGATGCGGCCGAGCACGGTGTAACCGGCGTTGCAGTAGGACCACGTGGCGCCGAGCGGGTGGTTCTGGGTCTGCTCGGCGAGCAGCTCCACGTAGCGCTGCAGGCAGTCGTCGCCGCGCCCGGTGTCGGTGAAGACGTCGCCGTCGATGCCGCTGGTGTGGGTGAGCAGGTGGCGTACGGTGACGCGCGCCGCGACGGCGGGGTCGGCGAGCCGGAAGCCGGGCAGCAGCTCGGCCACCGGGGTGTCCAGGTGCAGGCGTCCCTCGTCGGCGAGCTGCATGATCGCGGTCGCGGTCCACACCTTGGTGACCGAGCCGATCTGGAACAGGGCGTCGGGGGTGACGGCCCGGCCGCTGCCGATGTCGAGCACGCCGGCGCTGACCTCGATCTGCTCGTCCGGGGTGTGCGGGTCGGTGGCCAGCCGCAGGATGCCCAGCTGGGCGCCGGGCACGCCGTGCCGCTCGGCCAGCCGCGCGAGGCGCCGCTGCCAGTGGGCGGCGTCGAGGGGCGCCCGGCCGCCGCGGCGGGTGTGCTGCTCGAGCCAGTCCACGACGCGGCGGTTGTAGTCCAGGCGCTGCGACGGCGGGCCGTTCAGGATGAACGCGTGCGAGGCGCCCGGGTAGAGCACCAGCCGGGTGGGCACGCCGAGCTGCCGCAGGGCGGTGTGCCACTGCTGGGCCTGGCCGGCCGGGCAGGTGAGGTCGTCGGCGCCGTGCAGCAGCAGGGTCGGGGTACGCACGTCGGCCACCCGGGTCAGCGGCGACATGTCGGCGTACCGCTTGGGGTCCTGCCAGGGCGGGCCACCCAGCTCGTACGCGCTCAGGAACTGCCCGTCGTCGCAGGTGCCGGCCATGCTGACCAGGTCGGCCACGGTCCCGCCGGCGACCGCGGCCGCGAACCGGTCGTCGTGCCCGGTCAGCCAGCAGGTCAGGTAGCCGCCGTAGCTGTATCCGGTGACGGCCAGCCGGTCCGGGTCGGCGACACCCTCGGCGACCAGAGCGTCGATCGGCTCCAGCAGGTCGGCCGCGTCGGCGACACCCCACGCACTGGTGGCGCCGTCGTAGAAGGTCTCGCCGTACCCGTCGCTGCCGCGCGGGTTGACCAGCAGCACCACCCAGCCGCGGCGGACGAGTTCCTGGTGGTAGAGGTGGACCTCGTCGGCCGCGCCGTTCCACGCGTTGTGCGGCCCGCCGTGGATGTCGAGCAGCAGCGGCCGCGGTCCCGGGGCGTCGCCGTCACGGATCAGCCACGCCTGCACGCTGCGCCCGTCGGAGATCGTGAACGAGCGCTCCTCGCGAGGGAACAGGGCGACGTCACGGCCGTGCCGGGTCAGCACCCGCTCGCCGCCACCGGCCAGGTCCACGACGGCGATCTGACCGAAGGAGTCCGGCGTGGACAGCACGAACGCGGCGAGGTCCCGCCGGACGGAGAGGCCGTCGACGACCCGGCCGGCCCCGGCGACCACCGCCCGCGGGTCCGTGCCGTCGGGCGCCACCGACCACAGGTGCGTACAGCCCTGGTCGCGGACGCAGAACAGGATCCGGCCGTCGTGTTCCTGGGGCAGGCCACCCGGGTAGGCGAGGCCGCCCGGCATGACGTTGCGGTCGATGCCGCCCGCCAGGTCGGCGGGGCCGGCGCCGTCGAGCGGCACCCGCAGCAGCCGGGCGTGCCCGACCGGGTCCGCCGGCCAGCCGACCACGAGCAGGGCGGTCCCGTCGGCGGTGAATCCGGCGGTGCGGGCGACGCCTTCGACCGGTCCGGTCACCCTGGGCTCGGCATGGCGGTCGCCGGCTGCGAGCAGGTGGACGGCTGCGCGGAACCGCAGGTCGCTGTCGTCGCCCAGGGCTCGGACGAAGGCCAGGTCGGTGCCGTCCGGCGACCACACGGGTACGCCGGCGTCGTGCGGCCCGTCGGTGAGCACCCGGCAGTGCAGGGTCTCCAGGTCGAGAACGTGCACCTGGCGGCGGGCAGCGCCGACCAGACCGGCGCCGTCGGCCTGATAGTCCAGGCGGTCGGCGACCAGCGGGGCGTCCGCCGGAGCCGGTTCGCGGACCACGGCGGTGAAGGCGATCCGGGTGCCGTCGGGGCTCCACGCCGGCGGGCCCGACAGCGGCGGCAGGTCCCCGGGCGCCTGGGCGTCGCCGCCGGCCAGCGGCAGCACCGCGAGCCGGCCGCCGCGCAGGAACGCCAGCCGGGTGCCGTCCGGGCTCCACACCGGTGTGGTGTCGGCCGGGCCGGCGGTCAGGCGGCGGGCGCTGCCGCCGGCGGTGGGCACGACCCACAGCTCGGTGACGGTACGGTCGGCCGCCGCGTCCTGGGTGCGCAACACGTACGCGACGTGGGCGCCGTCGGGCGCCAGGGCCGGCTCGCCCGGCACGGCGAGGCCGAGGAGATCGTCGATGCGCATCGTTCGGGTCACGTGGCGCTCCTTGCGGTGAGGCGGTGGCCGGGTACGGCGTCGAGCAGTGCCCGGGTGTACTCGTGGCCGGGTTCGGACAGCACCCGCGCGGCCGGGCCCTGCTCCACGACGCGGCCGCGGAGCATGATCGCCACGTGGTCGGCGACGTACCGGACCACGGCCAGGTTGTGCGAGATGAACAGGATCGACAGCCCGAGCTCGCGTTGCAGCTCCCGGACCAGGTTGAGAATCGCGCCCTGGATCGACACGTCGAGCGCGGAGGTGATCTCGTCCGCGATGACCACCCGGGGCCGGCCGGCGATGGCCCGGGCCAGGGCCACGCGCTGGCGCTGCCCGCCGGAGAGCTGACCGGGGTACGCGCTCGCGCGGCCCGGGTCGAGGTGCACGAGCTCCAGCAACCGGGCGACCTCGGTGCGGCGCTGCGCCCGGGACATTCCCGGCGGGATCGCCTCGGTGATGGTCTCACCGATCGTCATGCGCGGATCCAGCGACGAGTAGGGGTCCTGGAAGACCATCTGCAGCGGGCGGTGCCGGCCGTGGGCGCGGACCGGCTCACCGTCGAGCAGGATGCGCCCGCCGGCCGGAGGCACGAGGCCGACGGCGGCGCGGGCCAGCGTGGACTTGCCCGAGCCGGACTCCCCGACCAGGCCGAGGACTCCACCGGCGGGCACCCGCAGCGTCACGCCGTCGACCGCCGTCAGGCGCCCGTAGCGGACCGTCACGTCCTCGAAGAGCAGTTCACTCATGACGCCTCCACCACCGATGCCGGTCGGACGGCCTCCGCGTGGGCCGGTTCCGGCCGGGCGTGCCAGCACGCCACCCGGTGGCCCGACGGGTGCCGGGCCAGCGGCGGATCCTCGTCCCGGCAGCGCTGTGAGGCGAGCGGGCACCGGGCGGCGTAGGCGCAGCCCGGCGGCACGTCGGCCGGATCGACCGGCCGGCCCGGGATCACCGGCAGCGGCCGGTCCAGCGGGGAGTCCATCCGGGGCACGGCGGCGGTCAGGGCCCGGGTGTACGGGTGCAGCGCGCCGGTGGTCAGCCGGTCCGTGGGCAGGTCCTCGACGATGCGGCCGGCGTACATGACCAGCACCCGGTCGCACACCTCGCTGACCACGGCGACGTCGTGGCTGATCAGCAGCAGGGCGACGGCGTCCGACGTGCGGATCGCGGTTAGCAGGTCCAGCACCTGCCGCTGGACCGTGACGTCCAGGGCGGTGGTGGGTTCGTCGGCGACGATGAGCGCCGGGGAGCCCATGAGTCCCATGCCGATCATCGCGCGCTGGCGCATGCCGCCGGAGAACTCGTGCGGGTACTGCCGGGCGCGCCGGTCGGGATCGGTGATGCGCACGGCCCGCAGCCGGTCGACCGCGCGGGCGAACGCGGCGCGGCGGCCCAGGCCGTGGTGGTGCCGCGAGGTCTCCGCGAGCTGGCGGCCGATCCGCTGGGTCGGGTTGAAGGAACTGGCGGGGTCCTGGAAGACCATCGCGAGCGAGCTGCCGAGCAGACGCCGCTGGGCCGCCGAGTCGCCTTCGCGCAGGTCGGTGCCGAGCAGGTGGAGGCGGTCGGCGTCGACCCGGCCCGCCGCGTCGACCAGGCGGGAGACGGCCAGGGCGGTGAGCGACTTGCCGGAGCCGGACTCGCCGACGACGCCGACGGCCTCGCCCCGCCGGATCGAGAAGGTCACGCCGCGTACCGGCCGGATCGGCCCGGCGGCGGCGGGGAAGCTGACGGTGAGGTCGCGGACGTCGAGGACCACGTCGTCCGGCGCGTCGTCGGCGGGGCGCTCGGCGGCAGGCTGCGCCGGGCCGGCTGCGGCGGCCGGGGACGGGCTGGCCGACGCGGGCAGGCCGACCAGGGCGTCCATCCCGAAGCCCTTGGCCACCGACTCGCCGAGCAGGTTGAGTGCCAGACCGGCGACGAGCACGGCCAGCGCCGGGGCGATCGCGGCGGCCGGGTTGACGTAGAGCACGCCGATCCCGTCGTACAGCAGCCGTCCCCAGTCGTAGGACGGCGCCTGCACACCGAGGCCCAGGAAGGACAGGCCGGCGAAGGCGAGCAGCGCTCCCCCGGCGCCGATGGTGGCGTTGACCACGAGCGGCTCGGCGATGTTGGGCAGCAGGTGGCGTACCAGGATCCGCAGCCGGCCCACCCCGGCGATCCGCGCGGCGGCGACGAAGTCCCGCGCCGCGACCCCGGCCAGCAGGGTCTGCACGAGCCGGGCGAAGGTCGGCGCCCCGGCCAGTCCGATGGCCAGCGCCGCGCCGGTCGCGCCGACGCCGAAGACCACCGCGAAGAACAGCGC
The DNA here is from genome assembly GCF_018332655.1 of Actinoplanes auranticolor. Classification (GTDB taxonomy): domain Bacteria; phylum Actinomycetota; class Actinomycetes; order Mycobacteriales; family Micromonosporaceae; genus Actinoplanes; species Actinoplanes auranticolor. The sequence continues at coordinate 5,388 of NZ_BOQL01000068.1, read as the reverse complement.
GAGCAGCAGGCCCGGGAAGGCGATGGCGATCTGCACGGCGCCCGTCACCAGCCGGCCGAGGCGCCGGCCGAGCAGCCACGGCGCGGTGCCCAGCAGGAGTCCGGCCACGACGCCGATGGCGGTGGCGGCCAGGGCCAGGCCGACCGAGAGCCGGGTCGCCTCCAGCACCCGGAAGGCGATGTCCCGGCCCAGATTGTCGGTGCCGGCCCAGTGCTGTGCGGACGGTCCGGCGAGGATGTTCGCGGTGTCGACGGCGTCGGCGCGGGCGTTCCACGGCGCCGGCCCGACGACGGCCAGGACCAGGACCACCAGGACCAGCGCGGCCGCGGTGCGGCCCATCGGCGTCCGCAGGACGCGGAGCCAGCGGTGTGCGGTACGACGGTTCACCTCAGTCCTCCCGGATCGTCGACCGTGGATCGAGCAGCGCCAGCGCCACGTCGACGGCGGTGTTGATCAGCAGCACGCCCAGGCCGTAGACCAGCACGATGGCCTGGACGAGGGGGTAGTCCTTGCTGAGGATCGAGCGCACGATCGTGGTGCCCAGGCCGGGCCAGGCGAAGACGTTCTCGACCAGGACGGTGCCCGCGACCATCGAGCCGAGGATCAGGCCGCTCAGCGTCAGCGAGGCCGTGGCGGCGTTGGGCAGCGCGTGGCCCAGATACAGCGAGCGGGCCGGCAGGCGCTTGGCCCGGGCCGTGCGCAGGTAGTCGGCGTCCAGCACGGCGACCATCTCCACCCGCAGGATCCGGGCCAGGATCGCGGCCGGGCCCACGGCCAGCGACAGCACCGGCAGCACGTAGCCGGCCGGCGTGGCGTTGCCGGCCACCGGCAGCCATTGCAGCGTGACGCCCAGCAGGTAGACCAGGCCCACGCCGAGCAGGAAGTCCGGGATCGTGCCGAGCACGATGCTGCCGGAGCTGAACGCGGCCTCGGTGCGCCGGCCGTGCCCGCGCCGGGTCAGCACGCCGATCACCACGCCCACCGGGACGGCGATCGCCACCGCGGCGAGGAAGGCCAGGGTGGCCAGGGCCAGCGTGGCCGGCAGGCGCTGACCGACGACGTCGCTCACCGGCAGCCGGGTCAGGATCGAGGTGCCGAGGTCACCGCCGAGCAGGTCCTTGAGATAGGCGAGGTACTGCGTGTACAGCGGGTCGTCCAGGCCCAGCGCGGCCCGGCGCTCGGCCACCAGGGCGGCCGGGGCGGTCGGGCCGAGCGCCGCGCGGACCGGATCGCCGGGGACCAGGTGGATCATCAGGAACGACGCGGTGACCAGGACCCAGAGCGAGACCAGGAGCCGGCCGGCGCGCCGCAGGGCGAAGCGGGACCACGGGTGGCCGGCGAGCCGGCGGAACGGGGACGCCCCGGTCGCCGGCGCCTGCTCCACGGCGGCTCCGATCTCCGGCGCGGGCGCCGGCCCCGCCGTCATCGGTCGAGCATCCGGATGCTCGTCGGGATCAGCTGGCCGGGTGTCTCGAAGCGGGCCTTGGCGCCGTACGTGGCGATCTGCTGGTTGGCGAAGGGCACCACGTCGGCCGCCTTGACCAGTGCGGCCTCCGCCTCCAGCCAGGTGGCGCAGCCCGCGGTGCCGTCCATCGCGCTGGCCCGCTTGACCGCGGCGTCGTACTCGCTGTTGCGGATGCCGGCGAAGTTGGTGCCGTCGGGCACGCCGGGCCCGGACAGGAAGGGCACGATCTGGTCGGGGCTGTTGACGTTCACCTGAGCCCAGGCGATGTCCCAGTCGCCGGTGCCGAACAGGGTCTGGTTGATCGCCTCACCGCTCTGCGGCTTGGGCGTCACCGTGATCCCGGCGGCCTTCCACTGCTGCACCGCGAGTTCGGCGGTGGCGGTGGCGGCGCTGCCCCCGGCGGTCGAGTACGCGAAGGTCAGCGTCTTGCCGGCGATCTTCTTCAGCGCTTCCGTGGCGGCGGCCGGGTCGTGGGCCGGCAGCGCGGAGGCGAGCGTCCCGCCGGGGCACGCCAGCGGCTCGATCGCGGCGAGCGTGGTCGGCGGCGTGGCCTGCCCGGCGCCGAGCACGGTCCGCAGCTGACCGAGGTCGAGCGCCTGGGTCAGGGCGAGCCGTACGGCGGGGTCGCGGGTGGCCCGGCCCTCGGCCTGGTTGTACCACTGCTCACCGAGGACGGCGGCCGTGCGGGCCGCGAACAGCCCGGCCTTGTCCAGCCGCTGGGCGTCCGGGCCGGTGACCTGGGCGGCGTTGAGCTCGCCGGACAGCAGCAGGTTCGCGGCGGTGGCCGGGTTCTCGACGATCCGGATGGTGACGGTGTCGGGCATGCCGGGTGTGGCGGTGGACGCGCCGTTGGGTCCCCAGGTGTAGCCGTCGCGGATCGCGTAGGTGTAGTGGTCGCCGGGCACGGCTTCGGTCAGCTTGTACGGTCCCGTGCCCGCGGTGGTCTTGGCCAGGCTGGTCCGGTCGCTCATCCCGCCGGCGCACACGATCGGCAGGCTGGCCAGTCCGTTGAGCACGAACGGGGCCGGCGCCGCCAGCGTCAGGGTCACCTCGCCGGTGGCGTCATCGGCGGCGGCCCGGGCCCCCGCGGGCAGGAACGTGCCGAGGAACGGGCTCTTGTTCTTCGGATCGCCCACGTAGGTGAGGTTGTCGGCGACGGTCCTCGCGGTCAGCGGCGTGCCGTCGGCGCAGGTCACACCCTTGCGCAGGGTGAGCTTGACGGTGGTGCCCGCGGCCGACCACCTGTCGGCGAGCTGCGATCGGATCTGGCCGCCGGCCGGGTCGACGCCGAGCAGCGTGTCGTATGCGAGCTGGCTGATGGTGAACAGCGCACTGGCCGCCGAGGACTGCGGGTCGAGGTTGCCCGGGTCCGCGTTCAGGGCCATCGTGAACGTACCGCCGTCCACGATCTGCCCTTGGGCCTGCGAGCCGGAGCCCGATCCGCCGCCGCATCCGGCCAGGGCCAGCGACGCGCAGAGCGCCGCGCTGCCGGCGATCCTCGACGTGGTGGTCAGCTTCATGAGGGGTCCTCTTCCGGCCTGCCGGCTCCGGTTCGACGGAGTGGGGGTTCGACGGGGTGGGGTGGTCGGTCGCCCGGTCAGGCCGGCGCGGCCGTGGGTTCGGTACGGCGGACCGCCCGACCGACGTGCAGGAAGCGGGCGTGGCCGGCGCCGTCGTCGCCGACGAAGGCGTGCGGCACGTACATGCCCTGCTCGGGCTCGACCGGGATGAGGGCGTCCTCGCGGTAGTGCACGAGCTCCTTGCGGACCGCGTGCCCGACCAGCTCGGCCAGCTCGCCCTTGGGGGTCTGCTCGAGCCAGATCCGGCCGTCCTGGTCCTGGCTGAGCGTCAGGTCGGCCACCCGCGACGAGTACGTCCCGACGAAGCGCCCCGCGTCCACCCGCGGGGGCTGCGCCGGCGGGCGGGGCATCTCGGGCAACGGGATACGGCCGAGGGCGCCGAGCACGAGGCCGAAGACCTCGCGGTACAGCGCCATCGCGTCGCCGCCGTTGACCAGCAACGTCACGGCCAGCCCGTCCTCGACGACCAGGCGCAGGAACGCGGACTGCCCGATGGTGTTGCCGTCGTGCCCGGTCAGCGTCCCGGCCGGGGTGTCGAACCGTTCGAAGCCCAGTCCCCACGAGGTGCCCATCACCCCGATGTCGGGCAGGTCCACCTCGCGCTCCCGCATCCGGGCGGCGGTGCCCGCGGCCAGCACCTGCGTGCCGTCGGCGGCGCGGCCGTCCTCCAGGTGCATCCGGGCGAAGGCCAGCAGGTCGCGGGGGCGCATGGCCAGCATCGCCCCGGCCGGCGCGTTCGAACGGGCCAGCGCCCAGACCGGCGCGGGCTGGAACCCCGCGTCCGGCTCGAGCTCGAGGTGGCCGACCGCGGCCCGGTGCAGGATCGCCTCGTACGGCCCGGTCGCCGTGTGGGTCAGCCCCAGCGGAGCGATGACGTGCCGGCGCAGGCACTCGTCGTACGACTGGCCCCGCACGACCTCGACGAGACGGCCGAGCACGCAGTAGCCGGCGTTGTTGTACGAGAACTGCTCGCCGGGCGCGAACAACTGCGGGAGGTCGTGCAGGGTGTCGACGAACCTGGCCACGCAGTCGTCGCCGGGCCCGGTGTCGGTGAAGATGTCCCCCTCGAAGCCGGCCGTGTGGTTCAGCAGCTGCCGGGTCGTGATGACCGCCGCGGCCGTCTCGTCGCCGAGCCGGAACTCCGGCAGGTACGTGCGCACCGGAGCGTCGAGATCCACCTTGCCCTCGTCGACCAGTTGCATGACCAGGGTGGCGGTCCAGAGTTTGGTGATCGAGCCGATCTGGAAGACCGAGTCCGGCGTCGCCTCGACCCCGGTCGCGATGCTGAGCAGTCCCGCGGCCCCGTCGACGATCTCCCCGTCGTGCAGGACACCCCAGGCCGCGGCCGGCACGCGGTGCTCGCGGAGCAGGCCGGGAAGGCGCGCCGCCAGCATGTCCCGGACCTCTGTGATCGTCGTCATAGCGGGAGCGTAGGAGCAGGGACCGGAATCAGTGTTCGTCGATCAGAACGAAAATGTGCCGCCGGATTGGTCGGCCGGAACAAGGGCCCAGCGCCGTGCAGAGCGTGTCCCACTCGCCCTGGCGGCGTTGATCACCGGTGAGCGACCTGAGAACCGAAGAGTCGATGACGGCCGTCGGGCCGCCGCAGCAGCCGGTCACCACGGCCGTCGCCGGGGCGTTCATCGTGGTGTGCGCGGCGTCCGCCGCCTTCGCGGTGGCAGTGTCGGACAGGTTGCTGTCGCCCGATGTACCGGGCAGCAGGCTGGACTATCCCCCGGCGGTGGGACCGCTGCTGCTGACGCTCGCGGTCGCCGGGATGACGATCATGACGTACCGCCGCCGGGCCCGGGCCGCGGCCCTGCTCGCCGCGATCGTGGCCGCCCAGCTGGCCGGCACCGGGCTGATCGCCATCCGTTCCTGGTTCGCCATCAAGGGCTTCGGCGGATCGGGCAGTCTGACCGCGACACCCATCACCTACGCGGGCACCGTGGCACTGGCCGCCGCCGCAGCCACGGTGGCCGCGGCGGCCCTGGTGTGGCGCGAGCCCGCCGACGGCTGGCGCAGCTTCATCCCGGCCCGCCCGCTGTACATCGCGGTCGGCGTGGCGGTGGTCACCCTGCTGCCGCAGCAGTGGAACGCGGCAACGGAGAGCGGTGACATCACCGGCCTCGGGCCCATCGCCACGCTGACGTACTCGCTGCCGTGGGGTGTCGGCATCACCGTCCTCGGCTGGATGCGGGGCCGTTGCGCGGTCGCCGCCGCCATCACCGTCGCGGTTGCCGCGGTGCTGTGCGCCATGTTCGTGGTGGCCACCCACATGGTCGACTACTACTCCCCGCCGCCCGCCGGCGACTGACCCCCCCCGTTACCTTTTTGATCGTC
>NZ_BOQL01000067.1 GCF_018332655.1 Actinoplanes auranticolor | reverse complement strand
GCAGATCGTGTTAGGAGCTCTAAGCGATGAGCCAGTCGGACGGCGAGTCGTCATTCTCAACCTTGCGAGTCGCCGGCGGGCGGGCACCGTTCCTCATCGGGGCCGGCGCCCGTCCCGCCAGGCCACGATGTTCCGTGGTGCCTTCAGCAGGGACAACCTCAGACAACTAGGCGCGGAGCCCGTTGTTCTGTTCTGCTCGAATCATGGGTCAGCCAATCCAGGGGAGCGGCACCGAACCCCGCTACGGACCAACCGACGGTGAGCGATCTCAACGGCCAGTGCCGCTGGCGCTTCCGCTGCCGGCTCTGCCTCGCCCGACGCGCACCACCTTGGCCTACTACGTCGTTTCTACCGCTGACCGCCGTGGTCGCCTCGCCGATCGATCGCCGTTGCGGGCATTGCGATGGTCTGCAGGCCGCAAGGTCAGAATCACGGCAGTCGGCGACGCCATCGTGGTGAGGGCGGATCCGGACGGCGCAGACATCATCACGGGCCAAGGGTTCCTCAGGCTGCCCACCGCACTGCGCCACCGATACCGCATCAGAAACCGCGACCGGCTGCTCGTCTGCGCCTTTGTTGATCGTGCATGCCTGGCCGTCTACACCATGGCCGCTCTGGAGGAGGTTCTCGCCGCCCGGCACGCAGGTCTCTTAGATCAGGCCGCGTCGTGAACAACCGTGCGGACAGCAGGCTCAGCGCCGAGCTCGAGGCGGCGCACCTGCTGCTGGAACGTCTGGGGGTGACACCTGAACAGCTGCTCACCGGCGCCCGTCCGCGGCCGTCCATGCCGACGTTCGAGGAGTACATCGAACGCGTCTCGCAAGCGGTCTCTGACAGCACCCGGCGGGTCTACGGCACGTATTGGACCAAGGTGTGCGAGGTCTGGGGCAGTAGACGGCTGGACGAGCCGACACCGTTGGAGATCGGGCAGCTGACCGAACGGATACGGAAGCAGGCGTTGGTGCGGCGTAACTCTAGGGGCGGCCGCACCGCCGCAGAGCATCTGATCTCGGCGCTGCGATGCGTCTACCGGTACGCCGTCGCCGACAACCTGATCACCGAGGCCGCCAACCCGGCCGTCCGGGTGGCCAAACCGCGTCGGCTCGCCAGCACACGCCGCGGCCTGCACGACGATCAGCTCGCCGTAATCCTCGAGGTGGCTGGCACCACCGGCAACGACCCCAACCTGGACACCCTGATCCTGCGACTGCACATCGAGACCGCATGCCGGCGCGGCGGCGCACTGGCCTTGCACCGCAGCGACCTGGACCCCGACCAATGCCTCATCCGGCTCCACGAGAAAGGCGAGACCGTCAGGTGGCAACCGGTCTCTCCAGCCCTGATGACGGCACTCCTCCAGCACGGTGAGGAACGCGGCGCCGACTCTCTCGACGACCAGGTTCTGCGGTACCGCAGCGGAAAGCCGATCACCCGCCGGCGTTACGACTACATCTGGGCCAGGCTGGGCCGGCACCTGCCGTGGGTTGCCGTTCAGCAGATCAGCACTCACTGGCTGCGGCACACCACCTTGACCTGGGTCGAACGCAACTTCGGATATGCCGTCGCCCGCGCGTACGCCGGTCACAACAGCGGCCGCGATGCCGGCACAACGTCGACGTACGTGCGCGCTGACGTACAAGAAGTCGCGGAGGCATTGGCCGCTCTGACCGGTGAGGCTCATCCGCTGGTACGTGGCCCAAAGGCGGGCCTCGGGACTTGCGCCGGCCCGTTGCCATTGCCCGAAAGATAGGCCAGCCGAAATCTCTTACGTGCATCAAGCAACGGTCGGCGTCGGCGAGGGATCGGCCGAGCGATTAGTTCTGTGCTTTGCGTTCATGGCCGCGACCACGGATGCCGGGACGCGTGCGGTTCGACGCTGTGGACGTCGAGCGGTGGTATGTACGCGGGACGTCTCGAGCCGTTCGTGGCTCAACTGCGGGACCCATGGTCGCTCCCCGGGGCGCGGTGGGCGACCATGGGTTGGGTAGACGGGAGAGCGAATGGCGCAGTACGAGGCAGAAGAGGGAGCTTGATCTTGGTAACTCGCTGGATGCCGAACAATGATTAGGTGGTGGGACGGCGTCGGATATCAAGAGGTCGCCTTGCCGTCGGATGAGCGCCTACCGCATAATATCTGCCATCACGAGTCGTGGCGAGGGTGACGATCGACGGTTCCGGCGAAGATCTTGCCGTCGTCAGGGCGATGCTGTGAGTTTCAGTTCTACGTCCATCCAGGCGAACTCGACAACCTGCGGCTGATCCGCGGGCTAACTTGTCGTCCGTCGATCGTTGCGAGCTGGCGATGCTGCCGGCATCCCGGTGCATTGGTGCGCGAACAACGACGCCACCTTAACCGCGCTGGTCGGCGATGCCGTCCTGGTGGCTTCGAACATCCCTGTACTCTGCTCGGCGTGCCCGGGACTATGCCACGCACAGACACTGTACCCAATATGCGCAGCAGATAACCGCCATGCAATGGGGATAGCAGATATCCTCGATGATCGGGTTGCCCAGCGTGCCGGTCGGTGCGTCGCGGTGCGCACCGGCAGGGTAGCGGCCGCGATCCGGCGCCGCACTACGTGGAAGGACGACCTTCCCAGGACCGTCGCCGATGCGATCTGAAGGTGCAAGGGAGGAGATCAGCTTGGACGCCGGAGTGGGCCACGTGATCGACCTCCTGACAGCGTCACTCGACGAGATTGAGAGATGCGTCGTCTTCCACCCAGGGACTGTGGCATCCAGCCACACGGTGGTCCTAGTGTCCGGGCTGGATGGTGTGCAAGTCCCGGCCGCGTTGGGCCGATACCTTGTCGGCAACCTGGCAGGCGCCGTAGGCCAGGACGCTCAGCTGTCGGAATTCCTGCTGGCACGAGGCGTCGACCGCCGCGAAGAAGTTCGCAGGACCGTCACCGAACTGATCGGCACCGACAATATCTTTGCCACATCCGCACGTCAGCAGTTCCGTGACACTCGCCGCAATGCGTGGATCGGCGAGGGTGTCGGTCACGCGCTACTGATGCTCAGTGCGCGCCGCGAAACGTCGTGCGTCGACGGGAGGATGTGCACCCTGTCAGAAATGCATCAGACGGTCACTCGTCAGGGCTTAGATTCGGTCGGCACCTATGTGCAGAACGAGGTGCTCGGCGTGTCCATCGGAGAGAGCAAGTCCACCGCGTCGAACGCGGCGGACAATCTCGGTGAGGCACTCAAGCTTTTCGTCGAGGTGGAGGAGGGCATCCACGGCCCAGACCTACGCGCCCGGCTCTCCACGTTTCGGCCACTGCTGGAGCCGCATCTCAAGGAGCAGGTCAAGGACTCACTCTGGACCGAGAACGCTTCATACCTGCCGATCGTTGTGTACCGAGATGACTACGACTTCACGACGAACAGACCGAAGTTCCAACGGATGAGGACGCCGCGTGAGCGGCGCCGGGTAATCGTCGTGCAGTTATCTAACTTCCATGCGTTCTTCGACACGGTCGCGGATTCAATGCGAGCGGCGGTCGACGAGGTGATCATCTAGTGTTCAACCGGGGAATCAACACCCTGCTGGCGGCTCTGCCGGCCCTTGGCGACCTGACCGTCGATCAGATCCGCCGGATTCTCACCACGGCATGGCTTGAGACCGCTCGCCCACGACTGGGTGCGGACCAGCCCACAACGGCGTCAGCACAAACGCTACGACGGTTAGCGACCGCGCTTGAGCTGCACGCCATCCTTCCGCAGAATGCGGAACGGCTCATGGTGCGGGCATGCGCATTCGTCGCAGCTGAGGCTTTGACGATCACTCACGACTTACCAGCCACTAACGGGTCCAGCGAGCAACACGCCACGAACGGCGACGCCCGTTTTTGGTTGTTCGGGACCGAACGTACCTTTGAGCGTGTTGAAGCCAGCCTGCTCTATCTCATTGCCGGCTACGACGCCAACGCGGCGCTGACGGTTTCCGGCATCGTTGCTGAGGACCTCGGCGATGACAGCTTGGAAGGACCGATCGCAAGCTGGGCAACGCAGCGCATCGTAGGACTCTGCCGCCTGACGGCGGCGCCAGAAGTCGCGGCGCCGACGCTCAATCGGCCAGAGCTGCCGACCCGTGTCGTGGTGCGACATGAGCTGTGGCGACGTGTCGGCGTCCATGTGGCCGATCATCTCGACTGGCTCATGTTCCGCTCCGGAGCCGACCCCGGCGCAGGCAGCGCACTGCGAGCTCTTGCTGAGCGGCTCGAGAACCGAGACCAGCTACCCGCCCGGCCCGCAGCCCATCCCGACCTATATCACCTGCTCCTTCTGCTGGCCGCTGCGTGCGACGAGACCGGATCGCGGGCGCTGCGGGCCGTTCCGCCTCCCCTACAGGACACTGGGGACCGCTTCGTCTCCTATCAGCGTGACCGCGCCGCGACCCGGCCACTGCTCTGGCCCGCAGCCCAGGAATACGCCGAGAAGACGCTCCCCGGTCCTGAGACACATGCGGTGGTGGCCGTCCCCACCAACTCAGGCAAGTCGTCCGTCGCCGAGCTTGCGATCAGCCAAGCTCTATGCCGCGGCTGGGTCCTCTACCTCGCGCCGACCAACGCACTCGTCGGCCAGATCCGCCGGCAAACCTCCGAGGTCTTCGGTCGAGACACGGTGCGCGAGTTCATCGGCGGTGCCGAATACACGCAGCTGAGCGGCGAATCCCTCGAACAGATCGAAGACCGGCAAATCCTCGTCATGACGCCGGAAAAATGTTCCCTGGCCCTACGCCAGAATCCAGGAGCCTTTGAAAACCTGGCTCTCTGCGTCTTCGACGAAGCTCACCTCATCGGGGATCACAACGGTCGCGGCGTGATCGCCGAACTGGTCATCGCGGAAATCTTGCACCGTGCCCGGAAGACGCGCCTGCTGCTGATGTCTGCCTTGATCGCCAACCCTGCCGAGCTCGCCTCATGGCTCAGCCGAGCAACTGAGGTTACCGCGGTTGTGATCAACGAACCCTGGCGGCCTACTCGGACCCTCCGTGCGATCGCCGGCATCGACAAGGAACGCGGCAATATAACTGCCAAAGCCGCCTACCAACAGCTGCAAGCCCTTCCGCCTCACCGCAAAAGGCAGAAGTTCGACGCGCCTGTCGCGCTGCTCGCTGGCCTTCAGGGCGCGTGGTCGAGCCAGACTGTGGACGACTACGCGATCGTACAGACCGACATCGAGGTGCCTGTCGCAGTCGCACGGAACGCGAAATGGGATCCGGCTGGCTACTGCACACCGGCCACCGCAGCGATCGTGCGCCGCCTCGGCAAGCGTGGCGACAAGATTCTCGCCTTCCTGCCGCGTAGCAAACATGACAGCTTCCTCGCCGCCGAGATGACGCAGTTTGACGATGTGTCGTCTGACAGCGCCGTCGAAGCATTGCTGCACCTGGCCGACCTCGAGCTCGGAGTGCCTTCGGCGCTACGTGCACATCTGAGCCGAGGTGTAGCCGTGCACACCAGTGCTCTAATTCGTGAGGAGCAGCGCGCCAGCGAGATTGCTTTCGAACGCGGCATCGCTGTCGCGATGTACGCCACTGGAACCATGGCGCAGGGTCTCAACCTGCCTGCTACCGCCGTCGTCATCGGTGGAACCGAGATCGGCTACGACAACGTTTCCACCGCACAGCAGCGCCAGGATCAGACCCGAGCTCAGCTCCTGAACGCCATCGGGCGCGCTGGCCGCGCACATGTAGCCCCACGCTCGATGGCCATCGTCGTGCCGAACCGTGCCCTCGTGCTCAGCTCCTCGGCGGACGCCCAGAAGGCCGTACGCAGCGCGAGATTCCTTCAGGACGAGGACGCGTCGTCGGAGCTCAGCAGCGCCTTGGACGGGCTAATTCGCGATGCGCTTTCCGGTTCGTTAACGGCGGACGACATGAGAGCTGCAGAGCACACAGCGTTCAGCTTTCTGGCCTTCGAGGAAGGCGACGCAGACGACACCCAACAGGTAATTGGCAAAACCTGGGCCGTTTACCGGGCACGCGCGCACCAGCGCGCCGCGGAGATCACGAACACGATCGCATCTACGGGCTACTCCTTCATTGAGGCAGCAGACGCACCTGCCTGGGTAGCTTCCGCCGCTCATCAATCCGGCGTCGCCCTGCCCGAAACCGCAACGCTCTACCGGGACCTGCGAGCCTATCTGGAAAACACGTCCGCACCAGACACGATTCTGGGATGGGCCGACCTCACGCTAGATCTGCTCGAGCAGCTACCTCCGCCGCAACTGCGACGGATTTTGCCTGATGTCCCGTACGGGACCGCAACCAAGCTATCGAACATCTACGACCCCGGAGCCGCGCGAACCCCAGCTTGGTCGGCCTACCGAGCAGCGCTGCGCGCCTGGATGAGCGGCGAGCCCATCATCGCCGTGGCCGAGCATATTCACCGCAAGACCGTCGCCGGCAACGCCAAGCGTGGCCAGCAAGACCCGCTACCTCGAGCGATCACGGTCACCGCCGACGCATTCCGGTTCGGGCTCCCCATGATCGCAGGAGCTCTAGCAGCCATCATTGTGCTCGGCCAAGAGTACGAACCAAGCGGTCCATGGGCCCTTCAGGCAGAGGCCGCCAGAACACTCAATCTCCTGCCACTGGCCGTGCGCTCCGGCGCGGACACTCCAGAATCGCTCGCGTGGATCCGGGCCGGCGTCCTCACCCGAGTTGCCGCCCACGTCCTTGATGATCTTCTTCCAGCCCCCGCCGGTCAGCCCGACGACGAACTCCGGCGGTGGGCACACGGCCGCCTCCGGGAACTCTACGAAGACGCGCTGCCTGGACTGGCCACCCCGAAGCAAGTCACGATGATCGTCGCCCTGCGCGTCGTTCGCGAGTCCAGGTAGCCCGACGGTCGTTTCGCCTCCGGTTGTCTCTCCAGTGCTCTGTTTTCTTCGCGCTAGTCTTGTTCGCCGCCGGCGAACGACCTCGCCGGCGCCGGCGATCGGACCGGCTAGCGTCACCGCCTATCGCGGGCGGGCAACCGGCGCATCGACCGAGCACTGCATATCATTTTTATCGTCCAGCTCCGCCGCGACACCGACGGCCGCGCCTACTACCGGCGCAAATTCGCCGCCGGCAAGACACCCATGGAGCGCTGCGCGCGCTAAAACGATGCCTGTCCGACATCGTCTACAAGCGCATGATTACTGACGCCAAGACGGTGGAAACAGGCGGGGACGACCCTGCAATCCGGCGCGGCGACCTGCGTTCCACGGTTGACACTTCGGGAAAGTCACTTCCAGCACCAGCCTAAAACACCCTGCCTCGCCGCCGCTGGATATAGAAGGGTACCAGTCGAGTGCACCAGCCCCAGGTTTCGTACCCGCGCATTGCGGATCCACGCGGAGCCGAGTGTGTCGGCGAGAGGCGCGGGCAACCTGACATGGGGACACTGGACCGGCTGCCTGCGGCGATATACTTGGCGTGCCGCTGCAGGACGGCGCACTGACTACAAGTACCTCGCTGGCGCATCGCGCGCTGGGGCATTATGGGCTGTTTGGTGCGTGTCGTCGGACGATCGTTCACCTCTCACAAATGGCCGCCAACAGTTCCGCCACGCGCGGGTCTTCTTCGCCTTCCCGGCGGTAGGCGGCGTGGTAGGTGACGGGAGGAAGGTCTGCGATGGGCACTGCGACGGCTCCAGGAGCGGGCTTGATGCATCCGACGACGACGGCGAGCCCGACGCCGAGGGCTGCGAAGTGGACGGTGAGGGGCCATCCTTCGATCTCGATGCCGACTTTCCAGGGGATGTCGGCGGCGCGCATCGCGCGTTCGAAGCTGACGCGGTGCGGTCGGTTGGGTGGTGGTACGACGAATTCTTCGTCGGCAAGGTCGGCCAGTTCGACGGATGCTCTGGCGGCGAGGCGGTGGCCGTCCGGGGCGAGGAGAACTTGGGGGTATGTCGCGACCGGCACGGTGATGAGGTCGTGCGGCAGGTCATCGAGGACTGATACGCCGAGGTGTGCCCGTCCGGTGCGGACGGCGTCGAGCATCTGGTTGCGGCTGGTGTGGAGCAGCCGCAGGGCGCCTGGTTTCTGAGCCAGGGTGGATCGGATCATGTCGCCGAGCACATGGAGGTAGGCGGCATGGCCTGCGGCCAGGACGATCGGTTGGTGGATGGGCGTTGTATGTAGTTCGCCGAGGAACCGGTCGAGGCGGTCTGAGTGCTCGCGTGCATACCGCGCTGTTGCCTCGCCGTCCGGGGTCAGGACGAGTCGCCGGCCTCGCCTTTCATAGAGTACGCAGCCCAGCTCTCGGGATAGGGTGCCGAGTTTGGAGTGCAGCGAGGGCTGTGAGATGTGAAGTAGCTTGGCCGCTCGGGTCAGGTTGAGTTCGGTGGCGAAGACCGCGAACGCGGCCAGTGCGTCAGACGAAATCCGTTCTCCTGCCATAGAACAATCCTATAGATGGCCGTCACATTCGTAGTTCCGGGGCCGGGCCGGTGTGGAACATGCTGTTAAGCATGAACACAGTGGACATGCGAACCGTTACCCTCGCTTCGGCCCAGATCTCCGTGATGCCGCTGCACGCCGTCACCGAAGTCTACGGCGAAGCCGGTCTAGGGCAGCGACTCACGCTGGAACTCGAGCGTTTGCCCGAGTGTGACCGTGCGATTGTCCGTCGTGCTGCTGTTTGGGCGGCTGACCTGCACAATGGTCAACGTCGAACGCGAGAGCCGTACGTCAATCACCTTTTGCGAGTCACGCTGCGGATGATGTGCTATTACCGCATCGTCGATCCCGAGGTTCTGGCAGCGGCGCTGCTGCATGACGCCGTCGAGGACCAGGCGGACGCCATCGTCGGGCGTTCGGGGGACCGTCCGGAGCCGCGCGGCGAGGCCCTGCAGGTTGTCGCGGAGCGCTTCGGTGGACGTGTCGCGGCGCTGGTGGACGCGGTGACCCAGCCTGAACTTCCCCCGGGTATGGACCGCACGGCGCACTACGTACGCCACGTGGCTACCTCGCTCGATCCCTCGCCATGGGCGCGGGTCATCAAGCTTTCCGACTTCACCGACAACGGTGTCGGCATCATCCATACCGCCGGCCCGAAAGCCCACCGCTCGGCGGTGAAGTACGCGGCAGCAGTCCCCATCTTTCGCGACCTGCTCCAGCGCGCCGACACGCCGCTCGATGCTGACGTGAAGGCGCACATCAACCGGCAGCTCGATCGAGCGGACCAGCGCTTCGCCGCAATCCTGGGAACCTGATACCGAATCCAGCTCGATCGTCTTGTACCGCGACCTTTCGAGGGTTGAACTTTGTTGACAAGTTACGGACACGCAAACCCTTCCGCACAGCCGGCCCGTCTTCGTTTCGCAGCGGATCAGCCAGCCCTTGCCAGCGGCGGATCCGCCGTAGCGCAGCGGCCAGGCATGACGCCCGGAGCGAGGCTACGCCGAGCGCGAATGCAACGTAGATGGTCCCACCAGCAGCTTGCACAACACATGAGGATTGTCGCAGCCGACCACGATGGAACAGCGTCCTTGGGATCGCTGAAGATCATGATCAGTAAATGGGAGAACGGTCATCTCGTGCCCGGTGAGTACAACCGGCGCCTGCTTGCGGAGACTCTCGGTGTCTCTGTCAGCGATTTAGGGCTGACGGCAGACCCCGATTTTGTCTGGTAGTAGCTGGCAAACGCTGTCTCCTACACAGCTGCGGTGAGCCGTGAGTGCGAAGGCGTTCCGGGACGCCTCCACGCATGCCCGGAGGGTCGGGTGATGCGTCACGGTGCATCACTGCGGGAAGGAGCCGTGTTCGCTGCGCGACGGTAGCCGTGATGGCCCACCCCGGTAACGCCGCGCGTCTCGACACGCGGACCCTTTGTCGCAGCAAGGCCCGGACCGGGCGTTAGCCAGAGGGCTTGCTTCGGCAGGATTTGGGACCTGGTCATTCTGGCTACGCGCGTCTGTTGAGCGCCGCCGATCAGGCCAATGTGCCCGCCCGCACGGAGCCGGCGCCTGCACGTCAGTGCCATCCGCCCCACTGCGGTCGCGGTCGCTGGCGTACCGACCGATGCCGGGAGTAGCCCCGTCACCGTGGTGGCGTCCATGGCTGGTGGCTAGTCATGTCCGCATCACTGGCCACCCCCTACCGCTCACGCGGCGAAAGGGCGCACCTGGGCATGAGCTCAACCACCGGCACCGTCGTTGTGGCGCTGTGCGACTGCCCCTGTCGGCGGTCATCGCGGGGCCCCGTCCGGGGACCGCCTGCTCAGCCGTGAGTTACCGCACCTTGACACTGTCGCGGTAGCCGCACTGCAAGCACCCGCCTCCGACAGCCCTCACCAGAACCTGCGGCAGCTGCCGTACCGAAATCCGCACTTACGGTGGCATCCCAGAAGGGTCCCAGAGCTGGCGCCCGAAAGAGCCAATCCTTCTAACGGGAAACGGGGGCCCGCGTGAGATTCGTGGTAGACCTACAGCACGCGATCCTCCACTCCGACCTGCCCGCACCGGCACGCCACCTCATGCTGTCCTTGGCCGTCAAAGCCGACTGGGAATCCGGCGTCATCCCGACCGAGTACACACCCGCGCTGTCCACCCTCGTTGCCATGACCGGCCTGTCGAAGTCCACGATCGCCGAATGGCTCGCCGCACTGGAAACCGGCGGCTGGATCAAACGCGACCGACCACCGAAAGCAACCGGAAACACCCGCACCAGATACACCTTGCTGATCGGCTGCCCGAACGTTGACACACCGGCCCGCGCCTCCCGGCGTCACCGCACCACCGTGCCCGCTGATCACCCGACGGCTGGCCCAGCACCCCACGATCGCAGCGGCGATGACACATCCTGGTCCGGCGACCCGCCTGGCGGACATGTCCGCCTGGCGGACAACCCCAGCTGTCCGCCAGGCGAACAGTCGCTGTACCGCCTGGCGGACACTGAAGGTCCGCCGGGCGGACACGCACCATCAGAGAACTCTCCTTCGGAGAGTTCCACGTTCGGGAACAGTCCACGACGCGACCGTGGACAACGCTTGACGTCAGCTGTCGCCTCCGGTCGAGCGCCGTCAGACATCGGCAGCGGATCTCGGCTACCCGATAACTTCCTCGCCACCGACGACATGATCGCCTGGGCGCGAGAGAACACCCCAGATGTCGGACGAGCCGCTACCGAAGCCTTCATCGACTACTGGAAAGCGCAACCCGGACAGCGAGGACGGAAAACCGACTGGCTCGCCACCTGGCGCAACTGGATGCGCCGTGAACAGGCCGACATCGAACGCCGCCCCAGCTTTCGCGGCACTCCGGTACAGACAGCCGTAGACGCCATTGCATCGCCGCAGCCGTCAGCGGAAGACATATGCCCGGACCATCGAGGCCGTCGCGCTTCGACCTGCGGACTGTGCCGCGCAGAACGCATCGCGACACAGTGACCACTGGACCTTCACAGCGAGATCGAGCCTGTGAGTGAGCAATTCTACGTGGATTGCTTGCACGATTAGGCCGGTGACTCTCGCTGGTCGGTGTTGCTGATGCCGACCTCCCATACCCAGGCCGCGCAGCGTTCCTCGAGTTCAGCGGCCTTAACCTGCGCGGCGGCGGTGGCCTCCACGTCTACGGCCCGCTTTCCCTCTCCAACCTCGTAGAGCACCCGGATCGGGGTCTCAGTCAGCAGCCGCTGCGCCAGGTCTGGAGCGGCCATGCCGGCGCTGCCCCGGGTAAAGCGGCCTGCACGCCGTGGCGCTGCCCGCGGAGCCGCCGGAATGCTTGACGCGCAGGCCGGGATCGTGCAGGGCCTCTGCAACAACTGCTGCACGTAGGCGTCGTCAATGAACGGCGCCCCGAACGCGGCGCTGATATCGCCGGGGCCTAAGTTGCGGGGGATCACCTTGACCGCGGCGCGCACGTTGATCAGGCACGGCAGCACCTGAGCGGTGTGCTCCCACAGCGGCTCGGTGTCGAACCAGAGCTGCACCACCTCGACGGAGCCATCGGGGAAGGTCGTCGCCAACTGCGGGTTGACCTTGGTGGTGAGCCCGTTACGGACCTCGATGGCATCGTCCACCCGGCCGGACCCCGGCCAGCGGTGTCACCGAGCGAGCGTAGGTACTGCATTTACCCCGCGGGGAGGTGACGATAGTGCTGCCTATGAGTCGATCATGCCAAGTAGCTCCGATGACGGCCACGTAACCCCCAGCTCCGAGCCGTCGATCCCCTCTGGCGGCACCCTCCACACCCTCGGCTCGCTCAACATGATCTGGGTGCCCTTGAAATCCCCGTAGGCAAGGCTGACGAGGCCGCCGTAGAAGGCCGCAGAGTGAAAGTTCACTATGCCGCCGGAGAACGTTGCGCCGGCGAAGGTGACCTTGCCGCCGGAGAACGTCGTGCTGTAGAAGGCCACCGTGCCACCGGATAGCGTCGCGCCGGCGAAGGTGACTTTGCCGCCTGTGAACCCTGCGCGGTAGAAGGCGACTGTGCCGCCGGAGAGCGTCGCCTGGTCGAAGTCGACGATGCCGCCCGTGAACGTCGCGCGGGTGAAGTTGACCATGCCATCGGAGAAAGTTGCGTCGGAGAAGGCGACTTGGCCGCCGGAGAACGTCGCCTCGGAGAAGTCGACGATGCCGCCGGTGAACGTCGCGCGGGTGAAGTTGACCGTGCCCCGGAACTCTGCCTGGCTGAAGTTGACCGTGCCGCCGGAGAACATGGCGCCGAAGAAGTCGACCGTGCCGCCGGAAAACTTCGCGCCGGAGAAGTTGACCGTGCCGCCCGACAACCTGGCGCGGGCGAGGTGAACCGTGCCGCCGGAAAAGGTTGCTCGGGTGAAGTCGACCTTGCCATGCGGAAAGGTGGCGTCCGTGAGGTCGAGAACCGTGCCGGTGGTGACGTCGATGCCGCGCAGATCACCGCCGTCGAGGACAGCGCCACGGAGGTCGAAGAGGTGACCGTGCCAACGCGGCCGGCCATCAGCATCGGCAGGCTGGATGTGCTGGCGAATAAGGGCTAGCACGGTATGGCGGACCTGCCGCTCCTGGTAGGCGTCGTGATCATCGTTACTGCTGTCGTGCGGACGGCTCAGGGGAAGTCCTGGCACCTCGATCGCCCCAGACCTGCCGCCATGGGTAGTCGAGTCGGGCGGGGGTGGGGTGTAGGGCATGCGCAGGTAAGCGCAGAGGACGTCGATGCAGGTCTGTCGACCGTCTTCCCAGTCGTCGGCGAGGCCGGCCATCGCGTACACCCCAGCTAAGCGGACCGCGGCTCTGTCAGAGCCGAGATGGTCGGAGGCCTTGCCGAAGCGGTCGTTGAACAGCTTGGTGTCCTCGCGGTGCTCGGCGGCCTCGCTGTGGCCCTGCTTGCGATAGGCGACCGTCAACGCGACGACACCGCCGATGCCGGCCACCACCGACAGCACGATCTTCATGGCGTCGAAGGTGTTTTGCACGCTCCATACCCCGACGCCGCCCGGGGAAGCGCCGGGTGCCGGGGTGACCCCCAGGATGGCCAAGCGCGGCTGGCCGAACAGCGCCCACATGCCCGCGGCGACTGCGGCGGCTACCGCCACGGCGATCAACAGCAGGATCGCGACGTGCAGAAACAGCGGAGTCCGTACGGCCTCTGGTCGCTGGCGCTCGGTGCTGCTGCGCCTCCACCACCGCACGGCGGCCTCCCCGAGTCCAGCCAACCCGACGGTCAGCAGCAAGATCGGCAGCCACCACCAGCCCGGTCCGGTGAGCAGTCGGGCACCGTGCTGCCACCAGGAAGCCGGCACCAGGATCGCGGTGGCGATTACTACTGCGAGCGCCGAGACCAGCAGACGCAGCTTCTCCGGGCGGTACTGGAACGGCTCGACCGCCCGGTGAACCGACGTGAGGCTGGCGTCCCTGACCGGCTGTAGCGAAGGCTTCACGCTCCTATTGCAGCCGACGCCTTCAACCTCAACCCGATCAAGCGTGGGTCGAGGTGGCCGAAGAACACTGCATCGCCAACCGGTACAACGTGGTGCTCAGCACGACCCTGCGCACGCCCGAGGCCGCGCAGAACAACCTCGAGCTGTTCCGCAAGGCCGGCTACCGGGTCGAGGTCGTGGCGATGGCGGTCCACGAGGCCACCAGCCGCCTCAGCGTGCTCAGCCGGTACCAGCAAGAACTCGACGATGTCGGGTTCGGCCGAAACGTGCCGGACGCCTTCCAACGCGATGCCTACGCCGGCCTGCTGTCGGCCCTGGACCACATCGACACCACCACCTGGCTCACGCGGTGCACGTCTAACTGCGTGATGGCAGCCGGACTTACAGCAACAACCTCGACTCCAACGGCGAATGGAGCCGGCCGGCCGGTGCCCGCCCCGCGGTCGAAGCCGGCCGGGTACGCCCGTGGACCGCCGACGAGATTCAGCAGTTCGGGGACCAGGCCACTCACCTCAGCAGCCGGCTACCGGATGGCCTGCGTGGCGATCTCCTCGACGTCGCCGAAGCGGCCCGCGCCATCTAGTCGAAACCTGCGCACTGCCGGCTGCCGGGCCTAACAGCGCGGCCGAGCGGGCCGGCGCGGCCGCGGCAACCGTCCCGCAGAACACGCGAACCGTGATGGGCCGCGGAGGCACCCACCCGCACCCCGTCGCCATCACGAGCCACCGACCCCGGTCACCTGGCTGCCCGCCGCCGACAGCCCCCACCAATCCGACCGTGGACACCCCGATCGCTGAGCGGACACCCCGTGGTGGCTGGCTCCGGAAGGCCGCCATCCGCACCTCAACGACCCTGCGCTGTCACCGACAGCAGCGGCGGGTCCAGGCGCCGGACGCGGGAGGCCCGCGCCTGGACCTCTCCGGCGCGCAGCACGGCGTCGGTGAGCGCGGCGACCAGCGGGGCCGGGGAGCCCGGGCCACCCTGCGCCAGCAGGTACAGGGGTGCCGGCGACGAAGCCAGCCGGGTAGAACTCGTCGACGCTGGGGACCGTCGGGACGGTCACCCAGGCGGACACGGCCAGCTCGATCCGGCACGACAGGGCGCGTTCGACGCCGCCGCGGGTCTTGTCCGTCCTGGATTTCTTCGTTGATGCACGCGGTGCCGTGCAATCGGCGGATCCGAGACGCCGGGCAGGACCACGGTGACCGATGCGCACATCGAGTCGTTCGAGGCTTGGACGATCACACGTGCTTCGTCGCGCGGTGGGCGTGTGTGAGACAGCGGTAGACAGCCTTGGTTAGCTACCGGGCGGTTTGTCTGAGCGGCATCGTGGACTACGTAAACGACAGCAGTCCCTGTCATCTCGTGGTTCACGAAATGGCAGGAGATGACGGCCGACGGAGCTGCGTCCAAGGGGGCGCCGGCCGTGCCGAGGCAAGTGTGTCCACGCCGCGCCAGTCGATGGCCTCGGTCGCGCGTGCCTTTGGTGTCTGTCGATTACCGGCCAGACCCGCTGGCTGAATGCCGAGCCGGCCACGTGCGGTGGCCTCCATCAGCCGCCGTGGTCGGCCGCGCACGCCGAGCATATTCCTACGTCGGGGAGAAGCATGGTGCTGTCACTTTCCGCCCCGGCTGCGCCGGACACACCGACATGTGCGCCCGTCGTGACCTCCGAACATTCGCTACCGCTGGAAGACGGCAGCGAGTGGTCGGGCTGTCCCACCGCGGCAGGGGAGCTCCGCGGTCGCGAGCCCGTGCTGGCGATGACCGTGCGGGCCCGGCCGGTACCGCACGAGTTCGGTCCGGCGGATGTCGCGGAACGCGTGTGGGTGCGCGCCGCTGCCCTGCAGCCGGCCGCGTTGGTGGCAGTGTCCTCAGCTGACGGTGGCGTTGGCCGGTCCACGTTGGTCGCCGCGCTGGGTGGTGTCCTGGCGCTGGCGGTACCGGATCCGGTGATCGCCGTGGACATGAATCCCGTCCCCTGGGGTGGGCTCGACGAGCGGATCGGGCGGTCGAACGCGGGAACGGTGTGGGACGCCGTCCGTGACCTGCATACGCTGACCAGCCGCCGCGAGATCGATCGGTGGGCGCAGCATGGCCTGTCGGGGCTGCTGGCGCTGGTCGGCGAGACCGAGGGCAGAGGACGTCGTCCGCCGCGCCACGACGAGGCCGCCGCGGTCGTTGAGGCCGTACGCCGGGTGTACCCGCTGACCATCTGCGACGTCATGCCCGCGCTGATCACCGGCGTGTGGCGCACTTTGGCCGCCGCCCATGCCCCGGTGCTGGTGGCCCGGGCGACCACGGACAGCCTGCGCCACACGATGCGGCTGGTCGCCCACCTGCGCGCCGCCGGCTACGGGGCGGTCGCTGACCGCAGCGTGCTGGCGGTCGTGGCGAGTTCCCCGGACATCGACCGCGCCGTGCGTGCCGTCGTGCAGCAGGCCACCACCGTGGTTCCCGCAGTGGTCCCCATCCCATTCGATGCCCAGCTGGCCCGCCCGGAACCGATCGACGTGCGCCGGCTGCGTAAGCCGACCCGGCACGCCCTGGTGCAGCTGGCGGACGCGGTCATCCAACGATGCGCCGATCCACGGGCCGAGCTGCCCGTCGGCGCGGTCAAGGAGCGTGCGTGATGCTGACAGCTGCGACCGCCTGGCTCGTCGTGCGACTTCCCGCCGCCCAGCAGATGCTGGCGGCGCCCGCGTCGACCCCGACCCCGTCGACCGGCCCCGGCGGCTTCGACTGGAGCCGCGTGCATCCCGACGGCTCAGCGATCCCAAAGTCCGGCATCTTCTACACGCTCATGAACGCCGTCATGTGGCTCGGCGGCGTGGCCGCGTTCTGCGGCCTGGTCGCCGGTGCGATCGCGTTCGGTGTCGGCCCGATCTTCGGCGCGCACATTGTTTCCGACCGCGGCAAGAGCATGATGTGGCGCAACGGCCTGGTCGCGATCATCGTCGGCTCGTCGACCGCCATTATCGCCGGCCTGCTGGTGCTGTGACGCCGTCATGCAGACATCGACGACATGGCGGACCGGCCACATTTACGTCCGCGGTCGCAGGGCCTCGTGGCCGCGGCTGGCCGGTGCGCTGGTCCAGGCGGCGCTGCTGATCGCGGTCGTGGTGGGAAGTCTGCTTGTCGGCATCGCCCGCGCTGACGCTGCCCCGGCGCCCACCCCGAACCCATCCAGTCCGGTTATCGACGCTGCCTGCGCGGCCAAGGCCCCGGGATCGGTGGCGTGGTGCATGCCGTGGGCGGTGCGGGTGGACCAGCCGGTGCCCGGCGGCCGCTCGCACTGGGTGACGCAGTGCAGCAAGGCGACCAGCGACGCCGACACACGCTCCTGCGCGGCGGCGTCTCTGACGCTGGATCCGACGCCGCGTGACGGCACCGCATCGGTGCTGATGGACGGCCCCAGCACCGGCAGCGGAGCCGCCGGTTTGATCAACTGCTCGCTGATGCCGCCGCCCGGCGTCGCTGCCACTGCGCAGCAGCAGGCTGCGTGGAACACCAAGCGGCTGCAGTGCACGAACCAGGTGTCGGCGTGGTCTGCGCAGTTGTACGACCCGGACCCGAAACAGCCGGACTGCCCGGCCGTCGATGTCGGCTGCAAGGTGCAGCGCGACGCGCAGCAGGCGCTGAGCGCCGGCATCAGCTCCGGTATCCAGGGCCTGGTCGATGTGGCCGTGCAGGGCACCGTGTTCCTGCTGTCCAGGCTGGCCACCCTGGTCTTCAAGGTCACCACGATCTCGTCACCGGACGACGCCTTCTACTCCACCTACAACTCCGTCGCCGGCATGGCCGTAGTGCTGATCTTCGTGTTCTTCATCGTCTCCACGATCATCAACGGGCTGCGCACCACGGCCGGGCCCGGACCGGTGGCGACGCTGGGCGGCCTGGTCCGGGCGGTGCTGGGCATCACCTTCGCCGGCGGCATCGCCTACACGATCGTCGCCGCGTGGGACCAGGCCACCAACGCTGTCATCGAGGCCAACGCACGCACCCCGTACGACCCGTCGTGGCTGGTCTCCAGCTTCAGTTCGCTCACCGACGGAGCCGGGACGCTGTTCCTGGCGTTGCTGCTGTCGGTGTTCGCCTCGATCGGGCTGCTGCTGCTGTTCATCGTCATGTTGTTCAGGGGTCTGCTGACCACCGGCGCAGCCCTGTTCGGGGCGATGGCGATGACCGGGCAGGTGATGGCCGAGACGCGGCATTGGGGCCGCCGCTGGTTCTGGACCGTCAACGCCCTCGGCAGTAGCAAGTTCTTCATCGCTGAGCTGTGGATCTACGGTTCGCGTTCGGCGTACGGCTCGGACAACGTGATGAACGCGCTGCGTGCCGTGCTGCTGATCTGGCTGATGGTCGCTGCCCCATGGATCCTGCTGCGCCTGACAACGATGTGGGACGGCTACCTGTCCGACGTCAACGCCCAGGGCCTGCTGTCGGTCGCGGGGAGCCCGCTGCAGCTGGGCGCGGACTTCGTCGGCGGCGCGCGCAGCGGCGCCGCCGACGCAGGCGACAGCTCGAGCGGCGGCGGTGGTAGTCCGGCTGCTGGGGCTGCCGGGGTGATGGACGACAACACCGCCGGGATACCCGCGGCCCCGCTGAACACCGCCGGTGATGCCGCGGGGATCGGCGACGGCACCGGGCGTCAGGCTGCCGACGCCGCCGCAACCGGCGGCGACAGCGGCCAGGTCGGCGGGCCGGCCGCGGGCGCGGCAGCGGAGCCGGGCGGCTCCGGCACGGGGGACAGCCCGAACGCCCAGGAGGCCGACGGTGTGCAGGCCGGCGCCCGCAGCGCGCAGCAGGATGTGGCGGCCGGCCGGCTGACCGCACCCGGGGACGCCACCGGCGCTTACGGATCGTTGCCGGCTACCCCCGGTGCGGCGCAGAGCACCGACCCGACGGGCGGCGTTGTACCGCATCCCGGCACCGCTGGCGGCGGCGCGGGCACCGCGGCCACCGACCCGGCAACCGCCAGCTCCTCCGGATCTTCGCCGTCCGCCGCCGGTGAGGCGGATGACGGCAGTTCCGGCGCAGGTGAACAACAAGCCGGCCGGCCTGCGGGCGGCGGTGCCGCACGGTCCAGCGGTGGTGGCGGTGCCGCCTCCGCAGCCGCCGACGTGCCGATCGTGCCGCTCTAGCCAACCCGACGGGAGACGAGTCGATGCAGTTTCAGTTTCCGCCGCGCTCGACGCGCGGTGCGGTGCTCGGGTTCACTTGGTCGCAGATCGCTCTGGTGATGGCCGGGGTCATCGCGGCCGTGGTGGCCCTCAATTTGCTGGTCGCCAGCCAGCGGGGCGCCGCGATCGCCGCGTTCGCCGGGTGCGTTGCACTGATCACGCTCGGATTGCTGCGCTTCAAGGGCCGCCGGGTCACCGAGTGGGCCCCGGTGGTCGCCGGTGCGCTGCTGCAACGCCGGGCTGGGCAGCATGAGTACCGCGGCGGCCCGTATGCGCCCGACAGTTCCGAGCGGTGGATGGATCTGCCCGGTCCGGCCGCCGCCTACGTGTGGCTGCCGGCGACCGCGACCGA
This sequence comes from Actinoplanes auranticolor, assembly GCF_018332655.1. Taxonomy (GTDB): domain Bacteria; phylum Actinomycetota; class Actinomycetes; order Mycobacteriales; family Micromonosporaceae; genus Actinoplanes; species Actinoplanes auranticolor. The sequence continues at coordinate 55,687 of NZ_BOQL01000067.1, read as the reverse complement.
CGGCACCACCCAGATCGGGCTGCTGCACCACCGCAAGGAGAAGACGGTGACCGCAGCGCTGGTCTGCTATGGCACCAACCTCATCCTGGCCGACCGCGACGTGCAGACCCAGCGGCTGACCGATTGGGCGCAGCTGCTCAACATCCTCGGCAGTGAGTACGCCGACGCCGGGCTGATCCGCTGGTCGGTGACCTCCCGCGCCGTCCCGGACACCGGTAACGCCGCGCAGCGGTTCCTGGTCAGCCGGGCCGTCGACATCTCCAGTGCGGCGTACAGGTCCCTGGCCCAGCTGACCGCGGCGGCAGCTCCGGCGGCACAACGCCACGAGATCTATTTAGCGGTGGTCTTCGACATCGCCCGGCTGTCCAAGGAGATCGCGCAGGCCGGCGGCACGGACGCGGCCATCGCCGCGGTCGTGCTGGACCGGCTGGCCGGTATCGAAGCAGCCGTGGGCGAGGCCGGGGTCACCACCGGCGGCTGGCTGTCGCCGCGCGCCTACGCCGCGGTGATCCGCACCCAGTTCGACCCCGACGACCAGGAAGTCGTCGACCTACGCGGCAGCACAGCGCCGATATCCGCGGGAACCGCGGCAGGGGTCGAACCGCGGCTGGCCGGCCCGGTCGCCGCCCGTACCGTCGGCTGGAACACCTACCAGCACGACTCGGCCTACTCGCGCACGCTGTGGGTGGCCCAGATGCCACGCCAGCAGGTGGCCGCGACCTGGCTGAGCCCGCTGTACATGCGCACCACCACCCGCCGAGCGGTCACGCTGGTGGCCCAGCCGGTCCCGGCCGCGCTTGCTGCGCTGGCCACCCGCCGCGACAAGGTCTCCCGCGCCGGTGACGAGGTCACCAAACGACGGCTGCGGCTGGTCCGCACCGCCCGCGAAGACGACGAGGCCCGCGCGGTCGAGCAGATCGACCGGGAGCAGGCCGCCGGGCACGTGCGCTACCGGTACGCGCTGCTGATCACCATCACCGCCCGCACACTGCCGGAGCTGGACCGCGATGTGCGCGCGGTCAAACGGATCCTGTCGCGGGCCGGGTGCGAGGCGATCAGCCTCGCGGGGGAGCAGGACCAGGCCTTCGCCGCTGGGGCCCTGCCGCTGGCTCGCGGGTTGAAGCCGGCGCGGGGGTGGTCCGCATGAGCCGCCGGGTCCTGCGCCGCGAGGGATCCCTCGCGGACCGTATCGAGCAGCGTGCCGCCGCCCGCGACCTGGCCCAAGCCCAAGCCATCTATGACCGCGAGCAGCGCGCCTTGCGCAGGCAGACCGAGCGGCTGCTCGGACCGGTCGCCGTCGGCCGCGGCGGCGCCTACGGCAAGGCCGCAGGACGAGTGTTCTGGCAGCTGCAACTGCCGCCGCTGACCACGACCTCGGCGCAGCTGTGCAGCGTGTATCCGTTCGTGTCCGACCCGGGCCTGCCCGTCGACGGGCCGCTGATCGGCCTGGAGGTCTACAGCAGGTCGGCGTTCACGTTCAGCCTGCACGAGCTGTACCGGGCCAAGGTGATCACCGCGCCGAACATGGTCGTCACCGGCGAGATCGGCACCGCGAAGTCGTCACTGCTGAAAACGTTGGCCTTCCGCGGGGTGCCGTTCGGGCAGAAGTTCTACATCACCGACGTCAAAGGCGAGTACGAGCAGCTGGCTGCCCTCGCCGGGATCAAGCCGGTGCGTATCGGCCCCGGCCTGGGCGTGATCATGAATCCTTTGGCCGGGATCCGCCGCTACCCGCACCAGACGGAAGAGCAGTGGCGGCAGCTGCAACGGTCGCGCCGGCTGCTGCTGCTCGAAGGACTCCTCGAGATCCAGCTCGGCGGGCCTCTGCACGAAGCGGAACGCTCGCTGGTGGAGTATGCCGTCGACGCGGTCACCCGCGAGCAAGACGCCTCGGCTGATCGGATGGCCACCCCGACCCTCAGCGTCGTCCTGGCCGCCATGGGCAAACCTGAGCTGTGGGTGCACCGCCTCGACGGGCTCCACTACCCCGTCACCGTGTTCGTCGATGATTCCCGGCGCGTGCGGCTGGCCCTGGAAAGGCTCATCTCCGGTGCGCTCGGCGGCGTGTTCGACGGGCCCGTGGAATCCAACGCCCGGCTGGACTTCACCCAGCCCGGCGCCATCCTGGACCTGCGCACCATCCGCGCCTCGGACCAGATGACCGCGATGGCGATGACCTGCGCCCAGTCCTGGCTGGAGACCGAACTGTCGGCGCCGGACGCCCCGCCGCGGGTCTGCTTCTACGACGAGTTCGCCCTCATCGCCCGCCACCTTCCCCTGATCCGCCGCATGCGCGAACAGCTCAAGCTCGCCCGAGCGCTGGGTATCGCCAACGTGCTGGCGTTCCACCGATTCTCTGATCTGGCCGCGTCCGGGTCGGCGGACTCCGAACAGGTCCGCATCGCCCGCGGCCTGATCGAAGACTCCGGTGTACGCGTGTCCTACCGTCAGGCCACCGGCAGCCTGGACCAGGCCCGCGAATTCCTCGGCACCTCCGACGTGGAAACCGACCTGCTGCGTTACCTGCGCCAAGGCGTGGGCCTGTGGAAGATCGGCACCCGCTCCTTCGTCGTCAAACACCAACTCAGCCAGGCCGAGACGGCGATGGTGCACACCGACAGCCGCATGGAAGCCGACGAGCTCGCCGAGCCGGTCAACGGCGCCGACTACGACGCCCGCCTGGAAGCTGTCACCGACGGGACGTCCGCGTGATGGCCCGCCCACCGCTGTCGTCACCGGGGCACCGCATGCCGCGGCAGGGCCTGCCCCGTGCCGACATCCTGGTGCGTCTCCTGCTGCTCGCCCTGTTCGTGATCGTCCTGGGCGCGGGGCTGGGTTCGCTGTGGCTGGCCGGGCAGACCTCGGCGCTGCTCAGCGGTCACGGGTGGCCGGACACCGCCCCGAGCGCGGCCCCGGGTGTCGCGTTGCGGCTCACCGACCACCTCAGCGATCCCGCGCAGGCCTGGCCGGCCTCAGCGCGCTCAGCGGTCGGAGGCCCGTGGCTGCTCTACCCGCTGTGGATTCTCGTCTTCCTCGCCACGCTGGCCGCGCCGGGTATGCCGGCACTGCGGCTGGCCCGCACCCGGATGCGCCGCCGCGGGTTCGCCACCCACGCCGACCTGCACCGCACCCTGACCGCTGATGCGGTGCGCGCCCGCGTCGACGTCGTACGCCCCGGGCTCACAATCGTCGACACCGATGACGAACTCACCCGCGCCGCGAAGGCTGCCCGGCGCCGCGATCCCCTCGAGGTCGCCCGGTTCCTCGGCGACGACGCCACCAGCGGACAGCCGCTGTACCTGGCCAACGAATACACCTTGCTCGCCGCGGCGGTGCCGCGCTTCGGCAACAAGACCACCCGCTACGTGATCCCGGCGGTCGCCGACGCGCGGGGCGCGGTCATCACCACCTCCACCCGCCTGGACGTCGCCGAGATCACCTACGACCGCAGGGCGGCGATCGGCCCGACGCACATCTTCGAACCGCAGGGCGAGATCTGCGGCGTGCCCCGCATGGCGTGGTCACCGATCGAAGGAGCCGACGACCAGATCGTCGCCATGCTGCGCGCGAACGGCTTCGCGGCCGGCTCCGGCATCGGCGACGAGAGCGTGGAGAACGGCAAGTGGTTCCGCGACCAGGCCGCCACCATCCTGCGCGGCCTGTTGCACGCCGCCGCCCTGGACGAGCACGCCACCATGCTGGACGTCCTGGCCTGGTCGCAGAACCCGGCCAACTCGCGGCCCGAGCGAATTCTGCGCGCGCACAGCGTCGACGCCTGGGCCGACCGACTCGCCCGGCACCGCGAAACCAACGGTAGGGCCCGCGACACCATCCAAACCGTCGTCTCCGGCGCTCTGGATGCGTTCAACGACCCCCGCGTGCTGACCGCCTGCTCACCGCCGCGGGGCACGCAGTTCAAGCCGGTCAACTGGCTGCGGGAGTCCGGCACCATCTACCTGGTCGGCACCCGCGACGCCCAAGCGTTGATCGCACCGCTGCTGGCCGCCCTGAGCGAGGACATCCTCTACCAGGCCAAACGCCTCGCCCTGACCGCGCCGGGCGGGCGGATCGAACCCTGCCTCTACTTCATCGGTGACGAGATCGCCAACATCGCACCCCTGCCTAGCCTGCCCAGTCTGATGAACGAAGGCGGCGGCTCCGGCATCGCCGTGTCGATCTTCGCGCAGAACCTGCACCAACTGCAGGAACGCTGGGGCGACAAGGGCGGACGGGCCATCGCCGACTCCGCCAGCGCCCGCCTGCTCATCGGCGGCAGCACCGACGTCGCCGGCCTGCGCGACGCCCAAGCCCTCGCAGGGCAGGTCACCGAGATCAGCTCCAGCCACTCCTGGGGCGGCGGCCGCGCCTCGGTCAACGACAACGTGCGCCGAGAACCCCTGCTCGATCTGGCCGACCTGCGCACCCTGCCCGAAGGCCGCGCCCTGGCCCTGGTCGGCAACCTGCCACCGGTCGAACTGCGCGTGCCCGCGTGGTGGGAACGCCCCGACGCCGGCGAACTGACCGCCGGGCGCGACGCCTTCCGCAAACGCCTCGCCAAGGCGGCATAACCGTGGACGCCCTCGACTTCCAGCTACCCGACGACGCCCCGCCCGACATGGTCGCCCTCGCCCAGCTCGCCGACTCCCTGCAACGACTCACCACCGCCGTCGACACCCTGCACCAGCAACACCTCGACCTGCAAGACGCGCTCACCGGCCAGCAGAACAGCAGCCCGCGCAAAGCCCCGGCCAGCGTGCCGTGGCCACTGCGCTGGAACGAGCTCGACCGCGACGCCGCCGCGCTGGTCTGGGCGTGGCTGATCGACTGGGTCGACGCCGCCGTCGAGCGCTACCAACTCGCCGAAGAACTCCCCGCCTGCTGGTACCGCCACGGCCCACTGATCGAAGAACTCACCGCGCTTGCCGCCGCATGGCATCTGGCCTACGACGACACCGCCCCAGCCGACGCCCCGCTGCTGTGGCACGAACGCTTCGCCCGCGCTCGCACCCGGCTACGGGACTGGGACGACTACACCCGCTGCCGCAATGGCAACCACATCGACCGGCACCTCGACCTCAACTGGCCCAGCGACTGGCACAACACCGCCGTCGAAGCCGCCAACACCGACCTGGCCGGCCGGTCCATCGCCGCCGACGCGCCGGCCGGCGAACCGCAACGGAGGCAGCCGTCATGACCACGCCCGCCGACGTCAGCTCCGACGCCGCATGGGACCGGCTGATCACCACCCTGCGCGCGCAATACCGCGACATCGACGAGCTCTACCAGCGCATCACCGATCCCGACACCGATGCTGGCGAGCAGAGCACCGCAGAGGAGACCACACCCGTGACCGATCCGAGCACCGACCCCCATACCGATGTCGGCCCTGAAGCCGACGACCGCGCCGCCGAACTCGAAGGCGACGAACGCGTGCGCCTAGACGCCCAAACCGACGGCGACCTCGACGGCGACTACGACCGCGAAATTTACGACGAACCCGGACTGGAGGACTGATGATCACCAAGACCGCAGCACACCCTGATCCGACGGACGCCAGTGACATGGTCGCCGGCGATTACCCGCAATACGTCGGCGTCCTGAGCGACCTGGGCAACCAATGCGCTGCGCTAGATAGCGCTCTGCTCGAAGCCCGTAGCGCCGACACCACGCAGACCTGCCGCGACGCCCTCGTCGACCTCCACATCCGGCTCAGGCGGATGGCCGCCACCGCCAACCACGCGCTCGGCCCCCGCTCGCCTTCCCCTGACGTACAGCCGTGAACAGCTCCCAACTGCGCATGGCGATACTCACCGGCGTTCTGGCCGCGGCCGCGGGGTGCACTTCCACGACCGCGGTCCCGGACGACCGGCCGAACCAGGCGCCGGCCGTGACCGTCGCGTCCACGTCCACGTCCGCAGACACCGACGCCGACCACAACGAAGACCACGACGACGGCGTCGGGACAGCGCCCAGCGCCCCGCCGGCCACCGCGGCCCTGCTGGCCGCGCAAACCTACGTCCGCAGGTGGGCGCGGCCCACCCAGGCACGCGACGCCTGGTACGCCGATGTCCAACCCTTGGTGGTCACGGCATACGGCCAGCTGCTGGCCGACACCGACCCCACCCAGGTGCCGGCGCGCGTGGTCACCGGCATCGCTGAGCCGGTGTCGTCGACCACCGCCGTGCTCGTCGCCGATGTGCCCACCGACGCCGGACCCATCCGGGTCACCGTGATCAACACCGCGGGCCGGTGGCTCATCGCCTCCGCCAGCCCTGCCCCGACATCATGAAACCCTGGACCTGGGCAGCCGTCTGCCTGGTCGGCCTGCTCGTGCTGTGCGGACTGCCATTAGCCGCGGTCCTTGACACCGACTCGGCCGCCGCTGCCTGCCCCAGCAGCACGGCCGGGCAGGCCGGCATCAGCCAGCACGCCGGCGCCATCGGCCCATGGAAGTCCACCCAGGTCGACAACGCCGCCGTCATCGTCGCCGTCGGCCAGCGCGCCGGCGTACCCGCCCGCGGCTGGGTCATCGCCGTGGCCACCGCGATGACCGAATCCAGCCTGACCAACCACGGCAACCTCGGCGCCCGCAACGACCACGACTCCCTCGGCCTGTTCCAACAGCGTCCCTCCCAAAAATGGGGCACCCCCACGCAGCTGCAAGACCCCGTCTACGCCTCCACCGCCTTCTACAAAGCCCTGCAGTGGGTACGCGGCTGGGAAACCCTGCCCCTGACCGTCGCCGCGCAGAAAGTCCAGCGCTCGGCCTACCCCGACCGGTACGCCGAATACGAAAGCGACGCCGAAACCGTCGTGGCGAAGATCAGCGGAAAGGCATCCATCAGCGACCTGCCCGGCGCGAGCCTCGCCGACTGCGGCACCACCCCCGCCGCCGTGACCTCCGGCGGGTGGACCCAGCCGGTGCACGCAGCGATCGTCTCCGGCTTCCGGACCGCGGAGCGACCCAACCACCAAGGCGTCGACCTCGGTGCTGGACGGAACACCGTCATCCGCGCCGCGGCCGCCGGACAAGTCGTGTTCGCCGACTGCGACGACGACACCGGCAACTGCGACATCGACGGCAGCCCCAGCACGGAGGGGTGCGGATGGTTCGTCGAAGTGATACATGCTGGGAGAGTCGCGACCCGCTACTGCCACATGGTGCGTCGCCCCAGCGTCCGTGACGGCCAGCACGTCAACGCGGGTGACCCGATCGGCCTCGTCGGCACCAGTGGTCGTTCCTCCGGTGAGCACCTGCACTTCGAAGTGCACACCGACGTCACCTGCGGCGCCACCCGATGCCGCCTGAGCCGCGGCAACGCGATCGATGCCCCGACGTTCATGGCGGCACGAGGGGCGCCGCTGGGCGCGGAAGACCGGTGAACGCTGCGATGAGCCGCCTGCACCCTTGCGGTAAATGCCGGCGCAGTGACCGCTGCGCACAGCCTGATTCCGCGACCGATCGGCGTCGCGGACAGCTGCCCGTGGGCCAACCACGCCAGGGCAGCCGTCAACCACCGTCGCGCTCGCCGGATGGTCGTCGGCTTCGGCGGCCAAGCCACCGCACTGCCAAGACGCCTGCCATCGTAAGGACCGCTCATCTATCCGCCGGCCTCACCACCCAGGAGATGCGTTGTGCCCGACATTGCCCACCACCCACGCTCACCACTGGCTCCCACGACCGGCCGGCCTGCAGAACACAGGCGAGCGCTTCGCCGTCGGCCGCGGATCGACGCGCGGGCACGGCCTCCACCACCGTCACCCGCGTACGAAAGCCAAACCACCCCACCAGGGCGAGCAGCGTCGCACCCGAGGCAGGACACCCGCATGAGCGCCGACCATGCCACCGAGACCGGTACCACGCCGGCGCCCATGCCAGCGGTCACACCCAGTGACACCGCGGCCGATCCCGGCCCGAAGCGCCTGGACCGCGTCACGGCGCTGTGCCACACCGCGAACTACGCTCGCCGGTATCTGGAACACACCGTGCTCGACGCCGCCAAGCTCACCTGGACCAGCTACGACGTGCTGCACCTGGCCGTCATGCACCGGCGGATCGACACCGGCGTCCTCGCCACCCTGGCCGGCGTCTCCAAAGGCACCGTTACCCGAGCCGCGACCACCCTCATCAAACGGGGACTGCTGCGCCGCAGCACCCCCGACAGCGACCGTCGACGCTCCCTGCTGACACCCACCTCCCAGGGCTGGGCATTGAACCACCAGCTGCGCTTGCAGCTCATCGACGAACTCACCCGGCTGACCGACACCGATCCGGCCACCGGCACCCACGACATCGCCGCGCTCCGGCACGTTCTCTCCACAGGTAGCCCGCAAGCCCGCCACGACCAGCCAGGATCTCGCACCTGATCATGAACAACACCCTCATCGGTGGTGGCGCCGCCGCAGCCCTCATCCTGTCGCGCTACTGCGCCGCCGTCCGCAGTGAACGCGTCGCCCCGAGCCTGCTCTGCGACCCTGTCGAACCCGGCGGCTGGCCGCTACGTTCGGCATCCTCGGACTGCTGCTGACCGACCTGGGCTTCACCATGACCATCACCGCCACCTCGCCGAGACCATGCTCCACATCGGCACCATCTTCGGCGAACCCGCCCTCATGCTCCGCGCGGTCAGGACGCGTCGTACGACGCCGCGTGCCTTCGCCCCGCGCAGCCGCATCCCGCGTTCGTCGGCGGCGCGGCGGCGTCGAGGAAGGCGACGGCGTTAGCGCTCACCGGATCGGCTGAAAGGGTGCCCTTCACGGCGTGTCATCGTTACTTGTCGTTCCGCCGCTCGTTCACGATGCGAGCGGGCACGACGCGGTGCCCCTCGAGGGTGTGAGGGGGCACATCGGGTGCCGGAGCTGGCTCGGATCGAACTGGAACACGGCGGCTGGCTGTATCTGGAGGCCACGGGCGACGACTTCGACGGCCCGGTGAAAGCGGGCCTTGCGGACACGGTTTCTCAGGTACCGGGCACGTTGCGGTCGGCGCTGGGGACGATCACCCAGGCATCGCGAGAGATCCTGAGCAGCCTCAAGCCGGCGGGACCCGACGAGGTGAAAGTCGAGTTCGGGGTCAACATCTCGGTTTCCGCCGGTGCGCTGATCACCAAGGGCAGCACCGCTGGGCACCTCAAGGTCACCATGACCTGGTCGCCGTCCGATGACAGACCCGTGGAACAGGCCGACGATAAACCCGGAGACAAGGCTGACGACAAAGCCGAAGACCCTCTCGCCCATGGTTGACCAAGCGCCGATCCTGGCCGCGACCGTCGCAGTGCTCGACGCAGACGGGCGTATTCGCGGCACTGGATTCGTAGCTTCGGGCGTCGTGGTCACCTGCGCGCACCTCGTGACCGGTCCCCGCGTACGGCTGCGGTTCGTCAATCTACCGGACCAGCCGGAGGTGACCGCCGCCGTCGACCCTGACGCGTGGCGGCCGGCTTCGGCGGAGGACATCGCCATTCTGCGGCCGGACTTCCTGCCGCCCCAAGTGCAAAATCTGCACCTCGGATCAGCGGCCGGCATCCGTGGGCGCAAGGTGTCGGCCTGGGGCTACCCCGCCGCGGCCGTCAGTGGCCGGTTCGGGTACGCCGAGGCCGGCGACGCCCATGCCGGGCTGCTGCACCTGACCGGAGCCGACGACCTGACCGTGGGGTTCAGCGGTGCGCCCGTGGTGGACGAGAGTACCGGGCTGGTCGTCGGCATGTTCACGGCGATTGACCCGGGCGACCGGCATGGGCGAGGCCTGGGCGTCGGTTACGCCACCACCGCCGAAACCCTGACCGCGGTCTATCCCGCCCTCGCCGCCTCGCAGCGCTGTCCGTACCGAGGCCTGGAACCCTTCAGCGCCGAACACGCCGCCTGGTTCCACGGCCGTGACACCGTGGTGGCCGCTGTCCGCAAGGCCCTCGACCGGCGCGCGGTGCTGCTGCTCGGCCCCTCGGGCTCGGGCAAGTCCTCGCTGATTAATGCCGGCCTGCTGCCCGCCCTACGGGCCGGGCATCGTTGGCACGTGGTCGCCACCCGGCCCGGCGCCGACCTGGCCGCCGAACTAGAGCACGATGGCTTGGCCGGGGTCGCCGAGCACGGCTGGGACCAGGTAATCGGCGACCGGCTCGCCGCGCAGCCCGCCGGTGTCCGGCTTCTGCTGGTGATCGACCAGTTCGAAGAGCTGCTCACCGCCGAGGGCCACGATGCCACACTCGCTGCCCTCACCGCCTTGGTCACCCGGACCGCGCCGCTGACCGTGCTGCTGGTGATGCGCGACGACTTCTATCCGCGACTGGCCGAATTGGCGCCGGCGCTGCTCGACGTGCTGCTGCCGGGCATCGTCAATGTTCCGGCCACGATTGGTGCGGCCGACCTGCACGCCATGGTCACTGTGCCGGCGGCGAAGGAAGGGCTGTGCCTGGAGCAGGGGCTGGCCGAGCAGATCGTGCAGGATGTCACCGGTTTGCGCGACACCGCGCCGGTCACCGTCTTGCCGCTGCTCGAGCTGGCGTTGCACCAGCTTTGGGAGGACAGACGCGACGGACAACTCACCTACGCCGCGTACAAGGACATGGGTGGCGCTACGGGCAGCCTGGCTAGACGCTGCGACGAAGCCTTCGCGAAGTTGCCGGCGAATCAGCACGAGGTGGCCTGGCGAGTGCTGACAGCACTGGTCCGCCCAGGGGAGAACGGTGTGCCGCACACCCGCCGGCCGCGCACTCCGGAGGACCTGCGCGAGCTCGCCGCCGGGTTGGAAACACGCGATCCGGCAGCGGTCGACGAGGTCGTGCATACGCTCTCCACCGGTACACCGCTGCTTGTCACCCGGGCCGCACCTAGTGGTCACGGCGCACCTGCGATCGTCGAACTGATCCACGAGGCGCTGCTACGGGACTGGCCCGAGCTTCGCTATCGGGTCGACAAGCACCGCGCTTTCAACGTCTGGCTGGGACGGGTCGAGGAACAGCGGACGGTCTGGTCGGCGAGGCGCAGAAACGCCGACCTGCTGCACGGCAGCGACCTGGCCGAGGGCGTCCAATGGGCTGCCGAGCGCGGATTGACCGCCGGTGTGGCCACATTCCTGGTCGCCAGCCGCCGCGCGGCACGTACCCGTACAAGATTGCGGCGGGCGGCGGTCGCCGCGCTCGCCACTCTGACGGTCCTCGCCGGCACCGGCGCCGTGGTGGCCTTCGCCCAGCGCCAGACAGCGGTCGCCGCGCAGCACGAGTCACTTTCGCGGCAGCTGGCCGCCCAGTCTCAGGCTCTCGCCGACACTAATCCTGATCTGGCTGCACTTCTGGCCGTCCACGCCTACCGGGCCGCAGCCACCGGGGAGGCAATCACCAGCATGTACGCCGCGGAGTCCCGGGCGCGGCCGCTGCTGCGTACCTTCAGTACGGGCACCGGGGCAGTGAACGGCGTAGCGTTCAGCCCTGACGGACGGCTGTTGGCGACCGCGGTCGCCGACGGCACGGTGCGGCTGTGGGACACCTCGGACGGAACCCTGCGAGCTACGCTGACCGGGCACGCTGGGCCGGTCCTGGCAGTCGCCTTCAGCAAGGACGGCTCGCTGCTGGCGAGCGGGTCAGATGACGGCACCGTACGGGTCTGGAATCCGGGAGCCGGGACGCTACGAACGGTGCTCAAGGGACACAAGGACCGGGTGTACGCCGTCTCCTTCTCTCCGGACGCGACACTGCTCGCCAGCGCGGGCCGTGACAGCACCGTGCGCGTGTGGACACCTGGCGGCGCCCCGCGAAAGGTATTCACTGGCCACACCAACGCTGTCCAGTCGGTGGCGTTCAGCCCCAACGGACGGTTCCTGGTCACCGCGAGTCAGGACCGGACCTCCCGGCTGTGGGACCTCGGTTCCGGCGACGAGAGCGGCCGGGTCACCCAGGGCGACATGCTGACCGCGGCGCTGTTCAGCCCGGACTCGCGAACCCTCGCCACCGCCGGGGCGAACAGCGTGGTGAAATTGTGGGATCTGGCGAAGAGGCGGGTTCGGACGACGCTCGCCGGACCGAGCGGCGCGGTCTTGTCCCTGGCATACAGTTCCGACGGCGGCACTCTGGCGGCATCGGGTATCGATGACAAGGTCTTGGTCTGGGATGCGGCCACCGGCGCCTTACGGGCAGAGCTCACCGGGCACAGCGCCGGGGTGCAGCAGGTGGCGTTCAGCTCGGATGGCAGGACGCTGGCCACCGCCGGTATGGACGGCACGGCACGGCTGTGGGATGTCCGCGGCGGCATGCCGAAGGTCGTGCGCAACGGCAAGGCGGTCCGGACCATCGCGCACAGTCGCGATGAGCGATACCTGGCCTTCGCCGAACACGCCGGTAAGCGGCATCTGATCGACCTTGTCACGGGCAAGGGCTACACCGTGACGACCGGGCTGGCTACCGATCAGGACACCATCGCGATGAGCTTCAGCCCGGACAGCCGCATCCTCGCGGTCGGCGGCCTTAACCGCGAGGTCCGCCTGTACAGCTCCGCCACTGGCAGCCAGGTGCGCCTCCTGAAGGGACACAAGCTGGGCGTCTACGGGCTGGCCTACAGTCCAGATGGCCGGTTGCTCGCCAGCGCGAGCAATGACTGGACGATCCGCCTGTGGGATACCGCTACGGGGGTCGCACGCATCCTCGAGGGGCACACCGCCGGCGTCGCGTCGGTGGCATTCAGTCCCGATGGGCGGCGGCTAGTCAGCGGCTCGGCCGACAACAGTGTCCGGCTGTGGGACGTCGCCTCCGGGAGGCTCGAGGCCACGCTGTCGGGGCACACCGACATGGTCAGCGCCGTTCGGTACAGCCCCGACGGACTCACCATCGCCAGCGCCGGCGGCGACGGCACCGTACGGCTATGGGACGCCCACAACGGCGCGGCCGGCACCGTTTTGGCCGGGCACACCGGCGGTGTGAACAGCGTGGCGTTCAGCCCCGACGGGACCACCGTCGCCAGCGGGAGCGACGATCGGACCATCCGCCTCTGGGATGTCAAGGCAGGCGTCACTCGCGGCGCCCTCACTGGTCATGCCAGCGGGGTTCAAAGCCTGGTGTACGACCCGGACGGCAACATCCTCTACAGCGGTGCCGAGAATGTGCGGCTCTGGCCGGTCGGCTTGCCGCAACCTCGCGTGGCGTTGGACCACCTCTGCGGGGCAATCGGGCGCGACCTCAGCATGACCGAGTTCCGCCGCTACCTGCCGGACCAGCCCTCGGAGCCGGCCTGCGGCAAGCCCAGCCGCAACCAGTAGCCGATGTGCAGCGAGCGCCGTAACCGGCGCAGGCAAACTTGTGCCAGAGCCGCGGTCATGGCCGGGTCCCGTTCCGCCGGCACGCGAGATGCCTGATGAGCCACGTTGTGCGCTCAAGCATGGGGGGTTAGGCGTGGTCTGCCTCCGGCTCGGAGCGGTCGGGCGGTGCGGCGAGCTCGGCGTCCTCGAGGACGCGCTGCCGCGCTGCCTCGGCGTGCGCGGTGAGCCCGTCAGGGACGGGCCGCGTGTGAGGCTCCGGGCGGGTGGCGTCGACGGCGCGGACGCGGGACGCGGCGGCGCGCACGGTGTCGGCGAGGGAGCTGGCGTTGTCCGCGAGGTTCTGCGCGCGGCGCGCGGCTTCGGCGGCGGCGGCGAGTCCGGCGTAGCGGGTGGGTAGTGCCTCGGTGTACCAGTTGCTCCACGTCTGGTGCTGGCCTTCGAGGTCATGAACGCGTTCGCGGGCGGTATTGATGCGCTCGCGTGCAGTTGTGAGCCGGTCCTGAAGTTCGTCGACGATGGTTCTCGCGCGTAGTGCATCGGTCTTGGCGTGCTGATGGCGGATCGCGGCCCCGGCGTGCAGGGGGCCTGCGTGCCACCATCGCGGCTTCACCGCGTCGGCGTGCCGAGCTGAGGACACTGCTGTGGTCTGGGCGGTGGCCAGGTCAATACGGACGTCACGTAGGTGGTTCTCGGCGCCGACGAGTTGGGTGTGGGCGACGCGGAGCTGCCCGGCGACGTAGGCGGGGGCGGTCTGGTCGGCGTCGCGTTGCGCGGCGATGAGCGCGCGAAGCTGGCCGTCGGTGGCGGTGCTGATCTGTCCGGCGAGGGTGGCGACCCCGAGCACGGTCTGCGCGCGCTGCCAGGCGCCCCACCGGCCGACGTCGCGGGGCGAGGGTTCGGGACCGATCGGGTCCTGGCCGGTGATGGTGTAGCGGTCGCGGTAGGCGGCGATGACGGCGGCGCGGCTGGTCCACTGCCGGCGCCCCGGGTGGTCGTCCGGGAGTGGCCCGAGCGCGGTGGTCCAGGCGGGTTGTTCAGCGGCTGCTTGCTGGGCGAGGGCGTCGATGCGCATGTCGCAAATGGTCGCGACCTGGCGCAGTGCATCGCCGATGTCGCCGTCGACGGTCGGGGCGCGTTGGGTGTAGGTGCCGGCTTGGGCGGGGCTGAGGGCCACGGCGGGGTCGGGTTGGAGGTCACGGTATGCCTGGTCGATGCGCCAGGCGAGGACGGCGGCGGTGTCGTGTGCGCTGTTCAGTTCCCGCTCGGAGGCGACCGCAGTGAGGACCTGGTCGGGGTGGTAGCCGGCCGCTGCGAGGGCATGCAAGCGAGCGGCAAGGGCGGGCATGGCGGGGTCGGCGGCGAGGTTGTCCGCGACCTTTTGCCCGGCCGCGCCGCGGACGGCGGCGGTGTAGCGGTCGGTGCTGGCGCGGGCGGTGAGGTCGTCGTAAATGGGCCCCCAGTGCCTCAGGGTGTCGGCGTCGGCCCACAGGGTTTGTTCGGTTTCGGTGCCGGAGCGTTGGGTGCTGTCGTCGCGCAGGATCCCGGCGAGGACGGTAATGCCGGCGGTGGCCGGTGCGGGTGGGTGGGCTTCGGGGGGTTCGTCGGCGGTGACGACGGCGAGTTGGTTGAGGAGCCGGCCGCGTGTGGCCATGACGTAGAGCCGTGGGCGGGTGGTGGCTTGGTCGATGACGGCGCGGGTGACGTCGACGGTGCGGCCTTGCGCGGAGTCGACGGTGGCGGCGTAGGCGAGTTGGACGTGTTCGGCGACGTAGTCGGCCGGTAGCGCTGTGGTGGCCTGGTCGGCGGTGTTCTGCACGAGCAGAGCTCCGGCGGGGCCGAGCTCGAGGATGCGCCATTGGGTGCGGTTGGCGACGAACGCGTCGCCGGCGAGCAGGGCGCGGTTGTTGCGGCGAGTGACGATCAGGTCGCCGACGCCGGCGTAGGTGCCGTCGGCGAGGGTGACGGTGGGCCCGCCCTGCACTATCCCGGCGCGGATGAGGAGGCGCCGGGCTTGGGTGGCTATGTCGGCGGCTTCGGCCTGGGTTTCGACGAGGACGAGGCTGGTGCGGCCTTGCAGGACGTCGGCGGCCCACCCGTCGAGAACGTCGTTGATGAGTTCGAGGCGGTGTCCGGCGATGACGCGGCCGCGTCGGTCGTATTCGGCGAGCACGGTGGTGTCGCCCTCACGGAGCCGCAGGGAGGCGGGGCCTTCCCACGGATCTGCGAAGCGGCGGACCTCGCGCAGCTGCGTGGTCGTGCCGAGGGAGGCGAGGTAGCGGAACATGCCGCCAGGCCCGATCGCAGAGATTTGCTGGGGGTCACCGACCAGGATGAGTTTTCCGCCGACGGGTGCGAGGAGCTGGGTAAGGCGGACAAGGTCGAGCGTCGAGGCCTGCGACGCCTCGTCGATGATGACCCATTGGCCCGGCTGGAACGCCCAATCGGGCGGGGTGGTGCCCTTTGGTGGCATCGTCTGGGCGTGCAGCCACATCGCGATGTTCTCGGTCCGGATCCCCGGATGCTCGCCGTCGCGGGTGGCGTCGGCGAGGACGAACGCGGCGTTCTGACCCACTGTCAGGCCGAGCACCGGCACGCCCGCTTGGCGGGCGGCGACACCCACAGCACGCTGGAGATAGGTTTTCCCGGTGCCGGCCGGGCCGACGATGCCGGTGACCCGGCGGTCGTCGCCAATAGCGAAGTGCAGTGCGGCGCGCTTCTCCTGCGACAGGTCGAGCCGGTCAGCGACCGCGTCGAGCAGCCCCCTGGGCGCGGTACTGGCGCCGTGACGGGTGGCGTAAGCGATCAGTTCCTTTTCGGCGGCCAGGACCGGTTCGGTGGACAGTTTCTGGTCGCGGTGGCGGCTGTAGATGCTCTGTCGATCCGAGCCGCGGACCAGCGTTTCGCCCCACTCGAGCAACGCGGGCGGGGTCAGCACCCGTAGCCCACCGGCCCGGGACTGGACGGCGTGGGCGGCGTAGCGCTGCACCTGCCGCCAGTCCGAGCGGCGGTCCGTGGTTGGGCTGACGTGTAGCTGACGGCCGATAGCCAATTCGAGATGGTCGATGCTGAACACGGCGCGTTCGGCGCTGAGCTCGTCGACAGCGCGTGCGACGGCCAGGTGAGGCAGCCGGCGGATCGCGGCCGTGACGACCGGCAGCCGCTGTGCGTCGCGTTGTAGCCCCATCTGGTCGGCGGCGGCGACTAGGTCTTCTACACGGACCGGCCGGCCTGCGCGGTGGCGTTGCGCGAGCCGAGTGACCTGACGCGCCTGCTGATCGACGGCGTCGAGCGCCCGGCCCGTGGCAATCCGGTGGACCTCAGCGGCAGTGTCGAAACCCGCTAGCCGGTCCTCGCGCCGCCAACGGGCGACCGCTTCGTTGGTGGACTCAGGGCCGTCCTTGGGGCGGCGGGTGCGCAGGGTGGCGTCCTGCGCGGAACGCCTCCAGCGGCCGGTAGGGATCCACTCGCGGCCGGTGGCGGGGTCGCTGTGGCGGCCGTTGAGTTCGGTTTCCACGGCGGTGCGTCGCTTGGAGTAATGCTGGATCGCCCGGGGGTCGAATCCGACGATCTCGCGGATGGGGGAGCCGGCGCGGGCGGCGAACCGGACGCCAAGGCGTCGGCCGAGCTGGTGTTCCACGGCGCGTTCGTAGGCGATCCGGGCGCCGATGGTGGCCTGGTAGAACGCTTTGCTGTCGAGCGCGAGCCACGTCTCGCGGCCGTCGCGGACGACGCGAACCTTCGAGCTGACGATGATGTGCGAGTGCAGCTGCGGATCTTTCTCCCGGGACATGCGGTGGTCGAAGACCGCGGCCGCGAGGCCGTCGGTGTGGACCTGCACGATGCCATTGGTACCCAGCCGGGTGAACGCTCCGTGGGCTCGCAGGTGTTCCAGGGCGGCGCGGACGCCGTCGTGATGCGACGCCATCACCTCGCGCTTGACCTGGTCGTCACCGAACGCCCACAGCAGGCTGACGCTCTTGACCGGAGAAACGGTCACGTCGAATCCGGCCACGGGGTGCCGCTCCGGAGCAGTCCAGACCTGCAGCCACACCTGGGCGACCTGCTCGTAGGTAGCGTCCGCGGGTAGAGCTTTCCAGGCCTTTTCGACGGCGGCTTGGCGGGCGTCGTCGTCCAGTGCCGCGAACTTGCGCCACAGCCGGCCGAGCTGTTCGCCGGTGTCCGGGTGCCGACCTTCGCCGATGAGGCTCTGCAACTGCTTCCCGGAGACCCGCCCGTGCACGCCGAACAGCGCCGAGCTTTGGCCGGCCCACCAGCCGGGCGCCTCCCCGTGCGCAGCGGGATCGGCGTGGTAAGCCACCGCGGCGCTCGGGCTGGCGGGCTGGAAGTCGTGTCGGCCGGTGGCCACCTGTTGGGTGAGGTAGGCGATCCCGGCCCCGGGCGATATTCGGGTTACCGAGAGCATGCCGCCGACAGTAGGCAACCGGCAGGCGCCTTTGCGACATTGGAATGCCAGGGGGTGTGCTAATTCTGAGAAGGGAGTACGGGGCGACCCGATATCTAAGCTGATCAGAGATGGTGTGAGTAACGTTGAACGATTGGCTGACCATTTACAACTAACATTCAACGATTGCCAGGTGTGGAGGTCTGGCATGTGAAATAGGTAGCGTCGATGCTATGGCTAGCAAGGGAACGAACACAGCTATTGAGGCCCTGCGGCGGCGGCATGAGGCGGAACGTGCCGCGTTGAAAGCGGCGACGGATGCGGGGGCTGCTGTGCGCTTGGCGCAGGAGCGGCGTGCGGCGGAGCTCGCGCGTCTGGATGAGGTGGTGGCGGATGCGGAGCGCGGCGCGGATGTGGCGTTGGCGGTGCTGGCGTCGCTGATGGCGCCGGATGTCGTTGCGGTGCTGACGGGGGAGACGCCGTCGCGGGTGCGGCTGGGTCTGCAGCGCGCATCGGTGGACGACGTTAAGGCTCGGGTGGGTGAGCTGACTGATGGTGCTCCGGTGGTGCGGCGTCGGGGCCGTCCGCGCGGAAGTGGGCGGCGCGTGTCAGGTGTGGAGGCGGCCGGGGCGGCGAGGTCGGTTGGCGGCGAGGGCGCGTCCGGTGCGTTGTCGGTGGCGGTGAGTCCGGCAGTGTCGGCGGGTGCGCCGCCTAGCGAAGGGAGATGAGGGCGGTTGCGAGTAGGGCTGCGGCGGCCGTGGGGGCGAGGCTGCCACCGGCGGCGGTGATGGGGCCGATCTGGGGGATGGGGCGGTCCGTCTTGTCGTTGTTGGTCAGCGGCTTAAAGGCTCCCGAGTGGAGGAGTCAGTGAAGGTAAGGCCGTAGCGCTCGCAGATGGCTTCGATCCGCTGGGCGGCTACGGAGTCGTAGCGTTCGTAGAAGCCGGTGAATGGTGTGATTTCGGCGGTGAGTGCAGCTAGCTCTTCGACGCCGAGGGTTGCCATTTGAGTGGTGCGTGCGGGCATCGTGGGCTCCGTCTCGGCGGTGGTCGTGGTGTTGAGCCGACGCGGGGAGCGGGCTAGGCTGGTGGTGGCCTTTCTGCCGGCGCTAAGCGTCGGTGTGTTGGTCAGCGTTGGCCGGCGGACTTGCCCGTACATCTCTTCGGAGGTGTCCCCGAGAGGGGCCGTCGGCCTCTTAAATCTTCGACTCGCTGCGGTGGTGGTGGTACGGCCGTGGGCGAGCGGCGCGGCAGCCCGTGTCGGCGTGCTCGATGCGCGTCGACGCGGTCTGCGCGTAGTGACGTCGCCTGCATGCGCTGGTGTTCGTTTAGTGCAGTGATGCCCGGGGACCGTGACGGTCCCCGGGCATCGGTGCGTTTAGAACTCCTAACTCTTTGCGTGGTGGAGGCGGCGCCAGCAGATCAGGACGCAGCCGAGTTTGAGCAGGGCTTCGTGGATGTCGTCGCGGATCTCCCAGCGGATACGAAGGCGGCGGAACCAGTGCAGCAGGGCGAAGCTCTGCTCCACGACCCAGCGCAGCGTGCCCAGACCTGAGCCGTGTCCGCTGCCGCGCCGAGCAATCACCGGTGTGATGCCGAGCTCGCGGACCAAGGTCCGGTACTTGTCGTGGTCGTAGCCGCGGTCGGCGTAGACCTTCGGCGGTTTGCTGCGGGGCCGGCCGCGTTTGCCGCGGATCGGCGGAATCGCGTGCAGCAGCGGCAACAGTTGGGTGACGTCGTTGCGGTTGCCGCCGGTCAGCAGCACCGCAAGCGGAACACCGCCGGCGTCGGTGATGAGGTGGTGCTTGGAGCCCAGCCGGCCGCGGTCTACTGGACTCCGGCCGGTTTTGGGCCGCCCTTGAGCGCCCGCACATGACTCGAGTCGACCACTGCTCGGGACAAGTCCAGCTTCCCGGCCGCTCGCAACTCGGCCAGCAGTACCTCGTGTAGGCGCTGCCAGACACCGGCGTTGTTCCAGTCCCGCAACCGCCGCCAGCACGTCATCCCGCAGCCGAAGCCGAGCTCCTTGGGTAGCCATTCCCATCGGATACCGGTGAACAGCACGAACAAGATGCCGCACAAGACTTTGCGGTCATCGACCGGCCGGCGACCAGGACCCGACCGCGCCAGCTGCTTCGGCAGCAATGGCTCGATCCGGGCCCAGAGGTCATCATCGACCAGCCACGGCTGGGGGTCGCGTTTCCTCATGTCACCGACAACGGCCTACCCAAAGATCAAGTCATGCCGATGCACCCGATTGAGTTAGGAGCTCTTAGAACGGGCAGGGCCAACCGTCGGTGTTGGTCGTCGGGGTGGCGGCTGCGGACAGGATGCTGAGGACGGCAGGGGCCTCGCAGGTCCCCTCGCGCGCTGCGTCGTTGGCGAGGGTGGCGCTCATGTCGTCGGGCACCTTGGCGTACATGCTCGCCAGGTCGATCGCGGCGGCCGGGTCGGTGACTTCGCGGAAGTCCGTGCCGATCTCGAAGGTGGGGGCGTCGAACTCGTTGTCGTCGTCAGTGAGGTAGACGTGGGTGAAGAACGATCCGAGGGGGCGGTCCCACCCGACGATGACGCAGGAGACGGTGTCCGGGTCGAGTGGGGTGAGGTCGTGACGGCTCACGATGTGGCCTCTTTCCTGTTGTTGTGTTAATCAGCGTCGCCAGGGTTTGCCCTCCCTGACTAAGTCCCATCTTACGCCGCCTATCGATTAATCTCGATAAGTGGCCAGCGGTTTTCGAACTTTTTCTCCGCTTTCTTTGGCGCTCCCTAAAGGTGTTGTCGCAGCTAGCGGCGGTGGTTTTGACCCTTCAGCATTTTTCGGCCGCAGGCGGCGAGCTTGCTCGCCCGGTTGCGCCCGACGGGAGCCAAATTCGATGCGGGGGTTTCGAGTAAAAGATTATGCGGGGTTTGCATAATGTTTTAGGAGCCCGCAGCGGATTTGGTGGACGGCGGGCGCAACCGACACTCGTGGCGCAGCCAGTGGCCGAAAGGATGCTTTGAAGCAGCGCGGCCGTAGGCCGCTTCCGGTCTACCGGGCCGTCAAGGCCCGGCCGGGTTAAGCCCGGCCGCGGCAGCCAGCTCGAGCGTGCGCCCGGTTGCGAGCCAGAACGGGGGAGGAGCCGAAGCTCCTCCCCGCCGCCGGTCAGCGGTGACCGTAATTCACGACCGTGCGGTACTCGCGCGCGTCGGTCGGGCTGGCCGGGTCGAAGACCTCCTTCTCGCCGGCCAGGACGAAGCGGCGGTGGTGACGGCTGACGTGGGCTTCGCGGCGCTGACGGCGGTCGGTGAAGGGCAGGTCCTGGTACATGGCGTGGCCTCCTGGCGGGCAGATCGAGGTGCGGCGGCCGGCGGCGAGGAGCCGGGCTGTCGCGCTGACGAGCCGGGGTGGGATCGGCGCGGCCTGCCGGTGGCAGGCCGGTCGTCGGCCAAGAGATCTTGGAAGCGCAGCGTCCGAGGCGTTGGCAGGATTTCTCCGCTGCGCTTCCAAGATGTGTTGCCGGGCTTGCCGCCGCCGGGCGGGTCGGTCATCGCTTTGGGCCGGCAGACGCGGCCCCTGTCTCCACGCGGCCGACCGCACCGCGGGCACCGGCAGGCGGTAGCCACGTCGGGGTCGATCTTCGCTCGCCGACGGCGTCGCGCCGGCGTTACCAACCGCCGGCTTTCTGCCGTCGAGGGTGCCGGTCACCGCCTCCCGACCCGGCGGTCCCATGGATCCTGCGGAGCGCGGCTCGAGGGCCGATTCTCTCGCCTTCTGGTGTGCCGGTCTTCACCCGGCGTTGGCAGTGCACGGCCGGCTGCAGCTATAGGGCTTAGCCGATGTGGCCGTGCTGGCGTGCGCGGCGGCGCAACTCGCGGAGCGGCAGCGGGTAGCTGACGCCGGCGCGTCGTTCCCGCAAGATCACGATGTCGCCGAGCTGCTGGCGCAGCCTCTCCTCTTCGGCTCAGGCCTGAACGAACCGCTCGGGCGCCACGTGCGGAAGGTGCAGCCATTGGCGCTGCCCGGCGCGCACGCAGACACCGAAGCAGTTCAAGAGTTCTTCAGAATTCGTGTGCCTCATGAGACGTTCACGGTACTAATCACCACTCGTACATGATTGGTTGGCCGACAGCCTGCGCGACGTGCTGCAACAGCGAATCAGGTCGTCGGCGAGGTGGTCAGGATGCTTGATGCGGACCCTCTAGCCAAGGTCTGACCTCGATGCCCGGCATCGGCGTCAGGACCGCAGCCCGCATCCTGCTCGAAGCCGGCGACGGCAGTACCTTCGCCACCCCAGGCCATCTCGCCGCCTACGCCGGCCTGGCCCCCGGTCACCCGCCGTTTCGGCAGCAGCATCCGCGGCGAGCACTCCGCCCGCGGCGGCAACAAACACTCAGTCGCGCGTTCTTTCTCGCCGCCCTGGCTGACCCGAGCCGCGCCTACTACGACCGCGAACGCGCCCGAGGCAATCGCCACAACGCTGACCTGATCTGCCTGGCCCGCCGCCGCTGCGATGTTCCATTCTTCATGCTCCGCGATAAGATCCCCTACCGACCTCGGCCAGCTACCGCTTGACCAACCCATAGGGACCCCCTCGGGTAACCACAGATCGGGGATCGGCGGGCTGCGGTACGCGTGGAGGGTCGGACCACAGAGGGTCTACGGCGTCGGACTAGCGCGGTGATCATGTGACCGGCATGCCAACACTCACATCGTCCCGAGTGCCTTGATAGCGCGGAGTCACTGGGCGCGCAAGCGCCCGTCGGTATGAACAGGTCACGCTACTGAGCTGTATGGATCTCCGCGCGTGGTTGACTAGCCTGAGATGGTGACCCGGCCATTGATAGCGATCATCGGCAGCTTGGATAATGCTCGGGGTGGATACGAGCCGCCGCTGCGCGACGCCGAACGCGGGCGCGAGGCTTGCGCGGAGCTCGGACAGTCGCTGGCCGAGGCGGGGTGTGACCTCTTGGTCTTCTCCAGTAAGCCGGGCTATGTGGAGTCGGACGTTGTCCGCGGCTACGCCCAAGCCGAGAAGCCGGGCCGGGTTGTCGCTCGCCCGCCGCGGCACGGCGAGATCGACTTTGCGCTGCCGCCCGGGACCGACACCCAAGTTGTGGTGCAGCCTGACACCAGCGGCGAGTGGGAGTTGTCGTTCTTCCGGTCGCTGCTGGCTGCTGACGGGATCGTCATGATCGGCGGTGCACGATCGACGCGCCTCGCCGGGATCGTTGCTCTGACCCAGAAGGTTCCCGTGCTGCCGGTGGGGTGTTTCGGCGGAGGCGCCGGCCAGGTATGGGTCAACCTTGACAACGTACGCAACGATGCCACGCCGGAGGAGATCGTCCGGATGGGGCAGCCGTGGTCGCCGGAGTCCGCTGGCGAGCTGGTGGGGCTGCTACTCACACAGCGTGCGCGCCGGGCAAGGCGCACGGTCGTCGAGGAACAGGATGCCCGGCGCGGGCGGTGGGCGGCACGGGCGGCGCTGCTGTGCACCATCACGGCGCTCATAGTCGCCTGGCTTGGGGTTTCGTTCGCTGGGGGCGCTCAACCCGGAGTCCGCGGCTTCCTGCTGCTGTTGGCTATCCCCATGGTCGCGGCTGCCGCCGGTGCCATGCTACGCAACCTCAATGAGCAAGCCGGCTGGGCCTTGGCCGCCGCCCGCGGTTTGGGCGCCGGCTTCGTGACGGTTTTCCTGTACGTGGCCGGCGAGCTGGTGAGCGTGCCTGACCTGTTGCAACGGCTCGATGTACAACGCCTGTTGTTCTTTCTCGCCCCACTGGCGTTCACCGCGGGGTTCGCCTTCGACCGGGTGCTGGAGAAGGTGCTCAGTGGCGAGACCAGAGTCCCGGGGTCCGGCACGAGTTGAGATTCTTCATCAGCCACAGCGCGGGGACCGACCATGCGAAGGCGGTGCTCCGGAGCGTGGTCCGCCGGCTTGAGTCGGCCGGGCACTCGGTGTTCGTGGACTCCACGATCTTGCTCGGGGACCGGTGGCGCTCCCGGCTGTATCATGAGCTGGCGTTGTGCGGTGCTGCCGTGGTTCTGCTGGACCAGATGTCGATCGGCCGGCGCTGGGTACAGCGCGAGGTCGATGTGCTGCTGTGGCGGCGGGCGTTTCATCCAGAGCTGTGCGTGCTGCCTGTACTGCTGGACGCGACCAACGTGGCGGCGGTCCGCAAGGCAGGGTTTGGCGAGTTCACCGAGCAGCAGTTCCTGCTGGCCGATGGTCTCGGCCCGGCGGTGATCGCCGAGCGGGTAGCCGCCCGAGTGGCCGAGGCGACGCCGATCGGCGGGATGACGACCAGCCGCATGGAACAGTGGTTTGATGACCTGGAAACCCTGTTCGCTCGGGTCGACCAGCGCCAGAGGCTGCGGCAGGCGGCCCTGGAGCTGGGCGTCTCGCCGCAGGACGCCGACCAGGTGCTGTTGCCGGGCGGGTGTCGTTTCCTTGCCCACCAGTTCCTCGGTCGGTCGACTGACACGGCGACGGTGGACGCGATAAGCCGCCTGGTGTACGCCGCTACCACCGACACCCTGCTCAAGCTCGCGCACCTGGTCAGCCCGGCCTGGGTCGAGCAGTCGGCGTCGCGTCACCTGACCGCGCCTGCCCGTTCCACGGTGGCCGTGCTGAACGCCGACGACCCGCACACACCGGAGCACTATGTGCGGCGTGCCACCTGTGTGGATGCCCGCGTCCAGGTTGAGCGGGTCACCGCCGTGCTGGGCGAGGACGTCGAGCAGGACCTGTTCGACCAGTGCGAGGAGGCTGTGTTCCGGCTCCTCGGCGTCGAGCCGCCAGTTACCGGCCGGTTCGCCGTGCCCGAACGAGAGCTACGCGAGGGCCCGCCCTGGCCGTCCTATCTGATTGTGGCTGCCGCCGACTTGCCGCACGACGCGGTGGCCTCCGTTATCAAGCAGCTGCGCACAGTCTTCCCCTGGCTGACTGTGCTGCTCACCGTGCCTTCGGGACTCGCCGCCGCCGCGGCCGTTGACGCTTGGGGGTTGCGCGACGTCCGGGTGCTGGAGCCGGTGCTGAGCCCGGACGAGGAATTCGTCGCCCATCGCACGGTACGCAGCCTGTATCGCATGATCCGCAGAGTTTCGGAAGGTGGCGGTTACCGTGACTGAGCCCAGCGGCGCCGCGCCCGTCGTACCGGACAGCCGGGACGGCGCGGCGTACGTGATCGATCCTGAAGTGGCCTTCGCCGTGCGGGTGGCCGAGGCGACCGGGCGGCCGCTACTGCTGCGCGGCGAGCCCGGTTGCGGCAAGTCGTCTCTGGCGGCCTATGTGGCCCGGGAGAAGGGGTGGCGTTATTACGAGCATGTGGTCACGTCGCGGACAACCGCCCGGGATCTGCTGTGGTCATTTGACGCCGTCCGGCGGCTGGCCGACGCACAGGTGCGGACTCTGGGCGCCGCCCTGCATGACGTCAACTACGTCCAGCCCGGTGTGCTCTGGTGGGCGTTCGCTCCTGAGCTGGCGCGCCGGCGAGGGGCGCCGGAGGAAGACACCGATTTTGTGCCGGCGGAGGATCCCGACCCGCGCAACGCGCAACGCGCGCCTGACAAGGCGGTCGTGCTCATCGACGAGGTCGATAAGGCCGATCCCGATCTGCCGAACGGCATGCTGGTCCCGCTCGGCTCGAACGAGTTCGAGGTGACCGAGACCGGTGCCCGGGTTCGGCACCGCGGCGGCGGCGTCCAGCACCTCATCATGATCACGACGAACGAGGAGCGCGAGTTGCCGCAGGCTTTCCTGCGGCGGTGCGTGGTTGTCTGGGTGCCTGAGCCCACCGAGCAGCATCTCGTGCAGGTGGCCGAGCGGCATCTGCGCTACCACGGCGCAGCTTTCGGGCGGGCTGAACGTGAGCTGGCCGAGCAACTGGCCGGAGACCTACTTGATGCCCGCGTGGAAGCCCAGGCCGGCGGCATCCGGCCGCCCAGCACGGCGGAATACCTCGACGCGTTCCAGGCCATGCGCGAACTGGATATCGGGCTCGGTTCACCGGAGTGGGGCCGTCTACGGGGGCTGACCTTGCTCAAGGTCCAGCAGCCCAAGGCCTGATATGCGCGACATCTGGTGGGCAGACCTGCTGCGCGCCGTTACCGGCACCGGCGCGCGAAGCGACACCGAGCTGGCCGCGGTGGCCAGGCTTCTCGGCTTCGGCCCGGTTCGCCGAGAGGAAACGCCCGGCACCTCCGACATCGTCCTGCCCGAGGTGCAGCCCGCCGCCGAGGAGTCTGCTCTCGACCCGGCCGGTCGACTGGTGACGCCGCTAGGTCGAGACGTAGCGACGCGCGACGGCCCCCCGGTCGCGGTGCTCGAGCCGATCACGGCCGAGCCGATCGAGGCGACACTGCGGCCCGGCCCGGTGCTGCCGCCGCCTTCAAGCGGTGCGAACCGATCTCCACTGCCCCACCAGTCGCTGCTGGCGCCCCGCTCGGCACCGGCCATCGTGCAGTTCTTGGTCTCCCGTGAGGTCGCCGACGGTCCGCCGGACGTGACCGCGGCGGTCGGCCTGATAGCCGCCGGGCGGCCGCTGTCAGCGGTGCCGTGCGAGCCGCGGCCGACCCTGCGGTTCGGAGCTCAGGTTCTGATCGACCTGGGCGAAGGCATGCGGCCGTTCCGGCGCGACCAGAGCGACATCCGGGACGCCGTGCTGGCCCTGTTGGGCGAAGGCGCGGCAGACGTGCTGAACTTCGCTGACGCCCCGCTGCGCGGCGCAGGCCCCGGGCGGCGGTCGACGTGGAACGACTACGCACCCCCGGAGAGCGGTCGGCCTGTGCTGTTGCTGACTGACTTCGGCATCGGCGGCGATCCGGCCTCGGTCCGCCGGGCCGAGCAGGGTGAGTGGTTGGCGTTCTTCGATCTGCTGCGTCGTCATCGATGCGGATCGGTGGCGCTGGTGCCGTACCCGCCGGCCCGGTGGCCGGCGGCGCTGCGCGCGCGGTGTGCCATGCTGGCCTGGGACCGGAAAGTGACCGTGAGCCACGCCCGGGCGGCGGTCCGATGACGGCCGCGACGCTGGCTGCGTACCCTGCGCCCGGGAGCGGCCCGGCCGAGCTGGCTGTGCTGCTCAGTACTGCGGTGCAGATCGAGCCGGAGCTGATCCGCGCCGTTCGGCTGGCCTGCGCGCCGGGCCGCGACGTCGGCGCCGAGGGCGATCTGTGGTTCAGCGACTGGGTCGGCGTGCGCAGCGCGGACGCCGTCCGGCTGCGCGGCGAACTGCTGCCAGATCTGCGGAATCGGCTCGTAGCCCGGCTCGCTGCCGACCGGCGCGACCCGGCCTGGCGGGTGCGGGAGACGGTCGCCGCCGTGCACGCTGGTCGGTCGCCGGCGCTGCGGCTGGAGGAGCGAATCACCTGGGCCGCGGTGAGCCGGGCGGCGGGCGACCCCGATGCCGAGGACGCCGAGGAACTGTTGCGGTCCGCGGTGCGGGCGGCGGTCGAGCCTGGACGGGCGGGCGTGGCGGGGTGGTTCGGCGCGGCGTTCCGCCGGCTGCCGTCCTCCGTACAGCAGACGGTGCCGGCGTGGCAGCTGCTGCAGACCACGGATGCGGCCGGCTCGACGACGGCGCCTGAGGATCTGCCGCTCGACCTGGCGGATGTCGCGGCACTGGGCGATCGGGTGGCCGACACCACCGTACGGGTGCGGCACGACGGCTGGGACCTGACCTTCAACTACACCGGTTCAGCGCCCGCCCAGGTGCTGTCGGTACCCGACACCCGGCCACGCATCCTGCAGGTGCGGTGGGGATCCGGTCGCCAACGGCAGCAACGGATCCTCCGAGTGGAGCCCGATCGACCCACCACCGTGGAGGTCGGTGGAGCGCCCGTGCGGGTGCAGACCGGCCGAGGTAGCGTCTATCTCCTCGAACCCGCCACTCACACGGCCGTCGCCACAGGAACGGCGCCCGGCCCCGCCGCAGTCGGCCGCGGCGAGCTCATCTGGGGCGGCGTCCCCGCGCGCAACAGCCACCTGCGTGGACGTCCGAATCTTCTCGCCGTGCTCCATGACGAACTGCTGCACAGATCAACTGTCGTCCTGCAGGGGATGGCTGGCGTCGGTAAGACCCAGCTCGCGATCGAGTACACCTATCGACACCAGGAGGAGTACCAACTGGTCTGGTGGGTGCCGGCCGAACAGGTGCAGGCGGTACGCAGAAGTCTGAACTCGCTGGCACAGCGTCTCGGTCTTCCGCCGAGCGATGACATCAACGAGACGACGCGTACCGTTCTCGACTGGCTTGTCACCGCCGACATGCCGTGGCTGCTGGTGTACGACAACGCGGCGTCGTTCGACGACATCGGCGAACTTCTGCCGTCCGGCGGCGGCCATGTGATCATCACGACCCGCAACCCCGCCTTCAGGAGCCAACACCACGTCATCGAAGTCGACGTCATGACGCGGGCGGAGAGCATCGACCTGCTGCTTCGCCGGATGAACACCGATGGCGGCGACCACACGATCTCCACGGGGGACGCCGACCGGCTGGCTGAACGGCTCGGCGACTTGCCTTTGGCGCTCGAGCAGGCGGCCGCATACCTCGACGCCACCGCGACGCCGGCGACGGAGTACATCAACCTGCTTGAAGAGCACCAGCACGAGTTACTCAGCGAGGGCAAGCCCGCTAGTTATCCCGCCACCGTTAGCGCAACCGTACAGCTCGCGCTCGAACAGCTCCGATCGCAAAATCCCGCGTCAGTTCAGCTGTTTCAGCTGTTCGGCTTTCTCGGTAGCGAGCCGGTGTCGCTGAGTCTCCTTCGACGCGGTGCCCGCGGCCGAGTCACCCCACCCTTGGGTCGGATGCTGATTAATCAGATCGACCTTAACCGCGCCGTGCGTGACCTGTCGCGACACGGGCTGGCCAAGATCGACGCCGGCCAACGGGTGCAGGTGCATCGCCTCGTCCAGGCCATCCTGCGAGACGCCATGTCACCGGAGGAGGCCGAACGGACCCTAAAAGACGTCCAGGCCATCCTTTCCGCGGCCAATCCCGGCGACCCCGACGAGGTGGGCGACTTCGAGAGGCAGGCCGAACTCGGCCCGCATATCCAACCGGCGAACCTGGTCGGCGCGTCTGACCCCGACGCCCGGCAGGTTGTGCTCGACCACGCCCGTTACCTCTACCTGATCGGAGAGTATGAGAACAGCCGCGCCATCGCGGAAGGTGCGGCCTCGGCATGGGAGAGGACGTTCGGCCGAGACGCGGAAAACACCCTGCGCGCGCGGAGCATCCAATCCGCCGCCCTGCGCGCTTTGGGCGACGGCCCCGGAGCTGCCGCCCTCACCCGCGAGACGTACGAGCTGTCTCGGGCGCGCCTCGGCGCGGAGCACGAGTTTCCCTTACTTCTCAGCCTGCAAGTAGGTCACGACTTACGCATCGCTGGCCAATGGCAGGAAGCTCTCGACCTTGACCGCGGCGCGGTGGAAGCCTGCCGTGTGGTTTTTGGTGACAGCGTCTACACCCGGCGAGCCGAGGGCAATCTGGCTACCGACCTCCGACTTCTCGGCTTCCATACTGAGGCCTTACGTCTGGACGGAGAGCGAGGTCTTCCTGCCCGGGAGGGCGCTAGAGGTCCAGCGGCGGATGCGCGACGCGTGGCTGCACAACTGGACATCGCCCAGGACACCTATGCGGCAGGGGACTACACCACCATGTTGCGGGTCGTCGAGCAGTGGCGGCCCACGGTGGTCCAGTTGCACGGCGCCCGTCATCCCCTAAGCATGATCGCGGGCCGTTTAACCGCGATTGCGCTCCGAAAGCTCGGCCGTCACGCCGAGGCGGCCGACACCGCGCGGGAGGCCGCACTCGGGGCCGAAGCCCGGTTCGGCCCCGACAACGAACTAACCTTGGCTACACGTGTCACCCTGGCCAACGCCTACCGGCAGATCGGCGACCTCGACGAAGCACAGCGCATCTTCACCGACACGATCAACCGCTATCGCGTCGTCTTCGGCGACATGCATCCGTTCACGCTGATAGCCCGGCATAACATGGCCATCGTCCACCGTGCGCGCGGCGACGTGACGACGGCCTCGGCCGTCGACCGCCTCTGCTACAACCAGTTCCGCATCGGCTTGCCGAATGGGCACCACTACATGCGCAGCTCCGCGGCATCGCTGGCCACAGACCTTGCGCTGACCGGTGAGACCACCGAAGCGGCCGCGCTGTCGCGGCTTGCGGTCGAGCTCGATCGCGATGATTGGGACCACCCCGACGCCCTGCTGCGCGTCGTCAACCTCGCCCGCGACACCGGCTCCGACGAGTCAGCGGCGCTGCATGGCCTGGCCGCTCAGCTTGGCGACCACCATCCCGACGTGACAAGGCTGCGGGAGGGCGGACGCGCCGAGCTAGACATTGAGCCGTTGCCGACCTAATCACCGAGATTGCCGCTCAGGGCTTTGTGCGCGGACTCCTCCCCACGCCGCACTTGCCTTCTGCTGGTTGGAGAGAAATCCTGTCAGCTTCCGGCTGATTCTGCGATGCACGTCAGGAACGTCCATCGCATCGCGATAGCGCCGCTAGTGCCCCCACGCGGACGCAATGCCGACCAGCTAGCCGCGGCACTGCGCGCGTCCGCCGTACTGGAACGCGTATCTCGTGCCCCGGCAGCGGGTACGCGGGCCTCGGCGGCGTCTCGGTCCTCGACCATGAAGTCGGGGGTGGATCATGATCGACGAGGTGGTGTCGGGCCATGTAGGTGGCGTGTACCCGACGACGGTCTCAAAGTAGACCCGGCCACCCGAGGACCAGGACGCATGCCGTTTCTCGCCGGTGTGCGTCACGGTTCGGCCGGTGATGCCAGCGGAGAACTCTGCCAGGCGAAACCGCGAGATCCGTCTTCGCGGGTACGGTGCAGGAGACGTGGTGGCCTGCGGATTCGGTGCCGGGACAGCAGTAGGGCACCGGGGCGTTGCCCGGCCGGGTGTGAACCGGCCGGGCAACCGGTGATGACTACGTCCGCAGAGTGGGCGCGGCCAGCTCGGTGGATTCGGTCGTGACGGTGAAGCCGGCCGTGACACCGGCGCTCAGGGCATCCGCCATGGCGTCCTCGTCAGCCGTCTGTCCCTTCAGCTGCTCGTCAGTGACGGTGAAGGTGACCGTGTACGTCGTTACCGGAAGCGGGACCTCGTCCAGGTCGTAGGTGTCGACGAGGTCGCGGTACAGCCGCCGCGGCTCGTCCCAGTCGTAGCCGAGGTTGTAGGCCTTCTTGATTGCCTTCTTCAGGCGGACTTTTGTGATGAGCGGGTCGACGCTCGAGGCCGCGGTGAACCGCTCGGGGACGGCGTCCTGGGGGTGGCAGATCTCGCAGGACGGATTGCTGCATCCGTCGTCGGACGTGGGGCGGACCGGCTTGAATGACAGCCCGTCGTTCAAGGCCCGCATGGTGACGTCCTCGGCGGTCGAGCACCAGCTGTTGTCGTCGGCGTGTCGGCGGATGCTGGCCAGGATGTCGGACAGGTAGACCGAGCCCTGCGGGGCGGCCGGCCGGCCGTTACCGGTGGAGGGCTGCTCGGTCGGGGTCGCGGGCGTGGTCTGGTCGACGACGTGCTCGGTCATGCTGGGTGCCTCCATCAGGCTGTAGCTGATGCGGCCCGCCCTGCGGGATCGAGTGATCCCGGCGCTGGGGGTGCCGCGCTGACGGGGCCGGTCAGAGCCCGCACGTGGGCGCAGGGGCGCAAGCCCCGTCCGAGTCGGAAGATCTTGGCGTCGAGCGCAGCGAGACGGTGTGGGCCAAGATGTTCTGTCGGGGCTTGCACCCCTGGCCTGGGTGGGCTGACCTCGGGTCCCTCAGCGAGCGGCTCCAGGCGCCACCAGAGGTTTGCTCGCTGGGGGTGTGCGCGATGTGCAGCCCTCAAGGCTGCGGCTGCCTAAACGAACCGTTGCCCAGACAACGGCACCAGCCCGTGGATCGGCTACCCGTACGGCAATGTCATTAAGTGAGCGGGCGGCCAATCCAGTAGTCACCGCTGTCCACGTAGGCGATGGACCGGCGGAGTCTACGGCCCGTCCGGCCGTCTAGACGGCCACCGTCCAGGGAGCGCAGTGCATCGCGAGCTGGCCGCCGGTGGGCATCAGAGAGATTCGCGAGCGCCTCGGCTGCCCACCGCCGCTGATCCAACGGCGCACAGGCGTCATCGACCGCCGCCCAGAGCTGCTTCGTGCACACCTTGGCATCGCTGAAGTCGACCTGCGGGAGTGCGGCAAGGGCGCGGAAGCGTACGTACGGATGTACCAGGCCGTCATTTGCCAGTCTGCGCAGCGCCCTCGCGGCGGTGGTACGGTCCGTGGGATCCCCGATCTCCCCGAGGACGACGGCCGCAGCGAGTACCGCGTGCGGGGCCAGGCCCGGACTGGTGAGGAGGCGGCCGACTGCTGGACCGGCCGGTTCACGCTGGTCGTCCAGTCGCACAGCCGGTTCGGGACCGTCGGCGCGCAGGACGGTGACGGCCGCGGCGAGCCGGTCGTCCGGATCCGCGCCGAGGCTCAGCAAAGCATCCCGCACCTCCCGCCGGAACGGACCCGGATACCGCAGCGAGACTTCGCCGGCGAAGACCCGGATGTAAGCGGGCACGGCGGGGTCTCCCAGCACCATCCGGAGCAGCTCCTGCCCCGTCCGTACCGCTGCCGCCGCTTCGAGGCCGCACAGCAGCGCGGCCGCCCGGGCTCGGAGGACCGGCGGTTGCGCAGGGTCATGACCGACCGCGGACAGCGCAGCGACGGCCGCGGGTTTCGCGTCCGGCACCACCCGGGCGAGGAGGCCGTGCAGAACGATGCGATGGCTGACCGGCCATTCGCGGGATTGCAGCCGCTCCTCCAGCACCTGCGCAGCACCCCGCCGATGCACCGGGGTTCCGCCCATCAACCTGTCGCAGACGAACGTGAAGACCGGAGCCGGCACGTCCGGGTCCGAGGCGAGTGACTGTAGCCGGGCGAGCGCTGTCTCATCGGCTGGATCGATGGTGAGCACGGTCGTGAGTGCCTCAACGATGTCCCGGTGCGCGGTTGCGGAAGCGCCGAGCTTGAGCAGCTTCTCGCAGACTTCCACAACGCTGTCCGCAGAGCAGTAGTTCCGGTCTTCGGCAGCGCGACATCGTTGCGCGACGGACGATCCTTCGTCGGCGGCCCGGGAGGCGAACCATTGAGCGGCGGCCCGGCGCCCGCGCGGCCCACCCTGGGCGAGCGCCTGAGCGGCCGCTTGGCGGCAGGTCGTCGATTCCGCCTCGTCGGCGAGCACGGCGGTCAGCGCGGCACCAGCGGCACGCCGATGTTCGACGAGCCGATAGAGCAACTCAGCGGCGGTGATACGGTCGATTGCCGGGGTCTGGCGGCCAGCTCTGCTGGCCAGCGCCGTAATCAGCATTTCCACCGCCGGCAGCCGTTGGGCACGAACGTGATCCAGCTGGAGTTGCAGGGCGGTGCGCCGGTCGGCGGGTGGCGTACGCGGATCCTGCAGGAGGTGTCGCAGCGCTGCACCGACGGAAGGATCCTCGAAGGACAGGACCGCGCCGGCAGTCTTCACGAGTCGGACACAGGGAGTCGCATCCGCCAGCACGTCATGCAGTGCGTCGGTGCAGCCGGCCAATCGGCCAAGCAAGGACCGGAAAGGGGCAGGAAGCGGCCGATCGGGAAGGTGCGCGATGCTCCGCAGCAGGTAGTCCCCGACGGTGTGCGACAAGCCGGTAGAGACTTCGGCAACAGCTCTCGGGAGGAAATCACCGACCGCGAAGATCTGCATCCCGGCTTCCGCCCAGGGCAGCTCCGACACGACAGCTTCGGCCAACCTGACCTCGCTGGATCCGGCTTCGAACAGGTCCCGCAGCACCGCGGCCCGGTCACCGACCGGGACGCAGGCGTCAAGCGTGATCTCGACCATGAGGGCATGAAACTCGCCGGTGTTGTCGCGCTCGTTTTCAACGAACCAGAAGGCGGCATCCGCGCGCACGTCCGCCGGTGTCAGCGGGTCGGTGGCCAGCGCGGCCAGCGCCGCTACCGCCTGGTCGTCAGGGCCGCGGCTGAGTAGTTTGACCGCGATCCACCGGCGGTCCACTGGGCGATGCGTACGGTCAACGAACAGCAGGCGCAACCGGTCCATTAGCTCAGGGACCGGTGTTGCGGCCTGCTTCGCCAACGGGTCCACCGCATCCAGCCGATCCCAGGGGAAAGAGTGGGGATTGCCGAGGCAGCTGTCGAGGGCCTCAACGGCGGCGCGCCGGTGCGCGGGATAGGCCAGGAGTTCTTCCAGCTCGGCGACACCGGCGTAATGGGTGGTGTCGTCGGTCCAAGCCAGGAGCATGACGGCCGCCGCCTCGGCGCTGAACTGCGGACGGCTAACCAGATGCCGCGCAGCGTAGGCGCGGGTTGGGTGCGGTAGGGAGACGTCGACCATCACCCGTTGCAATGCTGAGGTCGCCGCGGCTGCCTGATCTGGACCGAAATCACCGAGGGTCGCCGCGACGTTGACGACCAGAAAGGTATCAAGGTCGACATCGTCGTCGTCGAGCCAGTCTGCGATACGCGCCGCCGTTGTCCGGGCTACCTCGGGCGAACCGTCCTTGGCCAGACCCAGTAGGAGCGGGAGATCCTTGACGGCCACAGTTGGGCCGCACAGCGTCGCCAGTGCGGCGTCCACGTCCTCCTGGAACATCGGGTCGAGCCCGATCGCGGCGCTGCGGATGGACTGCGCCGTCTCCGGGGTGGTGCTCGGTTCACCGGCCAGCACGGCAATTGCGCGCACCAGGCGGTTCTGGAACTCTCGATCGGTGCCACGGAACCCGGCCAGGCTCACCACCGGGGCGGCTTGGCGCAGCGCCGCGCAGACCATGCTGATCGCATCCGGCCAGCAGTCCTCGCCCAACCGCACCAGGCTCAGTGCGGCCTCTACCTGATCACCCGGGTTGGTGGTCAATTCGCCGGAGATCTCCCTGAGGCGGTGGATCACCAGCGCCCGGTCGTCCGGTCCCCATTCGGCCAGCGCCCGAGCCGCCATAATGCGGGCCCGCGGCGGCACATCCGAGCGGGCGAGCATGCCGCGGGCCCAGACCGCCACCTCGGAGCGGCTCTCGGGTGCGACTGCGACCATGGCCTGCGCGACGGAAACCTTGGAGAAGGGGCTGGCGGCCGGCGAGCGTAGCGCCCGGGTCAGCTCGGCCAGGATCAGCTTGCGTGCATCGCCGTCCCACTCGGCCAGCGCTTCGGCAGCGGTGCGGCGATCCGACAGGTCGGCGGAAACGTCTTGGAGGATGTGCTTCATAGCGCGTACAGCGGCGTTGTGTGGCTCACCGTCGACCTCGGCCAGATAGGTGGCGGCACCCATTCGGTCGGTGTCCGAGCCCGTTCTGTTGCTGAGCGCGGCGGCCAGCGACCGGGTGACTGTCTCGACCGGCTCGGGCGTCACCTCGTCGAGTGCTACTGCCGCCGCGAGCCGTTCGCCGAGCCCATCGGCGGTCAGCGCGACCGTCCGCAGGGCTGTGACAAGACTGGCCCGGCGATCGGGGTCGTGGTCGGCCAGGACCACGGCCAGCCCTGCCCAGGCGGGTGAGCCTTCGACTGCGATGCTGAACTGGCGGCTCATCCAGGCGGTGAGGAGGGCGGACGGCTGGAAACGGCGTACAAGCATGAGGATTTTGTCGGAGTAGTAGCGGGGATCGCCCCATAGCTCGCGTTCCATAGCACTCAGGCACTCGGCCAGCTGGCTGTCATCGACCAGTGCACCCTCGGCCACCAGCCTGATCACCACCAGCCGATGAGCGTGCACCCCGTCGAGCAGCCATGTCACCAGGTCGCCGGCCGGATGCTCGCGGACCCATCGGCTGAGCACGGCGATCGCGACCGGATCCTCCCGTACGGCCCGGTGCAACCAATGCCGCCAGGCGGTGTCCTGCGCGACGAACGGCTCCGGCAGTTGGGCGGCGTAGCGGCGGGCGGCGAAGTGCTCCGCGAATGTCAGGTGGATGAAGTCCGGACCAGCGTCGCGCGAGCTGAGCAGACCGGTACTCACCAGAGCCTCAGCCACGATCCGGCCGAGATCCTCCGGCGGCCGGCCGCCGACCGGGCCGTACTCGCAGCGCAGCCAGTCGATGGCGGTCAGCACGAGCGATCGGCGGCTCTCCACCCGGGTCAAGGCGAGTTCCTCCAGCAGGTCGTCCGCCCGGTCGATGAGGGCCTCGGCCGGTTCGGCGTGCAGGGCGGCCGCGAGCTTCGACCACGCCGTGGCCCGGCGCTGCGTGTCCCGCTGCTGCAGCCAGCGCAGGTAGCGCTCGTAGAGGTCATGGCGGTTGCGGGGCAGCCCGGCGACCGGGTCGGAGTCGTACACGGTGATCGCGATGGTTGCCATCAGCGGCACCGAGGCGACATCGTGCAGGCCCGCGCCGGTCACCTGGGCGAGGAATCCGGCCGCCAGGTCGGCGCCGTTCTCGTCGTTGCTGAACCATCGGCGCGCGAAGACGCCAAGGGTGCGCCGGTCGAAGGGCAGCAGCGTGTAGTGCCCGATCGAGCCCGCGCCCAGCAGCGAGGTCGCGTGGCCGGTCAGCGGGCGGGTGGTGATCAGCAGCCGGTAGGGCCGGTCGGTGGATGAGGTCCACGCCGAGAGCCGGTCGAGGAAGCTGTCGCGCTCGTCGGTCGGCACCTCGTCGAGACCGTCCACCACGATCAGCCATTCGACCCCATCCACCTTGTCCCGTAGGAGCTCGGGATCGATTGCCGCGGACCGGCTCAGGCCCAATCCTTCGGAGGCGGCCGCGGCGAGCGCCTCGGGCCAGTCGGCCAGGATGTGCTGAGCCAGCGCGCGGGCCGTGACGAGCAACGGGAGCAGCGGCTTGGCCGTCAGCCGGGCGCCGTCCGGCTCGGCGCTCAGCCATGCCGCGGCGAGTTGTCGGCAGACTTGGCCGGCCGTCGTTGACTTGCCGCTGCCCGGGCCGCCCTCGATGAGCAGGTGGCGATGTTGGTCGAAAACCTTTTCCAGTGGACGTCGGACCGGAATTACCCGGGGCTGTTGAGCGAACGGCAGGAACAGCATGTCGTCGAGGTATTTACGTCGCTGCCTCCGCTTGTCCCCGGCGGGGGTGCCGGTGTGCTGCGGTTGTTCGACACGCTGCTGCACGTACACGGTCGAGACGTTGGTCTGACGGGAGCCGAGCAGCCGGTTGGGCGAGCGGTTGGCCGCAGCCCCGGTCGCCTCCAGCAACCGCCGGACGTCCTCGCGGAGCGGGATCTTGCCCCAAGCGGTCGGGAGCCGGCTGCGGGCGCGAGTGGGCCCCTTCGGCGAGCGGTCCTGCCGCAGCGCCACCAGAGCGGCTCCCAGGCCGAGCACGCCGACGAACAGAGCCAGCACACTCGACAGCTGGTCAGCCCGTTCCAGACCGAGCCGCTCCAGCAAGACGCCCAGCACTGCGAGGAGGATCGCCGTCGTGGTCAACACGGCGGCGATGCCGATCCGCCGGAACAGGGGTCCTCGCACCCGCCGATTGTTTCAGATGGTCGCACGTAGTGACAGAGCTAATACTCTGCGTACAGGTGTGGAGACGCTCCGGGTTACCAGAGGAAGGACGGCAGGATCGCTGGCGACGGGGGTGGTTGGGATCGTTGTGGATCTCGTCTTCGCACGGATCGCCAGTGGCCCACGGCGGGCGGTAGTGGTCGGTCATAAGCGAGACGCCATCCGGCATGGGCGCCGGGATGTCCAGAGCGGATGCATGATCGCTCGCACGCAGCGTGCGCGGCTCCTGAGTGACCGTTGGCGCAGTTAGGCGGTCAAGATTTGCAGGTAGTGCTGGATCTCTCCCGTATGACGGCGAGCGGTGTTGGCCTCCTTAGCGACGGCAAGGTCGGTCCGTGTGCGCGGACCGGCCTTGCGAAGTGCGTTGGTTCAGCGGTGATGCGCGACCTGCGGGTCGGTGACGACCTCGGGCCAGGCGTCCGCGGCGATCTTCTCGCCGTGCGGGCTGACGACCAGGTCGCCGCTGCGCTGCTGGCGCGGTGCGCTGGGCGCGGGCGTGTTGCTCGGTAGGGGCACGATGTCGGCCGGCGTGATGTTGATGATGGGTTCCTCGCCCTGGTCGAGGTACGGGAAGAATTTCTTGACCGTGACGAGGACCTCGGTGCCGGGTCGCAGGGACCGGGCGAGCAGCATCTGCTGTTCGTCCCAGCAGGTCACCTCGAACTCCATTGGCGTGGTGGCCACCCACCTGCCGTTGTTGCGGTAGCCGGTGCGGTGCACGATGCGGAATTTGACGAAGGCCCGGCCGCCGCTGTTGGTGTGGCCCTGCTCGCTGCGGCCACGGACGGTGCCTTGGATGAGACTGGTGAAGATCTGCTTCGACGGTTCCTGGCTCATGACGAAACTCCCCGGGATGATCGGATCGTGGGCTGCGAAGGGATCCGGGGCCGGCCGGGTGGCCGGCCCCGGGGATCGGTCAGGCCGGCTGCAGCTCACGCTCGGATTCAGCAGCGGGCTCAGCGGTGGCGGGGTCCCAGGCATCGCCGGCGGGCCGGTCGTCGGTCACCGGCTGGGCTCCGGCGAAGCGCATGGACAGCGACACGTTCTCGGCGGTGACTTCCAGGACGCCGCCGGCGGTGCCGTCCTGGCGGATGAACGGCCACACGTTCAGGTCGTCGCGGGCGTTGACGGTCACGGTGTCGCCCTTGGTCAGATCGGCGCACCGTTCGGCGAGCTCGCCCCAGACGGTGACCTGGACCCACATGGGGGTCGTGTCGACCCACTGGCCCTCGGTCTTGCGGCGGCGGTTGTGGGCGACCCGCAGCCGGCACAGGGCCTGTCCGGTGGCGGTGTGTTCGAGTTCGGGCTTGGCGGCGAGGTTGCCCTCGAGGGTGAGGGTGAACTGCGACATGGGCTGGCTCCCGTTCAGGTGATGCGGTGCGGTCCGTGAGCACTGTTCGGATCGGGTGATCCGGGCGCCGTGGTGCCGCGCTGACGGGGCCGGTCAGAGCCCGCCCGTGGGCGCAGGGGTGCAGGCCCTGATCGAGTCAGAAGATCTTGG
The DNA here is from genome assembly GCF_018332655.1 of Actinoplanes auranticolor. Lineage (GTDB taxonomy): Bacteria > Actinomycetota > Actinomycetes > Mycobacteriales > Micromonosporaceae > Actinoplanes > Actinoplanes auranticolor. Next base: position 17,060 of record NZ_BOQL01000067.1, on the reverse strand, counting down.
CGTTGAGCGGAGCGAGACGGTGTGGGCCAAGATGTTCTGCCGGGGCTTGCGCCCCTGGCCTGGGTGGGCTGACCTTCGGGTCCCTCAGCAGCGGAACCAACCGACGTCCACGGACGGGCCCAGCCGGGATGCCAGGACCGCCGCGCGCCCATATCGCGGAGCAGCTGTCGTTGCCCGCCCGCCGGGTGGCCTCTGCGCTGGCCCGGAACTCGCACCGCAGGTCTTGGGTGCGGCGGCCGCATGGCGCGTCGTCTCGCCGTCGGCCTCGAGGACGGGCAGCATGCCTGCGTTGACCTGGCCGGGCTGGTGCTCGTGGGGGTGACAGCCGTGCAGGGAGCGTCAGCTATGTGGTTCCGGCCAGGTGTGAACCGGTGCCTTCCTGACATGACGTCCGGCGGCACTCTGCCGGTCACCGATCCGCCGGGGATGACGTAACCCGGCTCGCCACCCGGACGACAGCGTGCGCTGAACCTCCGCGCGTCCCAGCCCTGTGCTCAGGGCGGCCTCGGTCAGTTCGCGGCGCACGGCCGTCTCGTCCATGGGGGTGTGCGCGGCCAGTTGCCCGAGCCGGAACGCGGCCCGGTTCAGCGCGTCGTTGCGGCCGCCGCCGCTGATGCGCCGGCCGCCGCGGATGATCGGCCGTGGCGCGCGGCGCACGCGTTCAGCTTCTCCGGCGAGCGCGGCTTGCACGTAGCGGTCCAGGTCCGCGACCGGGGCCGACGGTGAGATGATCAGTGGCGGCGGTGCCGGAAGGACCAGGGCGCGCAGCTGAGGTGGACAGGCTGGCAGGTCGGGGCGCTGCCAGGGTTGCTGGAAGGTGTACCGGGCTCCGGTGTGGTGCAGCGACGGCGGGGCCACGACCAGGCCGCCGCGACCGCGCCAATCCACCCCGGGGGCGATCGCCACCCGGCTGGGCAGGCCTTCGGCGGCATACCAGAGGTGCCACCCCGATCCTGTACGGATCAGCGGCCCGGGCGGACGGATGACGCCGAGCAGGTCGAGAACGACGCGCAGGCCGCGGGCAGTGTCGATGTCGCAGACATCCAGCACCGTCCCGGTGACCAGGCCGATGTTCGCGTGCGGCCACCGCGACCACCACGCCCGGATGACCTGCGGCTGCCGGGAGGCGTCGTGCAGGCCGCGACGCACACGGGGGTGCTTGCCCGGTGAGCCGCAGGCCGCGCCGGCTCGGCAACTACACACACCAGCGGCGCCGGGGGTGTGCAGGGGAAGCACCGCGATGCCGGCAGCGGCGTAAGCGACGGCGGCGGTGACCAGGTCAGCGGTCGTTACTCCTGGCCGGTGGCCTCCGTGGTGACGGGTGATCGAACGAGCGGTCACGTCCGCGCACCGGTGCCGTCGTGATGGGTGCGGAGCCGCATGTCCACGTGGTGGTCTGCCCTCGGTATAGACGGTGAGTCTTCGAGCTTTGGCCGACCTGAGGTCAACGGGGCGAGGACATGACGTGGACCTGGCTGGAGGCGGACGGCGGGGCGTTCGTGTGATCTTGCGTTGCCGTGGGGCGCGGTGGGACGTGGGTGACCGGGCAGCGGCGCCGGCGCCGGGCAGGGATCGCAGATGCCAGGTCTGCGTGCCGGTAGTGATAGGGCGGACACAACAACTCCTTCAGTGGCGATGGTGATGTGCGGATACGGCGAGGCGATCAGGCATGGCGGTGGCTGTTACGGCGGAACACCACAGCCGGCGGGAGGTGAAGGGTTATGGCGTGGGCCGCGGGCGGTCGCGGCGCAGCGGGTTCGGTGCCGCGCGGCTGGCCGGACCGCCTCGGACGCTGTCGACGGAGGCCAGGGCGGACCGCCTCGGACGGTACGGCGTCAGCGCCGTGTAGGGCCTGACCAACGTGGAGGGGCGGCTGACCATGGCGTGAGCCGCGGTCGACACGCCGGCACTGGGGCGCTGGTGGCAGTCACGGAGATATCCGGATGGGCAGCTATACCGAGGTCTTCGTGCGGTGGTGCTTTTGCGACTTGTTGGGGTGGGTCGGCTATCGCTCGATGACCCGGTGGTGCGTCGGCGTCCGGCGTGGTGGCGGCGGACGGCAAAGACGGGCGGAAGATCACCGTGCGAGAGTTGCTGCAACACGTTAGGGGCGTCGCCGACTACGCCGACGAGCTGCCTCTACTTGCGACCGCTGAGGGCTTCCACGCCAGTCTGCTCGACCACCACCACACCGCCGGCCTGGTGGCGTTGGCGTTGGAGAAAGCGCCTTCGCGCCGGGCACGTCGTGGAGCTCTTCCGACATCAACGACGTGCTGGCCGGGATGATCATCAACCGGCGACGGGGGCACTCGTGAGCGCGGGAGGTGCACGACCGAATCTTCGTGCCTCTGCACCTGTCGACTAGAAAGTTCCCCGTTGGGGGGAGTGACCGTTCGCGTGGCCGCTGCTTCACTGCGGTAGTGACAGCGACTCAGGGCGAAATGCGGATGGTTGAGCTCGCCACCGAGATTTTCAGGCGTCTCGCCGCCGCCCGTGACGAGGGCGTCGGCACGCTCACCGGGTCGGAGGCTGAGCAGTCGGCCGCGGAGCTGGCGGACTGCCTGATGAACGACGTCACCACGGATCCGAAGTTGATCACGGTGTGCAACCAGGGAGTGATCCTCTTCTACTGGGAGCGCCTTCAGCTGATGCCGGCACCGTTGGACAGCGACTGGCAGACCTGCGCCTTCTGGGCGCGTTCCCTCGCGACGTTGCGCCCGGCTGCCGTGCCGCCGGAGGTCATGGCCCGCCTGGCGCGGGAGTCCGCGGACGCGGTCGCCGAGCTCGTGAGCGCCATTCGTGGCCTGCCGCTCGACGACTCCCGGCGGCTTGTACTGTTCGAGCAGCTCAACGCGAAACTTGAGGATCGGTTCGAGCAGACCGGCGACGCGGCCGAGCTGGACGAGTGGGCGGCGCGTTTACGGGAAGCGATTGACGCCACTCCGGTGACCGACTCGGCGAGACCGGAGATGCTAATTGTTCTCGGTCATGTCTTCGTCACGCACTACCCCAGGGCCGGCCGGGCCGTCGACCACGCGAGCGCCATCGCCGTCCACCGGGAGGCGCTCGCGCACACGACGGCCGACCACCCGCAGCTGAACGTCCATCAGGCCAACCTGGCCAGCATGCTGACCGATGAGTTCGCAATCACGCGGCGCGAGGAACAGCTCAGCGAGGCGATCGCCTTGGCGACGGCCGCGGTCGCCGGTTCTCCCGACACGCTGCCCAATAAGGTTGTTTTCCTCGGCTCGTTGGGCAAGGCGTGGGAAGCACGCTTCGCGGTGACCCGGGAACTGGGCGACTTGGACGAGGCCATCGTGGCATACCGCCGGGGATTGAGCTTGGACGGTGCACCGCAGTTGTCGCAGTCTCTGTTGTCGCACCTACCGTCCGCTTTGTGGGATCGCTTCGGTGTTACGGCGGCGCGAGGGGACCTTGACGAATGCATCGCGTCGGCGCGTATGGCGGTTCCGGTGGCGTCGGGAGCCACCCGGGTCACGGTGCGCAATCTGCTCGCGGTCGCCCTGCAGACACGCTTCTCGCGGGACCGTAACGAGGCCGATATCGACGAGGCGGTCGAGTCCTTGGTAGCCGCGCTCACCGAATCGCGTGTCGGGGATCCCGCGGGGGAGACGGTGCTGGGCAACCTGACGGGAATGCTCGTCCAGCGAGGGCATGACCTGAGGCGTATCGCGGATTTCGACCATGCGATTGCCCTGATCAGACACTATGGCCCGGGTCGGAGCGAGCGCGGCACCGAGACCCGGCTGGCAGAGGCGTGGCAGGGGCGCTTCCTGCAGACGGACGACCGCGCCGACTTGGACGAAATGATCAGCGCCCTGGCGGAGGTTCTGCAGTCAACGGATGTCCCCGAGGACGTCCGCTTCGAGACGAAGCTCAAGCTCGTTTCCGCGCTCGCGAATCGTTCGCGGATAGCCGACTCCAGTGCTGACGCCGACGAGGCGATCAAACTGGCCCGGGAAGCCGCGGAGCTTCAGCAGACGGGAGTTCGGGATGCGCGGTCAGTCCTCGCCGAGGCGCTTCTCAGCCGAAGTCGATTTCGTGCCGATCTCGCCGACGCGATCGAGGCCGTCGAGGTTCTCCGAGAATTGGAGGAAGCCATTCCGCCGGGCGGCGAGCAGGGTAACGTTGGCATCAATCTCGCTGGGGCCCTGCGGCAGCAAGCGGAACTGACCGGCAGCGCCGATGGTCTCGAGGAAGCGCTGGAGCTGCTACATAGGCTGTCGACGGCGGACCGCAGTCATCCACACTGGCGGTACCTGTCGAGCATCTGCGGAACTATGCAACTGCGCTACGAGATCACGGGGAACACCGTCGATCTTGACGACGCGGTAGCGGTCCAGCGGCAGGTGGTCGACGAGATCCCCGCTGAAGACGGAGCGACGCCTGGTGAGTTCTCGAATTTGAGTAATGTTCATCGGACTCGCTTCGAATCGACCGGACAACTCCCCGACCTGGATGATGCCGTTGCTGCGGCGGAACGGGCGGTCGAGACCGCGCGCGAGGCGGACCCCGACCGGCACATGTATCTGTCGAATCTGGGCCTGGCGCTGTACCTGCGCTACAAGCGAGCCGGCGCCGCGGACGACGTCGAGCGCGGCGTGCAATTCGCCATGCGCGCCGTGTCGGCGGCTCCAGCCGATCCGTACGAGAAGGCTGGCTACCTGTCGAATCTCGGCGTCCTGCTGCTCACCCGATTTGACATCAATGGCCGGGACTCGGATCTGGATGAGGCGTTACGTGTTCTGCGTGAAGCGGCCGGGGTCGACCATCCTCGACGGGCCCGGCGACTGTTGCACCTGAGCTCCGCCCTACGGCAGCGGTTCGACCAACGCAGTGATTCAGCGGATCTCGACGAGGCGGTAGACGTCGGGCGGCGTGCTGTCGCGATGGCTGAATCAGCCTTCCAACTCCCAACTTTCGCGGTCAATCTGGGAAACTGTCTACGGGCGCGTTTCGATGCAGGCGGTGATCGCGCGGACCTGACGGAGGCACTGGACAGCTACCGGAAAGGTGCCGACGCGACCATCGCCGCGCCGGCCAGCCGGCTGACCGCTGCGCTCGCCTGGGCACGAACCTCAGCAGCGCAGAACGACTTCCCGTTGGCCGTCGAGGCTTACCAGGTGGCCATCGAACTGCTTCCGCTGGCCGCCTGGGTCGGCCTCGACCGGGCCTCCCGTGTGGAGGTGCTCCGATCCTGGTCCCATGTGGCGTCCGAGGCCGCGGCGACCGCGCTCGCGGCCGGCAAGCCGCGGACGGCGGTAGAACTGCTCGAAGCCGGACGCACGATCATCTGGTCTCAGTCCGTCCAGCTTCGGCAGGATCTGTCTCAGATAGCCGACGCCGGACTCGTCCAGAAGCTCAACGAGGCTAGCGCCGTGCTGAACAACCCGTTCGAGGACATGGACACACCGAGCCGGTTGAGCGACGGCGGCCCGGTGACGTCCCGGCACCAGCAGGAGCGGCGGCGCCGGGCTGCAAGGACGTGGGCGGACGCCGTCGCGGCTGTGCGCCGGCAACCAGGCCTCGAAGGCTTCCTGCGGCCGGAGCCGTACGAGACCTTGCGGGAAGCCGCCGCCGACGGCCCAGTGATCATCGTGAACGTCGCCCACCTCGGCAGTCACGCCCTTATCGTCCGGGACGAGGCCGACCAGCCGCAGGTGGTCGACCTGCCCGATGTTTCGTTGGATCGGGTGGTCGGATTCGCGAACACACTCTTGTGGGTGCAGTGGTATGCGGGCATGCCGGGGCGCTCATTCGAACAGCGCGAAACTGACCGGCACGCCGTCTTTGATCTGCTCGATTGGCTCTGGACTGCGATCGCCGAACCGGTCCTCCAGGAGATCGACGAGACGCGGGTATGGTGGTGCACGGTTGGACCGGTCGCGCTGCTACCGCTGCATGCGGCCGGGATTCACCCGCGTACGCGGGCGCAGGCCATCGCCGCCGACGATGCGGACGGGGTCCCAGAGCGGGTGATCTCGTCCTACGCGCTGACGCTCAGCGCGCTGCGCCGGGCCCGGCTCGCAGAAGCTCCCACGGCGGTCCGCCAGCTGGCGATCGGTGTGCCCGACGCGGCCGGTCAGCGAGAACTGCCCGCGGTCGCCCAGGAGATCACGTTGCTCGGCAGGTATCTGCCCGAGCCGCACCGTGCCACCCACCTCGTCGGCGACGGGGCCAGATGGCAGGCCGCCGTAGACGAGCTGCCCAGACACAACTGGCTACACATTTCGAGCCACGGGGTGCGGCACGACGAGGACACCTCGCTGAGCGCGTTCCTACTCCACGACCGGCCCCTGACCCTGCGGGACATCGCAGCCCTCCACCTTCGCGGAGCCGATCTCGCCTATCTGGCGGCCTGCCAGACGGCCAGCGGCGGCGGGCGGCTTCTCGATGAGGGGCTGCACCTCACCGCTGCGCTCCAGTTCGTCGGCTACCGGCACGTGCTGGGCACGATGTGGAACGTCGCCGACGCTCTGGGGCCCGCGATGGCGCAGATCATCTACGAACATCTGACGCAGGGCGGCGCACCGGACTCGTCCCGGGCCGCGTTCGCCCTGCACGAGGCGACACGAATACTCCGGCAGCGCTGGCCGGACGAACCAATGCTGTGGGGCCCGTATGTTCATTTCGGACCCTAAATGGCAAGGGAGGACAGGCGTGACGGAGAGTGACATTCCTTACGAGAATACGGCCGGTTCCGCTTGGGCCGCGAAGGCCCTGGACTACGTGCGGCGCAAACGTCTGCGTGTGGCCGTGCTCGACTCCGACGGAGTGGTCTCGGCGCAGGTCTGGGGTACCTGCCCTCGCTGCAGTCATGACCTGGACTGTCAACTGACACTCACGATTCCGGTGTTGGACGTCCGGGACGGTCGGGGACTCTGGCCGAACCTCGGCTTCCCCGCCCCCAAGGTCGGGACGAGCGAAATTCCGCCATCCGTCGAGGTAGCCTGCGGCTGCGGCCGCACCCATCCGGATGCCCCCGAGAAGGTGCTCGGGTGCGGAGTGAGCTTCCGGCTGCCCACGGCCACTGATGCGGAGACCGGCGGCGGCGATGCCTGACGACATTCAGGAGGCTCCGCCCGAACGGCCGGTCAGCGTCGCAGACCGAGAGGCGTTCGAGGCGCTGGCCAACGCTGCCCTTCCGGCCGTACGGGGCATGGCCGCTGCCTGGCGCACCGGCCTGGCTGCGCTCGTCACCCTCGTCACGACCGGCGTGGTCCTGAAGGGGCGGGACGCCGCCACCGGCCTGCCGGTGCCCTGGCGGATCGCCATGACGGTCGCCATCGGGGGCGGTCTCGCGCTAGCGCTGGTCGGTCTGTGGCAGGCACTCGGCGCCGAGGTGGGTGCCAAGACACGAATGTTGTCGCTGAGCGAGATTCGACGGCACCACGCCAGTGTGCAGGCCTACACGGTCAGCGTCGCGGTCGCCGCTGGCCGTCGGCTGCAACGCGCCCGTTCGCTTGTCGCCGTGGCGCTCGCCGCGCTGCTCGTCGGAGTCCTGCTGACCTGGTGGGCACCCGCGCCAAAGGCGGATCCGCCGGCGAATGTGAAGGTCACCCATGGCGGCGGTGTCGCCTGCGGTGCACTCAAGTCAGCCGACGGAGGGTCGATGCGCCTCAAGGTCGCCGGTCAGGACGCCGCGGTCGTGATCCCGCTCGGTGCAGTCACCAACATTGCCGTCGTCGCCTCGTGTTCTTGAGCAACCGCGGTGCTGTGAGACCGCGGTGTCTCGGCTGGTCTCGGACCGCGCACAGGCAGGGCCACACGGAGGAAGGCTCGGTATAACGGCGGCGAGGCCCGCTCAGTGTGCCGAGTTCGGGGCGGGTGGGCGCCGTGTTGTGGTCCTCGCTCGGCGGGCCAGGACCACAACACGGGCGGCGGGGTCAGGCTGCGCCGGTGAATTGCCCACCATCGACGGCGCCGGTGTCGACGACTCGTTGCTGCTGCTGAGCCGCCAGCATCGACACCACATTCTCGTCGGTTTCGGTGTCGCCGTCCGAAGCGGAGATGTCGACGTCGTCGGCGTGGTCGCCGGGCTCTGGCGCACCGTCGATGATGGCCGGGGCGGTAGGCACCTCGTCGCTCTCGGAGCCGACCTGCTTGTCCTCGTCGTTGTACCGGGCGTCGTCGGCCGTAGGCGTGGCGGTCCAGCTCTGGTAGAGCTCCTGCTCGTCGTCGGTCAGCGGGTATTGGCGCTGGCGCAGCTCGTCGTACCAGGCAACGGCCGCCTGCTTGTCGATCCACATCCGGTGCGGCTGGGTGGTGCCGTTCAGGTTGTACTCCAGCGTGCAGATGTACTTGGCGACCAGGCTGCGGCGCAGCCGGTCCTCGCCCGCGGCGGTCAGGGTGTCGTTGTCGGAGCCGCCCAGAGCGCGGTACAGCTCGTCCAGGTCGGCGGAGCGGCTCATCGCTTTGCCGAGCGTGGCCGCCCGCAGCGCCGGCACGAACAGGCCACGGGCGCCCTTGGCGGTGCCGAACTTCTCGACGATGAACTCGCGGCGCACCGTCGCGGCCAGCGTGAGGCGCTCGAGGCGGTCCTTGGCCTGCTGCTCGGCCAGCTCCTTGGCGGCGATCTCTTCGGGGCTCATACCGTGGTGTGCTGCCGGGACCTGCTTGCGGCGGGTGTAGCCGCGCTGGGTCGGGTCGTCGCAGTACACGACGGTGCGGGCGTGGCCGCCGTCCTTCTCGACGAAGGCGTGGAAGCCGGGCTGGGTCTTGACCGCTTCGACGTCGACCGGCTGGCCGTCGGCGTCCAGGAGCAGGTCCGCGGGTACGGCGGTGCCGTCGTAGCCGAACCCGCGCGGCTTAGGCGTCACCTCGACACCTTCGAGGACCAGGTGCGCCTTGGCGATCTCCTTGTTGCGGGCGTAGGTGCGCTTGTCGTGCAGCCGCGACAGCTCGTGCTTGAAGCCGTACTGGTCATCCAGCTTGTCCAGCAGCTTGCGCTGGGCGTCCGGGTCGTCGGCGAACTCCTCCAGCGCGAGGGCCATGTCCAGGGTCAGGGTGCCCTGGTTGAGAGCGTGCTGCGCGGTGGACGGCAAGGCCAGGGCCTTGATCGCGGTGCGGACCTGGCTGACGTCGGTGCGGCGGGCGTCAGCGATCTGCTGGTCGCTGAGACCCAGGTCGAGCAGCATCTGGTAGGCGTCGGCCTGTTCGATGCCTTCGAGGTCCTTGTGGTGGTCGTTGACCTCCAGCATGTGCAGGATGAGCTGGACGTCGTCGTCGGTGTCGGCGATGAAGCACGGCAGCTCGAAGCGTTCGGCCGCGATCGCGGCGTTGCGGCGCCGCAGCCCGTCGACGACGGCGAAGTGTTCGACGGGCTCACCGTCTGCCACCGGCGTGCCCTCGGCGTCGGTGGGCGGGAAGAGCCCGAGGGAGCGCACCACGAGCGGGGCGCGGACGCCGAACAGGCGCACGGAGGCGATCATGTCGCTCAGGTCGCCCAGCTTCGTGCGCTTGAAACCCTGCGGCTCGTGCAGGTGGCGGGCGTCGAGCAGTCCGGCGCGGAACGGCAACGGGGTGCCGTCCTGGGCGGTGGTGAGGTGGACCGGCTCGTCGGCGACCTCGCCGATCAGTGCGGGCGCGGTCGCCACGAGGTCGGTGCCGGCGGCATCGGGCTCGTCGGCCACGGCGACGACGTTGTCCTGGAAGGCTTCGGTGTTGTTGGTGATGGTCACGATGCAAGTACCTCCACATAGAGCAGTGATGAGTGCTGCGCTCGGGCGGGCGCCCGAGCGGGGCTGGCCTGATCCGCTCAGGGCCGGCCGATCGGCGTGACCCGCAGGGCCCACCCCGGCGGTCACATCGGCGCAGGTGGTGGCTGGTAGGGGTGGGCTTGCGGGGGGCGACGCGGGCGGCCAGGATCAGTGGCCAGCCCACGCCGGCACCGACCCGCAGCCACCACCTGACGACGCGTCCAGCTCGTCAAGCCGGTTTGGTCTGCGCTGGCACCCGTTGCGGTGGCCGGCCGGTCGCTGGTCAACGCCCGGGGATCAGTGCGCAGCCGGTCGCCGGAGGCGGTGCGCGGGCACGTGGGTACGCACGACGCTGGTCACCAGCCGGGTCAGCCGGTCACCGGGCCCCTGGTGGACGGCGCGCTTGCACGCCACGGTGGCCAGCGCGTGTTCGTCGCGCCGCCAGGCGCACCAGGCGGCCAGCGTCGCCGGGCCGGCGACGTAGCGGTCAGGGACGCGGCGGGTGACATCCAGCCACAGATCGCGTTGCCACATGCACGCGCACACCGTGTTCCACGCCGTTTCGAGGGCGTTGCGGTGGGTCAAGGTGAGCGCCAGCGGTGCCAGCTGCTCGGTGGTGAGGCGTTGGCCCTTCTTCGCTGTGGCCAGGATGTCGTCGAGCAGCCCGGCGACGGTGACATCCGGCGCCTGGGCGGCCAGTGCGGTCTCCGTCTCTGCCTGTGACACCAGGTCCGGTGCGAGCAGCGTGTTCAGGGCTTGCCGCGACGGCAGGGCCACGATGCCGTCGACGGTGAGCTGGGCGGCAACCGGGCTGGTGGCCGGGGCGATGTCCATGCCGCGGCTGGCCTCACACGCGCATGTGTCGAGCAGGCACACGCATCGGGAACCGGTGACCCACAGCAGGGTGTGCAGGGGCAGGAACAGGTCGATGATGCGGCCGATCGTGGTCAGGGTGGGTCGCGTCGGGGGTGGGCCGTAGCCGATGAGTGCGACCTGCGCACACGGTTGGGCCGGGACCCGCAGCATCAGGTGCTCGCTGAGTGTCTCGGCGGAAAATCGGATGGGTTCGGCGGCCACGGCGAGGATGCGGTGATCGGTGCCGAGGTAGACCGCGACGATCTCATCGACGGGGTGGTAGCCCAGCAGGTACGGCAGTGCGCCGAGCAGGTCCTGCGGGCTGCGGTAGGTGGTGTCGGGCAGTGGGTCTTGCATGATCGAAAGGCTCCTTTTGCGGACGGGCGGGATGGCAGGGGTGCGCCGGGTCGTCGGCGCTGCTGGTGGGCGGCGTTGAGCTGCGTGGCCTTCGGTGGCCCGCTGGTGCGGTGACACCGGCAGGGGGTGGCCGGCCGGGCGGCTGCGGTGGTTCACCCGTCCTGCTTGGCGGGGATGCGGGCGAGGCGGTCGAAAAGCCTTCACCGGAGCGGCTTCACGGTCCTTCGGTCGGCGCCTGCGCGGTGGGCTCAGGCCGCGGCGGGAGCGTGCCGAGTACCCGCACGGTGGTGGTAGCACTGATCGGCTTGTCGTGCGGACCCCGCAGATGCGGCCGGACCACGATCCAGTCCCGCAGTGACCGGCCCGGTCCGTACGGCTGGTGGCGCCAATGCGGCGTCACCCACCAGCGGTAATCACGCTCGCTGCCGGCGCCGGCGTTGATGTGCTGGGCCGGCGCAGAGGTCGCTCGGGCGCCGCGGATCCGCACCAGTGCGACCTCAGGTTCCGGTCGCCTCGCGCGCTGGTAGGCCCTGCGAATCGACGTGTCGACCTTCGCCGGTGTCGTGTCGGCGAGGCGCTGGCGGATGAGCCGCCACGTGGTGATCAGTGTCGCCGCCGGGTGGGTGGCGGTGACGGGCTGTCCGGGGCGCAGCGTGACGGCGAAGGCAGGGATCAGCCAGCCCACCTGCGCGCGGAGCTGCTGCAACGGCGCCGGTGCGAGGCCGTCACCGACGCTGCGGTAACCGACGAGCTGCACCGCGTCGCCGTGACTGCTCCACGACGCCGCCACGCACCGCCGGCGGGCGTCGACCGGCTGGGCCCACGCGACGAAGCCGTGTGCGGCCGGCAGATCACCCGGGGAAAACCCCAGCCGCGGAAGGACCTGGGCGGCGTTGCGCGTCAGGATGGTGAACTCGTCGTCGACCCAGTACAGCCGGGCGATCGCCAGACTTGCCGCCAGCGGTGTGCGCACCGCCTGGTGGCCGAGCGCGAAGGGCAACGCGACATCACCGGCGATCAGCGCGGCCAGCCGGTCACGGATCCTCGGCAGCGTCGTCGCCGGCACCGGGTGAGGCTCCCAGCGCCCGTCGACGCTCAGCGCACGGCCGGGCCGCAGCGTGGACAGGACCTGTCGCAGCATGGCCGACAGGTGCGCCACCACCTCGAAGGCCATGACGGGGCTTCGAACCCGCTTCAGCAGGCCGGCGAGGTTGCGGGCCTCGACTAGAGCAGCACACTCGACGCAGGCCGACCAGCGGGTGCCATAGTCACGCACCACGAAGCTGCCCGGAGTGTCCACCTGCACCAGGACCGGCTGGGCCGTCGCGTAGACGAATAGGATCTTGGGGTCGGTGCAGAAGTCACAGACGTAGGTGGCCTCGACGGCGTCGGCGGCCACCGGCACAGGCCGATGGTCGGTGTTCTTCCAGATCGGATGCTCGTAGGACACGGTGCCGGAGGGCAGCTCGGCGTAACGGTCGAGTGGGCTGCCGCAGGTGCCGCACGCGAACCGCGAGGCGTGCCCATCAGCCGCGAAGCGGTGGTCGGGGCCGATATGGCCAGGTGGTATTCGCGGGGCGGTGGACGCAGACGGGGTGATGTGCCGGTGGGGCGGCATGAAGAACCTCCGGAATGCAGGACAGGGCGCCCACCGACACGGTGGGCACCCTGCAACAGCGAGCGAGGAAAGCGGGGGGCTACATCAGGCGGCTGCGGCGGCCAGGTGCAGCGCCTTCGACGCGGTGGTTTCCATCCGGTAGGCCGCATCCGCGTCGTCGATGCTGCGGGCCACGGAAGTGACGGCCTGCATGATGCCGCCCGCGCTCAGGTCCGCCCCGGCGATGAAGTGCGCGAGGATCGCGTCCTGCTGGCCCTTGGTGTAGTGCAGCTGCTGTGAGACGACCTTAATCGTGGCTTCCGGCCGGCGGACGGTGACTCCGGCGGCGCGTTCCAGATCGGCGACCGCGCGGGCGACGAACTCCACGTTGAGGTAGGTGCGGATCGTGTCGACGGTCTGGGAGGTGATCAGCTTCAACAACGCCGCCATCGTGTCGGCTGACGGGTCGACGATGCCGTCGTCATCGGTGATGCGCGCACCGATATGGGTGCGACCGACGGCACCGCGTTCGACGGTCTGCCCGTTGCGGCACACCTCGATACGCAGCCACGGAGCCAGCGAGTAGCGGCCGTAGCCGGTCTCGGAGTTCTTCAGCAGGAACCCGCCGGAGATGACCGGCAGGTCGCTGCCGCGGCGCCCATCGAACGGGCTGCGGTAGTTGCCCAGCAGCTGCGGCGCCATGACCTGCACATCGGGGGAGACGAACCGCACGTACATGCGCCGGTCGGTCAGGTCACAGGAGGCGATCTGCACCGCGACGCCGGCCTTCTCGATGCCCTTGATCGCGGCCATCAGCACGTCGAGGTTGTCGATGCGCAGATACCGGTCGGACAGGAACGCCCGGGCGGTGCCGTCGCCGCTGTCCGGGGTCCGGCGCAGGCAGCGCACCAGGAACCGACGGTCGTCGCGTGCCAGCCAGCTGTTGACGTTGTAGTCCAGCGCCGGCACGTTCTCGGCGGCCAGCCGGCGAAGATAAGGCACCGGGATGTCGAGCTTCGCGCCGACGCCACCCAGAGCCACCTCGGAGAGCCGGAAACTGCCCGCGGTCAAGTCCACACCCGTCGAGGTCAGCAGGGGCGTGGTACGCGGGATGATCAGATGGCCGTCGTCGGCGTGCATCGTCGTGGCGCCGGCGATGACATCGACCGATCGGGTGTGCTGGTCCCTGAGCGTGGTGATTAGGGAGTTCATGCCGATGTGGCGGTTCGGTGCCACGACGAGCGTCGGCTGAGCCATAGAGAGCGCCTTTCCAGGCGGGGCCGCCACCGTGACGGTGGCGGCCGGTGGACACGCCCGCTGCGGGCCTTGGTCGGCCGGGGCGAGCGCGTGCTGGCCCGCCGGTGCCCGGGGCCGTGCCCGGCCGGCCGGAGCGGCAAGGCGACCAGGACGAGAAGATCTCTGGCCGAAGGCCAAGATGTTCTCGGACCGCCTTGCGCCCGGGCGCCGGGTCGGCCACCGTGCCCGGCCAGCACCGCCGCCACTGCCGTTACCCGACAGCTGCCCTACGACCCTGGCCGGCATCGACTCGGCAGGATTGACACCGTCCGCCTTTGAGAACTCAACATACGAGTGGTTCTGGTGCGCTCCACGGCGAATTCTCATCACGCCAGATCTGTTCCAGCGCGCGGTTGCGCACGAAGACGATGACGCTCGTCCGGTTGCCGTCCTGGTCGATGGTGTCGAGCTGGGCGACGGCGGTCGGTGATGAGGGCAGCGGGAGGTTCTCCGACTGCCACACGTGGCCGAGGTCGGAGGTGCCGAGGAGCGTAATTCCAGTGGCGGTGGGCACCGCAAAGCGGACGGTGCGGGAGTGGTCATCGACCACAGTGTGCATGGGGTTGCCCGTAGCCTCCAGCGCTACGTGGGCCGGCAGCGGGCGCGGTTTGCTCCAACCATTCGTGATGGCCAGCCGATATCGCCCTCGACGCCGCCCTTCTCGTGCGCGCCCTCGATGCCGGGCCGGCAATAGAAGACGTCCAGGCCGTAGTGGGAACGGAACGCGGTCCAGCGTTGGGTCTCGATCCGCTGCCGGCTGAAACCGAGGACCTTGGCGACCGCCGCGCGCAGATTGTCGTAGCGGACCTTGCCCGTTGGCACCCCGCCGAGGGTTTTCAGGGCGTGGACGTGGCCTTCGAAGAACGCTTCCTGCCCGCCGGAGGCGAAGATTCGGTGGACGGCTTTGCCGGAGAATGACATCCGGAACGGGAACAAGGTGCAGGTCACCTGCTCGCCGCGCAGGTTGATCGCGACTTCCCCGAAATCGACCTCTGCCTCGGCGCCCGGGCGGTGGGTCTGCGGGAAGAACACTTTGACCGGGACGCGGCCGACCTCCGCTCGAATCTTCGGTTTGCGGTCCGCGACGTAGGTGCGCAGGACCTGGTAAGAGACGTTGTCCATGCCGTGCTCGTCAAGGAGCCGGTGGAAGATCCGCCTCACCGTGTGCCGCTGCTTGCGGGGCGCGTCGAGATCGGCCCGCAGGATCTCATCGATCACGGGTTTGAACGGATCCAGCTTCGAGCCCCGCGGCGGCATGTCCTTGCGCGGCGGAGGCAACGCCGAGGCCATGGCCGCGCTGACCGTGCGCCGGCCGACCCGGTACTTCTCCTCGATTGCCCGGCCCGACATTCCCGCAGCGAGATCACGGCGGATCGCCGCGAACTTCTCGATTTTCGACATCCGCGGCATCGGCCGGCCTCCGTCTCGGGTCAGCCGATGCTCCCACCACCATCCGTGGTGTCGAAACTCGCGGACATAGAATCCACCCGATCAAGCGTCCACCAACCGTGGTGTCAAAACCGACGGATAAACGCCATGCCAGAGCAGTTCCGACTCAGAAACTGTCAGCTCTTGCAACGGTCCCGTTCGGTCGGGAGTTGGTCCCGGCGTCTGCTCGGGCCCTGGCCGCGGGTGGTTGCAGTGCATGGACTCGCGGCAGTCTGAGATGTGCCCGGCCGGCTTCCAGCGTCAGCCGGCCGGGCATGGCTCATCCGATCTTGATAACAACCTTGCCCACACTGTGGCCGTTCTCGACAGCAGCGAGGGCGGCCGGAGCGTCGGAAAGCGGATGGACCGCAGTGATCACGGGTGTGAGAGCTCCATCGAGGGCGAGCCGGGCGGCCCGCTCCAGATTCTCCCGGTCGAAACGACGCTCGACGAAACGCCCACCGATTTCAGTCACCGACATATCACTCACGGCGACGATGTTGCGTGAATCCTTGACCAGAGGAGCGACCGTCCGCAGTGAGGCGCCTCCGACCAGGTCGACGATCCCATCGAAGCCGTCCGGCACCAGCTCGCGTGCCGCAGCGACAACGTCCCCGGCGGTGTAGTCGATGAACTGCACCCCGATGGCCTCGGCGGGCTCGCGCTTGGTGCTGCTCCCCGTGCCGATCACCCGCAGCTCGCGCTCGACGGCCAGCCGGGCAACGAGGAGTCCGACACCGCCCCCGACCCCGTTGACCAAGACCGTAGCGCCGGCCGAGAGGCCGATCTGGTCGAGCGCATCTACCGCGGACGTCCCGGCCACGGGCAGCGTTGCCGCCACGGTTGCGGACAGGCCCACCGGGATGCGAGCAGTGTGCGGGGCCGACAGCACCGTCGTCTCGGCGTAGGTGCCACCACCGGTGAGTGCCATGCCGAAGACCGCGTCGCCCACCTCGAGCCCGTCGACGCCCTCGCCCAGGGCCAGAACGGTTCCCGCTGCCTCCATCCCCAGGACAAGGGGAAACGGACGTCCGCCGTCGGCCCCGGGAAACAGACCCGAGCGCACGACGTAGTCGAGGGGGTTCACGCCGGCCACGTCGACCCGGATCAGCACCTCGCCGCGACCCGGGACAGGATCGGGACGATCGAAAAGCTCCTGCACCTCAGGCCCGCCATACCTGCCGAAACCCCACGCCTGTCCCATCTTCTGCCACCTCCGGTGCGACCGGCCCGGTCGTTCCGGGCGCCGCAGCCATCCTCACCGCTCACACTGATGTGAAGGGCAACCGGCTGAGGTGCGGGTCACAGCGTCAGGCCGACGCCGTCACCGGGACCGAGGCCGTCGGCAGCTCCACCCAATGCTCGCGGTTGATCTTGATCAGCACGTCGAGTGCGTCACGGGTTTCGACCAGGTGGGCGATATCCGCGTTGATCCGATCGCGCTCGCGCGTCATCGCCACAAACGCCGACTGGATGCCGGCAGGGTCACTCGGGGTGTCCACACACGGCAGCACAGACGCGATCACCCGGCTGGACATACCCGCGGCGAACAGTTGCTGGATCAGCAACACCCGCTGGACCTCGGCATCGGAATAGTGACGCTGCCCAGCATCGGAGCGTGCACTGGTCAGCAGGCCCTGCTCCTCGTAGTACCGCAACGAGCGTGGACTCACGCCCGTACGCTTGGACAGCTCGCCGATCCGCATTCCTTCAAGCCTACGCCCGCGTGCTCCAGCGCTTAGGCCACCGGCAGATCACAGAGCCATTTCCAACCTGATGGCGCAGGTCAGCGTCGAGGAGGCCAACAG
>NZ_BOQL01000066.1 GCF_018332655.1 Actinoplanes auranticolor | reverse complement strand
CTGAGCCGTCCCGGCCTGAGCGGCCGCCGGTCGCGGCCGTCAGATGGTGCGCAGGTCCAGGGCGTGCCAGACGACGGCGTCCAGGTTGCCGGTCGACCACCACAGCATCCCGTTGCGGTACGACACCGAGCCGGCGTCCGGGCTGATCTCCACCGTCCGGCGGGTGGCGATCTCCACCGCGATCAGCTCGTTGTTGCCGGTCAGCTCCGAGTTGGGGCCGATCCGGGCGAGCACCTCGAAGCGGTCCAGCGGCGCCACGTCGACGATCACGGTGGCGGCGGTGTCCCCGGCGATCCGGTGGCGGTCGCTGCCGTCGGGCCGCATCAGCTCGATACGGTTCTGGCCGTCCCCGGTCAGCGAGGCCAGCCGGCACCAGGCCGGGCTGCAGGCCGTGATGGCCCGCTCGCGGGCGCGGCTGACCGGACTGTCCCGGCCGGTCTCCAGGTTGCGCAACGCGGTGCTGCCCGAGCTGTCGCTGACCCCGTTGACCAGCCAGGGCCACGCCGAGAGCTTCCAGGTGCCGGGCTCGTTGCGGGTCCGGACCGGTCCGCCGGTCAGCGCGACCGAGCGGATCTGGGTGACGTCACCGGTGCCGGCGGCGGCCCAGTGCACCCGGCCGCCGGCGATCACCAGGTCGTACTGCGACTGGTAGAACTCGGCCCGGCCCAGGTCGGCGGTCAGCTCCCGGGGTGCCCGGCGGTCGCTCAGAGCGGCGGTGAAGAGCCGCAGCTTGCCGCCGTCGGTGCTCTCCACCCAGGCCAGCACGTCGCCGGTCACGGTGAGGGCCTGGAACGACGGGTGCTGGGCCCGGGGCAGCCGGCGGAGCTGGCGCACTGTGCCGTCCGCGCCGACCCGGACCAGGCGCAGGTAGCGGTCGTCCGCGGTCGCCGCGGTGCCCAGGGACGTACGGGCGTCGAGGAACAGACCCGGGCGGTACTCGGCGCCGTCCGGCAGGGTCGCCTGCACGGTGTCACGCTGGGCCTGCGGCCACGCGACGGCCGCGGTGACCGGTGCCGCGGGCCGGGCATTGCCGCCGGCCGGCAGCGCCAGCAGGGCGGCGCCCGCCACGATGGCGGCAGCCAGGCCGAGCCGCGTGCGCGGTGTGCTCATTCGCGTCGACCTCCACCGGCGTCCGTGGCTGCCGATGATAGCCACGACGCCGGGCCCGGCGATCCGGGAGTCCTGCCGCAGGATGCAGGCGCAGGCGCCGGCGGAGGCCAAGATCTGGGTCGGCGTGCAATTCCGCAGCGCGGACGTCCAGGCCGGCCTGTCATCCGGGACACCCGCTAACGACTCAGCCTCGCGCCGAGAAAGAAGATCCCCGGCTGCCCGCTGGCCCGCGCGTCGGCCGGCACCGCGGCGTCACCGTCGGGGTTGCCGGGGCTGGGCAGCGGTCGTGGCGGCTTCGGGACGGGCGAGGCGGACGAGGGTGCGGGGACGGCGGAGATCGAAGGGACCGCCGATGCTGTGGTCGGCGGCGGGCCGGACGCTTCCCCGGTGCAGCCGGCCACGGCGAAGGCGCAGGTCACGGTCAGGGTGATGGCAAGCGGGAAGCGCACCGCACGATGCTGAGTGGCACCATGACTGCGGGACAGCGGGGGCCGGGTTGTCGATCTGCGTCCGGCTGGAACGTCGCAGTGGTGATCGGGCCCGTACGGGGTCCCGCGCGAACGGATGACCGACATGGCGAAGTACCTGGTGCTGATCTACGGCGACGAGCAGGAATGGGCGAACACCGGGCCGCAGGAACGGGCGCGTATCGAGGCGGGCCACCAGCGGTTCGCGGCCACGGCCGGTGCGGCGGTGCTCAGCGGGCACGAGCTGATGCCGCCCGGCACGGCGACCAGCCTGCGGCAGGGGCCGGCGGAACGGCCGACGGTCACCGACGGGCCGTTCCTGGAGAGCAAGGAGGTGCTCGGCGGCTACTACGTGCTGGAGGCGGCCGACCTCGACGCGGCGATCGCCCTGGCCGGCCTGCTGCCGGAGGTGGCCGCGAGCCACAGCGGGGTGGAGATCCGGCCGATCCGGGAGCACAACTGATCCCGCCGGGCGTCCACGAGGCCGTCGCGGACGCGCACCGTCGCGAGTGGGCCCGGGTGCTCGCCGCGACGGTGCGGGTCACCCGCGACCTGGACCTGGCCGAGGAATGCACCCAGGACGCCTACACCCACGCCCTGAGCAACTGGGCCACCGGCGGGATCCCGGATCGTCCCGGGGCCTGGCTCACCACCGTCGCCCGCAACCGGGCCCTGGACGCGTTGCGGCGCGCCTCCGTGCTGCGCCGGACCCTGCCGCTGCTGGTGATGGAGGAGCCGGCGGCCGGTCCGGCCGAGGACGACCTGCTGCGGCTCATCTTCACCTGCTGCCACCCGGCGCTGGCGGGCGACGCCCAGGTGGCGCTGACCCTGCGCCTGCTGTGCGGCCTGTCCACCGCCGAGGTGGCACGGGCGTTCCTGGTGCAGCCGGCCACGATGGCGGCCCGGATCACCCGGGCCAAGAAGAAGATCGCCGCGGCGCGGATCCCGTACCGGGTGCCGGGGCCGGACGAGCTGGGGGACCGGGTCGGCGCGGTGCTGGCCGTGCTGCACCTGGTCTTCACCACCGGCCACACCGCGCCGATCGGCGAGCAGCTGGCCCGCCGCGACCTGGTGCACGCCGCCCTGGACCTGACCCGGACGCTGCACCGGCTGCTGCCCGCGCACGCCGAGGTGACCGGCCTGCTGGCGCTGGAGCTGCTCACCGACGCGCGGCGCGACACCCGCGTCTCCGCCGACGGGCGGCTGGTCCTGCTGAGCGACCAGGACCGCAGCCGGTGGGACAGGACGCAGATAGCCGAGGGAGCGGCCCTGCTCGGCGAGGCGCTGCGGGCCGCGCCGCCGAGCCGGTACGCGGTGCAGGCCGCCATCGCCGCCATCCACAGTGAGGCACCGACCTGGGCGGAAACCGACTTCACCGAGATCGTCGGGCTCTACGACGTGCTGCGCGAGCTGTGGCCGTCGCCGGTGGTCGAGCTGAACCGGGCGGTCGCCGTCGGGGAGCGCGACGGTCCGCAGGCCGGCCTGGACGCGCTGACGCCGCTGCTCGCGGAGCCCGCCCTGGCCACCTACGGCTACCTCAGCGCGACCCGGGCGGACTTCCTGCGCCGGCTGGGCCGCCGGGCCGAGGCCGCCGGGGCGTACGAGGAGGCGCTGGCGCTGACCGACAACGAGGTCGAGCGGGCCTTCCTCGCCGCCCGGCTCGCCGAGGTGCGTTAGCGGTCGACCGGCGCGTCCCAGTCGGGCAGAGCGCTGGGCCGGGCGAACGCCGCGAAGTCGGTGGTGTCGCGCAAGGCCGCGGTGCGACCACGGGCAGAACAAGCCGCCGTACACGTGGAGCCGGAAGGGGCGGGCGGTGAACTCGCCGTCGGCGGTGATCCGGCCGGTGAAGCGCAGCAGCGGCCCGGGGGTGCCAAAGCCTAGCTGGCAGATAGAAAATAGGCATTGCCCGCGGGCAGCGCCTACGCGGCGGTCTGGGTGGCCTTAACGGCCATCCGCGACCAGCGCATCGCGTCCATGACCGTGCCGGTCAGGTCGTCGCCGACGTACGCCGCGGCCACCTCGGCCAGGTCCCCGCGCTCGTAGGCGTTGACCACCCGCAGCACCTGGCCCAACGGCCCGGCGCCGCGTTCCAGGGCGGTCGCGATGTCGGTGCTCAGCGGCAGCTGGTGGGCCATGGCGGCGGGGGACAGGCCGAGCATCGCGGCCACGGAGGTGATCAGGCCGGCCATGAACGCGCCGTCCGGAGCGGCCCCGAAGGCACCGGCCATGTTCTCGCAGAGCCGGGCCCGGGTCAGCGCCTCGGCCAGCTGCACCTCGGTCGCCCCGGCCACGTCGTCGACCACCATGAGCATGGCCCACTGCCGGATGTGCGCGACGCCCAGCATGACGACGGCCTGGCGTACCGAGGAGATCTTGGTGGTGGCGCCGACCGCCGCGGAGTTGCTGGCCCGCAGCACCCGCATGGTCAGCGCCGGATCGCCCGCGATGATCGACAGGATGCGTTCGAGGTCGGTGTCGGCGGCGGTGAGCGCACCGAGCAGTTCCAGCCGGCGCAACCGGGACGGGGTCAGCGAGGTGGCGGTGAGGACCTGCGGGCGGCTCAGCACGTACCCCTGGCGCAGCTCGAAGCCGTAGCGGTTGCTCAGCGCGAGGTGCTCGGTGGTCTCCAGGCCCTCGGCGACGATCTGGATGCCGGGGTACACCCGGCAGGCCGCGACGATCTCGTCCAGGTGGGTGAGGTCGCCCTGCAGCAGATCGAGCTTGACGTACGAGGCCAGCGGCAGCAGCCGCTCGTGCCCGGAGCCGTAGACGAAGTCGTCCAGCGCGATCCGGTAGCCCTGGGTGACCAGGTTGGTGACCCCGGCGACGACCTCGTCGTCCACCGTGACGGTCTCCAGCACCTCCAGCACCACGTGTTCCGGGCCGAACGGCAGCACCAGCTCACCGGTGAGGAACTCGCGGGTCAGGTTGATGAAGCAGGTCCGGTCGCCGACGACCTCGTCGATGCCGAACTCGGTGAACGTGTTGACGATGACCTGGCTGGTCGCGTACGTGTCGCGGCGGCCGGCCTCGACGGCGTCCATGCTGCCCCGGAACAGCAACTCGTAGGCGACGACGTCGCCCGTCCGGTCGAAGATCGGCTGCCGGCCGACGTGCACGAGCTGTGTGCCCGGCAGGGGGAGCGGCACCGTGGGTTTCACGGCCTGACTGATCGGCCGTCACCACCCCGGCTTGAGGTTTCCGCCACTGTCATCGCAGGGTGTTCTGGTCGTGCAGCAGCAGCCACCGCTCGCCGTCACGGACGAACACCAGCGTGAGCAGGTAGCTCAGCTGGTACGGCCGGCCCTGGCCGTCCAGGTCGTGGTAGTCGGCGGCGAAGATCGCGATGCCGGTGTCGCCGGCGGTCACCGTGCGCCGCAGGTCCAGCTCCCAGCTCCAGTCCGGGTCGCCGAACCAGTCCCGGTGGAAGGCGGCGAGCTCGTCCAGGCCGCTGAGCAGGGTGCCGTTCGGCATGATGAGGTTGACGTCCGGATGCACAGTCGCGAGGTAGCCGTCGAGGTCCCGGCGGCCGATCGCGGCCAGGTGGTGGTTCACAGCGGCGGGAAAGTCCATGGCGCGCATCATGGCACCCGGCAGCGGGACGGCGGCACCGATTTCGGTGTGGCAGGATCTCGGCCCGTGCCTCTTCGCCGCAGCCTGCCCCTGGTCTTCGCCGTCACGGCCGTCCTGGCGGTGCTCTGCGCCCTCACCGGCTTCACCGGCTGGTTGCCGGCCGCGTCCGGCGTGCTGGCACTGCTGGCGGTCGCCCTCTACGCCGTCCGGCAGGTCGGGGTGCCGGTGCCCCGCTGGACCCTGACCGCGGCCGCCGCGGTGCTGGCGCTCGCGTCGGTCGTGACCTGGCTGCACATCGACCCGATCCCGGCCGGCTATTCCGAGATCACGACGTTCTACGAGCAGGCCGCCGAGGGCGAGTACGCCGAGGCGGTGCTGCTGGCGATCGCCGTGGCCGCCCTGACCGTGGGGATCGTGGCGCTGCCGCAATTCCGGCGGCCGGTCTGGCTGACCGCCGTCGCGTGCGTGGTCGCGCTGGTGCCGGTCGCCGTCGTGGCGATGGACGCCGCGGGCGAGCGCGACCTGCTGGCGCCCGCCGCCGATCAGGGGGCGCTGTTCCGGCACATCGCGCCGGGGCTGCTGGCGACCGTGCTCGCCGGGCTGCTGCTGGTGCTCGCGGTGTCCCGCGCGGACCGGTGGTTCCTGGCGCCGGCGGGTGCCCTGCTCGTCCAGCTGGCGGCGGCCCACGCGGCGTGGAGCATGTCCGGGTCCTGGTACCTCACGGAGGCGCTGCGCGGTGTCGAGACCAGCTCGGCCTTCCTGCAGCCCGGCCTCCGGACGGACACGTCGGCCACGGCCACGGCGACTGTGGCGATCGACGTGGAGGTGGGTCCGGCGTTGGCGCTGGCGGCTCTGCTGCTCGGCCCGGCCCTGATCGCAGCCGGTGCGGCCCGCACGGCGGGCGCCCGGGCCGCGGCCGGCCACCCGGCTTGATCCGGGCCGCGGCCGGCCACCCGGCTTGATCCGCGCCGCGGTGGGTGACCCGCGGCGCGGTCTGCCACCCGGCCGAAACCGCGCCCGCGCGGGTCTACCCGGCGCGAGAGCGGCCACCGGGATACCCGGGCGCGACGGCTCAGGAGGCGTAGCTGCCGGTGCGGAAGTCGTCGAGCAGCGACGGCCCCTTCGGCGTCCACCCCAGCTCCCTGGCCTTCGCCCCGCTCGCCTGCTGGTCGAGCAGCAGCGCGTCGGCGAACAGTGCCCCCAGGCGCTCCCGCGACGCCTCGATGCTCTCCGGTGCCACGGCGGCGTCACCGGCGAGGGCCTCGCCCAGCTCGCGCACGGTCGGGCTCTCGCCCGAGGCGCCGACCAGGTAACCCAGGCCCTCGCCACGTTCGAGGACCGTGCGGTAGAGGGTGGCGATGTCGTCGACGTGCACGGTCGCCCAGTGCTGGCTGCCGTCGCCGATCAGCCGGACGCGGCCCTCGTCGTCGCGGCCGAAGACCCCGGCCGGGATGCCGGCGCCGTGGCCGTACACGATCGCGGGGGCGAGGATCGTCGCGGCCAGCCCGGACTCGAGGACGGACTGTTCGACCGGCCGGCGCCACGCCGTCAGGGCCGGCGGGGCCGGCGGGGCCTGCTCGGTGATGTCGGCGTTGTCACCCCAGAGCCAGATGCCGCTGGTGTGCACGTACGGCTTGGTCGTCCCGCCGAGCGCGGCGGTCACCGCCGAGACGACGCCGCGGTCGAGGTCACGGGTGCCGGCGTCGCCGGTGGCGGCCAGGTGCGCGACCGCGTCCGCCGCGGCGAACTGCTCCGTGAGCCATCCGGTGTCGAAGAGGTCACCGACGGCCGCCCGTGCGCCCAGCCCGGTCGCCTTCGCCGCGCCCGCCTCGTTACGCACCAGCGCCGTCACGCTGTGCCCCGCCCCGACCAGCTCCGCGAGCAGCGCCGACCCGAGGTAACCCGTCCCACCTGTCACTACGATCGTCATGACCCCGACGCTAGACCCGCGCAGGCAACCACGGTACGTGACGATCACCGCGCCCGGACCGGGAACAAAACCGCCCTCAGACCTCCTGCAGCGCCGCCAGCACCTGCTCGCCGAACTTGTCCAGCTTGCTCTGGCCCACACCGTTCACCGTGGACAGCTCGGCCAGGCTCCCGGGGCGCTGGGTGGCGATCTGCCGCAGCGTGGCGTCGTGGAACACCACGTACGCCGGCACGCCCGCCTCCTTGGCCGCCGCGGCCCGCCAGGCCCGCAGCCGCTCGAACACCGGCGCCGCTTCGGCCGGCAGGTCGGCCGCCGGCGCCGCCTTGCCGGTGCGGGCCCGCGGCGCCCGGGCCGCGCGCTCCGGCTCGCGGCGCAGCATGACCTGGTGCTCCTTGCGCAACACGCTGCCGCTCTCGTCGGTGAGCACCAGCGTGCCGTAGTCACCCTCGACCGCCAGCAGGCCCTGGGCCAGCAGCTGCCGGACCACGCCGCGCCACTCGGCCTCGCGCAGCTCCGTGCCGATGCCGAACACGCTCAGCTCGTGGTGGCGGAACTGGGTGACCTTCTCCGTGGTCTTGCCCAGCAGGATGTCGATGGACTGGCCGGCGCCGAACTTCTGCCCGCGCTCGCGCTGCAGGCGCAGCACCGTGGACAGCAGCTTCTGCGCCGGCACCGTGCCGTCCCAGGACTCCGGGGGATTGAGGCAGGTGTCGCAGTTGCCGCAGGCCGCCGCGCCGGTCTGGCCGAAGTAGGCGAGCAGCTGGCCGCGTCGGCACTGCACGGTCTCGCAGAGCGCGAGCATGGCGTCCAGGTGCTTGGCCAGGTTGCGCCGGTGGGCGAAGTCGCCCTCGGAGGTCTCGATCATCTTGCGCTGCTGCACCACGTCCTGCAGCCCGTACGCCAGCCAGGCGGTGGACGGCAGGCCGTCACGCCCGGCCCGGCCGGTCTCCTGGTAGTACCCCTCGACCGACTTGGGCAGGTCGAGGTGGGCGACGAAACGCACGTCGGGCTTGTCGATGCCCATGCCGAACGCGATGGTCGCGACCATGACCAGGCCGTCCTCGCGCAGGAAGCGGGACTGGTTGGCCGCGCGGACCCGCGCGTCGAGACCGGCGTGGTACGGCAGCGCGGGGATGCCGTTCTGCACCAGGAACTCGGCCGTCTTCTCCACCGAGGCCCGGGACAGGCAGTAGACGATGCCGGCGTCGCCGGGGTGCTCGGTGCGCAGCAGGTCGAGCAGCTGGCGGCGGGGCTCGTTCTTGGCGACGATGCGGTACTGGATGTTGGGGCGGTCGAAGCTGGCGGTGAAGTGCCGCGCGCCGGTCAGGTCGAGCCGCTCGGCGATCTCACCGTGGGTGGCCGAGGTGGCGGTGGCGGTCAGCGCGATGCGCGGCACGTCGGGCCAGCGCTCGTGCAGCATCGACAGGTTGAGGTAGTCGGGGCGGAAGTCGTGGCCCCACTGCGACACGCAGTGCGCCTCGTCGATGGCGAACAGCGCGATCCGGCCGCGGTCGAGCAGCCGCTGGGTGGCCGGGACGCCGAGGCCCTCGGGCGCCACGTAGAGCAGGTCGAGCTCGCCGGCGACGAAGGCCTGCTCCACGCGCCGGCGCTCGGTGAGATCCTGCGTCGAGTTGAGGAAGCCGGCCCGCACGCCGAGCGTGCGCAGCGCGTCGACCTGGTCCTGCATCAGGGCGATCAGCGGGGAGATCACCACGGCGACGCCGTCGCGGACCAGCGCGGGGATCTGATAACACAGCGACTTGCCGCCGCCGGTGGGCATCAGCACGAGGGCGTCGCCGCCGGCGATGACGTGCTCGATGATCTCGCGCTGCTCGCCGCGGAACGCGGCGTAGCCGAAGACCCGGTTGAGCACGTCGGTGGCGGACCGGGGGATCTCGGGGGCGGAAGTCACTCCGCGATAGTAGTGACTTCCCCCGGGGCGGGCCCGGACCCTGTGGACAACGTCCGGATCGCCGCGCCGGTCCCGACCGGTAGCAGGAACAACAGCCCCCCGGTGATCCACACGTACGTGTTACTGCCGGCGGCGGCTCCCCAGCCGGACGGGTCGGCCCACCACAGCCACACGACACTGCTGCTCAGGACCACCCAGAGCGCCGCCACGACGGTCCGGCCCCGCCGGTCCATCAGCACGGCCAGCGCCGGCAGCAGCCACACCAGGTGGTGCACCCAGGTCACCGGGCTGAGCAGGCAGGCCAGCGCCCCGGTCAGCGCGAACCCGGCCAGGTCGTCGCCGGCCGCGGCGGCCCGCCGGGCCCGCAGCCACCAGACCGCCAGCACGAGCGCCACCGCGGCGAGCCACCACCCGGCATCGCCGTCGAGGCGGGCGACGACACCCCGCAGCGACTGGTTGGAGACGTAGTCCAGCCGGCCGACCCGGGCGGTGTCCCAGACCGCACTGGTCCAGAACGTCCACGAGGCGCCCGGCGCCAGCAGGCCGGCCAGCAGAGTGGCGGCGGCGGTCGTGCCAGTGGCGACGGCGGCCGCCCGGTACCGGCGGCTGA
This sequence comes from Actinoplanes auranticolor, assembly GCF_018332655.1. Taxonomy (GTDB): domain Bacteria; phylum Actinomycetota; class Actinomycetes; order Mycobacteriales; family Micromonosporaceae; genus Actinoplanes; species Actinoplanes auranticolor. The sequence goes on along the minus strand of NZ_BOQL01000066.1, from coordinate 248,942 downwards.
CGAGCAGGTAACCGATGAAGACCGCCGGGGTCAGCTTGATCGCCGTGGCGATGCCGATGCCCACGCCCGCCCAGCGTGAGCCCCGCCGCAGAGCGACCAGGTCGGTGATGACCAGCACCAGCAGTACGAGGTTGACCTGGCCGAAACTGATCGTGTCCCGGGCCGGCTCGAACACGAGCACCGCCACGACCAGCAGCGCGCCTTCGGTCCAGCCGGCGGCCGGTCGCAACCGGCGCACCAGCCACGCCACGGCCCCCGCGTTGACCAGCATCGATGCGGCGATCGCGACCGGCCACGCCAGCAGGGCCAGCGGGCTGAGCACCAGGGCGGCGAACGGCGGGTAGGTGAACCCGTAGGCCGTGCCCCGATAGCGGTAGGCGTACAGGTCGCCGCCGTCGATCAGCCAGTGGTGGACCGCGCCGCGGTAGACGCCCAGGTCGAAGAAGTGCCGGAAGGTCGGCACCGTGGCCAGGAAGACGCCGGCGACGCCCGCCGCGCCCAGCACGAGTGCGAGCCGCCACCTCACCGGGGCACCGCCCGGGCCGGGACCGGCAGCCGGACCAGCCCGGACACCGCCGCGCCGAGCAGCACTCCCAGGACGGCGGCCAGCACCTCGGTCAGGTCGGCGGCGTATCCGTCGGGCAGCACGACCGGGGTGAGCACCGTACACAGCACAGCCAGCCGGCGGTGCGAACCGGGCCATCCGGCGGCCAGCGGCAGCAGCCCCCAGACGACGTACCAGGGGCGCAGGGCGGGGCCGAACGCGACCACGGCGAGCAGGACCAGGCCGAGGCCGGGCAGCACCCCGATCCGGTTCCGGTACGTCCACACCAGACCCGCCACGATCAGCGTGGCCAGCACCCCCGCCCAGCGCCAGAGCTGGACGGACAGGGCCGCTCCCACGTCGTCGTGGGCGAACACGGCGGCGGTCCAGCGCCCCAGGAGCGCGGTCGGGGACCAGTTGTCCGAGGAGATGGGGGTGTCCAGGGCGCCGATCCAGCCGTACCCCGTGCCCGCGACCGCGGTGACGACGACGGTGCACGCGGCCGCCACTGCTCCCGTCCCGAGGCTCGCGCGCACGCCCGGCCGGCGGCCCGGCGATCGCGCCGCCCAGAGCACGGCCACGGCCACCAGCCCGAGCGCGGCCGGAGCCTTGACCAGCGTGGCCGCGGTGACCAGGGCGGCCGCGACCACCGGCCGGTCCCGTACGGCAGCGGCCAGCCCCACCGCGAGCAGGCCGACCATCAGCGCGTCGTTGTGGGCGCCCCCGACGAGATGGATGAGCACCAGCGGGTTCAGCACCACCAGGCGGAAGACGGCCGGGGCATGGCCGGGCGCCAGCAGCGGCACGACGAGCCCGATCAGCACCAGCGCGCCGAGCGCCACGAGGCGCATGGCCAGCACCCCGGCGGCCGCGTGCTCGCCCGTCACCGCCGTCACCGCCCGGCTGACCAGCATCGACACCGGGCCGTAGGGGCTCGGGGTGTCCTGCCAGACGGCCGGGACCCGCTCGGCGATCGGCCCGCCGAGGGCCGCCGGGCCGTGCCGGTAGACGTCGAGCCCGTCGGCGATCATCAGGCCCTGCGCCAGGTAGCTGTAGACGTCCCGGCTGAACAGCGGCGGGGCGGCCAGCAGCGGGCCCGCCCACAGGGCCAGCGTCACCCAGGGCCGGGCGCTGCCGTGGCGGTCGTACCGCCACCAGGCCAGGACGAGCAGGGCCAGGCCGGCGTAGACGTGGACCAGCCCGGGCCGGCCCAGGAGCGCGCCGACCGTGACGAGCACCGCACCGGCACAGCCGGCAGCCGTCTGCACCTGCCCGCGGCGCAGCACCGGTGCCGGCCCCGTGGTCGTGTCATCACCACGCACCGCCGCACCGTGGCAGAACGAGATGACCGGGCGTCGTCCCGTACATGGCCGCCTCGTGGCGGCTGCGGCGACGGGCGGCTCCCTACAGGCCGGGCAGGTCCAGGGTGTGGGCGGTGTGGGTGGCCTTGGTCGCCAGGTAGCGCAGGTTCGCCGCCGACAGGTGCACCCCGGTCGGGATGCGCTCGGTGACCTGCACGCCGCGGGCTTCCAGCTGGGCCGCCTTGTCCGGGTTGTTGCTCAGCAGCCGGATCCGTGCGGCTCCCAGCGCCAGCAGCATCTGCGCCGCCGCCGTGTAGTCGCGCTCGTCCTCGCCGCGGCCCAGGGCCACGTTCGCCTCGTACGTGTCCAGCCCGGCGTCCTGCAGCGCGTACGCGTCCAGCTTGGCGTACAGGCCGATGCCGCGGCCCTCCTGGCGCAGGTAGAGCAGCAGGCCGCCCGGCTCGGCGATGCGTTCGACCGCCTCGCGCAGCTGCGGGCCGCAGTCGCAGCGCTGGCTGCCGAACACGTCCCCGGTCAGGCATTCGCTGTGCGGGCGCACCAGCGGCGTCGTCCGTACGGCACGTTCCCAGTCGCCCAGGCCCAGCGCCAGGTGCTCGCGGCCGTCGACCAGGCCGTTGAAGGTCAGCACCCGGGCGGTGGTGGTGTAGCCGTCGGCGAAGCGCAGCGGGACCGTGACGCCCGTCCGTACCGTGGCTTGCGGGATCGTCCCCACGTCGAGCGTCCCCCAGCCGGCCGTCTCGGACATCGGCCCCCCATTTCGATCGGACAGTTCAGATAACCAGATCACGGCTTGCTCAGTCGCGGTAGCGGTCGGACAGGGCGTAGCGCAGCAGCACCACGTCGCCGATCTGCCGGACCTCGGTGAGGTCCGCCCGGCGCTGCGGGCCCCACGGGAAGTCGCCGTCGCCGACGAAACGCGGCGCCCGCGAGTCCCCGACGAAGAACGGGGCCACCACCAGCTGCAGCTCGTCGGCGAGCCCGGCGGTGAGGAAGCCGGTGTGGATCGTGCCGCCGCCCTCGACCATCAGCCGTCCGACGCCCCGCACCGACAGGTCGCTGACCACCCGGTGCAGGTCGAGCGGGTCGCCGCCGTCGATCACCGTGGCCACCTTGCCGATACGCTCCTCGGCGCCCGGCAGCGCGCGGGTGGCGCAGTAGACCAGCTTGTCGGCGTCGCCCAGGGTGAAGAACCGGGCCGCCGGATCCAGGTCGCAGGTGCTGGTCACGGTCACCTTGACCGGGTCCGGCGGGAGCCCGCGGGCGAGCCGGGCGCGGCGGCGGTTCTCGTCGCGGATCAGCAGCCGCGGGTTGTCCACCCGGACCGTGGTCGCGCCGACCAGGATCGCGTCGCAACCCGCCCGTACCTCATCGACCCGGTCGAAATCGGCGTCGTTGGAGAGCAGCAGCCGTTCGTCGCTCGGGCTGTCCACGTATCCGTCGATGGACATCCCACAGCTGAGCAGCACGTACGGTCGATCCAGCACAGACGGTCCTCCTCGGGAGCGACCATCGTCACTCCGGCGTCCACCATAAGGCGAACGGCCGGCGGGGATGGCGTCATGCACCGCTGCTGACCAGTTCCCGCACCGGGAGCACAATCTTCTGCGGGGGCGCGGCGACCGGCGCAGCCACCGTGACCACGGCGGCGGCCCGGATCCGGGCCTTCGCCCGCGCACCGGCGAGCGCCCGGGTGACGATCACCACCAGACCGGGCAGCGCGGCCACGAAGGCGAACAGGCCGTACACCACGGCGATGGTCAGGCCCTGGGTGGCGCTGAGCCCGGCGGCGCCGAACGCCCACGCGGCCACGCCCTCGCGCGGCCCCCAGCCCCCGACGTTCAGCGGCAGGGCCATCGCCAGCAGCGCGAGCAGCATCAGCGGGGCCAGGCGCAGCAGCGAGGCGTCCGAGCCGGCGGCGCGGGCGGCGACCAGGAAGGTCGCGAGGTGCCCGGCCAGCACGATCGTCGAGGCCAGCACGATGCCCGGCCAGTTGCGCCGGGCCAGCAGCCCGGAGCGGACCTCGGTGATCCCGGTCCGCGCGGCGCGCGCCCACCGGGACGCGCCGCTGCGCAGCCGCCCGACCGCGAAGATGGCCAGGGCCGCGAGGCCGACTGTGGTCGCGGCCGCGACGGCGAGCCCGCGGGCGTTGGCCTGCAGGTGGGACAGGACCGGCGACGGTACGGTCAGCAGCACCGTCACGCCCACGGTGAGCAGCACCACCTGCCCGGCGGTCCGCTCCAGCACCACCGCCCGCACGCTGCGGCCCACGTCGCCCTCTTCCCGGCCGTGCTGTACCGCCCGGTCGACGTCACCGAGCACGCCGCCGGGCAGGGCCGCGTTGATGAACAGCGCTTTGTAGTAGTCGGCGATCGCGCCCCGCAGCGACAGCGTCATGCCCAGACCGCGGGCCACCAGGCACCAGCGCCACGCGGACAACACCGTGGTCGCGACCCCGATGGTGAACGCCAGGGCCAGTGCGGGGCCGTCGATCACCCGCAGCCCGTCGATGAAGGCGCCGGTACCCAGGCGCCAGAGCAACACGGCGAGGATCCCCACCCCGCCGAGTACCCGCACCCACGCCCAGATCGATCGGTTCATGCCTTTGCCCCCTCGGGTTCACCGTTCTGGGACTAATACGTCCCGGCGGCGGCGGGCGGTTCAGTCTTTCTGCGCGAGAAGATCTTGATGCCCGACCGTTACCCGCAGCCGGCCCGCCTCGGCGGCCGCCGTCCGGGCCACCAGATAGGCGTCCAGGTCCAGGTCGGGCCGCTGCTCGGCGGCCGCGGCGACCCAGCCGCGCAGCCATTCCGCGGCCAGCGCACCCTGCTCGGGGCCGAGCTGCCACGGGCTCGGCCGGACGCTGACCGACACTCCGGCCTTGGCGAACGCCTCCGCCGCCGCGCCCACCGCCTCGGGTCCGAGCAGCTGCCGCCCGCCGACGGTGCGCCGCTGGTGGGCGTTGAACGCCGCCGTCACCTCGGCGTCGAGCGGGTCCGGGGGATCCAGGACGACCTCGCCGACGACGGACAGCGTGAACAGCGCCGGAGTGTCCGAGGCCACACACACCTGGGCCAGCGTGGCCACCTCGTCGGTGGTGAACAGGTCGAGCAGCGCGGAGCAGGTGACCAGTGCCGTGTCGGCCAGGTCGGCCACGGTCAGGTCGGTGACGTCGCCCTCGGCGGTCTGCACCGTCACCGCGGTCCCGTCGGCCGCGGCGGCCGGCAGGTGGGTGGCGGCGTGCGCGAGCAGCGCGGGGTCACGGTCCTGCAGGACCCAGCGCTGCGGGCCGGGCAGCTGCGGCGCCAGCCATCGGCCCATCGAGCCGGTGCCGCAGCCGAGGTCACGGATGACCAGCTCGCCGCCGGCCGGCCGGCGCAGCGTCGCGATCAGGTCCCGGGCCCGGGCGGCGGCGTCGGCGGGCTCGCGCAAGGTCAGCCAGGTCGAGCTGAACTCTCCGGTCATGGGTGCAGTACCTCGCTCAATCGTCGTGTCGTGTCGTCCCAGCCGCGCAGGCCGGCGCGGCGGGCCCGGGCGGCGGCCCGCCGGTCGCGGCGCACCGCCGGGTCGGTGAGCCAGCGGCGCAGCTCGGCGGCCAGGGCCGCCGGATCGCCCGGCGGCACGAGCGCCCCGGGCAGGCTGCCGTCCGGGGCGGTGCCGAGCGCCTCCGGCACCCCGGCGATCTGCGTGCCGAGCACCGGTACGCCGCGCGCCAGCGCCTCGGTCACCACCATGCCGTACGTCTCCGCCAGCGACGGCAGCACCAGCAGGTCCGCCTGCCGGTACGTGCCCGCCAGCGCCTCCCCGGTGCGCGTCCCGGCGAACTCGATCCGGCCGGGGAGCGCCGCGGCCAGCTCGCGCACCCGGGCCACGTACGCCGGATCCCGGTCCAGCGCGCCGACCAGCGCGCAGGACCAGGGCCGGTCGGCGACCCCGTGCAACGCCTGGACCAGCACGTCCTGGGCCTTGCGCGGGGTCACCGCCGCCACGCAGAGCAACCGGTCGCCGCCAGGGCCCGGCTCCGCGAGCGGTGCGGGATCGACGCCCGGCGCGGCGACGTGCACGCTGCCGGCCGGCAGGTCGTGCAGTGCCTCCAGGCGCCGCGCCGCGCCCGCACTGGTCGCCACCACCGCGGCGGCGGCGTGCAGCGACCGGCGCTCGCGGGCAGTCAGCTCGGCCACTCCAGCCGGGGAGAGCCCCGTCTCGTCACCGAGCGGCAGGTGCACCAGCACGACCAGCCGTAGCCGGTCCGCCAGCGGCTCCAGCAGCTCCGGTACCGCGCAGCCGACCAGACCGTCGAGCAGCACGGTCGAGCCGGCCGGCACCTGCTCCAGGGCCCGCGCCAGCACCGAGCGGGCCAGCTCCGCCGGGTACGGCCAGGCCGCCGCGACCGCGATCTCGTGCACGTCGCGGGTCGCGGCCAGCCCGGTCAGCACCCGGCGGTCGTACGTGTTGCCACCGCTCGGGGCGGCCGGGTCGTCGATGCCCCCCGGCAGCACCACGTGCAGGGCAGCGGTCACAGGTTCCGCTCGTAGCTCGCCCACGCGATGTGCGACTCGTGCAGGGTGACCGCGATGCCGGACAGGCCGCGCGCCCCCGCCCCGAGCTCGCCCGACTCCGCCTTGCCGGCCAGCCGGTCCGCGATGACCTTGGCGAGGAACTCCGTCGAGGTGTTGACGCCGGTGAACTCCGCCTCGTCGTCGAGGTTGCGGTAGCTGAGCGCGCCGCAGATGGCGTGCAGCTCCTCGCTCGCCCGGCCGATGTCCACGACGATGTTGTCCGCGTCCAGCTCGGGACGCTTGAACGTGGCGTCGACCACGAACGTCGCGCCGTGCAGCTTCTGGGCCGGTCCGAAGACCTCCCCCGAGAAGCTGTGGGCGATCATGATGTGGTCACGGACGGTGACGCTGAACATTCACTCTCCTGTCGGGTAACTGATCAGATGGCACAGCGCGGGCAGCTCCCCGCTGGTCAGTCGCGGCATGACCGCGGGCAGCTCGGCGAAGGGCGACTCCCCGGTCAGCAGGGCGTCGAAGATCGGGTCGGCCAGCAGGTCCAGGGCGATCGCCAGCCGGTCGGCGTAACTGCGGCGCCCGCGCCGGGCCGGGGCTATCCCGCCCACCTGGCTGCTCTTGACCACCAGGCGGCGGGAGTGGAAGAACTCGCCGAGCGGCACGCTGACCTCGCGGTCGCCGTACCAGCTGAGCTCGACGACCGTAGCCTCCGGGGCCAGCAGCTCCAGCGCCCGGGTCAGGCCGGCCGACGTGGCGCTGGCGTGCACGACCAGGTCACAGTCGCCGGTCGCGGCCGCGGGCAGGGCGAAATCGACGCCGAGGGCGGCGGCCAGGGTGGCCCGTTCCGGGTTCGCGTCGACCAGCTGCACCCGGGCGCCGGGGAAACGGGCCAGCACGGCGGCCACGCTCGCGCCGACCATGCCCGCGCCGACCACGGCGATCCGGTCCCCGACCAGCGGCGCGGCGTCCCAGAGCGCGTTGACGGCGGTCTCGACGGTGCCGGCCAGCACGGCGCGGCTCGCCGGTACGCCGTCGGGGACCACGGTCACGGCGTCGGCCGGCACGACGTAGCGGGTCTGGTGCGGGTACAGCGCGAAGACCGTGCGGCCGAGCAGCTCGGCCGGGCCCTGCTCGACGACGCCGACGTTGAGGTAGCCGTACTTCACCGGGGCCGGGAAATCGCCCTCCTGGAAGGGCGCGCGCATCGCCGCCTGCTGGCTCTGCGGCACGCCGCCGCGGAACACCAGGGTCTCGGTGCCGCGGCTCACCCCGGAGTACAGCGTGCGGACGAGCACCTCGTCCGGGCCGGGGGTGGCGACGGTCACCGGCCGGATCTCACCCCGGCCGGGGGCGGCGAGCCAGAAGGCGCGGGCGTCACCCGTCATCGGCAATTCTCCTCCGAGCGCTGAACCGAACGCGCGGATCAAGCGTGTTCAGTGACGACAACAGCGGCAACCATACGCGGCAACGGATCTTGCCCACCCGGAGGCACGGTGACTATCAGTATCGCCACGATGACGGCTCGCGAGAGCCGGGGGCCGATCGTCGGTCTGGCCGCCCACCTGATCCTCGTGACGGCGCTCGCTGTCACGGCCGGGGTCAGCGCGGCGGGCTGGCTGGCCGCGACGGCGTACGCCGTGGTCCTGGCCGTTGTCCTCGGCGCGGGTCTGCGCCGCAGCGGGATGCGCGCCCTCGGGCCGGCGAACGCCGTGACCCTGGGCCGCGCGACGCTGGTCGGCGGCGTGACCGCCCTTGTCGTGACCTCCTTCACCGCGCCGGTGCCGCTGCCGGTGCTGGTCACCCTGGTCGGGGTGGCACTGGCCCTGGACGGCGTGGACGGCCAGGTGGCCCGGCGCACCGGCTCCACCACGAAGCTGGGTGCACGCTTCGACATGGAGATCGACGCGTTTCTGGTCCTGGTGCTGAGCGTCTACGTCGCCGGCACGTTCGGCTGGTGGACGATCGCGATGGGCGCCTTCCGGTACGTCTTCGTGGCCGCCTCGTGGGTGTGGCCGTGGCTCAGCGCCGCGCTGCCGCCCAGGTTCTCCCGCAAGGTCGTCGCGGCGGTGCAGGGCGTGGCGCTGGTTGTCGCCACCGCGAGCCTGCTGCCCGACGTGGTGGCGTCGGTCGTGCTGGCCGCCGCCCTCGCCACGCTCACCTGGTCCTTCGGCCGCGACGTGCAGTGGCTGAGGCACGAGGAGAGCCGCCGCCGGCTGGTCGTGGCCCGGGCCCGGGTGGCCCGGCGTCATGAAGATCGGCGTCAGGAGGGCCGGCGCCCGGTGGTCCTGCTGCCCGACCCGCGTCGTAGCCCCGCCCCGGTCAACGCCTGAGGCCGGATCCGGTCAGGCGATCCGGGCGATCGCGCCCGGCGGGGGAGCCGGCACCGCGTCCGGGTGCAGGATCGCCGCGATCGCCTCGACACCGTCGATCAGGCGAGGGCCGGGCCGCACTACCAGAGCGTCACCGTCGATCGCCCATACCTGGGCTCCCGGGAAGTGCTCCGGGATCCCGGCGGCCTGGGCCACGGTCCCGTCCAGGTGGAAACCGCACGGCGTGACCAGCACGATCTCCGGCTCCCCGGCGGCCAGCTCGGCCCAGGTCGTCTGCCCGGACCGGGCCCCGGGCCGGGCGGCCACCGGTTTGCCGCCCGCCGCCGTGACCAGGTCGGGCACCCAGTGCCCGGCGGTGAACGGCGGCTCCACCCATTCCACGATCGCCACCCGGGGCCGGGGCCGGCCGGCCACCGCCGAGGCCACCGCCGCGAGCCGTCCGCGCAGACCGGCGACCAGGGCCTCGGCCCGCGGCAGCACCGCCGCCCGGGCGCCGACGGCGAGAAACGTCTCGAGCACCTCGTCCAGCGTGTACGGATCCAGCGACAGCACGTCGGCCCGGCAGCCCAGATAGTCCAGCGCCTCCGACACGTGGTCCGAGGGCAGCGCGCACACCCGGCACAGGTCCTGGGTGAGGATCAGCTCGGGGGCCAGCTCGGCCAGGGCGTCGGCGTGCAGGGTGTACAGGTCACCGCCGGCGGCCAGCTGCTCCTTCACGTACGCGTCGATCTCGCCCGGGTCCATGCCCCGGGTGTCGCGCCCGCCGACCACGACGGTCTTCTCCTGCCGGGCGGCCGGTGGCTCGTCGCACTCGAACGTGACGCCGACGAGGTCGTCGCCGAGGCCGAGGGCGTACACGATCTCCGTGGCGGACGGGAGCAGTGAGACCAGGCGCATGGTCAAGCAGTGTGCCGCAGGATCTCCTCGATCACGACACCCCACACGGCCCGCGGCGGGAACTCGTGGCCCACGCCGGGCAGCGGCAGCAGCCGGGCGTCCGGGATCTCCCGGGCCAGCGCGGCCGGATGGGCCATGGACAGCAGCGGGTCCGCCGTGCCGTGCATGACCAGCGTGGGCACGCCGACCGTGCCGAGTCGGTCGCGGACCGGCGGGCCGCAGGCGGCCAGCCAGTGATTGCGGTACGCCGCGGCCGGATCGGTGGTGCGGTCGAAGACCCGCTCGGCGAGCTGCCGCAGGTGGGCCGTGTCCGCGGTGAACGGCCCACCGGCCGCCGCCACGCAGGCGACGAGCTCGTCCACCGCCGCGGCGCGATCGGAGAAGTCGGTCCGGGGCGGCTGCGGCCGCACCGCGGCGACCGGCGGATCGTCGACCAGGCCGGGTGTGGTGGACATGAGCGTCAGGGTGCGCAGCCGGGGCGGATCCTCGACGGCCAGGCGCTGGGCCAGGCCGCCGCCGAGAGAGAGGCCCACGATGTGCGCGCGGGCCACGCCCACGGCGTCGAGCACCCCGAGCGCGTCCTCGGCCATGTCCACCTGCGAGTACGGCGGAGCGCCGGCCGGGAACGACGTCGACCGCCCGGTGTCGCGGTGGTCGTAGCGGATCACGAAGCGGCCCCCGTCGGCCAGCCGGCGGCAGAACCCGTCCTCCCACCAGTCCATCGACCGGGCGCCCCCGGCGATCAGCAGCACCGCGGGATCGTCACGCCGGCCGAACGCCTCCAGGCACAGATCCACCCCGTTCGCCGGCACCATCGTCTCGCCCATGGCCGGAGTATTGCCGCGCAGCCTGACAGTTTCCTGCGCCGCGCTGTCCCCCGAAAGGCTCATGTCCTCACCGCTCCGGTCCCTGGAGATCATCGCCCGTGGCAGAGTCGGGCCGTGCCTCTGCCCGATCTCGCCACCTACACGCCGCACCGCACGGTCACGGACGCCACCTTCGACGGGGTCCCCGTGCCGGGCCTGCGTGCCGAGTTCTTCCACCGCCGCGAGGGCGATCGGGTGGCTTCGGCCGGCCGTTACTCGATGGGCGGCCGCGACCTGCTGCTGGCCTGGGGGTGGACCGACGAGCCGGACTGCCGGTTCTCGTCCGTCCGCGACCCCGACGGGTTCTGGCATCCGGAGTCCGCGGGCTGCCCGGTGGTGGAGATCCTGCGCGAGGGCGAGGCGCCGGACGCGCCGGTGACCGGGCTGGCGCTGCGCACCCCGGCCGGCCAGTGGATCACCGACCGGGCGCCGGCCCGCGCGCGGTGACCGCCGGTCAGCGCAGCGCTCGCGCGACGAGATCACAGGCGGCCGGCAGACACGTGCTCCAGTAGCCGAAGTTGTGCCGGCCCTCCGTGTACGAACCGGCGGCCCGGGGCTGCGGCAGAGCCCGTTCCAGTGCCCGCACCTCGGGGAGCAGGCCGTCGTCGGTGCCGCACCAGAGCCCGACCGGGACCCCGCGCAACGCGGCCGCGCGGGCGAAGACGTCGTCGCCGGGGGAGACCGCCGGCGAGAACGCGGCCACGGCCCGGACGAAGCGGGGGAAGGTCTGGGCCAGCAGCAGGGCGCCGTACCCGCCCATGGACCAGCCGCAGACCGCCAGCCGGTCGGTGTCGAATCCGCGTTCGGCGCACCAGGCCGGGATCTCCTCGTGCACCATCCGCTGCGGGTCGTCGGCCCCGGACGGCCGCCAGGAGAGCCGGCCACCGGTCGCGCCGGCGAGCACGAACGGCGCGTTGCCCCGCTGAACGGAGTCCGAGGCGAAGCGGCCCAGCCCCAGCGAGGGGAAGTCGGCGGCGGTCTTGGACCCACCGTGCAGGACCAGCAGCACGGGCAGGCCGCGCCCGTCGCCGTGCCCGGCCGGCACGGCGGTGTAGAAGTCGACCGTCCGGCCGCGCGCGGCCGATCGCCGCTGCTCCAGCCGCTCGTCACCGAGCGGGGCCGCGGGGACCACTGGTACGGCGGAGTCACGCCGCTGATACCAGCCACCCAGCGCCGCGACACTCGCCGCCGCCCCGGCCCCGGCCAGCAGGGTCCGCCTTCTCACCCGAGCTCCATTGCCCCGTTCAACGGCGGCGCGGCACCGGGGTGACGGTGTCTCAGGCAGCGCCGGGCCGGGCCGCCGTGGCCTGCGCCGCGATCCGGCGGATCAGCTCGCCCGCCGGCTCGACCGCGCGGACGAGCTCGACGGACTGGCCGGCGTAGAGGGCCAGGTCGGTGAGGTCACCGGTCATGCCGGGCAGGGGGATCTGGTCGCCGTACCGGTGATGGGCGCGGCCCGTGCCGTCGACCGCGACGACATCGCCCTCGCCGGGACGCTCCGGACGGGACGGTGACCCGGCCTGCTCCCAGCGCCGCAGGGTCCCGTTCCGCAGCGCGCGGTGGGCCGCGCCGGGCCAGCCGTCGTCGAAACAGTGGGTGTGGACGGTGTCCTCGGCACCGGCGTCGACGAGGTGCTGCCGGTGGACCGGGTGGCTGCGGGCCTCGGCGGACGCCAGGAAGCGGGTGCCCAGCCACGCGCCCTGCGCGCCCAGCGCGAGCGCGGCGGCGAGCCCCCGCCCGTCGCTGATCCCGCCCGCGGCCAGGACCGGGACCGGGGCGACCGCGTCCACGACGGCGGGCACCAGGACCATGGTGGTGGTCGTGCCCCGGACGTGGCCGCCGGCCTCCCAGCCCTGCGCCACGACGATGTCGACGCCGCACCCGGCGGCGTGCACGGCCTCCGCGACACCGCCGACCGTGTGCATGTGCAGCGCGCCGGCCGCGCGGATCTGCCCGCTCACCGCTCCGGGGTCACCCCAGAACGTCGAGACGACCGGTACGCCCTCGGCCAGGCACCTGTCCAGCGTGTCGGCCACCGGGAAGTCGAGCACCAGATTCACCCCGAACGGCCGCGGCGTCAGCCGGCGGACCCGGCGGATGCCGTCACGTGCCTGCTCGGCCCCCAGCCAGGTCACCGCCAGCATGCCCAGCCCGCCCGCGTCCGCCACCGCCGCGGCCAGCTCCGGGCCCGCCGCGGACCCGACCGGCGCCTGCACGATCGGTACGTCGATGCCCAGCCGCTCGCACAGCGGTGTCCGTATCCCACCCGTCATGACCTGACCTCCGCTTCGGATTCCGAATCACCCGACCCTGCGCTACCGTATCGGAACAGAAGCACTTGGGAGGGCGGAACGCGATGACGGCGCCGAGACCGGGACGGCCGGTACGCGGGTCGAGCACCGGGCGTCCGCTGATGGCGGCGCTGGACCTGTTCGGCCGGCGCTGGAGCCTGCGGATCGTGTGGGAGCTGCGCCACGGCGCGCTCGGCTTCCGGGCCCTGCAGCAGCGCTGCGACGACATGTCCTCCAGCGTGCTGCGGCAACGGCTGTCCGAGCTGGTCGAGGCGCGCATCGTCCGGCAGGAGGCCGACGCCGCGTACGCCCTCACCGAGCTCGGACTGGACGCCTACAAGGCGCTGCGACCCCTGGTCCGGTGGGCGGACGACTGGGCGACCGCCCTCGGGGACGGCGCCCCGTGACCAGGATCGCCCCGGTGGAACCGCCGTACCCGCCGGACGTGGCGGCCCAGCTGGAGGCGATGATGCCGGCCGGCGTGCCGCCGATCGGGCTGTTCCGCACCCTCGTGCGCAACCTGCCGATGACGGCCGCCATGAGCGGTTGGGGCCGCTACGAGCTGGGCCCGCGACTGTCGCTGTCGCTGCGCGAGCGGGAGCTCGCCATCGTGCGCACCTGTGCGCGGTGCCGCTGCGAGTACGAGTGGGGTGTGCACCTGATGGTCTTCGCCGAGCGGGCCGGGCTCACCGAGGACCAGATCCGCTCCCTGACCATCGGATCGGCCGACGACCCGTGCTGGACGGTGGCGGCTGAGCGGGCGGTGATCCGGGTGGTCGACGCACTGTGCGACACCGGCGACCTCGACGACGAGCAGTGGGCGGCGGCCCGGGCGGTGCTCGACGAGCCCCAGCTGCTCGACCTGCTGCTGCTCTGCGGCTGGTACCACGCCATCAGCTTCACCGCCCGCGCCGTGCGGGTCACCCCGGAACCGGGCGCTCCCCGGTTCGCGGACATCACCGCCGCCTGAGCCTCACGGGTGCCAGTCGGCGTACCGGGCCATCGACCGCAGTGCCAGCCGCGGCGGCGTCCACCGGATCGCGGTGTTGCGCGCGGCGACCAGCAGCGGCTGGGTGAGCTGCTGACCGATGCGGCCGATCCGGTACGAGGCCCGGGCCACCGACTGCGACCGGGGCCGTCGCCGCGCGTCGTAGCCGGCCAGTCCTTCGGCGAGCGGCCGTGACGGCGGGCACGAGGCGCCGAGCACCACCGCGTCCTCGATGGCCTGGGCGGCACCCTGGCCCAGGTTCGGCGTCATGGCGTGGGCGGCGTCGCCGAGCAGGGCGACGGTGCCGCGCACGTAGGTCGGCAACGGTGCCGGCAGGTGCCGCAGATCGTGGTGCAGGATCGTGGTCGTGGCATCGAGCAGGGCCGGTACGGGGTCGTGCCACGAGCCCACGATGGACCGCACGACCGCCTTCTCGTCGTCGGACCGGGTCCCGGCCGGGGCGTTGGTCGCGGCGAACCAGTAGACCCGGCCGTCGCCCAGCGGCACGATGCCGAACTCGGTGCCCGGGCCCCAGGTGATCGCCACCGTGAGTTCGCCCGTCCACGGTTCGTCGGTGACGCCCCGCCACGCCGTCGTCCCGACGTACCGCGGTGGTACGGCGTCCGGCCAGAGCTGCCGGCGGACGGCGCTGTCGATGCCGTCGGCGCCGACGATGAGGTCGGCCTCGAAGCGGCCGGCCGACGAGAGTACGGCGCCCGGCTCGACGCTGGTGACCGCGGCCTCGGTGATCAGGGCTTGCTCGGGCAGGGCGGCGAGCAGGATGCGGTGCAGGGTGGCGCGGTGGATGCCGAGAGCGCGGGTCCCGAGGGCCGACTCCAGCTCGGCGGCGCCGATGCGGGCCAGCCAGCGGCCGTCGGGGGTGCGGGTGCCGCCCGGCGCGTCGACCCGGCCCTGGGCCCGTACCTCGTCGCCCACGCCGAGGGCGTCGAGCCCGGCCAGCGCGTTGGCCATCAGTGTGATGCCGGCGCCGACGGCCCCGATCCGCGGTGCCCGCTCCAGCACGGTCACCTCCCATCCGGTCCGGCGCAGGGCCAGGGCCGCGCAGAGGCCACCGATTCCGCCGCCGACGATGACAGCCCTCATGTGTCGCCACCCTTCTACGTCTGTAGAACGCCATACTACGCAGTCGTGGCCACCACTTCACCCGAGCGCTTCGCCGCCCTCACCGACGCGGCGATCGCGCTGATCGCCGAGCTCGGCATGCGGGGCCTGACCCACCGCGCCGTCGACGCCCGGGCCGGGCTGCCGGCCGGGACCGCCTCGGCCTACCTGCGGACGCGCAAGGCGCTGGTCGAGGCGGTCGTGCAGCGCATCGCCGACCTGGACACCGCGGACCTGGCGACCCGCCGGGTGCCCACCGGAGTCGTCGAGGCGGCCCCGGACCTCGACGCGCTGGCCGAGAGCATCGCCGCGCTGCTCGACGACTGGCTGACCGCTGGGCGCACCCGGACCCTGGCCCGGTACGCCTGCCTGCTGGAGGCCACCCACCACCCGGAGCTGCGCCCGATCCTGGCCTACGGCGTGGCCATGCGCGCCCAGGCGCAGGCGCTGCTGACGGCCGCCGGCGCACCGGACGCCGAGCAGCGTGGCAGTCACCTGGTGGCGGCCGTCGACGGACTGCTCTTCGACCGGCTGGCCGGTGCGGGTTCCCTCGCCGCGCCGCCGCCGGGCACACCGCAGAACCGAGCCGATCTGGCGGCGGCCGTTCGCGGGCTGCTCCGCGCCGCGGTTAGCTAGGACTTTCACGCTGTGTCAAACTTCCGGTTGGTAACGATGACTGGACGGCCATGGGACTACAGGCTGTAATATCGCCTAGAGTGGTCCGGTCGGCAGGTGCTGACGTACTGAGCAGGAGATGACCGTGCATTTGAGCGAAGTCGCCATGGCCGCGGCTATCACGGTGAGTATCGCCGGCGTGTCTTACGCTGCGTTGAACACCGATCGGATCGGCAGCACGGCAGAGACCGTGGCGAGCCGGGCCTCGTGCCGCTCGGTGGATCAGGCCATCCTCGGCTACGTGGCGCAGCACGGCACCGCGCCCACCACGATCAGGCAGATCCAGCCGTGGGTGCAGGGCGACATCGCGGCGTACCGGATCGTCAAGGGCCGGGCCGCCGGGCCCGGCTGCTGAATCAGAGGCGCGGGTCGGCCTGGATCTCGACCCGGTGGCGGAGATACCCGTCGTCGGAGGTACGCGCGATCTCCAGCGCCCGGGTCACGAGATGCTGCATTTCCGGCGGGTACGACGCCGGGCGCAGCGACAGGTTCGGCAGGATGCACCGGCGCAGATCGAGGTCGTCGTCGGTGATGAAGCGGCGTAGGGCGGCGTCCGCCGCGCGCCGGTCCAGCTCCCGGTAGCTGTCGCGTTCGGCGGCGCTCTCCGGGGTCAGGATCCTGGTGCCGGGCTGATACCGCAGGCTGATGGACGTCCAGTACATGGCGCGCATGGCGCCGGCCGCGTCGGCGACGGGGCCCGTCTGGAGGCGCTCGATCAGGCCTGCCCGGACCCGGCGCCGGCCGTACGCGTCGAGCGCCGGCCGGATCAGCTGACTGACATGGCTCGGGTCCGGCTCGTGCACCGCGGCCCGCATCAGCGGCTCGAACCACTCGTCGGCCACGATGCCCGCCTCGGCGCGGGCCTTGATGGCTTTGCCGACGACCCGGCGGGCGCGGTGCCGCCACTGCCGGCGTACAGCCGGTCCCTCGGACCATTGTGGAGGCTCGGCGCCGGTGAGTCGTAGTAGCTCCCACAGCAGGACCTCGTAGGCGGCGGAGCGATCGACGGTCCGGCCCGGCAGCGGCTGGAACTCCCTGGGTGGTTCCTCCGTCGGCACGCCCGGCAGCGTAACCGACCGGCGTGGCCGGCCCGGGATCCGTAGGCTGCCGGTATGGACATCGACGCCGCACCGGCGTACTTCGCCTTCCCCGGCCCGCTGCGCGACCAGCTCGTCGGCGCCATCCTGACCGGCGCCAAGACCTCCACCTCCAGCCTGGTCGCCGACTACGAGCACCACGACGATCCGCTGCCGCGGGTCGGCGAGCGGTCGGCGGTGATGGACTCGCAGGACCGGCCGGTCGCGATCATCGAGACCACCGAGGTGCGGGTGGTCCGGCTGCGCGACGTCGACCTGCAGCACGCGATCGACGAGGGTGAGGGCTTCGAGTCGGTGGCCGCCTGGCGGGCCGACCACGAGGACTTCTGGCACAGCGCCGAGGCCCGCGCGGACCTGGACGATCCGGCCTTCACCGTGGACGACGACACCCTGATGGTCGCCAAGCGCTTCCGCCTGGTCGAGATTCTCCAGCCGCCGGCCGCCTGAGGCGCCGGTCGCGTGACGGACAGAAACGTCACCCGAACGGTTCTTACGGGCCGACGGTCCACGGTGGATCCTTCAGGGACACCGGCGTCGTCCCGCCGGACCGTTCCGGCAGGAGGAACCATGAGCAGACTCACCAAGGGTGACAAGCGGGTGATCACCGGCCTCGGCGCGCTGCTGGCCGTCAGCCTGTGCGCGGGTGTCGTCGGCATCGGCACCGCCGCCGAGGACACCGGCTCACCCGCCGCGACCCGCACCACCGGCACGGCCGCCGAGCAGGCCCGGGTCCTGGGCCAGGCCGGGCAGCCGGCCACCGGTTCACCGCAGCCGGCCACCAGCGCACCCGGTCCCGCACCGGCGACCTCGAGCGCCACGCCAACCGCGACGCCCACGCTCACCCCGCCGGCCCAGCCCAAGCCCAAGCCGAAGCCGAAGCCGAAGCCGAAGCCGAAGCCGAAGAAGACGACCAGGCCCGCCCCGGCCGCGGTCTACTACGCCAACTGCACGGCCGTGCGTGCCGCCGGTGCGGACCCGATCCGCCGCGGCGACCCGGGCTACAGCCGCAAGCTGGACCGTGACGGCGACGGCGTCGCCTGCGAGTAGTCAGCTCGCCAGGCTGAAGCGTTCCGAGTGCACCTGCGCCGCCGGCACCTTCAGCGCGCGCAGGCTGCGCAGGACCGCGTCGGTCATCGCCGCCGGGCCGCACACGTAGACGTCCCGGTCGGCGATGTCCGGGACCAGCGCCAGCAGGTTCTCCGGCGCGAACGGGGTGTTCGGCGGGGTGCCCGCACCGGTCCGGCCGGTCAGGACGTGCAGCTGCGCGCCCCGGGACGTGGCGAGGCTCTGCAGTTCGCCCAGCAGCACCGCGTCCTGGGTGGTGGCGACGCGGTACAGCACCGTGGTCGGGCCGGTCGCCTCCTCGAGCAGGGCGCGGATCGGGGTGATGCCGACACCGCCGGCGATGAGCAGCGTGGCCTGCTTCGTGCGGCTCAGGGCGGTGAAGGCGCCGTACGGGCCCTCGGCGAAGACCCGGGTGCCGACCGGGACCGTCCGCAGGCGGGCGCTGGCCGAGCCCACCGCCTTGGCCGTCAGGCGCAGTGTGTGGCCGTCCGGGGCCGCCGACAGGGAGAAGGGGTTGGCCTCCCACCAGTGGCCGTGGCCCAGGAACCGCCAGATCATGAACTGGCCCGCGCGGGCCGGCAGCTTGTCCAGGTTCTTGCCGGTCACGTGGATCGAGACGACGTTGTCGGACTCGGGCACCACGGCCGCCACCCGGAACTGGTGCCGGGCGTTGCGCACCAGCGGCAGCACGATCCGGCCCGCGACGAACGAGCCCAGGGCGAACACCCACAACGCCCACCAGTACGCCTCGGCGAGCGGTGAGGAGGTGAACGTCGACACCTCGGTCAGCTGGTGGAGCAGGGCGAAGACGATGGCCACGTACAGCAGCAGGTGCACCGCGTGCCAGACCTCGTACGGCAGGCGGCGCCGCGCCGCGCGTACCGAAAGGCCCGCCGCGACCAGCACGATGCCGGCGGCGAGGATACCCAGCAAGACCGGCTGCATGGCGCTCAGTCTGCTGAACTGCGCCAGGAACGTGCTGTCGTACTGGCTCGCGTAGCCGAGCAGCACGAAGATCGGGTGCAGCAGGACCAGCCAGAACAGGGCGAAGCCGGTCCACCGGTGCCAGGAGGTGAGCCGGTCCATGCCGATCCGCCGATCCAGCCACGGCAGGCGGGCCACCAGCACCAGCTGCACGACCATCACCAGGGCCAGGTGCAGCCCGAGCCACTTGCCGACGCCGATGAGGGCGTTCGGGGCCGGCTCGGCGGTGAGGAACACCGTCTCGACGATCACCACGTTCAGCGCGACGACCGACCACAGGACCAGCCGCCCGGTCAGCGCGGGGGACAACCCGGCGGGTGCGGTGGTGCGGGGCGCTGCGGTCATGGTGTCTCCCTGTCCGGACTGGCCGTCAGTTCAGCACGACGGGGCGATCCGGGGGAAGGCCGATCACTGTGAGGTCATACGATCGCAGCGGAACGACAAACCGGCACGGAGGGTGTTATGAGTTCGGAGACGCTGGAATTCCAGGCCGAGGCGCGGCAGCTGCTGCAGCTCATGGTCCATTCGATCTACTCGAACAAGGACATCTTCCTGCGGGAGCTGATCTCCAACGCCTCCGACGCGCTGGACAAGCTGCGGCTCGCGGTGCTGACCGGCGAGCTGGAAGCCGACACCGGCGACCTGCACATCGCGCTGGAGGCGGACGCCGAGGCGCGCACGCTGACCGTGCGCGACAACGGGATCGGCATGGCGCGGGACGAGGTCGTCGCGCTGATCGGCACCATCGCCAAGTCCGGCACCGCCGAGATGCTCAGCCGGCTCAAGGAGAGCAAGGAGTCGGCCGAGCTGATCGGTCAGTTCGGCGTGGGTTTCTACTCCACGTTCATGGTCGCCGACAAGGTCACCCTGGTGACCCGCAAGGCCGGCGAGAGCGAGGGTACGCGGTGGGAGTCGGCCGGCGAGGGCACCTACACGATCGAGTCCGTGGCCGACGCCCCGCAGGGCACCGCGGTGACCGTCCACCTGCGCCCCAAGGACGAGGAGGACGCGCTCTACGACTACACCGACGATCCGAAGATCAAGGAGATCGTCAAGCGGTACTCCGACTTCATCGCGTTCCCGATCCGGATGGGGGACCAGACCCTCAATTCGATGAAGGCGCTGTGGGCGCGCCCCCGCTCGGAGGTCAAGGACGAGGAGTACACCGAGTTCTACCGGCACATCAGCCACGACTGGACCGACCCGCTCGAGACCATCCAGATGAAGGCCGAGGGCACCTTCGAGTACGAGGCCCTGCTCTTCATCCCCTCGCGGGCCCCGCACGACCTGTTCCAGCGTGACGGCCGCCGCGGCATCCAGCTCTACGTCAAGCGCGTCTTCATCATGGACGACAGCCGTGAGCTGATGCCCGACTACCTGCGCTTCGTCAAGGGCGTGGTGGACGCGGCCGACCTGTCGCTGAACATCTCCCGCGAGATCCTGCAGCAGGACCGGCACATCCAGCTGATCCGCCGCCGGCTGGCCAAGAAGGTTCTCAGCACCATCAAGGAGCTGCAGACCAGGGAGCCGGAGAAGTACGCGACCCTGTGGCGCGAGTTCGGCCGCGCGATCAAGGAGGGCCTGCTCGGCGACGCCGACGACCAGAAGGCCATCCTCGACGTCGCGTCGTTCGCCTCCACCGCCGGCGACGAGCCGACCACCCTGGCGGCCTACGTCGAGCGGATGCCCGAGGGCCAGGACGAGATCTACTTCATGACCGGCGAGACCCGCGCGCAGGTGGAGAACTCGCCGCACATGGAGGCGTTCAAGGCCAAGGGGTACGAGGTCCTGCTGCTCACCGATCCGGTGGACGAGATCTGGGTCGACGCCGTGCCGGAGTACGACGGCAAGAAGCTCCAGTCGATCGCCCGAGGCTCGGTGGACCTGGCCTCGGAGCCGGCCTCGGAGGAGAAGTCGGGCGAGTTCGCGCCGCTGCTGACCTGGCTGGGCGAGACGCTGACCGACGAGGTCAAGGAGGTGCGGCTCTCCACCCGGCTGACCACCTCGCCGGCCTGCCTGGTCAGCGACGCCGACGACATCACCCCGACGCTGGAGAAGATGTACCGGGCGATGGGCCAGCAGGTGCCGCCGGTCAAGCGGATCCTCGAGCTGAACCCGGACCACCCGCTGGTCAGTGGCCTGCGCGCGGCCCACGAGCAGCGCGCCGACGACCCGAACCTGCCGGAGACCGCGGAGCTGCTCTACGGCACCGCGCTGCTGGCCGAGGGCGGGGACCTGGCCGACCCGGCACGCTTCGCGAAGCTGCTCGCCGACCGGCTCGCCCGTACCGTCTGATCCGACGGCCGATCGCCCGTCCGCGCCGCCGCGGACGGGCGATCAGCCGAGGATCGCGGTCAGGGTGTGGCGGGCCGTCGCGGCCATCACCGGATTGGTGTCGACGTAGTACGGCAGGGCGACGATCGCCTGCACGATCGCCGAGCCGATCCCGCGGGCCCAGGCCGCGTCGTCGACGCCCAGCGCCTGCCGGTAGACGTCGCGGGCGGCGGCGGGCAGCAGGTTCCACGCCGGCATCAGGTCGAAGGCCGGATCACCGACGCAGACCGTTTCCAGGTCGATGACCGCCACCAGGCGGCCGTCGCGCACGAGCAGATTGCCCGGCATGAGATCGGCGTGGATCCAGACATCGGCCGGGGCGGGGTCGGCATCGCGGCACTGTGCCCAGATCCCGGCCAGCCGGACGGTGTCGAGCAGGTGCGTGCTCTGCGCCAGCGCCCGCTGGACATCGTCGTCCTGGGCGGCCAGCGGGCCGCCGCGGGTGACGCCGTTCCACGTACGGCCACCCGTGTCCACGGCATGCAGCGCTGTGACGAAGCCGGCCAGCTCCCGGGCGAAGGCGCCGGGGTCACCGACGGTGTGCTGGCTCGCGGTCTCGCCGGGGATCCACCGGTACACCGCCCACCAGCCGTCGTACCCTGCCCCCGGCGCGCCCAGGGCCAGTGGCTCGGGCACCGCGAGGGGCAGATGCGCGGCCAGCCACCGGGCCTGCCCCTGCTCATGGGCCAGCTCGTCGCGCCGGTCACTGGCGGCGCCCGGCCGCAACGGGAAGCGGGCGACCAGGTCGTCGCCGAGGCGGAACAGGGCGTTGACCGTGCCGTGCGAGGTGACCGGGCGCACCGGCCGGTCACGCCACTGCGGGAACTGGGCGGCGATGAGCCCGGCGACGTCGGCGGGACCGACGTCGACCTGATCCGCGTGCATTCTCACGAGCCGCTCCTGCCCTTTCTGGTTCAACCGCTGATCGCGGCGGTGATCTGGCGGGTGGTCTCGACGGCGACCCGGGGGTTGACCGCCGCGTACGACGTGTACGCGTTCACCCCGGCGGCCAGAGCCCAGCCGCGACCCCGCGCCCATGTGGCGTCGTCCACTGTCAGCGCCTCCCGGAACGCCGCCCGGCCGGTCGCCGACAGCAGGCTGAACGCGATGGTGAGGTCGCAGGCCGGGTCCCCGACGCCGAGCCCGCCGAAGTCGATCACCGCGCTGAGCCGGCCGCCGGTGGTGAGCAGGTTGCCGGTGTGGAAGTCGCCGTGGAACCAGACCGGCGGGTGGTCCCAGGCGGGAGCCCGCAGCGCCGCGTCCCACACCGCCGTCATCGCCTCGGCGTCGAACACCCCGGCGACCGCGGCTATCGCCCTGCGCGTCCCGGCATCGCGGTCGGCCAGCGGCCGGCCCGCCAGCTCGGCGTGGCCACCGACGGCCGGTACGCCCCGCAGAGCGCTCAGGAAGGACGCCAGCTCGACGGCCGTCTCCACCGAGTCGCCGAGCATGGCCACGGTGGCGACCTGCCCGTCCAGCCAGTGCGAGACCGCCCAGGGCCACGGGTAGCCGGACGCCGGTCGGCCCACGGCCACCGGTGACGGGGTCCGTAGGGGCAGGTGCGGGGCCAGCCGGGGCAGCCAGCGCAGCTCCTTGCCGATCTGCCCGGCGGCGTCGTCGTGCCGCGGCAGCCGGACGGCCAGCTCGTCACCCAGCCGGTAGATCACATGGTCGGAGCCGGCCGGGTCGACCAGCCGCAGCGGCAATGCGGACCACTGCGGGAACTGTGACCGCACCAGGCGCCGGGCGAGTTCGTCGTCGATCATCGCCGGTCAGCACACCGCACCCGGCGATCAGCTGTCGAGCCGATTTCCGGCCTGAGCCGCGGGAGTCAGGGCGGCCGCCACCGTCGTCCTGACCAGCTGGGCCGGGTCGGCGCAGGTCAGCTTGCCATCCAGGAGCAGGACGGCCAGCCCGTGCACCATCGCCCAGGCGCCGATCTGCAGGGCCGGGGCGGCGAGCCGGCTCGCCAGGATCTCCGCCGTGCGCGCGGCGGCGGCGTTGGCGGTGGGGCGGCCGTACATCAGGCGGAACAGGCCGGGATGGGCGAGGGCGAACGCCACGTACTGCTCGGCCATGTCGGTCAGCTCGGCGGCGGCTTCCAGGCGGTCGGCCAGCTGGGCGAAGCCGTACGTCGCCAGGGTGGCGAGCAGCGCCTCCTTGTCGGCGTAGTGCCGGTACGGTGCGTTCGGGGACACCCCCGCCCGGCGGGCCACGGCGCGCAGGGAGAACGTCTCGTCCTCCTCCAGCAGGGTCAGGGCGGCGTCGAGCAGCGCCGCCGGCAGATCGCCGTGGTGATAGGGACGCGACGTTGACACTGCACACACCACCTTCCTAATGTGCGCAGTGTATACATTCGCGATCTCCGGGAGGGCCAGTGTCCGTCCACTCCACCGAGGTACGCCTGGCGGCCCGTCCGCACGGCTGGCCGACCGCCGAGACCTTCGAGTTCGCCCGGACCGAGGTGGGCGATCCGGCGCCCGGTCAGCTGCTGGTCCGCAACCTGCTGATGAGCGTCGACCCGTACATGCGGGGCCGGATGGACGACCGTAAGTCGTACGTGGCGCCGTTCATCGTCGGCGAGGCGCTGGAGGGCGGGGCGCTCGGCGAGGTCGTCGAGTCGGCGGCCGACGGGTTCAAGCCCGGTGACACGGTGCTGCACGGGCTCGGCTGGCGCGAGTACGCGCTGGTGGACGCCCGTTCTGCCGCGAAGGTCGACCCGTCGCGGGCGCCGCTGGGGGCGTACCTCGGTGCGCTGGGGATGACCGGGATGACCGCGTACGCGGGCCTGCTGCGCACCGCCGAGTTCAAGCCCGGCGATGTCGTCTTCGTCTCCAGCGCGGCCGGCGCGGTCGGCCAGGTCGTCGGGCAGCTGGCCAGACACCGGGGGGCCGCCAAGGTCATCGGCAGCGCCGGCTCGGCGGCCAAAGTGGCTTTCCTGAAAGACGGACTGGGCTTCGACGAAGCGTTCGACTACCACGACGGCCCGATCCGTGAGCAGCTCAAGCGGGCCGCGCCGGAGGGGATCGACGTCTACTTCGACAACGTCGGCGGTGACCACCTCGAGGCCGCCATCTCGGCGATGAACCTGCACGGCCGGATCACCGTCTGCGGCATGATCAGCGTCTACAACGCCACCGAGCCGACCCCCGCACCGCGCAACCTGGCCATGTTCATCGGCAAGCGGCTCACCATGCGCGGCATGCTGGTCCGCGACCACGGTGACCTGCGGGGCGCGTTCATCGAGGAGATGGCGCCGCTGGTCGCCGCGGGCACCATCCGGCACCACGAGACCGTGGTCGAGGGTCTGGACCGGGCCCCGGAGGCTTTCCTGGCCATGCTCCGCGGCGACGGCCTGGGCAAGGTCCTGGTCAAGATCGCCTGATCCGCGACCGGACGGCTCGCCACCGGCTCTCCGGTGGCGAGCCGCTGTCGTACGGTCAGGAATGCGGGCAGGTGTCGCGGTACTCCTGGATCGCGGAGCCGCTCGGCGCCGGGCACAGGAACTGTTCGTAGCGGGTGTCGTTGTCGATGAAGCGCTTGAGCCACGAGATGCTGTACTTCGCGATGGTCACGTTGGCCGAGGTCGGCGCCGAGTGCGAGGCGTTGTTCAGCTCCAGGTACGCCTTGTCCGAGCTGCTCGGCAGGCTGGTGTAGAACGGCTCCGAGTGCGCCGCCACCGGCGCGACCGTGTCGTTCTCGGAACCGATGATCAGGGTCGGCACGGTGTTCGAGGACCAGTTCCTGGTGGAGTGGTACGGCGCCAGCGGGATGGACGCCTGCAGCTGCGGCCGGGTCCGGGAGGCAGACAGGCTGCCGCCGCCACCCATCGAGTGGCCCATCACGCCGAGCCGGCTCGCGTCGATGCGGCTGCGCACGGAGCTGCTGCGGGTCAGGTAGTCCAGCGCGGCCAGGAGCTGGGTACCCCGGCTGGCGGGCTGGTCGTACACGCTGAGGGTGTCGATGGTGATGACCACGAAGCCCTGCGAGGCCAGGCGGGGGCCGTACCAGGCGACGCTGGACTGCGAGGCGGTGAAGCCGGGGGAGACCGCGACCGCGCCGAAGGTGCCGGCGCTGGTGCTGGTCGGGTAGTAGACGGTCCCGCCGCCGAAGCCCGAGACGCTGGACCGGGCCACGCTGAGCTGGGCGATGGCGAACGATCCGCGGCCGGCCTCGATGCTGGCCACGGTCGGCGCTGGGCCGCGCTCGTACGGGTTGGCCGCGAGGGCGGGGCCGGCCGGGGCGGTGACCAGCGCGGCGGTGAGAGTGACGGCAGCGAGCAGGTGTTTGACGGGGTTGTGCATGTCCGGAGCTCCCTAGGGTGGGGGAGGAACTCACCGTCGTCGCCCGGCACCGCGGGGTTGGCCCGTGGAGACGGACGTTCCGGCGGCCTCGTCATCGAGGCAGATCAATGCTCGGTCACCCTCGTTACCCGCCGGTAATCCCACTGTCATCATGTTGCGCCGGTATGACGAACCGTCGCACGTTCAGTGGCTGCGCCCCGCCTCCCGCGCCTGGCGCTTACGCTCCCGCTGCTCACGGGTGTAGCGCTTGCGGGCCTCCAGGTCGATTTTCCACTGCTCGCGGGCGTGGGCCTCGGCGCCGTGCACGGCGTTCCGGGTCTGCGCTGGCCCGATCATGGAACGGAAGAACCAGTCGTCGAACGTCGCGTGGAACCATCGCACGAGCCGGTTGCCCCGGCCGTTCGCATCCTTCGGCATGCCTGCGCCCTCCTGGCCTCGCGACTCCGCAACGGTTGCCGCACCAATGGTTTGTACACCAACTATTGGTAGTCTAACCGGAGAGCTGAGGAGAACGCGCATGAGTGACCCGGTCGGCACCGAGGATCCGCTGGCCCTGGAGCAGCAGGTCTGCTTCGCGCTGTCGGTCGCCGCCCGCGGCGTCGTGGCCGTCTACCGCCCCCTGCTGGAGCCGATGGGCCTGACCCACCCGCAGTACCTGGTGATGCTGGCCCTGTGGCAGCACACGCCGCTGTCCGTACGGGAGCTGAGCGGCCTGCTGCAGCTCGACCCCGGCACGCTGTCACCGCTGCTCAAGCGGCTGGAGGCGACCGGCTATCTGCGCCGCGAACGCGACCCGGCCGACGAGCGCAGCCTCGCGGTGACGCTCACCCCGGCCGGGCAGGCGCTGCGCAGCCGGGCCGAGCAGATCCCGCCGGCCGTGGTGCAGCGGCTCGGCATGCCGATCGAGGACCTGCGGAGTCTGCACGCGGCCCTCACCCGGGTCATCGCTGCCGCTCGCCCGGTCGAGACCGGCTCGCCCTGACCGCGTATGTCCGCCCACGGTCGCGACCCGCGACCGCTGTGCTGCGGCCGCTGACCTGACCTGCGCATGGCCGCGGCCCCTGTCCCGGGCGGAGGCAGGGGCCGCGGACAACTCGGCGACGGGTCAGCCGCGTACCCGCCGACGCTTCGGGACCAGGCGCATGACCGCCAGGCCGGCCACCAGGAGCGTGAGGCCCGCGACCAGCGTCCAGACCGTGTTGAAGCCGGTCAGGGCGAGTGCCCCGCCACCGACGGTGGCGCTGCCTCCGGCAACTTGTCCGTACATGTGTTCCTCCCCAGGAATCAGACGTTGATCCATTCGCGGCGGGAGCCGCGCAAGGTCTTCCAGACGGCCAGCCAGTACACCCCCGACCGCCACTGCTCGTAGGCCCACTCGGGCAGCAGGACCGCCGCCAGCAGCAGATCCGAGGGACGGTTGCGGCGCACTGTCCACACCCGTTCCGCGACGAACACGAGGGTGAGCGGCGCCCACTTCCAGGAGAACGGCACGGCGCCGTAGCCCAGCATCGTGATCAGCAGGAACAGCAGGTAGGCGGGTGCCATCAGCGAGCCCGCGTAGATGGCCAGCTGCCGGGCCAGATCCGCGGCCGTCGCGCGGGTGAGGCCGTAGATGCGCAGGCTGTCGAGCATGCCGCGCTGCCAGCGCAACCGCTGATCCTTGAGCGCCTTCCAGGTCGGCATGATGTCGGTCACCGCGCGGGCGGAGGCCGGGGCCATCGGCCGGTAGCCCAGGGCCCGGAACGCGAAGGTCAGCTCGATGTCCTCGGTGGCGGTGTCACGGTGGTAGAACTCCCCGGGATGGCCGGGCAGACGGTGGCCCCGGGCGGCGATGACCGCCCGGACCGCCGCGACGTCGAACAGGGTGGCCACTCCCGACAGCACCAGGGCGTTGTCGCCACCCCGGCCGATCTGGCGGGCGAACCGCTCGTACTCGTTGCGCTGCAGGCGGGCCAGCAGGCCCTTGGGCCCGAGCTCGGTGCGGAAGCAGGCGCACACCGCCCCGACGTCGGGGCGGCGCCGGTGCGACCGGCGGTGCCCGTTGAGCTGCGGGCGCAGCAGCGCCCGGCGGGCGTGCTGGGTGAAGTCCGGGTCCAGCACACTGTCGGCGTCGGTGACCAGGATCTGGTCCTCATCGCGCAGGCGCGGCAACAGCCGGGTGATCGCCCAGTTGAGCGCGCCGGCCTTCTTGTGGACGTTGACGCCCGGGAACTCCATCACCGTGGCGCCCGCGGCCCGGGCGAGGCGCGCGGTGTCATCGGTGCAGTTGTTCGGCACGACGATGATCTCGTCGAGGCGCGGTGCCCACTGCTCGCGCAACGCCCGCACGGTGGCCGCGATGGAAGCGGCCTCGTTGTAGGCGGGAACGACGGCGACAACGAGCGGCATGCGGACGGGCAACGGCACCCGCCGGGTCCGCTCACCCGGGGCGCGCGGCCGCTCGACGCGCGTCCGCACGGCGCCCGGTTCCCGGCTGTGACGGGCGGAGCCGCTGGTCCGAGGCCTGTCGATGATCATCGAGACAGAACGTAAGCGGGTTGGGCTCTGTCGCGCATCGGGCGTAGGGGGTGCCGGTCCGCCGGGTCGGCCGCTGGGGGCGACCGGAATGATGAGTGGGCCGGTCGACATGCGAGGATCCGGTCCGATTTGACCGGTCGGCTGACGCGATGAGGCCCCGCTGGGCCGCCGCGTGGTCGGGGGGAGCCGCGGCGGCCCGGCGGGGCCGGTTTCTGCTCGGATCCGGTTCGGCCGGTCAGCGTGCCGGGTGTCGCCCCGCTGGACCGCCGCCCGGTCGGGGGAGCCGCGGCGGTCCAGCGGGCCGGTCTGCCGGACCGGGCGCGGACTCGTTCGAGCCGGACCGTTCTATCGGGTACGCGGGTCAGCGTCCCGGCTGCGCGAACCCGACTTGGCCAGGCCCCGGCTCACCAGGTAACCGATGGTCAGCAGGGTGACGTACCACCAGGCCTTGTCGGCGGCGAAGTAGTCGCTGCCGTCGTTGACACCACGGTCGCCGACGAGTTGCGAGGCGAGCAGGACTCCGGCCACCGCGGCCAGGTAGACGAACAGTTCGGTCGTCTTCCACGACGGCTTCGTCTCGTCGCCGTGCGCGGGGCGGGCGTAGTGCCGGGTGTCGCGGTCGGCGTCGGTCAGCAGCCCGGTGGTCCCGTGGCTACCGGTGATGGGCGAGCTCGTCATCATGGTCTCCTCTGCGTTCGTCCACTTCGGTGACCATGGGATCCCCGCCCGTACCGGGGCAAAACGCAGAGATCATCAAAACGGTCGCGATTCACCCGTACGGGGCGTTCAGCGGTCCCAGCCGTCGCAGCAGTCCTCCGGCTCCTCGGCGAGCAGATCGAGCAGGTCGGTGCCGGTCTGCTCATCGGTGCGCAACCGCGGGACCGCCACGATGAGCCCGAGCTTGAGAGCGCAGTCCTCGCCGAAGCCGTGGATCATCCGGTCCACCCGGGTGGGATGCCCGCACCGGGCGCACGGCTTCTTCGCCGGCCGTCCCGGCTCCGCGAACAACTCCACGACCCGATCTTGCCGGTTCTCCGAGCTCACCGCAGGCTCGCCGCACATCTCATCGCCCGTCCCGCTCATCCGCCCGGCAGGGCCCGCAGCCACGAGCGGGGCCCGGTGTGCCGCACCCGGATCCCGGCTATACCCACCGCGTACCGCAGGGCCGGGACCAGGTCCTCGCCGCGGCCCAGCGCGACGGCGAGCGCGCCGTGGAAGGCGTCGCCGGCCCCGGCCGTGTCCGCCGCCGCCACCGCCGGCACGACCAGCTCCCCGGACTCCTCGCCGTTCCACCAGCTGACCGGCTGCGGCCCGCGGGTGATCGCCCCGCGGCGCGCGCCGGCGGCCCGCAAGGCATCGGCCACCGGGGCTGTGCCGGGCGGTCGGAACGCGGCCGAGCACGCCACGACGTCGGCGACCGGCACCAGCTCGGCGAAGACCGGCCGCCAGCTGCCCGCGTCCAGCAGCAACGGCCGGCCGCTGCGGGCGGCGGCCCGGGCCAGCTGCGGGTGGTGCCCGTCGGCCAGGATCACGTCCGCGCTGGCCAGCGTCGCGGCCAGGTCCGGTGGCGCGGGGACCTCGGTGCCGCCGGCGTTGCGGCTGACGATCGTGCGCCCGCCGGTCGCGTCCAGCACGGTGACGGCCGAGACCGGTGGAGGCGTGCGCGCCAGCGGCGTCGCGTCCAGCAGCGTCACCCCGTACGCCTCGGTGTCGGCCCGGATCAGCCCGCCCAGCGGGTGCGCGCCGACCGCGGTGACCAGGGTGACCGTCGCGCCCAGCGCGGCCGCGGTGATCGCGGCGTTGGTGGCCGGCCCGCCCGCGGCCACCTCAGCGGTGAGCGCCTCGGCCTTCTCGTCCACGCCCGGCAGCCGTTCGACGCGTTGCACCAGGTCCACGGTGGCCAGGCCCACGCAGACGATGTGCACGCCGGCGCCTGCGGCTCAGTTGGCCAGTTCGGAGAAGAACGTGCCGACGTTGCGGAAGACCTCCGCGATGCCGTCGCCGATGCCCAGGGCGATGTCCGCCGCGGGGCCCGGGTTGGTGCCGATGTAGAAGATGACCAGGATCAGCACGATCCAGCCGACGGCCTTCTTCATCGCACACCTCGTCCCGGGGGTCTTGATCGATGTGATCGTGGCACAGCCGCGCACCCCGGACGGGGATCTACGCGCTTTCGATACCGAAAAGCCGGGCCGCGTTGTGCCAGCAGACCGCGCGCAGCCAGTCGTCACCGAGCTCCAGCCGGGCCAGCGCCTCCAGCTGGTGGGCGTACGGGTAGGGGATGTTGGGGAAGTCGCTGCCCAGCAGGACCTTGCCCGCCAGGCCGAGCTCGCGCAGCCGGGGGAGCAGTGCGGGCGGGTACGGCGCGAGCTGCTCGAAGAAGTCGGTGAAGGCCATGGTGGTGTCCAGGCCGACCCGTTCGTAGCGTTCGGCCAGCTCGACGAAGCCCTGGTACTCGGGACCGCCGAGGTGGGCGGTGAGCAGGGCCAGGCGTGGGTGGCGGGCCAGCACCCCGCCGATCGGGCCGGGACCGGTGAAGCCGTGGGCGACGGGGCCGGAGCCGGCGTGCACGACGACCGGGGTGCCGCTCTCGGCGAGCAGGCCCCAGGCGTCGTCCAGCAGCTCGTCGCGGGGGTCGAAGCCGCCGACCTGCAGGTGCAGCTTGAAGATCCGGGCGCCCCGGTCCAGCGCCGCGCGGACATCGGCGGCCGCGGACGGCTCCGGGAAGAACGTGGCGCTGGGCAGGCAGCCGGGGGTGCGCGCCGCGAAGTCCAGCGTCCAGGTGTTGAGGTCGTCGGCCATCCCGGGGCGATGGGCGTACGCCAGCGCCGAGAAGACCCGTACGCCCAGCGCACCCAGCTCGGCCACCCGCTCGGCCTCGGTGCCGCGGTAGCGGATCGGCCAGGCCCGGCCGATCAGCGGTCCGGCCTGGTCGAAGTGGGCCCAGACCCGGCGCTGCATCCGTTCGGGCAGGAAGTGGGTGTGCACGTCCGCCAGGCCGGGCAGGCCGAGCCCGCTGCTGAAGTCGGTCACCACCCGATCATCGCCTACGCCTCAATCTGATAGCGGCTATCTTTTGAGTGTTACTGTCGATTCATGGCTACTTCCACTTCGCGGTGGTGGGCGCTCGGTGCGCTCGCCCTCTGCACTTTGGCGATCGGGCTGGACAGCACGGTGCTCAGCGTCGCGCTGCCCACCCTCGCCGGTGACCTGCACGCCACCACCGGTGACCTGCAATGGATCACCACGTCGTACCTGCTCGTGATGGCCGCCGCCCTGCTACCCGCCGGCATGCTGGGCGATCGGTTCGGGCGCAAGCGGATGCTGCTCGGCGCGCTGGTGCTCTTCGGTGCCGCGTCGGTGGCCTGCGCGTACGCGGTCTCGACCGGACAGCTCATCGCCGCCCGGGCCGCGCTGGGCCTCGGCGCCGCCGTGCTGATGCCGCTGACCTCGGCCGTCCTGACGGTGATCTTCGACGCCGGGGAACGGCCGAAGGCGCTGACGGTGTGGGTGACGGCCAGCGCGCTCGGCATCCCGCTCGGGCCGGTCGTCGGCGGCTGGCTGCTGGACAACTTCTGGTGGGGCTCGGTCTTCCTGATCAACGTGCCGATGGTGCTGGCCGGCCTGATCGCGGTGCTGCTCTGGGTGCCGGAGTCGCACGGCGACCGGGCGCGGCGCTTCGACCCGGGCGGCATCGTGCTGTCCACGGCCGGGCTGGTCGCGCTCACGTACGGGGTCATCGAGGCCGGCGAGCGCGGCTGGGCCGACCCCCGCTCGCTGGTCACCGCCGTCGGCGGGATCGCCGCCCTGGCCCTCTTCCTGGCCTGGCAGCGGCGGGCCCGGGCCCCTCTGGTGGACCTCGCGCTGTTCCGGTCGCGGGCCTTCACCTGGGGAGCGCTGCTGTCCACGGTGGCCGGCTTCGGCATGTTCGGGATGCTCTTCGCCCTGCCGCAGTTCTTCCAGGCCGTCGGCGGCAGCGACGCGCTCGGCACCGGGCTGCGCCTGCTGCCGGTGATCGGCGGACTGCTGGTGGGAGCGCGGATCGCGGGCCGGCTGGAGCCGCGGCTGGGCGCCAAGGCCGTCGTGACGGCCGGGCTGCTGCTGATGGCGGGCGGACTGTTCGCCGGGGCCACGACCGGTCCGGGGACGGGGTACGGCTTCGTCGCGGCGTGGATCGCCGTCGCGGGCGCCGGGCTCGGCTTCACCATGCCGCCGGCCATGAACGCGGCTCTCGGCGCGCTCTCGCCCGAGCGCAGCGGCGTGGGCTCGGGGCTGATCCAGGCGATGCGGCAGGTCGGCGGTGCCCTCGGGGTGACCGTGCTGGGCACGGTGCTCAACGGCGCGTACCGCGACGGGGTGGAGGTGACCGGGCTGAGTGCCACGGCGGCCGACGCCGTGCGCGACAGCGCCACTGCCGGGGTCGCCGTCGCCGAAGGGCTGGGCGACGCCGCTCTGCTGGAGTCGGTGCGGGCCGCGTTCACCTCCGGCCTGGACCTGTCACTGGTCGTGGCCGGCGCGGTTGCCGTGGCCGGCGCCGTACTCGCGCTGCTCTTCCTGCCCGCCCGCCCGGCGGCGCCGGAGCCGGGCGCGGCCACCCGGCCGCCCGGATCGCTGCCGGCACCGGCAGAATCGGTGCCATGACGTCGACCCCGCCGGCCGGCCTGCGTGAGCGCAAGAAGGCCCGGACCAAGGCCGCGATCCGCGAGCACGCGATGCGGCTCTTCCAGGAGCAGGGGTACGCCGCCACGACAGTCGACCAGATCGCCGCGGCGGCCGACGTCTCCCCGAGCACGTTCTTCCGGTACTTCCCGACCAAGGAGGACGTGGTCCTCACCGACGACTACGACCCGTTGATGGTCGCGGCGCTGCGGGCCCAGCCGGCCGGGCTGTCGCCGATCGAGGCGATCCGGCGCAGTGTCCGGGAGCTGTTCGGGCAGCTCCCCGACGCGCAGTGGGAGCAGGAGCGGCGCCGCCAGCAGCTCATCGCGAGCGTGCCCGAGCTGCGCATGCGGATCCAGCAGCAGTACGCCGACTCGATCACGCTGCTGGCCGAGGTGGTCGCCGAGCGGGCCGGGCGGCCGGGCGACGACTTCGCCTCCCGGGTGGTCGCGGGCGCGGTCATCGGCGCGGCGCTCGCCGCCACCCGTGACGGCCGGACCATGGCCGACGGGGCCACGTACTTCGAGGATTTCGACCGGGCGCTGGCCCTGCTGCAGGCCGGCCTCCCGGTCGGGCCGCCCGAGGTCTAGCTCGGAGCCTGTCCCCGGTCGGCGGCCCGGTCGTCCAGTGACCGGCGGGCGGCGGTGAGGATGCGGTCGGAGAGCTCGGTGCCGGCCGTCGCCCGGGACAGCATCAGGGCTCCGGCCATCGTGGCGATCGCCACCAGGTCCTCGTCGTCGCCGTCGGCCATCCAGCGGGCGAAGTCGCGCACCCCGTCGGCGTACGGCTCGCGGGCCGGGCTGTCCGGCGACTCCCGGGCCATGTCGCCGCCCAAGGCCGTGGCCGGGCAGCCCTGACCGGCGTGGTCACGGTGCTCGGGGGAGAAGTAGTAATCGAGCAACTCCCGCCTGGCGGCCGGATGGTCGCCGGAGTGCTGCTCGTCCAGGGCGGCCAGCCGCTCGCCCAGCTCCCCGAAGGCCCGGCCGGTCGCCTCGGCGATCAGCGCCTCCTTGGACGTGAACTGTTTGTAGAAGCCGCCGTGGGTGAGCCCGGCCGCGGCCATCAGGTCGGTGACGCTGACCCCCTGGACGCCGCGCTCGCGGAACAACCGCGCCGCCTCGGCGATTACCCGCTCGCGGTTCTGCTGTGCCTGTGCCTGGGTCACCCGTGCCATGCCGCACCTCCGCACCCATCTTATATGACGTCCGTCATCTAAGCCTTGCCGCCGATAGATGATGAACATAATCTAACCTCGTCGGATCAACGGAAGGAACCACCATGCAGCTCGAGAACTCCGTCGCCCTCGTCACCGGGGCCAACCGCGGCCTCGGCCGGCACTTCGCCGCCCAGCTCGTCCAGCGCGGGGCCAAGGTGTACGCGGCCGCCCGGCGCCCCGAGACCATCGACCTGCCCGGCGTCATCCCGGTGCAGCTCGACATCACCGACCCGGAGTCGGTGGCCCGGGCCGCCACGATCGCCGACGACGCCACCGTGGTGATCAACAACGCCGGCACCAGCCTCGGCGTGAACCTGCTGGAGGGCGACCCCGACGCGATCCGGCTGGAGATGGAGACGCACTACTTCGGCACGCTCGCCGTCACCCGGGCGTTCGCGCCGGTGCTCGAGCGCAACGGCGGCGGCGCGGTGCTCAACGTGCTGTCCGTGCTGTCCTGGCTGCACCCGGGCCCGTTCGGGGCGTACGGCGCGGCTAAGGCGGCCGAGTGGGCGCAGAGCAACGCCCTGCGCGACCTGCTGGCGCCCCGGGGCATCGTGGTGTCGGCGCTGCACGTCGGCTTCATGGACACCGACATGGCGGCGACCGTCCCCGCGGACCGGAAGATCGACCCGGCCGTCGTGGCGACCCTGGCGCTGGACGGCGTCGCGGCGGGGAAGCCGGAGATCGTGGCCGACGAGTTCAGCCGTACGGTCAAGGCGGGCCTCTCCACGGCCCTGCAGGACTGAGCCGCGGCGGGGCCGTCCCGGCCGGCGCGGGACGGCCGCCCGGTCGCGCTCAGGCGAAGCGCTTGGCCAGGTCGCGGGCCTGCTCGTGGGCGTGCCGGCGGGCGGTGGCCGCGTCGGCGGTGGCCAGATTCGGCCGCAGGTGCACCTCGCTGACGTCGGTGACGCCGGCCCAGTGCAGCCAGCCGGTGAAGAACGGCGCCTGGAAGTCGGCGCCGAAGGACGGGTCGCGGCCGGGGCCGTAGACCGCACTGGTGTAGATGACCGCGGCGCGCTTGCCGGTCAGCAGCCCGGTGTAGCCCTGCTCCGGGTCGAAGCCGAAGACCAGGCCGGGCTGGCTGATCACGTCGATGAACTGCTTGAGCACGTACGGCACGCCGGCGTTCCACATCGGGACGCTGAACAGGTAACGGTCGGCGGCGTCGAAGCGGTCGAACGTGTCGACGGCGGACTGCCACGCCACGGCCGCCGCACCCCGCGGCTGCTCGCCGGCGAAGATCGCCATCTTGGCCGCGGCGGCGTCCGGGCCGAAGGCGGGCAGGGTGCCGTCCCAGAGGTCGTACGTCTCCACGACGACGTCCGGGTGCTCGGCGCGGAACGTGTCCAGGAACGACGCGGCGACCGCCAGCGACTCGGACTGCTCGCCGCGCGGGGAGGCGGAGATGTGCAGGAGCTTGGACATGGTGGCTCTCCTCGGCTCGACTTGAATGCGTGCGCACGCACATTCTCATGCCAATGCGTGCGCACGCACAAGAGTCGCTAGGCTGGGGTGATGAGCGACACCGGAGTCGCGGCCTGGGCCGCGCTGCTGCGCGTGCACGCCGCTCTCGTCCCGCAGCTCGACCGCGAGCTGCAGGCCGCCTGCGGGCTGCCGCTGACCTGGTACGACGTCCTGCTGGAACTCAACTCCGCACCGGGTCGCCGGCTCAGCATGGGGGAGCTGGGCGCCGTGGCCGTGGTCAGCCGGTCGCGGGTGAGTCGGGTCGTCGACCAGCTCGCCGCCGACGGGCTCGTCACGCGCGAGGCCAATCCCGACGACCGCCGGTCCGCGTACGCGACGATCACCGAGGCCGGCCGGGCCCGGCTGCGCGCCGCCGCGCCGGTCTATCTCGGCGGCATCGAACGCCACTTCACCGCACAGCTGACCGCCGCGGAAGCGTTCTCGGTAGCCACCGCCCTGGGCAAGGTCCTCGCCGCCCTGGACCGCTCCTGAACGAGCGGCGGGCGGCGGGCGGACCACCGGGGACCGGCCGGTGATGCAGACGGTCACCGCTTGGTGCGGAGGTACGGCACGACCAGCGCGGCGATGCACATTAGCGTGACCACGCCCAGGCCGAGGTGCACGACGAGCGGGCCGCCGTAGATCGACAGCGCCAGGTTGCCGACCGTGCAGAGCAGCAGCAGGGTCCAGACCAGGGCCCGGGTGGCGGGGGTGGTGCTGGAGCGGTCGATGTCGGTCATGGCTGACTCCTCGCAGGGACGGGACGCGGGGTGCATCCGTTGCCATCGACGCTAGGCAGCCGCGCGGCTCGCGCCGATCCCGTCCGCTGCCCTGCCGGGGTACAGCAGGCTGTACTTTCGGGCCCCGGCCCTGCCGCGGGTGGCGGCTTGGCCCTAGGGTCAGCGGCCATGGAGGCGAGGAAGGTCCGGCGGCTGGCCGGCGAGGCAGGCAGGTCCACCCTGCGGGCGCTGGGCGACCTGCTCATCGGAGTGGGCACCGCCGTCCTGGCCCTGGGCGCGCTGACCTGGCTGATCGCGGTGGCCGTCACCAGCCTGATCGGCATCGGACTGCCGCTGGTGCCCTCGGCCCTGCGCGGCCTGCACGCCGCGGCGGACGTCGAGCGGGCCCGGCTCTCGCGCCGGGGCGAGGAGGTGCTCACCCCCGGTCCGCCGCCGAGGCGTTGGCGGGCGGCGCTGGCCGACCCGGCCACCCGGCGCGAGCTGGGCTGGGCGGCCCGCCATGCCACCCTCGGTCTGCTGCTCGGCGCCCTGGGCCTCCAGCTGCCCGCCTGGGCCGTCCGCGACGGCACGTTCGCCCTCTGGTGGCAGCTGATCCCCGAGGGCGACCGCACACCGGGGCTCGCCCTGTGGACCGTGCGCGACTGGCCCGGCGTCCTCACCGTCACGCTGCTGGGCCTCTGCTGGGCCGTGGTGACGGTCGGCCTGACCCCGGCGATGGCCCGGCTCCAGGCGGGGTACGGCCGGCGGCTGCTCGCCCCCGGCCCGGAGACCGACCTCTCGCTGCGGGTCGCCCAGCTCACCGCGACCCGCGCTGCCGCCCTCGACGCGCACGCCATCGAGCTGCGCCGCATCGAACGCTCGCTGCACGACGGCACCCAGAACCGGCTGGTGGCGACCACCGTGCTGCTCGGCGCCGCCCGGCGCATGCTCACCCGCGACCCCGCCGAGGCCGAGGCGCTGCTGGAACGCGCGCAGAGCTCCGCCGAGCTGGCCCTGGCCGAGCTGCGCGCGGTGGCCCGGGGCATCCTGCCGCCGGTGCTGGCCGACCGCGGCCTGGCCGGCGCGCTGAACGGGCTCGCCACCGCCAGCGCCGTACCGTGCCGGATGGAGGTCGACGTGCCCGACCGCTGTGCCGCCTCGGTCGAGTCCACCGCCTACTTCGTGGTGGCCGAGGCCCTGACCAACATCGCCAAGCACAGCGGCGCCACCCAGGCCACGGTCGAGGTACGCAGCGGCGGCGCCCGGCTCCGGCTGCGCATCACCGACGACGGCCGGGGCGGTGCCGACGAGAACGGCGGCTCGGGCCTGATCGGCATCCGGCGCCGCATCGAGGCGCTCGACGGCGCCCTGACCGTGACCAGCCCGCCCGGCGGGCCGACGACCCTGGAGGTGGAGCTGCCGTGCGGATTGTGATCGCCGAGGACGATGCCCTGTTGCGGGAGGGGCTGGCGTTGCTGCTGCGCGCCGAGTCGCTGGACGTGGTGGCCACCGCGGGCACCCCGGACGCCTTCCTGGCGGCCGTCGACGAGCACGCTCCGGACGTGGCCATCGTCGACGTGCGGATGCCGCCGACGCACTCCGACGAGGGGATCGTGGCGGCGGTCGAGGCCCGGCGCCGCCGGCCCGGCCTGGCGGTGCTGGTGCTGTCCGCGTACGTCGAGCAGATGTTCGCCACCGAGCTGCTGGCCGGCGGTGCCCGGGGCCTGGGCTACCTGCTCAAGGAGCGGGTGGGCCGGGTCGAGGAGTTCCTGGAGGCGCTGCACCGGGTGGCCGGGGGCGGCACGGCCGTCGACCCGGAAGTGGTGGCGCAGCTGTTCGCCCGGTCCCGCCCGGACTCCCGGCTGGACCGGCTCAGCCCGCGCGAGCGCGACGTGCTGGCGCTGATGGCCGAGGGGCTGGGCAACCTGGCGATCGCCGAGCGGCTGTTCGTCAGCGAGGGCGCCGTGCACAAGCACATCCGCAGCATCTTCAACAAGCTCGACATGGCGCCCGACGACCGCTCGGACCGCCGGGTCGCCGCCGTGTTGCGGTACCTGGACGGCCGCGAGCGCGCCTCCTGAGCGGGACTGCCGGGCCCGCGGGCCCGGCCGCCGGGCTCAGGCGTTCTGCTCGTCGCGCCAGGCCAGCCACTGCCGGAGCGGGCCCAGGTCCGGCGTCGGCCCGCCGACGCCGATGGTGAACAGCGAGACGCCCTTCTCCCGCAGCTCGGGCCCGCCCGCCGAGGGCTCGCCCTTGGGCGTGCCGGCCGACACCTCGATCTCCGCGGGGTCGCGGCCCACGTCCGCACAGTGCCCGCGCAGTACCTCGAGCTTGCGCTCGATGGTCTCGGCGTCGCCGAAGCTGTGCCAGATGTCGGCATGCCGGGCGACCAGCTTGAGCGTCTTCTTCTCGCCGCCGCCGCCGATCAGCACCGGGATCTTGCGGGTCGGCGGCGGGTTGAGCTCGCCCCAGCGCGACTCGATCCGCGGCAGCGCCCCGGCCAGGTCGTCGAGCCGGCCACCGGCGGTGCCGAACTCGTACCCGTACTCCTGGTAGTCCTTGGCGAACCAGCCGGAGCCGATCCCGAGGATGAGCCGGCCGTCGCTGATGTGGTCGACGGTACGGGCCATGTCGGCGAGCAGTTCCGGATTGCGGTAGCTGTTGCAGGTGACGAGGGCGCCGATCTCGACCCGGGAGGTCGCCTCGGCCCAGGCGGCGAGCATGGTCCAGCACTCGAAGTGCAGGCCCTCGGGCTCACCGGTGAGCGGATAGAAGTGGTCCCAGTTGAACAGCACGTCGACGCCGAGCTCCTCGGCCTCGGCCGCCGTGCGGCGGATGGTGGCGTAGTCCATGTGCTGGGGCTGGAGCTGCAGCCCGATCCTTACCGGCCTGGAGGTCATGATCGCAGCCTAATCCCGTACGGAGTGTGATCTACAGCTCGGACGATTCTCAAGGTCAGCACAGGTTCATGTCGCAAGATGGTGACCATGCGTAGACGGACCATGCTGGCCGGACTGGCCGCCACCGCCGGCGCCGGCGCCTTGACGGCGTGCTCGTCGCCGACCGGCACCGGTGGGCCGGGCGCGGCCTCCGCCAGTGCCACAGCCTCACCCTCAGCGTCGGCGTCAGCCTCCGTGTCGGCGGCTCCCATCCTCGCCTCCACGACCGCGTCGTCGCTGGCGCCGCAGAACGTCACGGCGCCGTACGTCCCGGCGCCGGGCACCGCCCCGGCCGGCGCCTTCGCGGTCGGCAAGCGGGTGCTGGAGTTCTCCCGCGGCGCGGACCGGCCGTTGCCGACCACGGTGTGGTATCCGGCCACCGGGGAGGCGCGACCCAGTCCCGACCCGGTCGACGACGCGCCGGCCGCCCCGGGCCGCTTCCCGCTGGTGCTGTTCAGCCACGGCCTGACCGCGCAGCCCGGCGACTACGCCCCGATGCTCACCCGCTGGGCCCAGGCCGGTTTCGTGGTGGCCGGCCCGACCTACCCGCGCACCTCGTACGGCGCCGCCGACTTCTACGCCCCGGACATCGTCAACCAGCCGCAGGACGCGTCGGCGGTGCTGGACGCGCTGCTCGCCCTGGCCGACCCGCTCGGCGCGATCATCGACCGCGACCGCCTCGGCGCCGCCGGTCACTCCGGCGGGGGAATCACCACGGTCGGGTTGTTCAGCGCCCATCGTGACGAGCGTCTCAAGGCGGGCGTCGTGCTGGCCGGCACCGACTTCCAGGGGACGCCCTTCACCGGCCCGTCCGCCGCGATGCTCTTCGTGCACGGCCGCAAGGACAACACCGTGACCTACCGGGCCGGGCACGCGGTGTTCGCGGCGGTTCCCTGGTCACGCGCGATGCTGTCGATCACCGACGGCGGGCACGTCACCCAGGCGGACGATTTCGAGGCGACCACCGTGACCTCGACGGAGTTCCTGCGCTGGGCACTGTACGGCGACACCGCCGCCCGCGGCCGCATCCCGGCGGCCGCACGGACCGGTGACGTGGCCACTCTCGAGACCGACCTCTGAGAGGCAGCCTTGGATCTTCATGACTAACCTGGTTCGAGTGACTTCCCCTACGCCTCCCCGCGACCGCAACAAGTTCGCCAGCGCCGGATCACTGCTGATCTGCGGGTTGCTGGCGGGCGTGGTGGTCGCCGCAGCCTCGTTCCCCGCCGTCGCCATGTCAGGGCTGGCGGCCAAGGCCGGGTCGGAGACGTTCGCGCAGTTGCCCAGTCAGCTCGAGCAGCAGACGGCGCCGCAGGTGACGCGAGTCTTCGCCGCCGACAACAAGACCCAGCTGGCGGTCATGTTCGACGAGTTCCGCAGTGACGTCCCGCTCAAGGACATCTCGGTCAACATGCAGAACGCGATCGTGGCCGCCGAGGACCACCAGTTCTACAAGCACAACGGTGTCGACCTCAAAGGTGTCGCCCGGGCCTTCGTCAACAACAAGCAGGGCGGCGACAAGCAGGGCGCGTCGACGCTGACGATGCAGCTCGTCCGGATGACCCTGGCGTACTCGGCGAAGACCCCGCAGGAGGCCGTCGACGCCACCAAGGACACGCCGGAGCGCAAGCTCTCCGAGATGAAGTACGCCCTGCAGCTCGAGAAGGAGCTCAACAAGCAGGAGATCCTCGAGCGCTACCTGAACATCGCCCCGTTCGGCAACGGTGCCTACGGCGTCTACGCCGGCAGCCAGGTGTACTTCCGCAAGAAGCCCAAGGACCTCACGGTCCCGGAGGCGGCCCTGCTGGCCGGCATGGTCAAGGCGCCCACCTCGTTCGACC
Source organism: Actinoplanes auranticolor (assembly GCF_018332655.1). Classification (GTDB taxonomy): domain Bacteria; phylum Actinomycetota; class Actinomycetes; order Mycobacteriales; family Micromonosporaceae; genus Actinoplanes; species Actinoplanes auranticolor. The sequence goes on along the minus strand of NZ_BOQL01000066.1, from coordinate 208,257 downwards.
CGACCACCGCCAGCGGCTACCCGCAGGCGCTGGACCGGCGCAACTACATCATCGACAACATGCGGGACCTGGGTTTCCTGAAGCCCGACGAGGCGACCAAGGCCAAGGCGGCCAAGCTCGGCCGCACCACCAACCGGCCCGGCAACGGCTGCGTGTCGGTCGCGAAGAACAACTGGGGCTTCTTCTGCGACTACTTCTACCGCTGGTGGCTGAGCCAGGAGGCGTTCGGCAAGACCACGTACGACCGGGAACGCCAGCTCAAGACCGGCGGCTACCGGATCGTCACGTCGCTGGACGTCAAGGCGCAGAGCGCGGCCCGCAAGGAGATCACCGAGCTGATCAAGGACACCAGCCGCAACGCGCTGCTGCTGGCCGGCGTCGAGCCCGGCTCCGGCCGGGTGCGCACGCTCGCGGCGAACCGCAAGTACAAGCTGGACAGCACGACGGACCCGCAGAACAAGCTCTCCTCCGACCCGCGCAAGGCCGCCCAGGGGATCCGCGGCACGTACCCGAACACCACCAACCCGATCATCACCGGCGGCGGGGACATCACCGGCTACCAGGCCGGCTCGGTGTTCAAGATGTTCACCATGGTGGCGGCGCTGGAGAGCGGGCTCGAGCCGAGCTTCACGATCAACGCCCAGGAGCGGTACAAGTCCGGGTACATCATCGACCCGAGCTCCGACGCGGCCTGCCCGGGCACGCACTTCTACTGCCCCGGCAACGCCTCCAAGGGCGAGGTCGGCCCGTTCAACATGTACACCGGCTTCGGCCGCTCGGTGAACACGTACTTCGTGCCGCTGCAGGAGAAGGTCGGCGCGGAGAACGTGGTCGACGTGGCCAAGCGGTTCGGGGTCAAGTTCCGGGCCCAGCAGGACGCGCAGATGGCCGACAACGAGGAAGCCGCGAACCAGTGGGGTGCCTTCACCCTGGGCGTGACGGCGTCCACGCCGCTGGACATCGCGAACGCGTACGCGACGCTGGCCGGTGACGGCATGTACTGCGCGCCCACCCCGATCCAGCAGATCTACACCCAGGACGGCAAGAAGAGCGACATCGGCCAGCCCAAGTGCAACCGGGCGACCAGCAAGGACGTGGCCCGCAAGGCGCTGGACGCGGCCCGCTGCCCGGTCGGCGACCGCGCGCAGCTGGGCAACTGCGGCGGCGCCACCGAGGCCAACGCCCGCCGGGTGGTCGGCCACCCGGTCTTCGGCAAGACCGGCACCACCGACGACGACAAGACCGCCGCCCTGGTGGTCGGCACCCAGCAGCTCGTGGTGGCCGGTTACCTGGTCAACCCGGACTGGGCCGGGCACACCGACCGGATGTCGCACGGCATCGTCAACCCGGCGGTCTACCGGACCGTGGCCGACTACATGGAGGGCAAGCCGGAAGAGGAATTCAAGAAGCCCGGCTAGCGAGCATGCTCAGGCCGGCCGGTATTCGACCTCCGGCCGGCCGGGCCCGCCGTAGCGGGAGCTGCGGACGACCCGGCCGGCGTCGGCCAGATGCTCCAGGTAGCGGCGCGCGGTGACCCGGGACGCCCCGATGCTGCCGGCGACCTCCGCGGCGGACAGCCCGGCGGGGCCGGTCACCGCCCGCAGCGCGGCCAGGACCAGATCGAGGGTACGGGCGTCCAGGCCCTTGGGCAGCGAGTCCTGCGGGACGCCGCGCAGCGTGGCCAGCACCCGGTCGATCTCGTGCTGGGCCGCGACCTCACCGGTGTCGCGAAGCTGGCTGCGGTAGCGCGCGTAGCCGTCGAGCTTGTCGCGGAACGCCGCGAAGGTGAACGGCTTGAGCAGGTAGTGCGTCACGCCGAGGGCCACGGCGGCGCGGACCATCGCGATGTCCCGGGCCGAGGTCACCGCCAACACGTCCGTGCCGCTGCCGGCCGCCCGCAACGCGCGGGCGATCTCCAGGCCGTGCTTGTCCGGCAGGTTCAGATCCAGCAGCACCAGGTCGACCGGGCCGGCCCGCAGCGCGGCCATCGCGTCCCGGGCGGAGTGCGCGACGGCGACGACCTCGAAACCCTCGATCCGCTCGGTGTACGCCCGGTGCGCGTCGGCGATCAACGGCTCGTCGTCGACCACCAGCACCCGGATCGCGGTCATGCCGGCACCGGCAGCCGGACGGTCAGCACCGCGCCGCCACCGGTCGCCGGGGTGACGTCGTAGCTGCCGCCGTACCGCTCGGCGACCTGGCGGACCAGGGCGAGCCCGACCCCGTGACCCGGCCCGTCCTTGGTGGTCCAGCCGCGGCGGAACGCCGCCGCGGCCTGGTCGGCGGACATGCCCGGACCGGTGTCGGTGACCCGGACCAGCACCGCGGCGTCCTGCTCGCGCACCAGCACCCGCACCCGGCGCGGCGGCGGCGCGGCCGCGACCGCCTCCAGGGCGTTGTCCACCAGGTTGCCGACCACGGTGAGCAGGTCCCGGCTGGGCAGCGGCTCGCCCTCCAGCCGCGACGCCTCGTCCACGGTCAGCTCCACCCCGCGCTCGCTGGCCTGGGCCGACTTGCCCAGCAGCAGCGCCGCCAGGGCCGGCTCGGTGAGCGCGCCGACCACCTGGTCGGTGAGCTGCTGGGCCAGCGCCAACTCGTCGGTGGCCAGCCGGATCGCCTCGTCGGTGCGGCCGAGCTCGACCAGGGTCAGCACGGTGTGCAGGCGGTTGGCGGCCTCGTGGGCCTGCGACTGCAGCGCCTCGGTGAGCCCGCGCACCGAGTCCAGCTCGCCGGTCAGCGCGCGCAGCTCGGTGTGGTCGCGCAGGGTCAGCACGGTGCCCAGCGTGCGGCCCTCGAACCGGGTCTCGCGCTGGCTGGCCACCAGCACCCGGTCGCCGGCCGGCACCGGCTCGTCCACCGTGGTCCGGCGCGAGGTCAGCAGGGCCGCGGCCTCGGCCGGCAGCTCCAGCTCGTCGACCCGGCGGTCGGTGCGCGCGTCGTCACCGATGCCGAGCAACCGGCGGCCCTCGTCGTTGATCAGCGCCACCCGGCCGTCCCGGTCGACCACCACCAGACCCTCCCGTACGGCGTGCAGCACCGCGTCGTAGTACTCGTACATCCGGGTCATCTCGGCCGGGCCGAGGCCGTGCGTCTGCCGGCGCAGCCGCCGGCTGAGCAGCCATGCCCCGGCCGCAGCCAGCAGCAGCGCGGCCACCGTGGCCAGCGCGACCGTGGGCGCCTGACCCAGCAGCTTACGGTTGATCGCCTCGGTGGTGATACCGACCGACACCAGGCCCATGACCGTGCCGTCGGGGGCCCGCACCGGCACCACGGTGCGCACCGACTCGCCGAGACTGCCGCGGTACTGCTCCACCACGGTGCCGCCGGCCAGCGCGCCGGCCACCGAGCCGGCGAACTTCTGCCCGATCAGCGCGGGGTTGCGGTGGGTGTACCGGGTGCGGTCGGTGGCCATCACCACGACGAAGTCGGTCCCGGTGGCGGCCCGGGTGGCTTCCGCGTACGGCTGCAGCAGGGCACTCGGGTCCGGCGAGCGCAGGGCGTCGGCCACCATGGGGGAGCGGGCGATGGCCTCCGCGACCGCGCTGACCTCCTCCACCGCGGCGTCGTGCGCGTCGCTGCGGGCCAGCAGCACGGCGCCGGTGGTGCCGCCGGCCACGAGCAGGCTGACGACCAGCACCTGCAACGCGAACAGCTGACCCGCGATACTCCAGCGCTGTCTCATCGGCGTGTTTCCAGTCGTCGTCGGCGCGTTTTTGCAGCGGTGAACAGAATGAACGCAATGGTGCCCCAGGGGTGAGACCCAGGACACAGTCTCCGGCATGGAGAGCCAGAGCCCCGCCCCGCCCGCCCCGACTCCGGTGGCGAAGCGGGACCGCACCCACTACTTGTATCTGGCGGTGATCGTCGCCGTCATCCTCGGCATCGCCGTCGGTTTCCTCGTGCCCGACTTCGCGGTCGAACTGCGCCCGATCGGCACCGGCTTCGTCGACCTCATCAAGATGATGATCAGCCCGGTCATCTTCTGCACGATCGTGCTGGGTGTCGGTTCCGTCCGCCAGGCCGCGAAGGTGGGCAAGGTCGGCGGGCTGGCGCTCGGCTACTTCCTGACCATGTCCACGGTCGCCCTGGCCATCGGCCTGGTCGTCGGCAACCTGATCCACCCGGGCGCCGGCCTGAACCTGGACGCCTCGGTGGCCGAGGCCGGGCAGAAGGCGGTGGGTGACACCCAGAGCGAGGGCACCGCGGACTTCATCCTCGGCATCATCCCGACCTCGCTGTTCTCGGCGCTGACCGAGGGCGAGGTCCTGCAGACACTGCTGGTGGCCCTGCTGGTCGGCTTCGCGCTGCAGTCGCTGGGCTCGCGCGGCGAGCCGGTGCTGCGCGCCGTCTCGGTGCTGCAGCGGCTGGTCTTCAAGATCCTCGCCATGATCATGTGGCTGGCCCCGATCGGCGCGTTCGGCGCCATCGCGGCGGTGGTCGGTGCCACCGGCGTCGACGCCCTCAAGAGCCTGGCGCAGATCATGCTGGGTTTCTACGCCACCTGCGCGATCTTCGTCTTCCTGATCCTCGGTGCCCTGCTCTGGCTGGTCGCCCGGATCAACATCCTCAAGCTGCTGCGCTACCTCGGCCGGGAGTTCCTGCTCATCGTCTCGACCTCGTCGTCGGAGTCGGCCCTGCCGCGGCTGATCGCCAAGATGGAGCACATGGGCGTCAGCAAGCCGGTCGTCGGCATCACCGTGCCGACCGGGTACTCCTTCAACCTGGACGGCACGGCCATCTACCTCACCATGGCCTCGCTGTTCGTCGCCCAGGCGGTCGGCGACCCGCTGTCGGTGAGCGAGCAGATCTCCCTGCTGGTCTTCATGATCATCGCCTCCAAGGGCGCGGCCGGCGTCACCGGCGCGGGCCTGGCCACGCTGGCCGGTGGCCTGCAGAGCCACCGCCCGGAACTGCTCGACGGCGTCGGCCTGATCGTCGGCATCGACCGGTTCATGTCCGAGGCCCGGGCGCTGACCAACTTCGCCGGCAACGCGGTGGCCACCGTGCTGATCGGCACCTGGACCAGCGAGTTCGACCGGGACCGGGCAGCGCGCGTGCTCGCCGGGGAGGACGCGTTCGACGAGGCCACGATGGTCGACGAGCACGACGACCCGCCGGCGCCGGCGACCCCGCCGCCGGCCACTCCGCCGCCGGCCGTCCCCGCGGGCACCTCGGCCTGAACCCGCGGCACCTGATCCGCCACTCCGTCGCGCCCATCCCGACTGCCCCGGGCGCGGCGGGGTGGCGCCCTGCCGACTGCCCCGGGCGCGGCGGGGCGGCGCCGTGCCGGCTGTTCCGGGTGCGGCGGGGTGGCGCCGTGCCGACTCTTCGGTCGGCGGCCATCCGGGCGTTGCGGCTCGGCCACGCATCCACCACCGTGGAGCCCATACATTGCCCGTGGTCTATCCATACGGCGAAGGTGGGCACACATGCTGGGTAAGGGCCGGATCGCGGCCGCGCTGTCGGTAGCGCTGGTATCCATCGGGCTCGCAGCGCCGGCACCCGCCGGTGCCGCGATCAGCCGGGCTGACCTGGCGCTGCGCTGGGCGCCCATCCACTACCAGGACGTCGACGCCACCGGGAGCCACGCCCTGGGCGGCAAGGCGGACTACCTGACCAAGGTGAACTTCGACGGCGACTGGAACGGGCGCAACAACTGGGACCGCGCCGCCGACTCCGGCGCGTCGTTCTCGGCGGCGGCGTACTACTCGGTGGCGGAGACCAGCACGCACTGGTACGTCACCTACTTCTTCTTCCACCCCCGGGACTGGGCCGACCACCCGTTCTTCGAGACCGAGCACGAGAACGACGGCGAGGGCGTGCTGCTCGCGATCCAGAAGGACGGCTCCCCGTACGGGGTGCTGCGCTCCGCGGTCACCGTGGCACACACGAGCTTCTACTCGTACACGCCCAGCGGCAGCACCTGGACCGGCGGCCGTGAGACGGTCGACGGCACGCTGCAGTTGCAGTCGTCGCCGCACGACTCGTTCCAGCACCCGGTCACCGCGCAGGAGGTCCAGGGCCACGGCCTCAAGGCGTACCCGCAGTACGCCATCAACGGCGACGGCATCGTCTACTACCCGGCGACCGAGGGCGAGACGCCCAGCAGCACCAACGACCGCGACGTGCGCTACGAACTGATCGACATCTTCGCGGCGGGCGGCCTGTGGGCCCAGCGCGACAACACCAGCCTGTACGCCAACCTGGGCACCTTCGCCGGTGACACCTCGGGCGGCTGCGGCGTGGGCACGTACTCGTGCGGCACCAACTCGGCCAACGCGCCGTGGGGCTGGGACGACGGCGACGACCTGCCGGGCCGCGGGGAGATCGCCACCGACCCGGCCAAGCTGTCCGCCGAGTACTTCGCCGTGCCGGGCGAACTGGCGCGGGGGTACACGTACAACCCGTACACGGCGGAGAAGGCCGACCTGCGCGAGGCCGCCCGGACCGCCCCGGCCGTCACCGACTGACGGCGCAGCCGGCGGCCGGGGAACCTCCCGGCCGCCGGTGCGGTGCGGGGTTGCAGTGCGCCGGTGGTGGCCATGGCATAGAAATTGATGCATGGATGCGACGGAGATCGCGCGCGCGTGGTTCGCCATGTGCCGCACGGGGGACGAGAAGCGGCTGACCGAGCTGGTCACCGACGACTTCGTGGCGCACGGGCCGGGTGGCAGCGGCGACCTGGCCGCCTTCACGACGTGGCTGCGCTGGTACCCGGCTGCGTTCGCGGACCAGCAGCCCGTGGTGGAGGACGTGATCTCCAGCGGGGACAAGCTGGTGGTGCGCTACACGATCCGCTCGACGTACCGGGGTGGCTATCTCGATCTGCCGCCGGGGGACCAGCGGGTGCGCGAGACCGGGATCATCATCTTCCGGCTGACCGGCGGGAAGGTGGCCGAGAGCTGGTTCGAGGGCAACGATCTCGAGGTGGCCCAGCAGATCGGCGGCCGGATCACCCCGGCCTGAGCTGGTTCACCTTGGCCTGAGCTGAATCACCTTGGCCTGAGCCGGTTCATCCTGGCCTGAGCCGGATCGCCTTGGCCTGAGCTGGTTCACCTTGGCCTGAGCCGGATCATCCTGGCCTGGGCCGGCCGGCCTCCGGGCCCGGCTTAGCTCGGGGCCGACTGGGCCTGGCGCTGCTCGGCCTTGGGGATTGCCTTGCGCCGGCGGCCGCCTGGCCCGGGTGTCATGCCCGGCTGCGGCCTGGCCGGGCCGCCCTTGGGTGCGCGGCCCGGCGCGGCCGGTTCGGCTCAGCCGGCTCGGGTCAGTCGGCTCGGCTCGGCTGGCCCGCTCAGTCGGCTCGGCTCAGCTGGCCCGCTCAGCCGGCTCGGCTCAGCCGGGCCGGGTCAGCCGGCCCGCTCAGCCGCCCCAGCGGTCCGCGTGCAGGGCCAGCCGCAGCGGCCGGCGCCGCCGCCAGCCGTGCCGTTCCAGGTCCGGCACGTCCTCCAGGTGGCTGACCGGGCCCAGGCACAACCACGCCACCGGCCGCACCCCGCCCGGAATGCCCAGCAGATCGCGCAGGAACTCCTCGCGGTAGAAGGACACCCACCCGACGCCCAGGCCCTCGGCCGTGGCCGCCAGCCACAGGTTCTGGATGGCCAGGCACACCGAGTACAGCCCGGCGTCGGCGATGGCGTGCCGGCCCAGCACCGCCGGACCACCCCGGGCCGCGTCGTAGGTCACCACCACCGACAGCGTCGACTCCAGGATCCCGTCGATCTTGATGCCGGCGAACCGCCGTGCCGCGTCGCCGTCCAGGGTGGCGGCGAAGGTTTCCCGTTCGGTGTGTACGTGCGTGTGGAACGTCTGCCGCAGCTGCGGGTCGCGGACCAGGATGAAGTCCCACGGCTGCGACAGCCCTACGCTCGGCGCGGCGTGCGCCGCCGTCAGGATCCGGTCCAGCGCGGCCTCGGGCAGGGGCTCGCCGGTGAACTGGCCGCGGACGTCGCGGCGGCGGTTGATGGTCTCGTACAGGTCGTGGATCATGGCAGGCTCCCGCTGCGCTCGGGCCCCGGGCACGCCGGGGCCACCGGACGCGAGGCCGGTCTTCGGACTCCCGGATCAGCGCCTCACCGCCCGCCTTCCCAGCCGTCCGGCCAGTGGCTGCGCACCGGGATGCGCGTGGGCGGCAGCTCCCCGGTCACCGCGGCGGGCCCGTGCCGGATTCCCACCGGCTTCCCGATTCTCCCCACCCGCGAGCGGGGCACCTCGCAACAAGTTCGTGCCGGGCGACACGCTACCGCCGCGGGGGACCACCACGGCAAGCCGGTTGACCGATCCCGGCCCATCAGCAATAGTAAGGCTCGTGCCTAAGTATTACGACGAGCTCGACGCCGTGCTCCGCGCGCTCGCGGATCCGACGCGCCGGGCCGTCGTGGAACGGCTGGCGAGATCGCCGGCCGTCGTCTCCGAGCTCGCGGCCCCGTTCTCGATGGCGTTGCCCTCGCTCATGCAGCACTTGCGCGTCCTCGAGAGCGCGGGACTGATCACGTCGCAGAAGGAGGGACGCGTCCGCACCGTGAGCCTGCGACCGGGCGCTCTCGACGTCCTGCACCTGTGGCTCGACGAGCAGCGCACCCCCGCGGAGCGCCAGGCCGACCGGCTCGGCATCCACCTGACCCGTACCAATCCGAAGGAAACCTGACATGACCCGCGTTCGTATCGACCTGTTCGCTTCGCTCGACGGCTACACCTCGGCCGGTCAGGCCCCGGACAACCCGATGGGTGCGGACTGGGGGCGTCTCACGACGGCCTATGCCGCGACCCGTACGTTCCACGAGCGCGTCCTCGGCGACACCAGCGGCGCGGGCACGACCGGCGTCGACGACTCCTACGTCGCCGCGCACTTCGAGGGCATCGGGGCCGAGATCATGGGCGCGGCCATGTTCGGCCTGCACACGTTCCCCGACGACCCGGACTGGAAGGGCTGGTGGGGTGACCAGCCGCCGTTCGGCACCCCGGTCTACGTCCTGACCCACACCGCGCCGCGTCCGTCGCTCCCGATGCCGGGCGGCACGACGTTCCACTTCCGCAGCACCGCCATCGAGGACGTCCTCGCCGAGGCGACCGAGGCCGCCGGCGGCCTCGACGTGCGCGTCGGCGGCGGGGTCAGCACCGCCCGCGACTTCCTGCGCGCCGGCCTGGTCGACCACCTGCACCTCATGATCGCCCCGATCCTGCTCGGCCGGGGCACCCGGCTCTGGGACGACCTGCGCGGCCTCGACCTCACCCACAAGGTGACCACGGAAGTGGCCGAGAGCGGCACCATCCACGTCACCTTCACGCGATAGGACGCCCGCGATGACGATCGAACGCCGACTCGCCCGCGCCGGGTTCACCCTGACCCGCGACTATCCGGTTCCCGTCGCGCGCGTCTGGGACTCGTTCGCCCTGGAGGAGCAGAAGCGGGCCTGGTGGGGCGGCGGCGACGCTGTGGAGCCCCGGGAGTGGGCGTTCGACTTCCGCCTGGGCGGGCGCGACGTCGCCGAGGGGCAGTTCCACGAGGGTCCGCTCTCCCGGTACGAGGCCACGTACACCGACATCGTCGAGCACGTCCGCATCGTCACGACGTACGACATGTGGCTCGACGGGATCCACATGTCGACCTCGGTGGCGTCGCTGGAGTTCGAGCCGCTCGCCGAGGGCACCCGGTTCACGCACGCCGAGCACGGCGTCTTCTTCGACCAGTTCTGGGCCGACGGGCCGGACCGCGAGCACGGCACTCGGGGCCTGCTCGACGCTCTGGGCAAGCACCTCGGGTGACGGGCAAGCACCTCGGGTGACGCGCAGGGGCGTCAGCGGCCCAGGATGTCGTCGAGCCAGGCGTTGCGGAAGGTCCCCCGCGGGTCGTACTCAGCAACCAGGGCCTGGAAGTCGGCGAAGCGGGGGTAGCGGCTGCGGACCGTGGCCGCGTCCTCGGTGAAGACCTTGCCCCAGTGCGGGCGGGCCTCCAGCGGCGCGAGCTGCTCCTCGAGCGCCGCCACCGCCGGGAGGACCGCCGCCGTGTCGGCGATCCAGGTGAAGTGCAGGCCGAGGCTGGCGCGTTCGTAGTTCATGCTCAGCCACAGGTCGTCGGCCGCCACCGTGCGGATCTCGTTCACCTGCAGGACCGGGACGATCTTCTCCCGCACGCGGGCCACCGCGTCGATCGCCTCCAGGGCGCGGTCGAACGGCACCATCCACTCCGACTGCAACTCCGCGCCGGTGCTGGGGGTGAACTCCATCTTGAAGTGCGGCAGCCGGGCGTGCCACGGCCCCGGCACGCCGAACTGGTCGGTGCTGTTGTCCGCCGGCACTCCGGGCACCGGGTGGCGCTTGCCGTCGGCCGGGCGGGCGCCGAAGAGCGGGCCTTCCGGCAGCTCGTCCGTGCGCTTGAACCAGGCGTGGTTGATGTCCGTGGTCTGCCAGTTGGTGAACAGGCTGACGCTGTACCCGGCCGCGAGGATCTCCGGCAGGTGCTGCTCCAGCGACGCGCGGGGCAGGTCGTCGTAGACGTACTGGCGGATCTCGAACGCGGGCACCACGTCGAGGGTCAGCGCGGTCACCACACCGAGGGCGCCCAGGCCGACCACCGCGCCCGCGAAGCCCTCATCGCCGCGGCGCAGGGTCACCAGCTCGCCGTCGCCGCGGATCAGCTCGATCGCCGCGACGGAGGTGGCCAGGTTGCCGTGGCGGACGCCGGAGCCGTGGGTGGCCGTGGTGACCGCGCCGGCGACCGAGATGTGCGGCAGCGACGCCATGTTGTGCACGGCCAGGCCGTGGGCATCGAGGCGGCCGACGAGTTCGCCGTACCGGATGCCGCCGTCGACCCGCACGGTCCGGCGGTCCTCGGCGATCTCCACGGTCCGGGGCATGCTGCTCAGGCTGACCAGGTCGCCGGTCGTGTCGGCCATCCGGTTGAAGGAGTGGCCGCTGCCCAGCACGCGCAGCGGACCGCCGGCCCGGACGAGCTCCTGCAGCTCCGGCAGCGCCGCCGGCCGGTGCAGCCGGCGGGCGCCGAAGGTGATGTTGCCGGCCCAGTTGGTCACCACGTTGCTCACCGGTCCAGCCTAGGCCGTGCCGATCAGGAATTCACCGCCACGGGCGCCGCCACCGGCTCGGTCGCGGTGACCGGGGTCTCAGTGACCGGGCGCTGCCAGCGGGTCGCCTTCACCTTGCGGCCGCTGACCGGGCGCGGCCCGTCGGCCAGGGCCTTGGCCTCGCCGCGGTTGGGCAGCGAGAGCCGGAAGACCTTGTACCAGGCGGAGCCGACCTGCCGGGGCAGCGAGCCGCTGGTGTACGAGAGGCCGTAGCGCTGGAACAGGTCGCGGATCTGCGGCGCGATCTCCTGGTACCGGTTGCTGGGCAGGTCCGGGAACAGGTGGTGCTCGATCTGGTACGACAGGTTGCCGGTCATGATGTGCATCGCCCGGTTGCCGTCGATGTTGGCCGAGCCGAGCATCTGGCGCAGGTACCACTCGCCGCGGGTCTCGCCCTCGATCGAGGTGCGCTCGAAGGTCTCCACGCCCTCCGGGAAGTGGCCGCACATGATCACCGAGTGGGTCCACAGGTTGCGCACCAGGTTGGCGGTGGCGTTGGCGGCGATCGTGGTCAGCCAGGAGCCGGTCAGCGCGGACAGCGCCGGGTGCACGCCGTAGTCCTTGAGCAGCTGCTTGCCGATCTTGCGGCGGACCTGCTTGAGCCGCTCCTTGAACTGCGGCGACTGGCGGCGCTTCTTGGTCTTGAGGTTCTTGCCGAGCTCCAGGTCGTACGCGGCGATGCCGTACTCGAAGAAGCAGGCGTTGACGAAGTTCCAGAGCGGCTGGCCGAGATGGATCGGGCTCCAGCGCTGCTGCTCGTCGACGCGCATGATGCCGTAGCCGAGGTCGTTGTCCTTGCCGATCACGTTGGTGTACGTGTGGTGCAGCTCGTTGTGCGAGTGCTTCCACTGCTCCGACGGCGAGGCGTTGTCCCACTCCCAGGTGGTCGAGTGGATCTTCGGGTCGCGCATCCAGTCCCACTGGCCGTGCATGACGTTGTGCCCGATCTCCATGTTCTCGAGGATCTTGGCAACCGACAGGCCGGCCGTGCCGAGCAGCCACGCGGGCGGGAAGATCGACACCAGCAGGACCGCGCGGCTGGCGAGCTCGAGCCGGCGCTGGGTGCTGATCACCCTGCGGATGTACCGGGCGTCGCGCTCACCGCGGCTCGCCACGATCTCGTCGCGCAGGGCGTCCAGCTCGCGGCCGATGGCCTCGATGTCCTCGGGGGTCAGGTGCGCGATCGGGTTCTCGGGCTTGCGCTGCAGAGTGGTCACGGCAGTCCTCGGTTTCCTTGTGAAGCTGAGCTGGAGCGGGGGAGCGGGAGCGGAGTCTCAGTGGTCCAGGTGGCAGTTGCCGGCGGCGGCCGAGATGCACGTCTGCACCAGGACGTTGTCGCCTTCGACGGCGGTGGTGATCGAGCCGTCGCGCAGGTCGCGCACGGCACCCTCGGTCATCGGCAGCACGCAGCTGAAGCAGATGCCCATCCGGCAGCCGGACGGCATCAGCACGCCCGCGGCCTCGCCGGCCTCCAGCAGCGGCGTGCTGCCGTCGGCGTCGACGACCGTGCCGGTGCGGCCGAAGGTGACCTTGCCGCCGTCGCCGGTCGCGATGACGGTCGGGCGGAACCGTTCGACGTGCAGCTGGGTGATGCCGGCCTCGGCGAAGTGCGCGCCCAGGTCGTCCAGCATCTCGTTGGGGCCGCAGGCCCAGGTGTGCCGCTCGGCCAGGTCGGGGACCAGGGTGGCCAGCTCGGGCGGGGCGATCCGGCCGGCGGTGGCGGTGTGCCGCTCGACGAAGCGGATCCGGCCCGCGGCGGCCAGCGTGCGCAGCTCGTCGCCGAAGACGACGGCCTCGCGTTCCCGCGCCGAGTGCACGAGCACGACGTCGTCCAGCTCGTGCAGGGCGCTGCGCAGGATGCCCATGACCGGGGTGATGCCGCTGCCGGCCGTCACGAACAGGACCTTCGCCGGGCGGGCGGCCGGCAGGGTGAAGTCGCCGGCCGGCTGGTCCAGGTGCACCAGCATGCCGCGCCGGGCGTGGCGGATCAGGTAGTTGCTGACCACGCCGTCCTTGACGGCGTTGACGGTCACGGAGAGCCGGCCCGGTGCGCTGGTCACCGAGTACGCGCGCCACAGCCGGACACCGTCGACGTCGACGCCGATGCGGATGTACTGACCGGGCTCGGGCCGCCGGAAGTTGCGGCCGGGCCGCAGCACCAGGGTCACCGCGTCGCGGGTCTCGGGCCGGACCGCTTCGATCCGGGCGCGCAGGACGCTCGCGTTGCGCAGGGGCGCGATCACGTCGAGGTAGTCAGCCGGCACCACCGGTGTCGTGAGGAGCTCCACGACCCGCCAAGCACCCGATCGCAGGGTATGAGTCACCGCCATGCCTCAAGCCTGCGTTGATCTCGGCACGAATGCCTGACCCGGTCAAGGGAATTTGACGGCAGGTTATTGTTCGTAGCGAACAAAAGGGGGTCGCGGTGAGTGATGTGAAGGACTTCCGCCTATCCGCCGAGGCGGTCGCGCCGCTGCGGCATGCGCTGCCGGCGGTGGCCACCCAGACCGTGGAGGCGATCACCGAAGGCGTGCCAGCGTACGCGAAGGCCTTCGCCGGCGAGCTCGGCCCGCAGATCGAGAAGGCGGTCCGGGCGGCGCTGGCCACCTTCCTGAACCTGGTGTCGCGCTCGGCCGGCAAGGGGCGCGGCTCACCGCTGACCCCGGCCCTGGAGGCCGCGTACGCGCTGGGCCGGGGGGAGGCCCGCAACGGGCGCAGCCTGGACTCCCTGCTGGCGGCGTACCGGCTGGGGGCCCGGGTCGCGTGGCGTGAGCTGGCCGCGATCAGTGTGCGGGCCGGGCAGGACTCGGCGACCATCGCGCACTTCGCCGAGCAGGTCTTCGCGTACATCGACGAGCTCTCCGCGGCCAGCGTGGCCGGGCACGCCGACGAGCTGGCCAGCTCCGGCCGGGTCCGCCGGCACCTGCTGGAACGCCTGGCCCAGGCCCTGCTGGCCGGCGAGCCCGCGCACGTGGTGACCGCGGCCGCCGAGCGCGCCGAATGGGTGCCGCCGCAGACCCTGACCGCGGTGCTGGTGCCCGAGCCGTTCGCCCGTTCGGTGCTCGACCTGGTGGACGCCCGCACCCTGCAGGTGGCCGAGGCCGGCCCGGACGAGACCTCGGTGCTGCTGGTCCCGGACGCCCAGGGCCCGTCGCGCATCCACCTGATGCGGCTGCTGGCCGGGCGGGGCGCGACCGTCGGACCGGTCCGGCCCTGGTTGCAGGCCCGCGACTCGCTGGCCCGGGCCGTGCGGACCTCCCGGTTCGCGCCGAGCGCCGGGGGAGCGGTGGTCGACACCGAGGACCACCTCGTCGGGCTCATCGTCACCGCCGACCCGCAGGCCCTGGCCGACCTGCGGGCCAAGGTGCTGGCCCCGCTGGCCGGGGAGAAGGAGCCGGTGGCGGCCAAGCTGGCCGAGACGCTGCGCGCCTGGTTGCAGCACCAGGGCCGCCGCGACGAGGTCGCCGCCGCGCTCTTCGTGCACCCGCAGACGGTGCGCTACCGGATGACGCAGCTGCGCGAGCTGTACGGCGACCGCCTGCGCGACCCGCAGTGGCTGCTGGAACTGACCGTCGCCCTGGCGCTCGAGCCCGCCTGAGCCGCCGTCCGCCGAACGAATGACCACCGTGGCCCGGCCGCCGCGCCACGCTTAGGGTCAGCGCGGATGCGACGAACGGGGACAAGTATGGACGATGATGACGAAGTTCTGCGGACCGGGCAGGATGTCGTCCGCGAGGTGCTGGCCGCGCTGGCTCCCGCCGAGCTGCCGTACGTGGGGACGGTGCTGGAGGCGTTTCGGATCGAGCCGTGGACCCTGGCCGGTCTGCCCGGCGGGCGGCAGTACGGGTGGGCGCCGTTCGTGCTGGGCTTCGTCGCCGAGACGGTGGTCTCGCTGGCCGAGGGCGAACCGGAGCCCGCGCCCGGGGGCCGGCTCGCGGCGCTGCTCGGCCGGTGGCGCCGCTCGCGCGCCGGCCACCTGGCGCAGGTGCCGGACCGGCCCGTGCCCGCCTTCGACCAGGCGCAGCTGCGCGCGGTGTGGGCCGCGGCGGCGGACGCGGCCACCGAGCACGGCTGCTCCCCGGGTGACCGGGAGGCGTTCGCCGCAGCGGTGGTGGCGGCGCTCTCCGTCGGTCACCTGCCCGGGCCCCGGCGGTCGCCGGACCGGCGATGACGCGGCAGCCTGCCGACTCGCCCGGAGGATCGTCACCTCGGCGACGACTCGATGTGAGCCGTCCGGGAATCCCCCGTCGTCACCTGTTCGTCAGTCGCGGGCCCGGTCCGGTGCCCGGTCGCCGGGACGGTCGGCGGCGTCGGCGACCACCCGGTCCCGGCCGGCGTGCTTGGCCGCGTACAGGTGCCGGTCGGCCCGGGACAGCAGCATCGCCGGAGTGACCCGTGGGTCGGCTGTGGCGGTCACCCCGATGCTGGCCGTGACCGGCAGGCGTCCGGTAATCGGCGTCCAGTCGTGCCCGCGCAGGGCTGCGGCCAGCCGCTCGCAGACCAGGGTCGCCGCGGTCACGCCGGTGCCCGGCAGTACCAGCAGGAACTCCTCGCCGCCCAGCCGGGCCGCGAAGGCCGGCTCGGCAACCGCCTCGGTCAGCAGCCGGCCGACCCGGCGCAGCACCAGGTCACCCGCGTCGTGCGACAGCGTGTCGTTGATCCGCTTGAAGTGGTCCAGGTCGACGATGGCCACCGCCAGCGGGCTGTGCGCCGCCACCGCCGCACCGAGCAGCACCGGCAACCGCTCGTCGGCGTAGCGGCGGTTGTGCAGGCCGGTCAGCGCGTCGCGGTGGGCCAGCTCGCGGAAGTGCTCACCGACCCGGCGGGCCTCGGTCGCCTCGAACACCGCCTGCAGCGTGCGGGCCTGGGCATCACGCTGGGCGGACTGCAGCTCGGCGAAGAACCGGTGGTACGCCACGTGGGCGTCGTACGCCTCGCGGTGCAGGTCCATGGCCGCGTACAGGGCGGCCTGTTGCTCCAGCATCGCGGCCTGGGTGGCCCGCAGCCCGCGCTCCAGGGCGAGCCGGCGGGCGGCGTCCAGATCGGCCTGGGCGGCGCTGAACTCCCCGGCGAGCCGGTGCGCCTCACTGAGCGTCAGCATCGCCTCGGGCAACGCGGCGCTGGTGCTGTGCCGGTACTCCGGATCCCGGGTCAGCGGACGCAGGATCTCCTCGACGGCCCGGTGGTCCCCGTCGGCGAGCCGGACCCGGGCGACGGTGATGAGCTGCGGTCCGTCCAGGGCGATCCCGGCTGCCGCCTGCACCTCGGCCATCCGCTCGACCGTCCGGGCCGCGGTGCCGGTGTCGCCCTCCTGGGTCGCCAGGTTGGCCAGGTTGCCGAGGATCATCAGCATCTGCTGGTGGTCACCCATCGTGGCGGCCAGCGCCAGGGCCTCCTGGTAGCGGCTCGCCGCCTCGGCGGGGGAGCCGGCCTCACCGAGCACCACGGCCAGCGTCATCAGGTGCCGGACCCGCACGGCCGCCGGATCGTCGGGACCGAGGTGGGCGACCGCCTGCACGGCGTGTCCGAGGGCGCCGGCCAGGTCACCGATGTAATAGTGGAAGTGCGTCAGTGTGCGGTGGCTGCAGGCCAGCACGTACGCGTCCCCACGCTCCAACGCCCAGGCGTTGACCTGCTGAGCGAGGGTGCCGCCCTCGGCCGTGCGCCCCTCGCGCAGCGCCGCGTCGGCCCGGATCAGCCGGGCGCGCATCGCGGTGCGCTCGTCGCCGTCGTGCTCCAGCGGCGCCGCCGCGGCGGCCGTGGCCCGGAAGTCGGTGACCGGTCGCAGCTCCAGCTCCGCGACCTCGATGCTCACAAAACGCAATGTAATGCTCACAGGTCTCGCTCGGGGCTCGAACCCCGTGGCCGGGTTTCACGGTGGGGCCGGTGGGAACAGCCTTCGCGTGGATGATCGGTATCGACTGCGGGAACGGCTCGGCGTCGGCGGCATGTCCGAGGTGTGGCGCGCGCACGACCAGGTGCTCGCCCGCGACGTGGCGGTCAAGGTACTGGCTCCCGGCGCCCCGGCGGACTCCCTGCGGCCGGCCCGCATCCGGCTGGAGGCGCGCGCCGCCGCCGGGCTGCGGCACCCCAACATCGTCGAGGTCTACGACTACGGCGAGGCCACCGACGAGGCCGGCCAGGCCCGCCCGTACGTGGTGATGGAGCTGGTCGATGGCCCGACCCTGGACGACCTCCTCAAGAGCAGGACGCTGCCCTGGGCCGCCGCCACCCGGATCGGTGCGCAGGTCGCAGCGGCGCTGGCGGCGGCACACGCCCGCGGCGTCGTGCACCGCGACGTGAAGCCCGGCAACGTGATGGTCACCCCGGACGGCGTGAAGCTGGTCGACTTCGGCATCTCGGCCGCCGCCGGTGCGGTCGACGAGACCGACGGCGAGGTGCTGGGCACCCCGGCCTACCTGGCCCCGGAGCGCCTGGACGGCGGCCCGGTCCGGGTGGCCACCGACGTGTACGCGCTCGGCCTGCTGCTCTACCGCGCGCTGGCCGGCCGGCTGCCGTGGACCGGCTCGACGGTCACCCAGATGGTCGGCAACCACCTCTACGTCGATCCGGCGCCGCTGCCCCGGATCGCCGGCCTGCCGTCCGAGGTGGCCGAGCTGGTCCGCCGGTGCCTGGCCAAGCGCCCGCAGGACCGGCCGACCGCGGCCGAGGCGGCCCGCATCCTCGGTGCGGCGGTGGGCCTGCCCGCGCCGGAAACGCTCTCCCTGCCGACGGTCGCGGCCCAGGTGGGTGCGCCGACCGTCGCCCTGAAGGCACCCGGTGCCCGCCGTCCCCGCCGCTCCGCGCTGCTGGTGGCGGCGGCCGTCACGGCGCTGGCGATGATGTCGTCGTTCACCTGGTGGCCCTCGGGGGCTCCGCGCTCGGTCCGGGCCGAGGCGGGGACCGTACCGTCCGCGCCCGCGGCGGGCCCGTCGAGTGCCGCCCCGGCACCGAAGCCGTCCGGGACACCGGCCGACCGCCCGGTGAGCCGAAAGACGGCGGTCGCGAAGCCTGTGGTGGCGTCCAAGCCGGCCGCGAAGGCCAAGTCCAACCCCAAGGCGAAGGCCAAGGTCAAGGTCAAGGTCAAGGTCACTGCCAAGGCCAAGGCCACGAAGAAGGCCAAGGCGACCAAGTCCAGCGGCAAGGGCAAGTCGAAGCAGAGCGACGAGGACGAGGACGAGGATGACGAGGAGGAGGGCGACGAGGATTAGTCCTCGGCCTGCCGCCGGTATTCCTGCGGGCTCATCCCGCGTTCGCGCTTGAAGGCCGCGCTCAGGGCGAACGCGCTGCCGTACCCGACCCGGCGGGCCACCGCCCCGATGGTGGCCTCCGGCTCGCGCAACAGGTCCGCCGCCAGGGTCAGGCGCCACGTCGTCAGGTAACTCATCGGTGGTTCGCCCACCAGGTCGGTGAACCGCCGGGCCAGCGCCGAGCGTGACACCCCGCAGCGCTGGGCCAGGCCCGCCACCGTCCACGCCTCGGCAGGCTCCTCGTGCAGCAGCCGCAGGACCGGCCCGACCACGGCGTCGTTGCGCGCCCGGTACCAGGCCGGCGCCCCGGACTCCGGCGCGGCCAGCCAGCCCCGCACCACCGCCACCAGCAGCAGGTCCAGGATCCGGTCCAGGACCAGCTCCTGGCCGGGCTCCGGACGGCTGATCTCGGCCGCGAGCAGCTCCACCGGCCCGGCCGCGCCCGCTCGCACCAGCAGCGCCGGCAACGCGTCGAGCAGCCGCCGGCTGACCTCGCTGCGCAGCTGGTACGTCCCGGTCAGCAGCAGCGTCGCGCCGTCCGGGCGGTCACCCCAGGTGCGTCCGCCCGCATCCACCGTGGCGGTCCGGTCGGGGCCGCTCAGCGTGGTGCAGGTCTGTCCGGGACCGATCAGCGTCTGCCACGGCGTGCCCGGATCGTCGGCGACCGTGTAGTGCCCCGGCCCACGGACCAGAGCCACGTCGTACGGGCTCAGCAGCACCGGCTCCCCGCCATCGGGCAGCACCCAGGCCGTGCCGCGCACCAGCGTCATCACGGTCAGCGGAGCCTCGTCCTCGATCCGCAGCGCGTACGGCGGCTCGAGCAGCGACCGCAGCAGGAACGCCCCGCGCGCCCGCGGCCCGTCCAGCAGCCCGGTCAAGGTGTCCACGCCGTCACGGTAGCGCCCGGTCCCACACGCCGGTGGCCGCCGTGGCCCGCGCGTAGTCGGCGAAGTCGCGCGGCGGGCGGCCCAGCGCGCGCTGCACCCCGTCGGCCAGGCTCGCGTTGCGGCCATCGGTGATCAGGTGGAACAGGTCGCCGAGATCCTCGGGCAGATCGTGCTCACGCAGCACCGCGGTGAACTCCTCGGGCCGCAACGCGACGAAGCTCAGGGGGCGGCCGGTGGCCTTCGCGATCTCGGCGGCGGCGTCGGCGAAGGTGAGCAGGCGGGGGCCGGTCAGCTCGTACGTCTGCCCGGCGTGCCGGGCGTCAGTGAGGGCGGCGGCCGCCACCTCGGCGATGTCGTCGGCGTCGGTGAACGGCTCGGCGGCGTCGCCCACCGGCAGGGCCAGCTCGCCCGACAGCACGGCGTCGAGCAGGAAGCCCTCGCTGAAGTTCTGGCTGAACCAGCTGGACCGCACGATCGTCCACTCCAGACCGGAGCGGCGTACGGTGTTCTCACTGACCACCGCCTGCGGCTCACCGCGGCCGGAGAGCAGGACCAACCGGCGTACGCCGCGCGCCGCCGCCCGGTCCACCAGGGCGGCGACCGTCTCCGCCGCGCCGGGCAGGGCCAGATCGGGGTAGAAGCTCAGATAGGCGGCCTGCACACCGTCGAGGGCGGCGTCCCAGGTCTGCGGGCGGTCCCAGTCGAACGGGGGTTGCGCCGAGCGTGAGCCGATGCGGACGGGCAGGCCCCGCCGGGTGAGCAGGGACGCGATCCGGCGGCCGGTCTTGCCCGTACCGCCGAGCACCAAAGTTGTCATGTCCTGAAGTCAACTGCCGCCGGCCGGGACGGGCCATGGTCCGGAGCCGCAGCTCCATACGCGAGCGTCCACATTCCGCGGCCGACTTTCGTACGGGTCACGGAAAAGTTTTGATCGCAGATGGAGAACTTTCTTCATATCGAGCCTTTCCTTTGTCCCGGCAGCTGGGCTAGCGTCGCCTCACGTAACACGGAAGACACATGGTGTTAGCGGTAGTACGTCTCTGCCTGTGGTCGGAAGGGATGCCGTATGCGCACGGGAATCTGGTTGATCGGCGCACGCGGCTCTGTCGCCGTGACCGCCATGGTCGGCGCCACCGCGCTGCGGGCCCGCCTGGTCGAGCCCACCGGTTGCGTCACCGAGCTGCCCCAGCTGCGCAGCGCCGCCCTGCCCGGGTGGGGTGAGCTGGTCTTCGGTGGCCACGACATCGTCACCACCCCGGTGCTGAAGAAGGCCGACGCCCTCGCGGCCGCCGGTGTCGTGCCCGGACGGCTGGTCGCCGCCCTCGCCGACGAGCTGACCGCCATCGACAGCGATCTGCGGCCGTTGCCCGCGGCGCCGACCCAGGCCGGCACGGCCGAGCGGATCGCCACCGACCTGCGCGAGTTCCGGGTCCGGCACGAGCTGGAGCAGATCGTGGTCATCAACGTGTCGACGACCGAGCCGCTGCCCGAGCCGCATCCCGCGCACGCCTCGCTCGCCGCGCTCACCGAGGCGCTGAGCGGGCCCGAGCCGGTCCTGCCGCCCAGTGCGCTGGCCGCGTACGCCGCCTTCACCGCGGGCTGTGCCTTCATCGACTTCACCCCGTCCACCGGCGCGCGCCTGCCCGCTCTGGCCGAGCTGGCCGAGAGTGCGGGCGTGCCGTACGCGGGCAACGACGGCAAGACCGGCGAGACGCTGGTCAAGTCGGTGCTGGCGCCGATGTTCGCGCTGCGCAACCTGCGGGTGCGCAGCTGGTCGGGGATCAACCTGCTGGGCGGGGGCGACGGCGCGAACCTGGCCGACCCCGCCGCCAACGCCGCCAAGGTGGCCAGCAAGCAGCGGGTGCTGGGCGACGCCCTCGGCTATGAGCCGGAGGGCACCAGCCGCATCGACTACGTGGCCGAGATCGGCGACTTCAAGACGGCCTGGGACCTGGTCACCTTCGAGGGCTTCCTGGGCACCGGCATGCGGATGGAGTTCACCTGGCACGGCTGCGACTCCGCGCTGGCCGCCCCGCTGGTGCTCGACCTGGCCCGCCTGACCGCCGCCGCGCACCGCGCCGGACGCGCCGGGCCGCTGAGCGAGCTGGGCTTCTTCTTCAAGGACCCGCTCGGCACCGGGCCGTCCGCGCTGGCCGAGCAGTGGGCCACTCTGGCGGCGTTCACGGCGGGGCTGACGCGATGAAGGCGCCGCTGCGTACCCTCGCGGAGCTGGTCCGGGCCCCGGCGGCGCTGTCCGTGCCGGGCGACGTCGTGGCCGGCGCGGCCGCGGCCGGCACACTCGGCGCCCGCACCGCCGGGCTGGCCGGCGCCTCCGTCTGCCTCTACTGGGCCGGGATGGCCGCCAACGACTGGGCCGACCGCGAGCTCGACGCCACCGAACGACCCGAGCGCCCGATCCCGTCCGGCCGGATCTCGGCCCCGGCGGCGCTGGGCATCGCCGCCGGGCTCACCGCGGCCGGGCTGGCCGTGGCCGGAAAGGCCGGGGGAGCGCGGGCCCTGGCGGTAGCCGTGCCGCTGGCCGCCGCGGTCTGGGCCTATGACCTGCGGGCCAAGAACACCGCGGCCGGGCCGGCGGGCATGGCCGCCTGCCGCGCCCTCGACGTGCTGCTCGGCGCGACCCCCGGCGATCCGGTACGGGCCCTGCCCGCCGCGCTGGCCGTCGCCGCCCACACGTACACGGTCACCGAGCTGTCCCGCCGCGAGGTGGCCGGCAGCGACAGCGCCGCCCTGCCGGCCACGACACTGAGCGCCACCGTGGCCCTCGCGGCAGCCGTCGCGGCCCGCGGTTCGGCGGCGACCGGCCTGCTCGCCGGCGAGTACGCGACCAGGTACGGCCGCGCCCAGGCCCGGCTGTTCACCGAACCGGGCGCGCCGGCCGTGCGCGCCGCGGTCGGTGCGGGCATCACCGCGCTGCCGTCGCTGCAGGGCGCCCTCACCGCCCGGGCCGGTCGCGGCTGGACCGGCCTCGCCCTGGCCGCCGCCGCGCCGCTCGCCCGGCTGCTCGCCCGCAAGGTGTCCCCGACATGACCGCCGATGGCCTGCGGTTCGGTTACGGCACCAACGGTTTCGCCAACCACCGCCTCACCGACGCGCTCACCGTGATCGCCGAGCTCGGCTACACCGGGGTGGCGCTGACCCTGGACCACGACCACCTCGACCCGTTCGCGCCCGGCCTGGCCGCCCGGGTGACCCGGACCGCCGACCAGCTCCGCGACCTGGGCCTCGCGGTCGTCATCGAGACCGGCGCCCGGTACCTGCTCGACCCCTGGCGCAAACACGCGCCCACGCTGCTGCACGACGATCGCAAGCTGCGGCTCGACTTCCTGCGGCGCGCGGTCGCGGTCGGCGCGGACCTGGGGGCCGAGGCCGTGTCGTTCTGGGCCGGCGTACGCCCGGACGACGTCGACGAGCGCACCGCCTGGCGCCGGCTGGTCGACGGCTGCGCGGAAGTCACCGAGGCTGCCACCGCGGCGGCCGTGCCGCTCGGCTTCGAACCCGAGCCGGGCATGCTGGTGGCCGACATCGCGGACTGGCGGCGGCTGCACGCCGAGCTCGGCGCCCCGGCGATGTTCGGCCTCACCCTCGACATCGGACACTGCCGGTGCCTGGAGCCGGTGCCCGTGCCCGACTGCGTGACCGCGGTCGCCGGACATCTGGTCAACGTGCAGATCGACGACATGGTCCGGGGCGTGCACGAGCACCTCGAGTTCGGCACCGGCGAGATCGACTTCCCGCCGGTGCTGCGGGCCCTGCGGGAGAGCGGTTACCGGGGCCTGGTCGCCGTCGAACTGCCCCGGCACTCGCACGCCGCTCCGGCCGTCGCGCGGCAGTCCCTGGCGTTCCTGCGGGCGGCCGACGAGGAGGGGCGATGACACTCGACGACCTGCGCGCCGCGCTGGCCGCCGTACCGGGAAGAGAGTGGCTGGACGACGCCCTGGCCCGCGTCCGCACCGACCCGGACACCGCCGGGCCGTTGTTCGCCCGCGCCGAGCGCAAGCTCGGCCGGGAGCCGCTGGCCGGCGACGGCGCCTGGACCGCCGGGCGGGCCGCGCGGGCGCTGCTGCTGGCCGAGCTGGCCGACCCGCAGCGGATCGTGACGCTGTACCAGCAGGGTGACGCGGCAGAACGGCTCGCCGTGCTGGCTGCCCTGCCTCTGCTGGACATCGGCGACGCCGGGGTGCCGCTGCTGCAGGACGCGCTGCGCACCAACGACGCCCGGCTCGTCGCCGCCGCGCTCGGCCCCTACGCCGCCCACCTGGACGCCGCCACCTGGCGTCAGGGCGTCGTCAAATGCGTCTTCATGGGGATCCCGCTCAGCGCCGTGGACCGGCTCGACGACCGGGCCGACCAGGAACTGGCCGGCATGCTCTCCGCCCTGGCCCAGGAGCGGGCCGCCGCCGGCCGGCGGATGCCGGACGACGCGACCGCTCTGCTCAACCGGCTCACCGTCGCCGACACCTCGAGGAAGCAGGCGTGATGCGCATCTTCGACCCGCACATCCACATGACCTCGCGCACCACCGACGACTACCGGGCGATGGCCGCCAACGGCGTGCAGGCCGTGGTGGAACCGGCGTTCTGGCTCGGACAGCCGCGCACCAACCCGGGCTCGTTCGCCGACTACTTCGACTCGCTGATCGGCTGGGAGCCGTACCGGGCGGCGCAGTTCGGCATCCGGCACCACGCCACGCTGGCCCTCAATCCCAAGGAGGCCAACGATCCGCGCTGCCGGGGCGTGCTCGACCTGCTGCCGCGCTACCTCGACAAGGACGGCGTGGTCGCGGTCGGCGAGATCGGCTACGACTCGATGACCCCGGCCGAGGACGAGGCCTTCGCCGCCCAGCTCGCCCTGGCGATCTCCTACGAGCTGCCGGCGCTGGTGCACACCCCGCACCGCGACAAGGCCGCCGGCACCCGGCGCACCCTCGACGTGGTCGCCGAGTCCGGCATCGAGCCCGGCCGGGTCGCCGTCGACCACCTCAACGAGGTCACCGTCGGCCTGGTCCGCGACTCGGGCTGCTGGATGGGCTTCTCCATCTACCCGGAGACCAAGATGTCGCCGCCGCGGATGGTCGAGATCATCAAGGCGTACGGCACCGAACGGATCCTGGTCAACTCGGCGGCGGACTGGGGCCACTCCGACCCGCTGCTGACCGTGGAGACCGGCAAGGCACTGCTGGCGGCCGGATTCACCGCCGACGACGTGGACCGGGTGCTGTGGCGCAACCCGGTCGAGTTCTACGGCCAGTCCGGGCGCCTCGACCTGTCCGAGACCACGCCGGGCGCCACCTTCGCCGGCAGCTCGATCGCCCGGGGAGGCAGTTGATGCGGCTGCGCCACCCCGACGGTCAGCTCGTGCACCTGTCGTACTGCACCAACGTGCACGCCGCCGAGGACCTCGCCGGCATCCTGGAGCAGCTCGACACGTACGCGGTGCCGATCCGCGAACGGCTCGGCGCCGACGTGCTCGGCCTGGGCCTGTGGCTCGCCGCGCCGGTGGCGGCCGGGCTGGCCTCCGACGTCGCCGACCGGCAACGGTTACGCCGTGAGCTCGACGCCCGCGGGCTGGAGGTGGTCACCCTCAACGGGTTCCCGTACCAGGCGTTCCAGGCGCCGGTCGTGAAGCACGCGGTCTACCAGCCCGACTGGAGCACCGCGCAGCGGCTCGCGTACACCCTGGATCTGGCCCGGGTCCTCGACGACCTGTTGCCCGCCGGCGCGGCCCGCGGTTCCATCTCCACCCTGCCGCTGGCCTGGCGCGACCCCTGGACCGCCGGCCGGGCCGCCGACTGCCGGCACAACCTGGACGAGCTCGCCCGCTCGCTGGCCCTGCTGGACCGGCAGATCCGGGTCGCCTTCGAGCCCGAGCCGGGCTGCGTCATCGAGAACACCGTGCAGGCGGCGGAGCTGCTCGCCGGCGTCGACACCACCCGGCTGGGCGTCTGCCTCGACCTCGCGCACCTGGCCTGCTCGTGGGAGGAGCCGGCCGACGCGCTGCGCCACCTGGCCGGCGCCGGGCTGCCGATCGTCAAGGTCCAGGTCTCGGCCGCGCTGGCCAGTGCCGACCCGCGCGCCGACGCGGCCGTGCTCGGCGAGTACGTCGAGCCGCGGTTCCTGCACCAGACCAGGGGTCCGCAGGGACTGTCCACCGACGACCTGGACGAGGCGCTCGCGCTGCCCGGCGGTGGTGACCAGCCCTGGCGGGTGCACTACCACGTGCCGTTGCACGCGCCGCCCGTAGAGCCGCTGCAGAGCACGGTCGGTGTGCTGGTCGACGCTCTGCGGCTGCTGGTGGGCGGGCCCGAGGCGTTGTGCGACCACTTCGACGTGGAGACGTACACCTGGCACGTCCTGCCGCCCGCGTCCCGGCCGCACGGACCGGCCGAGCTCGCCGCCGGGATCGCCGCCGAGCTGTTCTTCGCCCGGGCCCAGCTCACCGCGCTGGGTCTCACCGTCCAACAAGGAGTGACGCCGTGAAGCCCGTGGTCGTCCTGGACGTCGTCGGCCTGACGCCGCGGCTGCTCGAGCACATGCCGCGCCTGGCCCGGCTGGCCCGCGCCGGGTTCCAGGCCCCGCTCGGCACCGTGCTGCCCGCGGTGACCTGCTCGGTGCAGTCCACCTTCCTCACCGGCACGCTGCCCGCCGAGCACGGCATCGTCGGCAACGGCTGGTACTTCCGCGACCTCGGCGAGGTGCTGCTCTGGCGGCAGCACAACGCGCTGGTGCAGGGGGAGAAGCTGTGGGACGCGGCCCGGGCGCGCCGGCCCGGCTACACGGTGGCCAACGTCTGCTGGTGGTACGCGATGGGCGCCGACGTGGACTGGACGGTCACGCCCCGGCCGGTCTACCACGCCGACGGGCGCAAGGACCCGGACTGCTACACCTACCCGCCGGAGCTGCACGACGAGCTGACGGCCAAGCTCGGCACGTTCCCGCTGTTCAGCTACTGGGGGGCCAACGCCGGGCTGCCCTCGTCGGCCTGGATCTGCCGGGCCGCCGAGCAGATCATGGACCGCCACCACCCCGACCTGACCCTGGTCTACGTGCCGCACCTGGACTACGACCTGCAGCGCCACGGCCCGTCCTCGCCGCAGGCCGCCGCGGCTGCCGCCGAGCTCGACGTCACCCTCGGCCCGCTGCTGGACGCCGCCGCGGCTCGCGACGCCACCGTGGTGATCCTCTCCGAATACGGCATCACCGAGGTCTCCCGCCCGGTCGACATCAACCGGCTGCTGCGCAGCGAGGGCCTGCTGCAGGTCTACACCCAGGCCGGTATGGAGTACCTCGATCCGTGGACGTCGCGGGCGTTCGCCGTCGCCGACCACCAGATCGCCCACGTCTACGTCCGGGATCCCGCCGACGTCCCGGCCGTGGCGAAGCTGTGCGCCACGCTGCCCGGAGTCGCCGAGGTCCTCGACGCCGACGGACAGGCCGGACACGGGCTCGACCACGCCCGTTCCGGCGAGCTGGTGCTGGTCGCCGAGCCGGACGCCTGGTTCACCTACTACTACTGGTTGGACGACGCGGCCGCCCCGGACTTCGCCCGGCTGGTCGAGATCCACCGCAAGCCCGGCTACGACCCGGCCGAGCTGTTCTTCGACCCGGCCGGCCCGGGCGCCGCCAAGGGCCGGGCCGGCGTCGCGCTGCTGCGCAAGAAGCTGGGCATGCGGTACATGATGAGCGTGGTGGGCCTGGACGCCGGCGCCCGCGCGGTCCGCGGCTCGCACGGC
This sequence comes from Actinoplanes auranticolor, assembly GCF_018332655.1. Lineage (GTDB taxonomy): Bacteria > Actinomycetota > Actinomycetes > Mycobacteriales > Micromonosporaceae > Actinoplanes > Actinoplanes auranticolor. The sequence continues at coordinate 181,292 of NZ_BOQL01000066.1, read as the reverse complement.
CGGTTACCCACCGATCCCCGGGACGCCCCGGTGCTGATCTGCTCCGACGCCGCCGCGGCCCGGGACTCGATCGCAGCCACCGAGGTTAAGGAGCTGCTGCTCACCCTGGCCGGCCTGCCGTCATGAGCGTCGGGACCGCACCGGGCACCGAGGCCGAGCTGGCCCACCGGTGCGAGGCGGCGCTGGTCGCGTACCTGGACCGGCAGCGCCCGCACTGGCCGGACGGCACCCCGGCGGGCGTGCTCGACGCGGTCCGCCGGTTCGTGCTCTCCGGCGGCAAGCGGCTGCGGCCGATGTTCTGCTACTGGGGCTGGCGCGGGGCCGGGCAGCCGGACACCCCGCAGATCGTGGTCGCGGCGGCCGCGCTGGAGCTGTTCCACGCGTTCGCCCTGATCCACGACGACATCATGGACGGCAGCACCCTGCGCCGGGGCCAGCCGACCGTGCACCGGCACTTCGCGGAGGTCCATGCCCGGCACTCCTGGCGCGGCGAGGCCACCCGCTACGGCCACAGCGCGGCCCTGCTCTGCGGGGACCTCTGCGCGGCCTGGGCCGACCACATGCTGCACGAGTCCGGCCTGCCGGTCGACTGGATCCACCGCGGCTACCGGCTCTTCACGGTGATGCGCACCGAGGTCATCGCCGGGCAGTATCTCGACCTGGTCTCCGGCGTGGGCGACGGCTCGGTGGCGGGTGCGCTGACCGTCATCCGGATGAAGGCCGCCCGCTACACGGTGACCCGCCCGTTGCAGATCGGTGCTGCGCTGGCCGGCGGCGGCCCCGAGCTGCAGGATGCGCTGCAGGCGTTCGGCGACCCGCTGGGGGATGCCTTCCAGCTGCGCGACGACGTGCTGGGGGTCTTCGGCGACCCGGCCGTCACCGGCAAGCCGGTCATCGACGACCTGCGCGAGGGCAAGCCGACGGTGATGATCGCGATGGCCCGCGACCGCGCCGACCGCGCGCAGGCGGCCCGGATCCGCCGGCTGTTCGGCGACCCGGAGCTGGACGACACCGGCGCCGGGGAACTGCGCGAGATCATCATGGCGACCGGGGCCCGGGACCGCATCGAGAACCTGATCGGGCAGCGGTCGGCTCAGGCCACCACCGCCCTCGCCGACGCGCCGCTGACCGCCGAGGCCCGGGCCGCCCTGGCCGGGCTGGCCGCCTCCGTGGTGGTCCGGCGGCACTGAGCCTCACCGGGCCCGCCGGACGGCCGTGGCGAGGGCCGCCGTCACCGCGATCACCGCGCAGGCCCCCGCGGCGCCGGCCGGCGGCTGCCACGGCACGATCACCGGGGACCACACCGACAGCCGGCCCAGCGCGGCCCAGATGCCCGCCAGGTTCAGCATCGTGACCGCCGCGCCCAGCACCACACCGACCGCCACCACCAGCAGAGCCTCGACGGTGACCAGCCGCAGCACCTGACCGCGGGTCGCCCCGGCCAGGCGCAGCGCGGTGAATTCCGGGACCCGGCCGGAGGTCGCCATGACGAGCGTGTTGGCGAGCGCGATGGCCGTGTAGAGCAGCGCGATCCCCAGCACCACGAGCAGGCCCACCCGGGTCTGCCGTCCGGTACGCGGCGCCTGCTCCGCGAGCCACTGCTCCCGCGTCATGCCCAGCCCTGCCCCGAGGGACGGCTCGGGAACCGTCATCTCCAGGCGGTCCGGTGCCGCGCCCGGCGCGTTGGCCGGGGTCAGGTACGCGCCGTCGCCGCCCGTACCGGCGGCCAGGACCGCCGCGATGCGCAGCGTCCGCGGTGTCCCGTCGCCGAGCCAGAGGTCGACCCGGCTGCCCACGGTGTGCTGCGTCCACTCGTCGGTGACCACGATGCTGGTGTCGTCCAGGTCGGCCAGGCTGCCCGCGACCACCGGCAGGCGCCGTACCGACGCGAGCGTTTCCGCGTCCACCGCCGACGCCGGGAAGCCGACCAGCGCGACCCCCTCCTCCAGGACGTAGACCGCCGTCTGCGCGCTGGTCATGACCCGGGCTCCGGGTACGGCCCGGGCCCGGGCCACGGTGGCGGCGTCCGGGTGCTCGACGATCACGTCGGCGCGGGTCCGCTCGCCCAGCTCGGTGGCCTTGGCCGTGGTGATGGTGGCCGTCGCGCCCAGCAGCGAGCCGGCCAGCGCCACGGTGATCAGCACCGGCGCCGCGACCGCCGCGGTGCGCCGGATTCCCGCGGCGGCGTTCTCCCGGGCCAGCAGGCCGGTCACGCCGGGCAGCCGGACGGCGCGGACCAGCGGCCGGACCAGGACCGGGGCCAGCAGGGCGACGGCGGTGATCAGCAGCATCGGCTGGGTGGTGTAGGTCTTGCGGTGAAGGGCCTCGCCGGGTTCCACGACCAGCCGCCAGATCAGCAGCCCGAGCCCGGTCGCCAGCACCAGCGCACCCGCGATCCGGCGCCCCGGCGGCATGGTGCCGCTGTCCACCGCCGCCTCCCGCAGCGCCTCCAGCGGCCCGACCCGCCCGGCCCGTACGGCGGCGGTCACCGCCCCGGCCAGCGCGACCACCAGCCCGGTCCAGAAGGCCACGTGGAACGGCCAGCGGTGCGCGCCGATCACGAACCACGGCGGCGCCAGCCGCTCGTCGACCAGCAACCCGGCCAGCAGCGGCGCACCCCGGGCACCCAGCACACAACCGGCGGCCGATGCCAGTACGCCGACCACCGCGGCCTCCGCGAGCACCATCCGGCGCACCTGGCCCGGCGTCGCCCCGGCGGTCCGCAGCAGCCCCAGCTCGCGACGGCGCTGGGCGACCGCGAAGGCGAACGTGGACGCGACCACGAAGACCGACACGAACGTGGTGATCCCGCCCGCCGTGCCGAGCAGGGCGTTCACCGTCATCAGCGCCTCGGCGTCGCGATCGGGGTCGGGATCGGCCCGGCGCCGGTCGTCGCCGGTCAGCACCTGGATCACCGGCGCGGGCCCGGCCAGCGCCCGGACCGTGGCGGGATCGGCGTCCACGACGAGGTTGTCGATCCGCGGGGACAACCGCGCGGCCTCCGCGCCGGTGAAGAACATCGCCCGCTCGTACGGGGCCGGCGCGACCGTGCCGGTCACCACCCGGCCCCGCACCCGCGTGCCCGTCAGACTCGGATCGCCGCTGATCACGACCTCACCGGCCGCGGCGGGAGCCCGGCCCGCCGTGAGCCGGTAGCCGCCGTAGCGGGCCACCGGCCACGGATGACCGGTGAACCCGCCGCCGACGGCGAACGAGCGGTCGGTCACCGTGGGCACGGCGGCCGCCAGCCGCGCCGCCACCCCGGCCGGAACGCCTCGGTAGTTCGCGAGCGGCCGGTGCTTGGCGCCGACCCGCAGCTCGTCCGGTCCGCGCACCACGACCGGGGCGGTGGCCAGCCGTTCCGGGCGTTGCCGGGGAGCGTCCAGGGTGGAGGCCAGGGCGAGACCCATGGTGGCCAGCAGGGCGACGCCGAGGGTCAGAGCGACGAAGCTGCCGGTCAGCGTCACCCAGCGCGTACGCAGGCTCGCCAGTGTCACGATCATCGCTTCACCCTGCCGACGCCGGTGCGGCGGCACAGTCTCCCGGACGGGAGTCTTCCCGGTAGCGCTGGCACTACGGTCTACGGTGTGCCGCGTGAACGTGTGGCAGGCATTGGGCAGCCGGCGATTCCTGCTGTCCGGGTGGCCGTGGCGCGCCGCGGGCTATCTGCTCGGCGCCGCCCTGGCCGGTGCCCTCACGCTGCTCGCCGGGCTGCTGTTGCTGACCGCCGGTGTGCTGGTCGTCCTCGGCCCCGCCGCTTTCGCTCTGCTGGGCCTGCCGGTCGCGCGGGCCGAACGGCGGGTGCGGCGGCTGCTCGACGACCGGCCGGTGCCGGACGCCCACCGCCCACCGTCCCGGCCGGGGCTGCGGGCCTGGCTGACCGTCCGCTACACCGAGCCGGTCACCTGGCGCGAGCTCGGCCACGCGCTGCTGCTCGCGCTGCTGTGGCCGTTCGACGTGCTGGCCGTGGTGCTGGCCGTCGCGGTGCCACTCGCGCTGCTCGCCACCCCGGTCCTGCTGGGCGTGGACGGCGGCCAGGTCAACGTGCTGAAGGCCTGGCCGGTGACCTCGTGGCCGCCGGCGGTGGCCGTCGCCGTCCTCGCCGTGCCGGTGTTCGCCCTGGCCGCGTACGGGATGACGGTCTATGCCGGGGCCCGCGCCGCGCTGGCCCGGACCCTGCTCACCGGGCCCGACGCGCGGATCACCGAGCTGACCCGCTCGCGGGTCCGGCTGGTCGACGCCTTCGAGGCGGAACGCGCGCGCATCGAGCGGGACCTGCACGACGGCGCCCAGCAACGGCTCGTCGCGCTGACCATGATGCTGGGACTGGCCCGCCTCGACGCGCCCGCCGGCCCGCTCACCACCCGCCTGGCCCGGGCCCAGGACGAGGCCGAGCGGGCGCTGACCGAGCTGCGTCAGCTGATCCGCGGCATCCACCCGCCGCTGCTGACCGATTTCGGCCTGCCCGCCGCGGTGGCCGAGCTGGCCGACCGCTCGGTGATCCCGGTCGCCGTCGACCTGGACCTGCCGGGGCGCTTTCCGGCACCGATCGAGTCGACCGCCTGGTTCGTCGTCTGCGAGGCGATGGCCAACGTGGCCCGGCACAGCGGCGCCGGGCGGGCCACGATCGCCGGTGGCTACGCGGCCGGCACGCTGACCGTCCGGGTCCGCGACGACGGCCGCGGTGGCGCCGGCCCGGACGGCGGCACCGGGCTGGTACGGCTGGGCGACCGGGTGTCGGTGGTCGATGGGAGACTGACCCTGTCCAGCCCGCCCGGCGGCCCGACCGTCCTGACCGTGGAGCTCCCGTGCCGGCCCCTGCCACCCTGCGCGTAGTCCTCGCGGAGGACAGCGTCCTGCTCCGCGAGGGACTGGCCGGGCTGCTGGCCCGTTTCGGTCACGAGGTCGTCGCCGCGGTCGGCGACGCGGCCGAGCTGGGGGAGACGGTCGCGACCGGCCGGCCCGACATCGTGGTGACCGACGTCCGGATGCCGCCCGGCTTCACCGACGAGGGACTGCGCGCCGCGGTCGAGCTGCGCCGCCGGCACCCCGCGCTGCCCATCCTGGTGCTGAGCCAGTACGTGGAGACGACCTACGCCACCCACCTGCTCGACGCCGGCGACGGCACCGGCGTGGGCTACCTGCTCAAGGACCGGATCGGCCGGGTCGAGGAGTTCATCGAGGCCCTGCACCGGGTGGCCGGGGGCGGCACGGTCGTCGACCCCGAGGTCGTGCGGCAGCTGCTGCGCCGCCGGCGGGACCCGCTGGGTGCGCTCACGCCCCGCGAGCGGGAGGTGCTGGCGCTGATCGCGGAAGGCCGGTCGAACGCGGCGATCGCGGCGCGGCTGGTCGTCACCGAGGCCGCCGTGGCTAAACACATCCGGGCCATTCTGCAGAAGCTCGACCTGCCCCAGGCGGACCAGGACCACCGCCGCGTGCTGGCCGTCCTGGCCTACCTGCGCGGCTGACCCTCGACCCCGGCGCACGGTCGCCGACCTCCGCTGCGCCTACCGGTCGCTGGACCCGGCCACCGAGCCGATCACGCTGCTGGAGCTGCTCACCGCGATGGCCGGCCGGCTTCCGACGTGGTGAGACCTACGTATGTCGATTGTTCACCCAGAATTTCGCAACGTTCTCATGTTCCGTCCCCGTCCTCTTGATCGAGGGGGGCAATCATGATCCGACCAGAACGGCGCACCGCGTTCGCTCGCCGTGACGCGGTGCGGGAACGCGCGGCCGAGACGCCGCACGCGACCGGTGACGCCCGGGCCCGGTGGCTCGCGGCGACCGTGACACGGGTGCGGCCGGACCGCGTCCTGAACCGGGAGCAGGTGCTGTGAGCAAGCGTGCGAGCCGTGAAGAGCGAGCGGACGGCGAGCGGACCGGTCGTGCCCCGACCCAGCCTCCTGCGCCGGCGAAGAAGGGCGGCTCCCGGCGGTCGCCCCGCTGGGCGCTGTGGTGCGTGGTGGTCGGCGCGCTGCTGATGGTGGGCAGCGGAGCCGCCGTCGCGGGCACCCGGGTGCTGCTCGGCACGGCCACCGAGACGGTCACCCAGCAGAACCTGCTCGGCGAGACGCGGGTGGAGACCAAGCGGGTCAGCGTCAAGGGCGCCAAGACGATCCTGCTGGTCGGCCTGGACACCCGGCCCGGCCAGGACCCGGAGAAGCTGACCCGGTCGGACTCGATCATCCTGCTGCACATCCCGGCCGACCACCGGCGGGCGTACCTGGTCTCCCTGCCCCGCGACAGCTACGTGCGGATCCCCGAGTTCGACAACGGCGCCCAGCGCTACGCCGGCGGCCGCAACAAGATCAACGCCGCTTTCGCGTACGGCAGCCGCGGCCTGACCGGCCAGAAGGCCCTCACCGGCGGCTTCACCCTGCTGGCCAAGACGGTGAAGAGCCTGACCGGCATCACCCCCGACGCCGGCGCGATCATCGACTTCCAGGGCTTCCGCAAGGTGGTCGACGTCCTCGGCAAGGTCTGCATGTACGTGGACACCACGACCACGTCCATCCACTACGGACACGACAACAAGACCGGCAAGCTCACCGGCCCGTACCGGATCAACCCGGACGGCACCCTGCGCGGCAAGATCCCCGGCGTGACCCCGAACATCTACCGCAAGGGCAACCGCTGCTTCACCCCCTCGGAGGCCCTGGACTTCGTCCGCCAGCGCGACCTGCTGGAGGACGACAGCTACGACTACGGCCGCCAGCGCCACCAGCAGCAGTTCCTCAAGGCCCTGATCAAGAACATCATGGACAGCGGCCTGGACTCCCCGACCAAGCTCCCGGGCCTGCTGAAGGCGGTCGGCAAGACGATGACGGTCGACGACGGCGGCGTCCCGCTGCAGGACTGGGTGTTCGCCCTGCGCGGCATCCGCCCGGAGGACCTGGTCACCATCAAGACGAACAACGGCAAGTTCAACAGCGAGAACGTCCCGGGCGTCGGCAGCGCCGAAATCCTCAGCGACACCAGCATGGACCTGCTCAAATCGGTGAAGACCGACACCGTCGACGAGTTCGTCCTGGCCAACCCGGGCTGGGTGACCCGCAGCTGAGCAGCGGGCAGTTCGTCGCGGCCCTCCAGCTCTTCATCCGCCTTCTGCCGCACGAACTGACGTCGGTCAAGGCTTCGTGCAGGCCTTGTCGACCTTCTGGCCGGCCGCGTCGAACGAGGGACTCAGCGCCGCCTGCACCGGGTCGGCGGCGCCGGCCGCCTTCGAAGCCTCGGCCGAGAGGCCTTTCAGCGCGTCGCGCAGCTCGCCGTCGCCGGAAGCGGCGAGATCGCTCAGCGCGGCGGCCAGGCCCGTCATCACCCTCTTGCCTTCCGCCGGTGGCACCTTCCCGCCGGGCGAGACCACCCGTTTGAGCTCCTCGTTCAACGCCGCCTTGGCCGCAGCCACCTTCTCGCACAGCGCCGCACCCTCTCCCTGCGCCGCGGCCGGAGCCGACGTCGGCGGCCCGTCGGCGGAAGCGGAGCTGGGCGCCACGGACACGGTGGACGCTGCGGGCGCTGCCGTGCCGGTCCGAGGGGGCTCATCGGAGGAGCACCCGCCGAGGAGCGCAACGGCAACGGCACCAGAGGCGCAGGAGATCGTCAGTCGGTTCACAGTGCCCGACCCTACTGATGTTTGTCGATATCTGCTGGTGTCAGAGTCATGACGGTCAATGGACGGTTCCGGCTCGCCGCGGGAACCTGGCAGATCGGGCGAGCCCGGATCCGCGCCGAGAACTGGACCTGCTTCGGCGCCGGCACGGCACTCTTCTGCTACCTGGACCGGGACATGCCGCCACTGCGGCATGTCGATCGGCTTCGCCGACCCGACATTCAAACTTCCCCGGGTGCGCCGCGCCCCTTTGCCGGACACCGTGACATTTCTGGACTGACTACCCGTCCGCTCCGCCACCGGAGCTGACGAGGGTGATGCGCCAGTCGTTGCTGCGCATCAGGGATCCGCTGCCCGGCGGGTACTCGAAATCGCAGGGGCCGAGGAGAGTGAAACCGAGGCGATGACAGAGTGCGTTGGAGGGAGCGTTCCCGACCGAGGGGAACGCGTGCAGTGTCTGGGGTGCGCCGGAACGGCGGGCAACCTCACGGACGATGGTGATCAGAGCATTACCCGCTACAGCCGCGATGCCTCGGCCCTGGTAGGGCGGTAGGACGTTCCAGCCGGTCTCGTAGATCTGCTCGCCCTGCCAGTCACGCCGGTGGTAGGCGATGCTGCCGACCATCTCGTTGTCCAGCAGTACGGCGAACATGCAGCCGCGGCCGGTCGTCGGCAGGGCGAGGTATCGGCGGTGCCGGGCAAGCAGGTGGCTCTCCGGCTCGGGACCGCCGACGTGTTGACGCATCTGCGAGGTGTTGATCCGGCGCAGGAGGTCGAGCGCGGATTCCGACCAGGGCTCGAGGCGAACGTCCATGCCGGGCAGCCTGGCAGGCTGCGGAGTCATCAGGCACCTCATTTGACCGGGCGCGGCGCCGGCCCGCCTGGGTGCCGCATTCACGCGCCGGTTCCGGTGAGGGCGGCGGTGGCCTGCCACAGCCTCCGGGCGACGGCCGGGTCCTGTCCGGCGCGGCTGGACGTGCGGATGACCGGATATCCCGTGAAGCTGAAGAGACCGTCCGGGCCGACGTAGGAGTTGCCGGGGACGTCCTGGGTGGCCGCGTACAGCAGGGGCAGTGCCCCGTGCTCGGCGTCCTGGACCAGGAACGGCAACCGGTTGACGATGTTCATTTTCGAGTGGTTGACCAGTCCGGTCCGGGCGACGCCGGGGTGGGCGACGATGGAGCGCACGTGGCTGCCCGCGGCGGTCAAGCGGCGCTGCAATTCCAGCGAGAACAGCACGACGGCGAGCTTGGACGACTCGTAGACGGCCAGCCCGTTGTACTTGCGGGTGCGCCAGTCGAGATCGTCGAGGTCCAGCTTGCCGAAGCGGTGCAGCTGGCTGGATACCGTCACGACGCGGTCGGTCAGCCGGGGCAGCAGCAGATTGGTGAGCAGGAAGGGGCCGAAGTAGTTCGTCGCGGTCTGCACGTCCAGGCCCTGCGGGGTACGCGCCGCCGGGATGTCCATCACCCCGGCGTTGTTGATCAGGACATCGATGGCGCCGGTGTACGACTGCGCGAACGCGCGTACCGAATCGAGGTCGGCGACGTCGAGGTGCCGAACCTCGAAGTCACCCCGCAGGCCGGCCACGGCCCGGCGGGCCTTGTCGACGTTGCGCACGGCCAGCACCACGCGGGCGCCGGCCCGAGCCAGTTCGCGGGTGGTCACCAGCCCGATTCCGCCGCCGGCGCCGGTGATCAGCACGGTGGTGCCGGTCATGGCCGGCAACTGGTCCGCGGTCCATCTGGTCATGGGAAGCTCCTTTGACGGGGAGGTGCTCGGTCTGTCGTCATCCAGTAGAAGGGCCGCCGTGCCGGTGGATGAAGGACCTGCTCAGCCACTGAACGGCAGGGCGTGGCTAACGGTCACCGGCTGCCGGACGATGAGATCGAGGCACAGGACGTTCAAGGTGGGAGCCCGATGGTGGACACGACGCTGGACCGGGACGGCCTGGCCGCTTTCCTGCGGGGCCGGCGGGAGTCACTGCAGCCCGAGGACGTCGGGCTGCGTCGCGGTGCCCGGCGGCGCACGACCGGGCTGCGCCGCGAGGAGGTCGCCGAGCTGTGCGACATGTCGGCCGACTATCTGGCCCGGCTGGAACGCGGCAGTGGCTCTCAGCCGTCCCAGCAGATGGCCGCTGCCATCGCCCGGGGTCTGCGCCTGACCCCGGACGAACGGGACCACCTGTTCCTGCTCTGCGGCCACCGGCGGCAGCCACGACAGCTCCGCGATGCGCACATCAGTCCCGGGCTGCTGCGCGTCATGGACCGGCTCCAGGACACCCCGGCCGAGATCGTCGGTCCGATCGGCGAGACTCTGCAGCAGACGCCACCCGCCGTGGCTCTGCTCGGCGACGAGACGCGGTACACCGGCCCGGCTCGCAGCGCCCTCTACCGGTGGTTCACCGACCCCGCCGCCCGCGACCGGTACCTGCCCGACGACCATGACCTGCACAGCCGCGTCTACGTCGCCATCCTGCGCGCCGGAGCGACCGCGCAGGGGCCCGGATCGCCGGCCGCGCTGCTCCTGGCTGACCTGCAACAGCGGAGCAAGGAGTTCGCCGAGCTGTGGAACCGTCAGGAGGTCGGACTGCGGTGGAGCAGCGCCAAACGCTTCGTCCACCCGGAGGTCGGCCGCATCGACCTGTACTGCCAGACCCTGCTCGACCCCGATCAGGGGCAGTCCCTACTCATCTTCACCGCCACACCCGGCACCGAGAGCTACGACAAGCTCGCCCTGCTCGCCGTCCTCGGCGCCGACACTTTCACCCGCCCCTGACGCTGCTGCGATCTCGCGTAGCGCGTCGAGGACCGCGCGTACCGCAGCCCGGTGCAGGGTCTCCGGGCGGGTGAGAACGTCGATGTGGCGTCCGACCGGCAGGTCGGCCAGCGGCCGCAGTACCACACCGGGATCGGGCCGGCTGGTGTACCCGGGCAGCAGCCCGAGCCCGCCGCCCGCTGCCACGATCGCGGCCACGACGGTGAACTCGTTGACCCGGTGGACGATGTCGACGGGCCGGCCGGCGGCGGCCGCGATCGCCGTGAGGACGCCTTCCAGGGGGAATCCCTCGTGGACGCAGATCCACGGCTCGACGGCGACGTCGTCGGTGGTGAGTGATGACTTCGAGGCCAGCCGGTGGCCCGCGGGCATCGCGACGTACAGCGGTTCGTGGATGAGGGGCACGGTCGTGAGCCGGTCCGCCGGCCAGGGTGGGCTGTGGGCCAGCCGGTGCGCCAGCACCAGGTCGTGGTCGGCGATCAGGGCCGGGAAGCCGGCCTGGGGCACGTCCTGGTCCGAGCACCGCACCGGCGGCAGGCCGTCCCGGCTGAGCAGCGGGCCGAAGTAGGTCACCCCGGCGCTGTGGAAAGCGGCCACCGTGACCGGCGTGGCCGGGTCGTCGAGGTAGGCGTCCACGGCCCGCCCGGCCCGGTCGAGCGCGGTGGAGACCTCGACCGCCGCGGCGGCGAGGGCTCGGCCGGCCTCGGTGAGCACGAGACGGCGGCCGCGGCGCTCGGTCAGCGGTACCCGCGCCGAGCGTTGCAGCGAGCGCAGTTGCTGGGAGACCGCCGAGGGCGTGATGTGCATCGCCCGGGCGACGGCGGCGAGGCTGCCGCGGTCGCCGAGTTCCCTCAGCAGACGCAGGTGGTGCAGATCCATTAGGTCTCACTACACCATCGGTTGAGAGGTACGGGCCTTGTCTTCACGATAGACCGGCTCCAGGCTGCCACCATGTCGATACGCCGCAGCGATCTGTTGTTGCTGGCCGTGGCGGTGGTCTGGGGCAGCAGTTATCTGGTCGCCCAGACCCTCGTCCTGGTCGGTGGGGTGCTGGCCGTGCTGGCGCTGCGCTTCCTCGTCTCGGCGATCGCGCTGGCGCCGGTCGTGGCCGTGCGACGGCTGACCCGCCCGGAGGTGCGGGTCGGGGCGCTGCTCGGCCTGACCCAGGCGTCGGTGCTGGTCCTGGAGACTTACGGGGTGGCGCTGACCAGCGCGACCAACGCCGGGGTGCTGATCAGCCTGACGATCCTGCTGACGCCGGCGCTGGAGGGAGCCGTGCGCCGGCGGTGGCTGCCGCGCCGGTTCTTCGTCGCCGCGGCAGTGGCGGTGGCCGGTGTGGTGCTGCTCGTCGCCGGCCCGGGCCTGCGCGCACCGACGGCCGGCGACGCGTTGATGCTCGCCGCGGCCGTCGTCCGCGCAGCCCACGTCACGCTGTCCGGGCGGCTGACCGACGGCCGGCGGTACGACACGGTGACGCTCACCTGGCTGCAGATGATGGTCGGCGCGGTCCTGTTCACGGTGGTTGCGGCACCCGCTCTGCCCGCGGCGGTACGGGCCTTCGGGCCGGGACAGTGGCTCGGCGTGCTGTATCTCGCGCTGGGCTGCAGCGTGTTCGCGTTCCTGGTGCAGCTATGGGCGATCCGCCGTACGTCGGCGGCCCGTGCCAGCCTGCTGCTGGGCACCGAACCGGTGTGGGCGGTGCTGATCGGAGTGGGCATCGCCGGCGAGCACCTCACCGCGGTCGCCGTCGCCGGGATCGCCCTCGTCCTCATCGGCACCTACTACGGCCAGCGCGTCGAAGCCGACCACCGCGCCCTGGTCCCGGCCTGATCCCTCAACGATGACCACCACTACCGCAACCGGCGAGGTACGTCCGCAAGACCCACCACCAAGGCCGGCCTGCCCGACGAAATCCCTGACCGCACCGCAACAAGAAGTCCCAAGCAGAAGAACCCCTCAGCCCACCGTCTCCATCCGAGGAGAATCAATCCGAGGACCCGACTCCCGACGAGAAATCCGCAACCACACCACGAATCCCCAAATCACGAACCCCGCATAGACCGCGTACAGGATCGCCGACGGGTAATAGCCGAAATGCAGAAGCTCAGGAACCCCGACCAGATCCACCGCAATCCAGCAGAGCCAGAAATCCACCCACCCACGAGCCATCGCATAAGTGGCCAGAATCGAACCGACGAAGATCCAGGAGTCGGCCAGGTAGTACCACCAAGGCACCGGGAACCCCGCCCCGATCGCCCGGAAGGCGTAGAAGAACACCACGACCGCGACCAGCGCAACAGGGATGAACAGAGCCCGCTGCCGGTTCGTCGCCCACTTCGGCACGACCGCGGCCCCGCCCGGTGAGTGCCGGTTCTGCCGCCAGAGCCACCAGCCGTAGACGCTGGTGATGATGAAGAAGACCTGCCGGGACGCCTGGCCGTACAGCGGGGTGCCCTGGTCGTTGCCGAGCGCCTGGCCCAGGAACACGGTGAACAGCAGCACGTTGCCGACGATGCCGACCGGCCAGGCCCACCAGTTGCGGCGCAGGCCGAACAGGGCCGAGCCGAGGCCGAAGGCGTTGCCGACTATCTCGCGCCAGTAGATCGCCTGGGTGTCGGTGACCTGCCACTTGGCGTGGTAGAACGCGGTGAGCAGCTGATCGAGCCAGTGCACGGTCGGCACCTCCGGAGACAGAGGTGCACGCCGGGGAGACCGCGCACGCGGGTGGGGCCGTACCGTCCGCGCGCCGCCTCCCATCCGGACTTTCACCGTCGGTCCCGGAATTCCACCGGGTCAACCGGCCGCCGGCTGCGGTCGGGTCGCGGACTGTCACCGCCGGTTCGGAATTACACCGACCCCGGAGCGCACTGAACGTGTCACTTTGCCGCTCATCGTAATCCCATCGACCGCCGTGGAGATGTGACCTGCATCGCGGCCATGGCAGTCCCACCAACACCTTGCGAGATCGGTAAGCCTTAACTTACGGTTAGCCGAGACGAACGCAGCTGAGGTACAGGAAGGCGACCCGGATGAAGTACGTGCTCTTCTACGCCCCGGCCGAGGACGTCATGGAGAAGGCGCCGCTGCACTTCCCGGCCCACCAGAGCCGGATCGGGCAGTTCCACGACCGCGGTGACCTGCTCATGGTCGGCACCTTCGGCGACCCGGTGAACCAGGGGTCGATGGCCATCTTCCCCACCCGCGAGGCGGCCGAGGACTTCGTGGCCGGCGACCCGTTCGTCCTCGAGGGCGTGGTTCGCTCCTACGAGATCCGCGAATGGGACGAAGTGCTGTCCTGAAAAATCGTACTAGCAGAGCGCCCGGCGGGCCGAGACCGCGCCGGGAGTCGTCCGCAGCTGCACGCCGAGCTGACCGGCGACCTCCGGCGCGGTGCCGGCCAGGATGTCCCGTACGGCGTCGATCACGTCGGACGCCGACGCCGCGTTCGGATCCAGGGCCAGGCCGGCGCCGCCGCGCTCGATGGCCGCGGCGCCCGCGAACTGGTCGGTCGAGAACGGCAGGACCAGCATCGGCACGCCGAAGGTCAGGGCCTCGGTGACGCTGTTGTTGCCGCCGTGGGTGACCGCCAGCGCGGCCCGGGCCAGCAACGCCGTCTGCGGCAGGAAGTCGCGGACCAGCCAGTCCCGGCCCGGCTCCGGCAGGTCCCGGGCCGAACCGGTCGCCACCGCCACCCGTACGTCGAGGGAGCGCAGCGCCGTCAGCACCGTGGCCAGCACGTCGCCGCGGGCGGACAGGAAGCTGCCGAAGCTGACGTAGACCACCGGCCGGTCGTCCGCGTCGAGCCAGGCCCGGATGTCGTCGGGCACCGTCTCGGTCCGCACCGCCGAGCCGAGGAAGACGTGCGGCGGCAGCAGCGTGGTACGGGCCCGGTCGTGCAGCGCCTCCGGGTAGTTGAACAGCAGCCGGTGGCCGTGCTCGGCGAGCGCGTCGGACACCAGCGGTGCCGTGCGGGACAGGCTGCGCAGGGCCACGTTCCACTCGGCGGTGAACGCGGAACGTACGTCGCGGCAGGCCTTGTGCAGTTCGGCCAGTTCGGCGGGCGCCGGGGTGAACGCGGCCGGCCAGTCCGTCGGGAAGCCGTAGACCTCGCCGCCGACCGGGAGGGCCGACGGGTGCCCGAGGACCACGTCCGCGTGCGGCACCTTGTCGGCCGACAGCGCGAGGCGGGCGCTGAAGGCGAGGTGGTCGACGATGACGTGGTCCGGGCGTACCCGGGCGACGGCCTCACGGACGGCGTACGCGCGGCCCACCGGGTCCCAGAGCAGGTCCGCGCGCCGGGCCCGGGCCTGGTAGAGCAGGGTCTCCACCAGGCCGCGCCGGGTCGCGGCGAAGAAGCCGCGCAGTGCCTCGTCCTCGCCGGGCGGTTGCTGCTCGGCTCGGATGACTCTGGGGTTGGAACCGCGGCCCAGCGGCAGGTCGGTCCACTCGAAGCCGGCCGCCCGCACGATCGGCGCGGTCGCGGGGCCGGTCGCGACCACCACCCGCTCGCCGGCGTCGCGCCAGGCGGTCGCGAGGGTGACCAGCGGCAGCAGGTGTGAGGCGTAGTCCGGACTGATCACCAGCAGTGTCACGGCTTGCCGACCTCCTTGGTCACAGCGGTGTAGATCGTGCGCAGGGCGGTGGCCATCGCGCTGACCGTGAAGCCCGCGCGGATCCGCTCCCGGGCCCGGACCACCCGCGCAGCCTGGCCCGGTGCGGCGGCAAGATCAAGCCCGGCCGCCACGGCCGCGGCGAGGTGCTCAGGACTGCTGGTGTCGACGAGCAGCCCGGTGTGCCCGTTCTCGATGTAGGTGGGCGGTCCGCCGGCGTCCGGGCCGACGACCACCAGGCCGGCGGCGAGCGCCTCCAGCAGGGCCAGGCCGAACTCCTCCTTGAGGCTGGCACACACGTACACGCCGCCGGGGCCGATCGCCGGGGAGCCGCCGAGGCGGGCCAGCGTGAGCCAGCGGGCGACCTCGTCGTTGGGGCGGTGCCCGGGCAGCAGCAGGCCGTCCGCGGCGGAGGTGCCGGCGACGACCGCGGCGATCAGGTCGAGCTGCTCGCGTTCGTCCGGCGACGGCTCGCCCAGGTCACCGCCGACCAGCACCAGGTTGCTGCGCTGCCACAGCTCGGGGCGGCCGGCCCAGGCCCGTACCAGGGTCGCCATGCCCTTGACCCGGTGCAGCCGGCCGACGCTGAGCACCAGCGGCAGGCCCTGCCGGTGCGGCGGCAGGGCCGAGACCAGCGCGGTGAGCTCGGTGGGCTCGGCCGCCGTCTCGGCGGCCTCGATGACGGCGAGGTCGATGCCCTCGGGCACGACCGTGTAGCGGTCCGGCTCGGCGCCGACGTCGATGCCGATCAGGCGCCGCAGGTCGTCGCGGACCTGCGGCCGGGGGAAGAGCACGACGTGCGCCGCGTCGGCGGTCAGCCGCCGGACCAGCCGGGAACGGAACCAGAAGTGCTCGCGCTCGTCCATCGCGCCGAAGCCCTCGCGGTTCAGGGCGCCGCTGCGGTCGAGCGCGTCGATCGCGCCGTGCGGGTCCGGGGCCAGGGTGAACACGACGGGGATGCCGAGTTCGGTGGCCGCCTCGGCCGCCGCGAGGCTGCCGACGTCGGCCATCCGCAGGTGCAGCAGGTCGACCCGGTGGGCGCGCAGCAGCCGGCGGATGCCGCGGCGGGCCGCGACCCAGGTGGGCCAGGCCGCCGCCGCTCCCACGGCCGGGCTGAGCAGCGGTACGGCCGCGAGCTGGTGGCCGGGTCCGGGTCGCAGGGAGTGGAAGGCAGCCGTCGCCGTGCCCCGGGAGAGGGTCAGCGCGCGGGCGATACCCGGTTCGGTGGCCAGCGCGTCGCCGAGGCGGACCAGCAGCGTGGCGATGCCGCCGTTGTCGCCCGCTCCGGCCCGGCTGAGCTGCCGGTCCAGGTCGGCGTGCAGGAACAGCTGGGCGACGGTCAGGCCGTTGTCCGGTACGCCGCCCGCCCCGGCCGACACGAGTCCCAGGTCGAAGGCCGCGAGCCGGGCCACGGCGCCGAGCTCACCACCGGCCGCGAGCAATTCGCCGACGGTCCGCGCCGCGGCCAGCTCGCCCAGGCGATCACCGAGCGCGGCCGTGGCGGCGACCCGCACCGGCGGTGCCTCGGCCGGGTCCAGCGCGATCTCGCCCACTGCCCGCCCAGCGTGCTCCCCGCCGAGCAGTCCGAGCGTCTCGACCAGCCGGGTACGGGCCGGTGGTTCGCGCTCGCCGGCCAGCGCCACCAGCACCGCGCTCAGGATCGCGACATCACCCGGCCCGCACGTGGCACCCCAGCGGGCAAGGGTCCGCTGGGCCAGCATCCCGCCGAAGCCACCGGCCGCGACGGCCGCGACCAGCGGGTCCAGCGCGTCACCGCGCGGCGGCTGGGTCATCAGCGCCCACGAGGCATGTTCCCGCAGGAAGCCACGGGGGTGGCTGAGCAGCTGGGTCAGGACCGAGCCGGCGTTGTCGTCACCCACCGCGCCCAGCGCGTGCACGGCGGCCACCGCCGTGAGCTCGTCCGGGCCGGCGATCGCCGCCCGGAGCATCTCGACCGTGCCGGGACCACCGGCCGCGGCGGCGGCGCGGACGCCGTCGCCCAGCACTTCCACCAGGCGGGGAGCCTGTCGCACCTGCTGCAGGGCCGAGACCAGAGTCGGGGGCATGTCCGGTCTTCGGTGCCGGGCCCGCCCGCGGATGCACCCGGGGGAGTGGTGAGAGCGGGGTCACCGCACGCCGGTGCAGCTCCCACCGTTGACGGTGCAGGCCGACGGCAGGTTGCCGGAACCGGTGCGGGAGAAGTGGAAACGCAGCGCGACCTGCCCGCGGGCGGGGACCGGCGCGCCGGAGGTCCAGATGTAGCGGTCGCCCGAGCGGCGCAGGGTCGCCTGGGGCGCCGACTCGACCCAGGACGTGATCAGGTCGCCGACGGCCGCCGGGAACCGCAGCTCGACCCGCCAGCCGCTGTCCCGCCCGGACGAGTTGGTGACCAGCACCTCCCCGATGAACGCGTTGTCGTACGAGTCGGCCACCCGGTACCGGCCGGTCACCGGGCCGGGGGAGGGCGCCGGTGCGGTGGTGGTGGCCCGGCCGGAGGTGCGCGCCGGGCGCGGCGACGCGGGGACGGTCGCCGGTCTCATCTGCCGGCCGGGCTGCGTGCCCGGCGCGGCCGAAGCCGGCGCGGACGGCCGGGCCGGTTCGGACGGGGTCTGGATGGGGCCGGGCAGGAACGGCGCGGGCGGCGGCGCTGCCCGCACGTCCGGTGCCGTGGTGAACCTGGTCGCGGCGATGATCAGCAGGGCGATCAGCGCGCACACGCCGAGCAGCGTCGGCAGCCAGGGCAGCAACTGGCGCAGCGCCGGGCCGCCGGGGGCTCGCCCACGCTGCTGGTGTTCTCCCCGGATCTCCCGCATCGAGGGTGAACACTATCGAGATTCCGGCATCCGGCAACCGGTGCGTGACGGGCGTGCGGGCCGGTCGTAAGGTCGTCGCCATGGGCCACGAGGTGTGGGCGGTCGGCGACGCGTACGAGGCGTACGTCGGCCGGTGGAGCCGCCCGGTGGCCCGCGAGTTCGTCGGCTGGCTCGCCGTGGACGCCGGCCGGACCTGGCTGGACGTGGGCTGCGGGCCGGGTGCCCTCACCGCCGCCGCGCTGGGCACCGCACCGGCCCGGGTCACCGGGGTCGACCGCTCGCCGGGCTTCCTGGCCGATGCCCGTTTCCGGGCGGGCGGCCCGCGGACCGGGTTCGCCGCCGGTGACGCCCGCGCGCTGCCGGTGCCGGACGGCCGCTTCGACGTCGTGGTCAGCGGGCTCTGCCTGAACTTCGTGCCCGAGCCGCGGCTCGCCGCCGCCGAGTTCGCCCGGGTCACCGCGAGCGGGGGAATCGCCGCCGCGTACGTCTGGGACTACGGCGACGGCATGGCGATGATGCGGCACTTCTGGGAGGCCGCCGCGGCGCTCGACCCCGGCGCCGTGGCATTCGACGAGGGCCGCCGTTTCCCGCTGTGCGCGCCCGGACCGCTCGCCGAGCTGTGGTCCGGCGCGGGCTTCGCCGCGGTCACGACCAGGGCCATCGAGGTGCCGACGGTCTTCACCGGCTTCGCCGACTTCTGGCAGCCGTTCCTCGGCGGACAGGGCGCCGCCCCCGGTTATGTCGCCTCCCTGACCGAGCAGCAGCGCACCGCCCTGCGCGAGCGCCTGCGCTCCCGGCTGCCGGCCGGGCCCGACGGGTCCATCCGGCTCACCGCCCGGGCCTGGGCCGTGCGGGGCACCCTCCCCTGAGGAACGGTTTCGGCGGCGTTTCCGCCGGGCGGCATCCGATGGTTGCCCCGCCATCGCCCGGCCTCTATGGTCGGTATTCATTCCCGTCATTGCCGATCGGTACCGCCGGGATCATCGTCGAAGCGCTTCGACGAGCCGCGCACGGCCAGGAGACAGACATGCGAAAACAACCCCTTCGGCGCGCTCTCGCCGTGGTCGCGCTCGCGGTGCTCACACTGCCGGCAGTTCCCGCCGCGGCCGCCGCCGAGCCGTCCCACCCGTTCCGGAACCCGCACCTGGCCCTCGACGCCCGGGTGGGTGATCTGCTCGGCCGGCTCACCCTGGACGAGAAGATCGCCATGCTGCACCAGTACCAGCCGGCCGTGCCGCGGCTGGGCATCGAGATGTTCAAGGCCGGCACCGAGGCGCTGCACGGGGTGGCCTGGTCCAACGACATCGACGCCGGGGGAGCGGTGGTGACCGCCCAGGGCACCGCCTTCCCGCAGGCCGTCGGCCTGGCCAGCACCTGGGACCCGGCCCTGCTGCGCCGGGTCGGCGCGGTGGTGGGTGACGAGGCCCGCGGCTACCACGCGCAGAACCCGCGGGTGTTCGGGCTCAACCTGTGGGCGCCGGTGGTGAACCCGCTGCGCGACCCACGCTGGGGCCGCAACGAGGAGGGCTACTCCGAGGACCCGCTGCTGACCGGCGCGATCGCGACCGCGTACGGGCGGGGACTGCAGGGCGACGACCCGGACCACCTGCGGACCGCGCCCACGCTCAAGCACTACGCGGCCTACAACAACGAGACCGGCCGCGACGTGACGTCGGCCAACGTGCCGCAGCGGGTGCTCAACGAGTACGAGCGCCCGGCGTACCGGATCCCGCTGCAGGCGGATGCCGCGACCGGGGTGATGGCCTCCTACAACCTGGTCAACGGCCGTCCGGCCACTGTGGACCCCGATTTCTCGGACCTGATCCGGGGCTGGAGCGACCGGCCCCTGTTCAACGTCAGCGATGCCGGTGCGCCGTACAACCTGACCCGCTCGCAGGCGTACTTCGCCACCCAGCCCGAGGCGAACGCGGCGGTGCTCGAGGCCGGGCTGGACAGCTTCACCGTGGACGACGGCAACGGCGGGCCGACGGTGGCCGCGATCAAGGACGCCCTGGCCCAGGGGCTGCTCAGCGAGGCGGACATCGATGAGGCGGCCGGGCACGCGCTGAGCATCCGGTTCCGGCTCGGCGAGTTCGACCCGGACGGCGGCCCGTACGCGTCGATCACCCCCGCCGTCATCGACAGCCCGGCCCACCGTGCGCTGGCCCGCGAGACCGCCGGCAAGGCCGCGGTGCTGCTCAAGAACTCCCGCGGCGCGCTGCCGCTGCGGCCCGGCGGCAAGGTCGCCGTCGTCGGCCCGCTGGCCGACACCCTCTACACCGACTGGTACGGCGGCAAGCTGCCCTACGAGGTCACCACCCTCGACGGCATCCGCGAGCGCGCCGCCAGCGTGACCACCAGCAACGGTGCCGACCGGATCGCCCTGCGGGACAACGCCACCGGCCGGTACGTCACCGCGACGGGCACTACCGACGCCGACGCGGTCACTGCCACGGGCACCACGGCCGGGCCCGCCGCGCAGTTCGACCTGGTCGACTGGGGCGAGGGTGTCGCCACACTGCGCAGCGTGGCGACCGGCAGGCTGCTCGGCTATAACTGGGGCCCGCTGGTGACCCGCGACGAGCAGCCCGGAGGCTGGTTCGTGCAGCAGCAGTTCCAGCCGCAGCGCCAGGCCGACGGCAGCTACGTGCTGCGCTACACCGGGTACGAGACCCGGGAGAGCTGGTTCGGGCCGAACACCTACGTCACGGTCGGTGCCGACGGCCGGTTGACGCTGGGTTCGGCCACCGCCGAGGGTGCCGCGCACTTCACCCGCGAGGTCGTCCGCAGCGGGGTCGAGGACGCTGTCGCCGCCGTGCGGGACGCCGACGACGCGGTGGTCGTGGTGGGCAGCAACCCGTTCATCAACGGCCGGGAGATCCGCGACCGGACCACGACCGCGCTGAGTTCGAGCCAGCACGCGCTGGTCGCCGCGGTGCTCGAGGCCAACCCCCGCACGACGGTGGTGCTGCAGACCAGCTACCCGGACTCGATCACGTGGGAGCAGGAGCACGTACCGGCGATCCTGTGGACCACCCACGCCGGGGCCGAGACCGGGCACGCCGTCGCCGACGTGCTCTTCGGTGACGTCAACCCGGCCGGCCGGGTCACCCAGACCTGGCCCCGCTCGGACGGCCAGCTCCCCGCCGACCTGCTCGACTACGACATCATCACCTCCGAACAGACCTACCTCTACAGCCGGCAGCGGCCGCTCTACGCGTTCGGGCACGGCCTGTCCTACACGAAGTTCCGCTACTCGCCGCTGCGCACCCGCAGCGCCGGTGGCACCGTGACGGTGCGCGTCGACGTGACGAACACCGGCCCCCGCGCCGGGGACGAGGTCGTGCAGCTCTACAGCCACCAGCGCACCTCGCGGGACAAGCTGCCGGTCAAGCAGCTGCGGGCGTTCCAGCGGGTGAGCCTCGCGCCCGGCGCGACGAAGACCGTGACGCTGCGTTTCGCGCTCGCCGACCTCGCGCACTGGGACGTCACCCGGAGCCGCTGGGTGCAGGAGTCGTCCGTGCACGACCTGCTCGCCGGGTCCTCGTCGGCGGACATCCGGCAGCGCGGCTCGCTGCGGGTGCGGGGCGAGACCATCCCGGCCCGGGACCTGACCCGCAGCACCCGGGCGGAGAGCTTCGACGCGTACGGCGGGGCGCAGCTGGTCGACGAGAGCAAGCCGCGCGGCACCGCGGTGGGCGCCACGAAGGCCGGCGACTGGATCGCGTTCAAGGACTCGCGGCTCGGCCCGGTCTTCACCGCCCGGGTGGCCAAGGCGAGCCCGGGCCCGGGCACCGTCGAGGTCCGGCTCGGTTCGCCGACCGGCCGGTTGCTCGGTACGGCCACTGTGGCGAGCACCGGCGACAAGTACACCTATGCCACGGTCACCGCGCGGCTGGAACGGATCCGGGGCCGCCACGACGTGTACCTGGTCCTCGGCGACGGGGTCCGGCTGGCCACCTTCCGGGCCGCCGGGTGATCACGGGCACCCCGGCGCGGCGGTGCCGGGGGCCACGTGGTGACGGTCAGTAGGATCGGCAGGCCGACAGCGAGCAGAACGGGGAGGGCGATGCCGACGATCAGCGACGTCGCCCGGGCGGCGGGCGTCTCGATGAGCACGGTCTCGTACGTGCTCAGCGGGCGCCGGCCGATCTCCGCCGAGACCCAGGCCCGGGTCAAGGCGGCCATCGCCGAGCTGGGTTACCACCCGCACGCCGGGGCCCGCGCCCTGGCCAGCAGCCGGACCAGCGTGCTGGCCCTGGTGGTGCCGTTGCGGGTGGACGTGAGCGTCCCGGTCATCATGCAGTTCGTGACGGCGGTGGTGACCGCGGCCCGCACCTACAACCACGACGTGCTGCTGCTCACCAAGGACGAGGGCACGGCGGGCCTGGAACGGGTCGCCGGCGCCACCATGGTCGACGCGCTGATCGTGATGGACGTCGAGCGCGACGATGTCCGGATCCCGGCGCTGGGCCGGCTCAAGCAGCCGTCGGTGCTGATCGGGCTGCCCGACGACGCGGCCGGCATCGCCTGCGTCGACCTGGACTTCGCGGCCACCGCCGCCGAGTGCCTGCGGCACCTGGCCGGGCACGGGCACCGCAGGATCGCCCTCGTCGGCCCCTCGCCGGCGGTGTACGAGCGCGGCACTACGTACGCCTCGCGGTTCCTGACCGGCTTCACCGACGCCGCCGCCGAGCTGGGGCTGGACACGGTGGCGCATCCCTGCGGGCCGGGCGCCGCGGGTGTGCGCGAGTGCCTCGCCGAGATCGACGCCGAGCTGCCGGAAGTCTCGGCCCTGGTGGTGCACAACGAGGAGGCGCTGGTGCCGCTGCTGGAGGAGTTGCGGGCCAGCGGCCGCCGGGTGCCGGAGGACCTGTCCATCGTCGCGGTGTGCCCGCGCGACGTCGCGGTGGGCCTGCCAGTGCGGCTGACCTCGGCCGACATCCCCGCCCACGACGTCGGGACGCTGGCCGTGGAGACGGCGATGAACCTGCTGGACGGCCGCCGTACGCCGGGGACCCGGTTGCTGGCGCCGACCATCGTCGAGCGGGACAGCTGCTCTTCCCGCGACTGAGGAAATCTCCCCGTCACACTGTTGACATAGCGGTGAGCGGTTCCCTAGCGTCTGCCCAAGCCCCATCGTCGAAGCGCTTCGACGACCGCTTGTCGAAGCGCTTCGACGGACATGGTTTCCCCTGGGAGGACGGCATGGTCAGATCCCGAATGAGCCTCGCCGCGGGAGCGCTGCTGATGGCGGCGTCCCTCGGCCTCACCGCATGCAGTGATTCCGGCTCCGGCGACGAAGGCGCCGACGCCAAGTCTTTGACCCTGTGGCACTACGAGGGTCCCACCAGCGCCATGGGCGTCGCCTGGGCCAAGGCGATCGAGCTGTTCAAGGCGAGCCACCCCGGCGTGGAGGTGAAGTTCGAGGAGAAGAGCTTCGAGCAGATCCAGCAGAACGCCGGGATGATCCTCAACTCCGACAGCACCCCGGACATCCTCGAATACAACAAGGGCAACGCCACCGCCGGCCTGCTGTCCAAGCAGGGGCTGCTGACCGACCTCACCGAGGAGTCGGAGAAGCGGGGGTGGGAGAAGAAGCTCAGCCCGAGCCTGCAGACCACCACCAAGTACGACGACGACGGCATCATGGGCAGCGGCAAGACGTTCGGGGTGCCCAACTACGGCGAGTACGTGATGGTCTACTACAACAAGGACCTGTTCACGAAGCACAAGGTCGCCGTGCCCACCACGCTGGCGGAGTTCGAGGCCGCCATGGACACCTTCGTCAAGGCCGAGGTCACGCCGCTGTCGGTCGGCGGCGCCGAGTATCCGGCTCAGCAGATCTTCTACGAGCTGGCGCTGTCCAAGGCCAACCGGGCCTTCGTGGACGACTACCAGCTCTACAAGAACAAGGTCGATTTCCAGGGCCCGGAGTTCACCTTCGGCGCGCAGACCTTCGCCGACTGGGTCAGGAAGGGCTACATCGCCAAGAACTCGGCCGGCATCAAGGCCGAGGACATGGGCGTCGCCTTCACCCAGGGCAAGTTCCCGATCATGATCTCGGGCAGCTGGTGGTACGGCCGGTTCGCCTCGGAGATCAAGAACTTCGAGTGGGGCACGTTCCTGTTCCCCGGCAACACGCTGCACCCCGGCTCCAGCGGCAACCTGTGGGTGGTGCCGGCCAAGAGCAAGGCCAAGAGCCTGGCGTACGACTTCATCGACATCACCATGCAGCCCGAGGTGCAGAACCTGCTCGGCAACAACGGTGGTGTCCCGGTCGCGGCGGACACCGCGGGGATCACCGACGCTAAGAACAAGGAGCTCATCGACAACTTCGCCAAGATCTCCTCCAGTGACGGGCTGGCGTTCTACCCGGACTGGCCCGCGCCCGGCTACTACGACGTCATGGTCGGTGGCGTGCAGGGGCTGATCAACGGCTCGAAGACCCCGCAGCAGATGCTCGACGAGGTCGCCAAGCCGTACCAGGACAACCTCACCGACCTCGGCAAATGAGCCGGCAGGGAGGCCGGTCCACCGCCGGGTTCGGTTGGTACCTCGTCCCGGGGGTGCTGGCCTCCCTCGCGGTGATCGTGGTGCCGCTGGTGATGACCGTCGGCATCAGCTTCACCCGCTGGTCCGGCATCGGCAGTCCGGTGTGGGTCGGCTTCGAGAACTACACCCGGCTGTTCCACGACGAGCGGTTCTGGGCCTCGTTCGGGCACATCCTGCTGCTGATCCTGGCCATGGCGGTGGTGCCGACGCTGCTCGGCCTGCTGCTGGCGGCGGTGCTGTTCGACTACATCGCCAAGATCTTCGGGCCCCGCTGGGCCAGCGTGTTCCGCTCCGGCTTCTACCTGCCGCAGGTGCTGCCGGTCGCGGTGACCGGCATCGTCTGGGGCTGGATCCTGCACCCGAGCTACGGCGCGCTGAACCGGATCCTGGACTCCGTGGGGCTCTCCTCGCTGAGCCGCAACTGGCTCGGCGACCCGAAGTACGCGCTCTACAGCGTGATGGCGGTGATGGTCTGGTTCCAGCTCGGCTACCCGATCGTCATGTTCATGTCCGGCCTGCAACGCATCGACCCCGAGCTGTACGAGGCGGCCGACCTGGACGGGGCCGGCTGGTGGCAGCGCTTCCGGCACATCACCGTCTATCTGATCAAGCCGGAGTTCTACGTGGTGCTGGTGACCACCACCATCGCCGCGCTGAAGATCTTCGGGCAGATCTTCGTGTTGACCCGGGGCGGGCCGAGCAACGCGACGCTGGTGCCGTCGTACTTCGCTTGGCAGAACTTCTTCCAGAAGGCCCAGGTCGGCTACGGCTCGGCGATCTCCACCGTGCTGACGGTCCTGATCGTGGTGCTGGCGTTCGTCTTCCTGCGCTTGCAGACCCGCGACGAGCGCAAGGGAGTGTGAGATGACTGCCCTGGCCACTGCCCCGGACACCAGGACCGAGAGCAAGACCTCGCCGGGGGTCAACCGGCGGCGGTACCCGGCTCGCTACATCGTGCTGGGCGTGCTGCTCGTCCTGCTGCTGCTCGTCGTGGCGCCGCTGCTGGTCGTCGCGCTCAACGCGGTCAAGAGCCCGTCGGACTACGCGAGCAACGGGCCGCTGTCCATCCCGAAGTCGCTGCACTGGGACGGCATCGTCGACTTCTGGCAGCGGGTGGACTTCAGCCGCAAGCTGCTCAACAGCTTCATCACCAGCGCCGTCGTGTCGGTGCTGGCCGTGATCCTGTCGGTCCTCAACGCGTACGCGCTGGGCATCGGCCGGGTCCGCGGCCGGGTCTGGTTCCTGGTGTTCTTCCTGGTCGCCAACCTGCTGCCGCAGGAGGTGCTGGTCTACCCGCTGTACTACCTGTCCAAGAGCCTGCACCTGTACGACAGCCTGTTCTCGATCATCATCATCTTCACGGTGATCCAGAGCGCGTTCGGCACGTACCTGCTCTCCTCGGTCTACGCCGAGTTCCCGACCGAGCTGCTCGACGCGGCCGCGGTCGACGGGGCCGGCCGCTTCCGCACGCTGTGGCGGGTCGTCGTGCCGGTCAGCCGGCCGACCCTGGCGGTGCTGTTCACGTTCTTCTTCATCTGGACGTGGAACGAGTTCTTCCTGCCGCTGGTCTTCCTGATCTCCAACGCCAACCAGACCGTCCCGGTCGCGCTCGGCGTGCTCCAGGGCGACCGGCAGATGGACGCCACCACCACCAGCGCCTCGGCGCTGATCGGCATCCTGCCCGCGATGCTGTTCTTCCTCATCTTCCAGCGCACCCTCACCCGCGGCATCACCGCCGGCGCGATCAAGTAAAGGATTGTGCATGAAGTTCACCGACGGTTACTGGCGTAAGCGTGACGGCCTGACGGTCCTGCATCCGGTGCAGCTGCAGGACACGGCGGCCGGCGCGGGCACGCTGACCGCCTTCGCCACCGCCAAGCGGGTGCAGGGACGCGGGGACACCCTGGACGCCCCGATCATCACGGTCACCTGCACCGCGCCGCTGCCCGACGTCATCCGGGTGTCGATCAGCCATTTCGCCGGCTACCGCCCGCGCCGGCCGGACTTCGAGATCGCCGCGGACCCGGACTTCCGCGCGGAGGTGCACGGCAACGAGCTCACCTCGGGGGCGCTCACCGCCCGGTTCGCCGACGGCGACGCCTGGCGGCTGGACTTCCTGGCCGGCGGCCGGCGCCTGACCGGCAGCGGCTCGAAGGGCATGGGGGTCGTCGACACCGCCGAGGGCGAGCACTACGTGCACGAGCAGCTCGACCTCGGCGTGGGGGAGGCGGTCTACGGGCTCGGCGAGCGCTTCGGGCCGCTGGTCAAGAACGGCCAGACCGTCGACATCTGGAACGAGGACGGCGGCACCAGCAGCGAGCAGGCGTACAAGAACGTGCCGTTCTACCTGACCAACCGCGGCTACGGCGTGCTGGTCGACCACCCCGGCCGGGTGTCCTTCGAGGTCGGTTCCGAGCTGGTCTCGCGCACCCAGTTCAGCGTGGCCGGGCAGTCGCTGTCCTATCTGGTCATCTACGGTCCCACCCCGGCCGACATCCTGCGCAAGTACACCGCGCTGACCGGCCGCCCGGCCCTGCCGCCGGCCTGGTCCTTCGGACTGTGGCTGACCACCTCGTTCACCACCTCCTACGACGAGGAGACGGTGACCGGCTTCGTCGACGGGATGGCCGAGCGGGACCTGCCGCTGAGCGTCTTCCACTTCGACACGTTCTGGATGCGCGAGTTCAGCTGGTGCGACTTCGAGTGGGACGCGCGGATCTTCCCCGACCCGCCGGGCATGCTCAAACGGCTCTCCGACCGGGGGCTGCGGACCTGCGTGTGGATCAACCCGTACATCGCGCAGCGCTCGTCGCTGTTCGCCGAGGGGATGGCCGCGGGTTACCTGGTGCGCAAGCCCGACGGTGACGTCTGGCAGTGGGACCGCTGGCAGGCCGGCATGGCCCTGGTCGACTTCACCAACCCGGACGCCTGCGAGTGGTACGCGGGCAAGCTGCGGGCGCTGCTGGAGATGGGCGTCGACGCGTTCAAGTCCGACTTCGGCGAGCGCATCCCGCTCGACGTCGTGTGGCACGACGGCTCGGACCCGGAGCGGATGCACAACTACTACACCCAGCTCTACAACCGGGTGGTCTTCGACGTGCTGCGCGAGCACCGCGGTGAGGGCGACGCCGTGGTGTACGCCCGCTCCGCGACCGTCGGCGGCCAGCAGTTCCCGGTGCACTGGGGCGGCGACAACTCCTCGACGTACGAGTCGATGGCGGAGAGCCTGCGCGGCGGGCTGTCGCTGGCGGCCTCGGGCTTCGGCTTCTGGAGCCACGACATCGGCGGCTTCGAGGGCCTGCCGGACCCGGCGGTGTTCAAGCGCTGGATCCCGTTCGGCCTGCTCTCCTCGCACAGCCGGCTGCACGGCAACCAGACGTACCGGGTGCCGTGGCTGTTCGACGAGGAGGCCGTCGACGTGCTGCGCTCGTTCACCCGGCTGAAGCTCTCGCTGATGCCGTACCTGTTCGAAGCGGCCGGGCGCGCGCACCGCGAGGGCCTGCCGGTGATGCGGCCGATGATCTTCGGCTTCCCGGACGACCCAGCCGTCACGCATGTGGACCGGCAGTACCTGCTCGGCGACAACCTGCTGGTCGCGCCGGTGTTCAGCGAGGCCGGGGACACGTCGTACTACGTGCCGGCCGGGCGCTGGACCCGGTTCGGCACCGCGGAGATCGTCGAGGGACCGGGCTGGGTGCACGAGACGCACAGCTTCGCGAGCGTGCCGCTGCTGGTGCGCCCGGACTCGGTACTGGCGATCGGGGCCCGCACGGACCGGCCGGACTACGACTACCGCGACGGCATCACCCTGCAGCTCTACGAGCTGGCCGAGGGCACCCGGACGACGACCGTGCCGGGGCC
Organism: Actinoplanes auranticolor; assembly: GCF_018332655.1. GTDB lineage: Bacteria > Actinomycetota > Actinomycetes > Mycobacteriales > Micromonosporaceae > Actinoplanes > Actinoplanes auranticolor. Next base: position 153,063 of record NZ_BOQL01000066.1, on the reverse strand, counting down.
GGCGGGGGAGCCGGCGACGACCTTCGCGGTGACCCGGTCGGGCGGCAGCGTGCGGGTGGTCCGGACCGGGGCGGCGGCACCGTGGCGGGTGCGGGCCGGTGACGTGGTCGCCGAGGTGGCCGCCGACGTGGCGACCTGCGAGCTGCGTCTGCCGTAAAGGTCGGACATCAGGCCGGTGGGGCGGGCAATTCCCGCCTCACCGCCGCGTTTCGGGCGTGCTGCCACGTAGTCACCGTCCATGAACACGTCGTTACAGAAGATTGCTCTCCTCCACTCGCGCCTGCCAGCGATATCTGGCAATGTCGTGGTCAGGGCTGTGAGCTGGGCCACAAGTGCCAGCGGTTTGCCCGGACGGAGGATCGATGATGATTCCACGACCGACGACGCCCCGGCGGCCGTCACGGTGGGCCGCGATGATCGGGGTGACGGCCCTCTTCGCCTCGCTCGCGGCCTGTTCGAGCGGGCCCGAGGGCACCGTGGTCAACCTCTACGGCGGAGCCAGTGGCACCGGCTTCGACAAGATCATCGCCGACTGCAACCAACAGGCAGCCGGCCGTTACACCATCGTCGGCAACCTGCTCCCCAGCGACGCCGACGGCCAGCGCGACCAGTTCGTCCGGCGGCTCGCCGCCAAGGACGACGGCATGGACCTGCTCGGCATGGACGTCACCTGGACCGCGGAGTTCGCCGAGGCCAAGTGGATCCGGGAGCTGACCGGCGACCAGAAGGCCCAGGCGACCAAGGACACCCTGCAACCACCGATCGACACGGCCACCTGGAAGGACAAGCTCTACGGCGTACCGCGCACGACCAACGTGCAGCTGCTGTGGTACCGCAAGTCGCTGGTGCCCACCCCGCCGAAGACCTTCGACGAGATGATCGCGATGGCCCAGCAGCTCAAGGCCCAGGGCAAGCCCTACGAGATCGGGCTCACCGCGGCCCAGTACGAGGGCTACGTGGTCAACGTCAACAACCTGATCACCGCGTACGGCGGCACGCTGGTCAACGAGGACAGCTCCCAGCCCACCATCGACGACAAGACCGTGCAGGCGCTGACCCTGCTGCGCAAGCTCGCCACCTCCGGGGTCACCAGCGCGTCGCTGTCCAACGCCCAGGAGCCGGAGGTCTTCGCGGACCTGCAGGCCGGACGCTCCGCCTTCTCGCTCAACTGGCCGTACGTGCTCAGCGCCATGCGCGAGGCCAACCCGGACCTGGTCGACGACCTCGGTTTCGCGCCCTATCCGTCGGTCGACGGCGGGCCGCCCAGGGTGACGCTGGGCGGGATGAACTACGCCATCAGCACCTACAGCAAGCACCCGGACGAGTCGTTCGAGGCCGCCATGTGCCTGCGCAACGAGAAGAACGCACTCAGCGCCGCCCTCGACGCCGGTGACGTGCCGGCGCTCGCCACGGTCTTCGAGCTCCCTGAGTTCAAGGAGGCGTACCCGATGGCCGACGTCATGCGGACCGAGCTGGAGGCCGCCGTGCCCCGCCCGGTGTCGCCGGTGTACCAGAACATCTCGACCCTGGTTTCCACCACGCTGTCCCCGCCGCAGAGCATCGATCCGCAGGCGGCGGCCGACGAACTCCGCGAGTCCATCCAGGACGCCATCGACGGCAAGGGGATCGTGCCATGACCGCCACCCCGACCGCGGCGGCCGCTGAGGCGGCCGAGGACCGCATGGACGACGGCACCACCGAGATCGCCCGGCAGCGGCACACCGACGCCAAACGGGCCGAGCGCAAGCTGGGGCTGATGCTCGTCGGCCCGGCCGTCTTCATCATGCTGGCGGTGGCCGCCTACCCGATCATCTACGCGTTCTGGCTGTCGCTGAACAAGGCGGACCTGCGCCAGCCGGACGCCAACGAGTTCATCTGGTTCGACAACTACGTCACCGTGCTGTCCAGTCCGATCTGGTGGACCGCGTTCGGCGTCACCATGCTGATCACGATCGTCGGCGCCACCCTGGAGCTGATCCTCGGGATGCTGCTGGCGATCGTCATGCACCGCACGATCGTCGGGCGCGGGCTGGTGCGGACCTCGGCGCTGGTGCCGTACGCGATCGTCACCGTGGTCGCGGCGTTCTCCTGGCGCTTCGCCTGGACCCAGGGACTGGGCTGGCTGGCCCCGGAGAATTCCGCGCCACTGACCGAGTTCTGGCCCTCGATCGGGATCATCATCCTGGCCGAGGTCTGGAAGACGGTCCCGTTCATGGCCCTGCTGCTGATGGCCGGGCTGGCGCTGGTGCCCGAGGACCTGCTCAAGGCCGCGTCGATGGACGGCGCCAACGCCTGGAAGCGGTTCTGGATGGTGACCGTGCCGCTGATCAAGCCGGCCATCCTGGTGGCGCTGCTGTTCCGCACCCTGGACGCGTTCCGGGTGTTCGACAACATCTTCATCCTCACCAGCGGGTCCAACCAGACCAGCTCGGTGTCGATGGTGGCCTACAGCAACCTGATCCGAGGGCTCAACCTGGGCATCGGGTCGGCGATGTCGGTGCTCATCTTCATCACCACCGGGATCATCGCGTTCGCGTTCATCAAGTTCTTCGGGGCGGCAGCGCCCGGGTCCGACGCTGAGGGGAAGCGGTAGTCATGCAGCCGGAGACCACGAACCGCAAGCTCATGTGGTGGGGCGTCAACGCGATCGTCCTGCTGTACGCCTTCGTCCCGGTGCTCTGGATCGTGTCGCTGTCGCTGAAGGACGACGCCACGCTCAACGACGGGAACTACATCCCCACCTCGCCCAGCAACGACAGCTACACCGCGATCTTCAACAATCCCGACTTCCTCCGGGCGCTGATGAACTCGATCGGCATCTGCATCATCGCCACCCTCATCGCCATCGCGTTCGGCACCATGGCCGCGTACGCCATCGCCCGGCTGGACTTCCCGGGCAAGCGGACGATCGTGGCGATGGCCCTGCTCGTGTCGATGTTCCCGCAGATCGCGCTGGTCACGCCGCTGTTCAAGATCGAGACGGCGATCGGGCTGTTCGACACCTGGCCCGGGCTGATCATCCCGTACATCGCCTTCGCGCTCCCGCTGGCGATCTACACGCTGTCGGCGTTCTTCCGGGAGATCCCGTGGGACCTGGAGAAGGCCGCGAAGATGGACGGCGCCACGCCGTACCAGGCCTTCCGCCGGGTGATCACCCCGCTGGCCATGCCCGGCATCTTCACCACGGCCATCCTGGTCTTCATCTCGTGCTGGAACGACTTCCTGTTCGCCCTCTCGCTCACCTCGACCTCGAACGCGCGGACCGTCCCGGCGGCGATGAGCTACTTCACCGGCGCCACCACGTTCGAGAAGCCGACCGGACCGATCGCGGCCGCCGCCGTGGTCATCACCATCCCCATCGTGATCTTCGTGCTGGTCTTCCAGCGGCGGATCGTCGCGGGGCTGACCTCGGGCGCCGTCAAGGGCTGACCCATCCCACGTACCGATACACCGAGGAGCTGACGTGGCCGAGATCGTTCTGGACCATGTGGTCAAGCGTTACCCCGACGGCGCCCTGGCCGTGGACGACTTCAACCTCGAGATCGCCGACGGCGAGTTCATCATCCTGGTCGGCCCGTCGGGGTGCGGCAAGTCGACCACACTGAACATGGTGGCCGGCCTGGAGGACATCACCGCGGGCAAGCTGATCATCGACGGTCAGGTGGTCAACGACAAAGCCCCCAAGGACCGCGACATCGCCATGGTGTTCCAGTCCTACGCGCTCTACCCGCACATGACGGTCGGCGACAACATGGGCTTCCCGCTGCGGCTGGCCGGGATGGACAAGGCGACCATCCGCAAGAAGGTGGAGCAGGCGGCCGAGATGCTGGAACTGACCCAGCACCTGGACCGCAAGCCGGCCAACCTGTCCGGTGGCCAGCGCCAGCGGGTGGCGATGGGCCGGGCCATCGTCCGGTCGCCCAAGGCGTTCCTGATGGACGAGCCACTGTCCAACCTGGACGCCAAGCTCCGAGTGCAGATGCGCACCCAGATCTCGCGGATCCAGAAGAACCTGGGCACGACGACGCTCTACGTCACCCACGACCAGACCGAGGCGATGACCCTGGGCGACCGCGTCGTGGTCATGCGCAGCGGCGTGGTCCAGCAGGTCGGTTCGCCGGCCCACCTGTACGCCCATCCGGCGAACCTGTTCGTGGCCGGCTTCATCGGCAGCCCGTCGATGAACTTCTTCCCCGGCCGCCTGCGCCCCGACGGCGTGGTGACGGCCCTGGGCGAGGCCAAACTGCCCGACCAGATCCGGCAGGCCCTCGACGGCTCGACCGCCGAGCGAGAGGTGATCGTCGGCATCCGCCCGGAGCACTTCGAGGAAGCGTCCCTGGTCGGCGACAAGCCGGGCGCCACCTTCGACGCGCCGATCGACATCGTCGAGGCGATGGGCTCGGACGTCTACGCCTACTTCACCATGAAGGGCGACCAGGCCCGGTCCAAGGATCTGGAGGACCTGGCCAAGGACACCGGCAACGACCTGCACAGCGGCGGCGTCGAGGTGACGGCCCGGCTGGACGCGGCGGCCAACGTCCAGCGCGGCAGGACCGCCCGGCTCTGGTACGACACCTCGAAGATCCAGGTGTTCGACGGGGCCTCCGGCAAGAACCTGGTGACCACGGACTGACCGCCGGACGATGAGCGCTGCCGGCGGCCGGTCAGCCGCCGGCAGCTACCCCGCGGGCCGCGGGTGGATGCCGTCGATGGCCAGGCCGAGCAGGCGTTCCGCCTCGCTGCCGTTCTCGCCGGGGCTGTGCTCGACGGCCATCGAGATGGCGGTCACCAGGGTCAGGAGGTCGTCGATCGACACCTCCGGGCGGACCGCGTCCGCCGCGCGGGCCCGGGTGAGCAGCTCGTCGCCGGCCCGCACGATCATGTGGTGACATTCGTTGTCGGTGCTCGGCACCAGCGACGATGCCAGCCCGCGCGTCGAGGCGACGTAGGCCCCGAGCGCGCGCAGCCAGATCGTCAGTGCGGGGCCGGGGTCCGCGCCCTCGGCGAGCTCGTGGGCCTGCTGGCACAGTGCCTCGACCCGGCCGTGGAAGACCGCGTTGAGCAGGGCCTGCCGGGACGGGAAGTGCCGGTGCAGCGTGGCCGAGCCGACGCCGGCCTGCCGGGCGATCTCCTCCAGGGAGGCGTCGGCGCCCTCGCGGGCGAACGCCGCCGAGGCCGCGGCGATCAGCTGGTCGTAGTTGCGCCGGGCGTCCGCGCGTCTGGGTCGCATGCTCACCGTCCCGACGGGGGTGGGTTGTGGAAGTGGGGTGGCCCTCCGTATCGTAGCGGACGACAAACGGGGGGCCGCCCCGTTTCTGCGGAAGGGCATGTCATGACACCGGTTCTGGTCACTGGAGGCACCGGCAAGCAGGGTGGGGCTGTCGCGCGGGCGTTGCTCGCCGGGGGCGTCGCCGTCCGGGCACTCGTCCGGGATCCGCAGGCCGACGCGGCCAAGGCGCTCGAGGCGCTCGGCGCCGAGCTGGTCGTGGGTGACCTCAACCAGCCCGCCTCGCTGGTGCCCGCGGCGACCGGGGTCCGCGGCGTGTTCTCGGTCCAGACGCCCGATGTCACCGATCTGGGCTCGGACGCCGAGGTGGTGCGCGGCCGCAATCTGGTCGCGGCGGCGCTGGCGGCCGGGGTGCCGCAGTTCGTGCACACGTCGGTGGCCGGCGCGGGGGAGTTCGCCCGCAGCGCACCGGGCTGGCACGAGGGCCGGTGGAACACCCACTACTGGGAGAGCAAGGCCGCCATCGACGAGGCCGTCCGGGCGGCGGGGTTCGCGTCCTGGACGGTCCTCAAGCCCGCGACGTTCATGGAGAACCTGATCGGCTGGTCGTTCATGTTCGGCAACTGGGCGCAGGACGGCTTCGTCACCACCTTCGGGCCGGACACGAAGCTGAGCTGGGTGGCCGTCGACGACATCGGCACCGCCGCCGCGGCCGCCTTCGCCGATCCCGCGCGCTGGCACGGCGTCGACCTGGACCTGGCCGGCGAGCGCCTGACGATGACCGAGGTCGCCGCCACCCTGACCGAGGTGCTCGGGCGGCCGGTCCCGGCGCCGGTGCTGACCGCCGGCGAGGCGGTGGCGCGCGGGCTGCCGGAGATGATGGTGCCGATGCACGAATGGACCGAGGTCGTGGGCAGCCCGGCACGCCCTGAGCAGACTCACGCATACGGCCTGCCCATGACGGACTTCCGCACCTGGGCCGTGTCCCACCTGGGTTGAGCGCAGTTCGGGTGGCCGCCGGGCCGCGAGTCGGGGAGGGTGGAGGCATGACTGAGCCGCTCTGGACCGGGCCCGCCGTCGCCCTGGTCACCCTGTTCGACGCCGATGCCGCGGTCGACGCGAAAGGCACCGCCGAGCACGCCGCCCGGCTCGTGGACGCCGGGATCCGGGCGGTGCTGGTCAACGGCAGCACCGGCGAGGCCGCCACGGTCTCCGACGCCGAACGGGTGGAGCTGGTCGCAGCGGTCCGCGCGGCCTGCCCCGGGGTGCCGGTGATCGCCGGTGCCTCCGGGGAGTGGTGGCAGCCCGCCGCGGCCCGCGTCACCGCGGCGATCGACGCCGGGGCCGACGCCGTGCTGGTCGCGCCGCCGCGGCTGGGCGGGGCCCTGGGCAGTTACTTCGCGCACGTGGTGGAGGCCGCCGGCGCGGTGCCGGTGCTGGCCTATCACTACCCGGGCGTCGCGGGCGGGCCGGTGCCGGTCGAGGCCCTGGGTGACCTGGGCCTGGCCGGGATCAAGGACTCCAGCGGTGACCCGGCGCGGCTCGGGCACGAGCTCGGCCTCGGCGGGGACCTGGCCGTCTACAGCGGCGCCTCCGCCCTGCTGGGCTACGCGAGCTGGCTGGGCGCGGCCGGGGGCATTGTGGCGGCGGCGAACCTCGTACCGCAGCAGTGCCTGGCCGCCTGGGAGCGCGACGCCGCCGCGCAGCACGTCGTGCTGCGCACCGAGCGGGAGGCCAAGGCCCTGCCGGGCGGCCTCAAGGAGGCCATGGCCCGGCAGTACGGCACCTCACCGGTACGCCGGCTGGGCTGACCCGCTACTGGCATGCGGGCCAGTGCTCCGGTCTTCAGGCCGGGGTGAGGGTCTGCGCTGGGAGGGCCGCCAGGCCCGAGCAGTGCCTTCAGCAGTAACTGGGTTGGCATGATCCGTGCACTCCCTCGGCAGTTCAGCACGTCGGGTGTCCGAGACTTCGCGATGATCTACCGTTCGCCGGTGCGCGGCACCGGCGCGATCCCGGTCAATTCGACCGCGGCGTACAGGTGCCGGCGTGGTGATGCCAGCCGGTGGCAGTGTGCGGCGGAGGGTGGACTCCCGCAGGGTGTAGCCGGTGTCCGTGCCGGCATGCGGGAAGTCGTTATTCGGTGAATGCGGTCCAGGAGGTGGCTCGGTCGAATCTGCGGGCGGTGAGGTCATCGACGCGGATCAGGAAACGGCCGAAGTAGACCTCGTCACCGGGATCGAATTGTACGAGTGGGATCCACTCCTGCCGGACCCGTTGCAACTCCTCCTCCACCAGAACGTTCTCCTGCTCCCGATCGGCGACCGGGTCACCGGCCTTCGGCCGAGCCCGGAAGTTCTCCTCCGCGATCGTCAGCTCGGGGTCGTCGTACAGATGGCCTCGGGAAATGCCGCCGGTGTTCCACGAGTAGCCGCCGAACTGGAAGGTGGCGGAGTTCCCCGCCGGCCACAGCCGGTCGACCAGGGCGCAGAGTTCGCGGCGGTGTGGCAGGTCGCGTGCCAGCCGTTTCTGGAATGACGACAGGTCCTCCTCCTCGGAGTCCAGCCACTCCGGGAGGTCGGCATGGACGACGGCGAAGAGGTCCTGCTCCGGGCCGATGAAATCACGACCCGAGACGAACAGGTAAGGCAAATGGTTCTCCGGGGCCTGCACCACGGTGTCCGTGCCGACCGGAACGTAGACGATGCGCGCGTACTGCTGCTCCTTGTCATGATCGAAGGTGTCGTAGGCGTCCTCGTGATGCAGGAAGACGAGAAGCGAGCCGTCCGGCGGCAACGGCAGACTGTCGACCCCCGGAAGCGCGGCACAGTCGAAGGACGCGACGAACGGCAGCGGGTAATCCTCCGAGTCAGTAGGCCATGGCATGCCCGCCGGGAGATGGGGCAGCCCGCCGCCCCGACCGACGAGAAGGTCGGCGGACTGCCCGGGCGGCAGGCCCCGGGGATGCGCCACGATCTCGCCGTTGTGCCGCTCGTTCGCCCAGATGGCGAAGCGGAGAAGCTCGGCGAACTTCGCCGTCTCGTCCTCGGGGAAACCCTCTTCGATCGCCGCGCGATGGAAGCTCTCGTAGTAATCCACGGTACGCATATTGGCAGATACGGATCTTGTGGCAAGCACACCCGCGACTGGGGGTGCCGCTTCGGGCCAGTCTTGAGCTGCGCTAGCCGGCGTTGTTATTCGTGGGTCGTCGCTGATGCCGGTCGCGGGCAGCCTTGTGAGCGGCGCCGAGCAGGCTCAGCGCCTCCGGGAGCGTTGTGTCGGGGTTGACGACGGACAGCCAGCCCGCCCTGCCGTAGACCGGATGGGGGAACCAGGTGTCGCGGAGGTGGGCGTCGTGGTTGGCGTTCATGGCATCTCGAGGCGATGAGCCGATGACTCGCGCGAAGTCCGCCTTGGGCGCGGCGATGTTGAGCCGGAAGGTGCCTGGCTGGTCCAGGCCAGAAGGAGGCTCGTCGGGGTAGTCCTTTGTCACGATCGTGGCGAAGGGTTGTGTTGCCGGGATTACACCGTCGGGCGCGTAGTAGATGAACGCGTCGCCCCAGCTGACTTCGGGCGACGTGTCGCCGGGTTGTGGTTGCAGGATGAGTACGGCGTCCAGTGTCTTCGCGTGATTGATGATGTCGTCCATGTCCATGTGTTCTAGCGTCACATTGAACTGCTTGTGGAGACTTTCGATCGGGGGGCCTCGGCGATGACCACGGTAACTCTCCACCGCCCGTTGCGAACCGCCGACGTGGCCCGACGTGCTGGCTGCTCCGTCCAGCAGGTGCGCAACCTCGAACGTGACGGGGTATTGGAATCGCCGACGCGTACTCCATCGGGTTATCGCGCGTGGACCGAGATGCATGCGCTAGCGGCAGCGACCTACGTCGTCCTCGCCGCGGGCGTCGGGCCTGCCGAGGCGAAGAAGCTCATCCGCGTCGCACGCGCCGGCACGGAAAATGACGTCCTGGCGATCGTCGACAAGGCGCATGCCCGCCTGCACACCGAGCGGCGGGACGTCGAGCTAGCCAGAGATGCTGTCGTCGCGATCACCGCCGAACCCATTGACGACGTCCGGCCCAACGACGCCATGACCATCTCCGAACTTGCAGCCGCCCTAGCAGTGCCCACCTCGACGCTGCGGTACTGGGACCGGCAAGGCCTGCTCACCCCCGCTCGAGCAGTTCGCGGACGTGCACGCATCTACACCCCCGCCGATGTCCGGGACGCGCGGATCGTGCACCAGTTACGCCTTGCCGGCTATCGCATCCCACCGCTGCGCGCGCTCATGCCGGTCCTGCGGCAACGCGGCCGCACGTCTGACATCACCGCCGCCCTCCGGGCACGGGACCGACACATCAACTCGCGTTCGCGAGCCCTTCTCCAAGCGGCGTCTGGACTCTTGACTCTGACATCTTCCGTGGAGCCCCAATCAGGTCCGTCGGAAAACGACGAGTGACGCTCGGCGGACTACACCGTCAACCGGTCCACCCCGGCGAACGTACGCCCTGCGGCCGGAGCAACGACAAGATGGCCTTGACCATCCGGGAGTGGGACTGCCCCTGCGGCAGTCACCACGACCGTGACATCAACGCCGCCAGGAACATCGAGGCCGCCGGACAGGCGGACTTCAACGACCGTGGAGCGCAGATGAGACCGGGACTCGTCCCGGCACCGCGCAGCGAAGCGGTGACCCACCCGGACGCCGCGGGTTCCACGCGCAGCGTGGAGGGATTTCCGCACACTAGGGCGGAGAGGATGTCACTTGTCCAGCTTGGCCGGGTCGATGGTGGTGTCCTGGTGCAGGATGAACCGGTTGGTCGCGTAGGTGATGGCCCAGAGCACGACGCCGATGATCAGCAGTACCCCGGCCACCCGGTAGTCGGCGGCCGCCCGGCCGGAGAGCGGGCTGGCCAGGTAGGCACAGCTGATCGCCCCGATGATCGGGATGACCGTCGGCGCCTTGAAGTGCTTGTGCTCCACCGTGTCGCGGCGCAGCACCAGCACCGCGACGTTCACCACGGTGAAGACGCAGAGCAGCAGCAGCGCGGTGGTGCCGCCGAGGGCGGTCAGGTCGGCGAACCAGATCAGTCCGAAGGCGATCAGCGTGGTGAAGACGATGCCGACCCACGGCGTACGCCGGGTGCGGTGCACCGTGCCGAGCACCTTGGGCAGCACCCGCTCGTTGGCCATGCCGTAGAGCAGCCGGCTGGCCATCAGCATGTTGATCAGTGCCGAGTTGGCCACCGCGAACATCGTGATGAAGGCGAAGACGGTCAGCGGGAACGCCGGCGCCCCGGCCGCCACCACCTTGAGCAGCGGCGCGTCGCCCTCGTTGAGGTCGGCCGGGGAGACCAGCGCCACGGCGGAGATGGCCACCAGGACGTAGATCACGCCGGTGATGCACAGGCCGGTCAGCATCACCTTGGGGAAGATCCGTACCGGGTCCTTGGTCTCCTCGGCCATGTTGACCGAGTCCTCGAAGCCGACCATGGCGAAGAACGCCAGCGCGGTGGCCGCGGTGACCGAGAAGAACGCGTGCTCGCCGGGCGGCGAGTCGAACTCCACCAGGCGTGACAGGTCACCGTTGCCGCCGCCCAGTGCCCAGGCGCCGATGGCGATGACGATCAGCAGGCCGGTCAGCTCGACACAGGTCAGCACCACGTTGGCCTTGACGCTCTCGCCGACGCCGCGGAAGTTGACCAGCGCGATCAGGGTCATGAAGCCGACTGCCACCGCGGTCAGTCCCAGGCCCTCGCCGAGGGACAGGCCGAACGCCTCGGCGAAGTTGCCGGCGAACGCCTTCGACGCGCTGGACGCCGAGGTCAGGCCCGAGCACATCACCGCGAAGGTGACCATGAAGGTGAAGAAGTGGATGCCGAAGGCCTTGTGGGTGTACAGCGCCGCGCCGGCTGCCCGCGGATACTTGGTCACCAGCTCCAGATAGCTGAACGCGGTCAGCAGCGCCACCACGAAGGCGATGAGGAACGGCAGCCAGACCGCCCCGCCGACCTCGCCCGCGACCTTGCCGGTGAGGGCGTAGACCCCGGTGCCGAGGATGTCCCCGACGACGAAGAGCAGCAGGAGCCCGGGGCCGATGACCCGGTTGAGAGAGGGTTGTTCGCGTGCTTCGGTGCTGTCCCGTGTTCCCGCGTCCGCCATAGCCGCGTACCTCCACATCGACATGCCTGGCCTCACGGTAAGGGATCAGCGGCCAACGCGCCGCCGCTGAGGCTTGTTCCGGCGCGGCGCACGGGTGAGGATCGACCCACGTGATCCCATCTGCCGGAGGACGACATGCACATCGTGCTGGCTGCCAAGCCCGACGCCGACCAGCCCTGGATCACCGACGCGGTGGCCCGGCTGGCCAAACAGACCGGCGCCACGGTCACCGTGGTCGCGGTCGACGAGGTGGAGCTGGAGCGGTTCTCCCCGGCGCCGCGCAGCGTCTTCGTCCAGGGCGCGCGGGAGGCGGTCGACACGGCGATCCGGCGGCTGGCCGACGTGGGGGTCGAGGCGCAGGGGGCGGTGCTGCCCGGCCGCCCGCTGGAACGCATCATCGAGTTCGCGGCCCAGCAGGAGGCCGACGTGATCGTGGTCGGGGCCAGCTCCCGGCCGGCGCTGGCGGAACGACTCCTCGGCAGCGTCCCCCTGCAGCTGATCGAGAAAGCGTCCCGCCCGGTCCTCGTGGTGACCCACCCCTGATGGCGGTGTTCGCGCAGATCTCCCTGGGCGTGCAGGACTGCGAGCGGGCCGGCGCCTTCTGGAGCGCGGCCCTCGGCTACGTCCGGCGCCCGCCGCGCTACCCGGGTGACGACTGGATCGTCATCGAGCCGCCGGTGGGCGTCCCGGGCGCGGCGATCGCGATGGACGCGAGCGAGACCCCGGTGCAGGAACAGCCGCGGATCCACTTCGACCTCGACGCCGGTGACCGCTCCCTCGACGAGGAGGTCGCCCGGCTCCTCGCCCTCGGTGCCCAGCGCGTGGACTGGCCGTACTACCCGGAGCAGCTGGAGCCGGGCGCGCCGCCGTACGTGGTGCTCGCCGACCCGGAGGGCAACCGCTTCTGCGTGGCCGGCCGGCGCTGATCCCTACTCCCAGGCGCCCAGCAGGGAGACCGGCGCGACCCGGGTCGCCGACCAGGAGGTCAGCAGGCTGGTCAGGCCGGTGACCACGAACGCCACCACCGCGAGCACCGCCATCAGCGTCCAGGGCAGGTCCAGGGTCGCGGTGCCCGTCACGGCCGAGGTCGTGGCCAGCACCGCGACGTAGGTGCCGGCCGCGGCCAGCGCGCCCAGGAAGACGCCGATCATGGTGACCGCCGACGACTCCAGCAGGGCCGCGCGCAGCACCTGGAGCCGGGTCAGGCCGGTCGCGCGGGCCGCGGCGAACTCCCGGCCCCGGGCGGCCGCGGCGATCACGACCGCGTTGACCACGCCGATCAGGGCGTACAGGCCGCCGAGGCCGAGCACGATCAGCATGATGTCGTCGCTCGTGCTGGTCCGGGCCTCGGCGTCGGCCCGGAGCCAGTCGTCCACGCCGGTCACGGTGCCCACGGTGGACAGTTCCGCGGTGACCCGGGCGGGGTCGGCACCGGGGGCGAGCGTGACGAACGTCCGGGTCGGTGCGCCGGCGAGCTGGTCCGCCGGGAGCAGACCGGCCGGTACGAGCAGGGCCGCGCCGCCGCCGATGGTGGTCGGCACCTCGGCGACGACCGGCAGCGAGTGGTCGGTGCCGGCGAAGTGGGCCGTCACGGTGTCGCCCCGGGAGAAGCCCTCCCGGCCCGGGCCGCCCGCCACGGCGTTGCCCCGCAGCGCCTGCAGGTAGCCGCTGCCGGGGTGGGCCCGTGCGAAGGCCGCCGGCTCGACGACCAGGGCGGATTGGATCAGGGTGTCCGCCGTGTCGCCCCGGCCCGTGGTGATGCGGAGCGGGGTCTCGGTCTCCGACGAGAAGGACGCTACTCCGGCCACGGCCGGGAAACCCGGTCCGGTGGTCTCGACGACCAGGTCGGCGGCCGTGCCGCGGCGTTGCTCGGCCACGCCGGCGGCGGCGAACGAGGCGGACGCCCCGACCTGCCCGAAGACGACGCCGATCAGCACGATGAGCGGGGCCGCGGTGGCCGCGCTACGGCGGACCTCGTCGCGCAGGTTGGCCCGGGCCAGCATGCCGGTCACCCCAGCGGCCGGGATCAGCCGGGCGACCCCGGGGACCAGCACCGGCGCCAGCAGCGACAGGGCGACCGCCGCGCACAGCGACACGTTCATCGTCAGGGCCTGACCGCCGGCCGGCCCGCCCACCGGGGCCAGGATGATCAGGGCCACCGCCCCGGCGGCGAAGAACAGCCCGGTGAGCCAGCGCCCGGCGGTCATCACCCGGCCCGCGTCGGGATCGCGCAGCGCGTCCAGCGGGCGGACCCGGGCGGCCCGCCGGGCGGCGACCAGCACCCCGGCCAGCGCCAGGCCCAGGCCGACCCCGGCGGAGGCGCCGAGGATCCAGTCGCGCCACTGCCCGGTGAACCCGCCCGGCACGAAGCCGAAGCCGACCAGCAGCCGGGTCTGCAGGGCCATCACCGCCAGCCCGGCCGGTACGCCGGTGACGGTCCCGATCAGCCCGAGCAGCAGCGCCTCGCCCATCAGCAGCCGGCGCACGTGCCGGCGACCGCCGCCGACCAGCCGCAGCAGCGCCAGGTCGCGCCGGCGTTGGGCCACGGTGAAGGCGAACGTGGAACTGATGATGAACACGGCCAGGAACGCCGAGAAGCCCAGCGTCACGCCGAGCAGCGCCACCGACGCCTCGGCGCTGTCGCTGAAACGCAGCCGCTCGGCCGGGGACAGGCCGGCCGGCGGGTCCAGGGTCGCCGCCGAGATCAGCAGCAGCAGCGAGGACTGCACCAGCGCGACGCCCAGGCACACCGACAGGGTGGCGCCGACGAACAGCTGCCAGCGCTCGGCCAGTCCGGAGATACTCATCCGCAGCATGTCAGCGCTCCAGGGCGACGAGGCGGTCGGCGACCTCGCGGGCGCTCGCACCGGCGAGGTGGTCGACCAGCCGGCCGTCGCGCAGGAACAGCACGCCGTCGGCGCGGGCGGCGGCGGCCGGGTCGTGGGTCACCATCACGATGCTCTGGCCGCGGTCGGCCATGGCCCGCAACAGATCCAGGACGGTACGGGCGGCCGTCGAGTCCAGCGCCCCGGTCGGCTCGTCGGCGAAGAGCACCTCGGGCGCGGTGACCATGGCCCGGGCGATCGCCACCCGTTGCTGCTGGCCGCCGGAGAGCTCGCGCGGGCGGTGCCGGGCCCGGTCGCCGAGCCCGACGTCGTCGAGGGCCTGCCGGACCTGCGCGCGTCCCGGGCGCCGGCGGGCCAGGCGCAGCGGCAGGGCCACGTTCTGCTCGGCGCTCAGCGATCCGATCAGGTTGAAGCTCTGGAAGACGAAGCCGATCCGGGTGCGGCGCAGGGCGGTCAGCTCGTTGTCGCTCGCAGCGGTGATGTCGGTGTCACCGAGCAGCACCCGGCCGCTGTCGGCCCGTTCCAGGCCGGCGGCCAGGTGCAGCAGGGTGGACTTGCCGGAGCCGGAGGGACCCATCACGGCGGTCCAGGTGCCGCGCCGGAACTCGACGTCGACGTCGTCGACGGCCCGGACGGCGGTGGCGCCGCGGCCGTAGCCGCGGCTCACGCCGCGCAGGGCGACCGCGGTCGTGGTGGGGGTGGAAGTCGTCGTCATCGTCACTGCTCGAACGTATGGCGACGGCCCGCCGATAGCGTTGCGGTGGTCCCCCGGATCCGGGGTAGGGCTAACCCTACGGCCGGAACGGCCACCGGTGGGACGTCATCGATGAGGGGCCGAAATGCGGCGGCGCGTGCGGCCCCGCCTGGCGTAGGGTCGGCCATCCGAGCATGCCGGGGATGCGGGAGGGACGACGGATGGCAGTGACACGGGAGCGATCGCGGCCGATCACGGTCGGCGGGACGGCGTACCGCTGGACGGTCCGGCGGCGGGCGGCCTACCACCAGGGCGACAGCTGGACCCTGTTGCCGTTCGTGGTGGAGCAGGCCACCGGCAACGGTGCCCTGCTGATGGTCACGTTGCCGGAGCGCTCCGTGCCGGCCGACCGGCCCGGGTCCTCGTCGACGGTCGCCGAGAGCGTCGACCGGGCGCTGACGGCCGGCTGGCGTCCGGACTGGCGGGGGCCGGCGTTCCGCTCCCGGCCGAAGACGTCCCGCTGGGGTGCCGAGCTCCGCGGCGGCCGGCCCGTGCACCCGGTGCGGCACGCCGGCCCTCGCCGGGACACCTGAGAAGACCGGGGAACGCGTCCGGCCCGACCCGGCCGGACGCTCCTTCCGCGGGCGTCAGTTGCGGGCGAGCGGCACCCCCAGCCGGTCCAGCAGCCGGCGCCGCAGGGGTCCGAAGCCCGCGTCGTCCGGGGCCCGCGCCACAGCAGCAGGATCACCACCGGGCTGACGATCCGCTGCCAGCGCAGGCGCCGGGTCTTCTTCACCGGGCACGGCCGCACCGCCACGTCCGGCGCCGTGGCGACGGCGGTCATTGCAGCTCCGCGGTGAACTGGTCGTCGATCCGGGCCTTCATGTCGACACTCCCGGGATGAGCTTCAGGTCGGTGCAGCCGCCCGCGATGGCCTGCAGCTCGGCGCCGACCTCCGGGGTCAGCGGGGCCAGCGGCTCGGCCGCGCGGGCCAGGGCCCGGGCGGTCACCGCCTCGTCGATCTTCAGCTCCGGGGCCAGCACCTCGGCGCGTTCCTCCGGGTGGGCGAGCCCCCAGGTCGTGGTCTTCTGGTACGTGTCGAGGAAGGTCCGGATCTGCGGCGCCTTGTCCTTGACCGCGTCCGGATGGACCAGGATGTACTCGCGGTTGTTGGCCAGCCGCCGGGCCGCTCTCGAAGAGCGACCACTGCGCGTCCGGGGCGGCGGCCCGGGCCTTGACCAGACTCAGCCCGCCGAACCGCTGCTAGCCGGTCCGCAGGGGACCGTTGTCGGCCGGGCCGGTGCCGGCGTCGTAGCCGGCGCACCCGCCGAGCGCCACGGACACGGTCAGGGCCGGCAGGGCGGCGATCGCACTCCGTCTGTGCGAGGCCGTCACTCTATCTGCTCGATAGGAGATGTGGGTACCCTGAGCCCATGACGTCGCTCGACTTCCACTGGTTCCTGCCCACCAACGGCGACAGCCGCGACATCGTCGGCGGCGGGCACGGTGTCCCGGTCGGTGCCGCCGGCGGAGTCCGGCCGCTGACCGTCGGCTATCTCGGGCAGATCGCCCGCAGCGCCGAACAGCTCGGTTTCGTCGGCGCGCTCACGCCGACCGGCGCCTGGTGCGAGGACGCCTGGCTCGCCACCGCGATGCTCACCGAGGTGACCGATCGGCTGAAGTTCCTGGTCGCGTTCCGGCCGGGACTGATCTCGCCGACCCTCGCCGCCCAGATGGCCTCCACCTTCCAGCGGCTGTCCGGCAACCGTCTCCGGCTCAACGTGGTGACCGGCGGGGAGTCGAGCGAGCAGCGCGGCTACGGCGACTTCCTGGACAAGGACGCCCGGTACGCCCGCACCGACGAATTCCTCGGCATCATCAAGGCCCTGTGGCGCGGGGAGACGGTCGACCACGTCGGCGAGCACCTGCGCGTCGAGGGCGCCCGGCTGAGCCGCCTGCCCGACCCGGCGCCGGAGATCTACTTCGGCGGCTCCTCGGCCGCGGCCGGCCCGGTGGCGGCCCGGCACACCGACGTCTACCTCACCTGGGGTGAGCCGCCGGCCCAGGTCGCGGAGAAGATCGCGTGGATCCGCGGCCTGAACCCGGCCCTGCGTTTCGGCATTCGGCTGCACGTCATCGCCCGCGACACGGCCGGGGCGGCCTGGGCCGAGGCGGACCGGCTGCTGCAGGGCGTCTCGCCGGCCGACATCGAGGCGGTGCAGGCCGGCCTGCGGCGCAGCGAGTCCGAGGGCCAGCGCCGGATGCTCGACCTGCACGGCGGCAGCCGCGACGGCCTGGTCGTCTCGCCGAACCTGTGGGCGGGCGTCGGCCTGGTCCGCGGCGGCGCGGGGACGGCCCTGATCGGCAGCCACACCGAGATCGCCGACCGGATCGCCGAGTACGCCGGCCTGGGCATCACCGAGTTCATCCTGTCCGGCTACCCGCACCTGGAGGAGGCGTACTGGTTCGGCGAGGGCGTCCTGCCGGAGCTGCGCCGGCGTGGCCTCTGGCGGCACCCGGACGGCGACGGCAACACCGGAGCGACGAGCATCCCGTTCGCGGGCGTGGCCACCGCCGGGGGCACCTCCAGCTGATCACGCGCCGGGCCCGGACGGGCCCGGCGCGCCCCCGATCAGCGCCAGGTCATGTCGAGCTGGTGTTCGACGGTGACGTAGCCGGCCCGGGCGAAGGCCCGGGCCATCGGCTGGTTGCCCACGTCGGTGGAGGCCCGGATCCGGGGTACGCCCTCATCCGCCAGCAGCCGCGTGCCCGCCGCCAGCACCTCGTCGATGTAGCCGTGGCCGCGGTGCTCCGGCACCACCCCGATGTAGGCGATGATCGGGTTGTAGCCGTTGTGTGCCGGGACGACGAAGCCGACCGGCTCCCCGTCCGGCAGCGTCGCCACCCGCCACCACTCGTGCGGGCTGGCGTACCCCGCCAGCTCGTCGCGGTACTGCTCCTCGGCGGCCTGCCGGGGGCTCATCCGGCTCAGGTCGTCGCGGCTGTGCGCGTCCAGGGTGCCCTCCAGCACCCGGGTCATCAGTCCGATGAGCTCCTCGGCCCCGCGGACCGGGCGGAACGTGAGGCGGCCGGCCGGCTCCGGCACCGGCGTACCGGGCTGCCACTCCAGGCGCAGCCGCTCGACGAAGAGCTCGGCGCCGAGGCGTTCCAGCACGCCCATCCGCTGCTCGACGCCGCGGCGGATCTCGGGCTGTTCGCGCCAGTCGCCCGGGACGTAACGCAGGTAGTCGGGCGGATCGCCGTCCGGAGCGACCAAGGTGGACAGTGCTGTCCGGACGAGTTCCACGGCGTCGTCGGGGTCGCCGTCGAGGTCGAGGATGTCCATCAGGAACGGGTGCTCGGCGCCGGGGCGGGACCACCAGGCGGCCCGGGCGACGAGGCGCTCGCCGCGCAGGGCCAGCCACAGCCACCGCGGGTGGCGGCGGCCGGCTTCCAGGTCCTTGGCGAGCTCGCCGTTGAGGATGTACGGGAAGGTGGTGAACAGGTCCAGCTCATCAGGCCCGGTGATCGGGCGCAGGGTCAGGTCGTGGTGGTGCAGAGTCAAGGCAGTCTCCGTGGCGGAGGGGCCCTGTCCCACCGGGATCAGCTCGGCTGGTGGCCCCGGGAGGACATGAGCGCGGTGTGCGTGGCATACATGGCCCGGTCCTCCTTCCTTCGTCGGTCCGGCCGCCAGTTCTATCCGCCGCCCGGCCCGGCCGCAACCGATTTACTCGATAGGGTCGGGGTATGGACCTGCCGGCCCGCGCCGCCGAGCTGATCGCCGTGCCCTCCACCGCGGACCGTCCCGGGGAGCTGCACCGCGCGCTGGAGCTCGTGCTCGATGTCGTCGGGCCCGGCTTCACGGTGGAACGCTTCACCTCGCGGGGCAAGCCGAGCGCCCTGGTGCACCTGCCCGGCCCGCGTCCCGACTTCCGGGTGCTGCTGAACGCCCATCTCGACGTGGTGCCCGCCGACAGCTATGCGGCCCGGCGTGACGGCGACCGGCTCTACGGCCGCGGCGCGCAGGACATGAAGGTGGCGGCGCTCGTACTGGCCGAGGTCTTCCGCTCGCTGGCGCCGTCGCTGCCGTACCCGTTGGGTCTGCAGCTGGTCACCGACGAGGAGGTCGGCGGCTTCGACGGCACCGCGCACCAGCTCACCGCCGGCGTCACCGCCGGCTTCGTGCTCATCGGCGAGCAGAGCGGCCTGCGCGTGGTCACCGATTCCAAGGGCATCCTCCAGGTACGCCTGCACGCCACCGGCACTGCCGCCCACGCCGCCTACCCGTGGCTCGGCGACAACGCTCTGCTCACGCTGACCGGTGCGGTCGACGCCGTGCTGCGCCGATGGCCGGTGCCGCCGGGCGAGCAGTGGCGCACGACGGTCAACGTGGCCCGGATCGAGACCACCAACCGCGCCGTCAACCAGGTGCCGGCCGAGGCCACCGCCTGGCTCGACATCCGCTTCCCGCCGCAGGACACCGCCTTCGCGGGCCGGAGCCGCGAGGAGATCGCTGCCCTGCTGCGCTCGGTCAGCGGCGTGCCGGTCACGGTGGACAGCCTCGGCGCGCCGCACCACGCGGATCCGCACAGCCACGAGGTCACGCTGCTGCGCGCGGCCGCGCGCTCGGCCGGTTACAGCGGAGAGCTGCTGCGCAAGCACGGGGCCGCCGACGGCCGGTTCTACTCCGCCCGCGGCATCGACGCGGTGATCTTCGGCCCGGGCGGCGACGGGCAGCACGGCCCGGACGAGTACGCCGACCTGCGCACCGTCGGCCCGTACCGGGAGGCGCTGACCACGTTCCTCACCGGGCTGGCCCGGGACCCGGCACCAGCGGGACACCCGGGTTCGGCCGCAGGGTGACCTTGACGGCGTAGGCCCGGGCCGCGGCCGACGCGGTCCGCAGCGCGAGCCGCCAGTCGTCCAGCGCGAACGTGTGCGTCACCAGCGCATCCACCGGGTACGCCGGATCGGCGAGCCACTCCAGCACCTCGGCCATCGTCGTGCGCCCGGCGAGCGCGGGCTCCGGACCCGAGTTGACGGTGCCCTGCACGGTGAGCTGGCGGTTCCAGACCAGCGACCAGTCGACCCGCTGCCGGCCGGCTCCGCCCACCAGCACCAGCATGCCGGTCGGCCGCAGCAGGTGCAGGCCGAGGTCGATCGACTCGCTGCGGCCCACGCAGTCGAAGACCACGTCCACGCCCTGCTCCAGGATCGGCGTCCGGGTCAGGCGCGGCCGGACGACCCGGCCGCCGTGCACGCGGGCGAGCGACTCCACCACCTGCGGTCCCGGCTCCAGCGCGCGGCTCGCTCCCGTGCGCACGGCCGCGGCCCGGCTGAACTCACCCGGGCCCACGACGGTGAGGTCCAGATCCGGGTGCAGCCGGCGCAGGGCAGCCGTCACGAGCAGCCCGATGGTCCCCGGGCCGATGACCACGGCGCGGTCACCACGGCGCTGCCAGTGCAGCGCCGCGTGCAGGGCGACGGCAGCGGGCTCGGCGAGGACCGCACGGTACGACGGCAGCGCCCCGACCCGGTGCAGCTGGCTCTCGTGGGCGGCGACGTACTCACCCCAGCCCCCGCCCAGCGCCGCGTCGAAGCCCTGGGTGGGGGACCGGCAACCGGACACGCCGGGCTCGTCGAAGCGCTCGCAGACGTACGGGAAGCCCTCCCGGCACGACCGGCACAGGTCGAAACCCCGGTGCGCGCAGGACAGGACCGGGTCGACGACCACCCGGTCACCCGCGGACACCGACGTGACACCCGGCCCGGCCGACGCCACCACGGCGACGATCTCGTGCCCGAGGATCTGCCGCCGCGCGGTGTAATAGGCGCTGAGCACCAGCGACGACTTGGCCTGGGCGACCGCCGTGTCGCTGCCGCAGATGCCGGACAGCTCCGGCCGCAGCAACACCCAGCCGGGAGCGCGGGGCAGCACCGGCACGGGGACGTCCTCACGCAGGCCGAGCAGACCGGCCACGCCCCGGCCGGCGTCACCGCCGAGACCCCGGGGCAGCGCCCGGGCGGCCGCGGTGGCCAGATACCGGGGGATCGACAAGTCGGCCAGAACGGCTCGCATGGTGCTCCCTTCCGGCCGTTGCACCGGCCGCGCCCGGTCTCAACCGGGCGTGGTGACCCGGGCGACGATCTCCGCGGTGGGCACGAGCACGACGCCGATCCCGGCGACCTCCCGGAAGCCCTGCTCACTGGCCTGGGAGATGGCGTCGGTGGCCAGCACGACCCGGTAGTCCCGCTCGACGGCCCCGAACATGCTGGCCCGCGGGCAGTTGGGCAGGTTGCAGCCGGCGAAGACCACGGTGTCGATGCCGTGCCCGCGCAGCAGCTCGTCGAGCGGGGTGCGGTAGAACGCGCCCCAGCGCGGCTTGAACAGGGCGTACTCGTCGCGGCCGAGCACCTGCGCCCGCCCGTCCAGCAGCAGTTTGTCGTCCAGGTCGGGCCCTTCGCCGGGCAGCAGCCCGGGCGCGAGCAACCGGCCGTCGGTGCCGGGGCGCACGAGCTCGCCGCCGCCGTCGATGAGCGTGCGCCGGACCCGGTCGACGTCGTCACCCTGGTAGAGGCGGACGATGTGGACGATCGGCCGGCGCGCGGCCCGGAAGGCGTCGATCAGCGAGCGCAGCGACGGGATGATCTCGGTGGTGCCGGCCAGCCCGTACGGCCGCCCGGACAGGAAGTCGCGCTGCATGTCGATGGTGACCAGCGCGGACGACTCCCAGTGCGGGGCCACGTGCGGATCGGTCATGCGGACCCTCCGGTGCGGTGGGACGACGCCCGCAGCATATCGGCGGTCCTCACCCCCGCGGTGCCCTCAGCCGGTGGACATCCGCCGGGTCAGCTCGGCCGCCCGGGCCCGCTGCACCTTGCGGGCCTGGCCGAGCACGAGCGGCCGCAGCAGCGCCGGGAACGTGACCCGGACGGTCTCGGTGACCTGTGTCCGGTCGCCGTCGGGAACCAGGTCGACGGTGGCGGTCAGGCGTACCCGGCCGGGGCTGACCACGTCGCTGACCACCCGGCGGCCGGGCCGGGGGAAAGACATGGTCACGGCGATGAGGTTGTCGTACTTGACCGGCCCGGCGGCGAACCGCTCCACGGCGACGTACGAGACGGTGTCGCCGGCCCGGCGGACGTCGCGGACGGCGACGACCAGCGGGGACAGGCCGACGTAGCTCTCCGGCTCGGCGAGGTGGGCGTAGATCCGCTCGGGCGGGGCCGGCACAGCGAAGCGATGACGGAACTCGGTGGTCGGCACGCGGGCGATGATCGCACGCCCGCCGGCCGGAGCTCAGCCCGCGGACGCCGCGAGGACGGTCCGGAGAATGACGGGTGCGGCGTCCGCGGTCAGGGTGAGGACCACCCGGGTCCTGCGCGCCGCGGTGTGGTCCTCGACGAGGTGTCCGTCCGGCTCGACGTGCAGCCCGACCAGCGGCGCGTCCGCCGGTTGCAGGAGGCCGACGGCGATTCCGGCGGCCAGCGGATCGTGCAGCGGCACCCGTCGCTCGCCCAGCACCGGCTCGTAGTAGTCGAAGTAGCCGGTCAGCATCGCGGCCAGCGCCGCCGTGAGCGGCGGGCCCGCCGCCAGCGCGGCCCGGTCGGACTCGGCGAAGCGGTGCCGCATGGTGACGTCCAGCGGCACCACCGTCACCGGCCAGGCCGCGGCGAACACGGCGGCCGCCGCCGCGGGGTCGCCGGCGACGTTGGCCTCGGCGCGCCCGGTCACGTTGCCCGGCACCCGGACCGCCCCGCCCATGACGGTGACGTCGCGGATCAGCCCGGGCAGGTCCGGGTCGCGGCGCAGCGCCAATGCCAGGTTGGTCAGCGGTCCGGTCGCCACGATCCGCAGCTCACCGGCGTGCCGCCGGGCCAGTGCGAGCAGCAGCTCGGTGGCAACCTCGGGCTGCGGGGCCCGGGTCGCGGCGGGCAGCTCGATCCCGCCGATGCCGTTGCCACCGTGCACCCGGTCCGCGCCGCCGCGGAAGTCACCGGCCAGCGGGTGGTGGGCCCCGACGGCCACCGGGATGTCGTCGTGGCCGGCCAGGGCGAGCAGCTCCAGGGTGTTGCGGGCGGCCTGGCCGGCGGTCGTGTTGCCGCTGACCGTGCCGACGCCGGCCAGGACGGATCCGCGCCGGGCGAGCAGCAGGGCGAGAGCCAGAGCGTCGTCGACGCCGGTGTCGCAGTCGAGGTAGATCGGCGTGGCGGTCATGCCGCAGTTTCGGGCGGAACGCGGCCGGACAACCCACGGTTCATGGCCTCAGGCTAAGCCGTCCGGGTCAGTGGTGGTTGTCCCCGGGCCGGGCTGGGTACGACCTGCGGCATGACGGACTACGGCATCCATGCCTCGCACGAGCAGATCCCGCCCGCCGAGCTCCTCGCCGCCGTGGTCGCCGCCGAACGCGCCGGTTTCGACGCCGCGATGTGTTCCGACCACTTCTCGCCGTGGAGCGCCCGGCAGGGCCAGTCGGCGTTCGCCTGGTCCTGGCTCGGCGCCGCGCTGCAGGCCACGAATCTGCCCTTCGGCGTGGTCAACGCGCCCGGCCAGCGCTACCACCCGGCGATCATCGCCCAGGCCATCGGCACCCTCGGTGCCATGTACCCGGGCCGGTTCTGGGCGGCCCTGGGCAGCGGGGAGTACAGCAACGAGCACATCACCGGCGAGCCCTGGCCGCGCAAGGAGGTGCGCGAGGCCCGGCTGCTCGAGTGCGTCGGCGTCATCCGCGACATGCTCGCCGGCGAGGAGGTCACCCGCGACGGCCTGGTCAAGGTCGACCGGGCCCGGCTGTGGACCCGGCCGGAGACGACCCCGGCACTGATCGGCGCGGCGGTCAGTACGAAGACGGCCGCCTGGTGTGCCGGCTGGGCCGACGGCCTGGTCACCGTGAACGCGCCCGAGGAGCAGCTGCGCAAGATGATCGCGGCGTACCGGGACGCGGGCGGCCGCGGGCCGATCAGCCTGCAGGTCCACCTGAGCTGGGCGCCGACCGAGGCGGAGGCCGAGAAGATCGCCCACGACCAGTGGCGCAGCAACATCTTCCCGCCGCCGGTCTGCTGGGACCTGGAGACGGTCGACCACTTCGACGTCGTCTCCAAGAACGTGACCGTCGATCAGGTCCGCGAGGTCGTCAACATCTCGGCCGACCTGGAACGCCACATCGAGTGGCTGCGCGGGTACGCGGCGCTCGGCTTCGACCGGATCTACCTGCACCACGTGGGCCAGGATCTGCTGCCGTTCGTGGAGACCTTCGGCGCGAAGGTGCTGCCGGCCCTGCGCTGAGCCTCACTGCCCGGCGGACAGCTCGTTGTAGCAGCCGGCGTACTCCTGGCCGGACAGTTTCCCGATCTCGGCCATGATGGCGTCGGTCGCCGCCCGCCGGGCCCGGGCCGCGCTGCCCGCCGGGGTCTCGAAGCGCAGCGGCGCGCCGAAGCGCACCGTGACCCGGCCGGGCCGCGGGAACCGGGCGCCGACGGGCTGGACGCGGTCGGTGCCGAGCACGGCCACCGGTACGACCGGCGCCCCCGAGGCCATCGCGAGCCATGCCACGCCCGTTCGCCCGCGGTAGAGCCGGCCGTCGCGGGAGCGGCTGCCCTCGGGGTGGATGCCGAACGCGCGGCCCTCACGCAGCACGCCCAGCGCTGTCTCCAGGGCGGCCTGCGCCGCCCGGTGCTCGCCGCGCGGCACGGCCACCGCGCCCAGGCCCAGCAGCGTGGAACCCGTCAGCCGGCCCAGCACGCCGGGGCGGGTGAAGTACTCCGCCTTGGCCAGGAACGCCACCCGCCGCGGCGACACCAGCGGGATCAGGAAGCTGTCCAGGAACGACAGGTGGTTGGCGGCCAGGATCACCGGGCCTTCGCGGGGGACGTGCTCGCGGCCCTCGACCACCGTCCGGAAGGCCAGCCGGGCCACCGGGACGAGCAGAGCGCGGGTGAGCTGCGGCAGCATGTCAGGTCTCCCCGTAGGCGTCGATCACCGTGCGCAGCAGCGCGTCGGCGTCCTCGGTCTGCACCGCCATCTGCAGGCTGCCCCAGGACCACAGCTGCGCGATGCCGTGCAGGTTGGCCCACAAGGCCCCGGCGGCTACGGCTGCGTCGTCGCGGCCGGGGCGGGCCCGGTCGACCAGTCCGACCAGGACGGCGAACAGCGGTTTGCTGGCCTCCCGCAGCCCTTCCTGGTTACCGCGCAGCAGCTCGTGGCGG
This sequence comes from Actinoplanes auranticolor, assembly GCF_018332655.1. GTDB lineage: Bacteria > Actinomycetota > Actinomycetes > Mycobacteriales > Micromonosporaceae > Actinoplanes > Actinoplanes auranticolor. Next base: position 127,928 of record NZ_BOQL01000066.1, on the reverse strand, counting down.
AACATCAACTCGAACATGCCGCGGTCGGTGCGCGCGAAGTCCAGGTAGAGCCGGCCGAGCGCGAGCAGCCCGGCCCGCGGGTCGCTCTGCTCGCCGAGGGCGGCGACCCGCTCGGACAGCCGGTCGTAGCCGACCCGGGCCACGGCGGCCAGCAACTCGCGGTGGGTCGGGAAGTAGCGGCGGGGGGCGCCGTGGGAGACCCCGGCGCGGCGGGCGATCTCGCGCAGGGTCAGCGCTTCGGTGCCCTCGGCGGTGACCAGCTCGACGCCGGTGGCGACGAGGTGCGTCCGCAGGTCATCGGGCATAGACACTGTCTACCAGGTCACGTAGACAGTGTCTATCACCGCGCCGCGGTGCGTCGCCCGCGAGCCGGGTGGCATGTCGAGAACGGCCGGCCCGCCCCGACCCGCTGGTATGACGAAGTTTCTGCTGATCCAGCACCACACTGCGATGGGCACCTGGGCGCCGGCCGACGTGCGCCGCCATTTCGACTACCAGCGGGACCTGGACGCCGAGCTGGCCGCGGCCGGTGAGCTGGTCGAGGCGCAAGGACTCGGCGGCCGGGCGCATCAGGTGGCGGGGGAGCGGGGTGTCCTGCCGGAACTGGCCGGCTACCGCGTGGTGGACGTGGAGTCCGAGGAGCGTGCGCTGCAGATCGCGGCCCGGGTCTCCGCCGCGCCGGGACCGGGCGGTGTGCCGCTGCGCCAGCGCATCGACGTCCGGCAGCTGCTGACCCCGTGAGAGCGCTTTCTCGCCGTAACCGGTTCCGGAGGCCGGAGCATGGTGGCTGGCAAGGGAAAGCGCTCTCCGTCCTCCGAACCTTTCGTCATCCTTAAGTCCGTCGATGTCTCCTTGACCGCGTCCCGTTCGTCACGGTTGAGTGCGGAACTGTTAAGTCACCTTCCGGTTCCCCGTTCCCCATCCGGAGTCCGCAGTGCCTCACTCCCCGCGCCGGCTGCTGCTCGCCGCCGGCACCGTGCTCGTCGCCCTCGTGGCCACCACCGGCGTCCGCTTCGTGGCGAACGCGGACGCGGCCCCCGTCCGCGCCACGGCCGCCGCCTTCTCCCACCCCGGCGTGCTGCTCAGCCGGGCCCAGCTCGACTTCGTCAAGGCCGAGGTCGCGGCCCGGGCCCAGCCCTGGGCCAGCGCCTACAACCAGATGGCCGCGAGCCGGTACGCCTCCCTGACGCGTACGCCGAAGCCCCGCGCGACCGTCGAGTGCGGCTCGTACTCCAACCCGAACAACGGCTGCACCGACGAGCGCGAGGACGCGATCGCCGCGTACACCGCCGCGCTGACCTGGTACATCAGCGGGAACACGGCGTACGCGACCAAGGCCATCGAGCTGATGGACGCCTGGTCGGCCACGCTGCGGACGCACACCGGCAGCAACGGCCCGCTGCAGACCGCCTGGGCCGGGTCGGTCTGGCCGCGGGCGGCGGAGATCATCCAGCACGCGTACGGGAACTGGCCCGGCCAGGCCCGGTTCGCCACCATGCTGCGCACCGTCTACCTGCCCGTGGTGCTGGCCGGCAGCGCCAGCAACGGCAACTGGGAACTGTCGATGATGGAGGCGGCCGTCGGCATCGCCGTCCACCTCGACGACCGGGCGAGCTACGACCGGGCCGTCGCCCGCTTCAAGCTGCGCGCCGCCTCCTACCTCTACGTCACCGCCGACGGCGCCCAGCCGAAGTACCCGCCGGCCGGTGGCATCGACACCCGCGCCGAGCTGATCGGCTACTGGCAGGGCCAGAGCACCTTCGTCGACGGCCTCTCCCAGGAGACCTGCCGCGACTTCGTGCACACCGGCTACGGCATCTCCGCGATCGCGCACGTCGCCGAGACCACCCGCATCCAGGGCGGCGATCTCTACCCCGAGCTGCAGGACCGGCTGCGGCACGCACTCGGCCTGCACACCCGGATCGAGAACGGCGCCGCGGTGCCGGCGTCGATCTGCGGTGGCTCGGTGACCCGGGGTCTCGGCCCGATCAGCGAGGTCGCCTACAACGCCCTGCACCACCGGCTCGGCGTCGCGATGGCCAACACCGGCACCTACACCGAGGCCCGGCGCCCGCAGGGCAGCAACAACCTGTTCGTGGCGTGGGAGACGCTCACCCACGCCGGCAACCCCGCCTGATCCCCGAAGGAAATCGATGACCCCCATCCCCCGCAAGCGACGGCGTGTCCTGGCCGTCTCCGTCACCGCCCTGGTCGTCGGCGTGCTCGGCGTCGTCGGCGTCACCAACGCCCTGGCGGCCACCACCGGTTCCGTGGTGAGCAGCGCCAACGGCAAGTGCCTGGACGTCACCAACGGCTCCACCACCAACGGCAACCTGCCGCAGATGTGGGCCTGCGCGAGCGGTCCCAACCAGACCTGGACCTACGGCGACGACAAGTCGCTCAAGGGCCTCGGTAAGTGCCTGGACGTGGCCGGCGGTGCCACCACCGACGGCGCGGCCGTGCACATGTGGGACTGCTTCGCCGGGCTGACCAGCCAGCAGTGGACCTACACGGCCGGTCGGGACCTGGTCAACGTCAAGGCCGGCAAGTGCCTCGACATCAAGGACAACAACCTCGCCGACGGCGCGAAACTGCAGCTGTGGACCTGCGGCGGCGGCGCCAACCAGAAGTGGACGGTCAACGGTGCCTCGACGCCCCCGACCACCCCGCCGGTGACCCCGCCGACGGTCCCGCCCGGCACCGGCAACCCCGACCTGGGCCCGAACGTGACGATCTTCGACCCGTCGATGTCGCAGGCGACCGTCCAGAACCGCCTGAACACCGTCTTCAACCAGCAGGTCCGCAACCAGTTCGGCAACGCCCGCTACGCGCTGCTGTTCAAGCCCGGGTCGTACAACGTGGACGCCAACGTCGGCTTCTTCACCCAGGTCGCCGGGCTCGGGCTGAGCCCGGACGCGGTGAACATCAACGGTGCCGTGCACACCGAGGCGGACTGGTGGCCGGACGGCTCGCAGAACGCCACCCAGAACTTCTGGCGCGCGGCCGAGGGCCTGTCGGTGACCCCGAACGGCGGCCTCGACCGCTGGGCCGTGTCGCAGGCGGCGCCGTACCGGCGGATGCACGTCCGCGGCAATCTGGCGCTCTCCGACGGCGGCTGGTCGTCCGGCGGCTTCATGGCCGACACCAAGATCGACGGGCAGATCCAGTCCGGCTCGCAGCAGCAGTGGATCACCCGCAACTCGCAGATGGGCAGCTGGAGCGGCTCCAACTGGAACCAGGTCTTCGTCGGCGCCCAGGGTGCCCCGGCGAACAGCTTCCCGACGCCGCCGTACACGACCGTCGGCCAGACGCCGGTGGTGGCCGAGAAGCCGTACCTCTACGTCGACTCCGCGGGTGCGTACCAGGTGTTCGTCCCTGCCCTGCGCAGCAACTCGGCCGGCACCACGTGGGCCAACGGCAACCCGGCCGGCCGGTCGCTGCCGATCGGCACGTTCTTCATCGTCAAGCCCGGTGAGACGGCGGCGAACATCAACGCGGCCCTCGCCGCGGGCAGGAACCTGCTCGTCACCCCCGGTGTCTACAACCTGAACCAGACCCTCGCGGTGACCCGGCCCGACACGGTCGTGCTCGGCCTGGGCCTGGCCACCTTCGTCCCGCAGAACGGCATCACCGCGATGACCGTCGCCGACGTCGACGGCGTACGGGTCGCCGGCGTGCTCTTCGACGCCGGTACCACCAACTCGTCGGTGCTGATGGAGGTCGGCCCGGCCGGCTCGTCGGCCAACCATGCGGCCAACCCGACCGTGCTGTCCGACGTGTTCTTCCGCATCGGTGGCGCAATCGCCGGTAAGGCCTCGGTCAGCCTGCGGATCAACAGCGACAACGTGATCGGTGACCACGCCTGGATCTGGCGCGCCGACCACAGCGACAACGGCACCCACGGCTGGACCGTCAACCCGGCCGCCAACGGCCTGACCGTCAACGGCGACAACGTGACCTTCTACGGCCTGTTCGTCGAGCACTACCAGCAGTACCAGACCATCTGGAACGGCGAGAACGGGCGCACGTACTTCTACCAGAACGAGATGCCCTACGACCCGCCGAACCAGGCCGCCTACATGAACGGCTCGACCCAGGGCTGGGCGGCGTACAAGGTGGCCGACTCGGTGAACAACCACGAGGCGTGGGGCCTGGGTTCATACGCGTTCTTCAACGTCAACCCCAGCGTGGTCAACGCCCGCGCCTTCGAGGTGCCGGTGAAGCCGGGCATCAAGTTCCACAACATGGTGACGGTCTCGCTGGGTGGCACCGGCACGATCTCGCACGTCATCAACAACACGGGCGCCGCCGTCAACAGCGGTCACCAGGTGACCAACCTGGTCAGCGGCCCCTGATCTGAGGCACCGCACGTCACGACGGCCCGCCGGTCCTCCGGCGGGCCGTCCGCGTCCGCTCAGCGGGCGTTGTAGCGCTTACGCGCCCAGAGGTAGCCGGCCAGGGCGATGGCGGCGCACCAGGCGGTCGCCCACCAGATCGAGTCGCCGACCGGGCCGCCGGTCAGCAGGGCCCGGATCGTCTCCATGATCGGGGTGAAGGGCTGGTACTCGGCGAACTGCCGCAGCCCGGCCGGCATCGAATCGGTCGGGACGAAGCCGCTGCCGATGAAGGGGAGCAGGGTCAGCAGCAGCGGCGTGTTGCTCGCCTCCTCCACGGTCTTGGCCACCAGTCCCAGCGCCGTGGCCAGCCAGGTGATGGCGAACGAGGTCATCGTCAGCACCCCGAGCACGCCCAGCCACTCCGCCGGTCCGGCGGTGGGCCGGAAACCGATCGCGAGGGCCACGGCCAGCACGATGGCCAGGCTGACCAGGGTCTGGATCATGCTGCCGATCACGTGCCCGGTCAGGACCGACACCCGGGCGATCGCCATGGTGCGGAACCGGGCCACAATGCCCTCGGTCATGTCGGTGGCGACCGAGACCGCGGTGCCGGCCGCCGCCCCGCCGACGGCCATCAGCAGGATGCCCGGCACCACGTACGCCAGGTATTCGGTGCGGCCCCCGCCCAGGCCGGCGCCGAGCGTGCCGCCGAAGACGAAGACGAACAGCAGCAGGAAGATCACCGGCATCCCGGCCAGGTAGAAGATCATCGCCGGATAGCGCTGCATGTGCCGCAGATTGCGCCGCAGCATGGTGTTCGAGTCGCGGACGGCGAGGCTCAGGGAGGTCATCGCACGGGCTCCTTCGCGGTCAGGGCCAGGAAGACGTCGTCGAGGTCGGGTGTGTGCACGGTCAGGCTCTCCACCTCGGCGTGGGCCTCGTCCAGGGTGGTCAGCAGGGCGCGCAGCGTGCGCACACTGCCGTCGCCGGGCACCTGGATGGTGAGCTGGGCGGAGTCGACGTCGGCGGCGTCGAGGGCCACCGCGGCCGCCCGCAGCGCCGGTCCGTCGGCGAAGCGCAGGGTGATGTGCCCGCCCGGGACCAGCCGCTTGAGCTCGTCGGCCGTGCCCTCGGCGACCAGCCGCCCGCCGTCGAGCACCGCGATCCGGTCGGCGAGCTGGTCCGCCTCCTCCAGGTACTGGGTGGTCAGGAAGATCGTCACGCCGTCGGCCACCAGCCGCCGGACGGTCTGCCACATCGCCTGCCGGCTGCGCGGGTCGAGCCCGGCGGTCGGTTCGTCGAGGAACACCAGCCGCGGCTCGCCGACCAGGCCCATCGCGATGTCCAGCCGCCGCCGCATGCCCCCCGAGTACGCCGACGCCTGCTTGCCGGCCGCGTCGGTCAGGTCGAACTGCTCCAGCAGCTCGTCCGCCCGGCGCCGGCCCCGGGCCCGGCCCAGGTGGTGCAGATCGGCCATGAGGATGAGGTTCTCCCGGCCGGTGAGCAGCCCGTCGACGGCGGCGAACTGACCGGTGACCCCGATCGCCGCCCGGACCGCGTCCGGCTCGGTCGCCGGGTCGTGGCCGGCCACCCGGATCTCGCCGGCGTCGGCGTCGATCAGCGTGGAGAGGATCTGGACGGTGGTGGTCTTGCCGGCGCCGTTCGGGCCCAGCAGAGCGAAGATCGAGCCCGCCGGGACGTGCAGGTCGATGCCGTCGAGGACGGTGTGGTCGCCGTACGCCTTGCGCAGGCCGGTCACGGTGATCATCGGAGCTCCTCGGTGTCGCCGCGGCGCACGATGATGTCGCCGAAGGAGGTGCGGGCACGCACCTGCACGTTGTCCTCGCCGGGCTCCGGGGCTGCGGTGCCGTCGAGCTGGTTGAGTACCTTGCCGAACTGGGTGTGCAGGTCGAGGTAGGCGGCCGTACCGGCGGCGACGCCGACCTCCAGCTCGCCCATCGAGGTGCGGACCTCGACGGTGCCGCGGTGCACGGCGCCGATCCGGATGCTGCCGTTGGCGGTCGTGGCGTCCACCGAGCCCCGCACGTGCCCGGCCGCGACGTCGCCGTTGGCCGCTTTGGCGTGCAGGTCACCGCCGACGGAGTCGACCCGGCTGTCGCCGTTGGAGTTCTTCAGCGTCACGGCACCGGTGACCGTGCCGAGCCGGATCGTCCCGCTGCCGGTCGTGGCGCGGGCGGCACCGGACACCGAGCGGGCGACGACGGAACCGGCGCTGGTGGTGGCCTCCAGCGGCCCGGTGTGCTGTAGCTCGATGTCGCCGGTGGCGGTACGGAGCGCGGTGTCGCCGAGCGTGCCGGTGCAGTGGAACGCGGCGAGGGCCGCGTCGGCGCGTACCTGTGAACCGGTGGGCAGGGCGATCTCGACCTCGACTGATCCGCTCCGGCGCAGGATCCCCAGGGTCTTGAGCGTCTTCGGGGTCTTGACCAGCAGCTGACCGTCGGCGAACTGGACCTGGGTCTGCTCGGCGGCGCGCAGGTCGGCGGCGGCGGAGGGGTCGCTGGGCCGGACCTCGACGACGGTGTCCACGCGGTCGGTGGCGGTGATCCGGACGTCGGCGACGAGCAGCTCGAGGGTCGCCCGGATCGGCGCGGGGGTGTCGAAAGTGGGCATGTCCTGGTCCTTTCGCGGGATGACGGGCACGGTCAGCGCGCCCAACCGGTGTAGCGCTGCCCGCTGAGCGGGGCGCGGGAGGTGCGCGGCCGGTCGCCGGCCTGGACGGCGGCGGTGCTGGCCCGGACCAGCCAGGCGTTCACCGAGAGGCCCTCGCGGCCGGCCGCCTCCTCGATGCGGGTCTTGAGCTGGTCCGGCAGCCGGAAGTTGATCCGCGAGACCGCGCCGTCGTCCGCGAAGTCGGCGGTGTCGACCGGCTCCGGCGCCGCGGTCTCGGCCGCGTGCTCGGCGGGCGGCGGCGTCACCACGAAACCGGGTGAGCCACCGCGCAGCCGCAACTCGACGGAGCCGGGGGCGAGGTCCTGGGTGATCTCGTCCGCCGCGGCGGACAGGGCGTCGAGCAGAGCGAGCCGGAAGGCCGACTCCATCGGTGCGGTGAGCCGGTCGGCCAGCTCCCGGGCGTCGGGGCCACCGAGCTCCGCGGCCCCGGCCAGCTCCTCCCGGAGCCGTGCGACATATGACGTGAGGTCCATGACGCCATCATGGCATCATCGTGGCGCCATGTAAAGCCAACATGGCGACACTGCGGCGCCATGCGAGTTGCGTCGTTTGCTGCGTCGTTTGTCGCCGGGCCGGTCCGGGTAGGGAAGCGTCGTGCTCGACGTCGCTGATCTCCCGTTACCCGGGTCCGGCCGAACCCTGGAACGGTTCGAGCGGCTCGCCACCCTCGCCCGCCACGACCCGGTGCTGGCCCGGCTGAGCGAGGGACACGCGGACGCCGCGGCGATCCGCGCGGAGCTCGGCGATGCCGGCCCGCCCGCCCCGGACCAGATCTGGGGGGTCTGGGCCGCAGCGCCGGCGTCGGTGACCGCCCGCGACAAGGACGGCGAGTGGGCGCTCAGCGGCGACCGCCCGTGGTGCTCCGGTGCCGGCACCCGCGCGGCTCACGCCCGGCCGCTGGTGCCTGGCGACCTGGCGCGGCGACGGGCACCCGGACCACGAGAGCGTCGGCCGGGCCGCCGCGGCCGCCTGCGCGGCGACCGGGGCGCGGCTGCTGGAGTATCCGATCTGGGCCTGGCACTGGGCCCGGCCCGGTGACGACCGGGTGCCCTGGGACCGGGCCCGGCGGATCGATCTGCCGGGCGCCGCGCGGCAGGCCAAGGAGGCGGCGATCCAGGCCTTCCCGAGCCAGATCGCGGACCTGGGGCCGGATCCGGCCGACGCGGCGATCCTGCCGCCGCACGTGCTCGCCCGCTTCCGCCGCCCGTTCGAGGTGGTGTTCGCGTGAGCACACCGCTGGGCTACTTCCAGCAGATGTACGCCGACAGCCCCGACCCCTGGAGCTTCGATTCCCGCTGGTACGACAACCGCAAGCACGGTCTCACCGTGGCCGCCCTGCCCCACGCCCGCTACCGTTCCGCCTTCGAGCCGGGCTGCTCGACGGGCGCGCTGACCGCCCGGCTGGCACCACGCTGCGCCGCGTTGCTCGCCGTCGACGCGGTCGAGTCCGCGGTGGCCACCGCCGCGCACCGGTTGGCGGCCCAGCCGCACGTCACGGTCGCCCAGGCCCGGATGCCCTACGAGTGGCCCCGCCAGACCTTCGACCTGATCGTGCTCTCCGAGCTCGGCTACTACTTCGACGACACCGACCTGGACGCGCTCATCGCCCAGACCGTCGCCGCGCTGGAGCCCGGCGGTGATCTCGTCGCGGTGCACTGGCGGCGGCCGGTCGCTGAGCACGCCCGGCCCGGCGAGGAGGTCCACGCCCGCCTCGACGCCACCCCGGGCCTGGCGCTGACGGCCCAGCACGTGGAGGCCGACTTCCTGCTGGAGGTCTACGCGCGCACACCCCCGGCGCCCCGGTCGGTCGCCGAGCGCGAGGGTCTGTGCTGAGCCGGATCGCCGTTGTCGTGCCCGCCCACGACGGCCGGGCTGTGGCCGCCCCCCTGGCCCCGGTGGCCGGCGAGGTGTCAGCGGGCCGACGCGGCGCGGACCGCGCCACGGTTGCGCCGGGCGTCGCGGATCACCGGCACGGCCCACACCGCCAGCACGGCCAGGGCCAGCCCCGCGGTGCGGCCGTCCCAGCGGCCGTGCAGCACCAGGGCCAGCAGATACGCGCACGCGACGAACGTGCGGAAGAAGGGGGCGTTGCGCACGACGGGCACTCCTTTCACGAGCAGTACAGGCGGGGATCGGCCGGGGGCAGGACGGGTGACTGGCCCTCGGGTGCGGGGGAGGATTCGTACGGCACCCCGTCCGCCCACCCGCCGGCCGCGGCGTCCTCGCCGTCGGAGAAGCTGAGGTAGGTACGGGCGTACGCGTCGTCGGGCACGGCGTCGGGGAACGCCTCCGGCACCGGCATGTGCTCGATGCCGTCGTCGCGCAGTTCCTGGATGGCGGCCAGCCACACCTTCTGGTGCATCGTGTCGCGGGCCAGCAGATAACGCAGCATCTGCTTGACGCCGGGGTCGCCGGTCATGTGGAACAGCCGGGCCAGCCGCAGCCGGCTCTGTGCCTCGGCGCTCACGTTGAGGTGGAAGTCGGCCAGCAGGCTGCCGCTGGCGGTCACGTACGAGCCGCTCCAGGGCACCCCGTTGCTGTCGGCCAGCAGCGGCCCGGCCCCGGCCTGCACCAGGTGGGCGGAGTAGATCTCGGCGCACTGCGCCGGGTTGTCCTCGTTCTCGTTCGCGGTGAGCGGCGCGTCCTGCAGCAGCCGGGTGATCATGGTGCTCAGCATCTCCACGTGGGCCAGTTCCTCGGTGCCCATGTCGAGCAGCAGGTCGCGGTACTTGCCCGGCAGCCGGCAGGTCCAGCCCTGCATCAGGTACTGGTTCGCGACGGTCAGTGCCCCCCACCGGCCTCCCAGGGCGTCCTGGAGGCGCCGCGCGAAGGCGGCGTCCGGGCCGTCCGGCCGGGCTTCGAACCGCAGTTGCTTGACGTGGTTGAACACGATGGCAAAGTGCCCGTCCGGGCGTCCTCTCCAGGCCAGTGGGTGGCCCGAACGGGTCAACGTCGGCGGCGCGGCAGGGTGACCTCCAGAGCCACCCCGCGCGGGGACAGGGCGCGGGCCCGCAAGCTCCCGCGCTGGGCGTCGATGAGATGACGCACGACCCACAGGCCCAGGCCCTTCGTACCCTCCGGGGGTGTGCGCCGGTGCAGCGCGTGCCGCAGGTCGTCGGTCAGCGCGCCTTGGTCGGCCACCGTCAGCCGCAGTCGGCGCCGCCGGACCGCGGCGGTCAGTCTGATCTCGCCGGGGGAGTAACGGGCGGCGTTGGACAGCAGGTTCAGCAGGATCTGCCGGGTGTGCCGGCCGGAGACCAGGCAGCGGCCCGCGCCGGCGCTGACCGAAACGGCCAGGCGGTCGGCCGGCACGGCCGCGGCGACGACCGGCAGGACCCGGTCCAGCGGTACGGCGGTGTCGGAAGCCTCGGCCAGACCGGCAGCGGCGGCGGCCGCCTGCTTCAGCACCGCCTCGGCGTGAGAGGCGTGCTCGCCGGCCAGCCGGGCGAGTTCGCCCCGGCGGATCTCGGACGGCTGCGACTCCAGGGCGCGGACCAGCGAGGTGAGGGTGGCGACCGGCGGGCGCAGCTCGTGGCAGACGCTGCGCAGCAACAGGAGCGACGGGTCGGGTCGTGGCGTTCGCCTCAGACGCATGAGTGGACCTCGCTCGGGCATACGCGCCTCATGCAGAAGGACATTCGTGTCATCGTCGTCGACGACCATCCTCTGTTCGTCCGGGGTCTTGAGCTGCTGTTGCCCGAGGTCAGCGGGGGCCGGGCCGAGGTGGTGGCGGCGACCGGGGACGCCGCCTCGGCCGCGAGCCTGGTCCGGCGTACGGTGCCCGACCTGGTCCTGGTCGATCTGCACATGCCGCCGCCGGGCGGGGTCCGGGCGATAGCCGCCATCCGGCGGTCCAGCCCGCGGGTGCGGATCGTGGCGATGTCCGGCGACGAGGACCCGGCCCCGGCGCTGGAGGCGCTGCGGGCCGGCGCCGAGGGCTTCCTGCCGAAGACCAGTGAGGTCGCCGACGTGCTGCAGCCACTGCTGTCGATTCTCGACGGCTGGGCCGTGCTGCCGGCCGAACTGCTCGGCGCCCTGCTGGGGCCGGGCCGCGGCAACCGGCCCGCGCCGGTGGATCTGGACGCCCCGGAGCGGCAGCTGCTCCAGCTCATCGCGGCCGGGGCCACGACCACCGAGATCGCTCTGCAGTTGCACGTCTCCGAGCGCACCGTGAAACGGCTGACGGCGACCCTGCTCCGCAAGCTGCGGGTGTCGAGCCGCACCGAGGCGGCGGCGCTGGCCGGTAGTGCCGGGATCCTCTGACGCACTGGCATGGCGAGCGGTTGCCCGACCCGGTCGTCATGAAACGGCGAATGTCCGGATCAGCAGGAAGACGTTGAGCGCGACGATCAGCGCCGCAACGACCGCCGCCACCACGGTGGTGGTGGGCCGGTTGACGTGCTCGCCCAGGATGTCGCGCCGCCGGGTCAGCCAGACGAGCGGGATCAGCGCGAACGGCACCCCGAAGCTGAGCACCACCTGCGACCAGACCAGCGCGGAGGTCGGGTCGATGCCGAGCACCAGCACCAGCAGGGCGGGGGCCATGGTCAGCGCCCGGCGCAGGGTGAGCGGGATGCTGCGGCCGATGAAGCCCTGCATGACCACCTGGCCGGCGTAGGTCCCGACGCTGGACGAGGCGAAGCCCGAGGCGAGCAGCGCGAGGGCGAAGGCCAGCGCGGCGTAGTTGTCGAGGGTCAGGCCGAGCCCGGCGTGGATGCCCTCGAGGGTGTCGGTGCCCGGGATGCCGGAACCGAAGAACAGCCGCGCGGCGATCACCAGCATCGCGAGGTTCACCAGCCCGGCCAGGCCCAGCGCCACGAGCGTGTCGACACGCTGGTAGCGCAATGCCTGCCGGAGCCGTCCCGGGGCGGCGGTGGCCGCGTCCGACCGGGTCTTGGTCAGCGCCGAGTGCAGGTAGATCACGTGGGGCATCACCGTGGCGCCCAGGATGCCGGTGGCCAGCAGCAGGCTGTCGACGCCGGCGAAGGACGGCACCATGCCTCCGGCGACACCGGCCGGGTCGGCCCCGGCCCGCCAGGCGTTGTAGAGGAAGCCCAGCAGGATCACGCCGAGCAGCCCGGCGATCACCGTCTCGAAGCGCCGTACCCCGCGCTGCTGCAAGCCCAGCAGGGCGAAGGCGACCACGCAGGTGATCAGGCCGCCCACCGGCAGCGGTATCCCGAAGAGCAGGTACAGCGCCAGCGCCCCACCGATGATCTCCGCGATGTCGGTCGCCATGGCCACCAGCTCGGCCTGGACCCACAACCCGCGCGACACCGGGCGGGGCAGGTGCTCGCGGCACAGCTCGGCCAGGTCGCGGCCGGTCACCAGGCCCAGCTTGGCCGACAGCGACTGGATCAGCATGGCCATCAGGTTGGCCGCGACGATCACCCAGACGAGCAGGTAGCCGAACGTGGCGCCGCCGGTGAAGTTCGTGGCGAAGTTACCGGGGTCGGCGTAGGCGATGGCGGCCACGAACGCGGGGCCGAACCAGGGAGCCACCCGCGCGGCACGCCGGCGCAGCGGCAGCATGAGCTGAGCGGCGGAATCCAGGACGACCATGGCCCGTCACCTTCCCCGTGCGGCGGCACAGCCGGGCCAGCTGCTGACCCGCAGGGGCCAGGCGTCACCGGGCCGGGACGGCGGGCCGGTGCATCCGTCCGGTGACCTTGCGGGTCGCCGCACGGGACTGCACCACGGCGAAGGCGAGCAGCAGCTCGGCCACGTCGCCGCCGTAGTACATGAGGTCGGCCCCCGCCTGCCGGTCCGCGGCGGTCGCCGGGACCTGGACGTACGCGCCGGCGTAGAGCAGCTGCGAGAGGGTGGCGTGGGCCGCGATCGCCACCCCGAGCAGCACCAGCCGCGCCGGTACGGACGGTCGGTGCGGGGCCGGGTCCGCGCCCGCGACCACCCACGCGAACAGGAAACCGGACAGGACGAAGTGGATCGTGACCACCTGGTGCAGCGCCGGGTCGGTGAGCATCCGGGCGTACAGCGGGGTCAGGTAGAGGGCCACCAGGCCGCCCGTGGTCAGCACCAGTGCGGTGACCGGATGGGCCAGGGCCCGGGCCGGGCGGCTGCGCAACAGGCGGGTCAGGCGACGGGCCGTCCGGACCGGAAGGGTACGCAGCAGCAGCGTCACCGGCGCACCCAGCACCAGGCCGAGCGGCGCCACCATGGCCACCAGCAGATGCTGCGACGCGTGCCCGGTGAAGTCGTGCACCGGCAGGGCCAGCCCCACGATCAGAACCGCAGCGCCGGTCTGGAACGCGACACCCCGCCAGGGGCTCCACCCGGCCACCCGCAGACTCCGCCACTCATAGCCGAGGGCGATCAACGCCACGAGGACGGGCAGTCCCAGGCTGGGGACGTGCCCGGTCACCGGACCGGTACGCGCTCGTCCGCACCGCGCTGCAGGGCCCAGCCGGCAACCATCAGGACCGCGCCCAGCGCCAGGAAGCCGAGGTCCCACCACAGCTGGTCAGCGCCCTCGCGGACGTGGTGCACGCCCAGGATCTGGTGGTCGATGAGGCCCTCGACCAGGTTGAACAGGCCCCACCCGGCGAGCATCCAGCCCCACAGCGCCCGCGACGTCCAGGCGGCCCGCCGGTCGCGGGTCACCCGCGAGTAGAGCAGGCCGATCCCGCCGAGCACGAACAGCCAGGTCACCACGTGGAAGAGCCCGTCGAAGAGGGTGTTCATCCGCAGGCCCTCGACCGTGTCCGGGGAGTAGTACCGCACGCCGATGCGGTCGGAGTCGGTGCCGGTCAGCAGGTGGTGCCACTGCAGCACCTGGTGCAACAGGATGCCGTCGACGAAGCCGCCGAGGCCGATGCCGAGCAGGAGCCCGGGAGCGCGCAGGAGTCTCGCCATGATCTGCGCCTACCCGCGCGGCGGCGGTTCATGTGTCGGTGACGGGCCACCGGTCGGCCCCGAAGGGCCGGGGGCGGGCCCGGCCGGGCCATCGGGCCGGGTAGCTGAGTCGTCGTGCCGTTCCCACCGCTATGGAGGTTCTGATGTTCAAGCACGTCGACTACCTGCAGTTCCAGGCCAAGCCGGAGAAGCCGGACGCCCTGCTCGCGGCGAAGATGCAGGAGCTGGTCGGTGGCCAGTTCGGTGAGATGACCGTGATGATGCAGTACCTGTGGCAGGGCTGGTCCTGCCGGGTGCCGGGCAAGTACAAGGACATGATCATGGACATCGCGACCGAGGAGATCGGTCACGTGGAGATGCTCACGACCATGCTGGCCCGGCTGCTCGAGGGTGCGCCGTCCGTGGCGACCGAGAAGGCCGCGGCGGCGAACCCGCTGCTGGCCGCGGTGCTCGGTGGGCAGAGCCCGCAGCACGCGATCGTCAGCGGCGGCAGTGCGCTGCCCCGGGACTCGCAGGGTGTGCCGTGGAACGCCGGCTACATCGCCGCCAGCGGCAACCTGCTGACCGACTTCCGGTCCAACGTGGCCGCCGAGGCGCAGAGCCGGCTGATGACCAGCCGGGTCTACAACATGACCGACGACCGCGGGGTCAAGGACATGCTGCAGTTCAACCTGGCCCGCGACACGTACCACCAGCAGCAGTGGCTGCTCGGCATCGAGAACCTGATCGCCGACGGTCTGGTCGAGGACGAGATCGAGGGCTCGAACCGCGGGGACGAGAAGGAGTTCGCCCGCCGCACGTTCTACAGCTTCGACCCGGAGAGCACCGCCGGTGAGGGCCGCTGGGCGCAGGGCCAGTCGCTGCTCGGCGAGCAGCTCGAGTACGTGCCGGACGCGCAGCCGCTGACCGACGACAAGCCGCTCGGCCCGGCCCCGGACCCGAAGCTGTACGTCACCTACGACGGCTCGATGGGCAAGGGCAAGCCGGGCACCGGCGCCGGCGCGCACGCCCAGGGGCTGGCCAACGTGGTCAACAAGGTCAAGGGAGCGCTCGACTGAGCACCACCGGGAAATCCAAGGAGCCGGGTCGCCACGGAGGCGACCCGGCTCCTTTGTCTCCGGAAGAACCGCGACTACCGGCGTACGGACTTGGGGGACAGAGCCAGGCCCAGCCCGATCATGCCGAGGCCGAGAACGAGGTGCAGCCAGTCGTCGGCGGTGTTGACCGGCACGAAGTTGGCCGAGCTGTCGTCGCCCACGACCAGGCCGTACAGAAACAGCACGAGGTAGATCGCGCCGCCGGCGATGAGGTACATCCGGGCGCCGGAGACCGTCTTGGCCAGCGCGAAGGCCGCCAGCCCGAAGAGCAGGTGGACGATGTTGTGCAGGATCGACACCTGGAAGATGCCGAGCAGCCTGGCCTCCGAGTGGTGCCCGGCGAAGGCCATGGTGTCGTAGTCGCTGGTGATGCCCGGGATGAAGCCCAGGATGCCGACGAGCACGAAGACCGCGCCGACGGCGAGCGCGGCGGTCTGGATGCGGGTCCGCGTCCGGGCCGCGGCCGCGGGAGAAGTACTGGACATGGTTTTTACTCCTTGTCTCAAAGGGAACGCCCGGATGCCCGTGACCGAGCGCGCACAAACGCTGTTTAGACGACGCTCTGGCCGGTATTCCCCTTCGATGCGAATCAGCGGAAAAGCTCTCCTCACGGCCGGCGCGGCTGCCGCCGGTGCCGTGACGGCAACCAGGATCGCGGCGGCCCGCCGCAGCAGTACGCAGGCGGCCGGACGCCGCCACGTCATCACCGTCAACCGGGCGTTCGACGAGGCCGGCACCGGTCGCCTGCCCGCGCCGCTCGCCGAGCTCGGCGAGGCCGTGGAGATCCGGCGGCAACCGGCGCCGGGCGGCCGGGGCACCGAGATCTCGGCCCGGGCCCGGTCCGGCAAGGTGTCCGACGGCGACATCCGGCGGGCGCTGCGCGAGGCCCGCTCGGAACTCGAGGTCGGCTACGTGCTGCTGCCCGGCGGCCCCACCACCGAGCCCACCCCGCTCAACAAGCCGCTGCGGGAAGCCACCGCCCACGGCCGTGAAGGAGGTCTGCTGTGAAGGCACTGCAGTGGCAGGGGGTCAACAAGCTCGCGGTCGGTGACGTGCCCGACCCGCAGCTGCGCAATCCCGGCGACATCATCGTCAAGGTCCGGCGCACCGTCACCTGCGGCTCGGACCTGCACTTGCTCGGCGGCTACATCCCGTTCATGGAGAAGGGTGACGTGCTGGGCCACGAGTTCCTCGGCGAGGTGGTCGAGGTGGGCCCGGAGGTCCGCCGCCACCGGGTCGGTGACCGGGTCGTCGTGTCGTCGTTCATCTCCTGCGGCAAGTGCTGGTTCTGCGAGCAGGAGCTCTACTCGCTGTGCGACAACGGCAACACCAACCCGGCGATCACCGAGACGCTGTGGGGTCAGGCGCCGGGCGGCTGCTTCGGCTACTCGCACGCGATGGGCGGCAACCCCGGCAGTCACGCCGAGTACATCCGGGTGCCGTTCGCCGACGTCGGCGCGTTCCCGGTGCCCGGCGAGGTGAGCGACGAACGGGCCCTGTTCGCCTCGGACGCCGCCGCCACCGGCTGGATGGGCGCCGACCTGGGCGGCGTCAAGCCCGGTGACGTCGTGGCGGTATGGGGGGCCGGCGGCGTCGGGCAGATGGCGGCGCGCGCCGCGATGCTGCTCGGGGCGGAACGGGTCATCGTCATCGACCGCCTCGACAACCGGCTGCAGCAGGTCGAGAAGTACATCGGCGCGGAGACGCTCAACTTCGAGCGGACCGATGTGGCCCTGGAACTGCGCGAGCGCAGCGGTGGCCGGGGACCCGACGTCTGCATCGAGGCGGTCGGGATGGAGGCCGCCGGCAAGGGCCCGCAGTACGCGTACGACCAGCTCAAGCAGCAGTTGCGGCTGCAGAGCGACCGGCCGGTGGCGGTCCGCGAGGCGGTGCACGCCTGCCGCAAGGGCGGCTCGGTCTTCGTGCTCGGGGTCTACGCCGGATTCGTCGACAAGTTCCCGCTGGGCGCGCTGATGAACAAGGGCGTGACGATGCGCGGGGCGCAGATGCACGGTCAGCGCTACATCCCGATGCTGCTGGACCGGATGGCCCGCGGTGAGCTGGTCACCGAGCACCTGGCCACGCATGTCATGCCGCTGGCCGAGGCGCCGGAGGGCTACCGCATCTTCAAGGAGAAGGAGGACAACTGCGTACGGGCCGTCTTCGTGCCCTAGGTGTATCAATCGGGACCTCCCGATGCTCTGTCTCACTGCAACCACCGGTGCGACACCACGGGAGGAACCGGTATGCAGCACAATCCGAGCCGGCTGTCCGCGCGCGGGCCCGTCGACCCGCGCCACGGCTTTCCGCGCTGGTACAAGGACGCGGCCGGGGTGCGCCTGGAGCCGGCGTTCGATCCGCTCGATCCGCGTACCCCGGCCTTGGGCGACCTGCCCGATCCGGCCGCGCCGGTCAGCTTCCCGCGCAACTTCCCGGACGAGGCGTTCTACTTCCTGGCCGGGGCGGAGCTGCCGATCGGCGGCTCCGCCCGGCCCGGCCGGGCCCGGGTCGTGCTGGCCCTGGAGGCCGCCTTCGCCGGCACCGGCGCCGTCGCCGACGACCAGCAGCAGGTCTTCGCCCGGGTCCGGGTGCGCCTCGACGGCGGCATCCCCGGCGCGGCCTACACCTTCACCCACCCGTACGGGCAGACGGACCCGCTGGTGGCCGACGAGAACGGCCGGGTGTCCGTCACCGACGACGTCGGCGCCGCACCGCTGCTGTTCGACACCGCCGTGACCGACGGCGAGGTGGCACCGTTCCTGCGCTGGAG
This sequence comes from Actinoplanes auranticolor, assembly GCF_018332655.1. GTDB lineage: Bacteria > Actinomycetota > Actinomycetes > Mycobacteriales > Micromonosporaceae > Actinoplanes > Actinoplanes auranticolor. Next base: position 110,160 of record NZ_BOQL01000066.1, on the reverse strand, counting down.
CGCGGACGCGCCCGGCGGCTACCTCGGCGACGGCGGGGTGGAGCACACCATCACCGGCAGCCCGCTGGGCTTCGACTTCTTCCGCGTCGAGGGCCCCGGCGCCGGTGACGTGGCCGGAGCCACCCCCGACCCGGCCGACCCCGGCAACCTCGACAAGGTCTTCACGGACCTGTTCACCCTGCAGGGCCGGATCTCCACCGTGGCCGGCGCCGAGGCCACCCGCGCGGTGTATTCGCGCAGCTCCGGCCGCCTGGTGCTGGACGTCTTCGCGACCAGCGAGCCGGGCCAGACCCTGCACGCGGCCGGCGCGACCATGACCGGCTCGGGCACCGGCTACCACGTCCGCGCCGCCGCCACCGCGGTGCCGGCCACCGTGGACGTCGTCAACACCAGCGACGTCCCGCCGACCGTCACCACCATCGCGGTGACCGACGCCGTGACCGTGACCGTCGCCGACTACGACCTCGCCCGGCAGCGGCTCAGCGTCGAGGCGGCCTCGTCCGACCTGGACGACCCGCCGGTGCTGACCGTGGCCGGGTTCGGCCCGCTCACCGCCGGCAAGCAGGAGTTCGCCGCGGTCGACGTGCCGCCCACCACCATCACCGTGGCCTCCTCGCACGGCGGCAGCGACACCCGGCACGTGCTGGTCGCCGGGCCCGCCGCGGACCCCGACCCGCTCACCGCCGCGGCGGGACCCGACCGGCTGGCGACGGCGGCCGAGGCGGTGACGCTCGACGCGGGGGCCAGTACCGGCGCCGAGCTCGCGTACCGCTGGGAGCAGATCGCCGGGACGCCCGTCACGCTGACCGGGGCCGACCAGGTCCGGGCGACCTTCGTGGCGCCCGCCGCCGGGGCGCTGGAGTTCCGGCTGACCGTGCAGTCGGCGGCCGGCAGCGCCACCGACACCGTGTCGGTGCAGGTCAGCCCGGCCGTGCCGGGCACCGACACGGTCACCGTCGACCGCGCGGAGTTCCGCACCGACTCGGGACGCTGGCGCATCGAGGGCACCGCCACCGGCCCGCTGCCGGACCGCGTCACGGTGGCCCTGGACGGCCTGGAGATCGGGAGCGCGCCGGTCGACACCACCTTCGCCTGGGACGTACGCCGCACGGTGATCCCCGGAGAGACCGGTCTGACCCCGGGGCCGGGGGCACGCGTGGACGTCACGACCAGCCGGGGCGGCGCCGGGTCGAGCCCCGTCACGATCCGGGACTGAGGGGACAGCGACCATGGGCTACTCGATCACCGGCGTCTTCACCGAGGCCTGCGACTGCACCCTGATCTGTCCCTGTTGGCTCGACGACGCGCCCGACGAGGACCACTGCACCGGCCTGTTCGCCTGGCAGCTCGACGGCACCGCCACCATCGGCGGCACCGCGGTCGGCGGCCTGCGCGTGGTCAGCGTGTCGACGCACTCCGGCGGCCGGCGCGCCGGGGCCACCACCACCGCGGTCTTCGTCGACGAGGCCGCCGACGACGAGCAGTTCGCCCTGCTCGCCGCCGCCTTCAGCGGCGAGCTGGACGGGCCGCTGGCCGAGCTGGCCTCGGTCAGCGGGGCGGTGCTGCAGCGCAGCCGGGCCCGCATCGAGGTCAGCGCCGACCGCACCGGCTGGCACATCTTCGTCGGCCGGCCGGCCCAGGCGCCCGTGGCCGGCGCCGGGCTGGTGGAGGTGACCGGCAACCCGGCCGTGTTCGGCGGCGAGGACGAGCCGCTGACCCTGACCCACACCGCGCTGGACACCGAGCTCAGCGTGGCCGGCCCCGGCCAGGTGGTCGCGCACCGCACGGACCAGCTCGCCGTCCGCGTGCCGGCGCTGCCCGGCGCCTACCTGGACGTACGCGGCCGCTCGGCCATGCGCGGCCGGTTCCGCTACGTCAACGCCGCCGCGACCGCGGTGGTGCCCCGGTGACTTTTCCGCAGCAGCAGGCCCTTCGGGGGAGGGTCCTGCTCTGGGGCGGCGTCACCGTCATCGCCGTGGCCGCCTGGCTGGCGATGACGGTGACGCACCGCTCCGGGCATCAGCACACCACCACCGCCGCCGGCCCGGCGCTGACCGGCTGGCTCGTCATGGTGGTCGCGATGATGCTGCCGACCACGCTGCCGCTGCTGGAGCTCATGCGCCGGCTGCTGGCCGCGCGCGGTGCCGCGCCGGCGGTCGTGGCGCTGGTCGCCGCCGCGTACGTGGCCGTCTGGACCGGCACGGGAGCGGTCCTGGTCACGGCCCAGGTGGCGGCCGGCGCCTGGCTGGAACGCCGGTCCTGGGTCCTGGACCACCCGCGGGCCCTGCTCGGCGCGGCGCTGGTGCTCGCCGGCGCTTACCAGTTCAGCGCGGTCAAGGACCGGTGCCTGACGGCCTGCCGGAGCCCCCGCGGCGTCGCCATGCTGCGCTGGCGCGGCGTCCACCCGGCCTGGGCCGAGGCCGCCGACATCGCGGTGCGCTACGCGGTGTCGTGCGTGGGCTGCTGCTGGGCGCTGATGGCGGTCGGCCTGGTCGCCGGGGCCGGCTCGCTGATCGCGATGGCGCTGCTCACCGCGCTGACGGCGGCCGAGCGCCTGACCCGCCACGGTGCCGTGCTGGTCCGCCCGGCCGGTGCCGCGGCGCTCATCGCCGGCTGCTCCCTGCTGCTCGGCGTGGACACGATCTTCACCGCCTGACCCCTCCGGAGATCCCGATGCCAGACCTGACCTACGACGTCGTCGCCCTGCAGTTCCCGATCGTGTACACCGACGACGGCGACCACGATCCCGACGGACTGCTCTACACGCTGCGGGCGTACGTGCCGCTGCTCGACTGGGCCCGGGCCCGCTGGGACGACGACGACCGGTTCCTGCCCCGTACCCACGAACGCATCCAGCATCTGCAGCTCATCGTGGACGGCCTGGACCGCTACGAGCGTATGCGCGAGCGGCTCGGCCCGGGCGACCCGCTGATGGCCTACGGGACGGACCCCGCCGACCTGATCGGCGAGCGTGACGACAGCGGGCTGGACCCGCGGCGGCACACGATCACCCAGAACCTGCGGGCGACCGTCGACGAGCTGGTCCGGGCGCTCACTCTGGTCACCGACGGCACTGTCAGGGCGCTCGCCGCGGACGCGGCCACCCGGGCCCAGTGGGCGGCGGGCTTCGCGGCCGGGCTCGCGGCGGCCCGGACCGCGTTCGAGGAGCGGCTGGCCAAGCTCGAGGCGGACGACCACGTCGCCCTGCGGCACCTCGCCCGGGAGAGCGGCCTCGGCCTGGACCGGGTACGCCGGCTGCTGCTGAACGACCACCGCACCGACGTGCGCGGCCTCGGCGAGCACACCCCGGCCTACAACCGGTTCAACCCGCTGCGCCCGGTGCCGGTGGTGCGTCCCCTGGTGCTGCGGGCCGCCCTCGGCGCGCGCGTCGACGTGCGTTTCGAGAACCAGATCCGCGGCCGCCGGGTCGGCCTGCACCTGCAGGGCGACGGTGCCGGCTCGGTGCGCACGGACGACGGCGCGGCGGTGGGCCGCAACGAGCCCACCACGGTACGGCCGGGACAGCGCCGCACCTACCACTGGCACGCCGCCCGCGAGGGGGTCTGGGTCGTCAACGACCTCGGCGACGTCCGCGGGACCCAGCGCGGCACCAACGCCCACGGGCTGTTCGGCGCCTTCGTCGTCGAGCCGGCCGGCGCCACCTGGCACGACCCCGAGACCGGTGAGCTGCTGACCGGCACGGCGTTCGCCGACGGCCCGTACGCGGACGTGATCGTGCCCGGCGACCAGCCGGCGGCGAACTTCGTCGACTTCCACCTCGACGGGGTGCCGCACAGCCACCGCGAGTTCACCGTCTTCATGCACGACGAGCCCGAGGTGCACAGCGGCCAGCTGCTGATCGGCGAGCACAGCGTCATGCCGCTGTCCTACCGGGCCGAGCCGATGCCCCAGCGCCTGCCGCACCGGATGCGCCGCTACGCGGAGGCGACCGCCGCCCGGCCCCTGCCGCCGCCCGGCCAGATCGACTTCGCCGCCGTCGCGATCGAGGTCGACGACGAGCTCAGCGAGATCTTCCACATCGGCCGCGACCACGAGGGCCGCTTCCTCGAACGCGTGGCCGGCGAGGAACAGCACCACAGCTCCTGGCTGTTCGGGGATCCGGTGACGCCGATCTTCCGCGCCTACCGGGGCGACCCGGCCCGGGTCCGCCTGGTGCACGCCGGCGTCAAGGAGACCCACGTCTTCCACCTGCACGTGCATCAGTGGCGCGCGGTCCCGCAGGACACCGCGCACCCCTCGGTGTTCCGCGCGGGGGAGCCGCGCGGCTCGCAGCTGATCGACTCGATCACGATCGGCCCGCAGACCGCCGTCACCATCGACCCGCTGTACGGCTCCGGCAGCCGGCAGCGCGCGCCCGGCGACATCATCTGGCACTGCCACCTGTACCCGCACTTCCACCACGGGATGTGGGGCCTGTGGCGCAGCTTCGACCGGCTGGTCGACGGGTCGGTCAGCGCGTACCCGGACGGCACGCCCGTGCATCCGCTGCGGCCGTTGCCGGGACGCGACCCGGAGCCGCGTACCGACCAGCAGCCCGGTTTCCCGTGGTTCGTCGACGCCACGTTCCCGCAGAAGGCGCCGCCGCCGCCCGCGGTGACGCGGGAGTTCCTCGGTGGCCGCCGCCGGCTGCTGGGCCTGCCGCCGCACTCGGCGAAGGAGCTGGCCGCGTTCGCGCCCGGTGTCGTCGCCGACCCACGGCCCGGCGCGCTCTTCGTGGATCTGGACGGCGACGCCCGCGCCTGGAACGACGCCGCCGGACTGCCCGCGCCCCGGACCGTCAGCTACGAGATCCGCGTCCGCACCGGCGAGGTGCCCTACAACTCCCGTGGCTGGCGCGACCCGCGGGGACATCACTACCGGATCACCAAGGTCACGGTGACCGACCCGGCGGTCGGCGACGGCGCACCGGTGGAGTTCGCGCCGCCGGCGGAGCGGATCGAGCCGTTCTTCCCCCGGGCCAACCACGGTGACATCGTCGAGCTGCGCATGGTCAACCAGCTCGGCACGATCGGTCCGGACGGCTTCGACCTGCCGATGCTGCCGGTCGAGTGCGGCCTGCACGTGCACCTGGTCAAGTTCGACGTGCTGGCGGCCGACGGCTCGTCCACCGGCTTCAACTATCTGTCCGGGGCCAGCTGCCCCGAGGTGGTCGCCGGTGCGCCGGCCGAGCCCGGGGACCCGCCGGCCAACGTCAGCTTCCACCGCTGGGTGGTCGACGAGGAGTTCGGGCCGTGCTTCTTCCACGACCACCTGCTGGCCAACTACCGGCAGAAGCACGGGCTGTTCGCCGCGCTCATCGCCGAGCCGCCCGGGTCTCGGTGGCTGCTGCCCGACCAGGAGACGGTGGCGTGGTCCGGGCCGCAGGCGGTGGTGCTGCCGCCGGTGGACAGCGGGCTGCCGCCGTACCGGGAGGCCTGCCTGGCGATCGGGGACTTCGTGCCGCTGGTCGACGCGGACGGCCGGCCCTTGAACCCGCCGCACGAGCTGAGCGGCGACGACGACCCCGGCGCGATGGCGGTCAACTACCGCTGCGCGCCGTTGACCTTCCGCGGCGACGACCCCTCGCAGTGGTTCAGCAGCAGCGGTGAGCCGGGCGACCCGGACACCGAGATCATCCTGACGTACCCGGGGGAGCGGCTGCGGATCCGGCTCATCCAGGGCTCGCACGAGGAGCAGCACAGCTTCGTCACGCACGGGCTGCGCTGGCGCCGGGAGTGGCACAACGACCGGTCGGTGCTGGTCGACCAGCAGACCATCGGCATCTCCGAGACCTTCACCCTGGACATCGACCCGGCCGACGCCGGCGGCTACTCCTACGGCGACCACCTGTGGCACTTCGCCGCCATGGACGACCTGTGGCTGGGCTGCTGGGGCCTGGTCCGGGCGCTGACCCCGAGCGCCGGCAACCTCGAAACCCTGCCGCCACTGCCCGGCACCATCGCGGACAACACTCTGCCACCCCGGCCCGCGGTGGCCTGGGGAGCCGGTGGGGACCGGGTCCGCGAGTTCGTCGTCACCGCCCGCCGCCACGAGCACGAGTACGACGGCCGTCGGCTGACCGACCCGTGGGGCCTGATCTTCGCCACCGCCGCGGGCTGGCGCGACGAACCGGTCGAGGAGGGCTCCGAGCGGATGCGCCGCCGTGCCGTCGGAGTGGACCGGACCGGTGAGCCGCTGGTGCTGCGCGCCCGCTCCGGCGAATGGGTGCGCGTCATGCTGATCAACGAGCTGCTGCCGGACCCGGACGACCCGGTGCTGCCGCCGTTCGGAGTGGAGCCGGCCCCGCCGCGGTTGCCGCTGGAACGCCTGGACGACCTGGGCCACCCCAGCGAACGCACGGTCTCGCCCCGGGTGTCGCTGCACCCCGGCCTCGTGCGCTACGACGTGGTCAGCGACGACGGCGCCAACGTGGGCACCAACCACGACGGCACGGTCGGCCCGCTGCCCGCCCACGACCCCGGCCACGGCGGACACACCGGGACCGGTCAGGTGATCTTCCGGGATCCGGCGTCGCACGGGCACGAGGAGACGAACTGGCGCGAATACTGGTGGTACGTCGACGAGCACCTCGCACCGCCGTCGTACACCGACGGGCCGGGGCAGGTCTGCGGCCTGCAGGACATGGCCGACGTGCGCAACCACCGCCACCACGGCCTGATCGGCGCGCTGGTGGTCGAGCCGGACGACGTCACCCCGGCCGACCCGGTCACCGGCCGGGAACGCTGGACCGGGCCGCAGGTGGTGCTGCGCGACGAGCACGGCCGGGTGGTCGCCAACGAGCAGGTGCTGCTGGTCCAGGACGGGCTGCGGCACTTCGTCGCGGGCAACCCGGACCTGCCGGTGCGCGACGTGGTCCCGGGCGACGATCCCGAGGACGCGGGTCAGAAGGGCATCAACTACGGCTCGGCCCTGGCCCATCCCCGCGACGTGCTGACCCGCGACGACCCGCCGACGCCGCTCTGGGAGGCCGAAGTGGGCCAGGAGCTGTGGCTGCACGTGCTCGGCGCCGCCGACAAGCCGCGCAACCACAGCTTCACCGTGCACGGGATGGCCTGGCCGGTGGCACCGTGGCAGGACGACGGCCCGTGGGAGGGCTCGTTCTCCGGCCTGACCGCGGGGACGGCCCGCACGCTGCGGATGACCGCCCGGCATCGCGGCGATCACGCGTACCGGTCGGGGGCGTTCCGCTGGTCGGTGGAGAACGGCCTGTGGGGCATCATCCGGATCGGGTGAGTCCCAGCGCGGCTGCCCGGACCGGACCGGTCAGGGCAGCTGCCACCGCTGCCGGTCGGCGCCGGCGCAGCTCTCGATCCGCACGCCGGCTCCCGACCGGGAGCCCGAACCCGGATCGGTGAGACAGCCGCCGCCGGCCAGGTTGACCAGCGTCCGGTCCTGACCGGCCTGCCACTGCCCGGACCGGCGGCCGTCACACCCGGCCAGGCGCACGGTGCCGTCGCCGGCCGCCACCGCACATCGGCCGACGACCCGCAGGGTGCCGTCGGTGGCCACCGTCCACACCTGGGCGGCGGTCTCGTTGCAGGTGAAGACCTGGATGTGGTTGCCGTCGACGGCGATGGCGCCGTTGAGGTCGAGGCAGAGCCCGCCGAGGCCGTGGATCCGGCCGACCCGGTCCGCCGGGGGCGGCGCGAGCCGGTCGGTGGGCGGGCTGGTCGTCGTGGCGGCCCGGGACGGCGTCGTCCGGGTGGTGGCGGCGGAAGCCGGCGCCGAGGAGGCCGTGGGACTGCTCGAGCTGCGGCTGCGGGTCGGCGCGGTGGTCCGGGAGGTCACAGCCGGCGGCGGATCCGCGGTGGCCGGCGTCGGCTCCGGGACCGCGATGCTGGGCAGCGGGACGTCGACCGGCAGGGCGGTCCTGGGGCCCGGCTCGGGCAGCAACGCCCACACCAGACCGGCCACCCCGGCCACCACCAGCACCACGACCAGGGAGAGCACCAGCAACGGGCGGTGGCGCCACGCTCTCCGTGCCGGGGGAGCGGGCGCCAGCTCCGGCGGGGAAGCTTCGGGCGCCGGTGGCGGGACGGGGTCGGCCGCAGTCTCCGCCGCAGTCTCCGCCGCGGCCTCCGGCCAGGTCTGACCGGAGGCGTGCGGCGGCGTGCCGCCCGGCTCGTCCCGCAGGTACGGACGCACCAGCAGCGGATCGGCCTCGTCGTCCCGGTCGGTCATCGTGTCCCGTCGTCTCCGCCACCAAAGATCGACCTGCACCGTACCTCGATCGGTCACGACCGGCTCCCCGGCCGTCCGGCTGCCCGGTCTGGCCACCCGCCTGGCTGCCCGGCCGCGCCCGCGCGCCCGGCCTGCGCTGCGGTCAGCGCTTCCAGAAGGCCTTGCGCTCCGGTGGCGGTGCGAAGCCGTCCAGCGTCTCGCGGGCCAGCGCCCACTTCTCCGGCAGCCCGCCGCCGGCCTTGAGCCGGTCCACGAGGTCCCGCAGCGCCTTGAGCTCCGCGTCGTCGCGGCCCTCCAGCAGAGCGCCCAGCCGGCTGGCCAGGTCGGCCAGCAGATCGCGGCGTTCCAGCGCCGACCGTCCCTCGGCCTCGCGCAGCCGGGTCGCCTCGATCGCCACGATCGCCTTCAGGTCGGCCACGGTCAGCGGGGAGCTGCCCGGAGCCGCCATTTTGCCGCTGCGGCCCGCCGTCTGGAGCACGGCCGGCAGCTGGGCGAACGGCTTGGGCCCCGACCGCATCGACGAGGCCCGCGCCGGCGCGAAACCGCTGGCCCGGGGCGCGGCGGCCGGTGGCGGGACCGGCGCCGACATCGACGTCAGCATGATGCCCCCGGCCGCCGGGGCGTCGAACATGTCCCAGCCCGACGGCGACTCCACCGGCTGGGTCACCCGGCGGACCTCGCCGTTCTCGGTCACCACCCGGCTGTCCACCGCCACGTACGCGGTGAACCGGCAGAGCACCCCGTACCGCAGCGAGGTGGCCACGATGGCCTGTTCCAGCTCGTGTCGTCCGGTGAGGTACCGGTCCTCCAGCTCCCGCAGCCGGGCCCGGGCCCACTGCGCCGTGACCGCCGGCTCGGCGCTGTCGCGGACCGGGATCTGCCGCACGAACTCCTCGTCGTCGCGGGTCCGGCCGCGCACCGTCAGCGCGCCGCCGGCCGTGCCGGTGTAGCGGCCGAAGACCACCAGCGGCACTCCGGGGAACACCGTCTGCGCCGGCGCCGGCTCGATGCTGAACCCCTCCGCGGTGACGGTCACGTCGGTGAGCACGGGCGCGGCGATGCGCCGGTGGATCTGCGCCATCGCCTCGTCCAGGCGGTCCTCGCTCTCCACCAGCTCGCAGCGGCCCGCGCCGAGTGCGGCGAGCCGGCCGAGGAAGCCCACGTTGACGGCCCGGTCGATGCCCACGGTGTGCACCCGGGTGGCGCCGATCAGGCCGGTGAGCTCGGCCAGGATCTGGTCCTCGTTGCCCACCTGGCCGTCGGTGACCAGCACGAGCACCCGCTCACGGGAGCCCGAGTCGGCGAGCAGGCTCAGCCCCTCCCGCAGCGGGACGAGCAGCTCGGTGCCGCCGCGGGCGTCGGCGCGCGACAGGTGCTCGACCGCGCGGAACCTGTTGCGGTCGGTCGCCTCGGCCAGGCCCGTGCCCAGCGTGTCCGGGCGGTCCACCTGGTGGTCGAAGGTCAGCACGGCGAACCGGTCCGCGGTGGTGAGGGTGTCGACCACGCGGGCGGCGGCGCGGCGGGCGGCGACCATCTTCCAGCCGCCCATGCTGCCCGAGCGGTCCAGCAGCAGCACCACGTCCTTGGGCCGGGCGGCGGTGGCCGCGTCGTCCGGCGGCACCAGCACCACCTGGTACGTACCCTCGGGGCCGTCCGCCGTCGGGTCGGGGACGCACACCGCCCCGGAGCCGTCACCCGCGTACGGCAGCCGCAGGATGAGATCGCGGTCCGCGCGCTCACCGGGCGCGATCTCCACCCGGCCGCCCTCGCTCGTCACCGTGTGCAGGCTGGAGCGGACCTCGCCCAGTCCCAGCCCGGCCGGATCGATGTCGACGCCGATGCGGAGCCGCAGCGGGTTCGGGAAGCCGGGCAGCAGCACCGGGGGAGTGATCCGGGAGGCGTCCGGCACCGCGTCGGTGTCCTGCGCCTGTCCGGAGCCGACCGCGGGCCCGGGCAGCGGCGCCCCGGGCACGTAGCGCGGCGCCACCACCAGCGGGAACCGGAACGTCGCGGCGCCGTCCTCCCAGGGCAGCGGCCCGGCCAGCGTCAACGCGATGGTGACCCGCTCGCCGGGGAGGATGTTGCCGACCCGCATAGTGAACACGTCGGGGCGTTCCTCCTCGGCGATGGAGGCGCGCTGACCGGCCGCGATCGCCTGGTCGTACTTCTGCCGGGCCTGGGCCCGCTCCTGCAGCTCGGCCTCGACCGTGCGGCCGTCGGCGGTCATCGTCATGCCGGTCACGGCGGCGCGGTCCGGCAGCGGGAAGATGTACGTCGCCTCGAGCGGGGTGTCGTGGGCGTTGACGTACTCGGCGGTCACCGTGGTGCGCGCGACCAGACCGCTGATCGCGGCCTGCACGTCCAGCCGGTCCAGCGGCAGGTTGCCGCGGTCGGTGTGCAGGGCGCCGAGACCGGCGTCGGGCAGGATGCGGACGCGGCCGAGCTCCGCCGGATCCATCGGCGTGACGGACATGGTCATGACGGGCTCCCGTCGTCGAGGGTGTCGCCGGCGAGCAGGCCACGGGCGGCCAGCAGGTCCAGCAGGGGTCGGGCGGCGGTGGCGATGGCGGCGTAGTCGGCGGCGTCCGGGCGTACCGGAAGCACCAGGATCGCGCCCCCGCCCAGCGCGACGCCACCCACCGGGCGTGCCGCCGCGGGCGGTGGGGCCGGAGCGGTCGCCGGGGCCGCCGCCGGCGCGGAGGCCCAGAAGCGGGGCCGGACCGGGCCGTCCGCCACCGCGGGCTCGTCGGCGCCGGCCAGCAGGCTTTCCGGTACGCGGGCCGCAACCGCCAGCTGGGCGTCACTGGCCCCGGCCAGCTCGGCCTGGATCGCCGCGAGTGAGTGCCCCTGGGCCTGACGCCGCTTGACCGCGACGAGCTGCAGCAGGTGCCGCGGCCCGTACAGAGCGGTGCGCCCGCGCATCCCGGCGGGCCGGTCCACCAGCCCGGTGGTCGTGTACCACCGGATGGCCCGCCGGTCGGGCACGTCGCGCACCCGGCCGTTGGGCGCACCGGGGTACTCGGCCGCCAGCGCCTGGCGTACCCGCTCCACCAACTCGTCCATCGTCCACACGCCCACCACCATGACACTGTCATATGACAGTGTCAATGTCACGAGTTCGCGATTTCCTTGATCCGGGGCCGGGCCTGCCGATGCGGGACACATGCCCGACGATGTGAAGATGGATCCGGCATCCCGCGACGAGGTCTTCGCCGGCCTGCTCAGGCACCAACCGGACGCCTTCGTCGGCGCCGTCTCCCCGATGGGCCTGTGCGTGCCGCTGCCCGCCGGCCTGGACGTCGGCGGCCTGCGCCCGATCGTGGGTGCCCAGTCGGCGCTGGCCCTGGTCGTGCCCGAAGACCAGATGATCGCGGTCGACGCCTGGCAGCGCGCGCTCGGCCAGGGGGTCGCGAGCTGCCTGGTCCACCCGGTCGCCGCGCCGGCCGAGGTGGTCCGGCTGCACCTGCTCGACCTGACGCACCGCCACGGCGTCTTCCTCATCTTCCTCACCGGACTGGCCAGTCACCCGGAGGGTCAGTCGCTGGAACACGAGCCGATCCGGCCCCGCCTGGTGACCGTGCACAAGGACCAGGTCGCATTGATCACCTCGGCCGACCCGGAGATCGCGCTGGTCCTCGGCTGGACGGCCGACGAGCTGACCGGCACCCGCGCCCTGGACCTCGTGCACCCCGACGATCATCAGCGCGCCATCGCGAGCTGGATGGACATGCTGGGCAGCCCGCAGGGCGAGGCGCGCCGGGTCCGGCTGCGGCACGTGCACCGCGACGGGCACCCGATCTGGTTCGAGATCACCAACATCAACCTGCTGGCCGACCCCGCCCAGCCGCGGGTGGTCGCGGAGATGCTCGACATCTCCGACGAGATGGCCGCGCAGGAGGCGCTGCGGGCGGGCGAGAAGCTGATGCGCCGGCTCACCGAGACCATCCCGATGGGCGTCGTGCAGATCGACGCCGCCCGGCGCATCGTCTACCAGAACGAGCGGGCCGCCCGGGCCATCGGCGCGGCCCGCGGCGATGTGCTCGGCGACGACCACCTGAACCCGATCCTGCCCGGGGACCGGCCGGACGTCGACGCCGCGATAGCCGCGGTGCTGGACACCGGGGCCGACATCGACGTCGAGTACGGCCACCACGACGGGCGCGGTCTGCGCCGGGTGCGGGCCAACCTGCGGTCGTTGACCGCCGAGAGCGGCGTGGTCACCGGGGCCATCATCTGCCTCACCGACGTGACCGAGGACGTCCAGCTGCGCGACGAGCTCAAGCAGCGGGCGAGCTTCGACGCCCTCACCGGCTGCCATAACCGGGCCGCCACGCTGAGCGCCCTCGGCGCGGCGCTGGCCGGGCCCGGCCGGACCCGCGGCACCGCCGTGATCTTCATTGACCTCAACGACTTCAAGCAGGTCAACGACCGGTACGGGCACGCGGCCGGCGACCAGCTGCTGACCCACGTGGCGAACCGGCTGCGCGGCGCGGTCCGCGACGGTGACGTGGTCGGGCGGTTCGGCGGCGACGAGTTCGTGGTGATCTGCGCCGACGTGGCGAGCGCCGGTCGGGCCTGCCGGATCGGTGAGTCGCTGCTGTCCGCGCTGGCCGGGGGCGGCCTGGAGGTGGCCGGTGAGCACCTGCTGCCCCAGGCCAGCATCGGCGTGGCCTGGGGAGACTCCGCCACCTGCGCACCGGACGCGCTCATCGCCCGGGCCGACACGGCGATGTACGCGGCCAAGAAGACCCGTACCGGCCGCCTGGCTCTCGCCCTGGCCCAGTGATGAGCCTCAGGAGCAGCGGCACAGCCCCAGTTCGGTGACCGGCGCCTCGCAGGACGGGCAGATTCCCGGTCCGGTCGGCCGGGGCGCGGGCAGCGACTGTCCCGGCAGGAAGTGCCGGGGAGCGTTCGCCGCCTTGATCCGCCGCAGCGCCCCGGCCACGTCGTCCTGACTCACCTGCCAGTCGGCCGCCCGGAGCCACCGGACGATCCCCGGCAGGTCGGCGCCACTGTCGCGCAGTTCCGTGACCGCTTCCCGGAATTGCGGCCAGGCGCCGTGCGGAGTGCGTGCCGTTCGCCGCGGTGATGCCCCTTCCGCCCGCGGTGCGGCGAATTTCCGGCGCGCCGTACATTCGATTCCGGCCAGGGCCACCCGCACATCCTCGCGGGTGACCAGGGCCCATCGGCCTCCCCGGCAGCGGAATTGCTGATAAAGCCCGCCCACGTCGATCCGCGGCCGGTCCTCGCGCATTTCCTCGACCGCTGCGATGATCGCCGGCAGCGCCGGGCGGCCGCGTTCGGGGCCGCGCTGGCCTGGTGCTCGATTGATCGACGAGGTGGCTCCCGGCCGCGCGTCCGGCGCCGCACCGGCGCCGGACAGCCACTTTCCCGCGTTACCGGCCCGCCGTTCCTGCCGCGGCACGGACCATTCCGCGCTCCGGTCGTTCCGCTGCTTCGCGCCCGTCGATTCCATGGCAACCCCCGGTCGTTTGACGTTGCCATGATCGTAAGTTTGCGGATATCGCCGACCCCGATAACCGAACAGTTCGCGTCGCCTGACCGAATGGCCGGTCTCAGCAGCAGATGACGAATTCGGCGCTGGGATCGTGCGGCACGGCGGGCCATCCCGCGATGACGAACGCGGCCCGTTCCCAGGTGCGCTCGGCCTCCACGAAGGGGTTCTCCTCCGCCATCCAGGCGGCGAAGTCCTCCGGGGTCATCTCGCCCGCCGCGACCCGCTCGGCGTTGCGCCGGTCGACGTCGTGCTGTTCGGCCTCGACCCAGACCACGGCGTCCAGCAGCGGGGCCAGCTCCCGGCGGCCCGCGCCGACGCCTTCCACGATCAGCAGCGTGCAGCCCGCGGGCACCTCGACCGCCCCGGGCCGGCCGGCCACGTCCCACTGCGGCGGCCGGTACGAGACCGCCTCGCCGGCCCGGACCGGAGCCAGCACGCCCTCGCCGAGCAGTGTGGTCCAGTCCAGCACCGAGTGCCGCCACGCGATGTCGTCGGTGTGCACCACGGCGGCACCGTCCCACATCTCCGCCAGCCGCCGCGCGAAAGTGGACTTCCCGGCGGAGCCCCGCCCGTCCACGGCGAGGACCGGCGGCCTCCCGGCGGGCTCACCCACCGCCCTGCGTACCCGTGTGCGTACCTCGTCCGCCGTCGCGACCCGCCAGCTTCTCATGGCTCTCTGATTGCCCAGCGCACCTGCGTTGACACCGGCCGTGGCGGCGCGATAGCAAGAACCCGCGCGCCTTGTTCGGGCAGGATGACCAGGACGGGGTGCTCATGCGACGACGGGCGATGACGGTTGCGGCGGGAGCCGGATTGGCGGGTGCTCTGATGGGCGGGCCGGCCCGGGCGGACGGTGGGCGCGGGCTCGCGCTCGACCTGATCAGCCTGTCCCACGTCAACGATCCGGCAACCACCAATGTCTATCCCGGCGACCCGGCCTTCGAGCTGGAGACCATCGCCACCATCGAGCAGGACGGCTTCTACCTGCAGTTCGTCCGCGAGGGGGAGCACACCGGCACGCACTGGGGCGCCCCCGGGCACTTCAACGCCGGCGCCGCCCTGGCCGACGACCTCGACATGGCCGACCTCTTCCGGCCCGCCGTCAAGATCGACGTGCGGCGGCAGTGCGCCCGCGACGCCGACTTCGCCCTGTCGGTCAAGGACCTGAGGGCCTGGGAGCGCCGGCACGGCCGGATCCCGCCGGAGTCCATCGTGATCCTCTGGACCGGCTGGGAGACGCGCTGGGGCACCGACGCCTTCTCCAACTTCGACGCCGACGGGGTCATGCACCAGCCCGGCTTCAGCCTCGAGGCGGTGCAGTGGCTGGTCGACACCGGCCGGCTGGGGCACCGGGGCGGTACGGGCACCGACACCTTCAGCCCCGACCCCGGCGCCGACACCACGTACGCCGTCTCCCTGCTGGTCTACCAGCGGCACCGGATCAGCCTGGAGATCCTCGCCAACCTGGCCGCCCTGCCCGCCACCGGCGCGTACGTGCTGTGCGGCGGGCAGATCAACAAGGCCGGCTCGGGCTCGACGGCCCTGATCTACGGGGTGCTGCCACCGCCCGGCTGAAGGACCCCGTTGACCGTCAGGGCGTAGCGCGCGTACTGGGTGACCTGCTCGGTCGGCTCGTCGAAGGCCACGATCGCGACCACCTTGGGGTAGTCGCGCAGCGCGGCGTACCCGGCCACGCTGACCTGCCGGGCCCGCCGGCCCTTCTCGTCCAGCCCGACCAGCTTCACGTGCCAGCCGTGCACGGCGGCCGGCACGATTTGGGTGGGTGAGCGCCAGCCGGTCAGCGTGCTGCCGTCGCTGACCGTGACCGCGCCCACGGTCACGTCGTCGATCAGCCAGCCGCCCTCGTTGACCGAGGCGTCACTGACGTAGCGGAAACCGAGCAGCACGCGTTTGCCGGCGTACGCCTTCAGGTCGTAGATCTGCGGCTCGAAGACGCCGGACTTGCCGCTCAGCGCCGGCCCGGACGGCGCGTCGACCGTGTGGTCCCCGGCGATCGCCGTGTACGTCTTCCCGCCGTCGGTCGACACCGTCACGTAGCCGTAGTCGTAACCCAGTTCGGTCGTGTACTTGGCGCGCAGCCGCAGCGTCGGGTCGGCGGCCGGCACCGTGACCGGGATGACGGCGGCCACGTCCAGGCTGCTGGCGTTGCCGGAGAACAGCGCGCCGTCCTGCACCGTCCACTGCAACGGCTTCGGCGGGAGTGTCCGGGTGCCCTTGAACGTCACCGAGGTCAGGTCCGCCCCGCGCAGGAACTTGCCGGAGGCGGCGCGCAGCCGGACGTAGTCGGCCCCGTTCGGTGCGGCGCCCGGGTAGTCGAAGGACGCCGGGTTGGCCAGGTTGACGGTCGCGCGCACGCTCGGCGAGGTCACCTTGTGTTTCGGCACCCCGGCCATCACCCCGTCGGCGGTGTCGCCGACGATCTTGTCGACCAGGTTCATCGTCTGGAAGTCGTGCAGCACCGCGGAGAGCTTGACGCGGGGCCCCAGCGCCGCGGCCACCCCGGCCAGGCCCTGGTGCTCGCGGTCGCGGTGCAGCCGTTCCAGCACCTCGGGACCGAAGCGGTCGCGCAGGTAGAGCATGAACTGGTACGCGATGCCGTAGTCGGCCAGCACCTCGGCGGGCGCGCCCTCGTTCCAGAGGTTCAGCGAGTTCTGCGCGCCGCCGCAGTCGCGCGGATTGGTGTTGTAGCGGGTGCGGACCAGCCCGAAGCCCTGGAAGCAGGCCAGGTGGCTGTCGTGGCCGGGGTGGTACACGGTGGCGTTGCCGTCGGCGTACCCGACCAGGGTCTGCGCGTAGTCGGACAGGCCCTCGTTGACCCAGACGTCCTCGAACGGATCGGTGTACGACTGCAGCAGGTGCTGCCACTCGTGGGCGAACGTGCCCTCGTACATCCGGGGCCGGGCCGGGCGGCTGGTGCACAGGTCGCCGGTGGCCTCGTCCGGTGGCGCGGCTCCGGAGCGGTGCTGCCAGTCGTACGCGTCGATCGTCATGACGTTGCGGTCGACCAGCTCGTTGATCTGGGAGGAGAAGAACCCGGCGATGTAGGTCGGCACGTCGGGGAACTCGTAGTAGTTGTCGTCGCGCACGTTGTCGACGAGCGTGACGGTCCTGTCCCCGGCGCCGGTGTAGTCCCCGCCGCTGAGCATCGCCTTGGTGCCGTCGCGCTCGCGGGGGACGCTGAACGCCGCCGTCTCCTTCGGGTAGATCGTCTCCTCGAACTCCCGGACCAGGGCGCCCAGCTGCTGGTCCGTCACCACGGTGGAGGAGGCGGGCCGGCAGTCCCCGGCCGGGAAGGCGACGTCCTTGGCCACCCACACCTCGATGTGCGCACCGACCGCCCGCAGCGTGTAGTCCTTGCGGTAGAGGCTGCCCTTGACGTCGTCCAGGGCCAGCCATTCGCGGACCGTGCCCACCGGCGGCGTGGGCCCGGCGGCGACGGCGGCCTTGCGCCCGGTCACGCCGCGCATCGGCAGCCCGGAGACGTCGAGGTGCTTGCGGGTGAGTTCCCGCACGTCGGAGGCCGGTGGTACCACCGGGGCGGATGGTGCCGGCGGCGCCGCCGAGGCGGACGAGGCCATCGGCAGCAGCGGCAGGATCAGCAGGGCGACCGCGGCGAAACGGAGGCGGGCCATGGAACTCCCTTCGGCGCCGCGCCGGTGAGGCGCGCACAGAAGGCGACGCTACCTGGCGTACCGGGCGAAAAGGGGCAAGACGCGGGCTACTCGAAGAGGGAATGCTTGCGGCCGCCGTCGGCCCGGCGCCGCGCCCGCCGCCGCAGCTGCACCACCACCAGGTCGACCAGGGCGACCAGGGCCCAGACGGCCAGCAGCCAGCCCGGCACCGTCCAGCCCCGGCTCCACAGCACGACCGCCAGCACCGTGCACACCACGAATCCGAACGCGGCCAGCACCAGCCGCAGGTTCAACGGGCTGTACGGCTCGCCGACGGTGCCCCGCCGGCCGGGCGGCTGGGGACCGATCGGCATGGACCGACCCTAGCCGCCCGGACCGGCGAGGCATACCTCAGGACACCTCGCGGCGCAGCATCCGGACAGTGCCCGCCACCAGCGGCAACGCCACCCAGACCAGGGCCGAGACCCCGAAGCGGGCCCACTGGTCGCCGGTCATCCCCGGCTCGCTCAGCGGCAGCGAGGTCACGTTGAGGTCGAGCCAGCCGGCCGCCGAGTTGAGCCACTTGACCATCTCACCGAGCACCGACCAGAGCGTCGGGATGGCGAAGTACAGCACGATGGCCAGTGGCGAGTTCATCAGCAGGGCGCCGAACGCCGAGCCCATCAGCACGTACACCACCTGCATGACCACCAGCTGACCGGCCAGGGCGGCCTCGATGTGCCAGCTGCCGTCGCCGCCCGTACCGGCGGCGATCAGGTTGCCCACGGCCGCCAGCGCGGCCGTCGCAGCGGTGACCGCGATCGCGATCAGCACCGCGGCGATCAGCTTCGCCACCAGCACCCGGCCCCGCGCCGGGGTCAGCGTGAAGGTGGTCAGCGCCGTGCGCTGTGACCACTCGCTGGTCATCGACAGGATGCCCAGCACCGGCAGCAGCACGGCCGCCGGGACCAGGCCGAAGGCCAGCATGCCGTCGAAGACCTGCTCGTCGGCCGGGGCGGCGAAGATCACGAGCGCGACCGCGCCGGCCGCGGCCAGCCCGATCACGATCAACAACCACAGGCCCGACCGGGTGTCGGCCAATTTGCGCAGCTCGACCAGCGTGAGCCGGGCCATCGGGATGCCGGTACGGCGTCCGGCGGAACCAGCAGCATCACCGGGCGCCGAGGTCGGCGCTGTCTGCACGGCGGTCATCGGACGGCCTCCTTCACCGAGTCACCGGCGGTCAGGGTCAGGAACATCTGCTCGAGCCCGCCGCTGCCGGCCGGGCGCAACTCCAGCAGGACGAGCCCGGCGTCGGCCGCCGCCCGCCCGATGGTCTCCGCATCGGCCTGCACGACGACGCCCCCGTCGGTCGCCGCCGTGCCGGCATGCCCGATGCGCCGCAGCACCGTCTCCAGTGCTGCCATGTCCAGCGCCCGCACGACCGTGCCGGACGCGGCCAGCAGCTCGGCCTTGTCGCCCTGGGCCACGATCCGCCCGGCGCCGATGACGACCAGCTTGTCTGCGACCGCCTCCACCTCGCGCAGCAGGTGCGAGGAGAGCAGCACGGTGCCGCCCGCGTCGGCGAAGTTCCGCAGCAGCCCGCGCATCCAGTAGATGCCCTCGGGGTCGAGGCCGTTGGCCGGCTCGTCGAGGATCAGGATGCCGGGATCGCCGAGCATCGCGTACGCGAGCCCGAGCCGCTGCCGCATGCCCAGCGAGTACGCCTTCACCCGCCGCTTGGCGGCCGTGCTGTTCAGGCCGACCCGCTCCAGGCTCTCGTCGACCCTCCGCTTGTCGACGCCCATGGTCAGCGCGGCCAGCGTCAGCACCTCCCGCCCGGTGCGCCCGGCGTGCTGGGCGGACGCGTCCAGCAGCACCCCGATCCGCCGCCCGGGATTGCCCAGGCGCCGGTACGGCTGCCCGTCGATGGTGGCGGTGCCCGCGGTGGGCGGCGTCAGCCCGCAGATCATCCGCATCGTGGTGGACTTGCCCGCGCCGTTCGGGCCGAGGAAGCCGGTCACCGTGCCGGGTTCGCAGGTGAACGACACGTCGTCGACGGCCGGGTGGCTCCCGTACCGCTTGCTCAGATGTTCGACCGTGATCATGGCTCTCAGCGTGCCGCCGCGGGCCACCCGGCCGCGTCGGTCTCCGGTCGGTGCCCGCGAACCTTGGTCTAGTCCCGGCTACGACTTTGGTCGGTACATCCCGCAGGAGTAGCCCGGCCATCGATGGGTATGCGCGTTGGACACAGGGCAGGCGGGAGCGCACGATGGCGATCAAGGAACCGTCGGACATCGCCCACACCGCGGTGGCGGCCGGCGTGAAGAAGGCCGATCTGCGGTGGGACAAGACGCTGATCGGGTCGTTCCTGGCCGGCGCGTACATCGCCTTCGGCGGGCTGGTCGCCATCGCCGTGTCGTCCGGGCTGGACCCGGAGATCTGGGGGAGCCTGCCCACCCTGTTCACCGGCGCGGCGTTCACCCTCGGCCTGGTCCTGGTGCTGATCGCCGGCTCCCACCTGCTCACCGGCAACATGCTGCTGATCCCGATCAGCGCCATGCAGGGCCGGCTCACCTGGGGCGACATCGCGCGCAACCTCACCCTGGTGCTGATCGGCAACGTCATCGGCGCCGTGTTCGTCGCGTACTTCCTGGCCGTGCAGACCGGCGTCATCGGCCAGCTCGGCAGTGACGCGGGCACCTCCGGCGCGATGACCTACGAACGGCTCGCCGGGATCGCCGAGGCCAAGGGCCTGCACGAGAGCAACTGGCAGATCTTCCTGCGCGCGGTCGGGTGCAACTGGCTGGTCTGCCTCGCGGTCTGGGTCTCGCTGGCCGCCGACAACGTCTCGGGCAAGATCCTGGCGATCTTCTTCCCGATCATGGCGTTCGTGGCGATGGGTTTCGACCACGTGGTGGCCAACATGTTCTTCCTGCCGGCCGCGATCTTCGCCGGGGTGCCGGGCCTCGGCTGGGACGACACCCTGCGCAACTGGCTGCTGGCGTTCCTGGGCAACCTGGTCGGCGCCGTGGTGTTCGTCGCCACCTCGTACTGGTACATGTACCTGCGCGACGAGCCCTCGGAGGAGAAACCCCGCGAGGCGACCTGAGCCCGGCAGGGTTCGACTTTGGTCGGTATCGGCCGGTGCCCGCCCACCCGTAGCATGACGGCCGTGGGGGAGCTGACGGTGTCACCGGCCGGCCGCAGGACGCCGGAGTACCGGTGGCTGCAGCCGGCCGAATTGTGGGAGACCGCCGAGCGCCCGGGCGCGCGCCGCTCGACCCGCGACTGGGTCGTGGATTCGCTCTGTTTCCTCGTCGCCCTGGCCTGGACCCTGGTGGCGGGCCTCGATCTGCTCCAGCCGGAGCCCGACATCGTGCCGCAGTGGACCGACACCCCGGTCTGGCTGGCCTGGGCGGATCTTCTCGCCGGCGCGGCCCTCACCACTGCGCTGTGGTGGCGCCGCCGGTTCCCGGTGCAGCTCGCCGTGCTCGCGACGGTGAGCGGGACCTTCTCCATCGCGGGCGCCATCGCCGGCATGATCATCATCTTCACGCTGGCGGTGCACCGCCGGTTCGGGGTGACAGCGGTGATCGCCGTCGCTTCGCTGGCGGGAAACGCGGTCTTCGCCCAGCTGCGCCCGGAGGAGGGCGTCAGCTTCGCCGAGTCGCTCGCCTGGAGCACGGTGTTCCTGGCCATCACGCTGCTGTGGGGGATGGTCGTCCGTTCCCGCCGGCAGCTGGTGATGTCGTTGCGGGACCGCGCCGAGCGGGCCGAGTCCGAGCAGCAGCTGCGGGTCAGCCAGGCCCGCGCGATGGAACGCACCCGCATCGCCCGGGAGATGCACGACGTGCTCGCCCACCGGATCTCGCTGCTGAGCCTGCACGCCGGCGCGCTGGAGATCCACCCGAGCGCCGCTCCGGCCGAGGTCGCGGGGGCCGCCGGGGTGATCCGGGCCAGCGCCCACCAGGCTCTGCAGGACCTGCGCGAGGTCATCGGCGTGCTGCGCGAGCCGGCCTCCGACGACACCCCCGAACGCCCCCAGCCCACTCTGGGAGAGCTGCCCGCGCTCGCCGACGAGTCCCGGGCGGCCGGTGTCCGGGTACGCCTCGAACTGCAGGTCGACGACGCGGCCACGGTGCCGGCCGGGACCGGGCGGGCGGCGTACCGGATCGTGCAGGAGGGTCTCACCAACGCCCGCAAGCACGCGCCCGGCACGACCGTACGGGTCTGTGTGGCCGGCACGCCCGGCACCGGCCTGACCATCGACATCCGCAACCCGGCGCCGGTCGGCGCGCGGCCGGCCGTGACGATCCCGGGCACCGGGACCGGCCTGGTCGGGCTGGCCGAGCGGGCCACCCTGGCCGGCGGCCGGCTCACCTCCGGGCGCGGCGCCGACGGCGAGTTCAGCCTGACCGCGTGGCTGCCGTGGGGCCAGCCGGGAGTGGCGCAGTGACCGCACCGCTGCGCGTGCTGATCGTCGACGACGACGCCCTGGTCCGGGCCGGGCTGACGATGATCCTGTCCGGGGCCGACGACATCACCGTCGTGGGCGAGGCCGCCGACGGCAGCGAGGTCCCGGCGGCGGTGGCCACCCACCGCCCCGACGTCGTGCTGATGGACATCCGCATGCCCCGGGTCGACGGCCTGGCCGCGACCGAGTCGCTGCGCCGGCGCCCGAGCGCCCCGGAGGTCATCGTGCTGACCACCTTCGACGCCGACGAGTTCGTGCTGCGGGCCCTGCGGGCCGGCGCCAGCGGCTTCCTGCTCAAGGACACCCCGCCGGTGGAGATCCTGCACGCGGTACGCCGGGTGGCGCACGGCGAGGCGATGCTGTCACCGGCGGTGACCCGCCGGCTGATCGCCCACGTGGCGGCGCCGGAGGTCAACGGCGGACGGCAGCAGGCCCTGACCGCCCTCGAACAGTTGAGCGAGCGCGAACGCGAGGTCGCCCTGCTGCTCGGCCGGGGCCGCGCCAACGCCGAGATCGCCACCGAACTGTTCATGAGCGTCGCGACGGTGAAGGCGCACGTCTCCCGCCTGCTGGTCAAGCTCAACCTGAACAACCGGGTCCAGATCGCCCTGCTCGTGCACGACGCCGGCCTGGTCTGACCGCGGTCCGGCCGGCTGCCGGCCCGGACCGGACCCGGTCCGGACCGATGCCGGCTGGTGCGAGCCGGGCTGACCGCGGCCCGGGTCCGGCCCCGGGGCGACCGGCCGGGATGAGAGCATGCCGGGATGACCAGGGAGACGAGCGACGACGACGTCGTGCTCAGCGCGGGCCACATCACGGCGGCGGTCGGCGACCTGGGCTGGCGGTACGTCCTGGGCACCCTGCGCGCCTCGATCCGGCTCGGCCCGCTGTGGCAGGTCGCCGAGGTCGCCACCGAGCTGATCCGGGCCTGCGGCACCGCCGCTGACGGGTGCCTGCGCCTCGATCTGCGTCCCGGCCGGCTGGAACTGGTCCTGCATCCGCCCGACCCGGCCGGGCTGACCGGGCGGGAACTCACCCACGCCCGCACGATAGCCACCGCCGCGGCGGAGATGGGCCTGCCGCTGGAGCCGGACGCCGACGGCCGGCGGTCGGTGCAGGCCCTGGAGATCGCCATCGACGCGCTGGACATCGCGGAGATCCGGCCGTTCTGGAAAGCCGTGCTCGGTTACGCCGACGAGCCGGGCGGCGGCGGCCCGGGCGACCCGATCGTGGACCCGCTCGCCCAGGGCCCGGCGATCTGGTTCCAGCAGCTGAGCGGCCCGCGAGCCCAGCGCAACCGGCT
The DNA here is from genome assembly GCF_018332655.1 of Actinoplanes auranticolor. Classification (GTDB taxonomy): domain Bacteria; phylum Actinomycetota; class Actinomycetes; order Mycobacteriales; family Micromonosporaceae; genus Actinoplanes; species Actinoplanes auranticolor. The sequence goes on along the minus strand of NZ_BOQL01000066.1, from coordinate 87,028 downwards.
GCACCTGGACGTCTCGGTGCCGCACGACGAGGCGCCGCAGCGGATCCGGGCCGCCCTCGGCGCGGGCGGCACTCTGCTGTCCGAGACCCGGGCGCCGTCCTTCTGGATCCTGGCCGACTGCGAGGACAACGAAGCCTGCGTCACGACCTGGCAGGGCCGCGACTGACGGCCCGGACGGGATCCGCCGCGATCGGCCGCGGGGCGACGGCCGCCGCCGCGACGAGCTGGGAGACCGTCGCGAAGCGGAAGCCCCGCTCGCGCAGCCCGTCGATCATGGCCCCGAGCCGGCGCAGGGCCACCAGCCGCCGGTCCGCGCCGACGTCGTGGGCCAGCACGATGTCGCCCGGGCGGACCGCGTCGACGATCGCGCGGACCTGGGCGTCCGGGTCGGCGGCGAAGGCCCGTTCGCGCATCTGCTGCGACCACAGCACGATGTCGTAGCCCAGCGAGTCGGCCGCCAGCAGCGTCGAGCCGCCCAGGTGCCCGTACGGCGGCCGCATCAGGCCCGGCGCCCGGCCGGTGACCTCGTGGATCACCTCGTGGGTCCGGGTCAGCTCGTCGGTGACCCCGGCCAGGTCGAGGGTGGCCAGGTCGTCGTGCGACCAGGAGTGGTTGCCGACCTCGTGCGCGCCCAGCCGCCCCCGGACCAGCCCGGCGTGCTCGCGCAGGTGCCGCCCGACCATGAAGAACGTGGCGGGCACCCCGGCCGCCTCCAGCGTGTCCAGCACCATCGGCGTCCACCGCGGCCCCGGGCCGTCGTCGAAGGTGAACGCCACCAGCGGTTCGCTGGTCTCGGCGTAGTACCGCACGGTCACGTCAGCGTGCCGGGCCGCGGCCGGGGTGTCCGCGGCCGCCGCGTAGCCGCCACCGAGCGGGGGCCGGTCCCAGCCGCACCAGCGCGGTAACCCGCTCGCGCCCAGCGCGCCCGCCCCGGCGCCGGCGAGGGCCAGCAGCCCGCCGCGCAGCACGGCGCGGCGGCTGGGCCGCATGATCCGAACACTCGCTGCCATGATCGTTCTCCCCGTGTCCGCGCCGCGGTGCGCGGCACCCAGGGAGCGTCGCGGGCGGCGTCAGCCACGGGTATCCGGCGCCGGCCGGAGATCCACTCCGGCCGGCTCCACCCTTCGGCCGAGGCGCTGCTCTGCTACCGGGCGGGGGAGAGCGGCCACAACGGCTCCTCGGCCGCCGCCTCGGTGTCCCGCAGGACCCGCAGCACGTTGCGCCCGGTCAGCTTCTCCAGGTCCCCCTGGCTCCAGCCCCGCCCGGCCAGCTCGGCCAGCAGCCGCGGGTACCCCGTCACGTCCTCGAGCCCGACCGGCAGCCGGTCGCATCCGTCGTAGTCCCCGCCCAGCCCCACGTGATCCACCCCGGCCACCGCCCGCACGTGCTCCACGTGGTCGGCCACCTGCGCGATCGTCGCCTCCGGCCGGGGATGGGCGGCCAGCCAGGCCCGGAACGGCTTCGGCGGCGGAACGTCACCACCGGGCAGGGCTGTGCCGAACGATCCGCCACCGGCCGTCGGGACCGGCCCGGCCTCGGGGCCCGATCGGGGAGCGCCGGGCCGGGGAGCGCTGGGCCAGGGAGCCTTCCCGGCCGGCAGCCCGAGCCGTTCCCACTCCGCGTCGGCCGCGGCGCTCCAGGCCGCGACCTGCTCCGAGACGAAGACCGGTACGAACGCGACCATGCACACGCCGCCGTTGTCCCGCAGCTTGACCAGGACATCGTCGGCGACGTTGCGCCGGTGGCCGGTGACGGCCCGGGCCGACGAGTGGCTGAAGATCACCGGGGCGGTGGCCACCTCCAGCGCCGCGTGCATGGTGGTGGCGGCGACGTGGGAGAGGTCCACCAGGACGCCGATGCGCTGCATCTCCGCCACGATGGCCCGGCCGTCGTCGTCCAGCCCGCCGACCCCCGGAACGTCTGCGGCCGAGTCCGCCCACGACGTGTTGTGGTTGTGGGTCAGCGTCACGTAGCGCACCCCGAGGCGCGCGAAGGCCCGCAGCACGCCGAGCGAGGTGGCCAGGCTGTGCCCGCCCTCGATGCCGATCAGTGAGGCGATCCGGCCCCCGCGCTGAGCCGCCTCCACGTCGGCGGCCGAGTACGCGATGGCCAGGTCCCGCGGGTACGCGGCAACGAGCCGGTACACCGCGTCGATCTGCTCCATGGTCGCCGCCACCGCCTCGGGTTCACTGAGATCCGAGGGCACGTACACGGACCAGAACTGGCCGCCGACCCCGCCGGCGCGCAGCCGGGCGATGTCGGTGTGGAACTCGGGCCGGCCCGCGGCCAGGCCGTCGACGCGGTAGCCGGCGCGCTCACGCAGCGCCATCGGCAGGTCGTTGTGCCCGTCGATGACGGGGGCGGCTTGCAGGGCGAGATCAACGACGGACACCGGCGCTCCTCAGGCTCGTGGGCCGCGGCCGGCGGGGCTGGCGCCGGCCCGGTCCGAACGGACGATGATCACCTGCCGGAGCATAGGTCGGCCCGGGGCGGATTGCGCGGGGGCCGGTCCGCGGAATCCTCAAGTCCCGCCGTTCGGCTCGTTCGCAACCGGCCGGCACCCGCACGGGCACGGTGCGCGCACCGAACGCCCCGGAATCTTTGCTGCATGCCCGGCCGAGACGCGGTCGGACACATGCGGGGGAGATCCGAATTGCGTCGCAAGAAGCTGCAGAAGTCCGTGACCGCCCTGGCCGCTCTGGTGGCCGGTGCCGGCACCGCGCTGGTCGCCACGGCGCCCGCGGCGGCCGCCGCCGCTCCGGAGCTGAAGCTCACCGCCGGTGACGACACGTACGTGTCCAGCGGCCGCAAGGACGCCACCTTCGGCGCCGAGGACAAGCTGTCGATCGGCCGCCTCGACGGCGACGCCAAGATCGCCTTCCTGAAGTTCCTGGTCCCGGCCGGTACCCAGGTCACCGGGGCCCGGCTGCGGCTGATCACCGTCGGCGACGTCACCGGCAAGGTCTCGGTGAGCCGGGTCGCCGGTAACGCGTGGACCGAGCAGACGCTCACGTCCGGCAACGCCCCCGCGCTCGGTGCGGTCGTCGCGTCCGTCACCCCGGCCGCCGGCGCGGAGGAGCTGTCCTTCGACCTCGGCGCCGCGGTCACCGGCCCGGGCACCTACTCCTTCGCCGTCCGGTCGTCGGCGTCCAACGCGGTCACCCGGCTGCGCTCCGCCGAGGGTAAGTGGGGCGGCCCGGTGCTGACGGTGACCACCGCGGGCGGGCAGTCGGCCCCCGCCGTGCCGCCGGCCACGCCGATCGAGGACGAGGACATGCCGCCGCCGGCCGCCGAGCCCACGACCCCCGCCCCGGCCCAGCCCGCCCCCAGCCAGCCCGTCCCCACCCAGAGCGCCCCCACCCAGCCGGAGCCGACCCAGCCCGCCCCCACCCAGACCACCCCCACGCAGCCCGCCCCGGTCGACCCGCCCAAGGGTGACTGCGTCACCGGTGCCAAGCTCGTGCCGAGCTGCGGCGTGCTGTGGGGTGCCGCCGCCGGTGGCTTCACCGACGCGCCGCGCGACCAGGCGCTCAAGGACTGGGAGAAGCTCAGCGGCCGCACCGCGAGCATCTTCCACGCGTACCACAAGGGTGACGAGCCGTTCCCGACCAAGTCCGAGATGGCCATGGCCCGCGACGCCGCCAAGCCGCGCGTGCTGCTGCTGAACTGGAAGATCGCGTACGGCTCGAGCTGGGCCAAGGTCGCCAAGGGTGAGCAGGACGCCCGTATCGACCGGTTCGCCGCCCGGATCAAGACCAGCTTCCCGGAGAAGTTCTTCCTCGTGCTCAACCACGAGCCGGAGAACGACGTCGTGGCCAAGGCCGGCTCGGGCTGGGAGGCCAAGGACTTCGCCGCCATGTACCGCCACACGATCCTGCGCCTGCGGGCCAAGGGCGTCACCAACGCGATCAACGTCATGGCATACATGGGCAACGAGAAGTGGATGGCCCAGTCGTGGTGGAAGGACCTCTACCCGGGTGACGACGTCGTCGACTGGATGGGCCTGGACTCGTACGTGAGCGCCGAGAAGGGCTACTACCACTTCGGCATGTTCGGTGACCTGCTCGACCGCAAGCCCGCCAACGGTGGCCTCGGCTGGTACGACTGGGCCACCACCAAGCACGCGAGCAAGCCGATCATGGTTGCCGAGTGGGGCGTCTACCACCGCGTCGGCAAGGTCACCGACAAGGCCGCCGGTTTCCGCAGTGTGCTGCCCGAGCTCAAGAAGCGCCCGGGTATCAAGGCGATCGTCTACTTCGACACCAAGCGCGACGACCAGGGCGACCGGGACATCAGCATCGACAGCACCAAGACGGCCCTGAGCGCGTTCCGTACGCTGGCCGCGGACAAGATCTTCGACGTGAAGCTGCGCTGAGCGTCGTCCACTGTGCTCACGAGCCGCCCGGCGGGCCTGCCGGGCGGCTCGTGCCGTGTTCAGCTCCCGGCGACGGCCATCGTGCCCTTGCCGCTGCGCTTCGCCTCGTACATCGCCGCGTCGGCCGCGCGCAGCAGCGTGCGGGCCCGACCGCCGGGGCCGGTGGCGACACCGACGCTGGCCCGCACGACCAGCACGTGCCCCTCGACGGTGACCGGCTCGGTGAGCGTGGCGACGATCCGGCGCGCGGTGGCCGCGGCCTCGGCCGGCGTCGTGCCGGTCAGGATCACGGCGAACTCGTCGCCACCCAGGCGGGCCACCGTGTCGCTGCCGGCGCGCACGCAACCGTGCAGCCGTTCGGCCGTGGTGACCAGCACCCGGTCGCCCACGTGGTGCCCGAGCGTGTCGTTGATGATTTTGAAGTCGTCGAGGTCGACGGCCAGCACCCCGGTGAGCGCCCCGGCGTCGGCGACCCCGGCCGCGTCGGCGATCCGGCGGTGGAACAGGGTGCGGTTGGCCAGGCCGGTCAGCGCGTCGTGGGTGGCCTCGAAGTGCAGCTGCTCCTGGAAGGCACGGGCGTCGGTGATGTCGCGGGCGTTGGAGATGAGCCCGCGCACGCTCGGGTCGTCGTGGCGGTCGGTGGCCACCACGTCGAGCCAGCGCCAGGAGCCGTCCTTGTGCCGTACCCGGCCCTGCCAGGAACCGCCCGCCGCGGCCGCCGGCACGTCCTCGGGATGCAGCAGGTCGCGCAGCCCCGAGCCGAGCAGTTCCTCGGGCGCGTACCCCAGCATCCGCGTCACGGCCGGGCTGGTGAACGTCATCCGGCCCTGCCGGTCGGTGATGACCGTCAGGTCGGAGGAGTGCTCGATCAGCGAACGGAACCGGCTCTCCTGCTCGCCGAGCCGGCGCAGCAGCACCGCGTTGTCGACGAACGAGGTGATCTGCCGGCCCAGCACCACCAGCGTGACCAGCAGCGAGCCCAGGACCAGCCCCCAGCTGCGGACCGACAGCCCGTCCTGGGCCAGGCTGAGCAGTCCGGCGGCATAGGTGGCCAGCGCCGCCGCGTACGGCAGCAGGCTGAACGGCCGCCGCCGCGAGCGCTGCGGGGCGGTGGCGGCGAGCCCCATCTCCACCGCCTGGGCCCGCGGGCAGGCCGCCATGATCACGCAGGGGACGAAGCTCGACAGCATGAACACCGCCGGGTTCGCGCTCGCGGCGAGCCCGTCGACGCCGACGCCGAGCGCGGTCAGCGCCACGCCGACCAGGGCGATGCCGGCCGCGACCGGACGGAACGGGGCCTCGCCGCCGAGGATCAGCTTGGTGATGCCGAAGAACAGGATCAGCATGAGGGCCGCGAGCACGCCGTTGAGCAGCACCAGGCTCAGGGCGGCGCCGACCACCGCGCTGAGCATGAACGACCAGATGAAACCGGCGGCGGCGGTCATCACGGTGGCCGCGTCCAGCCAGAAGACCAGGCGCTGGCGGCCGGTGGCCCGGATCGGGTGGGTCAGCATCGCCCACAGCGGCACCGAGACCCCGGCGACGATGAACACCAGGTGCACGTTGCCGCTGACCAGTCCGGACACCGTCAGGTCGCGCGCCGACTGCACGGCCTGCACGAGGTCGCCGACGGTGAACAGGGCCGCGGCGATCGTCATCGCCCGCCAGAACCGGCGCGTGGTGGCCGACGCGGCGGGGTGCCGCCAGACCCGCCACGAGCCGGCGGCCAGCACGACGTCCAGGGCCACCTGGATCGGCCAGTAACCGGCGATCAGGACGGGCAGCCCGGCCAGGGGCCAGGCGTACCAGGCGACGCCGAGCAGAGCGACGGCCAGCAGCGCCTGCATGCCGCGGTCCCGCAGCAGTGCCATCGGCACCCGCGGGGCCGTCCGTCTGCCCGTACGCGGAACCATCGCCCTGCCTCCAGCCTGTCGCTCCCGGACGGGAGTCGCAGCCTGTCCATCGTTCGGCGGGACCCGGACTTGAGACATCACGGCCGCGCCCGGCTGTGATCACCGACGCCGCCCACCGTCAGGGGCGCGGAGTCCGCGGCACCGAACTTCTCAGGTGGCCGCCCACCCGCCCGATCTCGACGGCGATGTCACCTCGCCAGGGGGTGGCCGCGGGCGGGGGGAGGAGTCTGATGATCGTCAGGCACCGGGCTCCCGCCACCGTCATGACCGGCCTCAGCGTCGCCGTGTTCGCCGCCTGGCTGGCGACCGGACTCGGCGGCGAGGCCGTCACCCGGGCCGTCTCCGACATCGGCACCGTCCTGATGACCCTGGCGGCCGGCGTGGCCTGCCTGGTCCGCGCCTCGCGCCGCCGCGGCCGGATGGGTGTGGCCTGGACCGGGATCGGCCTGGGCACGCTCGCGTACTGCTCCGGCGAGGTCTGCTGGACCTTCACCGAGGTGGTCCAGGGCCGGGCAGTGCCGTTCCCCGGGCTGCCGGACCTCGGTTACCTCGCGATGGTCCCGCTGGTCGCCGCGGGCCTGCTGGCCGTACCGGTGGGCCGGCAGCCGGTGGCGCACCGGATCCGTAGCATCGTCGACGGGCTGATGATCGCCGTCTCGCTGGTGCTGGTGAGCTGGATCGTGGTGCTGGAGCCGCTGCTCGCCGCCGACCCGGGCAGCCGGCTCGGCCGCGCGGTGCTGCTCGGCTATCCCATCGGCGACGTCGTGCTCGTCACCGTGGCTCTCTACGTGCTGGCCCTGCTGCGCCGCGGCGGCCGGGACACCGGAACGCTGCTGCTCATCGTGGCGGCGACGGCGACCCTGGGCGTCACCGACAGCGTGTACCTCTACGTCTTCCTGCACGACGACTACCGCTCCGGCGGCCTGCTCGACACCGGCTGGTTCGCCGGCTTCGCGCTGATCCTGCTGGCTGCCCTGCGTCCCGGCACCGGCCCGGACCAGCATGATCCGGACGCGGAGCCGGCGGACCGGCAGCCGTTCGCGGTGCTGCTGCCGTACGCGGCCGTGCTCAGCGCCCTGGCCTGCAGCGTCGTGTACTACGCCGTCTCCGGGGAGGCGGACCCGTTCTTCGCCGGCTGCCGCACCCTGCTCATCGTGCTGATCATCGCCCGCCAGCTGCTGACGCTGCTGGAGAACCGGCACCTGACCCGGCACCTGGAGGCCCGGGTCGCCCGGCGCTCCGCCGAACTGCAGGCCAGCGAGCTGCGCTTCCGCGCGCTCGTGATGCAGAGCTCCGAATCGGTCGCGGTCATCGACGCCGACTCCACCATCCGGTTCCAGAGCGAGTCGGTCGAGCGGGTCTTCGGCTATCCGGCCCGGGTGCTGCTCGGCCTGCGGCTGCTCGACGTGGCCGGGCGCCGCGCCGCACCCGGCCTCGCCGCCGCCCTGGAGTCGGTCCGCGACCGCCCGCTGGGCGTCGTGGTGGTCGAGGTCCCCTTGCGGCACGCCGACGGCCGGATCCGGCTCGCCGAGATGACGATCACCAACCTGGTGCACGACCCCTCGGTCCGCGGTTACGTGCTCAACACCCGCGACATCCACGACGCCACCGAGCTGCAGGAGCAGCTGGTGCACGAGGCGTACCACGACGCGCTGACCGGGCTGGCCAGCCGGGCGCTGTTCCGCGAGCGGGCTCTGGAGGCCCTGGCCCGGGACCCCGGCGCCGACGGTGTCGCGGTCCTGCTGCTCGACCTGGACGGCTTCAAGGAGATCAACGACAGTCTCGGGCACGCCGCCGGCGACGCCCTGCTCGTCGAGATCGCCGCCCGGCTGCGCACCACCGTCCGCGAGGGCGACACCGTGGCGCGCTTCGGCGGTGACGAGTTCGGCATCGTCATCGCGTCGGGCACCGCGTGCGCCGACGCCGAGGCCGTGGCGGCCCGGATCGCGGCCGTGCTGGAGGTGCCGGTCCGCGCCGGGGAACGGGAGCTGCGGGTGTCCGCCAGCATCGGCCTGGCCTGCGGCGCCGACGCCGGAGACATCGACCAGCTGGTACGCAACGCCGACCTGGCGATGTACCGGGCCAAGAAGGCGGGCGGGGGCGCGCTGGCCGCGTACGACCCGCAGATGCTGGCCGGCCTGGTCCAGCGGCTCGAGCTCGAGGCCGACCTGCGCCTCGCCCTGGAACGCGACGAACTGGCCCTGCACTACCAGCCCACCGTCGACCTGCGGACCGGCGAGATCGTCGGCTTCGAGGCGCTGGTCCGCTGGCACCACCCGACCCGGGGCATGGTGTCCCCGCTGGACTTCATCGGGATCGCCGAGGCGACCGGGCTGATCGTGCCGCTCGGCCGCTGGGTGCTCACCGAAGCGTGCCGGCAGGCGGTGGCCTGGGGCGCGGGCAGCACCCGGCGGCTCAAGATGGCCGTCAACGTGTCGGTGCGCCAGTTCGAGCACGGCGACCTGTCCGCGATGGTCGCCGAGGTGCTGGCCGCCACCGGCATGCCGGTGGACCAGCTGTGCCTGGAGATGACCGAGAGCGTGCTGCTCACCGACACCGACGAGAACCTCACCCAGCTGCAGCGGCTCAAGGCGCTGGGCGTCACCCTGGCCATGGACGATTTCGGTACGGGGTACTCCTCGCTGGCGTACCTGGGCCGCTTCCCGATGGACGTCCTCAAGATCGACCGGTCCTTCGTGGACCGCCTCGGCGGGGACCACGAGGACGAGGCGCTGGTCCGCACGATCGTGCAGCTGGGCCGCAGCCTCGGCATGAGCACCGTCGCGGAGGGCATCGAGGACGCCGGCCAGCTGCAGATCCTCCGCGAGCTCGGGTGCGACCTGGCCCAGGGCTTCTTCCTGTCCCGCCCGCTGCCCGCGGCGGAGGCGGGCCGGGTGCTCGCCGAGGGCTCGGTGCGGGCGCTGGCCGTCCCGGCCTGAGCCCGGGGAACGGTGTTGCCCGCGGCCGGTGGTCGGCCGACCATCGACGGCATGGATGAACTGGTCGGGCACTACACCGCCGGGGACGAGGACATCCGGCTGAGCCTCGACCGCAACCTGGTCGAATGGGTCCGGACCGGCGAGCTGCTGGAGCGCTGGCTACCGGCGGCGCCGGCCACGGTGCTCGACGTCGGCGGCGGCCCGGGCCGGCAGGCCCGCCATCTGCTCGACCGCGGGTACGACGTCACCCTCTACGACCCTGTTCCCAAACACGTGGCCCAGGCGCGGGAGCGTGGCGTGCCGGCGTACGCCGGTGACGCCCGGCGGCTGCCCGCGGGTGACGCGACGGCCGACGCCGTCCTGATGCTGGGCCCGCTGTACCACCTGATCGAGGCGGACGACCGCGCCCGGGCCCTCGCGGAGGCGTCGCGGGTCCTGCGGCCCGGCGGCGTCGTGGTCGCCGCGGGACTGTCCCGCTGGGGGCGGATCCTCGTCCGTGCGGCGGCCGAGGAGCTGGGTGACCCGGCGCGCCACCGGCACACCATGGCGACGCTGCGGCACGGGCACGTCGAGGGCGGCGACAGCTGGGACGAGGTGGCGTACCTGCACGACCCCGGGGAACTGGCGGCCGAGCTCACGACCGCCCGGCTGCACGACGTGGAGGTCGTCGGGGTCGAGGGGCCGGCCGGTGCCTGGGCCCGCCGTGATCCGGCCCTGAACGCCCACGCGCTGGAGCTCGCCCGGGCCGCCGAGACGGCCCTGGCCGGCGCGTCGATCCACCTGCTGGCCCGCGGCACCAAGGGCTGAGCCCGGCCGCGGTCACCGGATCTGGCCCCGGCCCACCAGGGCCCAGCAGAGGCAACCGAACGCGGCCGTGGTGGCCAGCACGCGGATCAGGTTCCAGGTCGTCCAGCGGGCCGTGTCGAAGCGGGCCCGGACCGCGGCCAGGTCGGTGATCCGGTCCGGGTCGCCCGCCGCCTTGAGCGCGTCGTTGAGCGGTACGTGGACCACCACGGTGATGACCGCCACCAGGACGTTGAGGACGAGCGCCGCGAGCAGCCACGGCAACAGGCGCCGATCGGTGTTGAGCCCGAGGGCCACGCCCGTGCCCAGCACCGCCCCGGCGAAGCCGGTCATGAACCAGGGATTGATGATCGCCCGGTCCACGGCCTGGAACGCGCCGACGAACGTGCGGTCGTCGGTACTGCCCAGCCCCGGCATGAAGGTGTGCTGGTACAGGCCGTAGACGCCCGCCATCAGCCCGGTCGTCATGGTCGCCGCCAGGATTGCCGCCACCCTCAGTGCGTACATGTGATCAGTCAATCGGTGCGGCCCCGCGCGGGCTACCCCCGGGACTCCACACTCCATACGCGAGCGTCCAGGCGTTCCCGGTGCAGGGCGAGCTGCAACGCCAGCCGCGCGTCCGGATCGTCCAGCAATTCGCCGAACAGCCGCCGGATCTTGCGCATCCTGTACCGCACCGTCTGCGGGTGCGCCGGTAACGCGGCCGCCGCGGCGAGCACCTGCCCCTGAGCCCGCAGCCACGCCAGCAGAGTGGCCGCCAGCACCTCGCGCTCCGCCGTGGCCAGCGGCTGCAGCGGCGCCAGCCACCGCTGCCCGAGCCGGTCACCGAGCCCCGGCTCCCACGCGGTGACCAGCGTGACCAGATGCTCGTCGCAGGGCAGCAGCCCGTCCGCCGGCAACACCCCCTGCTGCTGCAGTTGCAGGGCCCGCCGCGACAACCGGTACGACAGCCGGGCCGCACCCAGCGGCACCGCCGGTCCCAGCGCCGCCCGCTGCCCCGCGAGCGCGGCCGTCAGATGCGCGAGCCGGCCGGGTGTCGCCGGCTCCGGCAGGATCAGCCGGGTGGCGTCGGCGATGACCGTGGCGATCGTGCCGCTGCCGGCCCGCCGGGCCAGCTGCTCGCCGTCGGTGCCCTCCACGCTGACCACCGCCACCGAGGCGGGCACCCGCCAGCGGGCCGCGTCGGCGGCGGCCGCGATCGCCGCGCCGCCGGGCGGGTCCGGCTGTACGAGCAGCGTGATCAGCCGCCGCCGGGTGGTGTCCCAGTCGCGGGCGTGTTGGCGCTGCTCGTCGAGGTAACCCTCGGCCGCGGCCCCGGCCAGCGCGTCGATGAAGCCGAACAGGGCCGAGGCCAGCACGTACAGCACGGCCGGGGGCAGCTCCAGCTCCACCAGGAACGCCCAGATGGCGCGCCCGCCCAGGGTGAGGATTGAGCGCAGCGCGTCGACGTCGTGGCCCTCGCGGAACTCGGTGCGGCCCAGCCCGACGAACACCTCCCGGGGGCCCGCGAGCTCCCGGGCCGGCTCGGCCACCGCCCCGGCGAACGCGTCCACCGCCGTCTCGACCCCCAGCGTGAGCCCGCGCCCCTGGCCGCCGGTCAGCGACCGGCCCTGCCCGCTCATCGCCGCCCGCATCGTGCCCAGCACCCGGTCGCGCAACGCGGCCCGCTCGGCCCGCAACCGCTCACCGACCCCGGCCGGCAACTCCGCGACGCGCGGCTCGATGTCGGCGAAGGTGTCCGGCACGATTTGTCACCCCGGTGATAAAGCATGGGCGGAAATCCGCCTCGGTGGACCACCATCTTGGCATGGCGGTGCCTAGCGTGAGGGCATGGACGCAGATGTGATCGTGGTCGGGGCCGGACTGGCCGGGTTGGCGGCGACGGCGGAGCTCGCCGACGCGGGGCGCCGGGTGCTGCTGCTCGACCAGGAGCCCGAGCAGAGCCTGGGCGGCCAGGCGTTCTGGTCGTTCGGGGGCCTGTTCCTGGTGGACTCGCCGGAGCAGCGGCGGATGGGCGTGCGCGACTCCGTCGACCTGGCCTGGCAGGACTGGCTGGGCAGCGCGGCGTTCGACCGCGAGGAGGACCACTGGCCGCGGCAGTGGGCCCGGGCTTACGTCGACTTCGCCGCCGGCGAGAAGCGGGCCTGGCTGCGCGCCATGGGTCACCGGCTGTTTCCGGTGGTCGGCTGGGCCGAGCGTGGTGGCGGCAGCGCCGAGGGGCACGGCAACTCGGTGCCGCGCTTCCACATCACCTGGGGGACCGGGCCGGGCCTGGTCGAGCCGTTCGAGCGCCGGGTGCGCGCGGCGGCCGAGCGGGGCCTGGTGCGCTTCGGCTTCCGGCACCGGGTGGACGGCCTGGTCAAGACCGGTGGGGTGGTCACCGGGGTGCAGGGGCGCACGCTGGCGGCCAGCGGGGTGCGGCGGGGCGGGTCCAGCTCGCGGGAGGAGACCGGCGATTTCGCGTACGCGGCGCAGGCGGTGATCGTCACCTCGGGCGGCATCGGCGGCGACCACGACCTGGTCCGCAAGGCCTGGCCGGCCCGGCTCGGCGCCCCGCCCGAGCGGATGGTCGCGGGCGTCCCGGCGCATGTGGACGGCCGGATGCTGGGCATCACCGAGGCGGCGGGCGGGCGCATCGTCAATCCCGACCGGATGTGGCACTACGTCGAGGGCCTGCGCAACTGGGACCCGATCTGGCCGCAGCACGGCATCCGCATCCTGCCCGGCCCGTCGTCGCTGTGGCTGGACGCGACCGGCCGCCGGCTGCCCGCGCCGCTCTTCCCCGGCTTCGACACCCTGGGCACCCTCAAGCACCTGATGGCCACCGGCTACGACTACAGCTGGTTCGTGCTGACCCAGAAGATCATCGAGAAGGAGTTCGCGCTGTCGGGCTCGGAGCAGAACCCCGACCTGACGGACAAGAGCATCCGGCAGGTGCTGGGCCGGGCCCGGGCCGGGGCGACCCCGCCGGTGGAGGCGTTCAAGAAGCACGGCGCCGACTTCGTCGTGGCGCCGACGCTGGACGAACTGGTCGCGGGCATGAACAAGCTGGCCGCGGAGAGCGACGGCCCGGCTCTGGAGCTGGCGGCGGTACGCCGCACGATCGAGTCCCGCGACCGCGAGCTGACCAACCCGTTCAGCAAGGACGCGCAGGTCACGGCCATCCACGGGGCCCGGCGCTACCGCGGCGACCGGCTGATCCGGGTGGCCACGCCGCACCGGCTGCTGGACCCGGCGGCGGGCCCGCTGATCGCCGTCCGGCTCAACATCCTGACCCGCAAGACCCTCGGCGGCCTGCACACCGACCTCTCCGCCCGGGTCCTGCAGGCGGACGGTGCACCCCTGCCCGGCGTGTACGCGGCCGGCGAGGTGGCGGGCTTCGGCGGCGGCGGCATGCACGGCTACAACTCCCTGGAAGGAACCTTCCTGGGCGGTTGCCTGTTCTCCGGCCGCACCGCCGGCCGAGCCGCAGCCGCGGCGACCGCCTGACCCCTCCGATCGCCGGCCGGCGGCGCGCCCGTCAGCGCGCCGCCGGGAGCCGCCGGACCGGTTGCGCCGGTGGTGCGGTTGTCAGCCCCGTTCGCCGTACCGTTGCGGTCTTCAGCAGTGACCCGGAGCGATGCCGCGCAGCACCCGCTCGCTGATCTCGCCCAGCTGGCGCAGCTGGGCCGGGGTGAGGGTGTCGACGACCAGCCGGCGCACGTCGGCCACGTGCGCCGGCGCGATCTCGACGATCTTGGCATAGCCCTCGTCGGTGAGGATCGCGTTGGTGTAGCGGCCGTCGGCCGGGTCCAGCTCGCGGCGCACCCAGCCGCGCCGCTCCAGCCGCTTGATCAGGTGCGACAGCCGCGACAGCGAGCCCTGGGCGAAGTCCGCCAGGGCGCTGATCCGCATGCTGCGCCCGGGGGCCTCGGACAGCCCGGCCATGACGCCGTACTCGAACTGGGTGATGCCGGCCCGGCGCTGCATCTCGCCGTCGAGCGTGGCCGGCAGGACCACCAGCAGCGCGGCGAATCTCTTCCAGGCCTGCAGCTGCTGCTCGTCGAGCCAGTTCACCTCGTCGCCCACCCGGCGATCGTACCTGAACGTTCACGTCACTTTCGGTTGACCGTTCAAGTCGCAGGGCCTACGGTCCACTAGAACGTTCAACTCTCGAAGGGCTCTCCGATGAACATCGCGCTGTGGATCGTCGCCGGTCTGCTGGCTGCCGCCTTCCTCGCCTCCGGCCTCATGAAGATGCTGCGGCCCACGGAGGACCTCAAGAAGGCCGGTATGGCCTGGGTCGACCTCTTCTCGCCCGGCGCGGTCAAGGCCATCGGCGCCGTCGAGGCGCTCGCCGCGATCGGGCTGATCCTGCCCGCCGTGCTGGACATCGCGCCGATCCTCGTGCCGCTCGCCGCGCTCGGCCTGGTGCTGGTCATGATCGGCGCGGCCATCACCCACGCCCGGATGAACGACTACAAGGGCATGCCGCCCAGCATCGTGCTGATGCTGCTGGCGGCCTTCGTCGCCTGGGGCCGATTCGGACCGTACGCGTTCTGAACGGATCCAGTTCGCGGCGAGCCGCTTCGATCCGTGCCACGATGAACGCGATAGTTCTGGTCCAGGCGGGAGTCAAAGGCAATGAGCGAACACGTTTCCGGCAGCGCCGAATGGCAGGCAGTGCAGGGGCACGCCGAGAAGTTCTCGGGTGTGCACCTGCGCGAACTGTTCGACAGTGATCCCCGGCGCGGCGAACGGCTCACCGCCCAGGTGGCGGACCTCTACGTGGACTACAGCAAGAACCTGGTCACCGACGAGGTCCTGGCCGCGCTGGTCGCCCTGGCCGAGCGGGCCGGGCTGCGCGAGCGCACCGCGGCCATGTTCGCCGGCGAGCACATCAACGTCACCGAGGACCGCGCCGTGCTGCACACCGCGCTGCGGCTGCCCCGGGACGCCACCCTGGTCGTCGACGGCCAGGACGTCGTCCACGACGTGCACGAGGTGCTGGACCGGATGGGCGCCTTCACCGACCGGGTCCGTTCCGGCGAGTGGACCGGCGCCACCGGCCAGCGGATCAAGACGATCGTCAACATCGGCATCGGCGGGTCCGACCTCGGGCCGGTCATGGCCTACGAGGCCCTGAAGGCGTACGCGGACGCGGGCCTGGAGTGCCGCTTCATCTCCAACATCGACCCGACCGACCTGTACGCCAAGACCCACGACCTGGACCCGGCGACCACCCTGTTCGTGGTCGTGTCCAAGACGTTCGGCACGCAGGAGACGCTGACCAACGCCACCGAGGCGCGCAACTGGCTGCTGGCCGGCCTGGGCGGCGACCAGGGCGCGGTGGCCGAGCACTTCGTGGCGGTCAGCACCAACGCCCAGCGGGTGGCCGACTTCGGCATCGACACCGAGAACATGTTCGGCTTCTGGGACTGGGTGGGCGGGCGCTACTCGCTGCCCTCGGCGGTCGGCCTGTCGGTGATGCTGGCCATCGGCAAGGAGCGCTTCGCCGAGCTGCTGGCCGGCTACCACGCCGTCGACGAGCACTTCCGCACCGCGCCGCTGGAGCGCAACGTGCCGGCCCTGCTCGGGCTGCTGAACGTCTGGTACGACACGTTCCTGGGGGCCCAGTCGCACGCGGTGCTGCCGTACTCGCAGTACCTGCACCGCTTCCCGGCGTACCTGCAGCAGCTGACCATGGAGAGCAACGGCAAGCACGTCCGGCTGGACGGCTCCGCCGTGGACTTCCAGACCGGCGAGGTCTTCTGGGGTGAGCCCGGCACGAACGGCCAGCACGCCTTCTACCAGCTGATCCACCAGGGCACCAAGCTGATCCCGGCCGACTTCATCGGCTTCGCCGTGCCCAACCACGACACCGGCGAGATGCACGACCTGTTCATGTCGAACTTCTTCGCCCAGACCAGCGCGCTGGCGTTCGGCCGCACCGCCGAGCAGATCGAGGCCGAGGGCGTGGCGGCGGAGATCGTCGCGCACAAGGTGATGCCGGGCAACCACCCGACCACCACCATCCTGGCCGAGAAGCTGACCCCGTCGGTGCTGGGCCAGCTCATCGCGCTCTACGAGCACATCACGTTCACCCAGGGCACCATCTGGCAGATCAACTCGTTCGACCAGTGGGGCGTGGAGCTCGGCAAGGTCATGGCCAACCAGCTCGCGCCGCTGCTGACCGCGGCCGAGGCCCCGGGCGCCGACAACGACTCGTCGACCGACACGCTCATCGCCCGGTACCGCAGCCAGCGCGGACGCTGACCGCTCAGGGCGCCCTTCTGTCGGAGGGGCGCCCTAAGCTGCGTCTGTGGATCTGACGACGACGCAGGCGCTGGCCCTGCGCATGCGCAGTTTGCTGCTCACGCCGCCGCACCCGGTCCAGGACGTCGCCGGGGTGGTCGAGTGGTTCGGTGCGATGCAGGCGCAGGACGTGGCGAGCGGCCTGTGGTCGCTCGGCGTGCGCCTGCCCGGCCGGACCGTCGGCGATGTCACCGCGGCCCTGGAGCGCCGGGAGGCGATCCGCACCTGGCCGATGCGCGGCACCGTGCACCTGGTCCCGCCGGCCGACGCCCGCTGGATGCTGGAGCTGATGGGCACCCGCGTACTGGCCGGGGCGGCCAAGCGCCGCGAGACCATCGGCCTGTCCGAGGCGACGGCCGAGAAGGCCGTCGAGGTCCTGGCCACCGCCCTGCAGGGCAGACGGCTGACCCGCGCCGAGTGCCTGGCGGCCCTCGCCGACGCGGGCATCGAGCTGGGGCCGCAGATGGGCTACCACATCCTCTGGTACGCGAGCCAGAAAGCCGTCACCTGCATCGCCCCGCACCTCGGCAAGGAGCAGACGTTCGTGCTGCTCGACGAGTGGGCCCCCGAGCCGCACCGGCCCGAGCGCACCGAGGCGCTGGGCATCATGGCGCTGCGCTACTTCCGCAGCCACGGCCCGGCGACCAGGGCCGACTTCGCCCGCTGGACCGGCCTGACCATGACCGACGCCAAGGCGGGCATCGCGGCGGCCGGCGACCGGCTCACTACGGTCCGGGTCGCCGGCACCGAGATGGTCGTCGACCCCGCCCTGCTGGAGACCACCCCGGCCGAGGTGGCCGGCGACTGGGCGGCGCTGCCCGGCTTCGACGAGTACGTCCTGGGCTACAAGGACCGCTCGCTGATGATGACCGACGAGCAGTTCGCCGCGGTGGTCCCGGGCGGCAACGGCGTCTTCCGCTCCACCCTGGTCCGCGGCGGCCGGGTGGCCGGCACCTGGACCCGTACGCTCGGCAAGAAGGCGGTGACCGTGGACATCCAGCCGCTCACCGACCTCGGCCCGGCCGAGCGCGCCCGGGCCGAGGAGGCCCTCCAGCCGTATGCGGCCTTCGTCGGCCTGCCCGCACAGATCCGCTGGTCCTAGAGCAGCTCCCGGACGATCTCCAGCACACTGTCCGCGCAGCCCCACGACAGGCTCACCCCGGCGCCGCTGTGGCCGTAGTTGTGCACTACGTGCCGCCCGCCGAGGTTCACGTGCTCCAGCCGGATCTCCGGTCGCTGCGGCCGGATGCCGGTACGGTGCCCGAGCACCGGCGCGGCGGCGATGGCGGGCACGATCCCGGCGCACCGGGCGATGATCCCGGCCGCGACCTCCGCGTCCGGCTCGGGATCGCTCTGTCCTTTGTCGGCGTTGCCGCCCAGCAGCAGCACGTCACCCTGGGGGAGCAGGTAGGTCATCTCCTCCAGTTCCTCGGTGTGCTCGGCGAAGAACTCGTCCACCCCGGGATTGCGGACCGCCACGAGCTGGCCGCGGATCGGTTCCACCTCGGGGTCGGGCACCAACTCGCGAGCCCCGACCCCGCTGCAGTTGACCACCACCGGCGCGAGATCCCCGTCGAGGGAGGACACGTGCCCGAGCTCGAGCGTGCCGCCCGCCGCCACCAAGCGTCGCTCCAGATAGGCCAGGTAGGGCGGCATGTCGATGATCGGCGCGGTGTAGCGCCAGCCGCTGGCGAAGCCGTCCGGCAGCTCGGCGGCCGCACACTCGCGGAAGCCGGGCAGGTCGTGCGCCCAGGCCGGGGACGGGATCCGCCGGCGTGAGGCCTCCACCCCGGGCACCAGCCGCACCTCCGGCCGGCCGGCGCGGACCATGGCGCGGAAGACGTCGTAGCTGCGGGTGCTCCAGCTCAGCACCAGCGGATGGTTGGCGTAGATGGGATCCCAGATCGCGCCGGCCGCGGCGGAGGTGGTCTGCTCCGGCCGGCGCAGGGCGCGTACGTGGACGCGTATTCCCGCCTCGGCGAGCCGGACGGCCGTGGTCAGGCCCGATACACCGGCGCCGATGGTCAGGACATCGGGTCGGGCAGAGGTCATCGCCCGACGCTAACCGGGTGCCGGCGGTTCTCCCGGAGAGGGACGTAAATATACGGCGGTTGCGGACAATGGCGTGTGAAGGTTGTCCGGTCCGCCCGCGAGGTGCTAGCGAACTCCACTGGCTGTTCGACTCCGGATACTGTGCGTGTTGCATTCCGCGATCGGATGCGGTGCAATCGACAGGCTGGCGACACGCGTGGCACGGGGCCGCGCCGCTGGGGAGTCATCGGTCACCGCTGACCCTTGCGCGCCGTCCCATGTCTCCCCGGTGCATCGCACGCCGTGCATGGGGGAGCCGATGCTGATCGCTGGCGAGGTGCACACCGGACTGCTCCGCGCCGCCGATCCGGCGACCGTCGAGCAGGCCCGCCGTCTGGTGGACCTGGTGGTTGGGGAGCCGGTGCTGGTGTCGCGCCGCCCGATCGCGTACGTGCGTTCACCGGAGATACCCGTCGGCGTCGACTGTGGACTCGGTTCGGCCGCGGACACCCGCCGGGTGCGCGGTGTCGGCACCGCCCTGCAACGGGCCGCCATCACCGGCGGCCATGTCGTGCAGGGTTCCGCGGTGGCCACGCTGCTGCGCGGCGGCGGCAGCGCCCGGCAGCCGTGGTCGCACTACCTGACCCGTCCCGGGGTCATCGAGACACTCGGCCGTACCCGCTGGGACGAGGTGGCCGCCGCGCTCGCCGGTCCCGATCGCCCGGGTGACGCCCTCGACCTGGGCGCGATGGCCGGCCGGGTCGCCGACCGGGTGCAGCGCTCGGCCCCGCGCGACGGCACCGTGCGGTTACGGGCGCCGCGGACCCGGCTGCGCTGGACCGCCCGCGTCGGCCCGGCGACCGGGCCCCGGATCCGCTACTCGGTCCGGTCCGACGATCTGCGGATGCTGGAGCTGTCGGTGCCGGACGACCAGCCGCCGCCGGTCCAGGAGCTGGCCGCGCTGGCCGAGGACGTCGCCCTGCACGACTGGCTGCTCAGCACGCTGCTGGAGATCGTCGGCAAGAGTGCCCTCGGTGTCATCGAACGCCGCGCCGCCCTGGAACGCCTGCTGCCGGCCATCGACTACCTGCTGCACCTGTGGATGCCCGCCGCCCGCGGCGAGGAGCTCTCGGCCGCCGTCTGGGCGGCTCTGGACCGGCGGCCGGGCTTCAGCCGCCAGTGGGACACCCTCGTGCACCGCATCCGCGACCAGCTCTCGGTCGGCGCGGTCACGGCGCTGGCCGCGGCGGGCCCGCGGTGACGGCCCTGGTCGGGCAGTCGTCCGAGCATTCGAGCGTCACCCGCAAGGCGCTGCTCACCGTCGGCCTGGGCGGGGCGACGTTCCTGATCACCAACGCCCTGAACCAGCCGCAGCACGTGCAGATCACGCTCTCCATCCTGATCGGTGGCATCGCGCTGATCCTGCGGTTCCTCGTCGACTTCGAGAACCGGCTCGCGGCGGTGGAGAAGCTGGAGAAGGACGGCATGGCGGAGATGCGGGCGATGGTGGGCTCCGCCTTCTCCGAGATCAGCGAGGCCACCGAGCTGTTCGGCCTGATCGAGGCATCCGCGCTGCAGACCGACCTGGTCACCCAGCTGGTGCGCAACTCGACGCAGATCTCGCCGTCCTCGCCGCCGATCGTCTACCACTTCGTGCAGAACAAGATCAAGGAGACGTCGGACTTCCTCAAGCAGCTCGCCGAGGGCGGCACGGTCACCTACTACGGCGAGGACCGCGACTGGCTGCTCGGCCTGACCCGCAACGCCACGGTCAGCATCGACGCGATCAGCATGGCGGCCGTCGACCACGACCTGTGGCAGAGCGAGATCGGCCAGCGCTACCTCGACGCCCAGCGCCGCGCCGCGGGCAACGGCAAGCGGGTCCGGCGCATCTTCGTGCTCGACTCGCCCGCGATGGCCGACGACCCGGCGATCCGGCGCGCCTGCGAGGAGCAGCGCGAGATGCACATCGACGTCCGGCTGCTCGACCGTGCGATGGTGCCGCCGCCGCTGCGGGTCCAGGTCCGCGACCTGATCGTCTTCGACGACACCCTGGCGTACGAGACGAACCCGACCACGACCGCCGACCCCAGGCATGCCCAGATCGCCGAGACCCGCCTGGTGCTGACCGAGTCGCGGGTCAAGGAGTGCGCGCAGCTCTTCCGCGAGCTGTGGGACGTCTCGCGGGGCCCCGGCGGGGAACCGCCGGCCTACCCGAACGCGTAGCGGATCCGGTCCACGACCTCGCCGGGCAGGTCGATCCCCTCGCCGGCGGCCCGTTCGCGCACCTCCCGGGCCACGGCGGCGTCCACCGCGACCTGGCTCAAAATCGTGCGCACGGCCAGCTCGACCGGCAGGAACCGCGACGCCAGCGCGGAGAACGTGCGGTACGCCCGGAACGGCGCCGCCCGGGGGTTGAGCTGCACGACGGCCGGCATCTGCTCCCACTCGGCCGGCACCTCGGCCGCGCTCATCCGCCGCGGGTCACCCACCGGCTCGCCGAGGTGACGGATCAGCCCGAGCCGCTGCAGCTGCCAGACGGCCGCCAGGAACGGGCACGACCAGTACGGCTGCTCCGCCGGCCCGCTCCACAGCTCGACGTCGACGAAGATGGAGTGGTTCTGCACCGCGCTCTGCCGAGGCGGCTGCCACTCGCGGGGAGCCGCCATCGCGGACGCGGGTCCCGCGCCGCCGCGTTCGCCGTTGCTGAGCCAGCCGCTGACCGCGGTCGGCGGCCGGCTGCCGTTGTCACCCTCGGGCGGCTCGGCCACCAGGTGCTGGCGTACGAGCGTCGCCACGTCGACGCCGTCGGTGGTGGCGCAACCCGACTCGCGGGCCACGTAGTCGATCTTGACGCCCGCCGTCTCCGCCGCCGCGACCAGGTCGCCGATCACCGCCCGCGGCGTACCGAACCGGGTGAAGTAGTCGTCGATCAGGAAACAGGTGCTCACCCGGGGCGACCGCTGCTCCAGCTCGTCGGCGCAGGCGCGCCGGGCGGCGTCGGCCCACGGCCGGACGGCGTCGAACTGGGCCGCCAGTCGCGCCGGGCCGGCCGCGAAGTCGTCCACGTAGAGGTGACCCAGCTCGATGGACAGATGGGCGAGCGGGACCTTGCGCACCACCGGCGTGGCGCTCTGCTCGATGAAGACGCCGTCGTAGGCGGTCACAGCCCGATCCACGCGGAGTCGTCCACGACCTTCTTCGCCAGCTCGTCGAACGCGTCGACGGTGCGCTGGTTGGCGGTGCGGTGCAGCCACACGTCGTCGTTGGACAGCAGTTGCTCCTGCCACTGCAGCACCGGATCGAGCGGGATCTCACCCAGGACCGTGGTCCGCCCGACCTTGTGCCGGCTCGCCAGCTCCTGCAGCCGCCCGTTGCAGACGTCCAGCCAGGCCAGCTGCTCGGGGCGCAGGCCGGCCTGATCGGGCGAGGCGAGGTCCACCACGGCCGTCCGGACGAACCGGATCGCGTCCTTGAGCGCCGCGGGATCGTGCCCGTGCTGGACGCCGGACTCCAGGATGCCCTGGTTGCCGTGCACCAGGCCGCTGGCCGCGATGATGTGCTGCCGGGTCCAGCGGTGGAACACCAGCCAGCGCGCCTTGACGCCGGGCAGGGCCGCGGTCGCGGCGAGCACGATCTCGGTGGCGTACGACCGTCCCGCGCTGAGGTCGACGATGACCAGGTCGAACTCCTCGTCGGCGCGGACCAGCAGGTCGATGCAGCGGCCCACGATGCCGGGGTGGGCCTGGAACTCGCCGCGGCCGCGGTCGCCGGGGAACAGCGTCAGCCGCCCCGCCCCGGCGGGCCGGCCGCGCAGCACGTCGCGTTCCGACTCGGTCCAGATGTCGATCCGCCGGGGCGCGGCGACGCCGTCCACCAGATAGCTGTGCAGGCCCTCCTCCGGCACCCCGGCGAACGCGCCGGGCAGGTCGAAGATCGCGCCGGAGGTCGGGGAGCCGAAGTCGAAGTCGAGGTAGCAGCAGTCACCACCCTGCAGGGCGTGCCGGTACGCCACGTTGCTGCTGGTGACCGTCCGCCCGGTCCCGCCCTTGTCGGAGGTCGCGAAGACGAGCATGGTCAGCTGCGCCCGATGTTGGCCCGGCGGGCAGCGGACAGGTGGTCGAGCCGGCGCAGGACCTCCTGGGTCACCGCGACCGCGACCCCGGGACGCTCGCGGCGTACCGTCCTGGCGCGTTCCAGCTCCACGCCGATCTGTTTGAGCTCCTCGCGCAGCGACTGTCCACTGTAGGTGGATCCGTTGAGCCGCTCGCGGTCGTACAGGTGGTCGGCCTCGTTGAGCAGCTCGGCCGCCAGCTGGGCCAGCACCTCGCTGCGCAGCGGCGGCTCGTTGATCACCCGGGCGGCGGTGACCAGGCAGTCGACGACCCGCTTGGTGTAGTACCAGGAGGCCTCGGTCATCTTCACGTTCAGCTGGGGGAAGGCGCCGGCCGGCTGGTCCCACAGGCCATGCGGGGGACCGTCGGCGATGAGCCGCTCCTGCAGGTGCTTCCACAGCTCCCCGGACAGGTCCAGCAGACGGCTGCGGGACGTGCCGTCCGACAGCAGGCTCGCCAGATTGAGGGTGCGCTTGAGCAGCAGCGGCGAGATGTCCGCGACCGTCCAGGCCAGCCGGGGTCCGCCTACGCTCTCGCTGCCTTCCAGTACGAAGCGCAGGCCGGGGTGGTGCACGTCCAGCGCCGGCTCGCGTTCCGACGACCGGCGGGTGATGCGGCTGCGGTTGGCCAGCTCGTCCAGGACGCCCGCCACCCGGGTGAGGTCGGCGTTGGTGGCGCGCACGGCGACCATGTTCTGCACCACCATGCCGCTGACCAGCAGGCTGAAGTAGTCGAACTCGACCCCGTCGGTGGTGCGCCAGGGCAGGTCCTCCAGCGGCCACCGGGCGGATCCGAAGGTGGCGACCGTGGCCCAGTACGACCGGGTCAGCTCGAAGCGCAGCTGCAACGCCTGGGCCAGCTTGAGCTGGCCCTCGTCGAGCAGGCCGAGCAGCCGGGTGCGTTCCGAGGACAGCGCCTGGATGGCGTCCAGCGCCACGGTGGTGAAGTAGAGGTACGGGGCGTTCTGCGCCACGCCGGCCCGTTGCACACCGACCTCGGAGGTGGTCTCGATCTGCGGGGCGTCGGTGACCAGGCCCCAGCTCCAGCCGCATTCGAACAGCCTGTTCGGCAGGTCCAGCTCGCTGCCCTCGGCGGCACCGGAACCGATGGTGACGTCGTCGCGGAGCCGGGCGTTGATCTCCCGCAGGGCTTCCCGCAGCTCCTCCACGACCTGCAGGGTCGGGCGGCGCTCCTGGTTGACCGTGCGGAGCAGCTCGCGGCCGTACGGCTCGTCGGCCGAGAAGACGTTGACCGAGAAGCTGCGCAGCAGGCCCACCATCGCCGCGGTGAGGCGCTGGCTGGCCCGCGTCTCCAGCTCGATCACCTGCTCGATCAGCCGGGGCCGGGTGACGATCTGCCGGAAGATCTGGGTGAAGCCGAGGATCGCGAGCATCAGCGTCACCGAGATGGAGAACGAGTCCACCACGTCGAGCTCGCGCTGCTCGATCTTGATCTCCTCGCCCTCGAACTCCGGGCGGAAGTAGGAGCCGCCGGAGAAGCTGGGCGTGCCGTCGGGCGCGGTGTAGCGCTTGATGTAGGAGGTGAGGGCCTCCATCAGCCGCTGCGGCACCTGGATGTCGTCACCGAGCGCGTCCAGCGCGTCGAGCACGTCGCGGTTGGCGGCGTCGGGGTTGTCCAGCCGGAAGAGGGGGATCTCGGTGGCCGGTGCCATCAGGCAGAGTAGCTGCTCGGCGTCGCTGATGGAATTCGTGCCGTCCCGGCCGCCGAAACGCCAGCCACCGTCCGCATAGGAGAGCCGGGCGATCGCCCGCCAGATGTCGAGCAACTGTTGACGTGGCTGGATCTGCATCGGTGTGCCGTCACCTACCCGTCCGTGGGTCTGGTTACGCCTTCTTGAAGCCGGTGGCCACCATCATTCCGCAGTATCCGTCACGCAGGCTCTTGCTTTCCACTGTCTGGATGGTGACACCGCCGGCGACCGGGGCCAGCGCCGCCCGGACGTCGTCCTCGTCCACCGAGCACGCCGGGAAGCTGCTGCTGCCGACCCGGTAGCCGGAGGAGTTGCGCATGAAGGCGGCCGCGAACGGGGCCTTCGGTTTCAGGGAGTTGACGAACGAGCGGGTCGCGCGGACGAACTCGCTCTCGCGGTTGGTGATCGACTCCGCGACGAAGAACATCGTGCCGAGGTCGTAGCGGCCCGGCGGGAGGCTGAAGATGTTGCCCTTGGTCACCCGGGCGCGCCGGCCGAGCAGATCGAACGGGTTCTTGATCGGGCGGTAGGCCTCGCGTCCGACGTTCATGTGGGACCAGAACTGCCACCACGACGGGTGCGGCTGGAGGATCTCGGCCTCGAGCCACTGCCGGTTGGAGAACGCCCGCTCGCACAAGGTCAGCTCGGCGGCGAAGGGCAGCATCATCAGGGCCGGGTAGAGATTGGCGCCGGCGCCCACGTCGATCGCCTGAGGTCGCAGCCGGCGCAGCTCGTTGTCCTGGAAGAAGCGGGCGACGATGTCGATGATCTTCTCGTCGTCGGCGCGCAGCGAGCTGTAGTTGTGCTCGAAGTACGCGGTGGAGTCGAACGCATCCCACGGGAAGTCGGCATTGACCGAAGGCTCGGCATCGACCGGCGGCGGCGCGATGTCGATCGCCGAGTCGAAACGCGGGTCCGGGTCGGGCACGGAACTTCCTCCGGCGATGGTAGCGGTCGCGGTCGTGGAAGCTGGCCCCAGAAAGGCGACTTACTCCACTCTAGTGCTTCGGTACACCCCACGTTCTGCGGTGCAACTTACGACATAGGTACGTCCGTCGTCACTCGCCGCGCAGCACAGGTTTCTTACATTCTGGCGTACCACCCCATTGGGCGTCGCCCACTCGGGCGAACTGCTCCCGCGAGCAGGCAGCGAACCAGAATCCGGTGCTGTCGTCAATGGAGATCCACCCCGCCGCTGCCTTCTGTTAACAACCCTTGATATTTAAGTTCATCACCGTGAAGATGGGGAGACCGGGCAGGGCATCGATGCGTCAGGAGCGGCCATGAGTAGACGTCGTACCCTCTTCGCGCTGGCAGCGGCGGCTGCCATGACGATGGCCACGGCGGTGGGCCTCGCGCCGAGCGGCATGGTGGCGGTGACCGGCGCCCCGGTGCCGGCGGCCGCGGTGGCCTGCACCGCGCCCGGCTGGGCGGAGGGCAACACCTACCCCGCCGGCGCCCAGGCGACCTACTCCGGCAAGCTCTACTCGGCCCTGGTGACGCACACCGCGCACGCCGGAGCCGGCTGGAACCCGGCCGCCACGCCGTCCCTCTGGCGTGACCTCGGCTCCTGCACCGGCGGCACCCCCACCACCCCGCCGCCGACCACCCCGCCTCCCACGACCCCGCCCCCGACGACCCCGCCGCCCACCACTCCGCCGCCCACGACCACTCCGCCGCCCGGCAGCTCCACCTGCGCGGTGAAGTCCCGCCCGGCCGGCAAGGTGCTCGTCGGCTACTGGGAGAACTGGGACGGCGCGAGCAACGGCGTGCACCCCGGCCTGGGCTGGATTCCGATCAACGACAGCCGGCTCGGCCAGCACGGCTACAACGTCATCAACGCGGCGTTCCCGGTGATCCGCTCCGACGGCACGGTGCTGTGGGAGAACGGCATGGACGTCGGGGTGAAGGTCTCCACCCCGGCCGAGATGTGCGCGGCCAAGGCGGCCGGTGCGACCCTGCTGATGTCGATCGGCGGCGCGGCGGCCGGCATCGATCTCAGCTCCAGCGTGGTGGCCGACCGCTTCGTGGCGACGATCGTGCCGATCCTCCAGCGATACAACTTCGACGGCATCGACATCGACATCGAGACCGGCCTGACCGGCAGCGGCAGCATCACCACCCTGTCGGCCTCGCAGGCCAACCTGATCCGCATCATCGACGGCGTGCTGGCGCGGATGCCGGCCACCTTCGGGCTGACCATGGCGCCGGAGACCGCGTACGTCACCGGCGGCAGCGTCACGTACGGCTCGATCTGGGGCTCGTACCTGCCGATCATCAAGAAGTACGCGGACAACGGCCGGCTCTGGTGGCTGAACATGCAGTACTACAACGGCAGCATGTACGGCTGCGCCGGTGACTCGTACGGCGCCGGCACGGTGCAGGGCTTCGTCGCCCAGACCACCTGCCTCAACAATGGCCTGGTCATCCAGGGCACGACGATCCGGGTCCCGTACGACAAGCAGGTCCCCGGCCTGCCGGCACAGGTCGGAGCGGGCGGCGGCTACATGACGCCGGCGCTGGTGACGCAATCCTGGAACAGCTTCAACGGCAGCCTCAAGGGCCTGATGACCTGGTCGGCCAACTGGGACGGCTCGAAGGGCTGGACCTTCGGCGACAACGTCAAGCGCCTGCAGGGCCGCTGAGGACGGCTGCGATCGCCCCGCCCGCAAGCCACCAGCTGGTAGTCGACCGCTCGGACGGGGATGCGGCGACCGGAACTGCGGCCACGGTGACGGTGCGGGCGGGCGTCCGGCGGTTCCGCACGGTGTGATCGAGACCCCACTTCCGCCGGGTTCTTTGAATCTGAAATAGTTGACGAGTCAAAGGCGTTGTGCGGGGCAGTGCGGGACGTCAGGTTCCGCCCCGGAGCTCAGGAGCGGTCATGCAGTTCGGGATCTTCACCGTCGGCGATGTCACGCCGGACCCCACGACCGGGCGGCAGCCGACCGAGCACGAGCGGATCAAGGCCATCGTCGCCATCGCGCAGAAGGCCGAGGAGGTCGGGCTCGACGTCTTCGCTCTGGGTGAGCACCACAACGAGCCGTTCGTGCCGTCGTCGCCCACCACGCTGCTCGGCCACGTCGCCGCGCGGACCGAGCGGTTGCTGCTGTCCACGTCCACGACGCTGATCACGACCAACGACCCGGTCAAGATCGCCGAGGACTACGCGATGTTGCAGCACCTGGCCGACGGCCGGGTCGACCTGATGATGGGCCGCGGCAACACCGGCCCGGTCTACCCGTGGTTCGGCAAGGACATCCGCGCCGGCATCCCCCTGGCCATCGAGAACTACGCCCTGCTGCACCGGCTCTGGCGCGAGCACACCGTCGACTGGAAGGGCAAGTTCCGGACCCCGCTGCAGTCGTTCACCTCGACCCCGCGCCCGCTCGACGGCGTCCCGCCGTTCGTCTGGCACGGCTCGATCCGCAGCCCCGAGATCGCCGAGCAGGCCGCCTTCTACGGCGACGGCTTCTTCGCCAACCACATCTTCTGGCCCAAGGAGCACACCCAGCGGATGGTCGGCCTCTACCGCCAGCGCTACGCCCACTACGGCCACGGCTCCGAGGACCAGGCCATCGTCGGCCTCGGCGGCCAGGTCTTCATGCGCAGGAACAGCCAGGACGCGGTCAAGGAGTTCCGGCCGTACTTCGACAACGCCCCGGTCTACGGCCACGGACCGAGCCTGGAGGACTTCACCCGGGAGACGCCGCTGACCGTCGGCAGTCCCCAGCAGGTCATCGACCGCACCCTGGGCTTCCGCGACTACGTCGGCGACTACCAGCGCCAGCTGTTCCTGCTGGACCACGCCGGCCTGCCGCTGAAGACCGTGCTGGAGCAGCTCGACCTGCTGGGCGAGGAGGTCGTACCGGTGCTGCGCAAGGAGTTCGCGGCGCTCAAGCCGGCCCACGTGCCGGACGCGCCCACCCACCCCTCGCTGGTCGAGGCGGCGAAGGCCCAGGACAGGGAGAAGGTGCAGGCATGAAGCAGCGCAATCTCGTCGTCGTCTCGGCGGGACTGAGCCAGCCGTCGTCCACCCGCCTGCTCGCGGACCGGCTGTCCGCGGCGGCGGTGGACGCCGCCGCCGGCCTCGGCGTCGGGCTCACGGTCCAGGTCATCGAGCTGCGCGACCTGGCCCACGACCTGATGAACCACCTGCTCACCGGCTTCCCGCCGGCGCCGCTGAAGCGGGCCCTGGACGCGGTGGAGAGCGCCGACGCGATGATCGCCGTCACCCCGATCTTCAACGCGTCCTACAGCGGCCTGTTCAAGTCGTTCTTCGACGTGCTGGGCCAGGACGCGGTGGCCGACAAGCCGGTGCTGATCGCGGCGACCGGCGGCTCGGCCCGGCACTCGCTGGCCCTCGACCACGCGGTCCGGCCGATGTTCGTCTACCTGCGGGCCGTCCCGGTCCCCACGGCGGTCTTCGCGGCGTCCGAGGACTGGGGCGGCGACGAGAGCGAGGGCCAGCTGCGCGGCCGGATCGGCCGGGCGGCCGGCGAGCTCGCCCGCGAGGTCGAGCGCCGCGATCCGGCGACGGTCCAGGACCCCTTCGCCCTCACCACGTCGTTCGAGGAGCTGCTGGCCGGCGGCTGAGGCCGGGTCAGAGCACGATCAAGATCTGGATGTCGTAGGTCCGTGCGGGGTACGGACCGTCGCTCCCGCCGAATGCCGGGTCCGTGCGTGGCCGATCCGTGCTGCGCACGGACCCCGGCGTACCGGAACCCGGGATGGTTGCGGTGCGGGCGGGGTAGAACTACCGGAACCGAACAGGGGGCGTCATGGCGGAGATCGTGCTCATCCGGCACGGGCAGACCGAGTGGAGTGCGGTGGGCAAGCACACCTCGTACACGGATCTGGATCTGACCGGAGCGGGGGAGCAGCAGGCCCGCGTGGCCGGTGAGCGTCTGGCCGGTCGCCGCTTCGCGGCAGTGATCTCCAGCCCGCGCAAGCGTGCCCTGCGCACCGCCGAGCTGGCGGGCCTGGCGGTCACCGAGACCACCGAGGATCTCGCCGAATGGAACTACGGCGAGTACGAGGGGATCACCAGCGCCACGATCCACGAGACCAGGCCGGCGTGGTCGCTGTGGACCGACGGCGCCCCCGGCGGCGAGTCCCCGGCCGAGGTCGGCGAACGCCTGGACCGGGTGCTCGCCCGGGCCCGCACGTTCCTGGACGCCGGCGACGTGGCGCTGATCGCCCACGGCCACTCGCTGCGGGTGGCGGGCGCCCGCTGGATCGGCCTGCCGGCCAGCGGCGGTGGCCTGCTCAAGCTGGGCACGGCGACCCTGTCGACACTGGGCTTCGAGCACGGCAACCAGGTCATCGACACCTGGAACGCCTCCTGAGCGACCGCCTCAGTAGAGCAGCTCGCCACCAGCGCCGGTCCCGTCGAATTCCTCAGCCTCCATCGCCGCGCCCGTCGCGATCACGTCCGCGCCGAGGCCCGACAGTGTGACCCGGGCCGCCTGCCGGTCGGCCCGGGGGATCTGCGTGCGGAGCGTCTCCTCGGCCTCGGCCCGGTAGATCTCCGCGCGGGCGAGCAGCTCGGCGCCGGCCAGCACCACGTGCGGCCGGTCCCGGTCGCCGCCTGACCGGATGCGGAACGTTCGTGGCCGGGCACTAGATCATGCGGCGCCGTACCCGCCACACCACCACAGCGATCAGGGCCGCCGCGACGGCGATGAACAGGGCCGCCTCGATGAGCTGGAAGGTCCAGAACCGGTCGGCCGGGTGGTAGACCCCGAACTGCTGGATGCCCCGCGCGTGCAGGAACTGGTTGAGGTTGGCGCCGGCCCGGTCGGCCGCGTCCTCCAGCTCGTAGTACTCGGTAGAGCTCAGCCTGCGGCCGGTGGCGTCCGCGTAGCCGTGTTCGATCATCCAGTCGGCGAAGCCGGTCACGGGCCGGTGTCCCGCCTGGTCCTTCGAGCCGCCGACGGGGACCGGCTCCATGGTGGTGAGCGGCGTGGCGTACGCGGGACGGGCCCCCAGCGCCACCGCCATCCGGGTGGCGAGGAACGCCCCGAACGCGACGCCGAACGCGGGCAGGCTGCGCCGCAGGATCGCCCCCGCGGCGGTGGCGACGGCGAACGCGAACAGCGCGTACGCCACCGGGACAAGTCCCTCCAGGTCGAAGGCGTCGTACTGGAACCGCCCTTCCCACGCGTCGAACGGCTGACGGAACCAGGTGAGCACCGCGGTGAACATCACGGTGAGCGTGACCGTGACGCCGGCCAGTGCCGCGAGCTTGGCCGCCAGCCAACGCATCCGCGGCACGGCCTGCGTCCAGGCGAGCTGCCAGGTGCCCTCCTCCAGTTCGCGCGCGAGCAGCGGCGCACCGAGGAACGCACCGATGACGACGGGGACCAGATAGAAGGCCGCCAGGAGGTTCTCGACGAACCCGTACCCGTCGTCGAGCCGGCGGAAGGAGGCCGCGCAGTCCTCGCTGGTGCCGGCCTCTCCCGCACACCGGGCCGGACCGCCGGGGAACAGGTCGTGGGCCTGCATCCCGAGCACGAGCAGGGCGACGCCGAACAGGCCGACCAGCAGACCCAGGACGCAGACCTCGGTGCGGTGCTGACGCCAGATCAACCACGTCACGAAGCCACCCCCGACGACGCCGCGGCGCTCGGCTCGGACGGCCGGCGCAGGTACGCCAGCACCAGGTCCTCCAGCGCGACCGGCTGGGCCTGCCACCCCGGCGCGGCCGGGAGCGCGCCGTCGCGTACCAGCAGGGTCGTGTGCCGGTCGCTGTGGACGGCCTCCACGACGGCGCCGGCCCGGTCGAGGTCGGTGGCCGTGCGCGGGCCGACGAGCAGCCGGTGCTCGGTGAGAAGGGTGTCGATGTCACCGGTGAGCGTGACCCGGCCGTCGTTGAGCACGACCAGGTGGTCGCAGACGCGTTCCAGCTCGTGCACGACGTGGGAGGAGAACAGGACGGTCACCCCGTCCTCGGCCACGGCGCCCATGAGGACCTGCAGGAACTCGCGCCGGGCGAGCGGGTCGAGGCTGGCCACCGGCTCGTCGAGGACGAGCAGGTCCGGCCGCTTGGCCAGGGCCAGGGCCAACGCGACCTGGGCCTGCTGCCCGCCGGAGAGCGCACCGGCCCGGCGGCCGAGCGGGATGCCCAGCTTCGCCAGCCGGCGCTCGGCCAGTCCCTGGTCGAACCGCAGGTTGCAGGCCCGGCCGAAGCGGAGCATCTCGGCGACGGTGAAACGCTTGTACAGCGGGTGGTCCTGGGCCAGGAACCCGATCCGGGACAGGGTCTGCGGGGTGCTGGCGGTGACGTCGTGGCCGAGGACCTCCACCGTGCCGGTGCTCGGGGCCAGCAACCCGACGACCAGGCGCAGCAGCGTGGTCTTGCCCGCGCCGTTCGGCCCGACCAGGGCGATCACGCCGCCCGCGGGCAGGGCGAGGGTGCAGTCGCGCAGCGCCCAGCCCTTGCGGTACCGCTTACCCACACCGTCGGTGCGCAGCGCGAACCCGGTCGCTGTCACGCCACTTCCTCGTTCCGCGTCTGCTGGTGGACGGAAGTGATGAGCGCGTCGACCGCCTGCTCGTCGAGGCCGGCCGCGTAGGCGCGGCGCAACCAGGTCGCCAGGCCGCGGCGCAGCGACGTGTACGTCGATGCCGACATCGCGGCCGACTGCTGGTCATCGACGAACGTGCCCTGGCCGGGCCGGCCGGTGACCAGATTCTCCTGCTCCATCTGCCGGTACGCCTTGGCGACGGTGTTCGGATTGATCGCCAGGTCCTCGACCACCTCGCGGATGAGCGGGAGGCGGTCACCGGGTTGGAGAAAGCCCAGCAGCACCGCCTGCCGGACCTGCTGGACGAGTTGCAGGTACGGCGGCACGCCGGAGTGGGTGTCGAGCCGGAAGACGAACACGGTTAGCCCCTCACTGCTTTACTAGGAAGATAGTAAAGCAGTGAGCCGCCGGTCAAGACGATGAACCTGCGGTTCAGGTGAACCGCAGGTTCACGGCAGCGCGACGGTGGCCCGGATGTCGCCGAGACCCCGGGCGATCAGCAGCTCGCCGCCCGGGCCGACCTGGCCCCACGCTCCCGCCGCAGTGTCCCAGCGGCGCCACATCCGGGCGTCCGGCGCGATCGTCACCCGGATGGAGCCACCCGCCGGCACGTCGACGCCCTGCCAGCCCACCAGGCGCACCGGCTCGTCGGGACCGGCCGGCTGGAAGTAGACCTGCACGACCTCGCGGCTGTCGCGCGCCCCCGTGTTGGTCACCGTCACGGTCACTGCCGGGGCGTCGCCGGAGATCAGCCGGGCGTCCGCGTACTCCCAGGTGCTGTAGCCCAGGCCGTGGCCCAGCCAGAACGCCGGGGCGGCCGGGGCCCGGCCCGCGAAGTGGCCGCGGTAGCCGATGAACCGGCCCTCGGCGTACTCCAGCTTGCCGTCGACGGGGGTGACCGACCACGCGGGTGACGTGCCGTCGGCGGCCGGGAAGCTGGTGACGAGCCGGCCCGCCGGCTCGATGTCGCCGAGCAGCGCCGCCGCGACCGCGTGGCCGCCCTCCTGGCCGGGCAGGCCCGCCCAGAGCACGGCGTCGACCCGCGACAGCCACGGCATGATCACCGGCGTGGCCGCGTTGACCACCACGACGGTACGGCGGGCCGCGCCGGCCACCGCCTCGATCAGGGCGTCCTGCGCACCCGGCAGCTGTAGGGTGCTCTTGTCGACCGCCTCGGTCTCCTGCTCCTCGGTGAGGCCGACCACGACCACCGCCACGTCGGCCGCGGCGGCCGCCCGGACCGCGTCGTCGATCACGTCGACGGTCTCCCGGGAGGCCTGGTGGCCGATGAGCCCGAACAGCCCGGCCCCGGCGAACTGGTCGCCGTTGAGCAGAGTGACGGTCGCCTCCAGCAGCTCGCCCGCGCCGACGTCGTACAGCTGGGTGTGCAGTGGTGGGGTGAGCACCTCTTCGCCGAAGCCCTTGCCGGAGACGCGCAGCTGCGGACGCGACTCGGTGTCGCCGACCCGGATCCACCAGTCACCGACGCCGAGCACGCCGAGCTCGACCCGGCCGGGCCGGGTGATCCGGCCGTGCAGGACCGCGGTGGCGACGGTGCCGGTGAAGTCGTCGTCCATGCCGACCATGGTGGTGGCGCCGGCCGCGTGCCGTTGCTCGAGCTCGTTGCCGTCCGCGTCGAGCAGGGTGACCCGGATGCCGGGCTCGCCGGTGACCGGGTCGACCAGGAAGCCGCCGCGGGCCGGCACCGGCCTGGTGCGGACCTCGACGCCGTCGACCACGGTGATCCGGTCGCCGAGCCGGGTGCTCAGGCCCTCGGCCACGGTTACCTGGTACGGCGGATTAACCTGGGCCGAACCACCACCCATGTCGATGGTCTCCACGGCGTGCCGGCCGATCAACGCCACGGTCTGCGCCGGCTCCAGCGGCAGCACGGCGTTGTCGTTGCTGAGCACGGTCATGCCGCGCGCGGCGAGCCGGGTCAGCTGCTCCTTGCGGGTCGCGCTGTCCGGTGCGGGCAGGCCGGCCGGGTAGTCACGCGGGGTGCCCAGGGCGCCGACGCGCTCGGCGAGCAGCAGCAGCCGGCTCAGGTGGTCGTCGATCACCGCTTCGTCGACCTCGCCGGCGCGTACGGCGGCCACCAGCGCGTCGCCCCACGGGCCGCGCGGGCCGGGCATCACCAGGTCGAGGCCGCCGTTGGCGGCCGGGCCGGCGCTGCGGGTGGCGAACCAGTCGGACATGATCAGGCCGCGGTAGCCCCACTCGCCCTTGACGATCTCGTTGTTGACGTGGGTCTGCTCGGTGGCGGCCAGGCCGTTGACGTCGTTGTAGGCGGCCATCATCGACCAGGCGTCCGCGTCGGCGACGGCGATCTCGAACGGCAGCAGGTACAGCTCGCGCAGCGTCGCCTCGTCGACGACACTGTCCACTGTGTTGCGGTCGGTCTCGCTCTCGTTGGCCACCAGGTGCTTGAGGGTGGCGCCGACGCCGAGCGCCTGCATGCCGCGCACGTACGCGGCCGCCAGCCGGCCGGTCAGCAGCGGATCCTCGGAGTACGCCTCGAAGAGCCGGCCGCCCAGCGGGGTACGGTGCAGGTTGATGGTCGGGCCGAGCACGACGTGGATCTGCTGGGCGAGCGCCTCCTCGGCGAGCAGCCGCCCGGTCTCCTCCAGCGCGTTCTCGTCCCAGGAGGAGGCCAGCAGGGTGGCGTTCGGGAAGAGGGCGACGACCCGGCCGCCGCTGAACTTCAGCCCGCGTACCCCGGTGGGGCCGTCGGACAGCCGCACCTCGCCGAGACCGATCGCGGGCTCGGCGGCCAGCGTGAACGAGGTGGCGCCGGTGAGCAGCGCGACCTTGGCCGGCAGATCCAGGGTCTCGAGGAGCGCGGCGTGCTCGGACACGGGTGCTGTCGTCATGGAAGCCTCTTCGCCAGGGGGAGCTGACACGTGTAACTTGCTCGTGTCAGTAACGTAAACGGCAGCGGCCGCGCACGGCAAGAGGTGTCCGTTATGACAGACAGCACGACGCGCCGGGTGACCAGCGCCGACGTCGCGAAGCGGGCCGGGGTCTCCCGGGCCACCGTCAGCTACGTGCTCAACGACACCCCGCACCAGACCATCTCGGCGGGCACCCGCAGCCGGGTGATCGAGGCGGCGACCAGCCTGGGTTACGCACCGTCCGCGGCCGCCCGCGCGCTGCGCACCGGCCGTTCCGACGTCGTGCTGTGCCTGCTGCCGGACTGGCCGATCGGGCCCGAGGTCGGCACGCTGCTCGGCAACCTCTCCACCGAGCTGGCCCGCAGCGGCCTGACGTTCGTGGCGCACCCGGGCAGCCAGGCCGACCGCCCGATCGCGGACCTGTGGAAGGCGATCACCCCGGCCGCGGTGCTGGCGTTCACCGACTTCACCCCGGCCGAGATCAACGCCATGCGCGCGGCCGGG
This sequence comes from Actinoplanes auranticolor, assembly GCF_018332655.1. Classification (GTDB taxonomy): domain Bacteria; phylum Actinomycetota; class Actinomycetes; order Mycobacteriales; family Micromonosporaceae; genus Actinoplanes; species Actinoplanes auranticolor. The sequence continues at coordinate 51,919 of NZ_BOQL01000066.1, read as the reverse complement.
GTGGCACTGGTCGTGGGCCTGCTCGGCCGCAGCGACTCGCCGCGCCGGGAGCTGGAGGTGCCGCAGCAGCGCGTGGGCCGCCTCCAGGCCGAGCACCTGATCGCGGCCGGGCACACCGTGATCGGGTACGCGTACCCCGACGACGACCGGGTGCGCATCTTCGCCGAGCCCCGCCTGGAGGGCACCAGAACCGCCTGCGCCGCCGGGGGAGTGGCCGAGCCGTCGGTACGCATCGTGCCCCTGGACGCCGACGCGGCGGCACCGGCCGTGAAAGCCTGGCACGACGAGGGCGTGACGGCGGTGTGCGCCTACAACGACGACGTCGCGATGGCGGTGCTGGCCGGGATGCGCCGGGTGGGCCTGCGCGCCCCGGCGGACCTGGCGGTCATCGGCGTCGACGACATCCCGGCGGCGCGGCTGGCCGTACCCGCGCTGACGACGGTGACCACCGACCAGGCGGCGGTGGCCGCCCACCTGGCCACGACGGTGCTGGCGGCGATCAACGGCCGGCCGGTCGCGCCGGGCGAGCTGAGCGGGATCGTCCAGGTCGTCCGGCGCGAGTCCGCCTGAGCCGGCCGCGTCCCGGCCGGCCACCCCGCAGGTTCAGAGGATGAGGCTCAGCACCAGGGCCAGAGCGAAGCCGATCGTGCCGAGCAGCGTCTCCATCACCGTCCAGGTCTTGAGGGTGGTCTTCTCGTCCATGCCGAAGAACCTGCTGACCAGCCAGAAGCCGGAGTCGTTGACGTGCGAGAGCACGGTGGCCCCGCCGGCGATGGCGATGACGATCAGGGCCAAATCGGGCGCGGACAGGCCGTTGGTGGCCTCGACGACCGGCGCGATGAGGCCGGCGGTGGTGGTCAGGGCGACAGTGGCCGAGCCCTGGGCGACGCGCAGCAGGACGGAGATGACGAACGCGGCGACGATCACCGGCAGCCCGGTGTCCTCCAGCACGCCGGCCAGTGCTTCGCCGATCCCGCTGGCCCGCAGCACCCCACCGAACATCCCGCCGGCGCCGGTGATGAGGATGACCGCACACACCGGTCCGAGGGCGCTGTTGACGACCGATTCGACCTTCTGCGCCGACGCCCCGCGGTGCCGTCCGAGCACCCACATGGCGACCAGCACGGTGATCAGGAGCGCGACCGGTGTGGAGCCGATGACCTTGGCCACGCCGACGATCGTGGAGTCCTCGTCGATGGTCCCGGCAGTCGCCAGGGTGCTGAGCCCGGTGTTGAAGAAGATGAGCAGGAGGGGGAGCAGCAGCAGTGCGATGACCGTCGCGAAGGACGGCGGGTTGACGCGGTGCCCGGCTTCGGCTTCACCGCCGGGGCCGCCCGACGGAGCGGCCACGCCGGGGGCAGTGCCGGCCACAGCCGCGCCGCCCGTGCCCGGTTGCCCGTCTGCCGCCTCGACATCGGCGTCCGGGGCGGTGCCGGCCGGCACCGACCGCACCGGCTCGTCCCCGCCGAAGACCTCGGGTACCGGCAGGTTGTAGCGCCGTCCGGCCCAGGTGCCGAACAGATAGCCGCCGAGAACCCACGTGGGCAGGCCGATCAGCAGACCGAACACCAGGGTGAGACCGATGTCGGCCCCGATGAGCTCGGCCGCCGCCACCGGGCCCGGATGCGGCGGGACGAACGCGTGCATGACCGCGAAGGCACCGGCCACCGGTAGGCCGTACAGCAGGATCGATCCGCCGAGTCGCAGAGCGATGGTGAACACGATCGGCAGGAACACGACGAAGCCGGCGTCGAAGAAGATCGGGAAGCCGAACAGCAGTGCGGCCACGCCCAGGGCCAGCGGGGCGCGTTTCTCGCCGAAGCGGCGTACCAGGCTGTCGGCCAGCACCTGCGCGCCGCCGCTGAAGTCGAGCAGCCGGCCCAGCATCGCGCCCAGGCCGACGAGCAGGGCGACGCTGGCCAGGGTCGAGCCGAAGCCGGAAGTCAGCGTGGTGACGATGTCGCCGAGCGGCACCCGGGCGGCCAGGGCGGTGAGCAGGCTGACCAGGATGAGGGCGACGAACGCGTGCAGCTTCAGCTTGATGATGAGGAACAGCAGCAGCAGGACGGCGGCCGCCGCGATGAGCAGGAGCGGGCCCGCCGAGTACGCCGGTTCGACGGCCTCGGCAGCGATGACGTGCACTTTCATGAAGCCCTCCTCGATGAAGCCGAGCTGCGCTGAGGTCCGGCGCAGGGGAGTCGATCTCAGGAGCCTTACACGAAACGGCCTCGGCGGCGCGCCGAGCGGCCGAGCTGCCCCGGTTCCGTCCAGCGCGCGTTCGACGACACCTCACCCTTGCAGGTCACGCCGCTGGTAGCCGACGGCACCTCCCACCGTCATGATGGCGGCGAGCCCGGCCATCACGAGCGTGGCGGTCCAGTCGGCGCCGGTGAGCGGGACCGGTGCCAGGTGGGCGAACGGTGAGAGCCGGCCGGCCCACGCCGGCGCGCCGATGCTCTCGACGAACACCAGCAGCAGGAACCCGCCGGTGGCGGGCAGGGAACCGGCGACCGCGACGGCCCGCGGAACCCAGCCGGTGGCCAGGGTGGCCAGGCCGAGGCTGAGCATCACGATCGGAAGCGTGTTCCAGGCCCCGCCAGGGCGGTGGGCAGCCCCAGGTCACCTCCGGTCGCGGTGATGCCCGCCCAGACCGCCGTCCCGGCCACCGTGACCAGGGCCAGAGCGCCGCCGGTGGTGGCGGCGAGCTCGGCGGTGAGCAGACGCAGCCGGCTGACCGGCTGAGCGGACAACAGCGTCAGATGCCGGTTGGTCTCCGCGGCGACGTAGGCCGACATACGAACCGCGGTGAAAGCGCCCACCGGAAGAGCGAGCAGCGCGAACAGCGTCGCGATGAACCCTTCGACCGCGCCCAGACCGGTGAACCCGGCCCGGGCCGCCTCGTCGGCCAGTGCGGGATTGCCGGCCAGAAAGCCGGTGACCGACACCGTGGTGAACCCGATGAGCAGGTAGTAGGCGCCGACGCCGAGGGCCCAGCCGGTCAGTGGCCGTAGCAGGCGCCGCAGCGCGAACGTTTCCACAGTGCTGAGCAACCGCAGCCGTGGCCGGCGTCCGGAGGCGACCGCGATCAGGCCGCCCTGGACGTCACGGTGGCCGGCAGCGGCGAGCACGGCGGCGATCAGCAGGACGGTCACGGTGAGCAGGGTCAGCAGCGGCAGCACGCGGTTCCGCGCGTACGGCTCACTCAGGGCGAGCAGCCCGAACGGTGACAGCCAGCGCAGCCATCCCAGTTCGGTCAGGCCGTCGCCGATCATGCGGGCGAGCAGGCCGGTGCCGAGGACCGCCACGGCAGCACCGGTCGCGCCGGCCCGGGCCGGGAAGACCTGCGCCGCGAGCCCGGCAACGGCGACGAAGAACAAGCCCACGGCGCCGATCCCCGCGCCGTGCACCGCGGCACCGGCGGGATCGGTGCCGGCGAGCACCAGCACGGTCGTCACCGCGGCTCCGGCGGCGACCGGAACGCTCATGACGACGGCGAGATGGCGGGCGACCACCGCGCGCAGCGGCACCCGGCCGGCCAGCAGCACGTCCCATCGGCCGGCATCCTCCTCACCGCGGGTGATCCGGGTGGTGGCCAGGATCGCCCAGGCGGCGAGCAGGACGGTGACGACGGTGCCGACCCGCCATACCGTGAACCCGCCGGCCTGGTCGAGCGCCACCGGCTCACCGAACAGTGTGCGGATGGCGGGGTTGGCGGCGAGCCCGGCGATGCTCCGGGCGGCGGCGGGATCGGCCATGACGCTGGTGTAGGTGGCTGCGACCAGCGCGGGCATGGCCGCGGCGAGGCCCAGCACGAGGAGGCCGCCCCGACGGGTCTGGCGCACCGCGAGCTGGGTGACGGCCCGGCCGGCCGGCTTCATCGGGTGGCCTCGGCCGAGCCGTAGTAGTCGAGGAAGATCTCTTCGAGGGTCGGTTCGCGGATCACCAGCGCGGTGACGTCCGCGGCAGCCAGTGCCCGCAACGCCGGTGCGGGTGTCCCGGTGAGGGAGAACCGCAGCCGGTCCGCTCCGAGCTGCTCGACCGGGCCGACGCCGGGAAGCGTGTCGAGACCCGCCGGTGGCGCGCCGGTATAGGACACAGTCACCTCGGCGCGACGCAGCCCCCGAAGCTTGCGCATCGCGGCGATCTCGATGAGCCGGCCGGCCCGCAGGATCCCGACGCGGTCGCACACCGCCTCGACCTCGGACAGCTGGTGGGAGCTGAGGAACACCGTCTGACCGCGGTCGCGCGCCTGCCCGACGGCGGTGCGGAACTCGCGTTCCATCAGCGGGTCGAGGCCGCTGGTCGGCTCGTCGAGCACCAGCAACGGCGCACGGGTGGCGAAGGCCGCGACCAGGGCCACCTTCTGCCGGTTGCCGGTCGAATAGGTGCGGGCCGGCCTGGAGGTGTCGAGCGCGAACCGTTCCACGAGCTCGTCGCGGTAGGCCGGGTCGATGCCGGGGCCGGTGCGGGCCTGCAGATGCAGGATCTCCGCGCCGGTCAGGGTGGGCCACAGGGCCACATCGGCAGGCACGTACGCCAGCAGCCGGTGCGTCCGGGCGACGTCGGACGCGTCGCTGCCGAACACCCGGGCGCGTCCCGCTGACGGACGGGCCAGGCCCAGCAGCATGCGGATCGTCGTCGACTTCCCCGCGCCGTTGGGCCCGAGGAAACCGAAGACCTCACCGGCCGGTACTTCCAGCGACAGGCTGTCCACAGCCGTGAAACGGCCGTACCGCTTGGTCAGGTCGACGGTGTGCAGCGCACGATCGTTCATCACGGGGTCCTTGCCAGCCGACGCGGATATGACCGCCGACCAGGCTTCCCGGCACACCGGCAATGACCGTACTCCCCGTCCTCGCCGGCCGGGAAGCCCGGCCGGTGCCGGAGCCCGGCCTACCTCCCCGCCGGGGCTGCCACGCCGGCGGCCTCGGCGAAGGCGGCCGCGACCCGCTGCCGGTCACCACCGCCGGCCAGGACGGCGAGCAGCAGGATCCGGGCCTTGGCCGGATCGAGGAAGCCGGCCGGGATGAGCGCCCGCCCGATCAGGTCCCGCTCCGACCCGGGGTAGCTGTAGGTGCCGGTCAGCACCGGCCCGGCCAGCGTCCGCGAGGCCAGCACGACCGGCATCCGGTCCGCCAGCTCGGCCAGCGGCTCGGCCCACCAGTGCGGCAGATGCCCGGCCCCGAGGGCCGCGACCACCAGCCCGTCCGCGGCGAGATCCCGGTCCGGTGCGTCGGCGCCTAGGGCCGCGACGACCAGCGGTACGCGGGGCAGCAGGTCCCCCGCCGGCCGGGGCAGCACCACCCGGTGCCCGCCCGCGCCGACGAACCGGGCCCGGCCCTCGACGACCTGTCCCACCGGCCCACCGGTCGCCGACACGAAGGCCGCCACGCTGGTCGTGTGCGTCTTGCGAACCCGCGCCGCCGTGTGGATGTCGTCCGCGAACGCCACCAGCACACCCCGCCCGCGCGCTCCCGGGTCGGCCGCGACCGTCAGGGCCGCCAGCAGATTCGCCGGACCGTCCGCCCCGGCCACCAGTGCCGGACGCATCGACCCGGTCACCACCACCGGCTCGGGCCGGTCGTGCAGCAGATCGAGCAGGTACGCGCACTCCTCGAGCGTGTCGGTGCCCTGGGTGACCACCACGCCGTCCGCCCCGCCGGCCAGCAGGTCGTTGATCAGCCGGGACAGCGCCACGATGTCCGCCGGGCGCAGGGAGGCGCTGGGCACGTTCGCCACGTCGACGAGCGCCAGGTCGAGGCCCAGCGCGGCCGCACCCGGCACCGCCGAGACCAGATCGCCGGCGCTGAGAGCCGGCGCGGCCCCGCCACCGGGCGTCGCCGTCATCGCGATGGTCCCGCCCAGCCCGCACACCACGATCGTCGTCACGGCCGCCACCCTACGCACTGACAACAGACGCACAGGCTGGGCACATGGCCAGCCCAGCCGGGCAGCGTTGGGTGGGTGGTAGCACGCGAAGAGCGAGACCTGGGGGTCATCGAGATGCTGGTGCAGCTGAACCGGAACGAGAGCAACCGTACGTTAACTCCGAACTCCACCGCGGTGCCGGTGGCCGACCTGAACTCGCTGCGGCGCAGTCCCGTCGTCGCCGTGCTCGGGCAGCGAGGGCGGGTCGCCGCCTTGCGCGCCCACCTGCCGGCCGGGTGGGTGCTGCGCTACCCGCGTGATCTCGACGGCGTGCGGGCCGGCGAGATCGTGCTGTTCAGCGGGGCCACCGAGGCCGACGTGCTGGCCGCCCGGGCGTTGCTGCCGAGCCGTACCCGGGTCGTCGCCCTGGTCGACGAGGACGCCCCGGCTGAGCTCGTCGCCGCCGTGCTGACCGCCGGCGCGGACGTGTGCGTCCGTGGCGGGCTGGCGGCCATCCTGGCCAGTCACCTCGTCGCCTGCCGCCGCCGGCAGCTCGCCGAGCGGTGGAGCGACCTGCGGGACTCCCTGCCGACCTAGCGGGCCGGCGCCGCCGCGGACCCGGCCGGCGGCACCGGTCGACCTCGGCTTCATGCGCTGGCTCACCGTGCAGGTCCCCGGCCGCCCGGAACGCCAGGTCCTGCCGGAGACGCCGGGCGGCCCGGCGATGTCCGAAGAGACCGCGCAGCAGGTCCGCGAGCTGCTGAGCAAGAGGGCGGTATCGACTGCGGCCTGCGCGATCCCTTCGGCAACGCGACCCGGTTCACCCAGCCGCTGTCCTGAACGACCGGCGCACGGCCTCCGGTACCACGACCGAGGTGAGCGCGGACGCGGCGGTCGCGCTCAGCGCCGAGGCCGGCGCCGGGTCGAAGGGTGAGCCCTCCGGCCGGCACACGGTGCCCGCGGCCGGCACCCGGCTGGTCAGCAGGTACCGGGTCACCTTGGTGTCCACGCAGGTGTTGCCGGCGATGAAGTAGGCGGCGTGCCCCCAGCCGGCGTAGGACAGCAGCCGGGAGTTCGGCAGCAGCCGGGCCGCCGCGACGGCGCCCTGGTAGCGGGTCGCGGGGTCGAAGTAGTTGCCGACGACCAGCACGGGTGCCGCGGTGCGGGCCGTCCACGGGCCGAGGTGCCGGTCCTGTCCGGCGGTGCGCGGCCAGGAGCGGCAGGCGCTCCAGGCCCAGTTCCAGATCCGGCCGAAGTAGCCGTACCGCTGCTCGGCGCGGTCCGCGGACCGTTGCCAGTCCACCAGCGACCGCGGGTTGACGGTGTCGGAGCACGTCACGCCGGGGGAGCCCTCGACGTCGTTCGGATACTCCTCCTGCGGCCGGGCCGCCAGCCCGAGCCCGGCGCGGACGGTGGCCAGCCGCTGCCCGAGGACGGCCGGCGTCAGCTGCTCGTGCACGGCGTCGAGGAAGAACGCCAGGTCGGGCCAGATCTGCGGGCTGTACAGGGCACCCAGCGTGGTGGCGATCAGGTCGTTGTAGGTGAACGGGTAGCTCTCGCCGGAGAACGGGTCGACGATGGTCGCCGGGTCCCCGCGCAGGCGGTGCGCCAGCTGGGCGTACCGCCGGCTCGCGTCGCCGGAGAAGGCGCAGTCCGGACCGGCCGCGTCGCACAGCCGGAAGAACTCGCCGAGGGTCCGGCGGGCGCCGTCGGCGCTGGCGATCCGGGTGCCGACCGGGACGCTCCGGGCGTCGCGCCCGTGCCCGGTGGCCCACGCCACCGGGTCGACCACGGCGTCGATGACCAGGGCCCGGACCCGCGACGGGAACAGGTTGGCGTAGTTCTGCCCGAGCAGCGAGCCGTACGAGTAGCCGAGGTAGCTCAGCTTCCGGTCACCGAGCAGCTCGCGCAGCAGATCCATGTCCCGCGCGGCGTCGGCGCTGGACATGTGGTCGAGAATGGCGCCGCCGTGCCGGGCGCAGGCGGCGGCCAGCTGGTCGTCCGACACCCGCTGCTGCCGTTCCTCGGCCGGGGTCTCGGGGTACGGGAACGGCGGCAGCACCGCGATCGCCTGCTCGTAGGTGTCGAAGCAGCGCAGTGGTGTGCTGCGGTAGATGCCGCGCGGATCGAAGCCGACGATGTCGAAGCGGGCCTGGATCTCGGCCGGCAGGCTGCGCGCCGCGGCCCGGGCGAAGTCGACCCCGGAACCGCCGGGACCACCGGGGTTGAGCAGCAACGAGCCGATGCGCCGCCCGGGACCGGCGGCGGGCAGCCGCACCAGCGAGACGGCGATCTGCACGCCGCGCGGACGGTCGTAGTCGAGCGGGGCCGGGACGGTGGCGCACTCGAAACCGTCCCCGCACGCCGCCCAGGCCACCCGGGAAACGGGGGCGGCGGCACGGGCCGGTGACAGCGGAACGGTGACGAGTGCGGCGGTGACGGTGGCTACGGCGGCGACAGCGATCCCGCGGCGCCATTGCTTCGGATGGGTCATGAGCACTCCCGTGACGGGTCCAGTGACTGACTACCTTCGCGAGCTCCGCCGCCGAGGATAGTCGTCGCTGTCTATGTGTCCGCGGTCCCGCGCCGCCGGTCCGGTCAGCTCAGGGCGGGCGGGACCGGCTCGCTGTCGGTCCACTCGGCCTTGAGCATCGAGGTCGCCGTCTCCGGCGTGCCGTCCGTGGCCTGGGAGCCGAAACCCAGGAACGTGTAGTCCCGCGGGTTCAGGATGATCCAGTCGTCGGCGAGGTAGCTGATCCCGATGCCCTGCCGGCCCGTGGCGTCCTCGCGGATGCCCACGTTGCGGACCCCGGGAACCCGGGACAACACCGTGAAGGCGGCCGCGCGCAGCTCCGGTGTGGCCGGCGCGAACGTCAGCAGCTCCGTCATCATGACGTACACCCCGAGATCGCCGGGGTCCCGGCCGTTCCTCCGCAGGTCGTCCAAAGCCGCCGCCCGGAGGGCGTCCGGTTCGGCCGGTAGCCGGGCGAGCTCGAACGGGTCGTAGAGGTTGAACACCTCGATGCGGAAGCCGGACTCGACGCGTTGCAGCCGGCCGGCCTCGGGCCTGGTGGACAAGGTGACGTACCGGGCGCCGGTCGGCGGGTCCACGAACGTCTCGAACTCCGTGGGTGATCCGGCGCGCTCCCACGCGGCCCGGTCCGTCGCCGACCACGGATAGGCGCCGAGGTTCTGCGACCCCAGCCAGGTCCCGTCCTCCGGGTTCCTCGGCTGCCAGACATCGGCGACGTGCCGCCGGCCGACGTCGAAGGTTTCGCCGCCCGCCCGGCCACGGACACCCGCGCCGCTCTTGCGGACGATCTGGACCCGCCAGTACCGGCCGGTGCCGGCCGGCTTCGCCGCTGCCTGGTGGGCCGCGGCCAGCAGCAGCTCGGGGGCCGTGGCCGTCGGGCCGGGCCGGGTGCCCTCGGGCGCGATCGCGGCGATGCTCCCAGCGGCGATGCCCACGGCGACCGCGGCCGCGACCGCGACCCCGGCGAACCGGCGCCAGGTCGTGCGCGACGGACGGGCCGCCCGGCTGCCGGCGATCTCGTCGGTGAGCCGTCTGCGGGCGTCGGTCGTGGCCCCGGTGGACGGCGGCGGCTCGGACAGCAGGGCACGGATCATCTCGTCCATCAGGATTCCCCTCTGTCGCCGAGCGCCTTCCGGACGCTCCGGCGGGCGCGGTTGAGCCGGGATCCGACGGTTCCGGGCGGCACGCCGAGCGCCGCCGAGATCTCGGCGTAGTTGAGCCCGGCCACGGCGACGAGGAGCAACACGTCGCGGTCGCGGGTGGGTAGAGCGGCCAGTGCCCGGGCCAGGACCGGGCGCATGAGGGCGGCCGCGGCCCGGTCGACCGCGGCGTCGCCGGCGTCCGGTGGCGTGTCGACCGGCAGTTTGGCCAGTGCACGGTAGCGGCGTTCCTCGTCGCGGTGCTGCCGGCGGATCAGATTGGTGGCTATGCCGAACAGCCAGGCGCGGACGCTGCCGCCGGCCCGGGTCCGGAAGCGGCCGCGGGTGCGGAAGGCGACGAGGAACGTCTCGGCGGCCACGTCGTCGGCCGGCTCGCCGCCGAGGCGGCTCGCCGCGTACCGCCGGATCGCGGCGTGGTGGCGGTCGAACAGCACGGCGAACCGGTCGGGCTCGGCGTGCGACGCGAACAGGGCATCCGCGTCGGCGTCGGCCGTGTCGGCGAGCGCGGTCACGTGCGTCTCATGAGGCGGGCCTCCGGGGCTCCGGTCGGTCGGGGTCGGGTATTGATGCCCGAACCCCTCCAGAGCCTTCACGGCCCGGTGCTACTGCGGCGCCGGTCGGACGGTCAGGATCTGCTCGGCCCGGCCGACCGGCCCGTCCAGGTCGTGCAGCGTCGTCGTGGTCAGGCCGTGGCCACGCGGGCCGAACACCACCGACGTGTCCAGCCCGGTCCAGCGGCCGCGCGGCTGCCGGTGCAGGTGGATGGTCAGGTCCAGGTTCGGGAAGAGCCATTCCTCGGGCGACTCGCGGATCGCGATCCCGTTGGCGGTGTCCACCAGGGCCAGGAAGCCGGCCAGCTCGCTGACCGGCTCGCCGGCCAGCAGATCCAGCCCGGTGGAGATCCAGGCGGTCGTGCGGCCCGGCCGCACCGGGCCGATCGGGCGTACGTCCAGCGTGGTGATGAACTCACCCGGCCACGCGTCGGACATCGCCCACCTCGGCACCGACTCCGGGCCGGGCAGCGCCGCGGCCTGGCCACCGGCCGCCCCGGCCGTGTCCAGCTCGGCCAGGCGCCACACCCGGGCCCGTACGGCGGGACGGCCCCGGGCGACCACGACCGCTTCGAGGAGTTCGATGGTGCGTCCCGGCCGTACCGTCTCAATGTGGATCTCGAAGTCCTCCAGCTTGAGCACGCCGAGGATGTCCATGCTGACCCGGGCGACCACCAGGCCGTCGGCGCCGCGGGCGGCCGTGAACTGCTCGACCGCGTGCACGATCAGGCCGGTCATCGGGCTGATGTGCTGCTCGTCGACGGCCCAGGCGCCGCCGGTCGCGGCGGTGGGCCGGAACCGTCCGGGGCCGGTCCGCTCGAAGTAGCTGATCATTGCCCGACCCTACGGGTCGTCCCGGCCGTGGATCCCGGTGCCCGGGTACCCGGGGCACCGCCCGCGGGTCTTCGTTGTGTCCGGAAACACGGCTCGCCGGCGCAACCGTCTGACCAGGACCGCGGCGACGGAGAGTGACCCGGGCTACAGAGATCCGGTGGTCGCCGTCACTTCTGGAGTGAAGGTTTTACCTGGTCGGTTTGTTGCGGAAGCCCACAGTCGGGATGGTTGTTGCAGGAAGCGACGACGCTTTCGTCGTCACTCATCGTGAGGAGAAGGATCATGCCTTTTACCACCCAGCTGCGCGACGTCCGCGTGAACCTGGCGAACCGTCGCACCGAGCGGATCGCCCGGCGGCGGCTCAGCGCCGAGCTCGCGGCGTTCCAGACCCCGGCCGAGCGCGCCGAGCTCGACTTCATCCTCGGCCGGCACACGCAGGAGGAGACGCGGGAGATCCGCGAGATCCTCAACCAGCAGGACTACGAGCGGCAGCGGGCCGGCAGCGGCATCGGCGGTTATCGCGGCTGACGCCCGGCCCGGCACGTGCACGGCCGAATGGGAACGGCTCAGACCCGAGAACGGCCCCGGCAGTGTCGCCGGGGCCGTTCTCGCTGGGTCACTCCTGCCCGGAGCGGTCCTCGCGGGCGCGCAGGCTGCCCGCGTGGGCGATCGTGTCCGGGTCCTTGCGCACCTTGAGGATGCTGGCCACGGTCGTGATGACCAGCACCGCGACGATGACGCCGAGCGAGACCGGGGTGCTGACCTCCGGCACCGCCGTGCTGATGTCCTTGTGCGCCCAGTGCAGCACCAGCTTGACGCCGATGAAGGCCAGGATGATCGACAGCCCGGTGGACAGGTAGACCAGCCGGTCCAGCAGGCCCTTCACCAGGAAGAACAGCGCCCGCAGGCCGAGCAGGGCGAACGCGTTCGCGGCGAAGACGATGAACGCCTCCTCCGTGACGCCGAAGACCGCGGGGATCGAGTCGAGCGCGAACAGCAGGTCGGCGCTGCCGATCGCGATCAGCGTGATGAACAGCGGGGTGGCGGTCCGCTTGCCGTCGATGCGGGTGAACAGCTTGCCGCCGACGAAGTCCTTGCTGACCGGGAAGAGCCGCTTGGCCCCGCGGACCACGGCGTTGTCGGGGTCGGGGTCCTCGTCGCGGTGCCGGAACAGCTGCACCGCCGTGAAGATCAGGATCAGGCCGAAGATCAGGAACATGAACGAGAACAGCGACAGCAGCGTCGCGCCCAGCGCGATGAAGATGACCCGCAGCACCAGCGCGATGATGATGCCGAAGGTCAGCACCTCCTGCTGGTACTTCTCCGGGACCGCGAAGGTGCCCATGATGATCACGAAGACGAAGAGGTTGTCGACCGACAGGCTCTTCTCGACGATGTAACCGGCGAAGTACTCCGTGCCGTAGTCCCAGCCGGCGATCGCGGCGAAGACGAAACCGAACGCGATCGCGATCGCGATGTAGAAGACCGACCAGGCGGTGGCCTCACGGAAACCGACGGCGTGCGGGCGCAGCACACCGAGGGCCAGGTCGAGGGCGAGCAGGGCGACGATGACCGCGATGGTCAGCGTCCAGCCGAGCGCGGTGACCTCCAGCATGGGGAAGGAACCTCCGGGCATGAGTCAGCGTGGGCGGTTGGCGGAATGTACCCACAAGGTTCCCTGGTCAGGCTGGGAAAATCCTGAATTCGCCTGGTCGGGGGCTCAGGCGACCTGGAACGAGCGCTTGGACAGGCCCATCCAGTAGCCCTCGATGCGCTGCTCCGGGCTCTGCTCCGGGTCCGCCGCGGCGCCCAGGGTGAGGAACATCGGCGCGAAGTGCTCGATCGTGGGGTGCGCGTACGGCATCCCGGGCGCCCGCTCCCGGAAGTCGGCCAGCTCGTCGATCGCCCCGCGGGCCAGCGTCTCGGCCGTCCAGGCGTCGAAGTCCCGCGACCAGCCCGGCGCCGCCGCCTCCGGCCGGAAGTCGCGCAGGAACGGCAGTCCGTGGGTGGTGAAGCCGGAGCCGACGATGAGCACACCCTCCTCGCGCAGCGGGGCCAGCCGGCGGCCGATCTCCAGCAGCCGGTCGGGCTCGAGGGTGGGCAGCGACATCTGCAGCACCGGGATGTCGGCGTCCGGGTACATGACCGTGAGCGGCACGTACGCCCCGTGGTCGAGCCCGCGGCCCGTACGGGTGACCCGTTCGCGGTCGGGCATCAGCTTCTCGATGCGCGTGGCGAGCTCGGGCGCGCCGGGCGCGCGGTACTGCACCTCGTAGTAGTGGCGGGGGAAGCCGCCGAAGTCGTAGACCAGCGGCACCGTCTCGGTGGCGCCGAGCATCAGGGGCGCCGACTCCCAGTGCGCGGAGGCCATCAGGATCGCCTTGGGCCGGGGCAGGTCCCGGGCGAGTTCCCGGAGCTGGCCGACCCAGGTGGGATCGTCGACCAGCGGCGGGGCGCCGTGGCTGAGGAACAGGGCGGGCATGGCGCTCATGGCGGCCTCCGAGACTTGACGCTTCAACTAACGAGCTCCACGATACGGCCCCTTAGTTGAGTCGTCAACTAAATGTGAGGCGACTGCGCCAGCCGTCCAGGATCCGTTGCGGCTCGGCGCCCAGCACGTCGGCGAGCAGCATCGCGTACACGTCCCGGAAGTCGACGGTGTAGCGCAGGTCGCCGTCGTCGAGGTCGGTCAGGCTGGGCGCCTCGCCGTAGAGGCCGCCCTGGATGCCGGCGCCGAGCAGCAGGACGTCGGAAGCGGTGCCGTGGTCCGTGCCGTCCGAGGCGTTGGCCCTGACCCGGCGGCCGAACTCCGAGTAGACCGCGACCACCACGTCCCGCCCGGCCTCGGTGCCGGCCATCCGCTGCACGAACGCGGCCAGCGGCCGGTCCAGCCTGGTCAGCAGCGCCTCCTGCGCGGTCTTCTCGTCGGCGTGCAGGTCGAAGCCGCCGAGTGAGACCGAGTAGACGCGGGTCGCCGCACCGGCCTCGACGCAGCGGGCGACCAGCGCGAGCTGCTGGTCCAGCGGCGGTGCCTGGCCGCCGGTCGCGGTCGCCTGGCCCGCGGCGTCGTCGTCCTCCCCCGCCTCGGCCGCGACGTCGGTCATCAGCCCCTGCACCCGGACCAGGTCGGCGAAGCAGGCCGCGGCCCGCGCCTGCGCCGGCGACTCACCGGCGGCGGCGGTGCCGAAACCGTCGAGGACGGGCTTCGTCACGCCCTTCGGCAGGGTCAGCGCCCCGCCGGGCACGGTCGCTCCCGCACTGGTGGCGCCGGCCAGCAGCGGCGGCAGGACCGGCTCGAACGAGATCGCCAGGCGCGGGTCGCCGCCGGCCGTGTCCAGCCACCGGCCCAGCCAGCCGGTGGTGCCGGGGCGCTGCGGGGCGGCCGTCTGCCAGATGTCCATGGAACGGAAGTGGCTGCGGTCGGGCTTCGGATAGCCGACGCCGCGCACGACGGCGAGGCGCTGCTCGCCGTACAGGGTGTGCAGTCCCTTCAATCCCGGGTTGAGCCCGACGCCGTCCTCGAGCGCGAGCACCTGCCCCGGTTCGTAGGCGAGGCCGGGCCGGGCCGCGGCATAGGCCGGATCCGCGTACGGGATGACGGTGTTCAGCCCGTCGTTGCCGCCGTAGAGCGTGACGAGCACCAGGATCCGGCCGGGCTCGCGGTCCCCGGCGGTGGCGAGGATGTCGCGCAGGGCGTACGCGGAGCCGCCGGCCGCGAGCGCACCCGCCGCGACGACGCCGCTGGCGGTCAGGAATCGGCGCCGGGTGATCATGTCCATGGTTTCGCCTTCAGTCCTTTCAGGGGTGGTGGAGGGGCGGTCGGACGGGTTTCCCTTCAGTGGACGGCGTATTCGGGGCTGGCCAGGCCGAGGGCGAGCAGCCGCCGTGGCTCGCCGGCCGCGGCCCGCAGCACGGCCGCGGTCCGGTCGGTCCAGCCGTCGACGACCAGCAGCCGGGCCAGGGCCTCGACCCGGTCGTCCCGGCCCGCCTCGGCCAGCTCCTCGACCGCGCCGCCGGCCAGGGCGGTCAGCGTCTGGCCGTGCTGGAGCCGGAACCGGGCCGACGAGGTCGTCAGCCAGGCCGCGCCGACCGGCCAGCCACCCACGCTCGGCGGCCGGAACGGCACCTGCCCGAGCGCGCGCAACCCGGCGAGGATCTGCTGCTGTTTGTTCTCCGGCAGCTCGGTCACGTCGACGCGCAGCTGCCGGACCGCGCCCACCATCCACTCGACCGGCTGCTTGACGAGCCGGCCGGCGGTCGCCGCGAAGGCGGGATCGGTCGCGAGCGCGCGCAGCATCGCGCTGGTGCCGGTGCGGCTCGCCGCGATCAGCCGGGCGGCGGTGTCCGGCCCCGGTGCCGCACCCGAGCCGTAGCGCACCCAGAGGCGCTGGGCCAGGAAGGGCGCGTGGGCCGGATGCCGGACCAGCAGGTCGGCGTAGGAGTCGACGTCGAAGCGGCCGGTGCTGCCCAGCAGCGTGACGGGTGCGTCGTCGTGACGGCGGGGGAGCAGCTCGGCGGTGCCGGCCGCCCGGTCGACCTGCCAGCCGGTGAGCACCCGCGCGCCGGCCTTCACGTCGGCCTCGCCGTAGCTGCCGACGCCGAGGGTGAACAGCTCCATCAGCTCCCGGGCGAGGTTCTCGTTCGGGGCCCGGCGGGTGTTCCTCTGCCCGTCGAGCCAGAGGATCAGCGCCGGATCGCGCAGCATCGCCCGGACCAGTGGCCCGGTCGGTCCGCCGCCGTAGCGCCGGAGCGTCTGCTGCTGGGCGAGCATCAGCGGGGCCGAGCGGACCTTCTGGGCCGACGTCGCCCAGTGGCCGTGCCAGAAGAAGGTGAGCTTCTCGGCCGCCCCCGGCTCCGCAGCCATCCGGGCCAGCCACCAGCGGGTCGCCGTGGTCAGCTGCGCGCGGGCCGCCTGGCGTGCCTTCTGCTTCTCCTCGCGGCTCGCGCCCTTGGGCGGCGGGCCGCCCGGTTCCAGGCCGGGCAGGTCGGCAGTGCGGCCGATCGGCTCGAGCACCTTGTCCAGGGTGGCGCCGATCCCCGCGCGTGCGGCCGCGTCGACCTCGGCGGCCGTCGGTCCGAAGGTGAGCCTGCGCAGGAGATGGGACGCCGTGGCGCGGTCGGTCATGGCGGTGACGCTAGGCCGGGCGGGTAAGCGTTCGGTAAGGGTGGCGTTCGGTGCGCGTTCGAGGCGCCCAGCACATGAAGACGATGTTAACTTTCTCGATCTCATGGCGGACATAACCGCAGCTCAGCACCATCCTGCACGATGCATTGAGGATCCGGCCACTCTGGACATTGCGCGTCGCCCGGGGCGCTGGCAAGCTACGCGGTGTTGCTTGGACGCCGCTGACCGTAACCGGCCGTGGCGCCGCTGTCATGCCTCGGTCAGCATGCCCTCACCGCCCGTCATCATGGCCCGCGGTCGCTCGGCCGTGTCCGCGTACGGGGGAAAGGAGACCGCCGAGTGGCGACCACCCAGCTGCCGCTCGCCGACGACCTGTATCTGGCCGCCCACGACGCCGGTCGTGGCCGTTGCCTGCTGACCCCCGCCACCCTCGGCCTCGGCCTGGCCGCCGGCCTGCTCGGCGAGCTGGTCTTCTGGCGCCGCCTGGAGCTGTACGACGACCAGGTCACCGTGCTCGACGAACGCCCCACCCCGGAACCGGCCACCGCCGCCGTCCTCCAGCAGTTGCTGCTCGAGAGCCACCACCGCCGGATCCGCGACTGGATCGCCTTCCTGGCCACCGGCGTGGCGACCGAGCTGGTCGAGCGCCGCCTGGCCCGCGCCGGCCTGGTGCGCCGGGTGGAGAAGCGCGGCCTGCTCGGCACCAAGGTCCGTTTCGTGCCGACCGACCCCGCGACCGCCGCCTGGCCCGGCACCCGGATCCGCATCGCCGCCACCCGCGGTGAGCTGCTGGACGGCCCCGATCTCGTGCTCGCCGGGCTGGTGCTGGCCACCGGCCTCGATCAGCACGTGCTCGTCACGCTCGAAGCCCGCGAGCGCGATCACCTGTTCGACCAGCTGCGCCGGCGGATGCCGGCCACGCTGCAGCATCTCGTCGGCCACGCAGAGGCCGCCGTCGGCGACGCCGTGATGGCCCGTCGCGCCTGACACCCCCTCCGTCCCGTTGGGAGATCCCCCGTGTCCCGCACCTCCACCCCCGCCAGACCGAGCCAGCTCTCGACCGCCCTGGCCCGCGACCGCCTCGGCGTCGCCGCCGTGGTGTTCTTCGTGATGTCGGCCGCCGCGCCGCTGACCGTCGTGGCCGGCGTCGTGCCCACCGGCCTCGCGGTCACCGGCCTCACCGCCATCTCGATCGCGTTCCTCGCCGTCGCGCTCGTGCTCGCCGTCTTCGCGGTCGGCTACGTCGCGATGGCGCGGCACATTGCCAACGCCGGCGCCTTCTACGCCTACATCGCCCGGGGCATCGGCCGCCCCTTCGGGGTCGGCGCGGCGTGGGTCGCGCTGCTGGCCTACAACAGCTTCCAGATCGCCTCGTACGGCGGCTTCGGCGCGATCGCCGCCCCGCTGTTCGCCGACTGGTTCGGTGTCGAGCTGCCGTGGTGGGGCATCTCGCTGGTGGCCTGGGCGCTGGTCGCCGTCCTGGGCGTGCGCGACGTCGCGGTCAACGGCAAGGTGTTGGCCACTCTGCTCATCGCCGAGATCGTGCTCGTCGTGATCTTCAGCGTCGCCGACATGCTCACCCCCGACTTCGCGGCGTCGTCCGCCCCGCTCAACCCGGGCAGCCTGGTCGGCGCGGGCGCCGGGGCGTTGCTGGTCATGGCGGTCACCGGCTTCGTCGGCTTCGAGCAGTCCGTGGTGTTCAGCGAGGAGTCCCGCGACCCGCGCCGCACCGTGCCCCGGGCCACGTACATCGCGGTGGCGCTGATCGCCGTGCTGTACGCCTTCTCGGCCTGGGCGATGATCTCCGCCGCCGGCCCCGACCCGGTCGCCCGGGCCGGCGCCGAGGGCCCGGAGCTGTTCTTCAACCTCGCGTCGGACCGGCTCGGCGGCACCGCCCTGCACCTGGGCCACGCGCTGTTCCTGACCTCGCTGATCGCCGCGATGATCTCGTTCCACAACATCATCGCCCGCTACACCTTCTCCCTGGGCCGCGAGGGCGTGCTGCCCCGGGCGTTCGGCCGGACCGTGCCGGCCACCGGCGCGCCGAAGAACGGCTCGCTGGCCCAGTCCGCCCTCGGCCTGACCGCGATCCTGGTGTACGCGCTGGCCGGCTGGGACCCGCTGGTGCAGCTGTTCTTCTGGGGCGGCACCACCGGCGGCATCGGCGTGCTGCTGCTGATCACGGTCACCTCGGCCGCGGTGATCGGCTACTTCGCCCGCAACCCGGAGGGCGAGGACGCCTGGCACCGGATCGTCGCGCCGGTGCTGGGCACGGTGCTGCTGCTCGTGATGACGTACCTGGCCCTGACCAACATCGCCGTGCTGTTCGGCGTCGCGCCCGGTTCCACGCCGACCTGGGCCGTCCCGCTGGCGTACGCGGTGCTGACCCTGGCCGGCGTGCTCTGGGCGCTGATCCTGCGCCGCAGCCGGCCGCAGGTCTACCGCGGCATCGGCATGGGCGCGCGCAGCGCCGGCCACTCCTTCCGCGACGCCACATCGGAGGCCCACCAGTGAGTCACGTCATCCGCCCCGCCACCGAGGCCGAACTGCCGGCCGTCGGCGCCCTGATCGCGCAGTCCTTCGACGACCTGGAGCAGAACCGGTCCCTGGTCCCGGATCCGCAGTCCCGGCTGCGGGTGATGAGCGGCTTCTTCACCCTGCTCACCGAGCACGCGCCGCTGTGCGGCAAGGTCGACGTGATCGACGCTCCGGCCGGCGGCCTGGCCGCGGCCGCGGTGTGGTTCGACCGTACGCACGAGATGCCGGAGATCCCGCACTACGACGAACGCCTGGCCGCGCTGGCGGGGGAGTGGCTGCCGCACTTCCACGCCCTGGACGAGCTGTTCGACAAGCACCACCCGGTGGAACCGCACTGGCACCTGGCGTTCCTGGCGGTGCACCCGGACCACCAGAGCCGGGGCCTGGGCGGTGCGCTGATGGACAGCACCCACCAGGACCTGGGCGGCACGGCCGCGTACCTGGAGGCGACCAACGAGGACAACATCCGCCTCTACCGCCGGTACGGCTACACCGACATGATGCCGTTCGACATCCGGATGCCGGACGACACCCCCTTCTACCGGATGTGGCGGGCCTGAGTCCCCCGATCGTGGCGGCGCTGTCCCTCGGCGTTCCGGGCAGCGCCGCCCCGGCACCTATGCTGCTGCGGTGCTTTCCGACGCCGAGGTGGCCGCGCTCCATGACCTGCTGAACCCGTGGGACCCGGAGCACCACCCGGCCGACGCGTTCCATCACCGGCTGGTCATGGCGGCCGGCGCCGTGCTCGACGTGGGCTGCGGCACCGGAGCGATGCTGCACCGGGCCCGCGACGCCGGGCACCGCGGGGTGCTGGCCGGGATCGACCCGAATCCGGCTTACCTGGCCCGGGCCCGGCGCCGCGACGCCATCGAGTGGGTGCTCGGCACGGCGGCCGCGACGCCGTGGGAGCAGGAGTTCGAGCTGGCCGTCATGACCGGGCACGCCTTCCAGTGCCTGGTCGAGGACGGCGAGATCCGGGCCGGTCTGGCCGGGGTACGGGCCGCGCTGCGCGAGGGCGGCCGGTTCGCGTTCGAGACCCGGCATCCGCAGGCGCACGCCTGGGAGAGCTGGATCCCCGAGCGGGCGAGGGAGGTGGTGGACGCCGCCGGCCGGGTCCTGCGGGTGAGTCACGAGGTCGAGTCGGTCGTGGACGGCGTCGTCACCTTCACCGAGACGGTCACCGACGCCTCCGGTGCCGCCGTGCACTACGAGCGTCAGGTGCTGCGCTTCCTGGGCCCGGAGGTGCTCAACAGGCTGCTGCGCGAGGCCGGCTTCCGGCTCGACGAGCAGTACGGCGACTGGCACGGCGGCCCGCTGACCCCGGGCAGCCGGGAGATCGTGACCGTCGCCCGCCGCGGTTAGGATCTGCCCGTGCCTGCCGACCCTGTTACCGCGTCCGATGTCCGTGCAGCTGTGTACCTGGCGGCCGATGCGCTGACCACGGTGGTCGACCGGGACTGGCGGGTGCCGGCCGGTGATCTGGAGTGGGACTGCTGGGAGACGGTCGAGCACATCGCCGACGACCTGTTCGCGTACGCGTCGCAGCTCGGCCCGCGCCGCCCTTCGGTGACGGACCCGGTCCCGATCGGCTGGGAGTACCGCCGCCCGGGCGGACCGGCGCTCACCATCTATGCCGTGCCGGAGGAGGGCGGGCAGGCCGGCCTGTTACAGGTGCTCGAATCCTGCGGCGCGTTGCTGGCCGCGATGGTCGAGGTCACCCCGCCCACCGTCCGCTCGCAGCACACCTACGGCGCCTCGGACCCGGAGGGTTTCGCGGCCATGGGCGTGGTCGAGACCCTGGTGCACATGCGTGACGTCGCCGCGGGGCTGGAGCTGCCGTGGGAGCCGCCGCAGGAGCTGTGCGCCCGCGCCCTGGACCGGCTGTTCCCGGATGTTCCGGCCGAGGGCGACAGCTGGCAGGCGCTGCTGTGGGCCACCGGCCGGATCGCCCTGCCCGGCCGTGACCGCCGGGCCTCCTGGCGCTGGGACGGCACGCCGCGCTGAGAAACTCGATTCTGTTCGGTCATCCTCGCCACCGAGCGAGATTGCGGCGGGAGCTCACCGAGGTCGGATGGTCGGCTCCGAGCACACGGAGATATTCGGCCCGCATTCGCCGCAGCAGGTACGCCGGGATCTGTTCCCCTGCGGGCCAATGGCGCAGGCGGCGATCGAGGGTCGACTGGTCTTTGTCCGAAGACGGGCCCCCCAGCCTGATGAGCAACGCCGCGAGATCTGCCCTCGCCTCCGACTGCTCGCCGTTGCGGATGCGCCAGTACGCGATCTGCTGGTGAGTGGCGAAAGTGTCGGGATGCTCTTCACCAAGGACTCTTCGTCGATGGGCGAGGAGTTCCGAGAGAACCACGAGCGCACGCTGTGGTGCGCCTCGCTCGCCCAGCCAGTAGGCGAGGTGAGCCCGTCCGTTCAGCGTGTGCGGGTGGTCGTCTCCCAACACCCTGGATCGCTGGGCGTCCAACGCCTGGAACGTGCGGGCAGCACCGTCCGGGTCTCCGCCTACTCCCAGCCAATGCCCGACGTTGCCCAGAGTGGTGAGACTGTCGGGATGTTCGGAGCCGAGCAATCTCGACCGGTCCGCGTGCAGCCTTCGGAACGCCTGCTCCGCTCCCGCGGCATCGCCGGCCACTCCTCGCCAGTACGCCATGTTGCCGAACGTCAGAAGGGTCTCGGGATGGTCGCGCCCTAGTAACCGGGAGCGGCGCTCGTGCAACAGGCCGAAGGCTTTCGCCGCACCACCGGCGTCTCCGGACGCCCCCCGCCATCTCGCCAGGCTGTGGTGTACCGCGAGTGTGTCGGGGTGGTCGTCGCCGAGGACGCGGGAACAGTCGGAGGCCAGCGAGGTCAATGCGGTGACGGCAGCCGCGTGCCGTCTAGCGGTGCCGAGCCAGCCGGCCAGGCTGTGGTGTATCGCGAGTGTGTCGGGGTGGTCGTCGCCAAGGATGCGGGAACTGTCGGAGGCCAGCGAGGTCAATGCGGTGACGGCCGCGGTGGGTTCTCCTGCGGTGCCGAGCCAGCCTGCGAGACTGTGGCGTACTGCGAGGGTGCGGGGATGGTTGACGCCGTGCACCGCTGTCATGCCAGTCAGCAAGCTCCGCAGGTTTGCCAGGCAACCAGCGTAGTCTCCCGTCGCGCCGCGCCACTGCGCCAGCTCACTTCTGATGTCGAGGGCCTCGGGGTGCTCCTCGCCGAGTACACGGGTGGCGTGACTGTAGGCGGCCGTGAAGTGGGCAACGGCCTGCGCCGGTGACCCGCTCTCACCGAGGCTGCGTCCGAGGCGTCGTATCAAGGGGTGTGGCCCGTCCCGCCACAGTGCCGGGGTGTTGTGTCGAAGGAGCGCCACGGCGTTTGCCCGTAGGACCTGGGACACGCTCATGTCGGTTTCCGGTTCGGGCCAGATCTCCACGAGTGCGTCGGCGTTCGTGGCGACGAGTGAGTCCCGTTCATCATCGGTCAACGACTCACGTACGGCTCTCTGCACCAGAGCGTGGATTCGGAGACTCTGACCCCCTGGACCGTCCGACATACTGATCAGGCTCCACCGCTGCAGGTTGTACAACGCGTCCCTGATGTCGTCGGACTCGACCTCGCCTCGCGGACCACGGGCCGCATCCGAGCGATCCAGGGCGGCCAGGAGCCCTGCGTGAACGCTGAGGGTGAGAAGCAAGCCGTGGGGAATGCCGTTGGGTTCCAGGAAAGCGATGAGGTGGATGAGGGGTTTCGCCAGTCCCGGAGGATCCAGGGCGTCGGCGTCCCTGATCGTCAGGGACCACGTCGCGGCGAGCGTCTGGCTGTGATCATCCGGGAGAGCCCCGCGCTCCGGCAGCACCTGGCTCAGCCTGCGGCGCTGGTCACCGAGCCGCCTGATGTACTGGCGGCACGTCAGTCCCTTGTTCAGCATGAAGGCCGATGCCTGAGCGAGTGCCAGCGGCAGATGACCGAGGTCGTCGGCCAGGTCCGCCGCGCCGTCGAGTTGCGCGGGCGGCAACTGACTGCGCAGGTACCGGTCGCTCTCCTCCGGCGTGAACACACCGACCTCCAGGAAATGGCGGCCGCTTCCGCGTAAGGCGGCCTCCCTCCGGCGGGTGGTCACGATCGTGGACCCCGATGAGGTCAGCGGCGGCCACAAATTGTTCATATGCCCCGGCTCACGCAGATCGTCGATGACCAGGAGCCATCGTCGGTCGGTGTTCGCCAGCCAGGTCAGCAGCCGCTGTGCGGCGGTGTCCGCGGCATCCGCCGTAGCCACGCCGAGGTCGTGGGCGGTTTGCGCGTACGCGGCAATGATGGCGTCGCGGCTGGTCCCGTTCACCCAGACGATGAGGTCGGTCTCGCCGCTTCGCCGGGCTCGATGGCTGACGGCGGCGGCCAGCTGCGTTTTTCCCACACCGCCGAGACCGACCAGAACCGTGATGCCGTTCGTCAGCTGCGGGGTCTCCGGCGAGCGACCGTGCCTGGCCTGGAACGAGGCGGCGATCGGCGGCAGCGAACCGATCTGGAGCGGGAAGACGTCCTCCGCCGACGACGCGCGGGCCAGGAAGATGTTCGTCTGGAAGTTTCCGGCCCCGACCTGCACTCCCCGAGCGCCGGGCAGGGCCACCGGGACTGGCGGACCCTGATCGTCACTGTGGCGCTCCACGGCGTCGTCGCTCACCGCAGGGCCATCTCGAACAGACTGATGCTGAGCCTCGAAGGGGAGCCGAGGAGCTGAAAACCGGGGGACAACGCCACCGCGACGTCACGTCTGTGCACGAAACCCGTTCGTTCGTAGTAGGTCCGGAGCGCGGTGTTCTCGGCGGCGCAGTCCAAGCGGAGCAGTGCCCGGCCATGGCTCAGCGTGAGGTCGGCCGCACGTTCCAGCAGAACCCGGCCATGACCTCGCCTTGGACGGCGCACAGCCAGCCGGTGGACGTAGCCTGCTGCGCTCGTGTCGCCCGGCCACAGCGGATCGGCCCATCGCACCGTCATCGTGCCTGCCGGTCGACCGTCCTCCATCAGAATCCACGTGTTGCCCGCTCTGAGGTCGGCCTCCACCGCGGTCTCCGGAAATGACCTGGGCCATTGCCGGATCCGGAGACCCCAGAGCCGTTCTGCCGCGGTGTTCAGGATCATCAGGACTGCGGATGTGTCGCTCGGCGACGCGACGCGGATCCCGTTCCTGAAAACCTGTCCCTCATTCTCCCCGGACCGCATGACCGATGCCTGCGCTGACCGTCATTCGAATCTGTTGTGCTGCGTATTGCCGTCACCGATCTGTATGCCCTGAGCCCGGGCGGCGTCCACCTGTGGGCGGACCGCGGTCGGCGCGGTATCGCTGCTCGGCGTACGCGTCGAAGGGGATCTTGCACTCTCGCTCAGCCATGCCCAGACGGAGAATCCGCACCCCGCTACGCCGGCCAGCGCACCGACAGTGCTGGCCACCTGATCGGCCTTTTCCAGGCCCGCGGCGATAAAGATCGCACTGAGCGCAATAAGGATCACTCCGGTGGCGAACAGAGCGACGCGACGCATTCTCATCGTTGTATCGTGCCCCAGCTTCGCCGAAGCGGGCCAGAGCTATTGGACGTGCACGCCACCATATGAGTGCCGATCTAGGCGGCGACGACCCCGCCGATGCCGCTGCGCCCGTCCGGGGCGCCCACCAGCTCGACGGACACGCCCGGGCGGACCCGCTCACCGCACACGGCGGCGATCGCGTCGGTGACCCCGGCGATCAGCCGGGCCACGATCTCCGGCGTGTCCGGCCGGTGGAAGGCGCCCTCCTTGATGCCGAACGTGACGCTGGGCGCGGGACCAGCCGCCGGTCTGCCGCCGATGCCCCAACGACCGGCCGGCACGCCGATCAGCCGCACCTCGACGATGTCCCGGGCCCACTCGCCGTAGACCGCCACGACGGCTTCGGTCAGAGCCTCGATCAGGGGCGTCTCCCGTCCGGCGAGCTCGCTCTCCAGCACGTGGACAGTCAGATGCGGCATACCGCCTCCGGTCGGATAGATTTGATGACAAACAATCTTTGATAGCAAAGGTATTGGGGAGGCGCGGGGGTGTCAACACCTCATCCGGCGGACGAGGCGGTCCGCGAACTGATGCTGGTGATGCCGCGGCTGGTCGGCCGGGTGAAACGCATCCCCGTGCCGGAGCAGCTGCGCTCGTTCGACCTCGCGCCCCGTCACCTGTCGCTGCTGTCGCTGCTCCTGCTGGACGGGCCGCAGACCGTGTCCGAGCTGGCCGCGCACCTCAGCGTCGCGCCGACGACCGTCAGCCTGATCGTGGGCGATTTGAGCCGCAAGGGCGTGCTGGTGCGGCGCGAGGACGACGCGGACCGGCGCCGGCGCATCGTCGACATCAGCCCGGCGAGCCGGCCGGCGATCTCGCAGTGGCTCTCGCCCGGCGCCCAGGCGTGGCGTCAGGCCCTCGCGCCGCTGACCCCCGCGCACCGCCGGGTCGTCGTCGACACGCTGCTCGCCTACGAGGCTGCCGTCGCCGGCGCGTCGGACACCGGAGAGCTCAGCCCGCCGACAGATTGAGCTCGAAGCTGTAGCGGCTGGCCCGGTAGACGTGCGAGCCGTACTCCAGGGCGCGGCCGCCGGCGTCCCAGGCCGTCCGGGTCATCGTCAGCAGCGAGGCCCCGCGCTTCTCCTGCAGGGTGCGTGCCTCGGCCGCGTTCGCCGAGCGGGCGCCGATCACCTGCGTCGCGATGCGCGGCACGAAGCCCGCCCGGCGCAGCAGCTCGTAGAGCCCGTACGCGGCCAGATCCGCCGCCTCCAGCCGGATCAGATCCACCGGGATCGCGTTGTGCATCAGCGCGAGGGGCTCGCCGCCGGCGTAGCGCAGCCGTTCGATCCAGGTCACCTCGGCGCCGGGGGCCACCTCCAGGGCCTCGGCCACCTCGGCCGGCGCCGCGATCACGCGCAGGTCGAGCACCTCGGTGCGGGGCTTACGGTCGGCGCTGACCAGGTCGTCGTACAGGCTGGACAGCTCGACCGGGCGGCGCACCTTGGGGTGCACGACCTGGGTACCGACGCCGCGTTTACGCACGAGCATGCCGCGTTCCACCAGATACTGGATCGCGCGGCGGGTGGTCGGACGCGAGACGCCGAGGCGTTCGGCCAGGTCGACCTCGTTCTCGATGCGGGCGCCGACGCCGATCTCGCCCTGCTCGATGAGCTCCTGCAGGCGGCTGGCGACCTGAAAGTAGAGGGGTACGGGGCTGGTCCGGTCGACCTCGACCGGGCGCACCGGACTACGGGCTGGGGAGGGATCGGATGCCATGGAACCCCCTTCGTTTTTCAGTTTGTCATAACAAAGTATTGACGTGGAAGCCCCCACGTTATTACATCGAAACGAGCCGACGCACCGGCCCCGAAGACATTTCACCGCGCCGTAACCAGCACGGCACACCAGGCGCCGCAGCGCGCCCGACTCTCCCCGCACGGCCCATCCGTCATTCCCAGGGGGACGCATGTCCGCAGACGAGGTACTGACCATGGGACGGATCGGCGTCGACCTGTATCCCGAGCAGATCGGCGTCTCGCTGCGCGAGGTCCGCACCTTCGCCAAGTTCCTCGGTGGCAGCCCCACCAACGTCGCCGTCGCCGCCGCCCGCTACGGCCGGCGCAGCGCGGTGATCAGCCGGACCGGCGCCGACCCGTTCGGCGAGTTCATCCACGACGCGTTGCGCGGCTTCGGCGTCGACGACCGCTTCGTCGCACCGGTGGCGGCGCTGCCCACCCCGGTCACCTTCTGCGAGATCTTCCCGCCGGACGACTTCCCGCTGTACTTCTACCGTTTCCCGAAGGCACCCGACCTGGAGATAGCGGAGTCCGAACTGGACCTGGCGGCGATCCGGGCGGCCGGCATCTTCTGGGTCACCGGCACCGGCCTGTGCCAGTCGCCGTCGCGGGAGGCCACCCTGGCCGCGCTGCGGGCCCGCAACAAGTCGGGCATCACGGTCCTCGACCTCGACTACCGGCCGATGTTCTGGGAGTCCCGCGAGCAGGCCCGCGAGTGGATCAGCCAGGCGTTGCCGTACGTGACCGTCGCGGTCGGCAACCTCGACGAGTGCGAGACCGCGGTGGGCGTCCGTGAGCCGCACGCCGCCGCGCAGGCCCTGCACGACGCGGGTGTCGAGCTCGCCGTGGTCAAGCAGGGACCGCTCGGCGTGCTGGCCTCCGACGGCAAGGAACAGGTGCAGGTGCCGCCGGTGCCGATCGAGGTGGTCAACGGCCTCGGCGCCGGTGACGCCTTCGGCGGCGCGCTGTGCCACGGGCTGCTCTCCGGCTGGGACCTGGAGACCACGATGCGCTTCTGCAACGCCGCCGGGGCCATCGTCACCACCCGTCTGGCCTGCGCCGAAGCCATGCCGACCGAGTCCGAGGTCCGCCAGCTGATCGAGGAGGCCGGCCGTGCTTGACGTCCACGAGATCGTCGCCGCCCGGGCCGACCGCCCGGACGCGATCGCCGTCGCCGCGGCCGCCCGCCGCCGGCCCGCCGGCTGGCGCGGTGAGCACGGCCGCATGATGATCATCGCCGCCGACCATCCGGCCCGCGGCGCGCTCCGGGCCGGTCCCGACCCGCTGGCCATGGGCAACCGCGCCGACCTGCTGCGGCGAATCTGCACCGCGCTGGAACGCCCGGGCGTCAACGGCGTACTGGGCACCCCGGACATCCTGGAGGACCTGCTGCTGCTCGGCGCGCTCGACGACAAGGTCGTCATCGGCTCGATGAACCGCGGCGGGCTGGCCGGCACCAGCTTCGAGATCGACGACCGGTTCACCGCGTACGACGGCGACAGTCTCGCCGCGGCCGGGTTCTCCGGTGGCAAGATGCTGCTGCGCATCGACCCGGACGACGCCGGCACCGTGAGCACGCTGGAGAGCTGCGGGAAGGCCGTCGGCGACCTGGCCGCGCACAAGCTGATGGCGATGGTCGAGCCGTTCATCTCGCACCGGGCCGACGGCCGGGTGCGCAACGAGCTCAGCGCCGAGGCGATGATCCGGGCGATGACGGTCGCCGCGGGACTCGGGCCCACTTCGGCGTACACCTGGTTGAAGGTCCCGGTCGTGGCCGACATGGAACGCGTCATGGCGGCGACCACGCTGCCGGCCCTGATCCTCGGTGGCGAGGTCTCCGACGACGCCGAGGCCGCCTACGCGCGGTGGAGCAAGGCGCTGGCCCAGCCGACCGTGCAGGGCCTGGTGATCGGGCGCAGCCTGCTCTATCCACCCGGCGGGGACGTCGCGGGCGCGGTCGACCGGGCGGTGGGCCTGCTATGACACTGCTGCGCCGCGGCGACGCCCAGAGCAAGCCGTTCGAGACCGTCGTGACCCCGCAGAGCGCCGGCTGGGGCTTCAGCGGCCTGCGGATCGTCGAGCTGGCCGTCGGCGCCCGGGTCAGCTTCACCACCGGCGACGAGGAGATGATCGTGCTGCCGCTGGTCGGCGGCTGCGACGTGACCTGCGACGACGAGCGGGTCACCCTGACCGGGCGGCGTTCGGTGTTCTCCCGGGTCACCGACTTCGCGTACCTGCCGCGTGACGCGGCGGTCACCGTCCGGGCGGCGACCGGCGGCCGTTTCGCCCTGCCCGCGGCCCGCGCGGACCGGCGGCTGCCGTTCCGCTACGGGCCGGCCGAGGACGTCCCGGTCGAGCTGCGCGGGGCCGGGCAGGCCAGCCGGCAGGTCAACAACTTCTGTACGCCGGACTCGTTCGACGCCGACCGGCTGATCGCGGTGGAGGTGCTCACCCCGGGCGGCAACTGGTCGTCGTACCCGCCGCACAAGCACGACGCGCCGGGGGAGAGCGAGACCGCGCTGGAGGAGATCTACTACTTCGAGGTGGCCGGTTCGCCGTCGGGCGCTGCCGGGGCCGGCTATCAGCGCGTGTACGGCCACCCGGACCGCCCGATCGACATCTGCGCCGAGGTGCGCAGCGGGGATGTCGTGCTGATTCCGTACGGCTGGCACGGCCCGTCGATGGCCGCGCCCGGTTACGACCTCTACTACCTCAACGTCATGGCCGGTCCGGGGGAGCGCAAGTGGCTCTTCTCCGACGACCCGGCCCACGCCTGGGTCCGGGGCACCTGGACCGGGCAGGCGATGGACCCCCGGCTGCCCCTGACGTCCGCAACCGAGAGGAGGCGCCCGTGAGACTCACCGTCGCCCAGGCCGTCGTCACGTTCCTGGCCAACCAGTGGACCGAGCGGGACGGCGCCGAGCAGCGCGCGATCGCTGGCTGTTTCGGCATCTTCGGCCACGGCAACGTCGCCGGGGTCGGTCAGGCCCTGCTCCAGGCGCAGCGCACGGGCTCGGCCGCCCTGCCGTACCACCTGGCCCGCAACGAGCAGGCCATGGTGCACGCCGCGGTCGGCTACGCCCGGATGAAGAACCGGCTGTCGGCACTGGCCTGCACGGCCTCGATCGGGCCCGGCTCGACCAACATGCTGACCGGCGCGGCGCTGGCCACGGTCAACCGGATCCCGGTGCTGCTGCTGCCCAGCGATGTCTTCGCGACCCGGGTCGCCGCGCCGGTGCTGCAGGAGCTGGAGGATCCGCGCTCCTACGACGTGTCCGTCAACGACGCGTTCCGGCCGCTGTCGCGGTTCTTCGACCGCGTGTGGCGTCCTGAGCAACTTGCGTCGGCGCTGCTGGGGGCGATGCGGGTGCTCACCGACCCGGTGGAGACCGGCGCGGTGACGATCTGCCTGCCCCAGGACGTGCAGGCCGAGGCGTACGACTTCCCGGACGCCCTGTTCGCCAAGCGCGTGTGGCACGTGGCCCGGCCGGTGCCGGAGCCGGCCGCGATCGAGCGGGCCGCCGAGGTGATCCGGTCCGCCCGCCGTCCGCTGATCGTCGCCGGCGGCGGGGTGATCTACTCGGAGGCCTCCGCCGCGCTGGACGCCTTCGCCCGCGCCACCGGCATCCCGGTCGCCGACACCCAGGCCGGCAAGGGCGCACTGAGCTGGGACCACCCGAACTCGGTGGGCGGAGTCGGCTCCACCGGCACCCCGGTCGCCAACCGGCTCGCCCGGGAAGCCGACGTGATCATCGGCATCGGAACCCGCTACAGCGACTTCACGACCGCCTCCCGCTCCGCCTTCGCCGACCCGGACGTCCGGTTCGTCAACCTGAACGTGGCGCCCTTCGACGCGGCCAAGCAATCCGCGGTCTCCGTCGTGGCCGATGCCCGGGCCGCCCTGGAGGCACTGACCGCCGCCCTCCCCGGCTACCGCTGCGACGTGTCGTACGCGGACGACGTCGCGGCGTGGCAGCGGGAGGTCGATCACGCGTACCACCTCGGCCACGGACCGCTGCCGGCCCAGAGCGAGGTCATCGGCGCGGTCAACGACGCCTGCGGCCAACGTGACGTGGTCGTGCAGGCGGCCGGCAGCATGCCCGGTGACCTGCAACTGCTGTGGCGCGCCCGGGACCCGAAGCAGTACCACGTCGAGTACGGCTACTCCTGCATGGGCTTCGAGATCGCCGGCGCGCTCGGCATCAAGATGGCCGACCCCTCCCGCGAGGTGTACGCGCTGGTCGGCGACGGATCGTACCTGATGATGGCGCAGGAGATCGTCACCGCCGTGGCCGACGGCATCAAGCTGATCGTCGTCCTGGTCCAGAACCACGGGTTCGCCTCGATCGGCGCGCTGTCGGAGTCGCTCGGCTCGCAGCGTTTCGGCACCAGTTACCGCTACCGCGGCGCGGACGACGACTACGACGGCGACCGGCTGCCGGTCGACCTGGCGGCCAACGCCGAGAGCCTCGGCGCGCACGTCATCCGGTGCCGCGGCATCGCCGAGCTCACCGAGGGCCTCAAGCGGGCCCGCGAGGCCGACCGGCTCACCGTCGTGCACATCGAGACCGACCCGCTGTCCCCGGTGCCGTCCAGCGAGAGCTGGTGGGACGTGCCCGTCTCGGAGGTCTCGGCGCTGGACAGCACCCGGTCGGCCCGGACCGCCTACGAAACGGCCAAGCGCGGCCAGCGGCAGTATCTCTAGAGAGGGCAGTGCCTTGACCACCATCGAACATTGGATCGGCGGCAGCTTCACCAGTGGTGCCGCCACCCGCCGCGCCCCGGTCTACAACCCGGCGACCGGCGCTCAGCAGCACGAGGTGGTGCTGGCCGAGAGCGCCGACGTGGACGCGGCCGTGGCGGCGGCGCGTACGGCCTTCGAGTCCTGGAGCCAGGCGTCGCTGAGCGCCCGTACGAAGATCATGTTCGACTTCCGCGAGCTGGTCAACGCCAACGTCAAGCCGCTCGCCGAGCTGGTGTCCGACGAGCACGGCAAGGTCCTCAGCGACGCGGCCGGCGAGGTCCAGCGCGGCCTGGAGGTCATCGAGTTCGCCTGCGGCATCCCGCAGCTGCTCAAGGGTGAGTACTCCGACCAGGCGTCGACCGGCGTGGACGTGTTCAGCTTCCGTGAGCCGCTCGGGGTCTGCGCCGGCATCACCCCGTTCAACTTCCCGGTGATGGTCCCGATGTGGATGTACCCGGTCGCCATCGCCTGCGGCAACACGTTCGTGCTCAAACCCAGCGAGCGTGACCCGTCGGCGTCCAACTACATCGCCGACCTGTGGCGCCAGGCCGGTCTGCCCGACGGCGTCTTCAACGTCGTGCACGGCGACAAGGCCGCCGTCGACGCGCTGCTGCAGCATCCCGACGTCGCCGCGGTCTCCTTCGTCGGCTCCACGCCGATCGCCCGCTACATCCACCGGCAGGCGTCCGCGACCGGCAAGCGGGTGCAGGCCCTCGGCGGCGCCAAGAACCACGCCGTCATCCTGCCCGACGCCGACCTCGAGTTCGCCGCCAACCACCTGGCCGCGGCGGCGTTCGGCTCGGCCGGCGAGCGGTGCATGGCGATCTCCGCGGCGGTCGCCGTCGGCGCCGCCGGTGACCCGCTGGCCGACATCCTGACCCGCAAGGCGAGCGAGGTGGTGGTCGGCTCCGGCCGCGACCCGAAGAGCGAGATGGGCCCGGTGGTCACGGCCGCGGCCCGCGACCGGATCGAGGGCCTGATCGGTACGGGCGAACAGCAGGGCGCCAAGCTGCTCGCCGACGGCCGCGGGCTCAAGGTGCCGGGCTTCTCCGACGGCTTCTTCGTCGGCCCCACGGTCATCGACCAGGTGCGGACCTCGATGGACGTCTACACCGAGGAGATCTTCGGGCCGGTGCTGTCGGTGGTGCGCTCGGACACCGTCGAGGCGGCGATCGACCTGATCAACGCGAACCCGTACGGCAACGGCACCGCCATCTTCACCAGCAGCGGTGAGGCCGCACGGCGCTTCCAGCGCGGGGTACGGGTCGGGATGATCGGCATCAACGTTCCCATCCCGGTGCCGATGGCCTACTACTCCTTCGGCGGCTGGAAGGACTCTCTCTTCGGCGACAAGCACATCCACGGTCCGGAGGGCGTCTCGTTCTACACCCGCGGCAAGGTCGTGACCTCCCGGTGGCCGCACGTCGAGGCCGCGCACGGCGCCAGCATGCACTTCCCGACGGCGAGCTGAGGCAGCGATGAGACGACTCCGGCTGGGCAGCTGTCCCGACTCCTGGGGCGTGTGGTTCGCCGACGACCCGCGGCAGACCCCCTGGCAGCGCTTCCTCGACGAGCTGGCCGGGGCCGGCTACCGGTGGCTGGAGCTGGGCCCGTACGGCTATCTGCCCACCGACCCGGCCCAGCTGCGCGACGAGCTCGCTCGCCGGGACCTGACCTGTGCCGGCGGCACGGTCGCCGGCGTCGGCGGCCCGCACAAGGATTTCGCGGCCGTGCTGGCCGAGACCCGCAAGGTCGCCGAGCTGATCACGGCCCTCGGCGCCGAGAACCTGATCTTCGTCCCGGTGCCCGGCTACCGCGACGACGTGACCGGGGTCTACCACGAGCCGGCCGAGCTGAGCCCGGAACGCTGGCGGGCACTGATCGACAACAGCAACACCCTCGGCAAGGTCCTCGCCGAGGAGTACGGCCTCACCATGCAGTTCCATCCGCACGCCGACTACCACGTGGAGACCCAGGCGCAGACCGAGCGCTTCCTGTCCGACACCGATCCGCGCTACGTCTCGCTGTGCCTGGACACCGGCCACCTCGCCTACCGGCGGGCGGACATCCCGGCCGTCATCCGCAAGTACCCCGAGCGGATCGGCTACGTGCACATCAAACAGATGGACCCGGCGATCGCCGAGCGGGCCGAGCGCGAGGACCTGGCCTTCGGGCAGGCCGTCGCGCTGGGCGCGAGCGTCGAGCCGCCGGCGGGCCGGCCGGACGTGCCGTCCGTGCTGGAGGCCCTCAACGAGTTGGACGCCGACCTGTTCGTCGTCGTCGAGCAGGACATGTACCCGGTCGACTTCGACCTGCCCCTGCCGATCGCCACCCGTACCCGTGCCTATCTGAATTCCGTCGGTCTGTGACGACCGCTCCCCTTGTGAAGGAAGGAACCTCATGACGCTGAGTCGCATCCGAGGTGCACGCCTGGTCGCCGTGGCGGCGGTGCTGGCCCTCGGGCTCACCGCCTGCAGCGATGGCGGCAGGCAGGAGACCACCGACAACTCCGGCGGCGGTGGCAACGCCCCCGGCAGTTCCGGCTACACGATCGCGATGATCACCCACGAGACGCCGGGTGACACCTTCTGGGACAAGATCAAGTCCGGCGCCCAGCAGGCCGCCAAGGACGAGGGCGTGACCCTCAAGTACTCCAACGACCCGGACGCGTCCAAACAGGCCGTGCTGAT
The DNA here is from genome assembly GCF_018332655.1 of Actinoplanes auranticolor. Lineage (GTDB taxonomy): Bacteria > Actinomycetota > Actinomycetes > Mycobacteriales > Micromonosporaceae > Actinoplanes > Actinoplanes auranticolor. Next base: position 18,572 of record NZ_BOQL01000066.1, on the reverse strand, counting down.
CCAGAACGCGGTCGATTCCAAGGTGAACGGCATCGCCACCACCCTGGTGACCCCGGACGCCCTGGCCGGCTCGGTGAAGGCGGCCACCGACGCGAAGATCCCCGTGGTCGGCCTCAACGCCGGAATCGACCAGTACCAGAAGCTCGGCGCCCTGATGTACTTCGGCTCCGACGAGACCGTGGCCGGCACCAGCGCGGGCGAGCGCATCGCCGCCGCCGGGGCCAAGCACCCGTTGTGCGTCATCCACCAGGCCGGCTCCGTCTCGCTGGAGGCCCGCTGCGCCGGCGCCAAAAGTGCGGCGCCGGGCACGGAGAACATCCAGGTGAACGGCGCCGACGACTCGTCGGTGACGTCCACGCTGCAGGCCAAGCTGGCCCAGGACAAGTCGATCGACTACATCATCACCCTGGGCGCGCCGATCGCCCTGGACGCGCTGAAGGCCAAGGACGCCGCCGGCAGCTCGGCGAAGGTGGTCACCTTCGACCTCAACGCCGAAATCGCCCAGCAGGTCCAGGACGGCAAGGTCGAGTTCTCCATCGATCAGCAGCCGTACGTCCAGGGGTACCTGGCCGTCTCCTCGCTCTACCTCTACCTGAAGAACGGCAACGACATCGGTGGCGGCAAGCCGGTGCTCACCGGGCCGTCCTTCGTCGACAAGACGAACATCGACAAGATCCTGCCGTTCACCAAGACCAACACCCGGTAGTCGCTCGCCGGGGGAGGTCGCGGGTCGCGACCCGGCCTCTCCCGGCACAGGTAGTCATCGGAGCACAACCATGACCCATGTCCAGACGTCCCCTCCGTCCACCGCACCACCGTCCGATTCGGCCAACCGGGTCACCCTCGGGCTGTCCAACCGCATCCTCGCCCGTCCCGAGGTCGGTGCCCTGGTGGCGGCGATCCTCATCTTCGTCTTCTTCCTGGTGTCCGCCCCCGCCTTCCGCTCGGGTGAGTCGTTCTTCACCGTGCTCTACCAGTCCTCCACGATCGGTATCGTCGCGGTGGGCGTCGGCCTGCTCATGATCGGCGGCGAGTTCGACCTCTCCGCCGGTGTCATCACCACCACGGCCGGCCTGGTCAACTCGATGGTGTGCTGGTACTTCGGGATGAACCTGTGGGTCGGTGCGATCCTCTCCCTGGTCTTCTGCCTGTTCATCGGCTTCGTCAACGGCTTCCTGGTGATGAAGACCGGTATCCCCAGCTTCCTCATCACGCTGGGCACGTTCTTCGTGCTCCAGGGGGCCAACCTCGGCGTGACCAAGCTGGTCACCGGCTCGGTGTCCAGTGCCGACATCAGTCAGATCGACGGCTTCGCCTCGCTGCAGAAGATCTTCTCGTCCAGCTTCAAGATCGGCCCGGTCACCGTGTGGATCACGGTCATCTGGTGGATCCTGTTCGTCGCGCTCGCGGCCTGGATCCTGCAGCGCACCCGCACCGGTAACTGGATCTACGCCGTCGGCGGCAACCCGGACAGCGCCCGCGCGGTCGGCGTACCGGTGATCCGCACCAAGATCGGCCTGTTCATGACCGTGTCGTTCCTGGGCTGGTTCATCGGCATGCACACGCTGTACCGCTTCAACACGCTGCAGGCCGGCAACGGCGTGGGCAACGAGTTCCTCTACATCATCGCCGCGGTCGTCGGCGGCACGCTGCTCACCGGCGGCTACGGCAACGCGATCGGTGTCGCGATCGGCGCCTTCATCTTCGGCATGACCAGCCTGGGCATCGTCTACGCCGGCTGGGACCCGAACTGGTTCAAGGCCTTCCTCGGCGTGATGCTCCTGCTCGCCGTACTGGTCAACCTGTACGTCAAGCGGATGTCGACCGCACGGAAGGTGGGATGAGAAATGACTGACACCTTGGCCGATCACGCCGACGCGGGGCTGCGCAGGGGTGAGCCGCTCATCGAGATGACCGGCATCGGCAAGAGCTACGGCGCGATCCGGGCCCTGCGCGGCATCAACCTGCGGGTCAACGCGGGCGAGGTCACCTGCGTGCTCGGCGACAACGGCGCCGGCAAGTCCACCCTGATCAAGATCATGTCGGGGCTGCACCCGCACAACGAGGGCAGCCTCAAGGTCGACGGCAAGGAGCTGACCTTCGCGTCCCCGCGGGAGGCCCTGGACCACGGGATCGCCACCGTGTACCAGGACCTGGCCGTGGTCTCGCTGATGGAGGTCTGGCGCAACTTCTTCCTCGGCTCCGAGCTGACCGCCGGCAGGTTCCCGCTGGCCGGCATGAAGATCAAGGACATGAAGCGGATCGCCGACGAGGAGCTCCGCAAGATGGGCATCGTCGTCAAGGACATCAACCAGCCGATCGGCACGCTCTCCGGCGGCCAGCGCCAGTGTGTGGCGATCGCCCGCGCGGTGTACTTCGGCGCCCGGGTGCTGATCCTGGACGAGCCGACGGCGGCGCTGGGCGTCAAGCAGTCCGGCGTGGTCCTCAAGTACACGGCGGCGGCCCGCGACGCCGGCCTCGGCGTCGTGTTCATCACCCACAACCCGCACCACGCCTACCTGGTCGGCGACCACTTCATCATCCTCAAGCTCGGTGGCACGGCCCTGGACAAGAACCGCTCCGAGGTGGGCCTGGACGAGCTGACCACCCAGATGGCCGGCGGCGACGAACTGACCGAGCTGTCGCACGAGCTCGGCCGATGAGCAGCATGTTGCGGGTCGGTGTCATCGGCACCGGAATGATCGGCCGGGACCACATCCGGCGGATGACCACGGTGCTGGCCGGTGTGACGGTCACCGCCGTCACCGACGTCGACGTGGACACGGCCAAGAAGGTCGTCGAGGGCCTGCCGGGCGCCACGCTGCACGCCACGGGCGAGGAGCTGATCGCCGACCCGGCGGTCGACGCGGTCGTCGTCTGCTCGTGGGGACCCACCCACGAGCAGTACGTGCTCGCGTCGATCGCCGCGGGTAAGCCGGTCTTCTGCGAGAAGCCGCTGGCCACCACCCAGGAGGCTTGCCTGCGGATCGTGCAGGCCGAGGTGGCGGCCGGCCGCCGGCTGGTGCAGGTCGGCTACATGCGCCGGTACGACGCGGCGTACCGGGCCCTCAAGCAGGTGGTCGACAGCGGTGCGATCGGCGCGCCGCTGATGATGCACTGCGCGCACCGCAACGCGGACGTGCCCGCCTTCTACGAGAAGGAGAGCGCCATCACCGACACCGCGGTGCACGAGATCGACATGGTCCGCTGGATGTTCGGCGAGGAGATCACCGCGGCCCGGGTGCTGATCCCGCGGCGGAGCCGCAACGGCGGCCCCTTGCAGGACCCGCTCTTCCTGATCCTGGAGATGGCGGGCGGCGCGCTGGTCGACGTGGAGATCTCGGTGAACATCCGGTACGGCTACGACATCCGCGGCGAGGTCGTGGGTGAGGACGGTACGGCGGCGCTGGGCGAGCTGAGCCCGGTGACGGTCCGGACGTCCCGGCAGGTGTCCACGCCGGTGCCGGCCGACTGGCGCGAGCGGTTCCTGCGCGCGTACGACGGGGAGATCCAGGAGTGGATCGACTCGCTGGCCGGCGGCGGCACCCCGGTGGGCCCGAACGCGTGGGACGGCTACGCGGCTGCGGTGGTGTCGGACGCGGGCGTGGCGGCCCTGCGCAGCGGGGACCGCGTACCGGTGGTGCTGGCTGCTCGTCCGGACCTCTACGCCGCCGAGGCGGTGCTGTCGTGAAGATCGCGCTGGATCCGTACATGTTGCGCGGGGTTCCGTTGCTGGAGTTGCCGCGGACGGTGGCGGGCCTGGGTTACCACCACATCGAGCTGTCACCGCGCGACGACTTCCTGCCGTTCTTCCTGCACCCGCGGGCTCGTCGGCCGACGTGGCCGCGTTCAAGCGCGAGCTGGCCGCGGCCGAGGTCTCCGTGGCGTCGGTGCTGCCGCTGTACAAGTGGTCGGGGCCGGACGAGGACGAGCGCCAGGCCGCGGTGCGGTACTGGAAGCGGGCCATCGAGATCACGGTCGACCTCGGCGTGGACGTGATGAACTCGGAGTTCAACGGCCGCCCGGAGGCCGCCGCGGCGAGCGAGGCCCAGTTCTGGCGCTCCGGACGCTGGCCGAGGTGGGCTTCGACGGGATCGCCACGGTCTGTGTCTTCGCCTGGGAGGAACGCGCGGCCGACAGCGGCCGGTTCAACCTGGAGCAGGTGAACCAGTACCTGGCCAAGTACAGCCGCTGAGCGGAGGTCACCCGAGCGGGATGCCGGTGATCCGCAGCCGGTCGGGCACGTCGAGGGTGACGGTGCCCGTGCCGGCGGGCGGGGCCGGGAACCAGAGGGCGAGGACCTGTTCGCTGCCCGGCGGAATGGCCTTGTTGAGGATCCGGTCGCAGAGGCAGCGATGGGCGCCGGGGGAGGACTCGTAGTCGAGCCCGTAGGCGGCGGTGTCCCCGGCGAGCAGGCGGACACCGGCGGTGCCGTACCGGGCGTACGGGTCGAACTCGTCGCGGACCGTGAAGACGCCCTGGCCGAGGAAGTCCAGGATGGTGGCCTTGCTGTCGCCGACGTTGCGGGCGGTGAGACTGAGCAGCAGGTACGGCCCCCGTACGGTGGCCGGCCCCGGCACGAACCGGATGGTGCCCCGGTTGAGCGGCATGGCGACCTCGACCCCGTCGGGAGCCCGGCCCTGCTCGCCGGTGGTCTTGGGTAGCACGGCCTTCGCGGGTGCCGCGGCGGCCTGTCCGCGGGCCCGGTAGGTGATGGCCACCCGCCGGTTCAGCGCCCGATGGGCGTCGGAATCGTTGGGCACGGCCGGCCTGCTCTCACCCTCGGCGGCGACGGTCTTGGGCCATTGCCGGTCGGGCAGCGCCTCCCGGAGCGCCTTGGCCACGGCCTGCGCCCGCCGCTGCGACAGGTCCTGGTTGTGCGCGGTGGTGCCGGTGCTGTCGGTGTGGCCGGTGACCGTGAGCGGGCCGGGCCCGGCCGCCTTCAGGTCAGCGACCGCGGCGGTTATGGACTTGCCGGCGCCGGGAGTGAGCTCGGCACTGTCCAGCCGGAAGAGCACGTCGGTGTCCAGGCTGATGTCGACCCGGTCGGCGCTCCGCCGCGTCCGCAGGGCGACGTCGAGCCGCTCGGTGTAGGACTCCAGGGCGGCGGTGAACGCGGGGGCGGCTGTTGCCGGGTCGAGGGGCTCCTGCACCTGGCCGGCCCTGGTCTGCTCGGCGGGCGGCGCGGGCACGACCCCGTCGGTGACGGGAACGTCGGTGAACACGCCGGCGTAGGGCAGCATCACCGACAGCCGCTGGACGTCGGTGGGAACGCCGCGGAAGACGGCCTGCAGGGGACGGGTCTCACCGACCTCGAATCGGGTGAGCCCGGTGCAGACGCAGCCGCTGCCGTCGAGCCCTTCGGAGACGAGAAAGACCCGCCGCCCGGTCTCATCGACGAGCCTGCCGGCGTCGAAGGAGTTGGTCAGGAGAGTGGAGAAGTGCCGGCTGACGATGCTGGCACTGTTGCCGGCGGACCGTTCGAGCCGGGTCTGCACGGTGAGCACCACGGAGTCGCCGGACCGGATCAGCGGCCCGACACTCATCTGCAGAATGTCGCCGGCGGCGTCGACGGTCCGCACCTGGGCGCCGGGCTGGATGGTCGCGCTCCCTGACGCGGACGGACTGACCGGCGGCGGCGAGCTCTCCGGCGGAGCCGCCTCGTCACTGCAGGCCCCGGCGACAGCAACGATCATGCCGGCGGCGAGCAGGGCGAGTGAGCGCCGCACGTGACCTCCCGGCGACCGGCAGTAAGGTGACCCCGCCCAGCCTAGTCGGCGTGGCTGACCGCCCGGTTCTCCGGAAGCGCCTCCTTGACCTCGTAGCGCAGAAAGGCCGCGCCGTTGTCGAACATGGTGGCCTCGACCGGCTTCAGGTCACCGCTGACCGCGCTGACCGCGCTGCGCTTTGCGGGGGGCCGATATCGCATGCTGCAGCTGGCCGCACCTCCCGCCGGGCAGCGGGCGGCACCCGGGCACCCTCAGCTCGTCTTCGATCAGTGGAAGGCCGCAGCGCGGGAACCCACGACATCTCGGTCTGTTCTCCACCCCCTGACATCATCCGCGCGCCGACCCGAGCCGCCTCCGCGGCCGGAAAGGCTCACGCCGCCGAGCACCCCACGAGCGAAACAACCACTCAACCGCCGCCGACGACCCCGGTGCGCCCTCAACCGCGTCTCAACCGCCTACTCAGACGCCCGCGCGGGCAGCCGCATCCAAAAGGTTCTCCGCCGCCAGGCGCAACCCCTCAACCTGGCCGAACTCCTGATCTTCGTGCTCGATGTTGACCGCCATGTCCGCGTCCACCGCACTCAACGCCCGCAGGAACGGCACCCAGAACTCCTCCACGTGCTCATCGACGTGCCCTGCACGCCGGTGGTCGGGCCGCAGAAGAGCTCGGCGAGGTCGACGAGGTGGCTGCCGATGTCGGCGAGCACGCCGGAACCCGGGGCCACCCAGGTAGCGCCAGCTCATCGGGCGCTGCGGATCGAAGCCGAAGTCGGTGAAGTAGGTGCCGACGAGGTGCCGCACCCGGCCCAGGCCGCCCGCGCGGACCTGCTCGAGGATGGCGGTGATCGCGGGGGAGCGGCGGAAGATGAGGCCGACCGCCGCCACCCGGTCGGTGGCCGCGGCGGCGTCGACCATGGCCTGCGCGTCCTCGAGGCTGGGGCGAGCGGCTTCTCGCAGAGGACGTGTTTGCCGGCGGCCAGCGCGGCCTCGACGATCTCGCGGTGCAGGTTGTTGGCGACCGCGACGGTGACCGCGTCGATGTCGGGCGCCTCGATCACGGCCCGCCAGTCGGTCTCGGTGCGGGCGAAGCCGTAGCGTGCGGCCGCATCGGCGGCGAAGGGCTCGTGGGCGTCGGCGATGGCGACCAGGCGTGGCGCGGGCCGCCCGGGGGCGAAGACGGTGCCGGCGTTGCGGTAGGCGTTCGTGTGGGCGCGGCCGACCACGCCGGCGCCGATGACGGCGACGCCGGGGGAGGAGTGGGTCATGGGGACCTCCGGCTGAGGGGAGCGGAGAGCGGGTCCGAGGTTTAAAGCGCTTTAACCGCGCCGGGCTCGCCGACGAGATCCGCATCATCGCGGGCGACCCCACCGAGGAGGACGGCATCCGCGCCGGGCGCCTGCTCGCCGCGGGCGCCGACCGGCCGACGGCCGTCATGGCCTCCAACGACCGCTGCGCCGTCGGGGTCATGGATGCGTTCGTCCGCGCCGGCATCGAGGTGCCCGGGCAGATCTCGATCGTGGGGTACGACGACAGCACGCTCGCGCATCTCGTCCACATCGACCTGACCACGGTGAACCAGGACGCGGCGGCCCAGGCCCGTCATGCTGTGCTGGCTGCGGTCCAGCGCCTCGACGAGGGCCGCAAGCAGCGCCTCGAGGTGGTCCTGAACCCCCGCCTGGTGGTCCGGGGCAGCACCGGGCCCCCGCCCCGGCCGGAGCAATAGTGCCGATCAGCCTCGCCGCTGATCGACGATGCGGCGCATCTTGCCCACCGAGCGTTCCACACCGTCCGGCTCGATCACGTCGACCGCCACGCTGACGCCGATGGTGTTCTTGACCAGGGTGGCCAGCTGCCGCCCGGCCAGCTCGGCCGCCGCCGGCTCGACGCCGTGCCGGCGTTCCACCTTCACCGTCATCGTGTCGAGGCGCCCGTCCCGGCTCAGCAGGCACTGGAAGTGCGGTGCCAGTTCGGGCGTGCGCAGGATCAGCTCCTCGATCTGGGTCGGGAAGAGGTTCACCCCGCGCAGGATGATCATGTCGTCCGTACGGCCGGTGATCTTCTCGATGCGGCGCATCGGGCGGGCCGTGCCCGGCAGCAGCCGGGTGAGGTCGCGGGTGCGGTAGCGCACGACCGGCATGGCCTCCTTGCTCAGCGAGGTGAGGACCAGCTCGCCCTGCTCGCCGTCCGGCAGCACCTCGCCGGTCTGCGGGTCGATGATCTCCGGGTAGAAGTGGTCCTCCCAGACGTGCAGCCCGTCCTTGGTCTCGACGCACTCGGTCGCCACGCCGGGCCCCATCACCTCGGACAGGCCGTAGATGTCCAGCGCGTGGATGTCGAGCTGCTCCTCGATCTCGCGCCGCAGGTCCTGCGTCCACGGCTCGGCGCCGAAGATGCCGACGGCCAGCGACGTGGCCCGCGGGTCGATACCCTGCCGGTGCATCTCGTCCACGATGGCCAGCATGTAGCTGGGTGTGACCATGATGACGTCCGGCTTGAAGTCGTTGATGAGCATCACCTGGCGCTCGGTCATGCCGCCGGACACCGGGATGACCGTGCAGCCCAGCTCCTCCGCGCCGTAATGAGCGCCCAGCCCGCCGGTGAACAGGCCGTACCCGTAGGCGACGTGGACCCGGTCGCCGCGGCGGCCGCCGGAGGCGCGGATGGACCGCGCCATCAGCTCGGACCAGGTGCGGATGTCCTGCCGGGTGTAGCCGACGACCGTCGGGCGCCCCGTCGTGCCCGACGAGGCGTGCAGGCGGGAGATCTGCTCGCGGGGGACGGCGAACATGTCGAACGGGTAGTTCGCGCGCAGCACCGCCTTGTCGGTGAACGGGAACCTGGCCAGGTCCGTCAGCTCGCGCAGGTCGTCGGGGTGGACCTCGGCCACGTCGAACATCTTGCGGTACTGCGGCACGTTGTCGTACTCGTGGCGCAGCGACCATTGCAGGCGCCGCAGCTGCAGCGCCCGCAGCTCGTCGACGGACGCCCGCTCGACCGGGTCGAGATCCTCGGGGCGGGGGGTACGGTCCTGCATGTCGTCTCCTCTTCGAACCTCACAGCCTCGTGCGCAGGCCGTCGAAGGCGATCGTGGTGACGGTGTCGGCCAGCTCCGCCGCGCCGCCGCGGCGCGGGCTGTACCACTCGATCAATGAGTTGACCATGCCGAAGAGCAGCCGGGCGGCGGTGGCGGCGTCCACGTCCGGGCGCATGGACCCCTCGGCCTGGGCCTGCTTGACCAGCTCGGTCACCTTGGCGTCGAAGATCCGGCGGCGCAGCAGGGCCTGCTGCTCCACAGCCGTGTTCCCGCGTACGCGCAGCAGCAGCGTCACGTACTCCAGCCGCTCCGCGAGGACGAGCACGCTGCGCCGGATGAGGAACTCCAGCCGGTCGAGCGCGGGCGCCTCCAGCCCTTCGACCTCGTCCATCGCCTCGTGCAGACCGTCCAGGGCCTGGTCGACGGCGATCCGCAGCAGCTCCTGCTTGCCGGTGACGTGGTGGTACAGGCTCGACTTGGTGATGCCCAGCCGTTTGGCCACGTCGTCCATGCTGGTGGCCTCGTAGCCGCGCTCGTTGAACAGCCGGACGGCCGCCGCCAGCACCGCGCCGAGGTCGTGGCCGGGCCGTCCCCGCTTGGGCCGGTTGCGTTCCTCGAGGTAGTCGACGATGCGTTCGGCGCGCGCCAGCTCGCTCGCGCCGGCCTCGGTCCCGTCGGTCATGCGGGCCGGCCCGGGCTGATCACTCGGCTGCGACCGCGGAACTCGGCGATCACGTCCCCATCGCGCGTCACCGTGACATCGTAGACACCGCTGCGGCCGCTGGACGCGCGCTCGACGGCCCGGGCCTCGAGCTCGTCGCCCTCCGCGGTGGGGCGCAGGAAGGTGATGTCGGCGCCGGCCGCGACGGTGACCGGGCCGGCGGTGTTGCAGGCCAGGGCGAAGGCCGTGTCGGCCAGCAGGAACAGGTAGCCGCCGTGGGTCATGCCGTGGCCGTTGACCATCTCGGCGGTCACGCGCATCCGCGCGACCGCGCTGCCCGCGCCCGCGGAGATCAGCTCGATGCCGAGCGCCCTGGAGGCCCGGTCGCGGTCGAACATGTCGTGCGCCGCCGTACGCCCTCCGTCCGCCCGTGCCATGTTCCCCTCCGTTTCCGGCCCGCTCTTGATTACCGACCGAACGGACGGTAAATATGGATACAGCCAACCGCACAGGAGCGCCGATGACAACCCCCGCCGAGTTCTACGAGAAGCACCGCCAGCTGCTCGACAAGGCGATCGAGGCGGCCGCGACGCGCGACTACTGGTCTGCGTACCCCGAATCGCCCAGCAAGTCCGTCTACGGTGAGGACGCCGCGCCGGCCGGTGAGCGTGCGTTCCGGGCCCTGCTCGGCACGGAGTTCCCGGTCGAGGTGCCCGGTGCGAGTGGCACCGTGGCGACCGAGCGCTCGCCGTACGGGATCGCTCTGGACATCCGCTATCCCAAGGGTGACCCGGCCGAGCTGATCGCCGCCGCCCGCGCCGCCACCCCAGGCTGGCGTGCCGCCGGGCCGCAGGGCCGCGCCGGGGTGGCCGCCGAGATCCTGCACCGGATCAACGCCCGCATCTTCGAGATCGCCCACGCCGTGCAGCACACCACCGGCCAGGCGTTCGTCATGGCGTTCCAGGCCGGCGGGGCGCACGCCCAGGACCGGGGGCTCGAGGCCGTCGCCGTCGCGCTCGCCGCGTCGACCAGCATCCCCGCCACCACGACGTGGGCCAAGCCGCAGCGTGGCGGCGACCCGCTGCGCATGGTCAAGACCAGCACGGTCGTCGGCCGCGGCGTCGCCCTGCTGATCGGCTGCAACACCTTCCCCACCTGGAACGGCTACCCGGGCCTGTTCGCCAGCCTGGTCACCGGCAATCCCGTCATCGTCAAGCCGCACCCGGGCGCCGTGCTGCCGCTCGCCATCACCGTGCAGATCGCCCGCGAGGTGCTCGACGAGGCGGGGCAGGACCCCAACCTGGTCACCCTGGCGGTCGAGGAGCGCGGCGACGGCGTCGCCGCCACCCTGGCCACCCACCCCGACGTCCGGATCGTGGACTTCACCGGCTCCAGCGAGTTCGGCAACTGGCTGGAGGCCAACGCCCGGCAGGCCGCGGTCTACACCGAGAAGGCCGGGCTCAACACGGTCATCGTCGACTCCACCGACGACTACAAGGGCCTGCTGCGCAACCTGGCGTTCTCCCTGTCGCTCTACAGCGGCCAGATGTGCACCACCCCGCAGAATCTGCTGGTGCCCTCGACCGGCATCGAGACCGACGCCGGCCACCGCAGCGTGGAGGAGTTCGGCGCCGACCTGTCCGCCGCTCTCGACAAGCTGCTCGGCGACCCGAAGCGCGCCGCGGGCACGCTGGGCGCGATCGTCAACGACGGCGTGCTGGCCCGGCTCACCGAGGCCGGCAACGCCCCCACCGTGATCCACCCGTCCACCGCCGTGGCCGACGAGCAGTTCCCGGACGCGACCATCCGGACCCCCGTGGTGCTGCGGCTCGACGCCGCGGACGAGAAGGCCTACACCCGCGAGTGGTTCGGGCCGGTGTCGTTCGTCATCGCCACCGAGTCGACCCGGCACAGCCTGGCGGTGTTCACCGAGACGGTCCAGCACCACGGCGCGCTCACCGCCTCGGTGTATGCGACCTCTCCCGAGGTGCTGGCCGCCGCCCGTGAGGCCGCGCTCGACGCCCGTGTGCACCTGTCGGAGAACCTCACCGGCGGCGTCTTCGTCAACCAGACCGCCGCGTTCAGCGACCTGCACGGCACGGCGGCGAACCCGGCCGCGACCGCCTCGCTGAGCGACGCCCACTTCGTCACCGGCCGCTTCTTCACGCTGCAGTCGCGGCACCACGTCACCGAGGAGAGCAATGCCTGAGGCGTTCCTGGTCGGCGGAGTCCGCACCCCGCAGGGCAAGTACGGCGGTGCCCTGTCCGGCGTGCGCCCCGACGACCTCGCCGCCCTGGTCGTCCGGGAGGCGGTCAGCCGCGGCGGAGTGCCCGGGGAAGCCATCGACGAGGTGATCCTCGGTGCGGCCAACCAGGCCGGTGAGGACAACCGCAACGTCGCCCGGATGGCCGCCCTGCTGGCGGGCCTGCCTGACACCGTGCCCGGGTACACGGTCAACCGGCTGTGTGCCAGCGGCCTGACCGCGATCATCTCCGCGGCTCAGGCGGTCCGCAGCGGCGAGGCCGAGCTGATCGTGGCCGGCGGCGTGGAGTCGATGACCCGGGCCCCGTGGGTGATGGCCAAGCCCGGCACGCCGTGGGCCCGTCCCGGCGAGATCGTGGACTCCTCGCTCGGCTGGCGCTTCACCAACCCCCGCTTCACCGCGCACGACAAGGACGCGGGCAGCGGCCCCGAGGACCGCCGGGTCACCCTGGCCATGGGGGAGACGGCGGAGGAGGTCGCGGCCCTCGACGGCATCAGCCGCGCCGACAGCGACGCCTTCGCGCTGCGCAGCCACGAGCGGGCCATTGCCGCGATCGACGCGGGCCGTTTCGCCGCCGAGATCACGCCGGTGCCGCTCAAGGACGGCGAGATGACCGTCGACGAGATCCCGCGCCGCGGCAGCAGTCTGGAACGTCTCGGCGCTCTGCGGCCCGTGTTCCGCGCCGGTGGGGTGGTGACAGCGGGATCGTCCTCGCCGCTCTCGGACGGCGCCGCGGCCGTGGTGGTGGCCAGTGCCGAGGCCGTGCAGCGGTACGGCCTGACCCCGCGCGCCCGCATCGTCACCTCGGCCAGCGCGGGCGTACCGCCCCAGATCATGGGTCTCGGCCCGGTGCCCGCCACGGAGAAGGCCCTGGCCCGGGCCGGCTGGGGCGTCGGTGACGTCGACGCGGTCGAGCTCAACGAGGCCTTCGCCGTGCAGTCGCTGGCGGTCCTGCGCCGGCTCAAGCTGGACGAGGACCGGGTCAACGCCGACGGCGGCGCGATCGCCCTCGGGCACCCGCTGGGCTGCTCCGGCGCCCGGCTCACCGTCACCCTGCTGGGCCGGATGGAACGCGAGGACGCCCGCCGCGGCCTGGCCACGCTGTGCGTCGGGGTCGGCCAGGGCGTCGCCATGCTGGTGGAGCGCGTCTGATGCCGGACCTCACCGCGGCCGTCCCGCCTCCCGCCACCGTCAAGGTCGAGGAGTCGGACGACCGCGTGGTCGTGACGCTGCACCGGCCGCAGGCCCGCAACGCCATCAACGCGGCCATGGTCCGCGAGCTGCACGACGTGTGCGCCGGTCTGGAGGAGCGGCCGCGGTTGCTGCTGCTCACCGGCGACGGTGGCACCTTCGCCGCCGGCGCCGACATCACCGAGCTGCGCGACCGCGGCCGTGAGCAGGCTCTGCAGGGCATCAACAGCCGGCTGTTCGACCGGATCGCCCGCTTGCCCCTGCCCACGGTGGCTGCGGTCGACGGCTGGGCGCTCGGCGGTGGCGCCGAGCTGGCCTACGCCTGCGATGTCCGCCTGGCCTCGCCGACGGCGACCTTCGGCAACCCCGAGCCGGGCCTGGGCATCCTGGCCGCGGCCGGAGCCTGCTGGCGCCTGCGCGAGCTGGTCGGCGCCTCGGTGGCCAAGCAGGTGCTGCTGGCCGGCCGGCGCCTCGACGCCGAGGACGCCCACCGGCTGGGCCTGGTGGCCGAGATCGTGCCGGCGGAGGAGCTGCTGAACCGGGCGCACGCCCTGCTCGACCGGATGGCCCGTTCGGGTTCGCTCGCGCTGCGGCTGACGAAACTCGTCACCGACTCCCCGGGCGGCCACCCGGTCGTGGACGACCTGGCCCAGGCGATCCTCTTCGAATCAGCGGACAAGCGCGCCCGGATGGACGCTTTTCTGTCGGGGGAACGCCGATGACCGCCGTTCTGGTGCTCGGGCTCCGGTCCGGCGCATCTTCAGCCGGGGGAGCGGCAACAACTCTCCGATGCGCCTCAGCCGCACGGCGGCCACCGTCTCACCTTCCGGGTGCCGGGGCGGCGATGGATGCCGTTGGGCCTGCCTTCGGCCCAGGGCCGGATGCCGTTCAAGACGGAGAACAACGATGACTGCCGCCACGCCGCCGCCGGTGGGCTCAGGCGTGCCGAAGGCTGTCGCCGTGATCGGTGGTGGCCGGATGGGCGCGGGCATCGCGCAGGTCTTCGCCACGGCCGGTGCCTCCGTGACCGTCGTCGAGGCCGACCGGGCCGCCGGCGCGGCCACCCGGGAACGTCTCGGTGCCACGCTGCGCCGGGCCGCCGACCGGGGCAAGCTGGCTGAGGATCCCGGCCTCGTCCTCGACCGGATCACCGTCACCGACGACCTCGCCACGCTGCCCGCGGAAGCGGACCTGGTTGTCGAGGCCGTGCCCGAGGACGCCCGGATCAAGATCGAGGTTCTCGCCGCCGCCGAGCAGGCCGTCGCCGAGCACACCGTGCTCGCGACCAACACGAGCTCCCTCTCCATCGCCGGGATCGCCGAGGGCCTGCGCCGGCCCGCGCGCTTCGTCGGCATGCACTTCTTCAACCCGGTGCCGGCCAGCGAGCTCGTCGAGATCGTCGTCGGGCCGCAGACCGCCGACACCGTTCGCGACGCCGCCTGGTCCTGGACGGCCGGGCTGGGCAAGACCCCGATCGTCGTCCGTGACTCGCCGGGCTTCGCCACCAGCCGCCTCGGTGTGCTGCTCGGCCTGGAGGCCATCCGGATGCTGGAGGAAGGCGTCGCGGACGCCGCGTCGATCGACCGGGCCATGGAGCTCGGCTACCGGCACCCGATGGGACCGCTGCGCTCGACCGACCTCGTCGGCCTGGACGTCCGGCTCGCCATCGCGGAGCACCTGCACCGGGAGCTGGGCGAGCGGTTCGAGCCGCCCCGGCTGCTGCGGGACAAAGTGACCCGCGGCGAGCTGGGCCGCAAGACCGGACAGGGCTTCCACACCTGGGAGGAGACCCGATGACGGACACGTCGGTCACGGAGACCAACGAGAAGTCGTTCACCGAGACCATCGCCAAGGACCAGCGCATCGAGCCGCGCGACTGGATGCCGGACGGCTACCGCAGGACGATGATCCGGCAGATCGCCCAGCACGCGCACTCCGAGATCATCGGGATGCAGCCGGAGGGTGAATGGATCACCCGGGCGCCCTCGCTGCGCCGCAAGGCGATCCTGCTGGCCAAGGTGCAGGACGAGGCCGGGCACGGGCTCTACCTCTACTCGGCGGCCGAGACCCTGGGCGCCGACCGCGGGGACCTCACGCGGCGGCTCATCGAGGGCCGGCAGAAGTACTCGTCGATCTTCAACTACCCGACGCTGTCGTTCGCCGACGTCGGCGTCATCGGCTGGCTCGTCGACGGTGCCGCGATCTGCAACCAGGTGCCGCTGTGCCGCAGCTCGTACGGGCCGTACGGGCGCGCGATGATCCGCATCTGCAAGGAGGAGTCCTTCCACCAGCGACAGGGCTACGAGCTGCTGATGACGATGATGCGCGGTACCCCGGCGCAGCGCGAGATGGTGCAGGACGCGGTCAACCGCTGGTGGTGGCCGTCGCTGATGATGTTCGGCCCGCCCGACGACCAGTCGCCGAACTCGGCCCAGTCCATGGCCTGGAAGATCAAGCGGCACAGCAACGACGAGCTGCGGCAGCGGTTCGTCGACATGAGCGTGCCGCAGGCCGAGGCCCTCGGCGTCACCCTGCCCGACCCGGAGCTGCGCTGGAACGAGGAACGCGGACACTGGGACTTCGGGCCGATCGACTGGTCCGAGCTCAAGCGGGTCATCTCCGGCGACGGGCCCTGCAACGCCCTGCGTATCGAGAACAGGCGTCGCGCCGACGAGGAGGGCGCCTGGGTCCGCGAGGCCGCCGCCGCGCACGCCCGGCGTCGTCAGGAGGCAGCGGCATGACCGAGGAGATCAAGCACGAGTGGCCGCTGTTCGAGGTGTTCGTACGGGCCAAGCGCGGCCTCAACCATGTGCACGTCGGCTCGCTGCGGGCCGCCGACCACCAGATGGCCCTGCACCACGCCCGTGACCTGTACACGCGGCGCAACGAGGGCGTGAGCATCTGGGTGGTGCGGTCGGACGACGTGGCCGCGTCCAGCCCGGACGAGAAGGAGGCCTTCTTCTCGCCGAGCGGCGACAAGGTCTACCGGCATCCGACGTACTACTCGATCCCCGACTCCGTACCACACATCTGAGGCGATGCCATGTCCTTCGACGCCGCCTACGAGGCGCTCACCGACCACGACGACGATGCGCGGTGGGCTTACGGCACCGGGTTCGCCGACCCGCTCGCCGGTGTGGACACCGCCGTTCCGCAGGACGTGGACCGGGGGGATCTGAGCGCGTACTGCGTGGCGCTCGGCGACGACGCGCTGATCATGTCGCACCGGCTGCAGCAGTGGGTGACCCGCGCGCCCGAGCTCGAGGACGAGCTGGCGCTGGCCAACATCGCCCTGGACCTGCTCGGCCAGGCCCGGCTGCTGCTGACCCGGGCCGCCGAGGTGGAGGACGCGGGGCGCGACGAGGACGCTCTCGCTTACCTGCGGGACGCCACCGGCTTCCGCAACGTGCGGCTCGTCGAACGGGCGGATGCCGACTTCGCGCACCTGGTGGCCCGGCTGCTGGTGTTCTCGGCGTGGCGGCTGGCGCTGCTGGACAGGCTGACCACTTCGACCGACCCGGTGCTGGCGGCGATCGCGGCGAAGGGCGTCAAGGAGGTGACCTACCACCGTGACTACGCAGCGCAGTGGGTGGTCCGCCTCGGCGACGGTACGGATCTCTCCCACGACCGCATGCAGGCCGCCGTCGACGCGGTGACGCCGCTGGTCGGCGAGCTGTTCGTGCCGGACCGGGTCGAGCTGCGCCTGGCCCCGGCCGCCGTGGCGGTGGACCCGTCGACGGTACGGTCCGAATTCGACGCGGTGTGGGCGCAGGTCCTTCAGGCCGCGACGCTCCAGCCCCTGGCCGCCGTGGCCGAGGAGAGCGCACCCGGCGGCACCGGACGCGATGGCGTGCACACTCCCGCGCTGACCGAGATCCTCGCCGAGTTGCAGGGCGTGGCGCGGTCCCTGCCCGGGAGCGTGTGGTGACCGCGGCTGCCGTGGCCGCCCGGGTCACCGATCCCGAGCTGCCCATGCTCACCCTCGCCGACCTGGGCATCCTGCGAGGCGTCGACGAGTCCGGTGACCGGGTCGTCGTGACGATCACCCCGACGTACTCGGGCTGCCCGGCGATGCAGACCATCCAGGACGACCTCACCGAGGCTCTCCGCCGGGCCGGCTACGCCCAGGTCGAGGTGCGGACCGTCCTCACGCCCGCCTGGACCACGGACTGGATCACTGCGGCCGGGCGCCTCAAGCTCGCCGCTGCCGGGATCTCTCCACCGGGCGCGGCGCCTCGCCGGGCGTCGGGCCCGGTCCCGCTCACCCTGGTGCCGAGCCGCCGCGCCATCGCCTGTCCGCAGTGCGGTAACCCCGACACCGAGGAGATCGCCGCGTTCAGCGCCACCGCGTGCCGTTCCCTGCACCGCTGCCCGGTCTGCCGCGAGCCGTTCGAGCACGTGAAGGAGATCTGACGTGGTGGTCCGCGAGTTCCACCCGCTGCGCGTCGCGGCCGTCGAGCGGCTCTGCGACGACGCGGTAGCCGTCACCTTCGACGTGCCCGACGACCTGGCCGACCGGTACGCCTTCCGGCCCGGGCAGTCGCTGACGGTCCGGCATATCGGCGACGGGGCCGACGAGCGCCGTACCTATTCGATCTGCGCACCGGCCGGCGCGCGGCCGCGGATCGGCGTACGCGAGGTCCCCGGCGGCCTGGTGTCGTCCTGGCTGGTGCACGACGTGCGGGCCGGCGACGAGGTCGAGGTCGCGCCGCCGACGGGCTCGTTCACCCCCGACCTCACGACCGGTGGCCGGCACGTGCTGATCGCCGCCGGCTCCGGCATCACCCCGGTGCTGTCGATCGCGGCGTCGCTGCTGCAGCACCCGGAAGCCCACGTCAGCATCCTGTACGGCAACCGGCGCGCGGACACCGTCATGTTCGCCGAGGAACTCGCGGACCTGAAGGACGCCCACCCGGCCCGCCTCGAACTGGTGCACCTGCTGTCACGTGAACCGCGCGAGGTGGACCTGCTCACCGGCCGGCTCGACGCGGACAAGCTCCGCACGCTGCTGCCGCTGCTGATCGACGTCGACGCGGTGGACCACTGGTGGCTGTGCGGGCCGTTCGGCATGGTCACCGCGGCGACCGAGGTGCTCGGCGAGCACGGGGTCGAGCCGGCGCGGGTGCACCGAGAACTGTTCTGGGTGGACGAGGCGCCGCCGGAGCCGGTCCGGGAGGAGCGCCGGCTCGAGGGGCCGAGCAGCGAGGTGACCGTGGTGCTCGACGGGCGGTCGACCACGGTCACCGTGCCGGAGGGGGAGACGGTCCTCGAGGGTGCGCAGCGGTCGCGGCCGGATCTGCCGTTCGCCTGCAAGGGCGGGGTGTGCGGGACGTGCCGGGCGCGGGTGGTCGAGGGTGATGTGGTGATGCGGCGCAACTTCGCGCTGGAGGCGGCCGAGGTGGCGGCGGGATTCGTCCTGACCTGCCAGTCGACGCCGACCTCGGCGAAGGTCATCGTCGACTTCGACGACTGAGACCAGCGGAGTCGGCTTCCACGACTGTACGGCCGTGTCTCGTCGTGCTGTTGTCCATTGTGGTTTCAGCGAAGCGGTGGGTGCCTTCCCGGTGGGAATGGTCAATCTGCGGGCGAAGGGCACGTCGAACGTGCCGGCGGTACTGATCCGGGCCTGCCTGTCGATAAATGGACGGACTCTCACCTTTGGGGTGAGCCTTAGAACTCCTAACGCGATCTCT
>NZ_BOQL01000065.1 GCF_018332655.1 Actinoplanes auranticolor | reverse complement strand
CGCCTCGCGGCCCGGGCCCGGCAGATGGTCGACCAGGGGACTGCTCTGGAAGCGGCCTGCCGGATCATCATCCTGGAAGACCGACTCGCAGAAACCCTTCACCACAACGAACTCCATCAGCGGCGAACAAACGCCGCCTGACGCGAAGCGCATCCGCGGAACCGTCCGTTGTGCAGCGCCCCTCGACGGTTCCGGCTCGGCCTAGGCCCGTTTGTGTTCCGTGCCGTCGACGAGAGCCTGCGCGAGCTCGGACAGCCGCTGGTTGCGGGTGACCAGCTTCTCGATCGCCTCGGCGACCTGATCGCTGGTGTGGACGACCTCGCGGGGGGAAGCGGCGAGCGTCACGGCGACCGCAGTGGCGTCCACACCGGCGACCACCATGCCGACGGCCCCGACGTCGCCCAAGGCACCGTCAAACCGCGAAGACCCACGCCTGACGGTGAAGACGCTGCTCGGGACCCTGGTGGCTGTCCGTCCGCCACCACCGCCAGGTCACCCGAACCGCTCACGCCGCTGCCGCACTGACGCCGTTCAGCCGTGATCGATGAGCTGCTCGGCGGGCAGCCGGGGCGTCTGCGCGGTTCCCGGATCGGCTGGGCCGGCGGTGCCGAGCCGCAGCACGAGGAACGGGAAGCCGACGCTGGCGATCATCGCGCGCATCGCCTGCCGGGCGGCGATGACCTCGATCGGGGCACTGTGCGGGACCACGGAGATGCCGTGTGCGGTGGCGGTCAGCCAACCAGCCGAAAGTGCCTCGCCGGCGCACAGCCAGCCGGCCGCTTCGTCGGTGTCGCCGTAGAGCATCACGAAGGTGGCCGCCTTGTCGTGGCCCGCGTTGACGGGCAGCTCACCGTGATGGCCGAAGTCGCGGCCCGGCACCGGGGTCCGGGTTGCTCTTTCGGGGATGGCGGCATCGGGTACGCCGGCACCTGCCGGCCGGTCACCTCCGGTCCAGTAAGCCAGTTCGTCCCGCCAGGCAGGATCGGCGGCCTCGCTGCGCTGAGCGTGGTCGGCGGCAGCGGCCAGCTCGAGGATCTGGTCGGGCCGCAGCGTGTGCAGGTGAGTGCCCTGCTCCTGGACGGCCGTCGTGATCGCGGCCAGGACTGCGGGCTGGACGCGTGTCCCGGCCACCGGGCGCCGGTCGGTGTGCCGTAACGCGATGTTCTGCAGGTGCGTCGTCGATGCCGGGTCGATTGGTGACCGGTGTTCGACGTGCAGGCGAGCGAGCAGGTCGGGTCCGCCGCCGGCCGGCATCCTGGTCACAGCGGCGTGCCAGCCCTGCGCGGCCAGCGCCACGCGGGCGTGGTGCAGGGCGACACCGCAGCTCAGCATGGCCAACCGTCCCTCGGGGTCGGTGACCGGCAGGATCCGGTCGCGGACGAGCCGCAGCTCGAGGGTCTCGGCGGTGAGCCGCCACCGCCACGGCTGGGTGTTGTGGATCGACGGGGCATATCCGGCGGCGGCGGCTGCTTCAGCCAGAGCGTGGGTGGCGATCTCCGGGTCGGTGGGGTGGGTCAGGGCGTCGATGTCCATGGTGGCATTCCTTTCGACGTCGATCAGGTGGCCGCGCAGGCGACGTGGTGCTCGGCACTTGTCGACATCTACTGAGGAGGACGCGTCCGTGTCGGCAACGATGACACCGGCGCCGCGGGATGGAGTCATGCCGCGGGGTCCAGGCGGCTGGAGAGCGTGTCAGTCGGCACGCTGAGCGGCGTCGAGATGCGAACGCCGACACCGACACTCTACGCCGATGTCGGTCACCCCTACGGTGACCAGTAATTTCACCCGTTTGGTGTATCGTTGTCAGGTCGGACAGTTTCTCGTTCCGCATCGCTGCTCCAGCCCCCGGCAGTCCTCTCAGTTCTGATCAGGTGCCCGGGAGCCGCTGTGGTCGAAGTGCATTGTCGCGTCGTGCGGCCGGTCAGCCGTGCCGTGCGTGTGGGCAGGTCGTTGTGACCGCGGTCGACCGGCGGGCACAGGCCCGGCCGCTGGAGTCCCCGTACCTCGTCCATGGCGTCCTGGACCGCAACGGCGTGGGAACGACCGTCATGACCGACGTGAGCATCGAGGCGATCGAGGTCGCGGTGCACGGCCAGTGGTCGCCTCGCGTGAGTGACACGGTGTCCGCCGCTCTGCCCTTGTGCCTGGCCGGACCGTCCTCCTCGATCATCGTCGATCTGCGCGATCTGGGGGACACCTACGGGGCGAGCCTGCCGTTCTGGCTGGCGCTGTGGCGGGAGGCCAGGCTCGCCGACGCGCCGATGAACATGACGTTCAGCTTGCCGGAGACGACGGCGTTGAGCCGGCGCCTCCGGAATCTCCGAGGGCCGCAACCACGGGTGTTCGCCACCGTGCTCGAGGCGCGGATGGGGATTGCCGCCCGGACGTCGCGGGCCGACCGTCTGCAGATCCGCCTGGAGCCTCGTCCGGCATCGGTCGCCGCCGCCCGCACCCTCGTCACGCAGGCATGCCGGCTCCAGAACCGGCCGGATGCGCTCCAGGACGCCTGCTTGATCGTGTCCGAGCTAGCGGCCAATGCGGTGGAGCATGCCTGCACCGACTTCATCGTCACCGTGTCACACCACGGCACCCGGCTGCACATGGCGGTTCATGACCGCGTCAGCAGGTTCTCACGCCGGAGCGGATCCGAACTCATCTGCCGGCAGGCCGCGCTCGAGGAACGACGACGAGGCCTGCCCCTGGTGCACATGATCGCCACCGCGTGGGGTGTCGTGCCGACGCGTCACGGCAAGGTGGTGTGGGCGACGGTGATGTGATCCCGGCGCGGTTGCGGCTCGTCATGGGCGAGGGGATGCGCGCGGCATTTCCATCAGCAACTCCACCCGTGTGCCGTGCATCGATGAGAACAACCGGACGGCCGTGCACACCGTGAAGGCCAGCCAGAGACCACGCCCGTCCACGGCTGCAGCATCGGGCCGCGGTGGGTGGTGGCGATCGATCCGGTCGGGCAGGCCCGGTCCGTCGTCGCTGATGAGGCAGGTGACACCGCGGCCGGTCAGGCTCAGACGGACGGTTCCGCTGCCAGCCGGCGACCGCCCGCCGCACCGACCCCAGAGCCTCGAGATCAAAAACTGAGTGGTACGACGCCAGAGGTGCGGGTTCCGTCCTCACGCGTTGTCCGAGGTGTCGCGCAGCACTGAAACGCCCGCCCGCGGCGGCCCACCAAGATCAAAGCCCTGGCGTACGCCGCCGACGGGTGTTCGCCGCAGACCGAGCGACTGTGCCGCGTCAGCGCTTGGTGGACAAGACGTTCGAGGAGTGCCCGTTCTGTTCCTCGCGCTTCAGGCGCTTCGCCGTCTGCTTCTCCTTGATCGTCTTGCCCTTCTTCTTGACGTTCGCCTTGGTCGTCGAGTCCTTGGACATGATCGAACCTCCTGGAACAGGTCGGTGAACGTGCAGCGTGGTACCCGCCTGACCGCGGCGTGCAGATGACGAAGACCCGCGACAGTCGCAAAGTCGTTCACTGCACGCTGACCCTACGCTTCTTGACCACAGCCGGGATGACCTGAAGCAGGCGTAGTCTCGTGGTTGTCGCTCCAGACCCCGGCGGCTCTGATTCCACGCCGGCGGACGCGACCACGAAAGAGCAGACATGATCATTTCCAAAGCCCAGGTGCTCAGCATCCTTCGCGAGCGCGGGCAGAACGCCCGGGCCGACTTCGTCGATCGCGAGCTGCCCGAACGCATCGACCCTGCCCAGCACGGGGGCCTGCTGGCCACACTGCATCTCGATCCGAGCAAGCTGGCAGCCGCTGATCCGGCGTGAGGGTCGCTCTCCCCGGCCCGGCCGCCCAAGCCGGCCCGAGAACGAGCACGGCGTGGGCGAGCAGGTATCAGACCTGTGGTGGTTACCTCGAGCTGGTGCCGAGGCAGGTGTAGCCCAGTGCCAGCGGTAGGACGGTGAACCCACCGCCCTGGTTGGTGCACACCTGGCGGGCCTCACCGAGGCGCTGCCTGCTGGAGGGAACGAGCAGGAACGCGCAGGCGTACCCCAGCGGGTTCACCGTAAGAGAGAGCGTCCCGCCGCTGGCCAGGCAGAGCGCGGACGCGTTGGTCATGCTCGAACCCGGGCCCGATGCCGGCGGGGTGCTCGTGTTCTCGCAGCTGGCATGGATATCGGGGTCCGGCGCCGGGCCCTGGCAGATGTCGGTACCGAGCCCGCCGTCGAGGCTGTCCTGGCTGCCGTCGTTGGAAGCGCCGGTCAGGGTGTCGTTGCCGTCGCTGCCGGAGATGGTGTCGATGCCCAGGCCGCCGGTGAGGGTGTCGTTGCCCGCCCCGCCGGTGATCGTGTCGTTGCCGTCGCCGCCGGTGATCGTGTCGTCGAAGGCTGTGCCGGTGATCGTGTCGTTGCCGCCGTTACCGTTGATCGTCTTTCCGGGGTCCGTTCCGCCGCAGTCGATCGTGTCGTTGCCGGGACTCCCGGTCACGGTCGTGTCAGTCTGTGTCACTCCGGGGCCGACGACGCAGGGGACGGCGGCGTAGGCCGCCGTGGCGCCGCTGAACAGCGCGATGGGCAGGACGATTGCCAGGGCCGCAGTGCCGGCGAGCATGCCGCTGCGAAGTCGATGGATCCGGTGGTGGTTCATGGTGGCGCCTCCAGTGCTGATCAGGTGCATGGATGGCCGCACGAACCGGTCGCGTGATGCTTCTGCGGCGAGACAAGAGATGTTCGGATCGCAGGGCGCAGCACACCGACAGGAAACGCTTGGGGTGTCTACAGAGGATTGATCCGCGAGAACCCTGGCCTTGGGCGATCGTGGATACGGCACGCCGCCTAGGTCTGGGGTAGCAAGACGTGACCCTACGCCTACTCTGGAGTGAACGCACCCTGAGCTTCCCCCGCGTCGATGGACCTTGCCGGCCCAGGCCTGCGGGGTGGCCGCGGTGGTCATCGGGCTTGTCGCCGCGTTCCAGGGGAAGGGGTCGGTCCTGCTCAGGCCGGTTCGCGCGACGCGGAATGCAGCCGGGGACCGAGGTTGGTGGGCATCAATGCGGCGCGCCGTCGGGTCCGAACACCGCGGCGGTCTCAGCGCGTACCCGTTGCTGCGCTTCCGGATGCATGGCGAGGTGGTGCAGCGCCCATGCGGCGGCGGCCGCGGTGGGTTCCTCCCCGGCGACGATCATGGTGAGCACGCTGCCCACCACGTCGTTCTCGCTGAGCGGGTCGTCGCCGTCGACGTCTGCCCCGGCGAGCGCGGTGAGGTAGTCGCGGGGCTCACCGCCGGCCGCCATCAGGCCCCTGGCCTCGGCGTAGCGGTCCAGGATCAAGGCGCGGGCCCGCGCGATGGCCGCGTCCGCTCGGCGGTCGGCCGGTAGCCGTAGGTACCTCCAGTACGGCACGGGGCTGTTCAGCCGGCGCCGCAGGGTTTCGAACACGAGCGCCAGGTGCAGGTCGTCGCCGGTGCGGCCGGCGACGCCGAGGTCGTGGTTCATGGTGACGCCGACGGCCGCCTCCAGCGTGTAGCGGGCCAGATCGTCGAGGACGTCTATCCGTTCGCCGCGGGCGGCCGCGGCACCCCAGCGGTCGGTGAGCCGCCCGGCCGACCGCAGGATCATGCTGAACGACTGCCGCAGGTATCTGGTGGACAGGCCGCGGGTGGCGATCCGGCGTAACCGGCGCCAATCGTCGCCCTCGGCGCTGAACAGGCCGTATCCGCCGAGCTCGTCGATCAGGTCGGACACGAACTGGCCCCGGCGGAACGCCTCGGGCCGGTCCCGCAGCACCGTTCGATGATCGCCGGCGCGAGGAGGATCAGGCCCGAACGGGCAGCCGTCGCCGGAGGAAGTTGGCGGGTGTGTCGCCGAACCGCCGCTTGAACGTCCGGATGAAGTGACTGCTGTCCGCGAACTGGTAACGGGCGGCCACTTGCGCCACGCTCGTGCGTCCCCGGCCGTCCACCAACGCCTGCCGGGCCTCCTCGAGCCGGCGGCGCCGGATGTAGCCGGCAAGGGACTCGCCGGTCCCGGCGAAGGCGCGTTGCAAGCTGCGTGAGGAGACGTGTAGCCGGCGGGCCACGTCCACCGGTGTCAGTTCCGGATCGGTAAGCCGAGCGTCGGTAAGCCCGCGCGCGGCCTGCACCAGAGCGGGGAAGAAGGCGGGCTCGGCGTCGTCCAGCTGCCGCGCGACGACGCCCTTGGCCAGCTCCATCAACGCAGCGTGGGCAGCCAGAGCCCCGGCCGGGCTCAGAGCCGCCAGGCCGGCGTGGACCAGCTGGGCGTGCGACATCAGCAGGCGCAGTTCCGGGCTGTCGCCGTGGCCGGCCCGGGCGCCGCGGCCGAGCAGCGGAGCCAGCACGTCGGCGGGGAACATGAGGATCCGCGCCGAGGTGTGGGGCAGGGACCGGAAGGCGGCCTGCCCGGTGACGTGCTGCAGCAGAAAATCCCCGCTACGCAACGGGTGCTCGCCCCGGCCGAGCGGATCGTCCAGCACCCACGCGCCGCGCTGTACCACGTACAGGCGCACGAGCCGCTCTCCGGCAGCCTGCCCAGCGGTCACCGTGGAGGTTCGCATCGGCGAGGCGACAGTGAGGTCGGTCAGCGCGACGTCGAACAAGCGACCCGCGCTGACCTGACCGCTCATAGCGGCGCCCGTCCCGGCCGTGAAGCGGGGCAGAGGGAACCGCTCGCCGATCTCACGCCGCCATCCGCGCGTGAACGCCTCCCACATCGGCTGCCCGGCGCCGGTCACGGCGGTGTCGAGGGAGAAGCCCCCCAGCTCGCGTTCCATCGTCGTGACTGTAGATGGCGTACGGATTCCAGCTCCTGTCGCCCGTGATCAACCGCCCGGACCGTCCCCGCACTTACCGTGGCTGTGACATCGCTACGTAAGGAGCTCCCCTTCATGGCCGCAGATATCGCCGAAGGCCCTGTGACCCTGCTCGTGACGGTCCGGGTACGCGCGGACGGCATGACAACCCTGCGCGAAGAACTCCGCAAGGTCGTCACGGCTACCCGCCAGGAGGACGGCTGCCTGATCTACGAGGTGCACGAATCCGCCTCGGAGCCCGGCGAGATCGTCTTCTACGAGCGGTGGGCGTCTCCCGCCCTCCTGGCCCGCCACCAAGCGCAGGACTTCATGGCCGGCTTCGCCGAGACGGTCACCCCCTATCTGCTGGGCGAGCCCGACACCGTCGTTCTCAAACCCCTGCCCTGACCCGGCAGCTGTTTGGCGGACGCCCCTCTTTTCCGACTTGACGGGCTCTCTATCGGGAGACAGGGGTCTAGAGTGGACGCGTGCTGGGAGTAGTCGCGGCCGCGCTTGGCGGTCCAGAGGTATTACAGGTGACCGAGCTGCCCGAGCCGGAAGCGGGACCCGGGCAGGTTGTGGTCCGGATCCGCGCGGTCTGTGTGCACCCGGCTGACGTCGCCGCCACCACGGGAGAGATTCCTCGCGGGCCGGTTCAGCCGCCGTTCTCGCCCGGGTGGGACATCGCCGGCGAGGTGGCCTCGGTCGGCCCCGACACGGCTGAATTCGCGGTGGGCGATCGTGTCGTCGGGATGATTCCGTGGTACCTGACCCGCGGTGCACCGGGTGGCTACGCCGAGTTCGTGGCGGCCGACACGGACTGGTTGGTGCGGTTGCCGGACGGGCTCGACTTCGTGTCCGCAGCCACGGTGCCGCTCAACGCCCAGACCGCACACCAGGGGCTGTCACTGGTGTCCTTGGCCATGCTTCCGGCCGGCAGCAGCATCCTGGTCACCGGGGCCAGCGGCGGTGTCGGCGGCTTCGCCGCCCAGCTTGCCGTTCAGAGCGGCTACCGCGTCCTGGCGCAGGCCAGCCACGACGATGAGCAATGGGTGCACGATCTCGGCGCTCACGAGGTGGTTTCCCGTTCGGTCGACCTGTCCACGGTGGGGCCGGTGGCAGCGGTGTTCGACGCGATCCCCCTCGGCGAGGCGGCGGCCGCTGCCGTCGAGGACAGGGGAGTCGTGGTCGTGACCCGGCCCACGCCGGCCATCGTTCCGGCACGTGGTGTGCGCCAAGAGCTGCAACTGATCCGGCTCGAGCGCGAGCTGTTGGCCGACCTGGTGGGGCAGGTGGCGACGGGACGGCTGCGCACGCGCGTGGCGGTCACGATGCCGTTGACCGAAGCGGCCGACGCCCACCGGCGGGTGCTGGCCGGTGGCCTGCGCGGAAAGGTCGTTCTGACGGTGGGCTGACGGGGAGCGTGGCGGCCGTCAGCTCGCGCGTTCACCGGTTGGTGGAGGACGTCCGGTCCAGGTACGGATCGGCTTCGGTTCGGACCGTGAGACAGTTCTTGGGGATCGTGTCGACCATCGTGCCGGCGCCGTTCAGGCATCGGTAGCGGACCAGAGCTGCCCATTCGCAGGCGCTCTCGACCACTCCCGCACGACGGGCACCACTCCGGTGCACCCATACCGGGTCGCCCGGCCGGCACGCCACTCCAGATCCCGAGAGGGTCGGTTCCGGCGGAGACCCGGGGGTCGCGGCCGGCTCGTACGTCTCGGTGTGGTCGCCGCTCTCCGTGGCCACGACCCAGGTGATCCCGGCCTTGTCGGTGGTGCTCGCGTGCCGCTTGGCGCTGAACATCGCCTGGTCCGCACGGCGCAGCAGGTCGGGAAGGTCGGCGGAGGGCCCAGCCGGTACGACGCCGATCGAGGCGGTGACGGACAGGGTGTGGCCCTGCACGTCCATCGGCGGTGCGATCGCGGCGCTCAGCGAGCCGGCCACCTCATGCCACCACGCCTCCGGAACGTCGGCGCGCGGGGCGCGCGGCAGCGCGGCGAACTCGTCGCCGCCGAACCGGGCCACCAGATGATCGCCGAGGCAGGCGGCCATCCGCCGGGCGACCACGCAGAGGACCTCGTCGCCGGCATCGTGCCCGTACGTGTCGTTGATCGGCTTGAATCCATTGAGGTCGAGGATCAGGACGGCCGACGGGCAATCGTCGCCGCGGAGCAGCTCCGGGGCGAGCGCGTGGAAGAGGCGGCGGTTGGCGAGTCCGGTGAGCTCGTCATGGTCGGCCATCCACCGGAGCGAGGCGCGCTCCTGCTCCAGCTGCTGAACGTGCGCCGCGAGCTGATCGATGCGGGCCTGGAGGCGGGCGGTTGCGGGCTCAGACCGCAGCTGAGCGTCATCCGGTAGAACACCGCCCGTGTCGGCGGCAGGTTCGAGGATCCGCATCGGCCGTCCTCTCAAGACTGCGGCGGACCAGCGGGAGCTGTCGAGTCGACGGCGAGGCATCGCCGAGCGCCACAATGGAATCATGGCAGCCGGCCGGGGTGCGTGCAAGATTTCACGTCGACAACTGTCACGGTGACGTGATGCATCCACAGCAGGTTTCGGCTACTTTAGGTACGTGCACTTTCATGGTGAAAGAGTCGTCCTTGGACCTGAAGCACTGATTTCGCACTCCAGGCCGGCGCTGAGAGGCACACCGGGCCTCTGGGTCGGTGGCAAGCTGATGACCCACAGTAAGCAACTCCAGAAGGAGGGGCACTGATGAGTGGCGAAAGCGGTTGGATCATTTCCAGCAGATCGACCGGCAACGGAGGCAGCTGCGTCGAGGCGCGCCGCCAGGACGGCCTCATCGAGGTCCGCAACAGCAAGGCCCGCGAGGCCGGCACCGTGGTGTTCACGGTCGAGGAGTGGGACTCGTTCCTGTTCGGTGCCAAGCGCGGCGAGTTCGACCAGCTCTTGACCGACTGATCGCGGCGGACCTCGGCAACCAGATCAGTTCGTCAGCGGAACTCTCCGACCGGTACGGAATCTTTGCTGATGAGATCGAAGACCCGCCGGTATTCGTCGACCTCGACCTGCTCCTCCAGGTAGAGCGCACCGACGTGGGATTCGAGGTAGACCACGTCCGGATCGTCCGGGTCGTCGAACTCCAGGATCCGGAAGGCGCCGGCCATCGCCGCGTGCGCCCCGGCCGAGAACGGCAGCACCCGGATGTCGACCGTATCCTCTCGGGACAGCCGCCGTAGATGCTCGAGCTGCCCCTTCATCACCTGCTCGCCGCCGACCATCCGGGTCAACGTCCCCTCGCCGAGCACCGTCACGAGGCGGACCGGCGGGTTGCGGGCGAAGAGCGTTTTCTGCCGCTGCATGCGGAGCTTGATGTGGCGCTCGGCGATCTCCGAGTCGGCCGGCTGCTCAGCGCCGAAGACGGCTCGTGCGTACTCCGGGGTCTGCAGCTCGCCGGGGACGACCTCGCCGTCGTACCCGAACATCCGGGACGCGGACGCCTCCAGCCCGACGTACAGCTTGAACCAATCGGGGATCACCGGGCTGGCGTCCCACCACTCCTGCTGTGACGTGCCCAGCGCGAGGTCGGCAAGCGCGTCAGTGATGCTCTGGTCGGCACCGTAGAGCCAGCAGAGCGCGCGCACGTTGGCCCCGGTGACCGGCACCTTGCCCGTCTCGATGCGGTGCAGCGTCGGTTCCGAGATGCCCAGCCGCGCTTCCACCACGTCACGGCGGCTCATCCCGGACGCCGTGCGCAGGCGCGTCAACCGCCGCCCCAACGCCCGTCGCACGACGCGTTGGCCTGTGACCGGCACCCTTACCTCCGCCTTGCCAACCCCTGTGGACGGTGACGCCGACCACCGTACCCGCAACGCCGCGTTGTCAACAGGCGACCCGGCGCGGTGAGCTCGCTGGACGTGGCAGCGGCGTCCGAAATACCGGGGCTGTGGCTGCGTGCCCCTCGGGGCAAGGGTTCTGCCTAGATGGTCCCGAAACGACCGGATGAGACTGCGGCGCCGACCGGCCGACGTAGCGTCACGGCGTGGTTGACGAACACGCAGCGATGTCCGATGTGGCGTCGGCGCCGGGAGCTTGGCCACTGATCGGCCACCTGGTACCGCTCATGCGCGACCGGCTCGCGTTCCTCCGGCGGTTGCACCATTACGGCGACCTGGTCCGCGTGCACATCGGGCCGTGGCGGGCGCTGGTCGTCACGAGCGCCGAGCTGACCGGAGAAATGCTGGTCGCCGACCGGGTCTTCGACAAGGGCGGCTATCTGTTCGACCGCATCCGGGAGACCGGTGGCAACGGGCTGGTCAGCTGCCCGCACCGCGACCACAGGCGGCAACGGCGCCTCGTGCAGCCGGCTTTTCACCGCGACCGGTTGCCGGGATACCTGCGGATGATGAGCAGGCAGATCGACGTGGTCCTCGCGGGCTGGCGGGACGGCGAGACCGTCGACGTCCGTACCGACATGCAGGCGATCACCGCCCGCACGCTGCTACCCCGGGGCCTGCCGCCCGCCGTGATGGAGCAGATGTTCACCGACATGCACGTGATCCTGGCCGGGGTGACGTGGCGGGCGATCGTACCGAAGCGCCTGGACCGGGTGCCGACACCGGCCAACCGGCGTTATCGCCGGGCGCAGGAACGGCTGCGCGCCATCGTCGCCGGCCTCGTCGCCGAGCACCGCTCACGGGAGACCGACCACGACGACCTGCTGTCCGGTCTGCTGTCCTCCTATGACCCCGACGGTCTCACCGAGGACGAGATTCATGACCAGGTGCTGACGTTCCTGCTGGCCGGGACGGAAACGACGGCGAACGTGGTCAGCTGGGCCCTGCACCTGCTGGCCGGGCACCCCGACATCGAGCGGCGCCTGCGCGCCGAGGCGGTGGAGGTGGTCGGAGACGGCGAGGTCACGGTGGCGGACCTGTCGCGGCTGGCGGTGTGCCGCCAGGTGGTGCTGGAGACGATGCGGCTGTATCCGCCCGTTCCTTTCCTGACCCGGCTGACCACCGAGGACACGGAGTTGGGCGGGCATCCCGTACCCGCCGGCACGACGATCGCCTACAGCCCGTACGCGGTCCAGCGCCAGGCCGCGCACTTCCCGGACCCGGACGACTTCCGTCCCGGGAGATGGGCGGAACACGCGGACCCGCTGCGGCCGCCACGCGGTCCTTTCCTCGCCTTCGGTGGCGGCGCCCGGCGATGCGTCGGTGACGTGCTCGGCCTGGCCGAGGCGACGCTGATGGTGTCGGCCATCGTCCGCCGGTGGTCACTGCGGCCGGTGCCGGGCCCGCCCGTCCGCCCCGCGGTGAGCCTGGTGCTGACCCCACGGGCGCTGCGTATGCGTCTGCACGCCGCCGACCCCGAAGGAGCAGCCGCATGACCGCACGGCCGATGGAGACGCCTACGGACGGCGATCTCTGGTTCTACCCGAGTGTCCTGGAGCACGACCTGCGCGGGACCGGCCTGTCGGACGAGATCATCGCCGAGACGCTCGCCTGTGCGTGGGAGTACACCAGGTGCGTGATCCCGCAGTTCACCAACTGGGAGCGCTACGTCGCCTTCACCCGGATCATCATCATCGGGATCATCGCGGAGTTCCGCGGCTCGCTCGTCGAGATCACCACCGGCGGCGAAGTCCTGGGGTACGACCTCGACGAGCTGCTCGACACGGTCTTCGCCGGCACCCCGGGCCACCGGGAGATGGCGCGGGAGTACCGGACGTTCCTGCTGATCACCGCGGACAAGTCCAGCGACCGGCGCGACTCGGAGCTGTTCCGCCGGTACGTGAACGCGCTGGCCCGCTCGCCGCGGGACTGGTTCCGGCTGCGCGACTGCGACGCGCTGGCCCGCTTCACCATCGCCGCCGCCCTGGCCTGCAACGACCTCGACGACACCTGGTTCGGCGAGGAGGAGTTCGAGATCCTCACCGAGCTCGGCGACACGCTGTACGACGCGGTCGCGTACCACAAGCATCGGGCCGAGGGCGAGACCAA
The DNA here is from genome assembly GCF_018332655.1 of Actinoplanes auranticolor. Classification (GTDB taxonomy): domain Bacteria; phylum Actinomycetota; class Actinomycetes; order Mycobacteriales; family Micromonosporaceae; genus Actinoplanes; species Actinoplanes auranticolor. Next base: position 52,596 of record NZ_BOQL01000065.1, on the reverse strand, counting down.
CAGCACCTTCGCGTACGCCGGGCACGAGCTGCGCAACGAGTCCTTCCGGCGCGCTCGCGAGGTCCTGTGGGCACTGGACGTTGCCTGGGCGACATCGCCGGCACACCGCTGCGCGGTCAACTTCCTGCGTTACTTCGGCGGCCCGATCCACATGATGATGCGCCGGTACCGCTTCACGGAGGACGGCCTGACGGTGGGGTTGCCGGAGACCCCGCACGTGGTGGCCGAGACCCGCCGGAACGTCAAACTGTGGAACCGGATCGACGCGACCGGCCGCAGCACCAGCGACACGCGCTACACCGGCGTGATCGCGCGCAGCGGCGAACTGATGTTCCCCGGGCTTGCGGACATGCTGGAGAAGTCCGGTGAACCGCATTGCGTCCAGTGCCGCTATCGAGCCTCGTACGGGGCCGAGGGATCCAGTCGCTTCGGCGGCGTCGACCTCTGTCACGGATGCCGCACCGCGTGGCAGAGCTATCTTGCCGACCTGCCGGCGCGGGCCGCCGAGGTATTCCCCTTCCTGCGGTCCGGCCGGAGGAGGATCCATGCCGCCGATTGACCGGTTCATCAAGGACCACGCGATCGAGACCGTGGAACTGGCGGTGGTGGACACGCACGGCGCGATCCGGGGCAAACGCATACCCGCGGCTGTGTTCCAGCAGACTTCCCAGTTCGCGATGTCGTCCGGGTACTTCTGTCTCGACTACGGCCTCGGCGTGCTCTCCGCCGGCGAGTACAGCTGGGCGAGTGGCTATCCGGACGTCTTCCTGGTGCCCGACCCGGACACCGTACGGCTGGTGCCCTGGCGCCCGGGAACAGCGCTGGTGTTCTGCACTGTCGTGGACCGGGCCGGTCATCCCGTCCCGCTCGACCCGCGCCTGATCCTCAGCCGGGCGGAGACCGAGGCCCGGCAGGCGGGGTACGACGCGCGCTTCGGTCTCGAGACGGAGTTCTATCTGCTCGACCCCGGAACGCTCCGCCCCCGGCATCCGCGCATCCCCATCTACAGCCTGCACGACGACTCCTACCTGTGGCCGGTGCTCCGGGACATCCAGTCGGCGCTGCTGGCCGCGGGCGTCGCGGTGGAGGCCAGCGGAGCGGAGTACGGCGCCGGCCAGGTGGAGATCAACCTGGGCCAGTCCACGCCGCTGGCCGCGGCCGACGACCTGCTGTTCTTCCGCTACGCCGTCAAGCAGATCGCGGCCGCGCACGGCTATCTGGCCACTTTCATGGCCAAGCCGTGGGCGGAGTCGTCCGGCAGCGGCCTGCACGTCCACCAGAGCCTGCGCAGCCGGGAGACCGGTCGCAATGTGTTCTGGGACGCGGAATCCGGCGAACTCAGCATGCAGGCGCGGTGGTATCTGGGCGGGCTGATGCATCACGCCGCCGAGACGAGTTACGTCGCCGTGCCGACGCCCAACGGCTACAAACGGTCGGCCACCTATTCGTTCGCACCCACGCACGTGACGTGGGGGTACGACCACCGCTCCGTCGCCCTGCGGGCGCTGGTGCACGGGGACAGCGGAACACGGCTGGAGCACCGGGTGGCGGCGGCCGACGCCAACCCGTACTTCCTGGTCGCCACCCAGCTGCTCGCCGGCCTGGCCGGCCTGGAGAAGCAACTGGAACCGCCACCCGCCGTCACGAGCGACGTGTACGCGGCAACCGACGCCGACCCGCTGCCGGGGAACGTGTCGGAGGCCCTGGCCCTGCTCAGCGGCAGCACCTTTGCGCGGACGGCGCTGGGTGACCAGGTGACTGACCTGTTGTGCCAGCTGGGCCGGGCGGAGCAGGCGGCCGCCGACGCCGAGGTGTCCGGCTGGGAGCGCAGCCGTTACCTCGAATCTGTCTGACCTACGAAAGGGGCTCGCTTCCATGTGCGGTGTCGTCGGCTTCCTCAACAGCCGAAAGCGCAGGGACGACCGGATCACCAGCCTGCGCCGGGGCCTCCGTGGCATCGCCCATCGCGGCCCGGACGAGGCGGGCATCTACGACGACGACGAGTTCACCCTCGGGACGGTCCGGCTGTCGGTCATCGACCCCATGCTCGGCAAGCAACCGATGGTCACAGCCGACGAACGATTCGTGCTGGGCTTCAACGGAGAGATCTTCAACTATCTGGAGCTCCGGCAGGAGTTGGTGGCGCAGGGCGTCACCTTCGCCACGAACTCCGACACGGAAGTGCTGCTGCACAGCCTCGCCACCTGGGGTGAGGCCGCCCTCGACCGGCTCAACGGCCAGTTCGCCTTCGCCTTCTACGACCGGCAACGCCGTGAACTGCTGTTGGGGCGTGACCCGTTCGGAGAACGCCCGCTGTTCTACACCGAGCAGAACGGCGCCTTCCTCTTCGCCTCTGAGATCAAGGGGCTGTTCGCGTTCCCCGAAGTGCACCGTGAGCTGTCCGTCGAGGGCGTCCGGGCCAATGGCCGGTTCTGGACACCGGTGCCGGGCGAATCGTGTTTCACCGGGGTGCGCAGCCTTCCGCCTGGTCACACTCTGCGCGTCGGGCCCGGCGGGACGGTGCTGTCGGCCTACTTCGAGATCCCGATCGACCGTGGCGACCGCGGCCGGACGGAGCTGTCGTTCACCGACGCGAAGGCGGCGTTGCGCGACAAACTCGACGAAGCGGTCCGGTTCCGGCTGCGGGGGGACTACCCGCGCGGCGCGTTCCTCAGCGGCGGCCTCGACTCCAGCATCGTCGCCTGGATCGCCCGGCAGCACATCACCGGCGATCTGCCGACCTTCTCCATCACCGTGCCGGACTCGTGGGCCGACGAATCGGCGTACCAGAAGATCATCGCGGCGAAGCTGGGCACCCGGCACTCGTCCGTCGTGGCCACCGGCCGGGACATCCGCGAGCGGTTCCCCAATCTCGTCCGCAAGTGCGAGTCGCTGCTGCACTTCGCCGCACCGGTCGCCGTCGAGATGCTGGCCGAGCACGTGGGGCAGAGCGGGGTCCGGATCGTGCTCGGCGGGGAGGGCGCCGACGAGGCGTTCTTCGGGTACGACATCCTCAAGGAGGCCACCGTCCTGGATTCCTGCCTGGCCGGCGGGTTCACGGCGGAGCAGGAGAAGCTGCTGGGCTCCGGCCTGGCCGACGTCCTGCTCACCGATCCCACGACACCGGCCGCGATCCTGCGCTTCTTCGAGGACCGTGCCGGCCGGCAAACGCCGGTAATGGGGGCGCACCTGCGCCGGTTCGAGGCCGAGCTGTATCCCGGCCTGCTGCGGGCCAGGAACGGCGTCGCCGACGATGACCGGCGACTGGCCGACTTCGCGCGCTCCCGCATCACCGGCTTCGACGACCTGGACACGGTCGGCCGCTCCCAGTGGCTGGACTACCAGACACTGCTGAGCGGGTACGGGATGACCTGCCTCGCCGACCGTCCCGGCGCGGGGTGCCGCATCGAATCGCGATACCCCTTCGTGGATCGTTCGGTCGTCGCCTTCGCGGCCGGTCTGCCCCGCGAGTGGAAGCTGCGCGGATTGACCAGGGAGAAGCACATTCTTCGCGAGGCGTACGCGGACGTTCTGCCCGAGGAGATCCGTGACCGGCCGAAGTTCGGGATGCGGATCCCCGGGGCCGAGCATCTCCTGCCCACCGGCACGGGGGACTGGGTGGACGACATCCTCTCGCCGCGCCGGGTGCGCGACTGCGGCGTGCTCGACGCCGCCGGGGTGCAGCGGCTGGTCGCCCACGTCGGCTCCTTCGCCGGGGGACAAGTTCCGTTCCCCTACAACCACGCCTACCTGCAGGTGCTCAGCACGCTGCTGCTGCAGGAGAGTCTGGTCGACAATGTCGAGGTGCCGGAGGTCGACATCGACCGGATGCTCCTCCGGCAGTTCGACGGCACGGGCGGGGCGCTGATCCGCCGATGAAGCCGGGCACGGGGACGGGCGCGGAGCAGTACGACTCGATCGGCGCGCGCTTCGAGGAGTCGAAGTCGACGGCCGCCTTCTCCGCCGCGGACACGTTCACGCTGCGCGGCGCCCTCGGTGAGGTCACCGGTCTGGCCGCCCTCGACCTCGCCTGCGGGTACGGCTACAACACCCGGCTGCTGGCCGCACGCGGGGCCCGGCCCGTCGTGGGCGTCGACGTCTCCGTGGAGATGATCCGCCTCGCCGAGAAGAACGAGGCCGGGTCGCCGATGGGCATCGACTACGTCGTCGCGGATGTGGCGGACCTGCCGTCCCTGCGACGGTTCGACCTCGCCACCGCGATCTACCTGTTCAATTACGCACCCACCCGCGCGGCGCTGGACTCCATGTTCCGCGGCATTCGCGCCAACCTCGCCGACCACGGCCGCCTGCTGGCCATCGTGGCCAACCCCACGCCGTTCCCGGAGGCCAACTATGACGAGTTCGGCCTGCGCATCCTCGAACGCGTTCCCGGCCGGGAGGTCCCGCTGATCCGTCAGGAGTTCACCACCGACCCGCCCACACCCCTGGAGGACTACGAGTGGCAACTCGCCGACTACGAGGGCGCCGCGAGGCGGGCCGGCTTCGACACCGTCCAATGGTCACCGATCCGCACGCCGCCACCCGACCGTGAACGCGACGAGGCCTTCTGGCGCAGATACCGGCGACACCCGGTCAGTTCCCTGATGACGTGTGTGGTCCACGGTGATCCGGATCGCTGAGATCGCTGGAAACTCAGCCTGTCGTTGCACTGGTCTGCCGACGGCTCACCCAGAGGCGACCGACTACCACCGGGCTGATCTACTTTTCGTATGGGCAGCTCGTACATGGACTACCGGGAGTCGGGTTTCTCGGCTTCATGGGATGCGTGTCGTTCTGCCTGGATAACCATCTCGGAACGGAGCCCGACCGTGTCGCGGTTGGGTAGCGTGGTCTGAACAGGCTGGGGAAGCGCTCTCCAGCAGCGATGAAGAGATCCGCCCGCTGAGTCGCCTGGTCGTCGCCATGGCCCGTCTGCCGACAGCAGATCATCGGCAGACCCGCCCCGGCCAGGCAATCTTCGTCGGACCGTCCCGTGGATCACCGCCGCGTGCTCCCCGGCCGGGCAAACCTCGGCAGGCGGTTTTTCACGGCGGTCGATGAAACCGTTGATGGGCGATGACGAATCTGTTAACTTTTCCACACCTCGATGGGAAAGCGCTCTCTCGCCGATCGAGGTGAAGACGACGGCACTGCACCCCCGATTCGGTCGCCGTCCACAGCCGCCCACGTCCACCCGACCCCCACCCCATCCCCCATCACGGCGCCGCGCGACCTTCCCCGAGGCGCGACGTGCCGACGACTCTCCACCGCCGGGACAGACGCGGCACCGCCATGCGCGTCCCGGGACCCGCCCGCGGGGTCGCCCACCGCGGCCCCCGTTCGAGACGTGATCGGCGCACGTCTCGGTTGCTTCCTCACGAGAGGTACCCAACCGATCATGATTCGCAGAGTGCTGTTCATCGTCGCTCTTGTCCTGGCCGGGATGGGCGTCAACGTCGCCCCGGCATTCGCGGCCGACTTCTCGGTGCTGATCTTCAGCAAGACCGCGGGGTTCCGGCATGACGCGATCCCCGCGGGGATCGCCGCGATCCAGCAACTGGGCACGCAGAACAACTTCACGGTCGAGGCGACCGAGGACGCCGCCCAGTTCACCGACACGAACCTGGCCAGGTTCAAAGCGGTCATCTGGCTGTCCACGACCGCCGACGTGCTCAACACGACCCAGCAGGCCGCGTTCGAGCGCTACATCCGCGCCGGCGGCGGCTATGTCGGCGTGCACGCCGCTTCCGACACCGAATACGACTGGCCCTGGTACGGCAACCTCGTCGGCGCCTACTTCGCCAGCCACCCCGCGATCCAGCCGGTCACCGTCCGCATCGAGGACACCGCCCACCCGTCCACCGCAGGCATCCCGGTGAACTGGAACCGCACCGACGAGCTGTACAACTACCGCACCAACCCCCGCCCGCAGGTGCACGTCCTCGCCAATCTCAACGAGGCCACGTACACCGGCGGCACCATGAACGGCGACCACCCGATCTCGTGGTGCCGGCCCTACGACGGCGGACGCTCCTGGTACACCGGCCTCGGCCACACCCAGGAGAGCTACACCGAGGCCAACTTCCGCACCCACCTGCTCGGCGGCATCAGGTACGCCGCGCAGAACCTCGGCAACTGCTCGGTCCAGGCCCCCGCCGGCACGTTCAGCCAGGTGACCCTGGCCAAGGGCGTGGCGGAGACCGGTGAGCCGATGGGCCTCACCGTGCTGCCCAACCGGGGTGTGCTGCACACCTCGCGGAACGGCGCCATCCGGTACACCGACGTCAACGGCAACACCAAGGTCGCCCTGACGCTGCCGGTCTACAGCCACGACGAGGAGGGTCTGCAGAGCATCAAGGCCGACCCGAACTTCGCCAGCAACCGCTGGGTGTACGTCTACTACGCGCCACCGCTCAGCACGCCGGGCGGCGACGCTCCGTCCACCGGCACGGCGGCGCAGTTCGCCCCGTTCAACGGCTCCAACAAACTGGCCCGGCTCACCGTACGGGACGACAACACGATCGACCCGGCCTCGCTGGTGACGATCCTCGACGTGCCGACCAGTCGTGGGCTGTGCTGCCACGTCGGCGGTGACATCGACTTCGACGCCGCCGGCAACCTGTACCTGTCCACCGGTGACGACTCCAACCCGTTCGACTCGGCCGGTTCCGCGCCGCTCGACGAGCGGGCCGACCGCAACCCCGCCTACGACGCGCAGCGCACCTCGGCCAACAGCAACGACCTGCGCGGCAAGGTGCTGCGGATCAAGCCGGGTGCGACGGGCGGCTACACCGTCCCGGCCGGCAACATGTTCGCCCCGGGCACGGCGAACACCAGACCCGAGGTGTACGCCATGGGCTTCCGTAACCCGTTCAAGATGAGCGTCGACAAGGCCACCGGGGTCGTCTACCTCGGTGACTACGGCCCCGACGCCGGCTCGGCCGACCCGCAGCGCGGGCCGGCGGGCACCGTCTCGTTCGAGCGGATCACCCAGCCGGGCTTCTACGGCTGGCCGTACTGCTCCAACTACAACACTCCCTACCAGGAGTTCACGTTCCCCAGCGGACCGTCGTCCGGTCCGTACGACTGTGCCGGTGGGCCGACGAACAACTCGCGCAACAACACCGGCATCACCAAACTGCCGCCGTCGCAGGCGGCCTGGCTGCCCTACGGCGGGCAGGGGCCCTGGCGGCCCGAGCTGGGTGGGGGCGGGCCCATGGCCGGTCCGGTCTACAACTTCAACCCGGCGCTGGCCTCCGATGTGAAGTTCCCGGCGTCGTACCACGGGAAGGTCTTCCTCGGCGAGTTCACCAGTCGCTGGATCAAGGCGGTCACCCTGAACGCCAACGGCACGGCCGGCGCGATCGAGCCGATCCCGTGGTCCGGAACCGCGATCATGGACATGGAGTTCGGGCCTGACGGCGCCCTGTACGTGCTCGATTACGGCACCACCTGGTTCGGCGGCGACGCCAACTCGGCTGTCTACCGGATCGAGTACAACACCGGCGGCAACCGGGCGCCGATCGCGCAGATGAGTGCCACCCCGTCGTCCGGTGCGGCGCCGCTGGCCGTGCAGTTCAGCTCGGCGGGCAGCAACGACCCGGACGGCGACCCGATCACGTACGCCTGGGACTTCACCAGTAACGGCAGCACCGACTCCACGGCGGCCAACCCGACGTTCACCTACCCGGCGAACGGCGAATACACCGCGACGTTGACGGTACGGGACTCCGGCGGCAAGACCTCGACGGCCAGTTCCGTCATCGGGGTCGGCCGACCGTCCATCCAGTTGATCACACCGGCCGACGGATCGGTGTACCAGCCCGGTGACCTGGTGCCGTTCGAGGTGCGGGTCACCGATCCGAACGCCGGCACCGTCGACTGCAGCCGGGTCGTGATCAACTACGTCCTCGGGCACGACAGCCACGGTCACCCGATCACCAGTAAGAACGGCTGCACCGGGTCGATCCAGACCACGGTGGACGGTGAGCACGACGCCAGCGCGAACATCTTCGGGGTGCTCGCCGCCGTGTACACCCCGGTCAGCGGGGCCGCCGTCCAGGACCAGCACGTGCTGCAGCCGCGGACCCGGCAGGCCGAGCACTTCGGCACCATGAACGGCGTCCAGGTCGCCGCCAAGGCCAGCGCCCACGGCGGCAACGCCATCGGATACATCGAGAACGGCGACTGGATCTCCTTCACGCCGTACAACCTGGCCGGCGTCACCGGCATCAGGGCGCGGGTGGCCTCGGCCGGCGTCGGCGGCACGCTGACCGTGCGGGCCGACTCGCCGACCGGCCCGGTGGCCGGCACGGTGCAGGTCGCCCCGACCGGTGGCTGGGAGACGTGGGCCGACGTCACGGGGACGATCAACCCGCCGACCGGTACGCGCGAGCTGTACCTGGTGTTCACCGGCGGCGCAGGATCGCTGTTCGACATCGACGACTTCACGTTCACCTCCGGCGGCACGACGCCACCGCAGTCGGGGAACCTGGCGTTGAACAAGCCGGTGACGGCGTCGAGCACGGAGTCCGGCGCGTTCCCGGCCTCGGCCGCGGTGGACGGTTCGCCGACCACCAGGTGGGCGAGCACCGCGAGCGACCCGCAGTGGATCCAGGTGGATCTCGGTCAGTCGACCTCCATCGACCGGGTCAAGCTGACCTGGGAGGCGGCTTACGGCTCGGGGTACCAGATCCAGACGTCGGCCAACGGGACGACCTGGACCACGGTCCGGACGGTCACCGGCGGTGACGGCGGGGTGGACGACAACACCGCGCTGGGCGCCACGGGTCGCTACGTGCGGATCAACGGTACGGCCCGCGCCACAGCCTGGGGTTACTCGCTGTTCGAGTTCGAGGTCTACGGTGGCGGCGTCGTACCGCCGCCCTCGGGCAACCTGGCGTTGAACAAGCCGGCGACGGCGTCGAGCACAGAGGCGGTCGCCTACCCGGCCTCCGCCGCGGTGGACGGATCGCTGACCAGCAGGTGGGCGAGTGCCTTCGCCGATCCGCAGTGGATCCAGGTGGATCTCGGTCAGTCGTACCCGGTCAATCGGGTCAAGCTGACCTGGGAGGGGGCGTACGGCTCGGGGTACCAGATCCAGACGTCGGCCAACGGGACGACCTGGACCACGGTCCGGACGGTCACCGGTAGTGACGGTGGGGTGGACGACAACACCGCGCTGGCCGCGACGGGTCGCTACGTGCGGGTCAACGGTACGGCCCGCGCCACGGCCTGGGGTTACTCGCTGTTCGAGTTCGAGGTCTACAGCTGACCGGGTAGACCGCGCGTGATGGGCGCGGGGACCTTCGACGGTCCCCGCGCCCTGGTCTGTCCCGGCCATCGCCGCATGACCGGGATCGACTCAGCTGTCCAGGAGGCGGGCGGCTTCGTCGATGGTGGCCACGAACTCGTCCGGCGGCACCCGGGCCACGAATATCTCACTACGGAACGGCTGCCGGATCCGGCAGGCAACGACCAGGAGATCGTCGAGCCAGGTGTACGTCTCCACGTTGTCCAGGATCTCGCCTCAGTGGCGCACCAGCCAGAAGTGCTGCGGGAGCTCGCTGTCGTTCGCAGCCGGAATTCGGAAGACCTCCGCGGGCGATCATCGGTGGACCGCGGGCCGCGTTAGAAGGTGAGCTTCGCGCCGGCCGCGGACAGGCCGGCCGACGAGCCCACCGACGCCTGAACCGGTGCCTCGGGCAAGCCTCGCGGCGCCGCCTCGATCTGGCCGGTGGACAGTCGCGCGACCCGTACGTCGGCGAAATCCCCGTCGCCGGCCAGGTCGAACAGCCGTAGCACCAGGGCGTCGTCGCCCTGCCAGAACAGGGGCTCGGCGCGCCGGTCCGGCGACAGCGGGAGTCGGCCGAGCTCGGGTCCGGTCGTTCCGCGCCGTGGGTCGAAGACGCGGTATATCTGGTCCGACCCGTCCTGCGTACAGCTCAACACCTTGCCGCCGTGGCTGGGCGGGGCCGTGCGCGGCGGGGCCTCGCAGGGATCGCCGGCCGGCAGCGGGCGCCAGCTGAGCATCCTGCCGTCCCGGCGCACCACGGCCACGCCCGCCTCCTCCTCAGCGCCTGCCCCGTCCGTGCCGACCAGCAGGGTGTCGTCGCCGGCCCAGCTCACCCAGCGCCCGTACCGGTCGCCGATCTCGATCTTCCGGCGCTGCATCGTGCCTGCACCCACGTCGACGAGGATGAGCTCGGTGAAGCCGTGCGCGGTTTTGAGGCCGTCGGCCGGGTTCCCGAACACCGGCAGCGCCAGCCGGCTGCCGTCCGGCGACCACACCGGGATGGCCGCGTCGCCGGCGATCTCGTGGTACTCGTCCGGACCGGCGCCCGAGGTCGGCGTGATCCGCACCAGGCTCGTCCTGCCGTCCTGCGTGGCCACGTCGGTGTAGAGCCGCAGATCCGGCGACACCGAGGCGACGCCGCCGCCGTCCACCTGCCGGTACCGCCCCGCCGCCGGATCGATCACGTACCACTTCTGGTCGGCCGCGTAGGCGGTGACCAGGCGCGGGCCCGCGGGGCCCGCGGGTAGCTCCGCGACCGGATCCGCCACGGGGTCGCGCAGCTGCACCACCGAGACCGGTACGCCGACGCCGGCCGCCAGGAGCAACACTGCGGACAGGCCGATCCACCGCCGCCGGCGCCGGGTCTCCGCATTCGGGTCCATACCCACCTCCATCCACAGACGCCGCTTCGACCCTAAACGAGGCGGACGGGTTTCGAGCCACCAGGGCATGAGCGCCGGGCGCCGCCGGCGTTGGCCGCCTCGTCATACGGGCAGTCAACTTCTTGCGCGGAGTCGCGAACCCGATCGGTTCGCTCGCGTCGTCTTACCGGTCATGCGTGACACAGGAGCTACGGCATGAGACGACAAGCGAGGATCGGTACCGCGGTGGCTGTCTTCGCCGCGGCCGTGACGGTAGGGACCACGCCGGTGTACGCGGGCCCGCAGGGCGACCTGCAGGCCCGGGCGAAGGCCGTCGACTGGAAACCGTGTCCCGTCCAGGACGAGCCGGTGGAGTGCGGCAGCCTGGCCGTTCCGATCGACTGGTCGAAGCCGAACGGGCCGACGATCGACATCGCGCTCGCCCGGCGCAAAGCCACCGGCGCACGCATCGGCACTCTCGTGGTCCTGCCCGGTGGTCCGGGCGGGTCCGGCGTGGACGCGGTGAGGGGAGGTATGTACAGCCAGCCGGTGCCCGCCGAGGTCGCCCGGCGTTTCGACCTGGTCGGCTTCGACCCGCGTGGCACGTCCGGGAGCCACCCGATCCGCTGCGACGAACCGGAATGGGGGTCCGTCGACGACTTCCTGCCCACGACGGATGAGCGCTTCGAGCGGTTGCACACAAGCATGCGGGCCACGGATGAGAGCTGCCGCAAGCACACCGGACCGCTGTTCGACTTCATCGACACCAAGAGCGCCGTCCGGGATCTCGACGCCGTCCGGGCGGCCCTCGGCGAGAAGCAACTGAGTCTGACCAGCCTGTCGTACGGCACCCTGCTGGGCCAGCAGTACGCGCAGGAGTTCCCGCGTCGGGTCCGCGCGCTGATCCTCGACAGCACGATGGACCACAGCCTGAAGACGACCTGGGACTTCCTGCGCACCGAGGCGATTGCCGTGGAGGAGACCTTCGACGAGTTCGTGGCGTGGTGCGCGCGGGCCACGCCGTGTGCGCTGCACGGCCGGGACGCCCGCCGCGTCTTCAACGACCTCTACGCCAAGGCCGAGCGTGGGGAGCTGACGCAGGTGACCGAGTCGGGGGAGACCCGGAAGCTCCACCCGCTGGAGCTGGTCGCCGACGTGCAAGCCCACCTCGGCGACCCGGACCACACCTGGAAACCGATCTCGGAGATTTTGGCGAAACTGGCCGCCGGTGAGCCCACCGACAGCCGGTCGCCGGCTGCCGAGCCCCAGGCGCCGCGCCTCGGGGTCGCGCGTTTCGGGACCGAGAGCAGCGAGGACCCGACGGCCATCTTCTGCGCGGACTGGCAGATACCGGTACGTGACGCCGCCCAGGTGAGGAGCTTGCTCCGGCGACAGGCGTCGGTGGCCCCGGACATGCGGATGTCGGTGCAGGCATGGGGAGTGACCATGCGATGCCTCGCCTGGCCGGCCGGGATCCGGAACCCGCAGGAGCCGGTGCGGTGGACGGGCGTGGCCCCGGTACTGCTGCTCAACAGCCGCTACGACCCGGCCACGCCGTACCAGTGGGCGCAGAGCGTGGAGCGTCAGACCGGCGCGGTGCTGCTGACCTTCGACGGGTGGGGCCACGGAGTGGCCTCGGCGGGCAGCGACTGCGCCAACGCGGCGATCGGGCTGTACCTGACCGAGGTACGGACGCCGAGACGCGGCACGCACTGTCCGGCCATCGAGCCGCGGGTGAGCTGACCCGCAGTGAGGCACCGCGGGCCCCGTCCCGCTGCACGTGGTGGGGCGGGGCCCGGCGTCACCCGGCCGCGTTCTTGAGGTCCTGGGCGCGGCCGGCGTTCTCCCACAGCAGTTCCGGCAGTTCCCGGCACCGACCTCGACGCCATCGGCAACGTCGCGGATCTCCCAGGCCGAAGCGGCCGGCTCCTCCGTGGAGGAGCCGGCCGCTTTCCGGGTCGAGTCGACCGATGAGGTCAGCGAAGCCGGTTGGCCCCGATCCAGGTACCGATGGCAGTGCCGGAGCTGATCCCGGCGTCTGCGTCCCACTGGAAGTGCACGCCGAGGTAGATCCGGCTGCGAGCGTTCTCGGCCGCGGCGGCCGAGAAGGAGGTGAATGTTCGCGTCACACCGTTGGCGATGAACGGATCCTCGGTGTTCGCGGCGAACGTCACGTTGTCGGTGCCGAAGAACGACTTCATGGCCCCGGCCCAGGCGCCGGCGAACGTGGCGTGGCCGGAGATGTAGGCCGGGAACGGTGGTGACACCGGCGTGCCGTTGCGCCTCTGCGAGAGCGGAAGCCAGTCGGGGTCCTTCACGGTCAGCTCAGTCAGGTCGGTGTCAGCCAGCTGAATCGCGCTCTCCGGGCGCCACAGGTCGATGAGGGTGTCGTACTTCGCCTCCCAGGCGACGATGGCGGCGTCGGCCAGCGCCATCGACACCAGGGCGTAGAGCCGGGCCCGCTCGCCGCGGGAGATGTTCGGGAACTGCCTGAGGACGATCCGGGTGTGCCGCAGCAGCTGGCCCGGCGGCTTGTAGGTGCCCTTCAGGTCGTTGGCCCAGAAGTGGGCGATCTGAGTCTGCTCGTCGTCACGGTTGGCCTTCGGTGCCGTGAGCTTGCCTACCCTCTTGACCTCGATGACCTGGGCCGCGTAGGCGTCGCTGGCCAGCATCGCCTCCAGCGACGTGAAACCACCGGGTGGTCCGGGCCGGAACTGCGGCGTCCCGTTGATGCCGAACGGTCGCACCCGGCCCCAGTGCGGCGTCACCGGATCGGGACCCGCTCCCGTGGGGCGCCACTGTCCGGGTACGCGCCTGATCTGATAGTCAATGGTGTCGGCGGAGCCGTCGGACCGGCGGGCGGCAAGGATCTGGTCGGCGGCCGCCTGACCGACACTCGTACTCCATCCCCCCGGCCCAGGGGTGCCGACCGGGGGAGTGGCCCGGGCCAGGGCGTACGCCGCATCGATCTTCGCTGCCACCTCCGGGTCGGGGAACAGGGCCTTCAGGACCGTGTACGCCGCCACATCGACGTTGGCGTTGAAGTCGTAGCTGACCCCCGGCTGCCGGGGCACCCTGGCGATGTACGGGGCGGTAGTGCTTTCCCCGAGTGACACCGAGGTGTCGTAGATCGCCAGGTGCATCATCGCCGCGGCCCGCGACAGCGCGGTGGGAGCGCCGAAGTCGGCGGCGTCGCGGAAGGCGTCCAGGAGCGTCTCGTTCCAGAAGTCGATCCGGTCGTCGGTGGCTGCGGCGGCGGCCGGACTGCCACCGATCGACAGGCCACCGGTCGTCAGCGCGATCGTCAACGCTCCGGTCAGAACTGTTCTGCGCGTAGGGATGGTTCCTCCTCCATCAGGGACGGTGGACGCGTGTCGCGTCACTCCGTTTCCTCGGTCTCATCGGACTTGGTGGCGCGCCATGGCGGCGCACGCCCTCCGCGAGTCTCGATACGGAGGCGTATGCGCCGAAAGTGATCAACTCCTCACGATCCGTCAGCTCGCCGCCATGCTCTCGGGCGTCGCTTGTGGATTCCTTGTGAGAACCTTTCCGGCGAGCTCTACGGCCGGCTGACGTCCGGCCGCTGACGGGCCAGATTCACGTAGAGGGGTACGGCCGTGATGAGCGTCCCGATGCCCGCCGTGATGTAGGCGGCGCGGTAGCCGACGTGCTCCACCACGAATCCCGCCAGCAGTACCCCGAGCAGGAAGGCGCCGGTGCCCGCCCCCTCGAACAGGGCGAACACCGTGCCCCGGATCCGGTCGGGGGTGCGGCGCTGGAGCTGGGAGTGGACCGCGACCAGCAGCATCCCGCTGCCGAAGCCGCCGACGGCCATCAACGGCGGTACCGCGGCGAACCACGGCGACAGCGGGACGGCGACCATGCCCGCACCCATGACGATGCGCCCGGCGAACAACGCGCGCGGTTCCGTGGCCGCGGACAGCCGCCGGCCGGCCAGCCATCCGCCCAGCACCAGGCCGGTCGCCCAGCCGGCGTTCATGAGGTTGTAGCCGAGCACCCCGGCGCCGAAGTCGTCGGCGAGGATGGGCTCCGCGACCATGGCGAAGCTCGTGGTCACGTACGCGGCCACGGACGAGGCCAGCACGAGGCGGATGCCGGGGGTCGCGCGGATGTGCCGGGCGCCCTCGGTGAGCCATCGGCTGCGATGCGGCTGGTGGCGGCGGGTGTGGCGGCGCAGGGGAACCCACAGCACGAGCGCGGCCGAGATCAGGAACGAGATCGCGTTGCAGGCGTACACGAGCCGGGGGTCGCCGAAGGCCAGCAGCGGGATCGCCAGGATCGGCCCGGCCGCCCGGCCGAGGCTGGCCGCGGCGGCGAGCAGCCCGTTGGCCCACGACAACCGGTCCTCGCCGACCAGGTCCGGCACGGCCGCCGCGGAAGCCGGCAGGAACGGCGCCTCCGCCAGGGCGGCCAGCGCGGCGAGCGCCACGATGGCCGGGGCCGGCCAGCCCAGCGCCAGCAGCGCGAAGCAGAGCGCGGCCAGGCAGTCCGAGGCGATCATGACCCGCCGGCGGCCGAGCGTGTCCGCGAGCACTCCGGCGAAGGGGAGGAACACGCTGCTCACCGCGGTGGTGCTGATCAGGACCGCGGTGATCCACAGTGCGGAGCCGGTCAGCGCGTACACCTCGTACACGATCGCCGCGGAGGCGGCCCCGGTGCCGATCATGGAGGCCAGGCGGGCGCCGGCGAGCCGGCGCACCGGCCAGATCGGACCGTCCGCGGCGGTCATCCGGTCGGCGCAGGCGGTCCGATCATCCGAACACTGTACGTGATCGGGGCTGCGTCGATCCGCTACGCTGATCCGGCCGACGAGGGAGGAATGTGGATCTCGAACGTCTGTTCGCCGTGTCCTCGGGAGCGGCCATCACCTCCCATGCCGTGTTCACCAACCGCGTGGCCGAGCTGGCCGCCTTCCGGTCGGCCGTGCAGCGCGTCGCCGCCCTGCGCCGCAGCTCCGGCCGCCTGACCGAGGACCTGGGCCGCGGCCGCGACAACGTGCTCGCCTTCTACGGCATGGGCGGCATCGGCAAGAGCACCCTCTCCCGGGAGCTGCAACGCCGCTTCGACGAGGGCGAGGTCCCGGTGGCCGAGCGGCGGGTCAGCGCCCGCGTCGACTTCGCCGACCTGTCCACGTTCGACCCCGAGGTCATGCTGCTGCGCCTGCGTGGCTGCCTGGGCGGGCTCACCGGCGAGCTGCACGCCTTCGACCTGGCCTTCGCCGCGTACTGGGAACGCAAGCACCCGGGCCAGCCGCTCGCCGAGTTCCTCGATCGGCGCTCGGCGATCGGTGCCCTCGAGGACAAGGCGAAGCTGTCGGACACCATCCAGTCCGGGCTCGACGCGTTCCTGGGCGGCACCGGCCTGGTCGGCGCGGCCTGGCGGCTCGGGACGCTGGTCAAGGACGGCGTCGCGGCCCGCCTCGCGAAGGCCGCCGTGCTGCGCGACTGCCCCTTCTTCGAGCCGCTGATGACCGAGACGCAGCCCGACCGGGCCCGGCAGTTCCTGCCCGCGCTGCTGGCCTGGGACCTCGAGCAATTCCAGCGCCGGGACGACGCCGACGTGACGATCTTCCTGGACACCTGGGAGACGGTGCAGGCCCAGCGCCGCGAGCCCGGCGGGGTGGAGGACGCGCTGAGCCGCCTCGTCTATCTCATGCCGAACGTGCTCTTCGTCGTCACCGGCCGCTCGCAGCTCAGCTGGGCCGACCCCGAACGCGCCGTGGACCTCAAGTACGCCGGCCCGCAGTGCTGGCCCGGGCTCGACCTGCGCGGCGGCGCCCCCGACCAGCGCCTGCTGGGGGCCCTGTCCCCCGAGGACTGCGAACGCTACCTGCGGCAGCGGCTCGTCGTCGAGGGCGGCCCGGCCATCCCCGGGCCGATCCGCGAACGCATCATCGCGGGCTCGCAGGGCCTGCCGCTCTACCTCGACCTGTCCGCCGAGCACTTCGACTCGCTGTCCGGGCGCGGGACCCCGCAAGCCGAGGACTTCGGATCCAGCCTTCCGCACCTGGTCACCCGGGTGATCCGGGACCTGGACGGCGGGGAACGCCAGCTCCTGCGGGCCGCCGCGCTGGTGACGGGGTTCAACCGTGACCTGCTGCACGCGGCCGTGCCGGAGCACCGCGACGCGGTCATCCATCGCTTCACCGCCCGGCACTTCGTCCGCGAGGAGCGGGTGGGCTGGTTGCGGCACTCCATGCACGACACGCTGCGGGCGTCGGTGCGCGAGTACGACTCCGTGTCGGGTGACCCGTGGTCGGCGCGGGAATGGCGGGAGGCGGCCGGACGGATCGTCGAGTTCTTCCGCCGGGAGATCGCCGAGGACGTGGCGGGCGGCACCACCGCGTACCGCAGCCGCCTGGTCGAGGCCTTCCTGGACGCCGCGCAGCTCGCCCTCGAGTTCAGCCTGCCCGCCGACTGGCTGCTGGACGTCGCGAAGACCGTGTGTGCCCTGGGCCAGTGGCAGGTGCTCCAGCGCCTGGAGTCGCTGCCGCAGGCTCCCGGCTCGGCCGGCAACCCCGTCGTCCTCGGGTGCCGGGCGGCGTACCGGCGGGACGTGGCCGGACTGGGCGAGGCGCTGGAGCTGCTCGACCTGGCCCTCGCCGAGCCGGCGCCGACCCCGGACACCACGCTGTGGCTGGAGCTGGAACGCGCCGAGGTCCTGATGCGCCTGGACCGCAACGCCGAGGCGCAGACGATCCTGGAGCGGCTGGCCCGCCGCTCGGACCGCTTCGGCCGGCGGGCCCGGCACTGGCGCGCCATCCTCGACGAGCGGGCCGGACGGTTCCCGGCCGTGCTGGGCTGGGCCGCCGGCGAGGACGGCGACACCCCGGACGACCGGCGCGCGGTCGCGAGCATGACCGGGTTCGTCCGGCTCGCCAACGCCGAGTTCGAACGCGCCGCCGAGCAGTTCGCGGCCGCGGTGGAGGCCGCCCGCGAGGGACGGCTCCCACCGGCGGAAGCGCTCATGCGCGAGCATCTGGCGTGGGCGACGGCCTGGTGCGACCCGGCGGCGGCCCGCGGGCTGGCCTCGGAGGCCCTGGAGCTCAACCGGCGCATCGGGAGCCTCATCGGGACCGCCCGCTCCCTCGCGGCGTGCGCGCTGGCCGGCGTCGGCTCCGAGCAGCCGGCGGACGTGCTGGCGCAGACCCGGGAGAGCCTGCGGCTGATCGAGCGCACCGGATATCGCGCCGACGCCCTGCACCCGCTGCTCGTGGAGCTGCTGCTGCACTGTGTGACCGGGGACGCCGCGGCCGCCGCCACGGTGCGGGAGCGCATCCTCACCCTGATCGCCGACAACGAGACCCACGTACACCTGCGCGACGTGACCGGGTGGTGGACGGGGGAGCCCGGGCCCGCCACTACCGTGGCCTGGCTGGACGGGGAGGAGAACGCCCGGCGCCGCTGGTCCGCCGTGCTGGTGGAGCGCCGGGACGCGTACGCTCGGCGGGACCGGCGAGCACCATCCGGCCAAGGTCGAGCGATCCTACGGTGAGCGGCGCCTTACGGGGCGCGTATCGACGCCCTGGGGTGATCACTCAACAAGCGACGACCGGCTCATCTCATCGATGCGGTCCTCGGCGCCGTACGGGAGGCGGATCTTCCGGGCGTACGAGCCCGCTTCTGTAGGCCCAGGCGACGGCCTGGGCCCGGTCGTGCAGACCGAGCTTCGTCAGCACCCGCGACACGTGGGTCTTGACGGTCGCCTCGCTTATGATCAGGTGCTCGACGATGTCCTGGTTGGTGAACCCGTGTGCGGCGATGATGAGGACTTCCGTCTCGCGCAGCGTCAGCCGTTCCAGGTACGAATCGGCGGGCAGGAGGGACACCGGCCGGGATACGAACTCGGCGAGCAGCTTGCGTGCCACCGGTGGGTCGAGCCACGCATAACCCCCGGCGACTGCCCGTACGGCTTCGCCGAGCATGCGGGACGAGGCGCTCTTCAGCAGGAAACCCGACGCACCGGCGTGCAGCGCCTCGTGCACGACCGAGTCGTCGTTGAAGGTCGTCAGGATCAGGACCGCCGAAACGAACTTTCCGTCCACCACGAATTCGTCAGCCACCAGCCGGCGCGTGGCCTGCACTCCGTCAGCGCGGGGCATCCGTACGTCCATCACCACCACGTCCGGTCGCAGTGACCGCGCTCGCGCGACGGCTTCGTCCCCGTCGCCGGCCTGACCGACCACGACCATGTCCGGCTCGGCGTCGATCATCATCGCGAGTCCGTCACGAACCATCTGCTCGTCGTCGACGAGCAGAACCCGGATCCGGGTGCCGTTCGGCGGGCGGCTCATGACCGGACATCCACGGCCGTCTCGGCGGCGACCGGCAGGACGGCCCGGACGACGAAGACACCGCCGGGTGCGGGATTGGCCGTCACCCGACCGCCGACGGAGTGCGCGCGCTCCTGCATGTTCAGGATTCCGTGGCCGGTGCCCAGTCTCCGGTGGGCTCTGCCCTGCGGTATCTGACGATTGTGGACGCTCAGGACGATGCGGGACGGCTGCCAGTCCACGGCCACCCGGACGACGGTTCCCCGCTCGGCGTACCGGGTGGCGTTGGTCAGCGCCTCTTGCAGGATCCGATAGGCGCACACCTCGGTTCCTGGCGGCAGAGCGCGGACCTGACCCGTACACGCGAGCTCGACCGGCAGATCGTCGGATCGCATATGGTTCACCAGCTCCGCAAGCCGGTTGAGGCCCGGCAGGGCCGACGGCTCGGGCGGCTCTCCGGCCCGGCCGACCCGCATGAGATCCAGCATCCGTCGTAGATCGACGATCGCCTGTTGACCCAGCGCGTCGACATGGCCCAGCGCCTGCTCCGCGCGGGCGGGGTCGGGACGCACCCAGCGTGCGGCGCCACCGGCCTGCAGCAGCATCATCGTGATCGCGTGAGCAACGATGTCGTGCAGGTCGCGGGCGATGCGGGCCCGCTCCTCCGCGACCGCATCGGCCGCGGCGTGCTCTGCGGCCAGGCGCCGCTGGCGTCCAGCCCAGCGCACCCAGCGGCCGACACCGAAGGCGATCGCATTGAACAGCGTCAGGCCGACCGTCACGCCGATCAGAGCGTCGATCCGCCGATCCGGTGGCTGACGGTCCACCGCATCAATGATGTTGAGACCCATCGGGACGGCGACCGCCGGCAGGCAGAGCAGAGCGACGCGCAATTCCTTGCAGTACGCAACGGTGTAGAGAGCCCACCACACGCCGATGGTGGGATGGAAGCCGGCAAAGAAGACCCCGGCCGATGCTGAATGGATCACGACGACAGCGAACACCGCAATCGGATAGCGTCGTCGTATCGCAAGGATCAGATATCCCGCAATGGCGTAGCCGGGGACAACCCAGAATGCGAGGTCGCCCCGGCGGTTGGCGCTCCATGAGATCGCGAGGTCGAGGGCGCAGAGTGGCACCGCCAGTGCGCCATCGATCAGAATCTGGCGGGTGGCCCCGGGCAGCCGCCGCCGGATCAGTCCCACCAGTCCCCCCGGCATTCCTGGCACCACCAGCAGATCACGAAGATGCAGCACTTCAGCTGCGCGACTTCGGCCGGACTGACCAGTCGTTCCCGTACCAGGGCGGCACGCCGGGCCGCCTCCCAATCCGCCACCGGGCGGAGCACTCGATCCTTGTCCAGGTCGGTGAGCTCGGTGCGCACCGCGCCGATGGCGCAGAGCCCACGCCATACGTCCGGATAGCCCTCGAGCTCGGTCCGCAGCCGGTCCCCGTCGAAGCGGCCACCGGCGTAGGGGCGGTGTGCCGCCGCCCGCTCCAGACGTAATACCGCGCAGGCGCCCTCCGGGCCGGAGTCGACACCGATCACCTCCGCCTGCCGGACCCGTACCCGCTCGACGTGGCCGGGGCCGCCCCGGCGGCTCGATGCGATCAACACCTCGAAGTCGATCGCCGGGTCCCGCAACCAGTCGAGAGGGCCGGGCACCACGACCGCGTCGGCATCAACGAGCTCTCCGAAAACAATGTGGCGATCAACGGCGTCGCCGGCCGTCACGCGCTGAACCGAAACGATACCTACACACGACGTGACCACGGTGACTCCCTTCGGGCAACAAATGGATCATCACCGATTCTTCTCGGTATCTCGGCCCGGCGACATCCGTCATTCATGTACCCGACACATACGACCGGGGCGGTACCCGCCTACGCCGGATACGTCCCGCGGATGACACCGCAATTCATGTCGCAGCCGGATTACTGCCGTCGCGCGACCGGCCAGCCTGGAAACAGGTGGCCGACTCCACCGGCCATTGCCACCGACCGGAAAGGCGTGATGTCATGCCCGACGACATCCTCGTTGCGGACAACTCCACCGTGCGGCTGGACGACCGAGCCGGGCAACCGTTCTCGGACGCCCGCCGGACGATGACGCTCACCAGGCTCGGCGACCTCGTCGATCAGGGCGTCGTCGACACCGACGGCGAACTTCGGCAGCTCGCCGAGGCCGCGACCACCGTCACCCGGGACGCGCTCGCGGACGTGGCCGTACACCGGTCCCGCCGCTTTGTGCCCGGGTCGTTGCGGCCGGACCTCGGCCGCTACCCGCGCATGCTCGCCGCCCTGCCAACCGCTGAGCGCACCAAGATCAGCACCTTCTGGCGGATCGCGCGTCAATTCGACCCGGCTGTGATCGCAACCCACGGCCTGGATCGCGACACCGTGCTCCCGGGCAAGCCGCAGATCGTCAAGTGGCTCTTTCAGGACGTGACCGTGAACCCCGGCGGCACGCTGCTGCTCACCGACTTCAACGCGGCACTGGCCTGTCGCAACCTGCTCATCCGAAGCAATGCCCGGATCGTCGCGTCGGGCAAGAGCTTGCAGATCACCGCGACATCCATCAAGGGCGAATAGGAGATCAGCATGCCTGGATTCAACATCGTGGCGGCCGGTGCCACTGGCGCTGCGGGACAGAACGGTTTCGTCGGTACGGCCGGCGCCAACGGCGTTCCCGGCCAGGATGCCGACTGCGGCTTCTGGGACGACAACGAGCCGACTCGTGGCTCCGACGGCGGGCGGGGTGCCGCCGGTAGTTCCGGTTCCGCCGGTACACCGGGTGGCGCCGGCGGAGCAGTCGTCATCAAGGTGGACGACTACCTGGGCGGTATCCAGATCAGCTGTCTCGGCGGCATCGGCGGCACAGGCGGCAATGGCGGCACCGGAGGCAGCGGCGGTCCCGGGGGCGACGGCGGATGGGGTGCCGACTGTGAGAGCAACGCGTACGGCGGCCGTGGCGGTGACGGCGGCCGTGGCGGTGACGGCGGTCGTGGCGGTGACGGCGGGCCGGGCGGCAGCATCGTGATCTACTACCGCGACGACCTCTCAGGAATCCCGCCCGTGTGGGACGTCAGTGGCGGCCGCGGTGGGCCCGGCGGGCTCGGCGGTGCCGGTGGACCGGCCGGCAACACCGGTCAAACCGGCAAGGGCCGCGCGACGAGCTACAGCCACTCCGACTACGAGCCGGGCGATCCCCCGGGACCCGCGAACACCGGCGAACCGGGCGCGTCGGCCGCCTCGGGCAACACCGGCGTTGCCGGCTCCGGGCAGTTCATCAAGCAGGCATGACGTCATGGTGGGCTCAGGCTGCCCCACAGCGGCGTCCGCCACCGCGGCTGCGCCGGTTCGCGCGCTGTGGGACGCGCTGGCCGCGGAAGCCGCGGGTGTGCCGGCCACAGCGACGTCTCGTTCGTGGGACGCCCTGACCGTCGGTTCGTTCCCCGCCTCCACCGGACGGCGTGGCTCGACCCTGACGCCGTCAGGCGTACCCGTGGAGATGTCGGTGTCCGTCCGGGCGGACGGCCGTACAGCGGTGCGGCTCACCACGGACGCCTACGCGACCGAACCGCCGGGACCGCAACGACTGGTTCGCCAGGCGGACCAGTTGACGCGGGTTTCGACCGCGCTTCGCTGGTCCGCCGGGCATCGGCTGGCCTGCCGTCTGCGGGCCTCTGCGCCGGCCCTCACCACGGTCCACCGATTCGGGCTCTGGTGCAGCATCGGTTACCGCGCCGGCGGCTCGTCGCCGGCCGTCGCCAAGGTCTATCTGCCGCCTCAGCTGGGTGCCGTGCCCGCCGCGGATCTGATGCCCGAGCACACCGTGCCGATGCTGCGCCGGCTGCTCGACGGCGACCGTGATCTTCCGGCGCGTACGGGCATCGTCGGTCTCGCAGTGAGCGGGGACGGCCCCGACACGGTCAAGGTCTATCGCCGGGTCGAACGACCGTGTACCGCGACTGCAGCGCTCGCATTGCTGCCCGAGGCGGCTCGGCACCCAGATGTGGCGGCCGTTCTGCGTGGTGCGGCACCCGTGCCGGAGCGGCAGGCGGTGGTGGGCCGGACCGGTACAGCGGACTTGGCCGCGCTGGTGACCACCGCGCTCTACCTCCCCACCAAGCTCCTCGATCCCGCCACCGACGGCGCCGCAGCGGTCGGTGACCTGACCCGAGTACTCGGCCTGCCCAGCGCGCCGGTGAACGCCGCCGTTCGGCTGGTAGCCGCCGGAGCCGTGCCGACCATGCTCGGCATCCGGCTGACCGGCATTCCCACGCTCACCTACTACTTGACCGCGACCAAAGGAGTCTCTTGATGGTCACGTTGGTGTACGACAGCGACTGCCCACACTGCGACGAACTCGCCCATGTCATCGCCGGCGCCGCCCGGACGCGCGTCCACGTGGAACCGCACAGGGGCCCGGGCCGCCTGGAACGCCCGTACGTCATCCGGTCGACTCGTGGCGGCCGGACCCGGATCAGCACCGGCGCCCACGCTCTGGCGGTGTTGTTGTCACGACTCGGCGTCCGCGGTGCCCTCGCCTTGTTCGCGGCTTCCCGCCGGCGAGGGATCCGTCTGTTGCCACCCTTCCCGAAGCCCGTGGAGGTGCGGTGATGGCCACCGAGAGCCGGGCTTACACGCGGGATCGGACCTGGCGGCTCGTCCTGACCGCCTGGCGTACCAACCTGTTGTTCTACAACGCCATCGGCGCGACGGTACACGCTCAGCACTGGGAGGAGACCACCGTCTGGATCTTCTTCAAAAAGCAGGACTGGGTCGACAAGCCGGTGGAGTCCATCGAGGTTTCCGCCACCTTCCAGGGCGTCCTGCCCAGCACGGTGCCCGGCGCGGCGCGCCGGTCCGACCGGCGGGTCAACGCCGCGGAGGCGGATGCCCGCCTGTGGAGTGCGGGGATCGGCATCTCGGTGGACGCCGGCGCCGGCTCCGGGTTGCCCGACCCGGGCACCGCCAAGCCCGGCATAGGGCCGAAGTTGGACGTCCGGTCGGTGCAGGCGACCGCGAACGCGGTCGTCAACGGAGAGATCCTGCGGTGTGACGAGGTGTCGGCCGCCTGACACCACCTCGGAAGGGAGGTGCAGACAATGCCCGAAGGGATTCCCGACGACGTCGGCGTCACCCGGACCCCCCGTACCCCGGTCGCCGACCCCGCGCTGGGTGTCGACGTGCAGACGAACTGGCAAGGTGTCCCGCCGCACCGTTTGGTGACAATCGGCGACTCCCTGTTCCATGGGTTCCAGAGCGGTGCCGTGTACCAGACCGACCTCTCGGTGCCGGCGATCATCGCTTACGAGCTCGGTTGCCTCGACACGTTCCGCCGCCCGACGTACGGCGGTCCCGGCGGTCTCCCGATCAACATCGAACTGCTCCTGCGCACTCTTGAACAGCGGTACGGCGAACAGCTCAGTTGGTGGGAAGTCCCGGCGGCTCTGTTCTCAGCCCGCCAGTGGATGGACACCCTCGAGGACTACTGGGAACGTGGCCCCGGCTCGGTCATCCCTCATGTCAACGGCGTGAATCACAACCTCGCCATGTACGGCTGGGATCTGCGCGACGCCCTGTCCCAGAACGCGAAAGCTTGCCGCGACCGGCTGGCGAAGCCCAAAGACGACCTCGTGACGCAGGTGGTCGAGAACAACAGCGAGCGGGCCGCCTTGCGCGTCTACCCGGACACCGACGCCCGGGGCTCCGCAACTCTGTTCGAACTGGCCGAGGAACTGGGCGAGGAGGGCGCCGGCGCCGGCGCGGACTGCGGCATCGAAACCCTGGTGGTGTCCCTGGGTGCCAACAACGCGCTGGGCGCCGTAACCCGGCTCAAAGTGGTCTGGAGCGGGGACGGATACGACGATCCCGACCGGAAGGGCGATTACACGGTATGGCGGCCCAGCCACTTCGCCGCTGAACTTGCTGAAGTGGTCGCCGCGGTGCGAAAGATCAAGGCCCGCCACGTCATCTGGTGCACTGTGCCGCACGTGACGATCCCTCCGATCAGTCGCGGCGTGGGCTCGAAGATCGAGGCCGGATCCCGTTACTTCCCCTTCTACACCCGGCCATGGATCTCGGATCGGGCCTTCGATCCGCGCCGGGACCCGAACATCACGGCGGACGAGGCCCGGGCCGTGGACAGTGCCATCGATCATTTCAACGACGCCATCACCGGGGTCGTACGGCAGGCCCGCTCCGACGGCCTCGACTGGTTCGTGATGGAGGCGGCCGGAATGCTCGACCGGCTGGCGGACCGCCGCTACATCGACGATCCAACCGCCAGGCCGCCGTGGTGGCAGCGATACCCGCTGCCGGCAGCACTGTCCGCGGTGTCGCCGCCCGTCACCTCGCGCTTCATGATCTCGGATCGGCGCGGTGGGCGCGCCGACGGAGGCCTGTTCTCGCTGGACGGCGTGCACCCGACCACGATCGGCTACGGCTTGCTGGCCGACGAGATCATCCGGGTGATGCGGCGCGCCGGTGTGCAGTTCTGTCGCACCGACGGGGTTACGCCGAGACCGGACCCGGTGAGCGTCGACTTCGGCCGGCTGCTACGCCGCGACACCCTGCTGACCAGGCCGCCCCAGAACCTCGCGGCCGGCTTGGCGGTACTCGGCTGGGCTGACGAGGCGTTCGACCTGCTGCGCCGCGCACTCCCGTTCTGAGGTGGGGAAGGAGCTGTGGTGATCCGGCCGGCTTGCGGAACCGATCGTGTTCCGCAAGCCGGCCGAGAATCGCTGCGGCGGTGCTGCGCTGACGCGGCGAGAGCTGGATCTCCGGCTGGGTACCGGTGTTCGCGGCACCGGGACCATCGTCGTCGGTGTCGCCGACAACTCGACTGAACACTCTTCCCGGCTCCGGCGAAGTAAGGGTGTGATGCACCCTGTGGAACAACCGGGCACCACGGGCTTGGATGCCGACGCTCACCTCATCGAGCGGGACTTCACGGCGATCTTCGACCGGCACTATCGCGCCATCTACGCGTACGTGGCGCGGCGGCTCGGGCCCGATCTGGCCGAGGACGTGGCGTCGGAGACGTTCCTGATCGCGTTCGATCGCCGGCACACCTTCGACCCGGCCCGCGGCGACGCGCGGCCCTGGCTGTTCGGGATCGCCTCGAACCTGGTCGCCCGGCACGTCCGGGCCGAGTTGCGGCGCTATCGGGCGCTGGCCCGGGCCGGCGGGCAGGACACCGGCGAGGCCGACAGCCACGCCGACGCAGTCGCGGGACGGCTCGACGCGGCGGCCGTGCGCGGCCGGCTCGCCGAGGCCCTGCGGCGGCTGCCGGAGCCGGTACGAGCCGTCCTGCTGCTGGTCGCCTGGGCTGGGCTCACCCAGCACGAGGCGGCCGAGGCGCTGGGCATACCCGCGGGCACGGCCAGGTCCCGGTTGCACCGGGCACGACAGGACATGCGGCAGGCGCTGGGCGCCCAGATCGAGGTGGACGAATGATGGACGAGATCAGCATCCTGCGGGAGACCTTCGGCCCGGACCCGGAGCCGTCCCCGGCAGCCGAGCAGCGCGCGCTGAAAGCCTTGCGGGGCCGGATGACGCCCCGGA
Organism: Actinoplanes auranticolor; assembly: GCF_018332655.1. GTDB lineage: Bacteria > Actinomycetota > Actinomycetes > Mycobacteriales > Micromonosporaceae > Actinoplanes > Actinoplanes auranticolor. The sequence goes on along the minus strand of NZ_BOQL01000065.1, from coordinate 26,075 downwards.
CCCGGGCCCCGTGGCGTCTGCGGGTCCCGGTGGGCGTCGGTGTCGCCATGGCGGCGGCCGTCGTCGCGGCGGTGGCGATCAGCAACGCCGATGGCGGGACCCGGGTGACGCCCCCGATATCGGAGCAGCGGCCGGACCACACCCAGGCGGTCGCGACCGTGCCGCACCTGCGACCGGTCAACGCGGCACAGGTGCTGGAGAACGCGGCGTGGACGGTCGAGCAGGAGAAGTGGACCGATCCGGCTCCGACCGATTTCATGTACGTCGAGACCCAGGAGATGCGCAACCCGCCGGCGTACGAGCAGAAGGCGCCGAACGGGGCGCTCCTGCCCGGCAAGGCCAAGTACCGCAAGGTCCAGAGCTGGAACCGGATCGACGGCCAGGTGCAGGCGTCGATGCGCAACGGCAAGCTGGACGTGCGGCGGCAGGGCCAGGACGACACGTATTTCGCCTTTGTCCCCTGGTCGCAGATCGTCAAGCTGACCACGCCCGAGGCGATCGCCTCCTACCTCGAGCGTCCCGAGGGCGGGGTGATGGCGGTGCCCGACGCGCTGGCCGGCCAGTACGCGCTGCCGCCCGAGGTCAAAGCGGCCATCTTCCGCTACCTCGCCCGGCAGCCGGGCATGAAGGTCAACCCGGACGCGGTCAACCTCGACGGCCATCCGGCGATCGGGCTGGGCCGGGTAACGGAGGGTTACCTGTCGCAGGAGCTGCTCTTCGACAAGCAGACGTACACACTGATCGGCGAGCGCCTGATCGCGGTCGAAGACCAGCGCGGCGCCGGCGACGGGCGCAAGGGTGACCTGTACCGGCAGGTGATCTATCGCAAGGCGGCCATCGTGGACCGCCCGGGCGAGACCGGGTGAGCGCCGGCGCCCGGTCGCTCCGAGGCCCGATCTCCCGGGCGCACCGCCCCTGGGACGGCAGGCTCGGGCCTGGACCGCTGGTTGCGCCGGGCTCAGCCGACGTCGGTGACGGTCAGCCGGCCGTCGTTCGTGCCGCAGATCAGGTTGTCCGCGACGGCCGTGCAGCCCTGCGGGCCGACGGCCTCGACGATGCCGCGCAGCTGCAACCCGCCGGTGGTCAGGTCGATCCGGCCGGCCGCGACCCGGCGGCCGTCCGGGGCGACCGGGCGCAGGTAGTACGCCGGGACGGAGCGGACGGCGTCCCGTACGGCGGTGCCCACGCCGAGGGACACCACGACGGTGCCCGTGGCGGCGTCGATCAGCGCATACCTGCCCTGGTCGCCGTTGTCCGCCAGCACCCTGTTCTGCCCGGTGACCGGTACGGCGTCGACGAAGCCCGCCGCGCGCCAGCGGACGGTGCCGGTGCCCGGATTCAGCCCGACGGTCGCGGTGCCGTCGGCGAAGCACAGCACGACGCCGCACGCGCGGGCCGCCGGCCCGGTCACGATCTCGTCGGTCGCCGACTGCCCGTACCGCCAGCGCTGCTGCAGCGTGTCCAGGTCGTACGCGGTCACCACCGCCCGGTCCGTCTCCATCCGGTTGACGAACAGCAGGCCGGACTCGGCCACGAGGCCGTTGGGGACGGGTACGCCACTGCCGTTGTCCACGCGACCCTGGGACAGCAGAGCACCGTCGCTCAGGCGCAGCACCTGGACCCGGCCGTCCGGGGTGGCGGCCACGATCCGTTGCCGTTCGGGACCGACGACCGCCCAGGACTCGTCACCCTCGATCGCCCGCGACCAGATCCGGCTGCCGTCGGCCATCCGTACCAGGCTCAGCGCCCGGTCCGGCTGCCTGAGCAACGCGGTCTCGGGTGTCGCGGACACGACGTCGCCGGGAAGCCGCCACATTTCTGCCCCCGTACGCGGATCGAGCGCGACCGTGCCCTCCAGCAGGATCGGGACCAGCACCGCACCCGGCACCCGGGCCGTCATCCGGCCGCGCGGCATCGGCAGCCCCTTCGACCAGCGGACCGCCCCGCTCCCGAGCTCGTACGCCGTGATCTGGGAGCCCGCGTTGATGGACTGGACGAACACCGTGTCGCGGGCCGCGTCGACGAGGCTGGTCAGGCTGAAGGCGACGCTCCACCGGGGCCGGATCACGGCGGACCCGGAGACGGCCGAGCCGGTGAGCGTCGCCGCGCAGAGGACCGCCACAGCGGCTGCCGCCCAGCGCATGACGACGCGGTGATCAACACGGCGTCGTGCCGGTGCGGCCGCCGTCGCGGGGGAGCCGGGATCACCCAGCTCGATGATGGTCATGACGACCTCATCTAACACCCGGCGTCCCCGGACCGGTACCCCGCCGACCTCCCGGCCCGGGCGCCGGTCGAGCCCTGCCGATCGCTGAGATCGTGGCCGGCCGGCGGTGCGCTCAGCTGCCGTCGTGGCGCCGGAAGACGAGCACTTGCGGGTCGATCTCCGGTGGCAGGACGAGGCGGCCCAGTTCGGGTTGCTCGGCCATCAGGAAGCGGTCCTGGCCGGTGTAGGCGGCCCGGTCACCGGTGGCGAACTCGTGCCGGCTGCCCAGCACGATGTAGAGCTGCACGCTGGGCGTCGCGAACACGTGCCGCTCGAAGGAGTTGCCCGCGGGTGGCCAGGAGCAGACGACCGCCTGCGGCCGGTGCGCCCGCAGCGCCGTGCGCGCGTCCTGCCGGCGGACGTCGGCGGGGAAGCTGACCGCGTGCTTCCAGCTGTGGTCGTCGGTCGCGGTGATGCGGACGCCGGCATCGGCCAGGAACCGCGACAGGGTGCCGTCGCCGGCGGCGATCTCCAGGGTGTCGCGCTCGCCGATGAGGGCGGCCAGCTCGGCGATCAGCCGGTCGGAGTAGAAGCAGTAGATGCCTTTGGAGCTGACCAGCGGCATCAGCCGGCGCCGTTGCCACAGCAGCGGCCACAGCGTCCGGAACCACGTCATCGGCACCGGCTTGCGCTCGAGCTCGCGGGCGAACAGCAGCTTCTGCGCGACCCAGCCGTTGACCAGGTTGAACCGCATCCGCCCGCGGCGCACCCCGGCGGCCGTGGCCAGCGACACCTGTTTGAGGGCGGCCACCATCATCTGCCGGCGCACCTCGAGCCGTACCTGCATCTGCGGGTTGCCGCTCCGCCCGCGGGCGGCCTGCGGGGCCGCCACGGCGGCGACGTGCGCCTTGAGCTCTTCGATGTCACCGCGCTCGGTCAGCTCGCTGATCTCGGCCTCGACCGCCGCCCACTCGGCGGGCCAGCGTTCGCACAGCTGGTCCAGCGACGGCCTGGTCCGCAGCCAGGCACGGACGTCACCCGACTGCGACGCCATGACCATCACTTCCGGTACGCACGCGTCCATGGTCACCCACCAGCGCGCCCCGAGTGGCGAAGACCGGCAGATCGGCGCAACTCGGCACATCCTGTCCGGCTAGCTGGCCTTGGTCCTGGACCTTGTCGCCGATTTTCCACCCGAGCCCTGCGCGTGGAAGGACAGCGCCGCCGTCATCCAGTACGCGAAGTCCTTCTCCGCAGCGAAGGCCGTCTTGCCGACCGTGATCCACCCTTCGCCCATCGAACGACCTCTGCCCATCTCTGCGCGTGCGGCGCCCGGCTTCTCCAGGTGCTGGGCGTCGCTGTCCGGCGATACCCGTACGAGCAGGTCGGAGCCGCCCCCGGAGACGCAGACGACCATCCGCTCGTCGACCATGAAGGCCAGCCCGCCGAACATCTTGACCTCGCGGACCTGTCGATCGGCCAGCGCGGCCCGGACGCGTTCGGCCGTCTCCGAGTCGTACGCCATGACCCACCCTCCTCAGTCCGGTTCGCTGTCAGGAGGAACGTACCTCCGCCCGGAGGCCGCCCGGGATCGTGGGCGGCCTCCTCGGCGCGTTCCGCGAGGCAGGACGGCTCAGAGGGTCAGCTTCCAGCTATCCAGCAGGCCGCCCGGCGGGAAGCTCGATTGCCGGTCCTCGACCTTGAGCGTCCACACGCCGTCAGCCGGTCCCGGCAGACGTTCGAGGTACGTCCGGATGACGTCCCGCTGCCCGGAGGGTTTCATGTCCTGCAGAGTGATCTGCTCGCCGTTCGGGGTGACCAGGAAGACGCCGAGGTCGCGTTCCCACGGGTGCCTGATGCGCACCTCGATGTAGGCGCCGGCGGCCGGCGCCCGGTCGCATCCGGTGACCGTGATCGGGCTCTCGGCGACGCCGTCCGCGATCGGGACGTCGGTGGTGGCGACGCCGCCGCACACCGGCGCGGGTAGCTGCTCGCCGCCCAGGTCGAGCACGACGTTGTCGAACGTGCCGATGCCGTTCGGCGCATTGTCCAGCAGGTACACCTTCCACACCCCGTCTGCCTGCTCGGCGGACAGGTCGTGGGTGAAGGTGTAGTCGATGTCCTGGATGTCGTCGCCCGTCCGGGAGAGCAGGCTGTAGCTGGTGCCGCTCGGCGCGAGGAGCCGGATCTCGAGGTCACTGACGTACGTGTGGTCGACGTGCAGCTCGACGGTGCTGTCCACGGCGCCCGGCCCGGCGCAGCCGTCGATCGTCACCGGGATCTCGACGACGTTCGACTCGGGCAGGGTGACGTCGGTGTCGCTGGCGCCGATGCACCCGGCGGCTGCCGCGACGGTGAGCGTGAACCAGGCCGCTCGCGTCGTGCCCGTGCCGCTGCCGACGACCAGGAGCCGGTACGTGCCCGGCGCGGTCCTCGGGCCGGTGGTGACGGTCATCGCGGAGCCGTCGAAGGTGGCCTTCGCTCCGGCCGGGAGCCCGTTCACGCTCCAAGTGACGGGCCGGGACGCGTCCACGGCGACGGTGACGGCATCGCCCGCCGTGACGGTGGCGGCGGCCGGGGCGACGGCGAGCGAGAAGTCGTCGGCCGGTGGGGTGGCGTCGACGTACAGCAGCCGGTCGGGCGACCCGGCGCCCGGGCCGGTGACCACGCCGGGGGTGGCGTCGGCGAGCAGTTCGGCCGTCACCTGAGCCGGCGTCCAGGTCGGATGGTCGGCCAGGATCAGCGCGGCCGCGCCGGTGACGTGCGGGGCGGCCATCGACGTGCCGCTGGCGATCCGGGTGGCGGTGTCGCTTCCGATGGACGCGCTGGTGATGTCCACGCCGGGCGCGAACAGATCCACGCAGGGGCCGAAGTTGGAGAACTCCGCCCGCGCGTCGTCCGGGCCGATCGCGCCCACGGTGACGGCGTCGGGCAGGGCGGCGGGCGTGTTCGCGCAGGCGTCGGTGTTGTCGTTGCCGGCCGAGACCACGTAGGTGACGCCGTCGGCGATGGACCGGCTGATCGCCTGCTCCTGCGGTGCGTACCGCCGGCCGTTCAGGCTCATGTTGGCCACCGCCGGGGTGCCGGCGGCGTGGTCGGCGGTGATCCAGTCGATCGCCGCCATGACGGTGCCGACCGAGCCCCGACCCTCGCAGTCGAGCACGCGCAGGGGCACCAGCTCCACGTTCTTGGCCACACCGAAGCTCGTCCCGCCGACGGTGCCCGCCACGTGCGTCCCGTGCCCGCGGCAGTCGTCAGCGGTGGCGTCGTTGTCGATGAAGTCCCGTCCCGGGCGGATCCGCCCGGCGAACTCGGTGTGCGCGAGGTTGATGCCGCCGTCGATGATGTAGGCGGTCACGACCGGTGAGCCGTCCGGATAGGTGAAGCTGCCGTCGCCCGGCAGGGCGCGCTGGTCGATCCGATCCAGCCCCCACGAGGTGGTCGGCGCCTGCACATCGGAGGCGGTGACCACCTGGTTCTGGGTCACCGACGCGACCGCCGGGTCGGCGGCCAGCCGGCGCGCGGCCCGCTCCGTGAGCGTCGCCTCAAAACCTCGCAGAGCATGACGGTACGTCCGTACGACACCGCCGTCGTGCCGATCGGCCAGCGCTGCCGCCGTACGAGCGACCGCGTCCGCAGCCACGTCCTCGAGTACGACGATGTAGGACCCGGCGATGGCGGCCGGCCCCGCGGCCGCGGTGACCGGGCCTTCCGCCGAGGCGGGCACGGCAGTGCCGGTGGCGATGAGCGCCCCGGCCGTGGCCGCGGCGATTCTCCGGCGATGTCGAGTCGATACCAAGGCTGCTCCCCATCCACTGGCGGACAAAGTCTGGACGAAACACCCAGACATGGAAGGAAATCTATTTTAAGGCTCAAGTAATTGCAAGGACGTGCCCACAAACTCCCAGCCGCTCAGGGCAGCAGCGGCAGTTTGCCCACGGTGGCTCGCTTCCAGCTGGGCGAGGGCCTTCGGTCCCTCGGTCAGCTGGTAGGTGGTGGGCCGCCGAGGGCTGAGCACCCCGGCCGCGATGAGCCCGAACAGCTCGCCCATGACGTCGCCGAAGATCTGCGGTGCGGCCCGGATCAGGACGCCGATGCCGACGACGTGGACCTGGTGCCGGTAGACCAGACCGCGATGGGTGATCGCGGCGTCGCCGCCGGGCAGGCCGTAGACCACGACCCGGCCGGTGCCGCGCTTGGTCGCGGCCAGGCCGGCCTCGAGGGTGGCACCGCCGACCGCCTCCAGCACGAGGTCGACGCCCGCGCCGCCGGTCAGTCGCAGGACCTCGGCGGCGAGGTCGGTGCGCCGGGAGTCGATGACGTGGTCGGCGGACGATGGCTACTCGCGGCCGGCCGCGCACCTTCGACCCGGAAACCGCCCTGCACCAGGGCGTTGGACGTGTTCTGGGAGCGGGGCTACGAGGGGACCTCGCTGAACGACCTGGTCCGGGCCGTGATGTCGCCGCCCGGGTCGGCGGGGGTCAGACCGAGCTGGTCGGCGTGTCGCATGCGATGGGCCAGGCCGGCCGACTCGATCAGCGCCTTGCTGGGCACGCAGCCGGTCCACAGGCATTCACCGCCGGTCCGCTCCCGCTCGACCATCAGCACCTTGGCACCGAGGCCGCCGGCGATGACTGCGCTGACCAGGCCGGCCGTGCCGCCACCCAGCACGAGCAGGTCCAGATCCGCCGTCACGCGGCCACCGCCCCGGGACCGAGGGATCGTCGCTCACGCCGGTCGTCGTCCATGATGTGAAACTACCGCGCCCTGCGGCGACCCACGCTCTTCCGGGGAGACAGGAAAGCGAACGGTAGGAGCTCGTCGGCGGTGGAGGGCATACCAGCAGTGGCGGCAGCTACGTCGAGGAGCATCGGTGATGAGGCGACGACGCTATGAGCTCACGGCCCGGTTCTACGACCTGGTGTCGCTGGAGCGTCCGGTCTATCGGGTGGGACGTGAGGCCGGTATCGCCGCGTTGGGCCTGCGCACCGGTGACCGAGTGCTGGACGTCGGCTGTGGCACCGGGCTCAACCTTCCTCTTCTCCGCGCCGCCGTGGGGCCGTCGGGCGCAGTCGTCGGCCTCGACGCGAGCTCGGCGATGCTGCGTCAGGCACACGTCCGTATCCGCCGGCACCGATGGACGAATGTCACCACGGTCCTCGGCGACGCCGCGGAGACACCACCGACCATCGGTGAGCCGTTCGATGCACTGCTGTTCACTTACACACTCAGCGTGATGGACCGCTGGCGACAGGCGTGGAGCCGATCACTCGCGCTGGTGCGGCCCGGCGGCCGGATAGCCGTGGTCGACCTCGGTCTGCCCACGGGACGCTGGCGTCTGCTGGCGCCGCTGGCCTGGCTTGCCTGCCAGGCCGGCGGAGCCGACCCGTACCGGCGTCCCTGGCAGGCGTTGACGCGAACCACCGCGGACGGGTCACATGAAGTCTTTCGCGCCGGTCACGTCCACGTGGCAGCGGGATCGTCACCGTGTGGCTGATCGCCACCGGCACCACCGGCACCGTCGGCGGATCGGCGGTGCCGGTGGTCGGGTTGATCCGAGATTCCGGCTCGCGCTACTCCACGATCCAGATGCCGTAGTCGCGGGTCGCGGTGCCGAAGTCCTGGAAGCCGAGGATCGTGTTGTTGCCGACGTAGGTGTAGTTGTTGATGCCCTTGGCGACCACTCCGCCGTTGGCGGCCGGACCGTAGACGGGGCCGCCGCTGTCGCCCCCGCGGACCGCCGGCCGGCCGTCGACCTGGCGGGCCTCGACGGCGTCGCCGGAGTCGGTGTTGAACTTCTCGACCCGCAGTCCGCACACCGGGCCGCCGGTGTCGCGGGCGGACGACCCGCCGGACTGGCAGAGGTACTCGCCGGGGAACGTCCAGTCCCAGCCGACGACAGTGGTGACGACGTTGCTGTCGAGCCCGCCGACGTACATCACGTTGTCCACGTTGCCGGGCGTGCTGATCAGGGCGATGTCGTGCCCGTCGTTGTCGGCCGTGAAGGTGCCCATGAACTCGCCGACGCCGTCGCGGATCTGGTTGCCGTTGCTGCCGCAGTGCCCGGCGGTGAGGATGAACCGCTCGTTGTTGCCGTTGCGGACGGGGAAGCCGGTCGTACAGCGGGAATTGCCGTTGATCTGGTCGGCGCCGCTCTTCCAGGGTGCCCAGTCGTCGCGCCGGCTGGTCAGCAGCTTCGTGCCCTGGTCGACGATCTCGACTGCCACGCCGACGTTCGGCAGTTGCCGGGTGATGCCCGAGCGCCCGCTCGTCGCGACGACGATGCGGCTGCCGTCCACGGCGTACTTGATCCGTGGCTTCGCCGCGGCATAGGCCGACCGCAGCTCGGCGCCCGCCGTTCGCAGTTCGCGCAGTGAGTGCTTGGCCGTCCCGACGTGTACGGGCGCGATCTTCCGGGCGGCGGCAATCGTCCGTTCCATCTCCGCGGGCAGCTTGCCCTTCCACCACACCGTGACGTGTTCGTCCTCGAGCTCGATCCCGGCGTAGCCGGCCGGGCCCCGGCGCTCGATTTCTTTGCGCACGGCGCTGGCCGCTTGGACCAGGGGAATCTGTTTGCGGGCGTGCTCCGGGAATGGGAACGTCACAGCTGCTGGGTCCGGGGCCGGCGAAGCGGCGGCCGGGGCCGAGGCCAGCACGGTGGAAGCCAGAACAGCGACGCCGACGGCTGCGCTGAGACGCTTGCGATGCGTCATGCGATTGCCTTTCGCTTGCCCCGCTCGGGGGAACGAGCGTGGGATCGGGGATTCCTCCAGGCATGGAGGATTGCCACGCGGTGGGGTAGCCGCATGTCAGGCGAGGGAGCGGAATTCGGTGCACGTTCGCGTGGAGGGGAATGGTCGGACGATGCGTTTACCGATGGGGCGATAGGGCGCACGGAATGGGCGACGCGCGGCGACCGGCACGGATCGGATCGACGGCCGTATCAGATTGATCCGTTATCGCCGACATCGTTGTCAACGATAGAAGGCGACGATGCTGTTAACAACCCCTACAGATCGAATTTCGCCGATGTCTCTACGCGTCGGCGGAGGGGACGCTCAGCGACCGTGCCGTACGTCGTTGGGTGGGTGCTCACGCAGGTACTCGTCGAGCCGTCCACCCCGCAGCGCGGCGAACAGTTCCCGGCAGCGCGCCGGATCGGGCACCATCACCGCGCCGATCCCGGGAACGTCCCGGTTCTCCGCGATGGGCAACGTCACGAAGATCAGATCCTGGGCGCGCAGGTGCCGGAGCGTGATGGCGAGGCGTTGCACCGGCATGCGCCGATCCACGGTGAGCATGCCGGCCGCGGTACGAACCAGCCGATCCAGTTTTCGCGGATCGGTGAGCAGATTCCGGCCGGCCATCTTCTCGGCCAGCGCCCGCAGGTACTGCTGATGGCGCCGGGCCCGGTCGAGGTCGTCGGCGGGCAGGCCGCGGCGCTGACGGACGTAGAACTCGGCGAGCTTGCCGTCGAGATGCACCTTGCCCGCGGGGAAGACCACGCAGCGCCGGGGACGGCCCTGCGGGTCGGTGCATGGTGCCGACGGGTACGGGCTGTCCTCGGGCAGAAAGCGGTAGGCGTCGACGCTCTTCTTGTCGATGGTGACGTCGACCCCGCCGACCAGATCGGTGATCCTGCGTATCCCGGCGAAGTCCACGATGACCGGCCAGTCGATGGTGATACCGCCGAACCGGTTGATCGTCTGGACCAGCCTGGGCGCGCCACCCCAGGCGAATGCCGCGTTGATCTTGTTCCCGGACCCGCGCCCGCCGTCGGCCGTGGCGATCGGAACGTACGTGTCGCGCGGGATGGAGATCACGTAGGCCTTGCCGGTCGACGCCGGAATGTGAACGAGGATGACGACGTCGCTGCGCCCGTCACCCGGTTCGCCTCTCGTGCGGCTGTCCGAGCCGATGAGCAGCAGGTTCATCGGTCCCCGTACCTTGGGCGGCTCGGTCCTGGCGCCCGGGGACCGGGCCGGTGCCGGAGGCAGCAGGTCGGCACGGTCGACCGCGTCCTCGTAGCGGCCGGAGAGCGTTCGCATCCCGGCGACGCCGGCCACCGACCCGGTGACGAGCACGGCAAGAACTGCGGCGAGCACCAGACGCCGGCGGCGTCGCGGATGACGACGTTCGGCCATCGCTCACACCCCCACGAACCGGTATCCGGTATCGATGAGCACGGGCAGAACGCTGCGCAGCGCCCGTACGGTCTGCGACCGGTCGCCGCCGCCGTCATGGGTGAGCACGATGGACCGGTTGCCGACCTGGTCCAGGATCTCGGCGCGGATCCGGCCCGCACCGGGGTTGTCCCAGTCGCGCGGATCGACGTCCCATGCGACCGAGGTCTGCCCGAGCGTGGCGCACGCCTCGAAGACCGTGCGCGACCAGCTTCCGTACGGGGCTCGGAAGAGCGCGGGTATCCGGCCGATCGTCGTGGCTACGGTGTCCACGGCCCGGCCCACCTCGGTCCGTACGCGTCCGGCCGGCAATCGGCTGAGGTTCGCGTGTGACCAGGTGTGGGTCCCGACCGTATGGCCGTCGTCGACGATGGACCGCACCAGATCCGGGTGGGCCGAGGCCTGCTGCCCGATCACGAAGAAGGTGGCCCTGGCGTGGTGCTTCCGCAGGATCCGGAGTACCTGCGGGGTGTACGCCGGGTCCGGGCCGTCGTCGAAGGTGAGCGCCACGACCCGCGAGCCCTTGTTGCCCGGCGTGGCCGGTACGACGTACCGCGGCTCCTTCTGGACCGGAATGCGTGGCAGCCTCGTCGCGGAAGGCGATGGTGGTGCCGGCGAGGGCCGGGCCGTCACCGGGGGGAGCCCGGGCGATTCGGGCTGCGGCTCGGCGCAGGCGCTGAGCAGAGACAGACCACCGAGGGCGAGGAACACCCGCCTGCCTCCGGTCCACCGTTGTTGCGTCATCGACATGATCACCTCCGGACCCGCGCGGTCGCCGCAGAGGGAGCGACGGTTCGTTCGCGGAGTACCGGAAGTCTGGTGACGAGATGTCAGGAACTGGTGAGCGCCCGGACGGCGGAGTTCCGGCCAGGGCCCCGCGCAGGCTGTCGGCCTGGGCGGAGCCCTGTGATCATGGAACGGGTCAGCGTGTGCCGTTGAGTGTCGAGGTGGGAACCCGGTTCGCCACCGGCGGAAGCTGCTTGGGCTCGCCGGCTGCCGGAGCGCCCTTCTCCGCCAGGTCCGTCTTGGTCTCGTCCATCCGCTTGACGCGGGTCGTCTCGTCCGGCTCGGTCATGAGCGGCTCGGTGAACGGCTGGAGGTCGCCCTGACACACGGTTCCCGCCGCGGGCACTGCGCCGGTGAGCAGGTATTCGTCGATGGCGCCGGTCGCGCAGGCGGACGTGCCGTACGCGGTGTGGCCGAAGTTGGTACTGGACAGGAGCCGGCTGTTGGGCAGCAGCCGGGCCGATTCGACGGCCTCGACGTAGTTGGTGGCCGGATCCCAGTAGTTGCCGATGACCAGGACCGGTGCCGCGGTGCGGCGGTTGAAGGGGCCACGGTAGGCGTCCTCGTCGCGGACGGTCCAGGTCTTCGAGGCGCAGGAGGCAGTGCCCCAGCCCCAGGCCCGGCCGAAGTACGGGGCCCGCTTGTCGTACTTGGCGGTCTCCGCCGGCCAGGACTCCGCGTTCTTCGGGTGCAGGCCGTCAGTGCAGGCGACCCCGGCGTACGTCTCCAGGCTGTTGTCGTACGGGAAGTCACGTCCCGGTGCGCTGCGCCGAGCCTCGCGGATGCGGCGGGCGAGCGCGGCCTCGGCCGCGGCCTGCCGGGCCGCGGTGACGCTGCCGTCGGCGTTGAGGATGTCCCACAGCTGCGTGGCCGAGCCGGCGACGGCGTCACCGGCGTTCGGGCTGTACAGAGCGCCGAGGATGCCGCCGATGAAGTCGGCGTAGGTGACCGTGTAGGTGCCGAAGTCGTCGGTGACGGTCACCGGTTCGGCCTTGAGCTTCCTGGTGATCGTGTCGAAGTTCTCGACCGGGTCGCCGGCCGCGAAGGTGCAGAACTTCTCACCGGCGGTGTCACAGCGCCTGAGGATCTCGGTCAGCGCCTTGTAGGCCCCGTCGGCCGACCGGAGACGGTCATCCTGGATGCGGTTCCTGGTACGGCTGTTGCCGGTCCAGGTGACCGGGTTGATCACACCGTCGACCGCGACCGCGCGGACGCGATCGGGGAACATGTTGGCGTAGTACTGCCCCAGGGCGGTGCCGTAGCTGAAGCCGAGGAAGCTCAGCTTCTTGTCACCGACCGCGCGGCGCAGCACGTCCATGTCCCGGGCGACCTCCGCGGTCGACATCGCCCCGGCGACGGCCTTGCCGGTGGTCGAGCAGCCACGCCCGACAGCCTTGGCCGAGGCGATGTACGCCGCCTCCTCCTTCTTGCCGTACGGGAAGGCGACGTTCAGCCCGGCGTACGCCTCGGTCTGGGCCTTGACCGACGGGAAGCACCGCACGTTCTGGCTGCCGGCGATGCCGCGCGGGTCGACCCCGACGATGTCGAATTTCTCCAGCACCGATTCGCTGAGGAAGTACGGCGCGGCGAGGGCGATGTCGGTGCCGGAGCCGCCCGGCCCGCCCGGGTTGAGGAACAGGCTGCCGATCTTCGCCTTCTGATTCTTGGCCTTGACGCGCAACACGGCGATCTCGGTCTTGGCGCCGGTGGGCTTGTCGTAGTCCAGCGGCAGGTCGACCGTGGCGCACTCGGCGTAGTCGTAGCAGGAGTACCAGCCCAGCTTGGGCGTCTTGACCCGGTCGACGCGCTTCTTCTCCGCCGCGCTGGTGACGTCGGTGCGGGCCGCGAACCCGGCGGGCGCAGCCGTGGTCGGGGGTGCGGCCACGGCGGGGACGGTCACCGATGCGGCGAGGAGCGCGCCGGAAAGACCGGCAGCCCAGACGGATGTGGCAGACGGCATGCAGATTGCCTTCCTGGAGGGATTGCCAGAGCAATGTGGACGCGATGGACGCCTGTGAATGCGCCTCGCGGAACCACTAGACAAGCCTCCGGGTAAAGCGGGCGTAAGTAGGTCGATCGCCGCGTCGTGGTCACCACCGCTCGGCAGGCAGGCGAGTTGAGGACGCCGAGTGGGCGTCGAGGGGAATCGGAGGTCCATCCCTCATCGGCGGGTCTTGGGCAGGTCGAACTGGTCGGCCGCGCGGCAGTCCTGCTGGCTTCCGATCGCGGCGGGGCCCAGTTCGGCGAGGGCTTCGCGGGCCCGTTGCCGGCCGAGGTTCCAGGCGTACCAGGGGTCGGGTTCCTCGAGGTCCTCGGCGATCCAGCTGAGCGTGCACCGGCGTACCGGATCGGGCAGTTCGGTCAGGGCCGGGGTCGCGTCGGCGGAAAGAGCCCGGAGGTACCAGGCGTCGATCTTGCCGGAGCCTTCGTAGCGGGCCGCGTTGCGGCCGGCCACGTAGCCTTCGGGGTCGAGGGCGGCGAGACCGAGCAGCATCAGCACGGCCAGGCCGACGGTGGCCCCGGGGACCCAGCGGCCCTGCCATTTGAGGCCGGCGACCGCGATCAGCACGAAGATCACGCCGAGCAGCAGCTCGGAGGCCATCACGAAGATGCGCTCACCGGTGAAGCTGTAGACCCGCTGGTACTCCCACATCCGCGACAGCGCGGACGCGACGATGATCACGCTCAGGGCACAGAGCAGACCCAGGAGTACGCGGAGCAGTACCCGTTCCACCGCCTGGTCCCGTTTCGCCCAGCGGGCCAGGCTCGCGATCAGCGCAAGTGACAACAGCGTGACCGCCACCAGCTGCCAGAAGCCGCTCCGGGCGTACTGGGAGTAGCTGAGCCCGGCCGTCTCCAGCACGTGCCGGCTTCCCCCGAACAGCACGGTGAACTGCACGGCAACAAAACCGCCGAAGAGCAGCACGAGTGCGGCGCCGGCCGGTGCCCACTCGATCAGGCCGAATCTGCCCCTGCCCTCGGTGTCCAGGCTGGATGTCGCCGGCGGTGCGGCCAGCGTGTAGATCCCGGAGACGGCGAGCAGGCCACCGGCCGCGGCCAGGAAGATCCACAGGAAGATCGAGCTGAGCCTGAGATCGGGGACGGCGCCGTCCAGCAGCTGGGAGAACGCGACGTCGGCGGACGACAGCAGCGCGCCGAAGACGAGCAGCACCACAGCGGTGAGGGCGATGGAGAAGAGGATCCGCCGGGCGATTCCCGGGTTGCGGCCCGCTTTCAGGTGGCTACGGACCCACGGGATGCCGGCCAGTGCGGCGTACGGGGCAGCCACCAGGCTGAACAGGATCGACCTGAGCCGGCGCCCGCCGACGATGGCCAGCGCGGTGCAGCCGATCGCGCCCAGCACACTGAACGTCACCAGCCACCACGCGTTGCGGAACGCCGGGATGAGGAGCAGGGCCAGCGCTGCCACGGCCCAGCCGGAGCGGAGCAGCCGCTCCCCGCGCGGGAGCTCGGCGGATTTCCGGACGGCGAACGCGACGCCCAGCGTCAGCGCCAGCCAGCCGAGGAACCAGCCGATGCCCACCCGGTTCAGCGGCAGGAAGATCAGGAAGCCGAGGGCGCCGGCGAGCACGCCGGCCGGGACGGCCCAGCCCTGGGCCTTCTTCGGCCCGGGCCAGTGCTTCTTGCGGAACGTCTGCCACGCGGTCGGCGGCCGCTCGTACGTGCCGAACGGGCGCGCCGGGTACTGGGCGACTGGTACTTGCGGAGGCTGAGGAGCCGGTGGCATCGCCTTCGCCGGCGGGAGGGCGGGGGGTGCCGGGGCCGGGCTCTGCGCAGCTGCCGGAGCGGTCGCAGCCTGCGCGGTGACGGCCGGGGCGGTGACGGCCGGGGCGGTGACGGCCGGCGTTGCCGCGGGTTTCCCGGATCGGCCGGCCGGTTCGCCGGCGGCCCGGGCCGCCGGCTCAGCGGGAACCATCGGCACGAAGATGGCATAGCCCCGCGTGCCCGGCGGGACCAGGACCGGGATCGCCCATGCCGCCTCCCCTTCGGCCCCCGGCCAGACCAGCGACGGGATCGCTTCGGTGGGCGGCATGACCAGCAGCTGGGGGGCCGGCGGCGGGTTCGCGGCGGCGGCCTTCGCCGCCGTCGCGGGATCGGGCTGTTTCGGTGGCTGATCCGCCACTGCACCCTCCTGGGTTGGTCATTTCGGCACAGGGTGAGCCGACCGTGCGGCAGGTTTCACGTTGGGACGGGTCCGTATCGCCGCGACGACGGGAGAGTAGCCTGCGGGAACAAGATCCGCCCGCACGGACGCTGGTACCGGTGTGATCAACGCCGAGGTTCGACTTTCCTTGCTGGACCGGTCACGGACCCGTAGCGGTGAAACGGACGGTGCGGCGCTGCGGGGCACCGTCGCTCGCGCGACGCGGGCCGAGCAGCTCAGCTATCACCGTTTCTGGGTCGCTGAGCACCACGGCGTGCCCGGGATCGCCGGCGCCGCCCCGGCAGCGCTGCTGACCGCCGTCGCCGGCGCCACGACGGTGATCCGGCTCGGTTCGGCCGGTGTCATGCTGCCGCACCACCAGCCGCTCGTCGTCGCCGAGCAGTTCGCCACGGTGTCCGCCTTCGCGCCGGGCCGCGTCGACCTCGGCCTGGGCCGCTCGCCGGGCTTCACCCCGCCGGTGCGCCGGGCACTGCGGCAGGCCGACGGCGATTTCGCGGCCGACCTCGCCGAGCTGCGTGACTTCCTCACCGGTACGGCGGAGATCACTCTGCACCCGCAGCCGGACGGCCCCATCCCGCTGTACGTGCTGGCCACCGGAACCGGCGTGCGGATCGCGGCACGGCTGGGCCTCCCGGTGATCGTGGGCGGCCCGCTGCTCGGTGCGGACGGTGCCGAGGCGCTGGCCGACTACCGGCGTACCTTCGAACCCTCCGCCCAGCAACCCGAGCCCTGGATAGCGATCAGTGCGGACGTGCTGGTCGCCGGCACCGACGCGGAAGCCGCCGACCTGGCGCTGCCCGAGGCGTGGGCGATGGCTCGAAGCCGTACGACCGGAGTGTTCCCGCCCCTGGAACCGGTGGCTGCCGCCCGCGCCGCCGCCCGGACCCCGCGCCAGCAGCAGTACCTCGACCAGTTCCTCGCCGCGGCGATCACCGGCACACCCGACCGGGTGCAACGCCGCCTCTCCGGAATCCTCGACCGCACCGGAGCCGCCGAACTGGTGGCCACCGGCAGCACCTTCGATCGCGAGGCCCTGCACGCCTCGGACGCCGCCCTGGCCGCGCTGTTCTCCCGCCCCTGATCCCGGACTATCGTTGCGCCGATGAGTTCGAGCGCGCCTCCACCCGCATCCGGCCCGGTCGCCCTACCCGGCTGGCAGCGGTACAGCGTGCTGATGGCCGAGGCGGACTACCGGTCGGTCAGGAAAGACCCCCGGGTCGCCTATGCGTTGTGGTGCGTGGTCGGCATTCTCGGAGGACACCGTTTCTATCTGGGGGACACCGGCCGGTCCATAGCGATGCTGTTCACCTTCGGGGGGCTCGGCCTGTGGACGCTGCTCGACGTGTTCTTCGTGGGACGCCGGGTGCACGCGGTGAACCGGGCACGCCGGTCAGCGATCATGGTCCGGTACGGCATCATCGAGGACTGAGCAGCGGATCGGCCTGCCACTCCTCGCCGGGCCAGCGCCGTTGGTCGACGTCCCCGATGACCTCGGCGTAGCCGGCGACGTGATCCGCGAACTCGGTCGTAGTAGGCAGATTCCGGTGTGAGCTCCGGCGTGCCGTACGAAGCCGTTGCTGCATCTGGTGCTCGGTCCACGAAGCGGTGTAGGCATGCATCGGCGACTGGTCGACGACTTCGCTCGTCACCATGGTCAAGAGGGTCCAGCACACCAGTTCGCCGACGACGGCCGCGTGGATGTGCTGAGCGGCGTCGTCGTCGGGACGGTCGGCGCCGACTTCCGCGACCCGGTCGATCAGCTTGAGCACCTGCGCGGTCGGTTGAGCCTGCTGCACGAGTTTGGTGAACTCGTCGGGATTCCGGACGAGCATGGTGCCGAGGAACACCGAGATCGCCTCGGTGGAACCCTCGAAGATCCTGAACAACCGATAGTCACGGAAGTGCTGGCCGACGGTGTTGGTGTCGAGGAAACCCCGGGCCGCCAATACCTGCAGAGCCGTGTCTATCGCGCCCCAGCCGAGCTCACACCCCAGTATCTTGGCGCAGAAGAACCAGGCGTCGGACACCTCCCTGCCCTCGTCCTGCCACGTCGCAATACGGGAGATCAGCGTCTTTACTGCCTGGACCGCGGCTCCGGCCTCGGCCAGCCTTTCCCGTATGCGGCCGTTCTCGGCCAGAGAGCCGGTGGCCACCGCACGGCCTTCGGCGAATCTCTGGGCCAGTTCGAGAGACCGCATGGCCGCGCCCACTGACATCGCAGCGAGCACGACGCGGCCGCCCATGAACGCCGCTTTGGCCGTAGCCAGACCGTCTCCCTCGATGCCCAGCAGCGCAGACGAGGGGACCCGCACATCGGTGAAGCTGAGATCGTACTGCGGCACTGCGCGGAGCCCCAGAGTGAGCATCTCAGGACCGATGCCGAAACCGGGTGTGCGGCTGTCCACTAGGAAGCCGGTGATGCCCATCGGCCGGCCGCTCTCATCGTGGAGCTGAGCGAATACGTTCACGTATCGCGCGTCTCCGCCCAACGAGATCCATTTCTTGAAGCCGTTGATCGTGTAGGAGCCGTCCACGTTCTTGGCCGCACGGGTGGTCATTCCCCGCAGGTGCGAGCCGATGCCCGGTTCGCTGATCGCGCTGGTGGTCAGCGCCTGTCCCATGGCCAGGCGGGGCAGCACGTGACCCTTCACATCCTCAGGTGCGGACAGCAGAATCGGCGCTATTCCGAGGGTGTTGTGCACGGCGCAGAAGACGGCAAGGTTCGCATCGATGGCCCCGAGTTGGGTGAACACCCGGTTCATGTCGGTGTGGGACAGATTCTGTCCGCCCAGTTCCCGGGGAATCTGCAGACCGAGCAAGCCGGCGGCGGCGAAATCCGACACCAACGCCGGAGGTAAGGAGCGGCGCTCGTCCAGCAGCCGGGAGTTGAGGAAATTCCGGGCATACTCGCGCAGGAAATTCAGCATCCCCGTCGCCGATGACGTTTCCGGCCGGTCGTCCTTCGCTGCGGAGAGCACAGCAGCCTGACTGAGGGCATCCGTGTCCATCGTTCGCTCCTTCTGGGGAGTCATGCCGCCCCGTGCTGGCCTTCGTAGCCGGGCCGCACCTTGCCGGCTGTGCACCTCGAGGCCGACGATGTCCGTGGGGAGCCCTTCGTGGTCTCACCCTCCAGGGAATGGCGGGATGCATGAAGCATTGGTGATCCGTTTTGTACACCTGGGTGTATGTTCGTCTATTTCGAGAGCACTCTACAGCGGAACCTTTGGTTCCTCAACGGGGTCGCATCGTCACCCACGGTGAGGCGGCTCTCGATGATGTTCCCGGGCATGGCCGCTGGCACGGGTCCTGTGGCAGGCGCCAGGTGCCTCACGGTGCGGAGTTGCCGGTAGTCGTGCTGCGCAGCCGCCACCCTCGGGCCAGGCGGTGCGATGGTGCTTCGTCTGTTTACGCAGGCCGCATCAGGCAGACGCGCTGATATGCCGCAGGTGCCGGGCACCTGCGGCATATCGGCGGCCTTACCTACTTCGCCTCGCGGGCATGGATCTGGGCGACCAGTTCCGCGGCCAGCGCCTTGATCGTCTCCAGCCCCGGCCGGCCCCAGGGGCGCGGTTCCATGTCGACCACGCAGACCGTGCCGAGCGCGATGCCGGTGCGATCGATCAACGGGGCACCCAGATAGGAACGGATGCCGATCTCGTCCACCACCGGGTTGCCGGCGAACCGGGGATAGTCGCAGACGTCATCGAGCACCAGTGCCTTGCGCCGGACGACGACATGCGGGCAGTACCCGTGCTCGCGGGTGAACGTGCGGCCGGCCAGAGCCGCCTGCAGAGCCCCCGGAACGGTGGCGCCGGTGTACAGACCGCCCAGGTACTGACGATCGTCCTGGATGAAGTTGACCATCGCGAGGGGCGCCCTGGTGACGTCGCCGACCCTGCGCGCGAACTCGTCGAGCTGCGCGTCCGGGCCTTCCCCCAGGCCGATCTCGCGCAGCCGGCGCATGCGAGCGGGAATCTCGGGATCCGCCGGGGTGAGGGGATGGTGTCCGGAGAGGTCGTAGATCATGCCGGAGCTCCGTTCGGTCATCGGCGGGCACGCGAGGCGAGGAGATGGTGGATCAGACTGATGAGCACGGCGGTGGCAGATCGCCGGTCACGCGCATCGCAGAGCATGATCGGGACCTCGGACTTCAGGTCGAGAGCGCTGCGCAGATCGTCTGCCTCGTACCGGCACGAGTTGTCGAATTCGTTGACCGCGATCAGGAACCCGATGCCGCGCGACTCGAAGAAGTCCACGGCGGGGAAGCAGTCCTCCAGCCGGCGGGTGTCGGCCAGCACGACCGCGCCCATCGCGCCGCTGGACAGCTCGTCCCACATGAACCAGAACCGCTCCTGTCCCGGGGTACCGAACAGGTAGAGCACGTGATCCTGGCTGATCGTGATGCGGCCGAAGTCCATCGCGACCGTGGTCGTCGACTTGTGCTCGACACCGGTCAGCCGGTCCGTGCCCACGCTCGCGACGGTGAGCAGCTCCTCGGTGTGCAGCGGCTCGATCTCGCTGATCGCACCGACGAACGTCGTCTTGCCGACGCCGAAGCCGCCCGCGATCAGGAGCTTCAGCGCGGACGGGAACCCGTCAGAGCCGTCGTTGAAGGGCATTGAGAATGGTCTCCAGTACCGCCGGGTTTGAGGCATTGGCCATCGGGTCGGGGGAGCGGGCGTCCACCGCGCCCCAGTCCACGAGATCGGAGAGCAGAATCTTGGTGACCACCGCGGGTAGCCTCAGCCGCGCCGCGACCTCGGCGACCGTGGTGACGGTGCCGCAGAGCCCGAGCACCTGGGCATGGTCCGGTCCGAGCTGACCGTGCGGGTGGCAGCCGGTGGCGATCACCATCGACAGCAGCTCCATCGGGGTGGTCGGCTCAGTCCGGCCGTTGCTCACCGTGTACGGCCGGATGAGGCGTCCCGCAGCGTCGTCGAACCAGTGCTCGTCGTCCGTCCCCAGCGTGGTCACCGTCCGCGCACGTCCAGGAAATCGGGCTCATTCCGGGCTGGCGTCGCCAGGTACGGCCGGACGCTCTTGACCAGCTGTGCCATCTCGTAGCCGAGCACGCCCGGATCGGCCGCCTTTCCCGCGATGACCGCGAGTACGGCCCCGGAACCAGCCGCCGAGACGAACAGCAGTGAATCGTCCAGCTCGGCCACCACCTGCCGGACCCCGTCGCTGCCGCCGAACCGGGTGCCGGCGCTACGGGCCAGCGAGAACAGCCCCGACGCGACCGCGGCCAGGTGATCCGCGCCGTCGTCGTCGAGCCCGTGAGCGGCCTTGCGCAACCCGTCGGACGACAGGAGCAGCGCGCTCTTCGTGTCCGGTACGCGATCGACCAGGCCGGACAACAGCCAGACCAGGTCCTGGGACGTGCGTGCGGGGTCGCTGCGCGACATGTGAGCCGGGCCTTCCTGGGGAACGGAGCGGGGATCAGCCATGACTTTCCGGGGCGGACGTGTCTGCCTCGCCCCGCGAGACGCCGTTCATGAACGACGCCATCAAGCCTGCTTGGTGCTCAACAGCCGGTTCCGTGGCCGGGCGCGGCGGGCCCTGCTGCAGCTGCGGAGCCATGTGGGTCTGACTGCGGCGACGCGGGAGCGGGGGCCGCGACGGCGTGGGTTGTACCTGCTGGGCGAGGGTCGCGCCGGCGATCTGCAGGGTCGCGGCGGACGCCGCACCGGCCTGACCGGACCCGGCCCGGCCGGGCTCGGCGTGGTTGGACCCGGCCCGGCCGGGCTCGGCGCGGTTGGATCCGGCCCGGCCGGGCTCGCCGTGATCGGATCCCGCCCCGCTGGGCTCGGCGTGATGGGATCCGGCCCGGCTGGGCTCGCCGTGACCGGATGTCGTGTGGCCGCGCCGGACGTGGGCCGGGAAGCCGGTCGCCGGAGGCGCCTGAGCCGGTGTGGGCTGGCCCGGCGCGACGCGAGCCGAGGTGGCGTGGGACGACGCGGCCAGGGTGGTCCGGCCCGGCGTGACGACCGGCCGGATCGACTGTTCGGCGATCTCGGGGGTGCCCTGGAGGCGGCCCGCCGGACGTTCCTGCAGCGGGACCCGTTCCCGCAACGGGATCCGCTTCTGGAGCGGAACCCGTTCCTGCACCTGGAGCTGCTCCGGTGCCCGAGGCAGGCGTTGCGGCCGTACCGCTTCCGGCGCGGATTCCGGCAGCGAGCCGATCAGCATCTGCGGCAGGATGACCACGGCCTGGGTGCCGCCGTAGATGTTGGCCTGCAACTGCACGATGATCCCGTGCTGCCGGGCGATCATCGAGACGACGTAGAGCCCGATCCGCCCGTCCCGCAGCAGATCGTCGAGGTTGGTGTCCTCCGGGTTGGCCAGCAACTGGTTGACCCGGTCCAGATCGGCGCGCTGTATGCCGAGCCCGCGGTCCTCCACCTCGATCGCCATGCCCGCGGCGACCTGCTGTGCGCGCAGCAGCACCTGGGTGTGCGGCGGGGCGAACATCGTCGCGTTCTCGATCAGCTCGGCGATCAGGTGGATGACGCTGGCGACGGCGTGCCCGGGCACCGTACCTTCGATCGGCGGCACCAGCTTGACCCGCGAATAGTGCTCGACCTCGGCGATCGCGGACCGCAGCACCTCCGTCAGCGCGACCGGCCGGCTCCACTGCCGGCGCGACACCGACCCGCCGAGCACGGCCAGGTTCTCCGCGTGCCGCCGGATCCGGGTGGCCAGGTGGTCGACCTGGAACAGCCCCTTGAGCAGGTCGGGGTCCTCGACCTCGTTCTCCAGCGCGTCCAGCAGCTTGATCTCGCGGTGCACCAGCGACTGCAGCCGCCGGGACAGATTGACGAAGACCTCGACATGCCGGCCGTCGGCATGGGCCGCCGGCACCCGGACGGTTTCCACCGCCGGAGCCTGCCGGAGCCGCTCAGTGAGCTGATCGACCTGGGAGAGGGCAGCCGCCAGCTGAGACTGGGTCTCGGCCAGGGCCGAGGGGGTCTCGTCGGCCGTGACCCGCCGCCCGCTCGACCGGGCGCTGGAGTGCCGGGCCGCCCAGATGGCGAAGACGACCGCGGCGAGCACCGCGATGACGGCGATCAGATAAGGCGTGTCGGGCATGAGCATCCTCGTTCTTGGTGATGCGGCAATGTCCGGTGCGAAGGCGTTTACTTTAGTGCCGGCAGGACGCGCGGCCAAAGGCAGGAATCTCGCTCGGCATCGATCTGATGAATCGGCCGGCCTCGATACTGCGAATGTCATCTGAACGGGTGAACCGATGGTGACAGAAAAGCTCCGCCGAGGTTATTCTCCTGCTGGCCGCAATCCCCGCCCCGAGGATCGATGTCCGGCACTACCGTGCAGGTATGGCTGTGCTCATGGATCGGGCCGGGGACATCGCGGCTGCCCTGCGAGGGTCCACTCTGGAAGATCACCCGGTGGAGGAAGGTCTGGGCGGCACGTTCCTGGTGCAGAACGTGGACCCCGCCCGGGTTCTCGAGGCGTGGCAGGCTGCCCGTGCGGCCATGCCGCTCACCGGCCGGTGGCCGGTCTTCACGTTGCCGGGGGACCTGCACCACGAACCGGAGCCTGCGGAGCTGGTGGAGCTGGACCGAGCGGCCCGGACGCTGGATCCATGGTCGGTGTACCGGCGCTACGGCGCCGACGAAGCACAGGACCGGCACGACGTGGAGCGCTATGTGGACGTATTCCTGGGCGCGGATCTGGTCGAGCCGGCGCTGCAGCAGTTGAGGCCGCCGACCACCTCGCACGTGCTGCAGCGGTGGATCTACGACACCGTTCTGGCTGATCCGCAGCTGACCACGCGGGCCTTCAGCGGGTGCGAGCACCTCGTCGGCACCAACAGGTGGCACACGTGGCCCGAAGTGCAGTTGGTGCTGTTACCCACCACGGCACAGTGGCTGGCACCCGCGTGGGTGTCCTACTTCGGCGCAGCCCGCGACAACGGCCAGGCGGGATGGGCCGCGGCGATGCGTCAATGGGAACGGCAGTGGGGCGCCGGCCTCGTCGCCGCGTGGGGAACCATGCTGCAGTTCACCGCGGCACGCCGGCCCGAGCCCGGTCCGCAGGCGTGGGAGCTCGCCGGGCAACTGATGGCCGTCGGGGGCAGCCTGCAGTGCGAGCAGTGGCAACTCGCGATCGCCCTGACCCGCGGCGACGCATGGTTCCTGCACGACCGCCCCTGACTGTCGCTTCAGCGGGGGCGATGGGCCCGGACGTCCACCGGGCGTCCATCGGGATCGTGAGCTGTCATCGTCCATTGTGTCGGCAGGGTCTCGATCTGTCCGACCGGCCACCCGGCACCCAGGATCTGTTCACGGAGCTCACGCAGTTGCGCGTGAGTTCCCACGCGCAGCCCCCAGCCCGCCCGGCCCAGCGGGTCGAGACCAATAGTCGGAGCGTCAGCGGTTTCGACGATCATCAAGTGGTCGTCCCCGCCGACATCGATGACGGCGATCCGCGGATCGGAATGCGTGGCAGCGCGCTCGAATGCGAGCTTTGCGCCGAGCAACTCCGTGTAGTACTTCACGAGCCGGTCCAGATCGCCTGTGGGCAGAGTCAGATGATTGATTCCGAGAAGATCAGGCATGGTCAGCCCACTGTAGTGCGGCCGGACGACGCCGCCGGCTTGACAGTGTGCTGGGAACACGGTCTGCACTGGACGCATGAATCGATGGAATGACATACGCCGAGGACTGGCTGTGACTGTCGTGATCGGACTGGTCGGGTCACTGGCGACGGCCCCGGCCGCAGCGGCCGGCGGCAGGACCGGGCAGGTGGAGTGGGGCGCCTGCCCGGCTCCGATCGCGGCGGCCGCCCCGACGGTGCAGTGTGGGACCGTGACGGTGCCGCTGGACTACCGGGATCCGGGCGGGACGCAGATCGACCTGATGGTGTCGCGGATTCCCAGCACGGACCCGGAGAAGCGGCGCGGCGTGCTGCTGCTCAACCCGGGCGGCCCGGGCGGCTCGGCGCTGACGATGCCGCACGACCTGGTCGGCCTGGGCGTGCCGGCGAGCGTCACGGACGCGTACGACCTGATCGGCATGGACCCCCGGGGTGTCGGCTACTCGGCCCGGATCGACTGCGGATTCACCGACGAGCAGGGCTACCCGGGCAACGTGCCGCCGTGGGCCGAGGACGACGCGGCGGTCCTGAAGCAGGCCGCCGCCGCCCGGGCCGTCGCCGAGCAGTGCGCGGCCCACGACACCGGGGGCCGGATGGCGCACATCTCGACGGCCAACACCGCCCGCGACCTGGACCGCATCCGTGCCGCGCTGGGCGAGCAGAAGGCCAGTTTCTTCGGGCTCTCGTACGGCTCGGCGCTCGGTGCCGCGTACGCCTCGATGTTCCCGGACACCACCGACCGGGTCATCATCGACAGCAATGTCGGAGACACCGCTCTGACCCGCGCCGGACTGCGCCGCTTCGGGCTGGGTCTCGAACAGGCGTTCCCGGGCTTCGCGCGCTGGGCGGCGGCCCGGCACACCTCGTACGGCCTGGGCCGCACACCCAGGCAGGTCCGCGCCACCTACTTCGCGCTGGCCGAGCGGCTCGACGAGCAGCCGCTGCCCTGGATGGACGGTCGCTTGTTCCGGCTCGCCACCTTCGCCTCCTTGTACCGGGAGTCCGACTACCCGGTGCTGGCCCGGGCCTGGCAGCAGGTGAAGGATTCCGGTGCGGCGCCGGCCGGCCCGCAACCCGCGGCGGCGCCCAGCCCGTACTCCAACTTCTTCTCCGCGTTCCTGGCCGTCACCTGCAACGACAGTGAATGGCCGAGCAACGTCGGGGTGTACCGGCGCAGTGTCGCCGAGGACCGCGTGAAGTACCCGATGTTCGGCGCGGCGTCGGCCAACATCAACCCGTGCGCCTTCTGGTCCCTCGGGCCGACCGAGCCGCAGGTCGCCGTCAACGACGACGGTCCGGCCAACGTCCTGATCCTGCAGAACCGCCGGGACGCCGCCACGCCGCTGTGGGGCGGGCAGATCATCCGGGCGAAGTTCGCCCACCGGTCCCGCCTGGTCACCGTCGACGAGAACCAGCACGGCGTCTACGTCTTCGACGACAACCCGTGCGCCCTCGACATCGGCACCGCCTGGCTGGTCGACGGCGTGCTCCCGCCCGACACGACCTGCGCGGCCTCCACCCGGTCCGGGCTGAACCTGGACCGCGAGGGCGAGCAGCGCCGGGCCGAGACCCTGCGCAAGCGCCCGCTGGGCACGGTCACCACCAACTGATCAGCGGCTCATCGCGCCCGGACCGGCCCGACGCTCGCAGCTGCGGCGGAGCCGGTGCAGGACCTGGGCGTGGAGCCCGCGGTGAAGCTCCAGCAGCTCCACCAGCGGATGCTCGCCGGCGACCCGACCCTCGCCACGTCCGTCAGCTGACCCGGCCCGCCGCCGCGGCCGTCATCGCCCACCGCCAGTCACCACATCGACAGAAGATCATGTGCTACGGTGGTCGAGTTGCAGTTTTGATTTCCGTAGACGTTTTTCAGCGCCTGATGGGTTATCCAAAACCCACCGGGCGCTTTTCGTTTGTCGTGTCGTTCTCGACGCGGGTGATCAACGCAGCGGCGATGGAGTCCGCACAGTGCGGCTCTGCAGCTCGCGAAGGAGCAGACATGACTACAGGCACCGTGAAGTGGTTCAACGCCGACAAGGGCTTCGGATTCATCACCCCGGACGACGGCGGCGCCGACGTCTTCGCCCACTTCTCCGCGATC
>NZ_BOQL01000064.1 GCF_018332655.1 Actinoplanes auranticolor | reverse complement strand
CAGCGCAGGTTCGGCTGACGTGCTCCCGGCTGGCGCTCGCCCGGTCAGCTCAGCTGACGCCCGCCCGGCTGTCGCCAACCCGATCAGCGCGGGTCCGGCTGACGCCCGTCCGGCTGCCACCGCGGAGGCGACCAGCAAGGTCGACCCGGCGAAGGTCGACCCGGCGAAGGCCGACCAGGCGAAGGCCGACCCGGCCAAGGCGAACCCGGCGAAGGCCGATCTGGCCAAGGTTGCGCTGGGCACAGCCGAGAAGGCGGGCGCTGAGCAGGCCGAGGCTGGCAAAGCGGGGGCCGAGAAGGCGGCTGACAAGGCCGAAGAAGGCAAAGCCGACAAGGGCAAACGCAAGCCCGAAGGCTCCCTCTCGCGGCTGGCGGCGTACAAGGCGGAGGTGGCGGAGCTGCTCGGGGGTGACTCGGCCGCCCGGCGCCGGCGGAAGAATGTCACCGCTTCCGGGCTGCCTGCTCCGGATCCGGCGACCCAGGAGCCGCCGATCAAGGTGACCCGGCCGCCGCGTAAGGGTGGTTCGCGGTCGAAGGACTGACCTGGCGTAAAGCCTGGGCGGCCGTGACCTGTTCGACGGGGTTGCGGCCGCCCGGCCGATCCGACGGGACGACACCGAAAAGGGCCCTCCGCGCTGCCGACGCGGAGGGCCCTTTTACCGGGGGAACGGAGTAACCGAAGGGGGGCTTCGTCCGTTAAGCACACTTTAACCCCTGGACGGCGGAACTGGGTAGTCCTGGGGTTAATACGGACAATCCAGGGTGAACGTGCCCGGTGCTGGTGTGGCGTCCCCGGCGGGTGGGTACGGCGGACGCGGCGACACGTCTTCCGCGCGGCGCGTAGGCTGGGCGGGTGGCGGATCTTCTGGTGTGGATCGACTGTGAGATGACGGGTCTCGACCTGGGCAAGGATGCCCTGATCGAGGTGGCCGCGTTGGTGACCGGTCCCGATCTCGACGTTCTCGGCGACGGCATCGACCTCGTCATCCATGCCGACGACGCGGCCCTGGACGCGATGCCGGAGGTCGTGCGCGAGATGCACGCCAAGTCCGGCCTGACCGACGAGGTGCGCCGTTCCACCGTCACCATGGCGGAGGCCGAGGAGGCCGTCCTCGCGTACATCAAGCAGTTCGTGCCCAACCCCCGCTCGGCCCCGCTCTGTGGCAATTCCATCGCCACCGACCGGGGTTTCCTCGCCCGTGACATGCCGGCGCTGGACGACTTCCTGCACTACCGCATGATCGACGTCTCCTCGATCAAGGAGCTGGCCCGCCGCTGGTATCCGCGGGTGTACTTCGGCCAGCCGCAGAAGGGCCTGGCCCACCGGGCGCTGGCCGACATCCGCGAGAGCATCCGTGAGCTGGAGTACTACCGCCGCACGGTGTTCGTGCCGCTGCCGGGTCCGGACGTCGACCAGGCCCGGGCCATCGCCGCGGAGCTGTGAGCCACGCCGAGCGGTAACCCGGTCGACGACTGCGGGGGTGCTGCCGCTATGCTTGTCCGGCACGCGCCGCGGGGAGTTTCCGGCGGCAGCGCGGCATGGTGGTCGTAGCTCAGCTGGTAGAGCACCGGGTTGTGGTCCCGGGGGTCGCGGGTTCAAGTCCCGTCGGTCACCCAGAGATAGTCAAGGCAGAGCGCCTGATCGCGGAAGCGGTCAGGCGCTCTTGCGGTTTCCGCACCCGAGCCGTGCTCGGAGAGGCCCTACTGGCCCGCCCGGTCGCGGAAGGTCCACGCTGCTCCGCCGGTGGGCATGCGCCGCCCGTTGGGCCCCTGCTGCGGCGCCGGCTCGTACAGATCGTCGTCGTTCTCGCGCTCCAGCCGCGCCGCCAGGTACGCCGCCGCCGCCCGGTCCTCCTCGGTCGGTGCCGCCATCAGCGCGTAGATCAGGCCGAGGATGCCGAAGATGACGGTCAGGCCGATCGGGATGAGCAGCGTGCTCGCGCTCGCCCCGGTCACCGAGGCGCCCGTGGCGGCGGGATCGGGGCGCACCGACATGGCGGACATGCCGGTGAAGTGCATGCCGTTGACCGCGATGCCCATGACCAGCGCGGACGCCAGGATCGCGAGCGGCCGCTGCACCGTCATGGCCAGCCAGAGCGCCACGGTCGCCGCGACGACCGCGATGGCCACCGCTGCCACGACGCGGCTGGTCAGGTAGTCGATGGTGCCGTCGAGGTGCATCGCGTACATGCCGGTGAAGTGCATCGCCGCCACGCCGAGGCCGGCGAAGAGGCCGCCGATGATCAGCCGGGCGCCGTGGACCTTGGTGCCCCGGGCCGCGATGGACAGGCCGATGGCGACGGCGCCGATGGCGATGAGGGCGCTCAGGGTGGTCACCGGGACGTCGTACCGGATCGGCATGCCGACCACGCTGAAGCCCAGCATGGCCACGAAGTGCATGGTCCAGATGCCGGTGCCGCCGATGGCGACCGCCGCGAGGGTGAGCCACCAGGCGCGCCAGCCGGCGCTCGGCGCCGTGCGCAGCCGGACGGCGCACACCAGCCCGAGCAGGGATCCGAGCACGGACAGCGTGTAGCTGAACGTCGGCGTCAGCCAGCCGTGCTCGAAGTGGTGGATCTGCGCCATGCCTGGTCACTCCCTAGATCGACCTACCGATGCATCCTTCCTGGCTTATTCGCGTTCGGCACCGGGATGAAGGGCGCCCGGACCGGAAATCAACGTTGGTACGGGGCAGTCCTGACTGTTCGGAGGCCCGCGGTGACCGTCGACCGGAACGATCGGTCAGGACGGACGAGGCAGTTGTTGCCCCAGGTGATCGGAGACTGGACCGAGGGTGACCACGCCACTGCCGGCTCCGGCGAGCTCGCCGGCGGCCGGACGCAGCTCCGCGTGGACCCGGGCGAGCGTCGCCCGGTCGTCGAGGACCCGGGCGGCCCGGGCCACCAGAGCCAGCCGCGCTTCCCACAACAGGTCGTGCGGTGACTCCGGGACCGCGCGCAGGGCCGCGGCCGCCCGCGCCCGGTCGCCGCCGGCCAGCAGCACCAGCGGCCGGGCCCACGGCTCGTACGGGCCGAAGTCACCGTCCGGCGCACCATCCGGGTCCAGGGTGAGCAGGGCCAGCGCGAGCAGACCCCCGGCCATCCCGGGCATGCCGCTGCCGTCCAGCCTGACCTGCGCCGCCCGGTACGCCGCGGCCGCCTCGGCGACCCGGCCGGCCAGGGCCAGGCGCAGCGCGGCGCACCACTGGGTCAGGACCCCGACCAGCGGCAGGTCGTAGCGCTCGGCGAGCCGGTCGGCGGCCTGCGCGTGGGCGTCGGCGACGGCGGGCTCGCCGAGCGCGCTGTGGGCCTGGAGCAGGATGAGATGACCGAGGACCTCGAAGGTCACCAGCTCGTGCCGGGCGGCCACCGCGACCAGCTCGGTGCCGATCGCGGCCCGTTCCCGGGCCAGCCCGGTCCGGGCGAACGTGTGCATGAACCGGGCGTTGAGGGCGAACGCCAGCAGCGCCGGGTCCCCGGCCTGCCGGGCGAGGGCCTCGGCCTCCCGCGCCGCCCGGTCACCCCGGTCCGTGGTGGTGCCCCGCAGCTCCAGCGCGATGGTGCTCAGCAGCCGGCTGCGCTGCTCCGGCCGGTCGGGGCCGAGGGTGGCCAGGGTCCGCTCGGCCAGCTCGACGATCTGCCCGGAGAGCCGGTCGTCGTCGTTGCGGGTCCAGACCGCCGGCACGTCGAAGGCGGCCAGGACGCTCGCGGCGAGCTCCGGGTCGTCGAGGTGCCGGACGGCGGCGACGGCTTCGGCCCGCAGCGCGCGGGCCTCGTCCAGGTGCCCGGTCACGGCGAGAGCCCGGCCCAGCCCCATGACGGCCGCCAGCCGGCCCCGGTCGTCGGCCTCGGCACTGCGGTCGTACGCGTCGACGGCCTGCCGCCACAACCGGGCGGCCTCGTGCGGGCGTGAGCTGCGTTCGGCCTGCTCGGCGGCTGCCCCGCTGTAGCGGGCGGCCCGGACCGCGGTGGCCGGGGTCGCCGCCCGGGCGAAATGGTGGGCGAGGGCGGTGACGTCCCCGGGATGCAGGCGTTCCAGCGCCGCGCCGGCGGCGGCGTGCCAGTGGGCCCGGCGCAGCGCGGACAGGTCGCCGTAGACCGTGTCCCGGACCAGTACGTGGGTGAACCGCGGCTGACCGCCCGGCCCGTCCTCCGCGAGCAGGCCGGCCCGCAGGGCCGCGTCCAGGGCATCCAGCGTCGCCGTCGCGTCGCCGGCCAGCTCGGCCAGCACTTCCGGGTCGACGTCGCGGCCGAGCACAGCCGCTTGCCGCAGCACGCTCTGCGCGGACTCCGGCAGCCGGGAGAGCCGGTGCCGGATGACATCGCGGACGCCTGCCGGCACCTGCTCCAGGGCGGCGTCGCCCTCGGCGGCGAGCAGCCGGGCCAGCTCGCGGACGAAGAACGGATTTCCGCCGCTGCGGCGGTGGATCAGCCGCGCGGCCGGTGCGTCCAGGCCGGTCCCGACCACGGTACGGGCCAGCGCCGCCGTCGCCGCCTCGTCCAGCCCGCCCAGGTAGACCCGCACCGGCTCGGCCCGGGCGAACCGGGCCAGCGCCGCCGTCAGCTCCGGGGTGATCTCGGTGGCCCGGAACGTGGCGACTATCAGCACCGGCACCGGCTCGACCGCCAGCGCGGCGATCAGGTCCAGCGTCGCCTCGTCGGCCCGGTGCAGGTCGTCGGCGATCAGCAGCACGGGTGCGTGGGCCGCAGGTGCGGTCAGCCGCGCCACCGCAGCCTGCCGCCGGCGGAACCGGGCCACCGCGGGATCCCCCGCGGGCTCGGCTTCCTCCCAGACTCCGGGCCAGGTCACCGGCGCGCCCTCGTAGCCCGGACTGTGTCCCCGGGTTACGGCCCAGCCCAGGCTGACCAGGTGGCGGGTCAGCGCCTCGGCCAGGGTGGTCTTGCCGGCGCCGGCCTCGCCGGAGACCAGCGCCAGCGCGGCCCGGCCCCGCGCGGTCACCGTCTCGGCCGCGCGCGCCAGCTGGGCCAGTTCCTCGTCCCGGCCGACGAGAGCCGGCTCCGGCGCGGCGACGCCCGCGGCTGCCCGCACCGGCTGCACCGGCTGCACCGGCTGCACCGGCTGCACCGGCTGCACCGGCTCGTCCGCACGGCCGACGAGAGCCAGCTCGTCCGCACGGCCGACGGGAGCCGGCTCGGGCGTAGCGGGCTCGGGCGGGCTCAGATGGGCCGCCTGGGCGAGGATGTCGGCCTCCAGCTGGCGCAGGCGCGGGCCGGGGTCCACGCCGAGCTCGCTCACCAGCGTCGCGCGGATCTGCCGCAGCGCGGCCAGTGCCTCGGCCTGGCGTCCGGCCCGGTAGAGGGCCGTGGCCAGCAGCTGCCAGGCGTCCTCGCGCAACGGCTGGGCGGCGGCGTGGGCCTGCAGTCCGGAGACGGCGTCGGCGGCCCGGCCCAGCGCGAGCAGGGCCTCGGCGCGGCGTTCGATCGCCAGCAGCCGCAGCTCGTCGAGCCGGTCGGCCTCGGCGCGGGCCCAGCCGCGGTCGGCGTACTCCGCGTAGGCCGGACCCTGCCAGAGCGCGAGCGCCGCATCGAGCTCGGCCAGGGCCCGGGCCGGCGATCCGGCGCCGAGCAGCTCACCCGCCGCGGCCACGGCCGCCTCGAACCGCCAGGCGTCCACCGCGTCCGGGGCCGCCTCCAGCGCGTACCCCGGCGGCGCGGTGACCAGCAGCCGGGCCGGCTGCCGCGGTGGGCGGCCCGGCTCCAGCGCCCGGCGCAGATCCGACACGAAAGTGCGGATGGCCGGGACGGCACCCCGCGGCGGCTGCTCCCACAGATCGTCGACCAGCCGGTCGATCGGCACGACCCGGCCGCGCGCGATCAGCAGGCGGGCCAGCACGGCCCGGTGCTGCGGACCTTTCAGCGGTACGGGGCCCAGCGCGGTGCTCGCCCGCACGGGTCCGAGCACACCGAAGGCCACCATGACCCCATCTAAGCAGCGTGCTGATCCGCTGCTGATCCGCTGCTGATCAAGCCGGCGCAGCCTGGTGGACATGAACCCTTCCCTCACCGGATTCGACTACCAGCGCGTCACCGTCGCCGACGACGTGGCGCTCAACGTCGCGGTCGGCGGCTCGGGCAGCCCGATCGTGCTGCTGCACGGCTTCCCGCAGACCCATCTGATGTGGCGGCATGTGGCCGCGGACCTCGCTGCCGACCACACCGTGATCTGCCCCGACCTGCGTGGCTACGGCGCGAGCGACAAGCCCGCCGGTGGCGCGTACGACAAGCGGACCATGGCCGCCGACATCGTGGCGCTGGCCCGCGCGCTGGGCCACGACCGTTTCGCCCTGGCCGGGCACGACCGGGGCGCCCTGGTCGCCATCCGGGCCGGCCTCGACCACCCGCAGGCCGTCACCCACCTGGCGTCGCTCGACGTGCTCCCGACGCTGGACATGTGGGACGTCATGCACGGCGTCAGCGCGGCGGTGGGCTTCCACCTGTACCTGATGGCCCAGCCGCCCGGCCTGCCCGAGGAACTGATCGGCGCGGCCCCGGACGCCTTCTTCGGCCACTTCCTCGACATCTGGACGCAGGACCCGCAGACCATCCCGGCCGACGTACGCGCGGCCTACCTGCGCGCCTGCCGCGAGGCGGTCCCGTCGATCGTCGCGGACTACCGCGCCTCGGCCGGCGTCGACGTGGAGCACGACCGGGCCGACCGGGCGGCGGGCAACCAGCTCCGGATGCCGGTGACGGTGCTGCAGCAGGACTGGGGCGCGGCGCTGGGCTTCGACGCGGCGGCCATCTGGCGGGCCTGGGCGCCGGACCTGGAGCACCGTACGGTCTCGTGCGGGCACTTCATGGCCGAGGAGGCCCCGGCCGAGGTGGTCAAGGCGTTGCGCGGTCTGCTGAGCCGGTAGCGGGCCGGGCGGCCACGGGGCCCCGCAACAAGTTGTGCCGGTCCTCAGGAGTCGAAGCCGAGGCCGACCTTGTCCAGGGTGCGCAGCCAGACGTTGCGGCGGCCCTCGTGGGCGTCCGCGCGGGCGATGGACCAGCGGGTCAGCTCGATCACCCCGGAGCGCACCGGTTCCGGCGGGAACGGCACCGGCTTGCGGCGCACCATCTTGAGCCGGGTCAGTTCGGTCCGCTCGCCGGTGAGCAGGTCCAGCATCACGTTGGCACCGAAGCGGGTGGCGCCCACGCCCAGCCCGGTGTAGCCGACCGCGTACGCCAGCCGGCCGCTGTGCGCCGTACCGAAGAAGCCGCTGAACCGGCTGCACGTGTCGATCACGCCGCCCCACTTGTGCGTGAAACGCACGCCGTCGAGCTGCGGGAAGGTCTGCGCGAAGTGCTCGGCCAGCACCGCGAAAGTGGCCTCGCGCTGGTCGCGTTCCGGGCTGATCCGCCCGCCCCGGTAGTAGATCGCGTCGTAGCCGCCCCAGAGGATCCGGTTGTCCGCGGTGAGCCGGTAGTAGTGGAACTGGTTGCCCGCGTCGCCCACGCCCTGACGCCGCTGCCAGCCGACGGACGCCAGTTGCGCGGCGGTCAGCGGCTCGGTCATCAGCACGTAGTCGTAGATCGGGACCACGTAGTGGTGCAGCCGGCGCAGCAGGTTGCCGTGCGCCCCGGTGGCCAGCGCCACCTTCGCCGCGTCCAGCCGGCCGCGCCAGGTGTGCAGGCTCAGCCCGCTGCGGGTGGAGCTGATCCGCTCGACCGGGGAGTTCTCGTAGATCCGGACGCCCAGCTGCAGGCAGGCCCGGCGCAGACCCCAGACCAGCCGGGCCGGGTCGACCATCGCGCAGCCGGTGCGGTCCCAGGCCCCGCCGAGGTACGTGGGCGAGTCGACCTCGGCCCGCACCTGGTCGCGGTCCAGCAGCGTGACGTCCAGCCCGCGCCCGGTGGCCTCGGCGTGGTACGCGGCCAGATCCCGTACCTGCCACTCGGCGGTCGCCACGCTCAGCTCCCCGGTGCGGGCGAAGTCGCACTCGATCCCGTACCGCTGGACGGTCTGCTCGATGCCGTCCAGGTTCGCCCGGCCGAGCCGCTCGAGGGTGTCCATCTCGTCCGGGAAACGGCTCAGTCCGTTGTCGAAGCCGTGGGTGAGGCTGGCCGCGCAGAACCCGCCGTTGCGCCCGGAGGCCGCCCACCCGGCCGTGCCCGCCTCGATCACCACGACGTCGCGGCCGGGGTCGCGTTCCTTGGCCAGCAGTGCGGTCCACAGTCCGCTGTAGCCGGCGCCGACCACGGCCAGGTCCGCCGCGTCGATCCCGTCCAGCGGGTCGGCGGCCGGCGGCGCGCCCGCCTGCGCGAGCCAGTACGGCTCGGGCTCCGCGTCGGCGAGCGCGCGCGCCACCATGCTCAGGAGTTCTTCCGGGGTCGCGACCGCACGCTGCTGACCACCGCGATCAGCACCCCGCCCACGAAGATCAGCGTGCCCATGACGTTGACCTGTGGGGGCAGGCCGACCCGGGTCGCGCCCCAGATCCACAGCGGGAAGGTCGTGGTGGTGCCCGCGGTGAAGTTGCTGACCACGAAGTCGTCGATGCTCAGGGCGAAGGCCAGCAGCATGCCGGACATCACCGCGGGCATGATGATCGGGAAGGTGATCCGCCAGAACGTCGTCCACGGATTGGCGCCCAGGTCGGCCGCGGCCTCCTCGACCGAGCGGTCCAGGGTCAGCACCCGGGCCCGCACCACCACCGCGACGAACGAGATCGAGAACATGATGTGCGCGATCGTGATCGTCGTGGCGCCCAGTCCCACCCCCAGCGAGACGAAGAGCGTCAGCAGCGAGGCGCCCATCACCAGTTCCGGGGAGGACATGGTGGCGAACATGATCAGGTTGACCGTGCCCGAGCCGCGGAACCGGTAGCGGCCCAGCGCGTAACCGATGCCGGTGCCCAGCGCGCCCGCGAAGACGGCGGTGAGCACCGCGACGACCAGCGAGATCACCAGGGCTTTGGTCAGTTCGTCGAGCGCGAAGACCCGGCCGTACCACTTGAGCGTGAAGCCCTCCCAGGTCTGGTTGTAGCGGCCCGGGGTGTCGTTGAAGCCGAACAGGATCATGATCAGCACCGGCAGCATCAGCCAGGCGATGATGAGCCAGCTGTAGATGGACAGCGCCCGCCCGCCGGTGAGCCGGGACCGGCGGGGAGCGACCGCGGGCGCTTCCTCGACGACTTGGGTCATCGCGCCGCCACCTTCATGACGTCCTCCGTGCCCAGGGCCCGGGCGTAGGCGAAGACCCCGACCAGCAGCACCGCCATCAGCGTGAAGGACAGGGCCGAGGCCGTCGGATAGTTGGAGCTGGTCAGGTACTGCGACTGGATGACCTGCCCGATCATCGTGGTCGAGGAGCTGCCCAGCACCGCGGAGTTGACGTAGTCGGAGCTGGCCGGCACGAAGGTCATCAGCACGCCGGCGAAGACCCCGGGCAGGGCCAGCGGCAGGATCACCTTGCGGAACGCGGTGGCCGGGTCGGCGTACAGGTCACGCGCGGCCTCGACGACCCGGGGGTCGATGCGCTCCAGCGCCACGTAGATCGGCAGCACCATGAACGGCAGGAAGTTGTAGACCAGCCCGCCGATCACCGCGACCGGGGTGCCCAGGATGTTGAAGCCGTCCGGCAGCAGACCGGCGCTCTTCAGCGGTCCGAGCAGCATGCCCTCGTCGGTCAGGATGTAGCGCCACGAGATGGTGCGCAGCACGAAGGACACGAAGAACGGCAGCAGCAGCAGGAACAGGTAGGTCGGCTTGCGCCGGCCACCGTAGAAGGCGATCCAGTACGAGACCGGGAAGGCGAGCACGATCAGGATGACCGTGGTGACCGCCCCGTAGATCAGCGACCGGACCAGCTGCGTGCGGTAGTTGACGACGGCGTCCACGTACGTCTGCCAGTGACCGGTGAAGACGTACCCGGACACGATGTCGCCCTGCTGCAGGGACAGCGACAGCATCGTCACCATCGGGATCACGAAGAACAGCAGCAGCCACAGACCGCCCGGCAGGATCAGCAGGTAGGGCGCGAGCACACGCCGTGAGCGCGACACGGGTCAGGCCAGCACGATCGGCTCGAAGATGCTCTGGTACTCCTGCTGCTCGGCGGGCGTGGCGAAGTCCCGGAAGTAGTGCAGCTTCGCGTAGTCGGCCTGGGTGGGGAAGACCAGATTGCTGGCGGCGACCGCCTCCAGCGCGGACTTGTCGTCACCGGACGCGGCCGCCGCGTGTTCCTTGATCTTGGCCTGGGCGGCCGGCACCGGGCACACGTAGTTGATGTACTCGGCCAGCGTCGCCGCGTTCTCCACCTCGTAGAAGAAGTCCATCAGCTTGATCGCGTCGACCGGGTTCTGCGCGGTGATCGGGATGGCGAAGTTGTCGGTCCAGATGGTGCCGCCCTCCTCCGGGATCACGAACTTGAAATCCGTGCCGTCGGAGACGTTCTTCTGGAAGATGTCGCCGGACCACGCCTGGGTGATCCACACTTCGCCCTTGCCGAGCGCGTCCACGTAGCTCTGGTCGTAGTAGTTGCGGACCTGGCCGGCGGCCTTCTGCTCCTTGAGCTTCTCGGCGGCCTTCTTCCAGTCCTCCGGGGTGGACTTCGCCGGGTCGATGCCGAGCGCCATCATGCCGAAGTTGCCCAGCTCCTGGGTGTCGGAGTACATGCCGACCTTGCCCTTGAAGGCCGGGTCCCACAGGTCGGCCAGCTTGGTGATCGGCCGGGTGATCTTCTTCGGGTCGTACGCGATGCCGGTCATCCCGGAGGTCCACGGGATCGTGTAGACGTTGCCCGGGTCGAACGCCTCCTTGGCGTACGACGGGTCGGCGTTGGCCACGTAGTTGGGCAGCTTGGAGTGGTCCAGCGGGGCCAGGAAGCCGGAGTCGACGAACTGCTTGAACTGGATGCCGTTGGTGATCACCATGAGGTCGTAGCCGATCGACTGCTTGGCCGCGAGCTGCGGCTGGACCTTGGCGAACCAGGGACCCATCTCCTGGATGACCTCCTGGTACTTCACCGCGACCCCGGTGGCCTTGGTGAACTTCTTCAGCTCGGGCTGCTCGGGGTCCATGTAGAGCGGCCAGTTGGCGAAGTTCACGGTGCCGTTGCTGGTCTTGCCGGCCCAGTACTTGGCCACCGCGTCCGGGGCGGGGGCGCTCGGCGTGGTCGAGCCGGTGCCCTTGACGCCGCAGGCGGCCAGCGCCATGGCGAACGCCGACAGGCCGGACACCCGCAACGCGTCGCGGCGGCCGAGCCGGCGCTGCGTCATGCCGCGGATCAGGGAGGGGTCGGGGAGGTTCGACTGCACGATCAGACTCCGATCGGGTAAGAGTGCTGAGGGCTCCAGCTGAGGTACACGCGGTCGCCGGGGCCGGCCAGGTCCTCGGCGGAGAAGGCGTTCTGGTCGAAGACCACGAGGTCGGGGCCGGCCGAGGTCTTGACCGTGTAGTTGGTCGAGGTGCCGTGGTAGACGACCTCGGTCACCACGCCGGTGAGCACGCTGGTGCCGTCGCCGTCCGGCGGCTGCTGGGAGAGGTCGATCTTCTCCGGCCGGACCGAGACCTCGAGGTCGTCGCCGGTCTTCATGGTCCCGCTCACCGGGACCAGCACCCGCTCACCCTCGCCGTAGCTCAGCCGGGCGACGTCACCGGTGATGCTCTCCACGGTGCCGTCGAGCAGGTTCGAGGTGCCGATGAAGCCGGCCACGAAGCGGGTCGCCGGGCGTTCGTAGATCTCCCGCGGGGAGCCGAGCTGGTCGATGCGGCCCGCGTCCATCACGGCGATGCGGTCCGACATGGTCAGCGCCTCGCCCTGGTCGTGCGTCACGTAGACGAAGGTGATCCCGACCTCGCGCTGGATACGCTTGAGCTCCACCTGCATCTGCTGGCGCAGCTTCAGGTCCAGCGCGCCCAGCGGCTCGTCCAGCAGCAGCGCCCGGGGCCGGTTGACCAGTGCACGGGCCAGCGCGACGCGCTGCTGCTGGCCGCCGGACATCTCGCGCGGGGCCCGCTTCTCCATGCCGGTCAGCGAGACGATCTCCATGATCTCGCCGCACCGGCGGCGGATCTCGGCCTTGTCGACCTTCCTGCGCTCCAACCCGAAAGCCACGTTCTGGTACGCGTTCAGGTGCGGGAACAGCGCGTACGACTGGAACACCATGTTCACGTCGCGTTTGTTGGGCGAGACCCGGGTGACGTCCCGGCCGTCCAGGAACACCGTGCCCCCGGTGGGCTCCTCGAAGCCGGCGATCATCCGCATCGTGGTGGTCTTGCCGCAGCCCGACGGGCCCAGCAGCGAGAAGAACTCGCCCTGCGCGATGCTCAGGTCCAGCCGGCGGACGGCCTGCACCGTCTCGCCGTGCGACAGGTAGTCCTTGTGCACGCCGGCGAGCTCGATGGCCGGCCGGCCGGGGTCCTCGTCAACAGCAGTGGTCATTCATACCTCTTCAGGCCAGGTTGCTCATCACGTGCTTGATCCGGGTGTATTCCTCGAAGCCGTACATGGACAGGTCCTTGCCGTAACCGGAGTGGCCGTAACCACCGTGCGGCATCTCGGACACGAACGGCAGATGGGTGTTGATCCACACCGCCCCGAAGTTCAGCCGGCGTGACACCCGCATCGCCCGGCCGTGGTCGCGGGTCCAGACGCTCGCGCTCAGCCCGAAGCGCACGTCGTTGGCCCAGCGCACGGCGCCGTCCTCGGTGTCGAACTCCTGCACCGTGATGACCGGGCCGAAGATCTCGTCCTGGATCATCTCGTCGCGCTGGCGCAGGCCCGCCACCACGGTCGGCTCGAGGAAGTACCCGCGGTCACCGATGCGCTGCCCGCCGGTCACCACCCGGGCGTGGCCGGGCGTGCGGTCCAGGAAGCCGCGCACCCGGTCCAGCTGGGTGCTGTTGTTGACCGGCCCGAAGTAGGCGCCGGTATCGGCCGGGCCGCCGACCCGGGTGTCCCGGGCCGCGGCGGCCAGCGCGGCGGTGAAGTCGGCCGCGACCCGGGCGTGCACCAGCACGCGGGTGGCGGCGGTGCAGTCCTGCCCGGCGTTGAAGTATCCGGCGCCCGCCACGGCGGCGGCGGTCGCCTCGAGGTCGACGTCGTCGAAGACGATGACCGGGGCCTTGCCGCCCAGTTCCAGGTGGACCTTCTTGAGGTCGGCGGCGGCCGCGGCGGCTACCG
Source organism: Actinoplanes auranticolor (assembly GCF_018332655.1). GTDB lineage: Bacteria > Actinomycetota > Actinomycetes > Mycobacteriales > Micromonosporaceae > Actinoplanes > Actinoplanes auranticolor. The sequence goes on along the minus strand of NZ_BOQL01000064.1, from coordinate 37,962 downwards.
CCATGCCGGCCCGGGTGGAACCGGTGATCGAGACGAGCTGCGGGGTGGGGTGCACCACCAGCGCACGGCCGGTGTCCCGGTCACCGCAGACGACGTTGAGCACCCCCGGCGGCAGGAACTCGGCGGCGATCTCCGCGAGCAGCAGGGTGCTGACCGGGGTGGTCTCGGAGGGCTTGAGCACCACGGCGTTGCCGGCCGCAATGGCCGGGGCGAACTTCCACACTGCCATGACCATCGGGTAGTTCCACGGTGTCACCTGGGCGCAGACGCCGATCGGCTCGCGCCGGACCCAGGAGGTGTGGTCGCGCAGGTACTCCCCGGCGGACTTGCCCTCCAGCATCCGGGCGGCGCCGGCGAAGAAGCGCAGCTCGTCCAGCAGCGGCGCCATCTCCTCCTGCCGGGTGGCTTCGACCGGTTTGCCGGTGTTGCGGCACTCGGCGGCGATGATCTCGTCGGCCCGGGCCTCGACGGCGTCGGCGATGCGCAACAGGGCGCGCTGCCGCTCGGCCGGTGTGCTGTCCCGCCACACCTCGAAGCCCGCCTCGGCGGACTGCATCGCGGCGGCGACATCGACAGCGGAGGAGACCGGGGCGTACGCGTACGCCTCCCCGGTGCACGGGTCGACGATCGCCGACGTCGCGCCGTCGGCGGTGTCCGTGCTGGACCCGCCGATGAAGTTGTGGAGGACCGGTAGGTCGGTGCTCACGGAAATCGGACCTCCCGCCCCGGGCCTGTGACAGCCCCCACACGAAGAGGTGGACCTTGACATAGCCGAAGACCTAAAGACAAGGGAATCCGAGGGATTTTGCAAGACCGAAACGGAATCAGGAGCGCGCACCCGCGCGCAACTACGCAATCCGGCGCGGATAACCGTCGCCGGGCCCGTTTCCGCAGGGTGATCCCCGCGTTCCCGGCGGCCCGACAATCCGGTGCATCTGGATCGCTTGCCAAGTCGATGTACCGTCTGCGAGCGCCGTTCGGATCGGAGATCATCTCTGGACGGCCATCGATGTGCCGACGATCGGCTCGAACAGCTAAGGGGAACCGGTGGACGGACGCAGGCTCCTGCCCCGCGCACTCGTGGGGATGACCGTCGTGGCGGCGCTGGCCGGCTGCTCCGGCTCCTCCGACGAGGCCGGGACTCCCGGACTGGAGCCGCGCGGCACCGTGCTGACCACGGTCCAGCCGACCCGCCAGGACCTCACCAACAAGATCAGCCTCAACGGCAAGGTGGCGATCAACCCGGTCTACGGGATCGTCGCGCCGGTCGACGGTGAGCTCCGCTACGTGCAGCGCCGGCCCTCGACCTCGGCCAGCACCCAGGCGACCTGGGTGGCCACGGTCTGGGACCAGGGCACGCCGCACAAGGTCCTGATGCCGAAGAACTCCATCCTGGCCGGCCGGCTGCTCGACGACCGGACCACGGTCACCGCGGGGATGCCGGTGATCTCCGCCAAGCGCGCCGGGTATGCGGTCGTCGCCGACATCGACAGTGCGCTGGCGTACCGGATCTCCGGCTCGGCGAAGTCCGTCCAGGGCCAGATCAAGAACGGCCCGGGACCGTTCCCCTGCAAGCCGCTCGGCACCATCGCCGCGCTGCCGGCCGGGACCATCCCCGAGCCGCCGCCGGCCTCGCCGTCCCCGGGCGCCACCGGCGAGCCCGCCCCGCAGCCCGAGCAGCCGCCCGCGGGTGGCAGCGAGGGTTCCGAGCCGACCGGCCTGCGGCTGGTCTGCACCGCCGGCAAGGGCATCAAGCTCATCAACGGTGCCGCGGTGACCCTGGAGATGGTCACCGGCAAGGCCAGCGACGTGCTGGTGCTGCCGGTCGAGGCGGTCGCCGGCACCCAGGGCAAGGGCAAGGTCGACGTGGTCGGGGCGGATCGTGTCCGCAAGACCGTCGACGTGGTGCTGGGCCTCACCGACGGCAAGGTCGTGGAGATCAAGAAGGGCCTCAAGGGCGACGAGACCGTGGCGATCCCCGGCCCCAACCTGCCCGCCGCCCCCGAGAACCCCAACCCCGGCGACCAGCCCTCCGGGGCCGTGGGATGACCGCGCTGATCGAGCTGACCGGCATCACCAAGGTCCTCAAGGGTCAGCAGCAGCCGCGCACCATCCTCGACGGCGTCGACCTGACCGTGCAGGCCGGCGAGAGCGTGGCCATCGTGGGCCGGTCCGGCTCCGGCAAGAGCACCCTGCTCAGCGTCCTGGGCCTGTTCGACAGGGCGGACGAGGGCAGCTACCTGCTCGCCGGCCAGGACATCAGCCGGCTGCCCGAGCGCCGGGCGGCCAAGCTGCGCAGCTCCCACTTCGGCTTCGTGTTCCAGCGCTTCTTCCTGCTCAAGCACCTGACCGCGGCCCAGAACGTCTCCATGGCGCTGGTCAACGGCCAGGGCTGGCTGCCCCGGCGGGAACGCCGGGCCCGCGTCCTGCAGGCCCTCGAGCAGGTCGGCATCGCCCACCTGGCCAAGAACCGCCCGGCCCGGATGTCCGGTGGTGAGCAGCAGCGGGTGGCGATCGCCCGGGCGCTGGTCCGCGACCCGATGGTGCTGCTCGCCGACGAGCCCACCGGCGCGCTGGACACCGAGACCGGTACCGCGGTCATCGACGCCCTGCTGGCCGCGACCGAGCGGGGCTGCGGCCTGGTGCTGGTCACCCACGACCGGGACCACGCCGCCCGGATGGGCCGCACCCTCGACCTGGTCGACGGGGTCCTCACCCAGCGGGTGACCGCGTGAGGCGGCTCTCCGGCCGGTTCCGGTCCGCGCTGATCATCGGGCTGCAGGGCATCCGCGCCCGCAAGATGCGCACTCTGCTGTCCATGGTGAGCCTGTTCCTCGGCGTCCTCGCGGTGGTGGTCGTGCAGGCCGGCGCCAGCATCGCGGACAAGGCGCTGCTGTCGGACATCGAGCTCGCCTCGGCCGTCGACGGCACCACGATCATCGGTATGCCGATGGAGCCCAAGGCCACTGACATCGTGCTCGACACGGTGGACGGCCGCACCGACGCGGTGGCCATGCTGGGCCTCACGGCGATGATCGGCGAGCCGAACGTCACGCCGGTCAACCCGGGCGCCGCGCCGTTCGACGAGGACTGGGGCGGCGGCGTGGTCTGCTACGGCACCGGGCCGTGCGAGCCCGCCGACACCCTGCCCAAGGGGCAGGCGGTCGAGGTCCGGCTGACCGCGATGACCGGCGACGTGCGCCCGTTCCGGCCGCTGCGGCCGCGCACCGGGCAGTGGCTCGAGTTCGGCACGGTGCCGGCGATGGCGCCGCGGCTGGTGGTCAACCGCGAGGCCGCGAAGGGCTTCGAGCGGTACAAGGTGCCCGCTGAGATGCGCATCGGCGGCGCGACGGCCAACATCACCCCGCAGTTCGTCGGAGTGGTGGACGACGGCGACATCCAGCCACGCGCCTACGTGCGGCTGGACGAGCTGGCGACCTGGCTGCCGAGCGCCGGCGTGGCCGACCCCAACAGCGGCGGGGAGATGCAGGTGCTCGTGGCGCCGGGCAGCCCAGTCGAGCAGGTGCTCACCACCAAGCTCAAGGCCATCGGCTCGGAGACCTGGGTCCAGACCGTCGACACCAAGAAGGAGATGGAGAGCCAGCTCAAGCTGCTGCGCCTGGTCTTCCTGGCGATGGCCAGCCTGGTGCTGCTCATCGGCGTGGCCGGCATCCTCAACGTCGGCCTGGCCACCGTGGGAGAGCGGGTGGAGGAGTTCGCCCTGCGCCGGGCGGTCGGCACGCCGCGGATGCTGCTGGCCGGCATCGTGCTCGCTGAGACGTTGCTCACCGGCCTGTTCACCGCGGCCGTGGCGATCGGGCTGAGCGCGGCCGGTCTGCGGGCCGTCTCGGTGCTGTTCGGTGACTCCGAGCCCTTCCTGAAGGATCTGCAGTTCCCGTGGGAGGCCGGGATCGCCGGCATCATCGCCGGTCTGGTCGCCGGCATCCTCGGCGGCTTCATCCCGGCGCTGCGGGCCGCCGGCATCCCGATCGCCACCGTCATGCGTGCTTGACCGGGCGGCCGATCACCGGAGAATGCAGCAGTGGACTACGTGAACTTCGGCTCGACCGGCCTGCGGGTCTCCCGCCTCTGTCTCGGCGCGATGAGCTACGGCACCCCCGACCGCGGCGGGCACCCGTGGTCGCTGCCCGAGGAGCAGGCCCGGCCGTTCATCCGGCAGGCGCTCGACCTGGGCGTCACCTTCTTCGACACGGCCAACGTCTACTCCGACGGCACCAGCGAGGAGATCCTCGGGCGGGCCCTCAAGGACTTCGCCGACCGGGACGACGTGGTGATCGCGACCAAGGTCCACGGCCGGATGCGCCCGGGCCCGAACGGCGCCGGCCTGTCCCGCAAGCACATCATGACCGAGATCGACAACAGCCTGCGCCGGCTCGGCACCGACTACGTCGACCTCTACCAGATCCACCGCCTGGACCCGGCCACCCCGATCGAGGAGACCCTCGAGGCGCTGCACGACCTGGTCAGGGCGGGCAAGGTCCGCTACCTCGGCGCCTCGTCGATGTGGGCGTGGCAGTTCGCCCAGGCGCTGTACCTGGCCGACCTGCACGGCTGGACCAGGTTCGCTTCCATGCAGAACCACTACAACCTGCTCTACCGCGAGGAGGAGCGGGAGATGCTGCCGCTCTGCCTCGACCAGGGCGTCGCGGTGATCCCGTGGAGCCCGCTGGCCCGTGGCAAGCTGACCCGGCCCTGGCAGCAGGACACCACCCGCTCCGGCACGGACGAGTTCGGCAAGACCCTGTACGCGGGCGCCGAGGACAACGACCGGCAGATCGTCGACGCGGTGACCACGGTCGCGGAGAAGCGCGGCGTACCGCGGGCGCAGGTGGCCCTGGCCTGGGTGGCGCGGAACCCGGCCGTGACGGCACCGATCGTGGGCGCGACCAGACCGCACCACCTCGACGACGCGGTGGCCGCCCTGGAGCTGACCCTCACCGACGACGAGGTGGCACTGCTCGAACGCGGTTACGCACCCCGTCCCGTCGCCGGCTTCAACTGAGGGCCGGATGACCACCACCATCGGTCTGGTGACCACCGACACCGAGCTCGTCCGGGAGCACGACCCGGACACCGCCGTGCTGCTGGACGGCCTCACCGCGGCGGGTTTTCGAGCCACCGCCCCGGTCTGGCATGACCCGGCAGTCGACTGGGCCGCCTTCGACCTGCTGGTCATCCGGTCACCGTGGGACTACCCCGAGCGGTACGCCGAGTTCACCGGCTGGCTGGAGCGCACGGCCGGGCGTACCCGCATCCTCAACGCGCCCGAGCTGATCCGCTGGAACATCGACAAGCGCTACCTCGACGACTTCCGCGGGCTGGACGTGCCGTGCGTCCCGTACGTCTTCTGCACCACGCCCGCCGAGGCGGAGGCCGCGATCGCCGCCCTCGCGGACAGCCGGGTGGTGGTCAAGCCGTCGGTCTCGGCCGGCGCCCGCGACACCGGTCTGTTCCAGCCGGACGACCCCCGGGCGGCGAAGCTGGCCGCCCGGATCATCGCCTCGGGCAAGACGGCGATGGTCCAGCCGGCCGTGGAATCGGTCGTCGCGCACGGCGAGAACGCCCTGTTCTTCCTCAACGGCGAGTTCGCCTACGCCTGTCACAAAGGGCCCTTGCTCGCGCCGGGCGGTGCGTACCTGGGCGGCGAATACACCGAGGTCATCACCCGGGCGGACCCGTCGGCCGAGGAGATCGACCTGGGCCGCCGGACGGTCGCCGCCCTCGCCGGCATCGCGGAGCGCAAGGGCCTCGGCGAGGACGCCGGACTGCCCCTCTACGCCCGCATCGACATCGCCTCGCAGCAGGGCCGCGACCCGCTGATCATCGAGGTCGAAGTGTTCGAGCCGTCCTACTTCACCGACGTGATCCCCGAAGCCACCGGCCTGTTCGTGCAAGCCGTCGAGCGCCGCTGCCGATCGTGAGCCGGCCGCCAGATGTATCTCAACGGGCGTCTCCCGGGCTATCGCGCGGCCCTGCTGATGCTGCCGGACCACGAGTTCGTGGCGGTCGCTCTGGCCGACGACGAGCAGGCGCTGCCGGCGCTGGCCCGTACCCTCGACGATCTGCAACGACCCCTGACCGGCGACCAGCTGGCCGAGGCCGTCGTCTCCTTCGCCGCCTGAAAATCGCCTTCCCACCGCCGAAGGCCGGTGGTACGGTCCCCGGCGATGATTACTTCCTGTGTGCGATTGGGGGTTCCGTCCGCCAAAGGTGAGCGCTGATGCCCTCACTGATCGCGGATGGCGAATCCCGCCTCTCCCTCTGGCTGCGCGTGCGCGAGTTCGCCGTGCCGCCCTCGATGATCGAGCTGGCGACTGCCCGCCGGGCCGCCTTCGACTGGGCGGCGGCGTGCGCGGCGGCCCGGGTCGACGTCGACCTCAATCTGCGGGCCGTGGCCCGTACCCGGGGTGCCGAATTCGCTGCCCGGATCCGGGCCGACCTGCGGCACCTCGCTCCTGACCTGCTGCGCTGGCACCTGCCGCGGATCGCACCGGACGGGTTGCTGCGCCCCGGCCTGACCATCTCCCTGGCCCGGTACGACGACGTGCACCTCGTCGTCCGCACCCCGCCGGCCTGGGCGGACGCCGGTCAGCGGTTCAGCCTCGCGCTGTGGGACCGGGCCGATCCCGGCGGCCCGCGTCCCGACCGGCGGTTCCGGCTGGACCTGCACCGGCACCTGTGGGACGCGAGACGGTCCGGCGAGCTCCGCGATCGGTCCATCGTGGAGCGGGCCGGGCGCTGGGCGGCCGAGGCGGCGATCCTGTTGCGTTCGGAAGGGTGCAGCGGCGGCGCGGTGACCGTACGGCTGGGCCATCGCCGTCGGTTGATCCTGGAGCTCACCGGGACCGGCGCGGTCAGGGTCTCGCCGGACCCCGTGCGGGGCTGGGCCGCGGCGCTGCCGGTGCTGCCGGACGCGGCGACGTGGGAGCTGCCCGACCTGGCGTTGCTCCGGGCCGGACTGATCGAGCCGGACCGGTTGCATCCCCTGGTCGCGGCCGCGCTCGCGCCGGGACATCCGCGCCGCCCGACCCCGGCGCCCGAGCCGGGTACGGGTCCCCGCCTGGTCGCCTGCCGTGGCGCCGAGCACCGGATCGCGCTCGTGGACGGGATGCTGGTCCCGCTGGACCACAGTCCGGACGAGATCCGCCGCGAGGAGTTGCTGGCCGCCCTGACCGGCACCCCCGTGCCCTGCCTCCAGGCCATCGACGAAGCCCACCGGGGCCCGGCTGAGCTCGTCGACGTACGCGCCCGCCTCGATCACGGCGACGTCGCCGGAGCCCTGGCCGTCGTCGAGTCGCTGCTCGGTCCGCAGGCGGTGCTGCGCGGCGGTGACCTGCGCGACGAGCTGGAGAACGCGGTCCTGCGGCAGCTCACGCACCGGCTGTTCCGGGCCGGCCTGGCCGGGCGCACACCGCTCCCGGCCGACCGTGACGAGCGCAGCCGGCGCCGTGGCCGCCCCTCTTCCTTCTCCCACCCAAGGTGATGACTGTGCCCCTCACTGCCCGCAACTCCCGTCTTGATGTCGCCGCCGACCTGCTGTCGCTGCTGCACGCCACCACCACCGAGCCCCGCCACGATCAGCAGCTGGAGGCGCTGACCCTGGCCGTGGCCGCCGATCTGCCCGTCCTGCTGTGGGGCGAACCCGGTATCGGCAAGACCGCCGCGTTGCAGCAGCTCGCGGCGTCCCTGGAGCTGCCCCTGACCACGGTGATCGCCAGCGTGCACGAGCCGTCCGACTTCTCCGGGCTGCCCGTGGTCGGTGACGATCCGGCCGTCCAGGGTGTCCCGATGGCTCCGCCGGACTGGGCCGTGCGCCTGGTCCGCGAAGGTCGTGGCCTGCTCTTCCTGGACGAGCTGTCGACCGCGCCGCCGGCGGTTCAGGCCGCGCTGCTGCGGCTGGTGCTGGAACGCCGGGTCGGTGCCCTGAAGTTGCCGCCCGGGGTACGGATCGTGGCCGCCGCCAACCCGCGCTCCTCGGCGGCCGACGGGTGGGAGCTGAGCCCGCCGCTGGCCAACCGCTTCGTGCACCTGCTGTGGCTGCACGACCACGACGTCGTGGTCCGTGGCCTCGGCGGGACGTGGCCCCGGGCCGTCCTGCCGGAGCTGGATCCGCGGCGGTTGCCCGAGGCGGTGGCGTTCGCCCGCCGGGCGGTCTGCGGATTCCTCGCCGTCCGTCCCGCCCTCGTGCACCAGCTCCCGGCCGGCGAGCCGCGCCGGGGCGGCCCGTGGCCCTCGCCGCGGAGCTGGGAGATGGCCCTGGCGCTGACCGCCTTCGCCACCGCCGCGGGTACCTCGCGGGAAGTGCTGTCCATGCTGGTCCGGGGCACGGTCGGGGACGGTCCCGGGCTGGAACTGCTGGCCTTCCTGGACCGGATGGATCTGCCCGACCCCGAGACCCTGCTGGCCGACCCGGCGGCGGCTGCCCTGCCCGAGCGCGGTGACCTGCGTCAGATCGTCCTCGACGGCGTGGTCGAGGCGGTGCGCAAGCGGCCGGACCGGCAGCGCTGGGACGCGGCGTGGGCCATCATGGCCCGCGCGCTGGAGACCGGGCCGCCGGACCTGGTGGTGGTGCCGGCCGGCTCGCTGGCGGCCCTGCGCCAGGCCGACTGGGACGTGCCGGCGACGATCGGCCGCCTGGCCGGCGCGGTCTCGCTGTCCCGGCGGGCGGACCGGGCCGGTGCCCGCGTCGTGGCCGCGGCGGGGAGCGGCCGGTGAAGCTGGACCGGGACAAGCTGTTCGCCGCCCGGCTGCAGGCCGTCCGCGCCCGGCCGTACCTGGCCACCGCGCTGTTCGCCCTGCACGTGGTGGAGTCGTCGCGGGTGCCCACGATGGGCGTCGACCGGTACTGGCGGTGTTACGTCTCACCGGTGTTCGTCGCGCGGACCCCGGTGGAGGAACTGGCCGGGGCCTGGGTGCACGAGGTCGCCCACCTGCTGCGCGACCATCACGGCCGCAGCGACCGGTACGCCGCGAAGCACGGGCTGACCGAGCCGGGGGAGCGGTTGCGGATGAACATCGCCGCCGACTTCGAGATCAACGACGACGTGTACGGCGACGGGCTGGCCAGACCGGCCGGCGCCGTCCTGCCCCGGCTGCTGCATCTGCCCGAGGACGAGCTGATGGAGGACTACCTGCACAGCGTCCAGCTGCGGTCGTACACCCGGGAGCTGATGTGGCTGGACTGCGGCAGCGGCGCCGACGGGCTGGACCGGGAGTGGGAGCTGGGACCCGACGGCGCGGACGGCCTCACCGAGCAGGAGCAGGACGCGGTGCGGTTCCGGGTGGCGGAGGGCATCAACGGCCGGCCGGGTGACGTCTCGAAGGGCTGGCGGCGGTGGGCGCAGGAGGCGTTCCATCCCCCGCAGCCGTGGCGGGACCTGCTGGGGGCGGCCATCCGGTCGGCGGCCGCGAGCTCCGGGGCGGGCGACGACTACTCGTACGGGCGTCCGTCGCGCCGGTCCGCCGGCCTGCCCGGCGTGGTCCTGCCCAGCCTGCGCCGCCGGCCGCCGCGGGTGTCCGTGGTCATCGACACGTCCGGCTCGGTCAGCGACGCCGAGCTGGGCAGCGCGGTGCTCGAGGTCACCGCGATCGGTCAGGCCGTCGGCGGCCGGCGTGACCTGGTCACGGTGCTGCCGTGCGACGCGGCGCCCCGGGTCGTGCACACGCTCTGCCGGACCGAGGGCATCCCGCTGCTGGGTGGCGGCGGTACGGACATGCGCGCCGGCTTCTCCCGGGCGCTGCGCACGACGCCGCGACCGGACGTGGTCGTGATCCTGACCGACGGGCAGACCCCGTGGCCGGTGGCGCAGCCGGCGTGCCGGACGGTCGTGGGCCTGTTCCGCCGCGGCCGGCAGCAGGAGTCGTGGGACGAGAACTCCGCGTACGTGCCGTCCCGGCCGCCCGCCTGGGCGCGGGTGGTCACCATTGCCTCGTGACCGGGGCCTCCGTCTCGACCGGCGGGTCCATGTCGTACCAGGGGCGCTGCCGGGGCCCGGTCGGCTCCGGGGGACGCACCGGGACGGCGTCACCGTCCGGGCGCCGCGGCTCGGTCCAGATCGGAGCGACCCGCGGCGGCGGGTGCCAGCCCAGTTGTGCCGTCGCCGGCGTGGCGAGTGCCGCCTGGGCCCGCTGCGGCGGCTTCCAGACCGGCGGCGCTCCCCACCAGATGACCCGTTCGGCGTGCGGCTTCGGCGCGGGTTGCGCGGCGGCGGCGATCGCGAGCGGCGCCGGTGCGGCCTCGACGGCCTCCGGCGGCTGAGCGGTCTGCTCGTGTCCCGAGGCGCCGGCCAGCAGCACGGCGGCTCCGACGGTGACCAGGCCGGCGATCAACGCCGGCACTTCCCAGCCCGAGCGCACGGCGTCGCCCATGACCAGGAGCGCGACGGCCGACGGCGCGATGACCTCGGCGATCCAGAGCACCGCGGTCACCGGCCCGACCGCGCCGTGCTGCAACGCGTGGGTGTAGAGCAGCATGCCGCCGACGGCGAACACCAGCAGGGCCCAGAGCAGCGGCTCGGTGACGATGCCCAGGGCCATGCCACCCGGGTTCTCCATCCCGTGCTCGGGCATCGGCATGGCCCGGCCGGCCAGGGCCGCCCCGCCGAGGGACAGCCCGGCCAGTGCCGCGACCCAGCCGGGTGAGCCGCTGATCCGGGCCGTGCCCCAGCCGATCACGGCCAGGCCGACGGCGGCCGAGCACAGCGCCAACCGCAGGCCGTTCGACGCGGCGACCTCGTCCTGCGGCCCGGCCGACATGGCCAGCACGGTCAGCGCGACGACGGAGACCACGACAGCCACCACGTCGCGGTTGCGCAGCCGGGCTTTGAGGAAGATCCGGGCGGCCACCACGGTGATCGCGAGCGAACTGGCGAGCACCGACTCGACCAGGTACACCGCCAGCTCGCGAAGCGCGACCATCGAACCGACGAAGGACAGGATGTCGAGGCCCAGGCCGAGCAGATAGAGCGGATGGCCGAGGGCCCGCACGGTGGTGGTGCTGCGCCGGGCCCCGACGGACTGCAGGATCGAACCGGCGGCGTAACAGACGGCACCGAAGAAGGCGATCCCCAGGGCGATCCAGCCGGCGCTGGTCACGATGCTGTCCGCAGTACGGAGATGGTGTCGTCGGCGCCGTTGGACACGTACGCCATCCGGCCGTCGGGCGACACCGCGACCGTACGCGGACTGCGCCCCACCGGAACCGTCGCGGTGACCGCACCGGTGTGACCGTCCAGCACGGACACGGAGTTACTGCCCTCGTTGACCACGTACGCATGCTCGCCGTCGGTGGCGAAAGCGACGCTCTGCGGCTGCTTGCCGACCTTGAACGGCCCGATCCGCCGCAGGGTGGCGGCGTCGATCAGATCGGCCGCGTTCGCCTCGTACCCCGCGACCAGCACCGTCCGGCCGTCGGGCGAGACGGCGATGCTGTGCGGCGCCTTGCTGACCGGAATCGATTTGAGCAGCCGGTCGGTGCGCATGTCGATGATCGACACGGCGTTCGACTCGTGGTTCGGCGTGTACGCCCGCTTGAGCGGCCCGGAGAAGGCCACGGCGTGCGGGTTGGGCGGCACGAGGACCCGCCCCCGCGCCCGGTACCCGCTGGCGTCGTAGATCTCGACCCGCCGCTCACTGTGGATCGGCACCCAGACCCGCCCGTCGGGACCGACCGCCAACGTGTACGGCTGCACGCCGGTGCTCATGTACCGCAGGACCTTGCGGGCGGCGGCATCCACGACGGCCACGCCGCTGCCGGACTTGTCGTCCTCGTACATCGAGACGAAGACGAGGCGCCCGTCGCGTGAGGTGGCGACGAACCGGGGCGTGTTGCGCAGCCGTACGGAGGTGACCCGCTCGGTGGCGACGTCCAGCACGGAGAGGATGCGCGAGCTCTGGTTGGCGACGTAGACCGTACGGCTGTCCGGCGAGACCACGACGCCTTCGGGCTCGTCACCGACCCGGATCGTGCCCACCATGGTCGGCTTGGCCAGGCTCGACACGCTCAGCGCCAGCGGCACCCGGGCCACGCCGGTCGGGCCGGGCGCGGCACCTGTGGCAGCGGCCGCCGCTGTCGCCGGCGCCGTAGTCGGCACCAGGGCCAGCGTCGGTGGTGGAACGGGATCGTCACCCCGGTTCAGCGCCACTGCGACGCCCGCGCCACCGAGCAGCACGCCGGCCGCCAGGGCGGCGAGCAGAACCGGTGCCCGCCGCTGCTTGCGTGCCGGTGGTGCGGACAACACGGTCATGCGGGTCGTACTGGGATCGTCGGGGATCGCGAACTGCTCCTCACCGTCGGTGCGTGCCACCGCTGCCCCCGCGGCGACCTGCCCGGTCACCCGGACGTCGGCCCAACCGGCCGGGCCACGCACCGTGACGGTCCCGTCCAGCCAGTCGGCGGCCGGCAGCCAGGCGATCCGCAACCGGCGACCGGCCAGCATCGCCCGCAGTCCCGGCCCGGAGACCGTGACGGCGGCAGCGGCGGCGAGCGGCGGCCCCTCGACGAGGACCTCCGCTTCCAGCCGGGTCGTCCCCGCGGCGACCTGCCCGAAGTGGACCTGGTCCGGATTGAGCCGCAGAGCGGTCCGCTCGAGAGCGGCGGCCGCGGCAGCGGCGACGCTGCGACTGTCCTCCTGGGTCAGCCGCATCAACGTACGCCGGGCCGCGGCGGCCATCGCGAGATCGGAACCGTTCGCGAGCCGCTCCAGCTCGCCCACACCCTTCAAGCGAGTCTCACGGACCGAACTGTCGATCTCGGTCAGCACCTGCGTCGGCAAGACTTTTTCACTCATAGTGTCCCCGGAGTCATTCTGCGTGACGATCGCCATCGAAGGAACCCTCAGCCCGAAATTGGCACCTGCCGATCAATCGACTCTTGTCGGGCTGCGGCGACACCGCCGAACCGTCCGCCGGCACAGCGCCGGCTCCCGCCGCGGCGACAACGCCACTCGCGGAGGAAGGCCGCGGCGACGTCGCGACCACGGTCAACATCACCTGAACAGCTCCGACATGCTCGTGGAAGGACAGTCCCGCGGGCCGTCCACCTCGGCCCTCACAGTGCCGCCGGGCGGCCTCTCAGCTCGTGGAACCCGGGCGTCGCGGCGACCAGGACGACCCCGTCCCACAGCCGGCCGGCCGCCTCCCCGCGCGGCACCTCCGAGATCACCGGGCCGAAGAACGCGACGCGCTCGCCGGCCGGCCCGTCGGTAGCGATCACCGGGGTGCCGACGTGCTCGCCGACCAGCGAAATTCCTGCGGTATGCGAGGCCCGGACGGCGTCGTCGTACTCGTGCGTCCACGCCACCTCGGCCAGGTCCGGCGGTAGCCCCGCGTCGGTCAGCGCGCCCCGGAACTCGCCCCACTCGCCGCTCTCGTGCACGCGAGTGCCGTACGCGGTGAAGAAGCGCGCCAGCGCCTCCGGCCCGTGCCGGCGTTCCACCGCGGCGCACACCCGCACCGGTCCCCACAGGTAGCCGCCGGTGTCGCCTTCCGGGTCCACGTCGCGCCCCTCGTTGAGCACCGACAGGCTCATGACGTGCCAGCGCACGCCGAGCGGTCGTACCGTCGCGGCCTCGACCATCCACCGCGACGTCAGCCACGTGAACGGGCAGCTCGGGTCGAACCAGAAGTCCACGGCTCGCGCTGTCACGAGTCACCTCCGGCCAGTTCCGTGACGGCGTCGATGAGCTGCCGCCCGTTGAGCAGCGAAGCGTCGTTGTGGTCGGCGCCCTCGACCACCACGACCCGTACCGGTCCGGCGGCGTTGTCGGCGACGGCCCGGCTCTGGGCCGGTGGGACGACTGAGTCGGCCGTACCGTAGACGACCAGCGTCGGTGCGGTGATCCGGGCGATGGCGTCCCGGACCGGGAAGCGGTCGCGGGCGAGCAGCCGCACCGGCAGGAACGGGTAGTGCTCCTGGCCGGCCGCCGGCAGGTCGGTGAACGGTGACCGCAGGATCAGCCCGGCCGGCGCATGCCGGGTCGCGAGCGCCGTCACCACGGCCGCGCCCAGGCTCTCGCCGAAGTAGAGCAGGCGTTCGGTCCGCTCGGCGAGATAGGCCCGGGCCGCGTCGACGTCGCGGGCCAGCCCCGCCTCGGTCGGGCTGCCGGGGTTCCCGCCGTAGCCCCGATAGTCCACGAGCAGCACGGTGAGACCCCGGCCGGCCAGGGCCGTGGCGAGCGGCACCCGGGCGAGCCGGTTGCCGGCATTGCCGGGCGCCACGAGCACACCGATGCGCCGGTCGGTCGTTCCCGGCGGGGGCCGGACCAGCCAGGCGCCCAGGCTCAACCCGTCAGCGGTACGCAGGGAGACGTCCTCGGCCCCGGCGAGCACCTGAGCCGCGGGCGGCGGCGCCGAGCGGTCCGGGAAGTAGACCAGCCGGCGTTGCATCAGCCACGCCGCCGCGACGAGCAGCGCGAGGAGGAGCAGCACGACGAGCGCTGCCCGTACCGCAGCGGGCACCTTGACCACCGTCCCATTGTCGCCAGGCACCATGGTGTCCGTGGATATCCGGGGACCCGCACGTTACCTCTGGTGGCTCGCCAGGCAACTGAAAGGCCGGGTTCTGCTCGGCGCCATGTTCGGCTCGCTCTGGTTCGCCAGCCTCGCTCTCACGCCGTATCTGCTGTCCCAGGCCATCGATCGCGGTCTCGGTCCGCGCCGGCCGGTGGCCCTGCTCGCCTGGACGGCGGCGGTGCTGCTGATCGGCCTGTCGAGCGCGGGCCTGGGCATTATGCGGCACCGGTCGATGACCAAGTTGCGGCTGGCCGCCGCGCTGCGGACCGCCGATGCGGTGCTGAGGCACGCGATCCGGCTCGGTGCCGCGCTGCCCCGCCGGGTCACGTCCGGCGAGGTGGTCACCATCGGCATCGCCGACGTGTGGACCATCGGGCGGGCGATGAACGTCGTCGGGGTCGGGGTGGCGAGCGTGCTCGCGTACGCGGTGGTGGCCGTCCTGCTGTTCCGGACCTCGCCGCTGCTGGCCGTCGTGGTGCTGGCCGGCGTGCCGGTCCTCGCCCTGGCGGTGGGTCCGCTGCTGGTCCGGGTGCAGGCGGCCGGGGCGCGGTACCGCCGGCGGCAGGGCGCGCTGGCCGCCCAGCTCGTCGACGTGCTCACCGGCCTGCGGATCCTCAACGGGCTGGGCGGCAAGGAGGGCCACCTGGCGCGGTACCGCAGCTCCTCGGCCGGCCTGCGCGACCTGGGCTACCGGGTGGGCCGGGCGAGCAGCTGGGTCGGCGCGCTCGGCGAGGGGCTGCCCGGCGTCTTCCTCGCCGTGGTGATCTGGCTGGCGGCGCGGCAGGCGGCCGCGGGCGAACTCACGACCGGCGAGCTGATCGCGGTGTACGGCTACACGGCCATGCTGGTCATCCCGGTCAACGTCATGATCTTCTGCGGGTTCGACGTCACCCGGGGCCTGGTCGCCGCCCGGCACGTGGTCGCCTTCCTGCGCCTGCCGCCGGACGAGGTCGCCGGCCGGCCCGCCCCGGACCGGCCCGCGGTCCTGCACGATCCGGTGTCCGGGGTGTCGGCCGAACCGGGCCGGTTGACCGCGCTGGCTTCGGCCCGGCCGGCCGACGCGGCGGCGGTCCTCGAACGGCTCGGCCGGTACGGCCCGACCGACGCGACCTGGGGCGGTGTCCGGCTCGACAGCATCGCGCGGGACGAGGTGCGGTCGCGGATCCTTGTCGCCGAGCACGAGGCGGACCTGTTCGCCGATCCGTTGCGCGACGTGGTCGCCGGCCGCGACACCCCCGAGCAGGAACGCTTCCGGGCGGCGATCGAGGCCGCGGCGGCCCGCGACGTCGGTGAGCCCGACCATCCCGTGGAGTGGGGCGGCCGCAATCTCTCCGGCGGCCAGCGCCAGCGCGTACGGCTGGCCCGCGCGCTCTACCAGCAGGCGGAGATGCTGCTCGCCGCCGAGCCGACCTCGGCGGTGGACGCGCACACCGAGGCCGCGATCGCCGGACGGCTGCGGGCCGCCCGGGCGGCCCGCGGCACGGTCGTCGCGACCACCTCGCCGGCGCTGCTGGACCGCGCCGACGTCGTGCACTACCTGGTCGACGGGCGGGTGGCGGCCACCGGATCGCACCGGGACCTGCTCCGCACCGCACCCGGCTACGTCCGGCTGGTCGCCCGGGTCTTCGGGGAGGACCCGGCGTGAGTGCCGTACTGCCGATCGCCGACCGGCGTCTGGTCGTGCGGGCGGCCCGGCGGCTGCTGGCCGCCGACCGCCGCACCGTCGTGCTGATGCTCGTCCTCAACGCCCTGGCCGCGCTGGCCGGCCTGGGCGGTCCCTGGCTGCTCGGCCGGATCATCGACACGGTCACCGGCGGGCACGGCGCCGGGCGGGTGGACCGGCTGGCCCTGGCCGTGCTGGCCTGCGCCGTCGCGCAGATGCTGCTGTCCCGGTACGCCCTGACGGTCGGCTACCGCTTCGGCGAACGCACCGCCGCCCGGATCCGCGAGGAGTTCCTGCGCCGATCGCTGGACCTGCCCGCCGCGGTGGCCGAACGGGTACCGGCCGGTGACCTGACCGCCCGCGGGACGACCGATGTGGACGCTGTCGCGACGACCCTGCGGGACTCGCTGCCGGTGGTGTTCATCTCCGTCGTGCAGATGCTGCTGATCGTCGTCGCGGTGGTGGTGGTCAGCCCGCCGCTCGGAGTGGCGGGCCTGCTCGGCTTCTCCGGCATCTGGTTCGTGACCCGGTGGTACCTGCGCCGGGCCCGGGCCGCGTACCTGCGCGAAGGCGCGGCCAACTCGGTGATGGCCGACGAGCTCGCGGCCACGACGACCGGCGCCCGCACGATCGAGGCCTTCGACCTCCGCGAGCGCCGCCTGACCCGGGGACACGCGGCGATCGCGGAGACCCGGCGCACCCGGCTGGCCACGCTGGGCCTGCGGTCGGTCTTCTTCCCGCTGGTGGAGATGTCGTACGTGCTGCCGGTCGTGCTGGTGCTCCTGATCGGTGGCCGGCTGTACTTCGCCGGCTCGGTCACGCTGGGCACGGTGGCCGCGGCGTTGCTGTATCTGCGGCAGCTCGTCGGGCCGCTCGACAACATCATGCTCACGATCGAACAGTTGCAGAGCAGCGCGGCGTCGTTCGCCCGCGTCGAAGGACTCGCCGCGGTGCCCGCGGACGGCACCCGCGCGATCCGGGCGCCGGACGGCGACCGGATCGAGGTCCGGGCGGTGCGCTACGCGTACGAGTCCGGGCCGGATGTCCTGCACGACGTGGACCTGACCGTACGGCCGGGAGAACGGCTGGCGATCGTCGGCCTCTCCGGCGCCGGCAAGTCCACCCTCGCCCGCCTGATCGCCGGCGTGGACCGCCCGGACGCCGGATCGGTGACCGTGGGCGGCGTGCCCATCGCCGACCTGCCACCGGACGAGCTGCGCCGCCAGGTGGTCCTGGTGACACAGGAACACCACGTCTTCCGCGAGTCCCTGCGGGAGAACCTGATGGTGGCGGCCCCCGACGACGTGCTGCGCCGGGCGCTGAAGTCGGTCGGCGCCGACTGGGCCGACGACCTCGACCGCGACCTGGGCGAGGACCCACCGAGCGGCGGCGAGGCCCAGCAGCTGGCCCTGGCCCGGGTGGTGCTGGCCGACCCGCACACCGTCATCCTGGACGAGGCGACGGCACTGCTGGATCCCACGGCTGCCCGCAGCGCGGAACGCGCCCTGGCGGCGGTGCTGCACGACCGTACGGTCATAGCCATCGCCCACCGCCTGGAGACCTCCCACGACGCGGACCGGGTGGCGGTCATGGACGGCGGCCGGATCATCGAGCTGGGCAGCCACGACGAGCTCCTCGAGGCGGACGGCCCGTACGCAGCCCTGTGGCGCACCTGGCACGGCACGTGAGGCCCGCCTGCGGGGCACCGGCGCCGGAGGGGGCGCGCAAGGCCAGGTACGTGCATGCCGGTGGAGACCGCCAGCACCTGGCCTGTGCCCCGGCCGAGAAACTGTCCTGACAACTGCCGCGACGCTGTCGAGAACCGGTGCCTCCCGTTCGTCACCCGGAGGACGCAAGCCTTCGACCCTGAGGAGAACCCATGAGATACGCGATGCTCATCTTCGGTGACGACCGTGACTGGTCCGAGCTGTCGCCCGCCGACGAGCAGGAGCTGATGACCCAGGTCTACGGGTGGTACGAGCGGTGGCAGCCGACCGGCAAGATCGCCGAGGGCGGGGCCGAGCTGCAGGAACGGAGCACGGCGAAGACGGTGCGCGCCGGTGCGGACGGGGAGCCGGTGATCACCGATGGGCCGTACCTGGAGCTCAAGGAGGTGATCGGCGCGGTGATCATGCTGGAGTGCGACGACGCCGACGAGGCTGCGAAGATCGCGGCCACCTGGCCGCTGGGCGCGGGCATGAGCGCGGTGGAGGTGCGACCGGTGATGAGCCGGGAGTAGGGCGGTGCGGCGGGGCGCCGGTCTCACCGCCGGCGCCCCAGCTCACCCACCCGGCGCGACATGAGCTCGCGTTCGGCGGGATTCGTCGCCAGTGCCAGGGCCCGTTCCGCCGCCGCGAGGGCCTCGGCCGGCCGTTGGAGCGTGGACAGCAGGTCCGCTCGGGCGGCGTGCCACAGGTGGTAACCGGCCAGCCGCCCCGCAAGCGCGTCGACCTCTTCCAGGGCCGCGACCGGCCCGATGACGAACCGCGTGGTCACCGCCCGGTTGAGCAGCACGACCGGAGACGGGTCCAAGCTGGACAGCCGGTCGTACAGCGCGCGGACCTCGGCCCAGGGAGTGACCTCGTACGAGGCCGCCAGCGCGTGCAGCGCGGCGATACCGGCCTGGACCTGGTACGGCCCGGGCCGGCCCTGGCTCACCGCCGACCGCAGCCGCAGCGCCGCCCGTCCGATCGCGGCCCTGTCCCACAGCTGCCGGTCCTGCCGTTCGAGCAGCACGATGCGCCCCCACGAGTCGAACCGCGCGGCGGCGCGGCTCTGCTGCAGCTCCAGCAGGGCGGTCAAGCCGGCCACCTCGGGCTCGCGGGGCAGCAGCGCGGCCAGCTGGCGGGCCAACTCCACGCCCTCGCGGGCCAGCTCCCGCCGCTGGGCGGACCGGCCACTGGACAGATAGCCCTCGTTGAACACCAGATAGATGACGGCGAGCACGGCCGGCAGCCGATCCGCGTACTCATCCGGCTGCGGCACCTCGAACCGGATCCCGCTCGCCCGCAGCTGGCGTTTGGCCCGGCTGAGCCGCTGCGCCATGGTCGGCAGCGGCACCAGGAACGCGGCGGCGATCTCGGCCGTGCTGAGACCGCTCGCGGCGTACAGGGTCAGCGCGACCCGGGCCGGCTGCGGGAGATCGGGATGGCAGCACGCGAAGATCGTGGCCAGGCGGTCGTCGACGCCCGGCGTCGGCGCCGGTTCGGCCGCTACCTGGGCCGCTTTGGCCCGGCCGGCCGCGTCGCGGCGCAGCCGGTCCAGCGCCTTGCGCCACCCGGTCGTGACCAGCCAGCCGGGAGGATTGTCCGGTACGCCGTCCTCAGGCCAGCGCTTGAGCGCCTCGGCCAGTGCGTCGGACAGCGCCTCCTCGGCCCGCCCGAAATCACCGAGCCGCCGGGCGAGCGCGCCGAGCATGCCGGCGGCATCCGCCCGCCAGACCCGGTCGACCAGAGCGGCCACGTCCTCCACTGCACCAGGCTATTCCGTCAGTACTCCACCGCGAGCCTCCCGCGATCCCCGCTCCCCGGCTCACGCATCCAGTGCTGTCCCGTTGTCCAGCCGACCAGTCGACGTCCTCCGGCCGGCGTGCCGCCTGCGCTGAACCGGCCGCCCGCGACGACGTACCCGAGTCCGGTCACGGCCGGGCTCAGCCTGGTCCGGACGGCTTCCGGCGCGGTAGCGAGATCGGCGTGGAACCCCTCGATCAGCGGTCTCGGATCACCTGCGCCGGGGAGGGACAGACAAAAGACGAGGTGCCGCCAGGCGTACGCGACGTCTTTGATCGTCGTCAAGGGGCGGGGATTGCGGTCGATGCGCGAGGTGATGCGCAGGACCATGGCGAAGGTGCGCCGAGCCGTCCCCGCCCACCCGTCGGCGGGAGTGACACCCACAGAGTGGGCGAGCGTGGCCAGGTTGTGCGTGGTCAGGATCTGCGCCTGCTCGATCACCGTGCCGTTGGCCGCGACCCCGCTGTGCCCGCGGGCGGCTCCTGCCCGGCCCCGGCACAGCGCATCGAACGCGGCGCTGCTGGAGCCCCGTTCGCCCGGTTCGTCAGGCTCGGGCAGAGCAGGGTAGTCGATGTCGTAGTAGCGGGCGTAGACGCTGTCGGTCAGCAGTTCCCCCGCCAGGCGGGCAGCACGCACAAACTTGGGGGAGAACCGGCCCATGAAGATGTCCGCGGCCAGCTCCTCGACCCACGGCAGATCAGCACCGGATTCCCGGGACAGCGCGGCGAACTCCCGCACGAGTGGGTTGGGCGGCAGCGTGGCGGGAAACCCGTCGAGCGCCAACTCGCCGAGCCGACGCAGGGTGGCGTGTGCCTCCCGGCGGGTGTCGTCACCCGCCTCCCGGTGCGGGCGGAGCGCCCGCACCCAGGGCAGTTCGGTCAACCGCACCTGGTGCTGCAGGTCTACCAACAGCAGCGACCGGCGGTTGCGGAAGGCGCGGTAGGTCGCTGCCATCAGCGTCCGCAGCGCGGGGTCGGAGTACGCGGCGGCGCTGGTCTCGGCGGCAAGCTGCGGCACGAGTTCCGCCAGTACCTCAGCCGACGGCAACACCCCCGCATCGAGCAACTCATCCACCCGGCCGGCCATCGCGCGCCGCACGACCCGCCGGATCGGCTCGGGAACTGGTGTGCCGGCCGGGACCGGGTGGGTGTCTGCCTCGGCCTCGGTCACCGGGCCACAGACTTCGTGCACCTGACGGATCCCCGCCTCCGGGTCGAGCCCGGACAGCCGGGCCACCACCACCCGGGCCAAGAGGTGATGGGCGGGTATGGCCGCCTCCCGGACCTGAACGAGCCGCAGCGCCGCATGCTCCGGCGAGCCGGGCCGTCCCCTCCGCGCCACCGTCGAGTCGACCGCATGACGCAGCATCCCGCGGCGCCGATCCGTCAGCCTGCCGCCACCGGTGATGTCCCGGGTGGCGGCGAGCAGGATGGCGAGGTTCTCCTTGGGCCGGCGATGCTTGCCGCACCGGGTGTGGGCAGCGGCGAGCGCTTCGTATCGGTCAAGCAGATCCCCGGCCCGACCCTCCCAGCCAGGAGGAAAGACGGCCGCCACCGCGTGGCCGGCCCGGGTTTCCAGCCACAACGCCAGCATCTGGTCGGCGAACGGGTTCCACACCGTCACCGCCTCACGCATCGCCTCCACCCGGGCGTTCTCCCGTCGCCCGGCCAGCGCGGCTCCCACCTCGCCGGCGCCGGCCCGCCACACGACAGACGGGTCCTGCCGCCTGACCGGATCCGGCACCGGCGTGAAGCACAACCGCGAGGCGAACGGGCCGATCTCATCCAACAGACCCAGCGCCCGGGCCCGGTCACCGGCCCGGAGGAGCCAGGCCACCGCGAGCAGGGCAGCTTGCTCGGGGAACTCCAATCGGTAGCCGCCGCTGTCCAGCAGCGTGCACAGCTCCGCCTGACCGGCGTCAGTCAGGTAATGGGCGAAGACCGCGCCCCGTTCGCTGCCGACCGCCGTCTCGTGTGGGCGCATCGACCCACCTGCCGCCGGCGTACCGGTGGCGAACCCACCTCGAAGAACCTGAGGCGTCGCCCACGCCGGGAGCCCGGCCACCGGCGTACGGGAACCGACCGTCACCCTGCCCGACGCCATCCCCGCCAGCACCTGTGACCAGCGCCGTACGCGCTCCTCGGCGCGCGCCCGGGTACCCGCGTCCTCGTGCGTCAACGCGGTCACGAATGCGGACGCGAGCTGCCCCCTGGTGTAGGTGGCACCCACCTCGTCGTTCTTCATGCCGGCGTGGCGGGCTCCGCCCCCGCGCCCTCCGGGTCCGAAGCCCGGTGCTCTGCTGACTGAGCTACACGCCGTCGGGCCCGAGTCGATCGAGGCCGTCAGTAGACCCTATGGCGCCTGGGCAAGACGGCAACGCATTTGTGCGGACAGACGGGGGCTGCGTTGCGGGCAACAAGAACGGCCTCGACCGCAGGTGAACACCTGGGCGAGGCCATCGTGAACTGTGCGCCACGTAGGACTTGAACCTACAACCCGCGGATGAAGAGTCCACTGTCGGCCGTGCTGCCGGGTACGTTACTGCGCCGTTCGGCACCGGCATGTACGGTTTCGTGGCGTCGCCAGGCCCGGGTTCATCGGCAGGTTGCTGGACCGGTGAAGGCCCCACACACCCCCGTCCGGGTGGGGCTGGCTACGGACGGAGCAGTCGGATGAGCATGTCGGTCATTTCCGGGCCCAGCGTGTCACGCACAACGGGACCTTCCTCGGCGGCATGCTCCAGTACGCCTCGGGCCAGGATTCCCAGCCACGTTCCGATACGGTCCGGTGTGCGGTCGGTGCGTATCGTGCCCTGTTCTTGGCCCGCGGCCACCAGTTCGGTCAGGACCTCTCGGGTCAACTGCGCCTCGGCTCGTAGCGCCGCAGCAACCTCAGCGTTGTCCGGCACGGCGCCGAGAACCGCGATGAACCCGGCCAAGTTCTCGTCGGAGGCTTCGTCGAGGACGTGTTCGCGCCACTGATCAAGGGCCGCGACGGCGTCTCGGGCCGCTGTGTCGCGGATGCGTTCGAAGACCTCGCGTGTGCGTTGCAGGCCGTCTTCAAGAACCGCGCCCAGCACGGCTGCCTTGGTCGGGAAGTAGTGGAAGAACGTGCCCGACGAGACGCCGGCGACCTTGCAGATCTGTGCCGTGGTGCTGCGCTCATAGCCGTGCTGGGCCATGCACCGATAGGCCGCATCGATGATGTCGGCACGGCGAGCCGTGCGCCGGATGGCGGACATGACCGATCTCCTGTTCTTCTTCCGATCAACCACAGACTAGAGTGCCCACTCTAGAGCAGGTACTCTAGAAGGGTGCGAGCCAGAGATCCGGGCATTTCGACCGACGAGCCGCAACGTCTGCGGGATGCGCCGTCGCTGAGCCGGCCCCGGCTGCTGACCAGCCTGACGCTGGGGATGATCGTGATCCTCGGAGTCTATGGTGGGCCGCCGGTCGACCGCCTGGGCGGCATAGATCTGCGGTTCGGGCTTTCCGGGCCGCTGTCCGGTGATCCATGGAAGTGGCTCGGAGCGGCGGTGCTGATAGCGCTGGTGTTCGTCGTGGAACGCCGGGGCTGGTACTCCCTGCTGATCCGTAAGCCGAGCGGGCGTGACCTGGAATGGGTGCTGTACGCCTTCGGCATCGTGATGGTGTGGTCCTGGCTGGCCGGCCGATTCGCACCGCAGGGCGACAACGAAGGCGTCACGGTCATCGTCGACCTCGGGATCGTCGGGGTGATCATGCTGATCGTCACAGCCGCCGTGACGGAGGAGATCGTCTATCGGGGATTTCTGGCGGAGCGGCTCGGTGCCCTGTTCGGTCGTCGGCGATGGGCCCGGCCGCTCGGCGCCGCGTTGAGCCTCGCTGCTTTCATCCTGCCGCACATCGCCTTTTTCGGGCCCTCCTGGCTGTTGCACCAGTTGCCCGGAGCACTCGCAGTCGCGAGCATCGCCTTACTCAGGCGGAACCTTCCGGCGGCCATGTTGCTCCACCTACTGATCAATCTCCCGATCCTGATTCCCACTGTTCAGGGTGTCGCCTGACAGCGCGATCCCACGATTCGGCGCAGCTCACCGAGGGACACGATGCACTGTCATAGCCGATGTGAGTGCGCACCCGCGGCCCGGATACTGCCGGCAAGGGCGTATGACGTCCGGCTCATGGCGTTCCTCGCGGGCTCGACTGGTTCAAGGAAATAGGCTGACCTGAAGGTTGAGCGCCGGCATGCCGCAGTCGTGTCAGCCGATTGTCACCAGATGCCGAAGGTCGTCCCGGTTGCCGGAGAGCAGGATCGTCGCGTGGCCGTCCGTCAGGGATAGTTCGACGCATTCTGTGGTTCGGTCAAGCAGCCAACCCGCTGGGCGGCAACCTCCGCCCCATCCGCCGGCCCTGAGGTGCCTCCTCACTTCCAGGTACAGGTCTTGGCCAACGGTGACCCGTTCACCCGGCTGGCGGCCGGGTTCGGCGTCGGCACCGCAACCGCCTGGTGCTACGCGATCACCCTGCTCACCGCCGCCGCCGCCGCAGCCGACGACCTGACTGCGGCCATGACTCGGATCCGCCGGCTGGCCTACGCCATCCTCGACGGCACCCTGATCCCGATCGACCGTGTCGCCGATCAGAGCCGTACTACTCCGGAAAACACAAACGGCACATTCTGGCCCTGCATCACATCGAGAACCCAGTTCACGGCAGTTGAAAAAGTGCTGACTGTTGACAAGGTCGTTAGGGGTCCCGTCGCGAGGACTCAGACTCGGTGGAAGGTAAATCGCCCGGTCGTGAGGAAGTAGGGCGAGGGCGCTGGCGGACGCCGCCTGGCGCGCAGCCTGCTGAGCGCGGCGCGCCACCACGGGGTCGGGGTGTGGGTACCCGTGGCGAACACATGCAGTGTGTCGCTTTCGGCCACCATGGCCGGACCGCACACCCCGGCGGCGTACCAGTCCTCGGCACCGGTATCTGTGTCGAGCAGCCGTCGCAGCGGGGACCACGCGGCACGCTCGCCCAGGGTCGCAGCCTCGGTGAGCCAAAGACCCTGCCCGGGGAACGGTGTCGTGCCGTACAAGTTCGTTCCCCGGGCGAGCACCATCCGCCAGCCCTCAGCCCTACTGGAAACCGCGTTGTCGAAGAATCCCTCCTCCAAGGTCGCGAACGTCTCGGGCGCTTCCCAGCGGATGCCATCGTCGCTTTCGGTGTACCGCAGCTCGTAGTCGGGCTGCTCGCCGCGGCCAGTCTCGCCGATCGCCGAAAGGAACCACATCCGCCATCGCCCGTCGGCGTGCAGGACCAACGGCTCAAGGGCGCTGGGTCGTGCTGCGTCTCCGGTCAGTACCGGGCCCGGCAGACGATGCCAGGCGCCGTCGCGGTGTTCGAGACAACCGATGGCGTACCTGCTGTCGGGCCCGGTGATCTTCCGCGAGCCCCTTCCCGCGTAGTAAATGCGTTCGACGTCAGGCCCCTTGACGTAGCTCGGCGTGTGCATGCCTGCCGCATCCCAGGCACGCCGATCTGGTGGGGCACCCAGCTCCACCGCGCGCTTCCGCCGGTCGATGATCAGATTCCACGAATCATCGGTGATGGCTGCGTCGGCGGGCAGCCGGGCCTCGACGATGCGTACCACAAAGCGGGTCGTGAAGGCGCCGAGGAACATCGTCCAGGTCCCGTCGCGCAGATGCACGTCCGGGTCGCTGACTCCCATGAGCCCGTGACCAGGCCGCGGATCGCCGAACATGCTGAACAGCGGAGACGCCTCAGCCAGAAGCCACTCGCTCATCAAAGCTCAGGGTGTCACAGCTCCGTTTATGCGGCAAACATGTCGGCCAGCGGCTACAGCCAGCTCCCAGCCTCCAGATCAAGGCCCGGATTTGTATTCCCCTGATGTCAGCGCTAGTCGGCGGACGTGGCTCCACCACCCATGCCGCAGACCTCCCCGCACACCCCCGATTCCGGCTCCGATCGCCCGCTCATCGGGCTGTTCCTCGTCCCTCCGCACCGCCGCGACGCGCCGCTGGCCGACGCGGCGACCTGGTACGGACTCGACCCGCAGCGCCTCGCCTGGCTGATCCGGCACTACACCCGCGACGGCGACGTCGTGCTGGACCTCGACAACCACCCCATCGTCGCCCGCGCCGCCCGGTACCTGCACCGCCGCCCGGTCACCATCACCGCCGACGGTGACCACACCCAGGTCCGGCTCACCGATGACCGGCCCGCCCGCGCCCGCAGCCGTCCTCGGCATCGGCCGCACCACCGCCTACCAACTCGCTTCATCGTCGGCGTCCCACACCTGCTGCGCGCCATCGGAGTCACTGAGACCGCCGGCTGACCGCCGCCCGGCCCGAGCCGGGACCGCCGCGCCGAGGGGCGGCACACCGGCAGAGACCACCGGTCTGACCAGGTACCCGACCTCGCCTTCGACGCCGCCGAAAAGGCCGCCGCCAGCGTGCCTCGCCAGCGACACCTCAAGGCCGTCAGCTGAGGCCGGCTCCGGGCCTGACCGTGGCAGGACGCGTTCAGGCCCGGAGCCTTTGCCCCCTGCCAGCGGGCAGGCGCGATCAGCCTCCGCCGCGCGACGGTCCTCGTCGGCACGCACCCGATGCTCGTCCGCCGCACCATCGCCACGACGGGCCAACTGATCATGTATCGCCGCTGGACGGTCATGGTGTCGGGGTACGGATTCCGGGCAGAGTCGGGTACCAGATCTCTGTACATCAGCGGCGTACCTGGTCTGTCCGTGAGCCTGTGCACCCGTTGGGCGGGTGTCGGCGGACGGCGAATGCCGAATTTCTAGGTTTGATTGTTGAGTGCCTGTCCGGCTTTCTCGAGGATGCCTGATGCCGTGAAAGGCTTTTCGATGAGGACGACGTCGGGGTCGAGTTTGCCTTCTGAGGCCAGGACGGGTTGGGCGTATCCGGACATGAAGATGACTTCAATGTTTGGTTTGATCATGCGGATCCTGTCGGCGACTTCCTTGCCGAGCATGGTCGGCATGACGACGTCGGTCAGCAGGAGGTGGATGTCGCCGTCGTGCTCAGCGGCGAGCCTGATGGCCTCGGGCCCGTCTGCGGCGGTGATGACGTGGTAGCCGCCGCGGGTGAAGATCCGGCCGGTGACCTCGCGGAGCGCCTCCTGGTCATCGACGATCAGCACAGTTTCCCCTGCCGGGGTGTGTTGATAGCGCGGGGCTTCTTCGATCGGTAGGGCGACCTCGTCGGTGACGGGCACCAGCACGGTGAAGGTGGTACCTGCGCCGGGCTGCGACTGGATCGTGATGGTGCCTTCTGCTTGGGCGACGATCCCGTACACCGTGGAGAGCCCGAGGCCGGTGCCGGCGCCTTCGGATTTGGTGGTGAAGAATGGTTCGAAGGCGTGTTCGATGACATCGGCGGGCATGCCCGTGCCGGTGTCGCTGACCTGTAGCCGGACGTGTCGGCCCCCGTGTTGGGTGGCTGTTCCGTCCGCTGGGGTATCGATGATGACGTTGGCGGTGTCGATGCTCAGGGTGCCGCCCGCGCTCATCGCGTCGCGCGCGTTCACTGCGAGGTTGACGAGTACCTGCTCGATCTGGCCGGGGTCGGCCAGCACCGGCCACAGGTCCGCGGCCAGATCGGTGCGGAGCAGCACGTCGGCGCCGATGGTGCGCCGCAGGAGTTCCTCTACGTCGGTGACGGTTTGGTTGAGCTCCAGTACCCGCGGTTGGACGATCTCGCGGCGGGCGAAGGCGAGCAGCTGGTGGGTCAGGGCGGTGGCCCGTTCCGCGGCGCGTTGGATCTGCCCCATGTCACGGCCGGCCGACTCCAGTTCCGGTGCGGGCCCGGCGAGTTCGTCGGCGATGAGTTCGGGGTAGTTGAGGATCACCGCGAGGAGATTGTTGAAGTCGTGGGCGATCCCACCGGCGAGTTGGCCCAGGACTTCGAGGCGCTGAGTCTGGTGCAGCTGCGACTGCAGGTTGCTCCAGTCATGGTGGGCGCGGGACCGCCCGGTGTCCATCGCGCTCTGGAAGCGGTCCTGGGCGGCCTGGACCTGGAGCTGTTCCTCCGCGCGCTGTTCGCCCATCCGGGCTTGGAACAGGTCTTGGGCTTCGTAGACCTGCACGCGTTCCTTCGCGCGTTCGTCGCCCATCGCGACCTGGAACCGGTCCTGGGCGGCCTGAACCTGTACCCGTTCCCGCGCGCGCTCCTCGCCCATCCGGATCTGGAACCGGTCCTGGGCCTGCTGTACCTGCACGCGTTCGTTCGCGTACTCGGCTTCGATATTGGCCTGGAAACGTTGGTCCCAGTCGCTCTGGGTCCGATATTTCAACCCGTCGACGTGCGTCACCGCAGATCGTGCCCCGGCGTGGTGGGCCTGCTGTGGTTCGTTGGTCCGCTGCGTGATGCTGACCGTCCCGACGACCGCACCGGTGTTGTCACGGACCGGCGCGACGGTCAATGACAACTCGATCGATGTCCTGTCACGGCAGATCCGTTGCGTGTCGCGCCCGTCCACCTGTTCGCCGGCCATGACCCGGCACATGATCGCCGCCTCCTCCACCCGGCGCTCCGGCGGAATCAGGATGTCGGCGTCTTGCCCGATCAGCTCGTGCGAAGGGTAGCCATACAGCTCGACCGCGGCCCGGTTGCAGCTGTTGACGATTCCGGCGTTGGTCGTCCCGACGATCGCGTCCTGAAACGACTCGATGATCGACGTCAAGTCGACCTGATGGACGGCGACCTGCGTGGCTCCGGGCAGTTCGGCCATGATGAACCCACTAGACCGCCAACAGGTCCGGGCCCTGGTTGAAGCGGTCCTCACCAGGAACACGTCGGAGGTCGGGCGTCCAACCTCCGACCGAATACTACACCTTACCGACGTTCCTCGCTAAACGGGCAAACGCCACGCCATGGGTTAAAGGTGGCATCCTCCTCACGGTCGTAAGCCCATCCCATTTCAACCCGTTCGAGTGATGTGCCGGCAACCTTCACGGTCATCACGAGCTCAGCGCTGTGCTCGGCACATCCGCACCCACAACGGGGGTCAATGAGGTCCGAACGGCAGGACGTGCTCGATGACATGTCTCGTGAGACCACCCCAATTCTGGCGAACGGCGGGATCGGCAGCTCGGCGAGCCTGTTCCCGGTCGCTCGGGGTGGTGGTGAGCCGCTCTGTGCGCTGGCGGCGGCTCGGCCGCCAGCTCGCGGCTGAGCTCGCGGAAGTCGATGCCGCTATGGACTCGGCGGCGTACGCGGCTCTGCACTGCACCTCGTACGCCGACACATGGGCCAGCGTGTCGGGAACTGGGCGGCATCTAGCCTCGCGGAAGCCACGAATCCGGGCGCTGGCGGCGACCGTTTCGCCCGGTGAGTTGGATCACCATGGGGCCGCCATGACGGCGAATGCCGCCCCCTGTCGCCAGGTGCCAGCGTCTCCAGATCACGCATGGATCACGCATTCGTCCACAGGGACGAAAAATGGCCCTGACCAGACGTAAAACGCCTGTTCGGGGCCATAATCTACTGTGCGCCGCGTAGGACTTGAACCTACAACCCGCGGATTAAGAGTCCACTGCAGGCCGTGCCGCCCGGTACGTTGCAGTGTCGTTCTGTACCGGAATTTACGGCTCAGTGGTGTCGCCAGGCCCGGCCTTCTATCGGCCGGTGCCAGGCAGGGTTGACCCACACCAGGACCGTCGATCACGCATGGATCACACCAGGGGCCTGGCGACGGTTGCCCGGCAGGCGGGCACGACGCCTCGATGCGTCTGGCGATCAGAGCGCTGGCCTCGCCAGTGCATTCATCTAAGGCGTGTTTCGTAAGTCGGGCTGGCCGGTTGAAGTCACGGCGTGGCGATGATCGATAACTGAAGAGGTCTCCGGTATCTGGTTCTGCGACCAAGCAAGAACTTCATACCGGAGACCTCGTGGCCACCTTAGCGGTGACGAGGCGGCATGACCTGACCGACGCGCAGTGGGCTGTCCTGGCCCCGCTGCTGCCTGCGCCGTCGGGCACGGGTCGGCCGCCGAAGTGGGAGAAACGGCAGCTCATCAACGGGATCCGGTGGCGGATCCGGATCGGTGCACCGTGGCGCGACGTGCCCGCCGAGTACGCGCCCTGGCCGACGATCTACGGACTGTTCCGCCGCTGGCAGCGTGACGGGACCTGGGAGCGGATCCTGTCAGCCCTGCAGGCCCAGGGCGACGCACAAGGACGGATCGCCTGGAGGGTCAGCGTGGACTCGATGACCAGCCGCGCTCATCAGCACGCCGCGGGTGCCCGCACCGACGGGCATCTGCAGAAGGAACCACCCGGCGGTGTTCATGACGAGCCGGCCGATCACGGGCTGGGCCGTTCCCGGGGCGGGCTGACCACCAAGACGCACCTGGCCTGTGAACAGGGCCAGAAAGTCCTGTCCTGCATTGTCACCGCCGGGCACCGCGGCGACAGCCCGCAGTTCATCCCGGTCCTGCGCCGTATCCGGGTGAACAGGCTCGGTGTCGGCCGGGCCCGGTCACGTCCGGTGCTGGTACTGGCCGACAAGGCCTACACCAGCCGCGCCAACCGCCGTTATCTGCGCTCGCGCGGGATCAAGGCTTGCATCCCGAGTAAGAAAGATCAGGACGCCCACCGCAAGGCCAAAGGCTCCCGCAGCGGACGTCCGCCCGCGTTCGACGCGCAGCTCTACCGGCTACGCCACGCTGTCGAGAACGGCATCGCCCGGCTGAAACGCCACCGCGGTGTTGCCACCCGCTACGACAAGTTAGCCGTCCGCTTCCCAGCCGTCCTGACCATCACCATCATCAGCGAGTGGCTCTGACCTGCTTATAAAACACGCCTTAGCCGATGTGAGTGCGCGCACCCGCGGCCCGGGTACTTGCCGGCAAGGGCGTATGACGTCCGGCTCATGGCGTTCCTCGCGGGCTCGACTGGTTCAAGGAATAGGGCTGACCTGAAGGTTGAGCGCCGGCATACCGCAGATCGTGTCAGCCGATTGTCACCAGATGCCGAAGGTCGTCCCGGTTGCCGGAGAGCAGGATCGTCGCCTGGCCGTCCGTCAGGGACACTTCGACGCATTCTGTGGTTCGGTCAAGCAGCCAACCAGCCGGGCGGCAACCTCCACCCCATCCGCCGGCCCTGAGGTGCCTCCTCACTTCCAAGTACAGGTCTTGGCCAGTCTCATCTGGCCTGCCGGTGACCGTGATCGTCCGCGTGCACGACCCCGGGCCGCAGTCACCATCGTCTACTGGGTTGACCGTGGCACGCAGGCCGTCCGGCAGCGGCAGCACCGTGTCCGCCGAGGGAAAGAACGGCCCCGGTCGCCACAGCAGCGCGAAGCAACACAGGACAGCAAACAGCCAGCCGGCGAGTAGGTAGGCCGACGCTATTACTCGGGTCTGCCTACTCGGACCGAGTCGACGTCGCTCCACCAAGCGGGAAAGAATCACCGTCGCCAGGGCAAGCACTAAGCAGCTGAGCAGAATCTCACGGCCGCCGCGCGGCAGGAAGTAGATGAGCATGACCGCGACGGCGGTCAGGCCAGCCAGAATCAGTGCCGCCGACCACCGGACCCGCGGCACTCGCGACATCAGCAACCAGAGCAGCAGCACAGGACCGACGGCGATCAATACCAAGAGCACGGAACTGATCCTGCCAAGCAGGCGCAATCCCGGGCACCGGAGACACGGCTACCCGTGCTGCTCGCCTCCGCGTAGTGCTGCACCTGGACGACGCCATGGCCCCCCTTCGCTCACGCAGTGGTCCTGAGGAGCGAAGCGACGGCGTCATGTGCGCCCTCGGGTAGATGTACATCGTCGAGATCCACGACAGCCACGGCAGCGGCCAGGCGTTGTCGCACCTCCGGCATGGCTGACCATGCCGCAGCCGGCAGCCGCAGGACGGCCCACAACAGGTCACCGGGGTAGTAGTCGCCTTCGGCGTGCGGGTCGGCTGCCAAGACATCGACGGCGAGGGGCAGCAGGATGGGCACCGCTATCTCCTGCCCGAGCATGATCCGAAGATCCTCGACGGTGAACTGCTCAAGAGGCTTACGCCTCAGCTCGGTGCAGCGTTGAACCAGGAACGAGGCATCGGCAGGAACCGTCCCCCAGCCCCTGCCCTCGATCTGCTGGATCGTTGTCATCGGATCACTGTAGCCACGACGACAAACGCCTAGACTATGCCTTCGACCTCGCCCTGTGGCCTGTTGACGAAGTCGAGGCAGGTTGCATCCCTGCCTGACGGACGAGGCAAACGCGTAGACGTCAGATGCACCGTCATGCCGCCGATGACGCGTGCGGGTGATCGCCGTACGACCGTCGGAGTGCCGGGCGGCGGCCATCGCTCAGGGAGGACCTCACGGCAGGGGGGTGTCGGCGTGGACGCTGCGGCTCGAGAGGGACTGTCGGATCTGCCCGCTTGATCTGCCTCAGGCATCGCGCGCGCCAGGTTTCCTCCCGGCCCGTGCCCGGTCCTCGGCCGGGGCTCAGCAGTCACGCTTGCGTTTCAGACGGCTGGTCAGCAGGTCCGCCCGGGTAGGAGCCGAAGGTCAACGGCAGCTATCTGAGCCAACTCATTCACGCTGTTGGAATGCTCGTACTGCTCCGGTAAACGAGTGCACGGATTCGCGATGACCGTGCATCCTGCCTGGTACCTCACTGCTGAATTCAATGTTGTTCAATGCAGAACTCATTGCCTTCGGGGTCGCGCAGGGTTACCCAGCCGCGATCCTCGGGACCGCGGTGATCCTCGTGGATCGTGGCGCCGAGACTGACGGCCCGCTCGACCTCCTCGTTGCGGGACCGCCCGTCGGGCTTCCAATCGAGGTGGACCCGGTTCTTGGCCGAACGCGGCTCGGGGACCCGGACGAACAGCAGACCCGGCACCGGGTCCGGCGCTTCGACGAGCACCTCGTCGTCGCCCGGCTGATCGATTCCGGAAATCGGCCAGCCGGTCAACCGGCTCCAGAAGGTGGCCAGCCCATACGGGTCCGCGCAATCGATCGTTACGTGACGCAGTCTCATTCGCAGCACCGTAGGCCGTCATCAGACCGGCAACAACTGCAATTGACGTCGCCAGCCGCGCCGCGTGTCCCGGATCGGCACGGACGGGCGGCTGGTGCACACATCTAGCCGCTGATAGGGGGTGATGGTTCGGCGGCGGCGGACAGCGTGTCTGTCTCGACCAGGGTTGCTCTCATGGTGGCGTAGGCCTGATCTGGGGTGTCACCACTCGCGGTGATCCACGGCAGGGGCAGTCCCCACGAGAAGGTGTAAGCCGCGTCGCAGCAGGTCTGTCGAACGGGCAGCAACGCAGCGAGCGCTGAACCGATCAGCGTGGTGGCGCAGCCCGCCAGCCAGCCTGCTCGGCCGGCGTGCGGACGCAGCCATGGCAGCCCGAGCAGGAGTGTCCCGGCCAGAGTCAGGACTACGGCAAAAACCAAGAGAGGCACATCGACCGGGGTTACCGCCGCCAGGCTGACCACACCCGCCACCATGCCGACAGCGACCGTGCCGACGCCGACTACCAGTCGCGACAGTGCCGCGGCTGCCGCCTTCCGCGGCTTACCGCCGTCTCGGTACTCCGCCGGACCCTCGCCCGGAGGATCTGTCGTTGACCCGCTCGGCGAACTCATCGTTTGAGTATCCCGCCCCTGTCCGGCGCTGCCTGACTGAGCCGGGAACCCGGGTCGTCTGGCTGATCTGCCGCCGAGAACGCGCGGACGGCTCGAAGGCGCGTGGAGCCAACGGTGTGCCGCGCCCTACCAGGGGATCAATCGCCGCACCAACTGGACCTCAGGCATCGTGGGCTAGCAGTTGTCCAGCGTTCGACCTCACCTGACAGCTGAGCTTCAGATTTCGGATGCCACGGTTTCGGCGCAACGGACGCTCACCCGGTCGGCGGCCCTCGACGCCTCGATGCGGCCGGCGTCAGAACGCGGGCCTCGCCGGCGCATTAATCTGCCGATGTGAGTGCGTTGGGAAAGCCCTTGCATGACGAGGGCAGGCGCCCGCCGGTACCGTCGGCCCGATGAATCTGAACCTCGTCGGCAGCGTTCCGGAAGGGCTAACCCGGCGTGCCCGGTCGTTCGTCTCTTCGGACGGCGTCCGAGCTGATCTGCCTGACGCCGAACAGCACCGATCCTTCTGGGAGGAACTCGGCATCCCGGAGATCGAGATAGACCGCGTCGTGGCGTTTCAGCGGCGCTGGGGCGGCCTGGTCCTGCCGCCGGCGCCGGAATACGACGGCGGCCCCAGGTATTTTGACGTCGATACTCCGGATGGCAGCCCGGCGACGGCGCTGAACGGCTCCGTCGTACACGGGTGGTGGTTTGAGGCGGGATCGCAGCGAACAGCGGTGCCGTACCTGTTCATGATTGGCCCAGCGGGTGAGTTCGGGATTCACGCTCAACGGTGGGTACCGCTGCACGCGAGTGTCGAGGGCTGGATCGAGTCGCTTGCCTTGGCATACCACGCCAGGATGTGGGCGAAGCAGATCAAGAAGGTCGCCGGCGAGGCGGTTGACGCCCTCAACCTGGACGACTTTCAGCCGGTGCCGGAGGTGCAGGGTCTGGCGGACAACTGGTGGCGGGGAACCGATTCGCTGATAGCTGTCTACGTGGGCGATGGTGCATGCGATGGCGCGCCGGCCTCCCGCACTGCCTGGATCTATTCGGGCCTGGACGACTGGGGACTCTACGGCGGGGTGGAGCGATCACTTCAATAGTTACGCCACAACAGGTTCGGCCTTTGGCGTCACGTGACGCGCAGATCTGCCGCTGACAACGTGCGTTCAAGGAAGTGAGTGGCCCGGCTCGTCGTCATCGGGAGACCAGTAGATCGTCGCGGACCACCACGGACCGTCCGCCGTCATCTCCTAGGAGACCCTCAGATCGAGGATGTCCATGGGGTCGAGGTCGCGCTTCTCGATCTCGTCGGCAATCCGCCGCAGCAGCCTCGGAAGGTAGGTGCTGCCGTCATCACGCGGGCTCGTCAGGCTGAAGCGACGGGACGTCCACCATTCGGTCATCCCTGGACTTTGAGGCATGGTCCGATTTCTCAGTACGCCCTAATCTGCCGCCGACCGTGCGCGCCGGCTACCGAGCGCTGTCACGCGGTGTGATCCGCGCCAGCCCGGCTAGGCCGCACGCTCGTGCCGAGGAGCGGGCGCAGCTTCATGGCGCAAATCGCTTGCACTTGTCGGACTCCGGGGTGACCGTGACGACTGTGACAGACCAGATTGATGCCCTGAAACTGCCACCCAGCCTCTCTTCCGAGCACCGCGACATGCTCGCGGGCTTGGTACGTCGCAACGAAGCGGACTACGGAGAGGACCTCTTGGGAATGGTCTTGTCCGGCTCGGCAGGCCGGGGCATGGCGACGGAGAGGTCCGATATCGATGTCTTCACCGTGCTCACCGACACCGGCGGACGCAGGCCCCAGACGAGCCGTTCCGCGGCACTGGACGAGACCATCGTCGCGATCTCTGACCTCGAGCGCGTGCCGCCATTCGGCACCGAGGGATGGTGGTATCGCTGGTCGTTTGCTTGGGCACCGATGCTGTTGGATCGCACCGAAGGGCGGTTGGCATCCGCGCTTCATCGGCAAGCCACGGTCACTGCCGATGAAGCCGAATCGATTCTCGTCGAGCATGACCGGCTCGACGGCTGGCTCAACTTCGCCTATCGCACTCTCAAGAACGATCGCGACGGACGATCGCTGGAACGACGCCTGGACGCCGCCGAGTCGATGCCTTGGCTCCTGGACGTCATCTTCACACTGGAAGGACGGGTGCGCCCCTACCACAAGTACCTTCCCTGGGAACTCCGCCAGCACCCCCTTACCCTCTGGCACGCCGGGGAACTGCTCGCCTTGCTGACCGCCACCCTGGATGGTGACCCATCAGCGATCCGGGCGACTTTCCAGCGTGTCGAAACGGCGTGTGCGGCCTTCGACAGTCAGGTCGCGGTCCCCGTCCTTACACCTGTCATCGAGAGCTGGGGCGACGAGTTGCAGATCCTGAGGCACTGAACCATGCGGCATTGGCGTCCGCGCTCGTGACTTGCGTTCTCCGCGCGCCATCAACGCGGCTTACTCACATGCCGCCGACAAGGCGCGGTCGAAGCCTGGTCTCGCTGATGTCTCACCCGTGTTCGCGTACGTCGGGATGGCTGCCCGCCTACAACGGGCGTCGCTGATCCCACCATGTCTCCCGGTTGACGCCCAGGTCATCGGCATCGACGCGATCGTCGCACGCGGTCGAGACCGGTACGACGCCGCCGCGGCGGCCTTGAACTCCACGGGATAGTGCTTGTTCGCCATCTTGTCCCAGGACTCCTGATCTACCTGGAACCTCAAGATCCTAGGTTCGAAGTGTCCAAGATCAGGGGGCAAGGCCCGTCTATCTCCGCCGAGCTGATCCAGACGCGTTGGGCGGTTTGGGCCAGCCGTTGACCGCGACGCGGGGCAGCCTCTACGACCACCTCGCGACCTGACAGAGCTGCTCGGACCGGCAAACCGTGTGCCCGGGCACGCAGGTGGTTAGGACCATGTCTTGTGTAGCAACAAGCCGTTGTCGTCCACGCCGAAGACGTCGATCCGGTTCTGCGCCCACGACGCGGCACCCGGGGTCATGTTCAGGCCCTGCTCGCCGCCACCGAGGTTCTGCCATGACTTCCACGTGCCGTTGGAGAACCAGGCGTGGCCGAGGTCGCGGTTGAGTGTCTTGCCGAAGAGGTCGATGCGGCCCGGCCCCCACGACACCGCTCCCACGCCCGACGGAAAGTCACCGCCCCGGTCGCTCCAGCCCGACCAGCCGCCGCTGTAGGTGCGCTGCCAGATCCGCCTGGTGGCGGTGTTGACGGCGAACAAGTCGGTGCGTCCAGGGCCCCACGACACCGCACTCGGGGCACTGAGACCGGCCAGGCTGCCCAGGTCCTGCCACGGCTGCCAGGTTCCGTCGGCGAACCTCAGCCGGACCAGCCGCGCGCCGGCGCTGCGCGCGAAGACGTCCAGCTTTCCTGGCCCCCACGAGACCACCGCCGGGGTCCCGGTGATCGCACCGCCCAAGTCCTGCCACTGTTTCCAGGTGCCGTTGGAGAACCACTTGTGGCCCAGACGGCCGTTGTCAGCGGTGACGAACAGGTCGATCCGGCCGCTGCCCCAGGACACCGCCGCGGGACCGCCGGTGAGCCAGTCGCCGGGCAGAACCCCCAGGTCCTTCCACCGCTGCCAGCGGCCGTCGGTGAAGACCCGGTGCGCCAGCCGGTTCGTGTCCTTGCCGGTCGTGTCGAGCCCGCGGGCGAAAACGTCCAACCTGCCGGGTTCCCACGACGTCACCGCCGGGTTGGAGATCAACGATCCGCCCCGCCCGACCCACGGCGACCAGGAACTCGCGCGAGCCGGGGTGGCCACCGCCACGGACGACACGACCAGGGCGCACACCATCGCGGCGCGCCGCCATACCTTTTCTCGCCGCATGTTCCGCTCTCGTCGCCCAGCGCTACAAAGTCTTCACTATGAGCGACCAAGCTTAGTCGACCGGAGCGGCGGAAGGATGGATGACACCCGACGGTCAGGCGAGGAAGCTCTCCTGTATGTCGTGGTCGTAGAGGACCATCTCCCCGATCGCGTAGGCCCGCGAGCCGATGTGCCGCGACTCGTCGGCCGCGTCCCAGATTTCGACCATGGCGTTGAGCTGCTCGAACGAGTCGACCTTGGAGACCTTCTCTGAACTAGCGAGCGGGCGCGCGTCCCTCCCCGGAGGTAAGGGAAGCGAGAATGAGCGGATGAGTGATCATCAGCTTTGCCGTCTCTCCGGTAGTGACGGCGAACTGGAGCTTGCCGGCCCGCCAGCCGCGCTCCGTGCCCTCGGCCAGCGGCTCCGCCAGTTTGGTGCGACACCTCGGACTGCCCGACCTCTCGAGGTAGCGATTTCCGGCGGCTCTGTGGTGCAGGAGGTGACCGGCGGCCCGCTGCTCGTCGGCCTGCGAGATGCGACCACGTTGCATGTTTCAGGCGGCCACGAATACCTCGACATCTTGTGGGACGCGCTCGACGGCGTGGCGCACCTGGCCGAGACCGCGGACGACCGGGGCGTGAACCGGCATCAGCACATCGAGCACTTTCCAGGAGACGAGCACCGATCGCCGGACTCCATCCCCTTGGTCATCGTGGCCGACTGGCCGCAGGAGCCGATCCCGGTGCCGCGTTGACCTCGGGACTCTTGCTGTTGCTCAGTTCAGCTGCGCGCGCTTGAGATGGTGATAAGTCATTGAGCCCTTTTCATCCTG
>NZ_BOQL01000063.1 GCF_018332655.1 Actinoplanes auranticolor | reverse complement strand
TGAGGTCCGTTTGGCTGTGGCCGCCGGGCCGGGTCCGCCGGCTACGACCGCCGGAGTGGGGCCTGGAACGGAAAGGGCCCCGCCGGAGTGGGGCCTGGAACGGAAAGGGCCCCGCCGGTGCGGGACCCCGGCCCGGCGACTGGCCGTTTCAGCGGGTCCCGCCACCGGCGGGGTAGGGGAAACTTTCAGTCCATCCGCCGGCCGCGCGCGACGCTCGACGTGTCGTCCATCCCCGCCTCGGCCCGGCCCGCCTCCAGCGATGCCTCATCCGATCCGTGCGCCCCGCGCTGCCCCGCGGACGTCTCCGCCGCCGGCAGCTCCGCACCCTCGGCCGTGTCCGGAACCTCGACGTGCTCGTCCGCCGCCGCCTGCGCCGCCGCACCCGGCACGGCTGCGCCGGTCACTCCGGCCAGCGCCAGCATCGCGTCGAGGTCGGCGGTGGTCCGCAACACCTCGTCGTGGAAGCTGCCGGCCGGCCCGTCCTGCGATTGCGGCAGCTGCGCCTGCGCCCGTACCGGTGCGGAAGCCGGCGCCGGAAGATCGGACATCGGCGAGGCCGAAGGCCGGGTCGCCGCCCGGTGCCGCGGGCCCGCGGCCCGCTGCGATCCGGACTGGAAATCGGTCAGCCCGGCCGAATACCCGGCAACCCCGACGGCCCGTTCCGGCGTCAGCTCCAGCAGCCGCCCGGCCCGCGCGGCGGCCGAGGCCTCCCGCAGCCGCAGCGACGCGACCAGATCGGCGACCCCGCGGCACAGCGCCGCCCCGCCGAGCACCAGCACCACCAGCTCCGGCGTCCGCACGAACGAACTGGCCGAGAAGAACCCCAGCGCGGCCTCGACCACGCCGACGACCATGAGCAGACCCCAGATCCGGTCCGTCTCCCGCGTCAGCATCGACACGGCGATGTCCGCCGCGCCCCGCACCATCAGATACCAGCCGATCAGCGCGGCCGGCGTGGCCCACGTGGTGTCCCCGTCGCGCAGCATGAGCACGCCGGTGGCGGCGAACAGCACGGCCATGCCGGCGTTCAACCACCAGGTCCGCGTCCCGGCGAGCGCGCGCACCGCCTCGGTCACCGCCGCGAACAGGATCACCGGCCCGGCCACGTGCACCAGATCGGCGGGCTCCAGCCGCAACACGCTCCAGGCGATCGCCAGCCACGCCACACCCGCGAACAGAAGGAACCCCCACATCCCGTCGCGGACGACGGTCAGGGGCGACGAGCCGGACCACAACATGGAGCCTCCTGGCAGTGCTGGTACTGCCATGACAACACCAGCGAGACCGGCAAACCGGTCTTTCCCGGAATTCCCCCGGGGTGGTTCGCTGCCTGCTCCGATCGTCACCCTGAGGGTTACCGGGCATCGTCTCAGTGCTTCGGTCCCACGTATTGGTCCAACTCCCGGACGTCATCGCGGCGCGCGACCGACAGCAGGTTACGCCGGCACATCCGCCAGCGGAGACCGAGCTGATCGAGCGACTCCTGGCAGAGCGCCATGATGTCGGTGGATTCGTTGGAGAACATGTACCTCGGATAGAGATACGTTCTGCCTGATCGGACCACCTTGTTGGTAACCCGGCAGCCATCGGAGTGAAATAGTCCGCGCAGGAAACTTCCGGGATTTCCGTCGATTACCGGCTGCTGCCAATCCGTGAGCCGGATGGATCTTTCATGCTTGCGCCCGGGCCCGTGCTGAGGCAGTAGACACGGCCAATGACTCGCATAACTCTGCACATTGATGCAACCGGTCTGCCGCACCCGCTGCACGTTCCTGGCCAAGACCGCCAGCATCGCTGTCTCGCACTCGTCGATCAGTCCTGGCCACGTAGCGGTGCAGGAGACGCGCAACACGGGCACCTTGGCGCTGGTGACCAGGTGGCCGTCGCCGAGGTAGAGGCCGAGAAGATACGAATAGCTTTTCTGATCTTGCGGAAGGCCGGGAACCGGTCGGCAGCGCGGGCATCTCGACGGCTCAGGAGGATGCATCAGCCGCCGTCTGGCGCGCTCGCCGTGGAACCAATGCGCAACCGTGCCACGGGGTAGCCCGACGGCCTTGCAGACCTCGCCGAAAGGGATGCCGGCCGCCATCATTGCTGTCGCGCGCTCGCGCAAATGAGGTGGATGCACCCCGGCATTATCGAACAGGGGTACGACACTTTTTCGTGGTGCCGGGGACGGGATTCGAACCCGCATGTCCTTTCAGACAGATGATTTTGAGTCATCCGCGTCAGCCGATTGCGCCACCCCGGCATGCCCGGTCCTGATCGTGACAAGGTCACGCTGACCAGAGCACGTCGAAGCTTACCCACTACGCTGAGGGCGGTGGCACCCAGATACCCGGGTGTCGTGACAGAGCAGCGTTGGGGGTAGGGGTTCGTGGCCGACACGCAGGCGGGTGCCGAGCGCAGGCGGGTGCTGATCGCCGAGGACGAGGCGCTCATCCGGCTGGACCTGGCCGAGATGCTCGTGGAGGAGGGCTACGACGTCGTCGGTGAGGCCGGTGACGGCGAGACCGCCGTACGGCTGGCCGAGGATCTGACGCCGGACCTGGTCATCCTCGACATCAAGATGCCGATCATGGACGGCCTGGCGGCCGCGGAGCGGATCGCCGGCGGGCGGATCGCGCCGGTCGTCATCCTGACCGCTTTCAGTCAGCGTGACCTGGTCGAGCGGGCCCGGGCCGCCGGCGCGATGGCGTACCTGGTCAAGCCGTTCCAGAAGTCCGACCTGGTGCCGGCGATCGAGATCGCCCTCTCCCGGTATTCGGAGATCTCCGCGCTGGAGTCCGAGGTCGCCGGGCTGACCGACCGGCTGG
The DNA here is from genome assembly GCF_018332655.1 of Actinoplanes auranticolor. GTDB lineage: Bacteria > Actinomycetota > Actinomycetes > Mycobacteriales > Micromonosporaceae > Actinoplanes > Actinoplanes auranticolor. The sequence continues at coordinate 138,508 of NZ_BOQL01000063.1, read as the reverse complement.
AGACCCGCAAGTCGGTGGAGCGCGCCAAGGGCGAGCTGATGACCAAGTACTCGATGACCGAGCCGCAGGCGTTCAAGTGGATCCAGCGCACCGCGATGGATCACCGGATGACGATGCGTGAGGTCGCGGACCGGATCCTCGCGGAGGGTGAGGAGTCGGCCGGTACGCCCGCTCCCTGACCGGTGACCTCTGAGAACTGCCTGTTTGTTACACCTTCCCCGGCCGGGGATCACCGGACGTAACGGTTCGGTGAATGCCCGTGCGAACACTTACTACGGTGCCGGATCGTGGGATAGCGTCCCGCCCCATGACGGGCGCAGTTGTGTCGTGCCGGTGCGCAAGTGCCAATCGACCGGCGGTGGCTCGGTGGGTTCGGTATGGAGGAGGGTTCCAACCTTGAGGCAGGTTCTCGCACGTGCCATCGGCGGGTTGGCCGTTATCGGCCTCATCGCCGGTGCTGCTGCTTGCAACAGCGACAGCGGCAGTGATGACACGGCCAGTGGCAACTGCGGCTACAAGCTCGCGTTCTTTGGCGCCCTGACGGGGTCTTCGGCGAACCTCGGTGTGAACATCGAGCAGGGCTTCGAGCTGGCCATCAACCAGTTCAACGAGAAGAAGGGCTCCGACTGCATCACGGTCGCGAAGTTCGACTCGCAGGGCGAGCCGGGTGTGGCGCCCGGTGTGGCCCGTAACCTGGTCGCCGACAAGAAGATCCTGGCTGTCGTCGGCCCGCCGTTCTCGGGTGAGTCCGAGGCAGCCGTCCCGATCTTCGAGGCCGCCGGCATCCCGTCGGTCTCCCCGTCCGCGACCCGCGTGTCGCTGACGGCGAACGGCTGGAAGACCTTCCACCGCGCGGTCGCCAACGACGACGCGCAGGGTCCGGCCGCGGCCAACTACATCAAGGACGTCATGAAGGCCCAGAAGGTCTTCGTGGCGAACGACCAGTCCGCGTACGGTGCGGGCCTGTCGGAGGTCGTGCAGAAGACCCTCGGTGCCGCGGTGGTCGCCACCGACAAGACCGAGGCCGACGGCAAGCAGACCGACTTCTCGGCGCTGGTGCAGAAGGTCGTCTCCTCGCAGGCGACGGTGCTGTTCTACGGCGGCTACTACCAGAACGCCGGCCTGATCCGTAAGGCGCTCACCTCGGCGGGCTGGAAGGGCACGCTGGTCGGCGGCGACGGCATGAAGGACGTCGGCCTGGCCAAGGCCGCAGGTAACGGCCCGGCCACCGGCACCATCGTGACCTGCCCGTGTTCCCCGCCGGAGAAGGCGGGCGGCACGTTCGTCACGGACTACAAGGCCAAGTGGAACGTCGACGCCGGTACCTACAGCGACGTGGCCTACGACGCCGCGAACATGCTGCTGCAGGGCATCGACGCCGGCAACAACACCCCGGAGAAGCTCAACACCTACCTGAAGACGGTGGAGTACAAGGGCATCGCCAACACCTACAAGTTCACCGACACGGGCGAGCTGGACCCGAACTTCATCAAGGTCTGGACGTTCAAGTTCGACCCGACGGGCAACCAGATCGCGGACCAAGAGGTTCCTACCGCCTGATCGACTGAGTAACTTTTCGTAGGGCCGGTGCGGCCGGATGATCTCCGGCCGTACCGACCTTCTCGTTTCAGGAGCCCCTTAGTGAACTTCTCCGGTCTGATTCAGGACTTCGGGCCGCTCACGATCACGGGACTGGCCCAGGGCGCGATCATCGCGCTCTTCGCCCTGGGTTACACCCTGGTCTACGGCGTTCTTCGCCTGATCAACTTCGCGCACTCCGAGGTCTTCCTGATCGGTTCGTACGCCTGCCTCATCGTCTGGGGCTTCTTCGGACTCGATCAGAACTCGGCTACCCCTAACGTTCTGAGCGTCATCGGCCTGTTGTTACTGGGTCTGGTGGCGGCGATCATCTTCTCCGGCCTCACCGCACTCGGCGTGGAGCTGGTGGCCTACCGGCCGCTGCGGAAGCGCAACGCGCCGCCGCTGGCGTTCCTCATCACCGCCATCGGCGCTTCGCTGTTCATCTCCGAGACCGTCGGCGTCATGACCCAGCGCAACATCAAGGGTGTGCCGCCGCTGATCCAACCGCGGGACGTCTTCGTCATCGGCAACATGCATGTGACGAATCTCCAGATTCTGATCATCGTGCTGGCGCTCGTGTCGATGTTCCTGCTGGATCGCTTCATCAACCGTTCCCGGCTGGGCCGGGGTATCCGCGCGGTGGCGCAGAACCCGGACAGCGCGGCGCTGATGGGCGTGAACAAGAGCCGCGTGATCTCCCTGGTCTTCCTGCTGGGTGGCCTGATGGCGGGTATCGCTGCGGTCATGTACGACCTGAAGATCGGCGTCACGCGGTTCGACGCCGGCTTCCTGCTGGGCATCGAGGCGTTCACCGCGGCGGTGCTCGGCGGTATCGGCAACCTGCGTGGGGCGCTGCTGGGCGGCCTGCTGCTGGGTCTGCTGCAGAACTACGCGGCCTCACTGTTCGGCACCGAGTGGCTGCACGCCGCGTCGTTCGTGCTGCTGGTGTTGATCCTGGTGGTCCGTCCGACGGGCCTGCTGGGCGAGTCTCTCGGGAGGGCAAGGGCATGACAACCGAGGCGACGAGTTCCCCCACGCCGAAGACGCCGCTCTCCGCGCAGGAGAAGAAGAACGCCCGCGAGGACCGGGGCGGCGTCCGCGGCTGGTACGGCCGGCAGTCCAAGCCGGTCCGGATCGTGCTGGGCGTGGTCTTCGCCGCGCTGGCGTTCCTGCTGCCGTACGTGGGCGAGGTCCCGCTGATCGGCCCGCAGATCGTCACGCAGGGCATCGACTGGCCGAGTGCGCTGTTCAACATGTCCTACTACGTGCTGCTGGCCCTGGGCCTGAACGTGGTGGTCGGATTCGCCGGTCTGCTCGACCTGGGATACGTCGGCTTCTTCGCCGTCGGCGCCTACACGGTCGCGCTGCTGGCCTCGCCGGACAGCGTGCTGCGGACCGAATGGGGCTGGCTGGCCGCCGTGCCGATCGGTCTTACGGTCGCGATGATCTCCGGTCTGGTGCTGGGTTACCCGACCCTGCGGCTGCGGGGCGACTACCTGGCCATCGTGACGCTGGGCTTCGCGGAGATCATCCGCATCGTGGCGACGAGCACCGAGACGCTGCGTGGTGACCGGGGCTTCTCGGACATCCCGCACCCGCCGGGTGAGTTCTCCGACGGCAAGCCGATCTTCGGTGTGGCCGACGCGGTGCCGTACTACTGGCTCGGCCTGGCCGTCATCATCCTGGTCATCTTCGGGGTGCGTAACCTGGACAACAGCCGGGTCGGCCGGTCCTGGCTGGCGATCCGCGAGGATCAGGAAGCCGCCGAGATCATGGGCGTGCGGACGATCAAGTACAAGCTGTGGGCGTTCGCCATCGGCGCGTTCATCGGTGGTCTGGGCGGCGTGATGTTCGCCGGCCAGCAGGGCTTCATGAACTCGCAGACGTTCATCCTGCAGTTCTCCATCCTGGTGCTGGCGGGCGTGGTCATGGGTGGTTCCGGCAACATCGCCGGGGCGATCCTGGGCGGCGCGCTGATCTCGTACATCCCGGACCGGCTCCGGGGCATCGAGGACCCGATCTGGGGGACCGACCTGTTCGGCTTCCGGTTCGCCATCTTCGGTGCGGTGATCATCGCCATCATGATCTTCCGCCCGCAGGGGCTGATCCCGAGCCGGCGCCGTGCGATGGAACTCAAGGACCGCGAGAAGGAGGTGGCTCCCATTGAGTGAGCCGCATATCGAGACGCCGGGTGAGGCCGACGAGGCCAACGCGCGTCCCGTCGACCAGGCCGCGCCCGTCGGCGGGACGGCCACGGACCAGCCGCCGGTGAAGCCCATCGGCGACGTCCTGCTCGAGGTCGACAACGTGACCTTGCGCTTCGGTGGTGTCGTCGCGCTCAATGAGGTCAGCTTCAGCCTGCGCAAGGGCGAGATCTTCGGTCTGATCGGCCCGAACGGGGCCGGCAAGACCACCTGCTTCAACGTCATGACCGGGGTCTACCGCCCGACCAGCGGTGGCATCCGGTTCCAGGGTCAGTCGATCATCGGCAAGAAGAAGCACGAGATCACCCGCGGCGGGATCGCCCGCACGTTCCAGAACGTGCGGCTGTTCCCGGAGATGACCGCGCTGGAGAACGTGATGGTGGGTGCGGACGCCCACCACAAGACCAGCGTGATCGCCGCGTTGTTCCGGCTGCCCCGGCACCACCGCGAGGAACGCACGGGCCGGGACCGGTCGTACCAGCTGCTGCGCTTCGTCGGCATCGAGCACCGCGCCGGCGACGTCGCGCGCAACCTGTCGTACGGCGAGCAGCGGCGCCTGGAGATCGCCCGGGCCCTGGCGACCAACCCGACGCTGCTGTGCCTGGACGAGCCGGCCGCCGGCTTCAACCCGGCGGAGAAGACCCAGCTGCTCGCGCTGATCCGCAAGATCCGGGACAGCGGCGTGACGGTGCTGCTCATCGAGCACGACATGCGCCTGGTCATGGGTGTGACCGACCGGATCGTGGTGCTGGAGTTCGGCAAGAAGATCGCCGAGGGGACTCCCGCCGAGGTGCGGGACAACCCGGCCGTGATCGCCGCTTACCTGGGAGTGCCGGCCGATGCTGCTTGAGCTGAAGGACGTCACGCTGCTGTACGGGCGCATCCAGGCCCTGCACGGCATCAGCCTGGCCGTCGGCGAGGGCGAGATCGTCGCCCTGATCGGCGCGAACGGCGCCGGGAAGTCGACGACCATGCGGGCCATCTCCGGGCTGCGCCCGGTCGCCCAGGGGACGATCCACTTCAACGGCGAGGACATCACCAAGCTCCGCGCGGACCTGCGGGTCGTGCGGGGTGTCTCGCAGTCGCCCGAGGGCCGTGGCATCTTCCCCGGCATGTCGGTGCGGGAGAACCTGGAGATGGGCGCTTACACGCGGCGCAACCGCGCCGAGATCAACGAGGATCTGGACCGGGTGTTCACCCTGTTCCCGCGGCTCAAGGAGCGCGAGAAGCAGGTCGGTGGCACGATGTCCGGTGGTGAGCAGCAGATGCTGGCGGTCGGCCGGGCGCTGATGAGCCGGCCGAAGCTGCTGCTGCTCGACGAGCCGTCGATGGGCCTGGCGCCCATGCTCATCCAGCAGATCTTCGACATCGTCGTGGAGATCAATCAGCAGGGCACGACCGTGCTCCTGGTTGAGCAGAACGCCCAGCAGGCGCTGTCCCGGGCACACCGGGCGTACGTGCTGGAAACCGGCGAGATCGTCAAGTCGGGTACCGGCGCCGAACTGCTGACCGACCCCTCGGTCAAGGACGCCTACCTCGGCGTCGCTTGAGCCAACCCGCAGCGGAAAAACGAGGAAACTTCGTTATCCGAGGCAACTCGAACACCATTGAGGAGTTGACGACGATGTTCCGCACCACCCCCATGCGGCGCGCGTTCGTGGGCCTGACCGCCGCGTTCGCGATGACCCTGTCCCTGACCGCCTGCGGCGAGGAGACGGCTGACCCGGGCACCGGGTCGGGCGCTCCGGTGCCGTCGGCTTCCGCCGACACCTCGCTGGCCGACAAGGTCCCGGCCGAGATCAAGGCGGCCGGCAAGCTCACCATCGGTACGGACTCCACGTACGCGCCGAACGAGTTCCTGGACGCCGACGGCAAGACGGTCATCGGCTTCGACGTGGATCTGTTCAACGCGGTGGCGCAGAAGCTGGGCCTGACCACCGAGTGGCAGTCGTCCAAGTTCGACGCGATCATCCCGGGCGTGACGTCCGGCAAGTACACCGTCGGGGTGTCCTCGTTCACCGTCAACGCCGAGCGGATGAAGGAGGCCACCATGGTGTCCTACTTCAACGCCGGCACGCAGTGGGCGGCCAAGGCCGGGGCGACGATCAACCCGGACGACGCCTGCGGCAAGAAGGTCGCCGTGCAGGTCGGCACCGTGCAGCTCGACGACATCACCGCGCGGTCGAAGAAGTGCACCGACGCCGGCAAGCCGAAGATCACGATCGACCAGTACCAGTCCCAGGCCGACGCGACCAACGCGGTCGTCTCGGGCAAGGACGAGGCCATGCTGGCGGACTCGCCGATCGGCGCGTACGCGGTGAAGCAGACCAACGGCCAGCTGGCCCTGGTCGGCGAGATCTACGACTCGGCGCCGTACGGCTACGTCCTGCCGAAGGCGCAGGCCGAGTTCGGTGCCGCGATCGAGGCCGCGCTGGAGGCCCTGATCGCCGACGGCACGTACAAGACGATCCTCAGCAAGTGGGGCGTCGAGGCCGGCGGCATCACCGATCCAGCCGTCAACCCGCAGGTCTCCTGACCCGCGCAATGACGACGGAGACACAGTCCGGACGGGCACGACCCGAGGCCATCAAGGCCGTGCCCGTCCGGCATCCCGGACGCTGGGTGGCGATCGCGGTCCTGGCCGTGCTCGCCGCCATGTTCCTGCACCTGGTCCTCACCAACGACCGGTTCAACTGGCGCTTCATCTTCGTCACCATGGGCGAGGGCAAGCGGGGCGCCATGTTCACCGGCCCGGTGCTGGAGGGCCTGCGCGGCACGCTGTTGCTGACCGTGGTGGCGATGCTGATCGGTGTCGGGCTGGGCATCGTGCTGGCGATCATGCGGTTGTCCACGAACCCGGTGCTGTCCGGGGTCGCGTTCGTCTACACCTGGGTGTTCCGGGCGGTGCCCCGGCTGGTGCTGGCGATCCTCTTCGGCAACCTGGGCATCCTGTGGGAGCGGATCGGCCTCGGGCTGCCGTTCGACCGGCAGATCGGCAACCTGTTCGGCATTCACGACCTGAACGCGCAGTTCTACAGCATCAAGGCCACCGACCTGCTCTCCGGCTTCCTGGCCGGCGCCCTGGCGCTCGGGTTGTCCGAGGCGGCGTACATGGCCGAGATCGTCCGGGCCGGCATCCAGTCCGTGGACGAGGGCCAGTCCGAGGCGGCCGCCGCGCTGGGCCTGGCGCGCGGGCAGGTGCTGCGGCGGATCGTGCTGCCGCAGGCGATGCGGGTGATCGTCCCGCCGACCGGCAACGAGACGATCGCGATGGTCAAGGACACGTCGCTGGTGGCGTTCGTACCGGTGTCGTTCGAGCTCTTCTTCCAGTTACAGGCGATCAGCTCGCGCACGTTCATCGTGCTGCCCGTGCTGATCGCGGCGTGCCTCTGGTATCTGATCATCTGCAGCGTGCTGATGGTGGTGCAGTTCTTCGTCGAGCGGCACTTCAGCCGCGGTTACGGCACGGCCGGCAAGGCCCGGATGCGGCTCAGCGGCCTGTCGGCCGAGCAGGGTGGCGGTGCGGTGCCCACGTCGGGTCCGGGAGGAGCGGGAGCATGACGGACGAGATGGTCCGCGCGGACAACGTGCACAAGTCGTTCGGCTCCCTGGAAGTGCTCAAGGGCATCGACCTGGTGGTCAAGCAGGGCGAGGTGTCCTGTGTGCTCGGCCCCTCCGGTTCGGGCAAGTCGACGTTCCTGCGCTGCATCAACCACCTGGAGAAGATCAACGCCGGCCGGATCTTCGTCGACGGCGACCTGATCGGCTACCGCGAGCGCGGCGGCAAGCTGCACGAGCTCAAGGAGAGGGAGGTCGCCGCGCAGCGCCGGGCCATCGGCATGGTGTTCCAGCGGTTCAACCTCTTCCCGCACATGACGGTGCTGCAGAACGTCATGGAGGCGCCGTGCCGGGTCAAGCGGGAGAGCAAGAGCGAGGTCCGCGACCGCGCGGTCGCTCTTCTCGACCGGGTCGGCCTGGGCGAGAAGAAGGACAGCTACCCCGCTCAGCTCTCCGGCGGCCAGCAGCAGCGGGTCGCGATCGCCCGGGCGCTGGCCATGCGGCCCAAGCTGATGCTCTTCGACGAGCCCACCAGCGCGCTCGACCCCGAGCTGGTCGGCGAGGTCCTGGACGTGATGAAGGACCTGGCCCGCGACGGCATGACCATGATCGTGGTCACCCACGAGATCGGCTTCGCCCGCGAGGTCGGTGACTCGCTGATCTTCATGGACGGCGGCGTCGTGGTCGAGCAGGGACCTCCGCGCGAGGTCATCGGCAATCCGCAACAGGAACGAACCAAGGCATTCCTCAGCAAGGTGCTGTGAAGCAGGCGGGGCGGTCCCGGTTCTTGTCGTACGGCGAGACTAGAGTTCTGCGACGTGAGTAACGACGCCCAGACCCCCCGCTTGCTGCTGCTCGATGGGCACTCGCTGGCCTATCGCGCCTTCTTCGCCCTGCCGGTGGAGAACTTCTCGACGCAGACGGGCCAGCCGACCAACGCCGTCTTCGGCTTCACGTCGATGCTGATCAACATGCTGCGGGACGAGAAGCCCACGCACATCGTGGTCGCCTTCGACGTCTCCCGGGTGTCGTTCCGCACCGAGAAGTACGCCGACTACAAGGCCGGCCGCGCCGAGACCCCGCAGCCCTTCCAGGGCCAGGTCAGCCTGGTCAAGGAGATCCTCGAGGCGCTGCGCATCCCGGTGGTGGAGAAACCCGGCTACGAGGCCGACGACGTCATCGGCACGCTGGCCTGCCAGGCCCGTGACGCCGGCATGGAGGTCGTCATCTCCACCGGCGACCGGGACGCGTTCCAGCTGGCCGGCGAGCACGTCACGATCCTCTACCCGGTCCGCGGCGTCTCCGAGGTCTGGCGGATGACCCCCGAGGCCATCGAGGCCAAGTACGGCGTGCCCCCGCACCTCTACCGCGACAAGGCCGCCCTGGTCGGCGAGACCAGCGACAACCTGCCCGGCGTGCCCGGCGTGGGCGACAAGACCGCGGCCAAGTGGATCAACCAGTACGGCGGCCTCGACGGCATCATCGCGCACGTCGACGAGATCAAGGGCAAGGCGGGGGAGAACCTGCGCGCCCACCTGGCCGACGTCATGCGCAACTACGAGCTCAACGGGCTGGTCTGCGACCTGGAGCTGCCGCTGCGCCCCGAGGACGTCAAGTGGCAGGGCTGGGACCGCGAGGCCGTGCACCAGGTCTTCGACGCGCTGGAGTTCCGGGTGCTGCGCGAGCGGCTGTACTCGTACCTCGACGCCGTCGAGCCCGAGGCGGAGTCCGGCTTCGACCTCTCCGGCACGGTCCTGGCCGCCGGCCAGGTCGGCGGCTGGCTGGCTGAGCACGCCCGGGAGGCGCCCGTCGGTGTCGCCGTCAGCGGCCGTTTCGGTCGCGGCACCGGCGAGCTGACCGGCATCGCGATCGCCACCGGCGACGGCCCGGCGGCCTGGTTCGACCCGGCGACCCTGGACGAGAGCGACGAGCAGGCGGTCGCCGCGTGGCTGGCCGACCCCGACCGGCCCAAGGTCGTCCACGAGGCCAAGCCGGCCATGCTCGCCTTCCGGGCGCACGGCTGGGCCCTGGCCGGCGTCCGCGTCGACACCGCCCTGGCGGCGTATCTCGCCAAGCCCGACCAGCGCGCCTACGACCTGACCGACCTGGCGCTGCGCTATCTCAAGCGCGAGCTGCGCGTCGACGCCCCGGAGACCGGCCAGCTGACCCTGGACGGCCTCGGCGACGACGAGGGCACGGCGGAGCAGAACGTCATGCTCCGCGCCCGCGCCACCCTCGACCTGGCCGACACGATCACCGAGGAGCTGTCCCGCGACGACGGCGCCTCGCAGCGCCTGCTGGCCGAGGTGGAGCAGCCGCTGGCGATCGTGCTGGGCGAGATGGAGCACGTGGGCATCGCCGCCGACACGGAATACCTCTCGGAGCTGGAGGCGCACTTCGCCGCGGAGGTGAAGGCGGCCCAGCAGGCGGCCCACGAGGTGGTCGGCCGCGAGTTCAACCTGGGCTCACCCAAGCAGCTGCAGGAGATCCTGTTCACCGAGCGCGGGCTGCCCAAGACCAAGAAGATCAAGTCCGGCTACACCACGGACGCGGACGCACTCCAGAGCCTGTTCGCGCAGACCGGCGACCCCGTCCTGGAGCACCTGCTGCGCCACCGCGACGTGGCCAAGCTGAAGTCGACAGTGGACGGCCTGCTCAAGTCGGTCTCCGACGACGGCCGCATCCACACGACGTTCAACCAGACGGTCGCGGCGACCGGCCGGCTGTCCTCCACGGATCCGAACCTGCAGAACATCCCGATCCGCACCCAGGAGGGCCGCCGCATCCGCCGCGCGTTCGTGGTCGGCGAGGGCTTCGAGTCGCTGATGACGGCCGACTACAGCCAGATCGAGATGCGCATCATGGCCCACCTGTCCAAGGACGAGGCCCTGATCGCGGCCTTCAACTCGGGCGCCGACTTCCACGCGGCCACCGCCTCGTCGGTCTTCCACGTCCCGGTCGAGGAGGTGGTCCCCGACCAGCGCCGCAAGATCAAGGCGATGAACTACGGCCTGGCGTACGGCCTGAGCGCCTTCGGCCTGTCGAACCAGCTCACCATCTCGACCGACGAGGCCCGCACCCTGATGGAGGAGTACTTCCAGCGCTTCGGCGGTGTCCGCGACTACCTCCAGACGGTGGTCCGCCGCGCGGTCCAGGACGGCTACACGGCCACGATCCTCGGCCGCCGCCGCTACCTGCCCGACCTGAGCAGCGACAACCGCCAGCGCCGCGACATGGCCGAACGCATGGCCCTGAACGCCCCGATCCAGGGCTCGGCCGCCGACATCATCAAGGTCGCGATGCTCCGGGTCGACGCCGCGCTGCGCTCGGCGGACCTCCGCTCCCGCATGCTCCTGCAGGTCCACGACGAGCTCGTCTTCGACGTGGCGCCGGGCGAGCGGGAGGCGCTGGAGGCGTTGGTGCGGCGCGAGATGGGCGAGGCGTATCCGCTGTCCGTGCCGCTGGAGGTCTCGGTCGGAGTCGGCCAGGACTGGAACGGCGCCGACCACTGACGGGTCACCTCGGCCGCTCAGCGGTGCGAGTCGTCCGGCGGCACCGTGGTTGCACTGACGATCTTCTGCAGCGCGGCGACGTGCCCCCGGTACGCCCTGGTGCCTTGACGGGTCAGCGACAGCCACACGCGGCGCGAGTCGGCGCCGAGGCGTTCCTGCTTGACGTACCCGGCGTCGACCAGCGCGGCGACCTGTTTGCTCAGGGCGGACGGGCTCAGATCGAGATTGTCCTTGATCACCGACAGCTCCAGCGTGGTGCCCGCGGCGAGCATCGCGCAGATCCGCAGCCGATGGGTCGGGTGGATGACCGGGTCGAGCTCGTCGGTCACCGGGGCCGCCCCGTCGATGCGCGATGGGCCACGCCCCCGGCGAGGTAAATAACGGCGGCGGCGACCGCGAGGACGACAACCGGCCAGGCCGGCTCGACGACATCGGCGATGGCAACCGCGGCGACGACACAGAGGGTCGAGGCGGCGACCGCGGCGAGAAAGGCCCGCCGGGTGGGCAGGGCCCACGGCGCTCCCATCCGGTATCCGGCCGTGACGTTGACGCCGACGATGCTCAAAGCGACGGCGAGCAGGGCGGCGCTGCGATGCTGGGGGAGCAGGGACGTCAACGCCATGCCGGCGATCAGGGCGGCGTTGACCGGGTAGAGCCAGGTCGGCCAGGGCGTGTCCCGCACGGCCTTCTGCGCGCGCGCCACGCTCGCGAGCGCCTCCCGGGCTTCAGCCGGGCTGGGCCTCCGCTCAATATTTTCCATACCGGCAACTATACGAACTAGTTTCCAGCACGGCAACTATTGAGCACTCGGAAACAAGTCGGCTGACCTGTGGAGATCGCCAACCTGATGCTCAACCGCTGATGGATTGCTGGCGCTCCTGGACGCCTCTGCGCCGGACTCGGACGCCGCATTGCACGCGGCGTGCTGAGTCAGCGTGATGCTGGCCTGTTCATCCTCGCCCGGCTCGCGATCAGCGGTCCGGGACGCCTTGGCCTCTGTCCGTGTGGCGTCCCGCCCTGTGCTTGTCCCGATCCGGTCCGCCGTCCGCCGCCCGCTGCCCGCCGCCCGCTGCCCGACCCCCGCTGCCCGCCGCCCGCTGCCCGCCGCCCGCTGCCCGCCGCCCGCTGCCCGACCCCCCGCTGCCCGCTGCCCGACCCCCCGCTGCCCGCTGCCCGCTGCCCGACCCCCGCCGCCCGCTGCCGCCGCCTGCCGCTCGCCGCTTGCCGCTTGCCCGTAGCCCGGTCTGCGCCACGTCGCCGACCGCGGTCCTCGGGCGGCGGAGCTGCCTTCTCATGGCGCATCGCGCCACGGCTCGTGGGCGGCGATGCCGGCTCGGTCGAGATTGCGCGGTTGGTTGCCGGCGCTTGCCCTGTGCGTCTCGTGGGCCGGCCGGCGAATCCGGAATTCCCTGGCCGGCGTTCATGCTCGGCGGCCGCAACGGCGCGGCGCTGCCCGTCCGGACGTTCCGCATCGCCGACATCGACGTGGTTAGTGACTCAGGCCACGCCGCTGACGCTGGGAGTGCGGTTGCCCGTTCGGGCGGTTTCTTCGGCGCGAGAGGTCACCTTCGATGCCTTCGGAGGCCTCAGCTGCACTGTCCACCTCGGATTCCGTAGGTGGGTGATCAGCGAGGCTCCGGCATCGATAGCCCAGCCGAACCGTTGCTGCGCCATGCATTCTGGCTTTGCGCTACGGGTCCCTGGCCGTCCGGAGTCGTGGAATGGATCTTGTAATCCGAGACTTGCTTCGGTTTGCAAGGGTGAGCCCATGCCGAGTTCTTCGACCGAGATGACATCGTCCAGTGCCTGGGCGCCCGTGGTCCGGCGGCCGCTCGACGCCGATCAGGCACACGCCTTCGCCCCGATGTTCAAGGCGCTCGGCGACCCGGTGCGGCTGCGGCTGCTGTCGATGATCGCGTCCGCCGGCGGGGGAGAGGTGTGCGTCTGCGACCTCACCGGCTCGTTCCAGCTCACCGGCCCGACCATCTCCCACCACCTCAAGGTCCTGCGCGAAGCCGGCCTGGTCGACAGCGACCGCCGCGGCACGTGGGTCTATTACCGCCTAGTGCCGGCCGCGCTCGCCCTCCTGGCCGGTCTGCTGGACGTCAGCTCCGTCACCGCCGGCATCTGACCTCGGTCGCAACTCTCGGTTCGGAGTGACTCCGGGTCCGTCAGCAGGTGCCGGTCGCGTCTCAGTCGAGGCGCCCTCGTCCCCTGCGCAGCGGCCCCGATGGAAAGCCCCCCTGCGCCGCAGCCGGCCGCCCGGACCGCGCGGGCTCGATGCCGGGGCGCGCTGGTAGTGGCGACGGCGGCAAACTCCCCGTCGCGGGTTGTCCACGACCCGGCGGGCGTGTGAGACAGCATCGCCCCGATCGGTGCCTGATCGCGGACGCCGACCCCGGGTTCTACTTCTTCAGCGGATCGTGGCCCCAGTTCATCAGGGAATACCGCCACTTGGTCTCCTTGACGTCGCCGTTCGGGCGCTGGGCCAGGTGCCGGTGGACGTAGCCCGTCACCTTGCGCATGTGGGCCTCGTCCTCCTCCGTCAGGTCGCCCTTGCGGGTGTGCAGCAGCTTGATGATCTTCCGGCCCGAGTCGTGGCCCACGGATTCCGCGTTCTCCGACTTCTTCTGGCCGACCTCGCGGGACTGCTCCGTCTTCAGCCACTTCTCCAGCTCGCCGGCCGTCATGTTCACCGCCGCGCGGAAGTCCTCGTACACGTCAGTCACGGTGCAGCGCCCCCGGCTTGTGCACTGCCTCGCGGCCCGTCTTGTCGCTCTTGACCTTGTACTGCGGGTCTTCCTTCGACGCGTCCACCGTGCGGCCCGCTGCTTCCGTGCGCTTGGTGATCTTCTGCTCGACGGTGCCCTCGACCTTCTGGCCGTGGCTGCTCCACGACACGTGGTCGCCCTTGCCCAGGTCCTCGTCATGTGCCATGAGCTGCAGATACCCGGCTAGGAAGGCAAGTAACTCACGAAGATGGCGGTGCCCGGGAACAGCCGGCCGCGCAGGGGGCTCCACTGGCCCCAGATCTGCTCGTGGCCCTCCGGCCACTCCGGCTCGATGAGGTCGGTCAGCGCGAAGCCCGCCGCGACCAGCTCGCGGATCCGGTCGCCCAGGGTCCGGTGCTGCTCGACGTAGGTGGGCGTGCCGTCGGCGTCCTGCTCCACGTACGGGCGGCGGTCGAAATACGGGTGCACCGCCAGCAGGCCGTCCTCGCCCGGCTCGTCGAGGAAGATCCAGCGCATCGGGTGAGTGAGCGAGAACACCCATTTTCCGCCCGGCTTCAGCACCCGGGCCACCTCGCGCATCACCGCGCCCGAGTCGGCCACGAACGGGATCGCGCCGAACGCCGTGCAGACCACGTCGAACGAGGACGTCGCGAACGGCAGGGCCAGCGCGTCCGCCTGGACCAGCGGCACCCGTACCCCCGAGCGCTCGGCCGCCTCCCGCGCGTGCCGCAGCATGCCCGCCGACAGGTCCAGCGCGACCGCGTCGGCGCCCTGGCCGTCGAGCCAGCGGGCGCCGGCCGCCGCTCCCGCGCCCAGCTCCAGGATCCGTCGGCCGCGGACCTCGCCGAGCAGGCGGGCGTCCGCCTCGCGCAACCCCTCCGGGCACCAGACGAAATCCACGTCGCCCAGGAACCGCCCGTGCTCGTCCTGGTAGTCGTCCGCGTCCAGATCCCACCAGTGCCGGCTGGCGACCCGGCTCTCGTCGTCGGTCACCGCCCGGCGCAGGGTGCCGGCGACGGCGGTTGGTTGCGCTTCGATCACGCCCAAACGGTACGGGGACCGTACGACACTTCCCGTCCGAGGCTTCCGGACCGCTTCCTGAGTGCTCAAAACACCCTAAAACGGCCGCTCAAACCTGTTCCGCGGGAACAATGTGCCTCGGTCATCAGGAGGCCTTGCAACCTGTGGTAATGCGCACGGTAAGCTAGTCGATGCACTCGCGGATCGTGTGCCTCGGCAGGGAGCAGGTTCCGCAAGTCGTCGGTCCCAGCATGATCCTGCTCGCTTGATCTGACTCCAGTTGTCGTGATCACCGGATGTTCGTGCTGTGTCCGCCGTCAGTTCCGTGAGGGCGAGAGAGACACCACGACACCATCCGTTCGGAGCAACAGTCCACATGACGAGCAGCATCGAGGCCACCTCGAGCGCCAACAAGGTCACCGTCGACGATCTCGGCTCGGAGGAAGCATTCCTCGCAGCCATCGACGAGACCATCAAGTACTTCAACGACGGCGACATTGTCGAAGGCACCGTCGTCAAGGTCGATCGGGACGAGGTCCTGCTCGACATCGGCTACAAGACCGAGGGTGTCATCCCCTCGCGCGAGTTGTCGATCAAGCACGACGTGGACCCCGCGGAAGTGGTGTCGGTCGGTGACCACATCGAAGCCCTCGTCCTCACCAAGGAGGACAAGGAAGGTCGCCTGATCCTCTCGAAGAAGCGTGCGCAGTACGAGCGCGCGTGGGGCACGATCGAGAAGATCAAGGAGGACGACGGCGTCGTGCGCGGCTCCGTCATCGAGGTCGTCAAGGGCGGCCTCATCCTCGACATCGGCCTCCGCGGCTTCCTCCCGGCCTCGCTGGTCGAGATGCGCCGTGTGCGCGACCTGCAGCCGTACGTGGGTCGTGAGCTCGAAGCCAAGATCATCGAGCTGGACAAGAACCGCAACAACGTGGTCCTGTCCCGCCGTGCCTGGCTGGAGCAGACGCAGTCCGAGGTTCGCACCGAGTTCCTCAACAAGCTGCAGAAGGGCCAGGTCCGCAAGGGCGTCGTGTCCTCCATCGTCAACTTCGGTGCCTTCGTGGACCTGGGTGGCGTGGACGGCCTCGTGCACGTCTCCGAGCTCTCCTGGAAGCACATCGACCACCCGTCCGAGGTCGTCGAGGTCGGCCAGGAGGTCGAGGTCGAGGTGCTCGACGTCGACCTGGACCGCGAGCGCGTCTCGCTGTCGCTGAAGGCGACCCAGGAAGACCCGTGGCGCCAGTTCGCCCGCACCCACGCGATCAACCAGATCGTGCCGGGCAAGGTCACCAAGCTGGTTCCGTTCGGTGCGTTCGTCCGCGTGGACGACGGCATCGAGGGCCTGGTGCACATCTCCGAGCTGGCCGAGCGGCACGTCGAGCTGCCCGAGCAGGTCGTCCAGGTGGGCTCCGACGTCATGGTCAAGGTCATCGACATCGACCTCGAGCGTCGCCGGATCTCGCTGTCGCTCAAGCAGGCCAACGAGAACTTCGTCGAGGGCGAGGAGCACTTCGACCCGACCCTCTACGGCATGGCGGCGACGTACGACAACGAGGGCAACTACATCTACCCGGAGGGCTTCGACCCCGAGACGGGTGAGTGGCTCGAGGGCTTCGACAAGCAGCGCGAGGCGTGGGAGAAGCAGTACGCCGACGCTCGCGAGCGCTGGGAGGCCCACACCAAGCAGGTGCAGGCGTCCCGCGAGGCCGACGCCGAGGCCGCGCTCAACCCGGCTCCGGCCGGTGGCGTGACCACCTCGTCGTCCACGTCCTCCACCTCCTCCACGTCGACGAGCTCCACCGCGGGCCCGGCGCGTGCGGCGGAGGAGCCGGCGGGCACGCTGGCCACCGACGAGGCGCTCGCCGCTCTGCGCGAGAAGCTCGCCGGCGGCAAGGCCTGAGGTTCAGCGCCTGGCTCGCTAGCTAGTTGACCGGTCCGAAGGGCCGTCCGCGATTTCGGTCGCGGGCGGCCCTTCGGCATACTTGCCCGGTGTTGAAGGTCGGTCTCACCGGAGGAATCGGCGCGGGCAAGAGCGCCGCCGCCCAGCGCCTGGTCGCCCGCGGCGCGGTGCTCATCGACGCCGACCGGCTGGCGCGTGAGGTGGTCGCGGCCGGCACGGACGGCCACGCCGCGGTCGTCGAGGCCTTCGGTCCGGCGGTGCTCGGCCCGGACGGCGAGCTCGACCGGCCCGCGCTGGGCGCGCGGGTCTTCGGCGACGAAGCGGCCCGGCGCCGGCTCGAGAGCATCATCCATCCCCGGGTACGCGCGCGTACGGCGGAACTGACCGCGGCCGCCGCTCCGGACGCGATCGTGGTCAACGACGTCCCGCTGCTGGTCGAGACCGGGCTGGCGGCGTCGTACCACCTGGTTGTCGTGGTCGACGCGGACCGGGCCACGCGGGTCCGGCGGCTGGTCGAGACCCGGGGGATGAGCGCTGAGCAGGCGGAGGCCCGGATCGCCGCACAGGCCGAGGACGCCGTCCGGCGCGACGCGGCTGACGTCGTGCTCAGCAACGACGGTGGTCTCGACGAGCTGGACACGCGGGTCGAGCGCCTGTGGCAGGACCGGCTGCGCCCGTACGAGAAGAATCTGCGACTCGGCCGCCATGCCCCGGCCGATGACGTGCTCCGTGTCGTACCCCCGGATCCGACCTGGCCCCGGCAGGCGCAGCGGGTGATCGACCGGATCCGGCACGCCCTGGCGCCGCAGCTCGGCGGCGACGCCGACGTCGCGCACATCGGGTCCACGGCCGTGCCCGGCCTGCCGGCCAAGGACCTGCTGGATCTCATGCTGGCCGTGCCGACCCTGGCCGAGGCCGACCGGCTCGCCGGGGCGCTCGAGGCCGCGGGCCTGCCCCGCCGGGCCGGCGACTGGTACGACAACGCCCGCGGCCGGCCCGGCCGGACCTGGCCGAAGCGGCTGCACGGCAGCGCCGACCCGGGACGGCCGGTCAACCTGCACGTGCGGGTGACGGGCTCGCCGGGCTGGCGTTTCGCGCTGCTCATGCGCGACCACCTGCGGGCGGTGCCGGAGGCCCGGGACGCTTACGCCGAGGCCAAGCGGCAGTGGATGGCGCAGCACCGCGATGTGGAGGGCTACGCGGAGGCGAAGGAGCCCTGGTTCGACGCGGAGGCGGCCGCAGCTGACGCGTGGGCCCAGGCGAGCGGCTGGCAGCCACCGAGGTCCTGACGGGAACAGCGGGACGGTAAGGGGCGCTCGCGGCGGCCGGTTCGCGCAGGTGCGCGACCATCGCGGATGCGCGCGCCGGACGGAGCCGGGGCAGCTATCCGCGGGCCGGCCCGGGAGCACCGTGTGATGGTGCCGTGCCGGGGCCGGACGGCCGCCGCGAGCGGCCTACCCGATCACCGTATAGCCGCAGGTGAACGCAGGACAATGCCGTTCCGCGGGGCCGAATGTGCACTCTGCGAACAGGGTCACCCGGCGCGCGCGGAAACTTGTCACACCCGCGACGTACGGTGGTCTGCATGGCGCTCGACATCCCACGACTCGACGGCCGCTTCGAGGTCGTCAGCGACTACAAACCCGCCGGTGACCAGCCCACGGCCATCGCCGAGCTGGAGCGCCGGGTGCGCCGCGGCGACCGCAACACGGTGCTGCTCGGCGCGACCGGCACCGGCAAGAGCGCCACCACCGCCTGGCTCATCGAGAAGCTGCAGCGGCCGGCGCTGGTGATGGCCCCCAACAAGACCCTGTGCGCCCAGCTCGCCAAGGAGTTCCGCGAGCTGATGCCCCACAACGCGGTCGAGTACTTCGTCAGTTACTACGACTACTACCAGCCCGAGGCGTACATCGCGCAGTCCGACACCTACATCGAGAAGGACTCGTCGGTCAACGAGGAGGTCGAGCGGCTGCGGCACTCGGCCACCATGTCGCTGCTCACCCGGCGCGACGTGATCGTGGTGGCGACGGTGAGCGCGATCTACGGCCTGGGCACCCCGCAGGAGTACGTCGAGCAGGCGGTCAAGATCAAGGTCGGCCAGGAGTGGGACCGCGACAAGCTGCTGCGCCGCCTGGTCGACATCCGGTACGCCCGCAACGACATGGCTTTCCAGCGGGGCACCTTCCGGGTCCGCGGGGACACCCTGGAGATCATCCCGGCCTACGAGGAGCTGGCCGTCCGCGTCGAGCTGTTCGGCGACGAGATCGAGAAGCTCTACTACCTGCACCCGCTGACCGGCGACATCGTCCGCGAGGTCGACGAGCTGATCATCTTCCCGGCGACGCACTACGCAGCCGGCCCGGAGCGGATGGAGCGGGCGATCCGTGACATCGAGGCCGAGCTGGCCGAGCGGCTCGCCGAGCTGGAGCGCCAGGGCAAGCTGCTGGAGTCGCAGCGGCTGCGGATGCGCACGACCTACGACATCGAGATGATGCGCCAGGTCGGCTTCTGCAACGGTATCGAGAACTACTCGATGCACATGGACGGCCGGTCGCCCGGCGAGCCGTCGCACACTCTGCTGGACTACTTCCCGGACGACTACCTCACCGTCATCGACGAGTCGCACGTGACGATCCCGCAGATCGGCGGCATGTACGAGGGCGACGCCTCCCGCAAGCGCATCCTGATCGAGCACGGCTTCCGGCTGCCCAGCGCCGCCGACAACCGGCCGCTGCGCTTCGACGAGTTCCTCGAGCGGGTCGGGCAGATGGTGTTCCTGTCCGCCACCCCCGGCCCGTGGGAGATGACCCAGGCCCAGGGCGAGTTCGTCGAGCAGATCATCCGGCCGACCGGCCTGGTCGACCCGCAGGTGGTGGTGAAGCCGACCAAGGGCCAGATCGACGACCTGATGCACGAGATCAAGCTGCGCACCGAGAAGGACGAGCGGGTCCTGGTCACCACGCTGACCAAGAAGATGGCCGAGGACCTCACCGACTATCTGCTGGAGAACGGCATCCGGGTCCGCTACCTGCACTCCGAGGTCGACACGCTGCGCCGCGTCGAGCTGCTCAAGGAGCTGCGCAAGGGCGACTACGACGTGCTGGTCGGCATCAACCTGCTCCGCGAGGGCCTCGACCTGCCCGAGGTGTCGCTGGTGGCGATCCTCGACGCGGACAAGGAGGGCTTCCTGCGCAGTGGCCGCTCGCTGATCCAGACGATCGGCCGCGCGGCCCGTAACGTCTCCGGCGAGGTCCACATGTACGCCGACAAGATGACGCCGTCCATGCGCGACGCGATCGAGGAGACCGACCGTCGCCGGGAGAAGCAGGTCGCCCACAACAAGGCGAACGGCATCAGCCCCGAGCCGCTGCGCAAGAAGATCCACGACATCCTGGACGACATCTACCGCGAGGCCGAGGACACCGACGCGGCGGTCGGCGGTCAGATGGTCGGCGGTGGCGGCCGGCAGATGTCGCGCGGCAAGGGCCCGGTGCCGGAGACCCGGTCGAAGACCCGCGCGAGCTCGGTGCCGGCCCGCGAGGGCATGGCCCGGGCGGAGCTCGCCCAGCTGATCCAGGACCTCAACGACCAGATGCTGGCCGCGGCCCGCGAGCTGCAGTTCGAGCTGGCGGCCCGGATCCGCGACGAGGTCCAGGAGCTGAAGAAGGAGCTCCGCGGCATGGACATGACCGGGGTGCGCTGAGGACATGCAGCGATCGGAGGCGGAAGCGTTCTACCGCGAGTACAACGCGGTGTGCAACGCCCACGCCTTCGATCGCCTGTCCGGGTTCGTGGCCGAGGATGTCCAGGTCAACGACGAGCCGCAGGGCCTGACGGCGTACGTGGCGGGGCTGCGTGAGGTGGTCCGCGCCTTCCCCGACTACCGCTGGGAGATCCGCGGCCTGCTGATCGACGGCGACCGGATCGCGGCCCACTTCACGGACACCGGCACCCACCGCGGCGAGTTCCTGGGGGTGGCACCGACCGGGCGCAGGATCACGACGCGGGAGTTCGCGGTCTACGAGCTGGAGACGGGCTGGATCACCCGCGTCTGGGTGGCGGCGGACAACCTGACGCTCCTCGACCAGCTCCGCTGACGGTGGCCGGGCGCGCCGTGTCGTCAGCGATCGAGCGGGCCTCCTGTGACCGCTCGGGCGTGGCTGCGGTGCAGGGCCGCGACGTGACTCAGAGTCTCAGCGACCAGGCGCAGCTGGGTCTCGGTGAGGGTTGCCGCCAGCTGGTCGAGGCCGGCGGCCAGGGGCTGCAACGACTGCACCAGCCGGTGCTGAGCCTCCGCCGTGACCGTGACAACCTGCCGCCGGCGGTCCTGCGGATGCGGGCTCCGCCGGACGTGGCCGGCCCGCTCGAGCCGGTCGACCAGGCCCGTGGCCGCGCCCGAGGTCAGGCCGAGGGCCCGCCCGAGTTCGACCGGGCCAGGAGGTTCCTCCGTGACCGTCAGGTATTTGAGCGCCAGGTAGTCCGTCGCCCCGAGACCCATCTCCCGGCTGGTCGCCACATCGACCTCCGTGGCTGCCACGGCGAGATGGTGCACTGCCCACGCCAGGGCGGCTTCCAGGCCCGCGGTTTCCGGGCCCCGACGAGGTTGCTCCGACACGTCCGCCATTCTACAGTCGCTTAGTAGCGAAGCTATCTACTAGCAGACTTCCAGCGGGGACGGCGTAGCCCATGGACAAGACCGCCAAGGACAACGTGCGATCGGGAGCGCTGGCAGCGGCCTGCGCCGGTTTCGTGGCGATCCCGATCCTGGGGCCGCTGCTCGGCAAGGGCGAACAGACCCGCCGCTACGACACCGCCATCACACCACCCGACTATGCCTTCGCCGTGTGGGCGCCGATCTTCGCGGGCTGCGTCGCCTCCACCGTGGCCCAGTGCCTCCCCGGTGAACGCCACGGGACCGTCAGCCGGCGGACCGGGTGGCCACTCGCGGGCGCCTACGCCGTCAATGCCGGGTGGTCGCTGGCTGCTCAGAGCGACCGGTTCCAGTGGACCCCAATCCTGCTCCCGACCGCGACCGCCTGCGCCGCCGTCGGCTACGCACGGCTGCAGCGCCTTCCCACGACCGCCCGCTACCCCCGTTCGAAAAGCGTTCCCACGCCGAGCCGGGCTGCCGCCGTGACTTCGGTCAGCACCGGCCTGCTCCTGGGCTGGACCGTCCTGGCGAGCGCCGTGAACATCGCCGCCGGAGCCCTCCTCGCCGGGGCGGACCAGACGTCGCCCCGCACCGTCGCGATCTCCGCGGCGGGCGTGCTCGTGGTTTCCGGCGCGGTGGTCACGACCATCGCCGCCAGCGATCGTGGGTGGCTTCCGCTGGCCGCGGCCTCGGGGTGGGGCCTGGCCACCACGGCGGCCACGACCGGCCGGCCCCGGCGGATACGCGCAGCCGCGGCACTCGGAGCGGCCGGTATGGCGGCGACCGTTCTGCGGAAGAGCCTCAGGGCATAGCCGCCGGAATTCGGTGGGGTGCCGGCGCCGCGTTCTCTACGCTGGCGCGGGTGTCAACGATGGACTCCGTCACCTGGGCGCCCCGGCCGTTCGACGACGAGGACGCCCTCGTGTCGCTGGCCGCGCGCTGTCTCGCCGCTGACGGTGGGCTTCCGCTGGCCGCCGATCCCGCCTTCCTGCGCCGGCGGTGGCGGGCTGCCGGCATCACCACGATCCAGGGCCTCGACCACGACGGCCGGCTCGTCGCCGCCGGTGCCGCCCGGCCCACGACCGCGGACGGTGGTGTCACCTTCTGCGGGCTCGTCGACCCCGATGTCCGGGGCCGGGGGATCGGGTCTCACCTGCTCTCCTGGGGGCTGAGCCAGGAGCAGCCCGTCACCGTCGAGACCGAGTCGTTGACCGGTCCGGCGGAGGAGCTCTTCGCCGCCCGGGGACTGCGGCAGGTCTTCGCCGAGGACGTCATGCGCATCGAGTTGGCTGACGGCGTACCGGATCCGCAGTGGCCGGCCGGCACGCAGCTTGCCGCCTGGTCCGCGGAGCTCGCGCCGCGGTTTCACGGGGTTTACGAAGCTGCCTTCCGGGAGCGGCCCGGTTTTCCGGGGTGGACCGCCCCGGAGTGGATCGCCGAGGTCACCGAGGACGACGACTTCCGGCCGCGGTGGTCGGTGCTGGCCACCCTGCCGGAGGTGGGTGACGCCGGATTCGTCACCGCGGCGGTCGACTGGATCGTGCAGGTCGGCGTCGCGCCCGGCGCCCGGGGGCGCGGGCTCGGGGGAGCGCTGGTCGCGGAGGCCCTGCGGCGCATGCGCGCCGACGGCGCCACCCACGCCTGGCTGGACGTCAATGTCGACAACCCGGCGGTACGGCTCTACCGCAAGCTCGGCTTCGCGCACCGGGGACGGCGTGCGCGCTACCGGCAGGCTCAGGACGAGGCCGGCGCGACGTCGGTGAAGTGCTCGACCACCGGAGGCTTGGCGAAGTAGGGCCCGATCCGGGTCCGCCACCGGGCGAAGCGTTCGGTGTTGCGGAAGTTCTGCTCGTGCGCCTCGACCGAGTCCCACTCCACCAGCAGGACGAAACGCGACGGTGACTCCACGCCGCGGGTCATGCGCACCGAGCGGCAGCCCTCCGTGCCCGCCAGGATCGGGTGGGCCTGCTGGTAGGCCGCCGCGAACTGGTCTTCCTGGCCGGGGGACACGTCGATCAGGGCAACTTCGAGGATCATGACCTGAGCCTGCCACAGCCCGGACCGCGAGGGGACTAGTCTCCTAGGATGCACGAAGCGGGCGTGACGGCGTCGGAAACGTCAGCCTGCGCACGGATGTGTCCGGTTGGCGCGGATAAGATGGCGAGAGCCTCGACACGGATCGCCGGGGTGATGTGCGAATCCCGCTGCCGATGCGACACAATGGCGGCGTAGGAGGGGAGTATTCCTCTGCGCCGGTCTCGTCAACACGGTTTTCATCCCCCGGGGTGAGCCCGGGGCCGGCGGTCGTCGCCCAACCGGGCGCCGGCGGAAGAGACCTCCGACAGTCGCACGTCGCTGTCACCGCTCCTTTCGGGGCGGGGAGCAGCGATGATCCGTGTCTGCCGGAGGTATCCGTTGAACGTTTCCACCTGGGTCTGGGTCGTCACCCTGGTTGCCCTGGTCGTCGTCCTCGCCGTTGATCTGCTGATCGTCGGTCGCCGGCCGCACGAGCCCAGCATGCGCGAGGCGGGTGGCTGGGTCGCCTTCTACGTGGCGCTGGCCCTGGCCTTCGGCGTGGTCGTGTGGGTGGTGTGGGGTGGCCAGCCCGCTGCCGAGTTCTACACCGGCTGGTTGACCGAGTACAGCCTCTCGGTCGACAACCTCTTCGTCTTCGTGATCATCATGGCGCGCTTCGCCGTGCCCCGGCAGTTCCAGCAGAAGGTGCTGCTCATCGGCATCGTGCTGGCGCTGGTCATGCGCGGTGCGTTCATCGCCGCCGGCGCCGCGCTGATCTCGCAGTTCTCCTGGGTCTTCTACATCTTCGGCGCGTTCCTGGTCTACACGGCCATCACGCTGATCAAGCAGGGTGAGAACGACGAGGAGGACTTCAAGGAGAACATCCTCATCCGGTGGGCCAAGCGCGCGCTGCCGATCTCCTCGTCGTTCGACAGCGGCAAGATGACCGTTGTCACCGAGACGGGCAGGCGGCTGTTCACGCCGATGCTGATCGTCATGATCGCGATCGGCACCACCGACCTGATCTTCGCGCTCGACTCGATCCCGGCCATCTTCGGCATCACCAAGGAGCCGTACCTGGTCTTCACCGCGAACGTCTTCGCGCTGATGGGCCTCCGCCAGCTGTACTTCCTGCTGGGCGGCCTGCTGGAGCGGCTGGTCTACCTCAACATCGGGCTGGCGTTCGTGCTCGCGTTCATCGGCGTGAAGCTGTTCCTCGAGGCGCTGCACACCAACGCGCTGGGCTTCATCAACGGCGGCGAGGGTGTGTCCTGGGCGCCGGAGATCCCGATCTGGCTGTCGCTGCTGGTCATCCTGGGCACGCTGGGCATCGCCACGGTCGCCAGCCTGGTGAAGTCCTCGCGGGACCGGAAGAAAGAACTGATCAAGGCCTGAGCAAGACAAAAGCCGGGGGTACGCGTTGCGCGTACCCCCGGCTTTTTGTCTGTCCGTCAGCCCTGGTGCTTGCGGCGGGCCGCCGCCCGGCCGCGCACCTGCTGGTCGAGCACGACCTTGCGGATGCGCACGGCGGCCGGGGTCACCTCGACGCACTCGTCCTCGCGGCAGAACTCGAGGGCCTGCTCCAGCGACAGCTTGCGCGGCGGGATCAGCTTCTCGGTCTCGTCGGAGGTCGACTGACGCATGTTCGTCAGCTTCTTCTCCTTGGTGATGTTGACGTCCATGTCGTCCTGGCGGGAGTTCTCGCCGACGATCATGCCTTCGTAGACCTCGGTGGTCGGCTCGACGAAGAGCTGGCCGCGCTCCTGCAGGTTGGTCATCGCGAACGCGGTGACCACACCCGCCCGGTCGGCCACCAGCGAGCCGTTCTGCCGGGTGCGCAGCTCGCCGAACCACGGCTCGTAGTCCTCGAAGATGTGGTGCATGATGCCGGTGCCGCGGGTCTCGGTGAGGAACTCGGTCCGGAAGCCGATCAGGGCGCGGGCGGGGACCAGCCACTCCATCCGCAGCCAGCCGGTGCCGTGGTTGATCAGCTCTTCCATCCGGCCCTTGCGGGTGGACAGCAGGGTGGTGATGGCGCCCATGTACTCGTCCGGGGCGTCGATGGTGAGGCGCTCGACCGGCTCGTGGATCTTGCCGTCGATGGTCTTGGTGACCACCTGCGGCTTGCCGACGGTCAGCTCGTAGGACTCGCGGCGCATCTGCTCGACCAGGATGGCCAGCGCCAGCTCACCGCGGCCCTGCACCTCCCAGGCGTCCGGGCGCTCGGTCGGCAGGACGCGCAGCGAGACGTTACCGATCATCTCGCGGTCGAGGCGGTCCTTGACCATGCGGGCGGTCACCTTGCCGCCCTTGACCTTGCCGACCAGCGGCGAGGTGTTGGTGCCCAGGACCATGGAGATGGCCGGCTCGTCGACGCTGATCAGCGGCAGCGGGATCGGGTTCTCCGCGTCGGCCAGGGTCTCGCCGATCATGATGTCGGCGATGCCGGCGACGGCCATGATGTCGCCCGGGCCGGCGCTCTCGGCGGGCTTGCGCTCCAGGCCCTCGGTGATCAGCAGCTCGGAGATGCGCACGCTGCTGATCGTGCCGTCGGTCTTGCACCAGGCCACGGTCTGGCCCTTGCGGATGGTGCCCTCGTGCACCCGGCACAGCGCGAGCCGGCCGAGGAAGTTCGAGGCGTCGAGGTTGACGACGTGCGCCTGCAGCGGCGCACCCTCGGTGTAGGTGGGGGCCGGGATGGTGTCCAGGATCGTGCTGAACAGCACCTCCAGGTCGGTGCTGTCCTCCGGGATCGTGCCGTCCTTGGGCTGGGTCAGCGAGGCGATGCCGTCGCGCGCGCACGCGTAGACGATCGGGAACTCGATCTGGTGCTCGTCGGCGTCGAGGTCGAGGAAGAGCTCGTACGTCTCGTCGACGACCTCCTTGATCCGGGCGTCGGGCCGGTCCACCTTGTTGATGATCAGGATGATCGGCAGCTTGGCCTGCAGCGCCTTGCGGAGCACGAAGCGGGTCTGCGGGAGCGGGCCCTCGGAGGCGTCGACGAGCAGGGCGACGCCGTCGACCATGGTGAGGCCGCGCTCGACCTCACCGCCGAAGTCGGCGTGGCCGGGGGTGTCGATGATGTTGATGGTGACGGGCTCGCCGTCGGCGGGCTGGTAGCTGATCGCCGTGTTCTTGGCGAGAATGGTGATGCCCTTCTCCCGCTCCAGGTCCATGGAGTCCATGGCGCGGTCGGCCATCTCGCCCCGTGCGTGGGACTGGCTCCCCTGGCGCAGCATGGCGTCGACCAGGGTGGTTTTGCCATGGTCGACGTGGGCGATGATGGCGACGTTGCGTAGGTCGGTGCGGGTCTGCATACCACCATTGTCCCCGGTCTTTGTTGCGGAGACCTTCCGGGGTCTCCACCCGGAACCGGTGTCGGACCTCGTCCCTGATGGGCATTTTGTCGGGCGGCACGGGCTGCGGCCCGCTGCTAGCGTTCGGGCGTCGTCTTCAGGCACCGGGAAGGACTTCGTCGATGAATCGCAGGCTTCTCGTGCTTGTCACGACCCTGGCCGGGTTGCTCGTGATGAGCGGTTGCGGGCTCGGCGGCGAGAGCAAGCAGCCGGTCACGGTGGCGGCGCAGCCCACGGCCTCGGTGCCGGAGAACATCGTCGACCCGGTGATCGAGGACGAGGAGCCCAGCCCGGAGCCGACCACGGCGAAGCCGAAGCCGAAGAAGAGCAAGGCCGAGCCCAAGGCCACCCCGACCGAGGACCCGAACAACTTCCAGCTGCCCGCCTGCGCCGAGCGCGACGGCAAGGAGGTGTCCAAGGCCAAGGCCGAGGCGGCTCTGCGCGCGGCGGCCGGTAAGACGTACTGGCCCGGGTCCGCGCCGAAGCTCAAGGTGCCCAGCCGGCTGGTCCTGGCCACCGCGTGGCACGAGAGCGGCTGGACCTCGAACTACGTGAACTGCGACGGGGGCCGGGGCCTGATGCAGGTGATGCCCGACACCGAGGCGTTCATCAACCAGCGCTTCGAGAAGTCGTACTCGAGCAGGGACTACCGGCAGAACGCGGTGCTCGGCGCCAACTATCTGGCCTGGCTCACCAAGGCGTTCGGTGACGCGTACTTCAAGGGCAACTACGATCTGAGCGCCGAGAAGTGCAAGAGCCACTCCAGCGTGTGCCTGCTGAACATGGTGATCGCGGGCTACAACATGGGCCGCGGGGCGGTCGACGAGGCGTACGCGCAGAAGGAGCTGCCGAACCTGCAGTACGTCGACGTCACCCGTTCGCTGATGAAGTCCTGCTACTGCGACCGCTACTAGGCGACCGGGTCGCCGGGCGCCGCGGGGGCCGAGCTACACTAGTCGGCGGAACCCGAGACTGTGCCCGCCGCTTTGACCCATTCTCGAGCGCGGTAGTAAGGTCTCGGGGTTGTCGTGCGTTGATGATGCTGGCGAGCTCCTGATGTAGGTTCGTGCAGCACACACTAAGGAGCTTTTGCGTAATGCCGCCCAAGAAGAAGACCCATGAGGTAACCCTCGCGCTTGAGGCGGGTAACGCCGCGATGGTCGACCTCGGCAAGATGCTCGGCCCGACCGGCGCCAACATGCGTGCCGTCAAGGTCGAGTACGACGAGGCGACGTCGAAGCAGCGTGGCGAGATCATCCCGGTCGTCGTGTCGGTCTACGAGGACCGCAGCCACACGCTGACCTACAAGACTCCGCCGACGAGCTTCCTGATCCGCAAGGCTCTGGGCATCCAGTCGGGCGCGTCCAACCCGCTGACCCAGACCGTGGGCACGCTCAGCGCCGACCAGATCAAGCAGATCGCCGAGCGCAAGCTCCCCGACCTGAACGCGAACGACGTCGACGCCGCGGTGAAGGTCGTCGCCGGCACCGCGCGCTCGATGGGCGTCAAGGTCGCCGAGTAGGTCTCGGCCGAGTAAGCCAATCAGTACGGAAACGGCGCGGGTCCCGATCGGGGCCCGCGCCGTTCTGTCATGCGCCTTTGCCGACGACCTCGTCGATGAGGCCGTAGTCGCGGGCCTCGGCCGAGCTGAGCACCTTCCCGGCGGACAGGTCGTCCTCGATCCGGCTGCGGGTCTGGCCGGTCACCTCGACCAGGCGCAGCACGACCTCCTCGAGCTCGCGCAGGTGCTGCCCGGCGGCCGCGGCCACCTCGTCGGCGGTGCCGGTGACCCCGGCGGCGCGCGGCTCGGCCAGCTTGAAGCGGGCGTGCCGGTACGCCGTACGGCGCTCAGCGGCCGCCAGCACCGCGAGCACCGCCCCGCCGGCCTCGGAGGTGACCACCGCGTGCACGGGCGCGGCCATCGCGTCCATGACGTCGATGACGGCGTGCGCGGCGTTGAGGTCACCGCCGGAGCTGGCCACGTGCAGCTGGACCGGCTCCGGCCCGGCCGCGTCCAGGGTGAGCAGGGCGGCGGCGATCCCCGAGGCGGCCTGCCCGGTGAGCGGGCCCCGGATCATGACGATGCGCTGGTCGAAGAGGCGTTCCTCGAGCCAGCCGGGAAGGGTGGGCCCACCGTTCGGCCATGGCTCGGGTGGGGGAGGGCTGGAAGGTTGCCATCGCAGATCGGGTGTCACCGGACCTCCGCGCGTCGAGGGGTGTTCCGAGTCTAGGGACGCGCACACCGGATGGGGGAACCGTTCAGCCCAGGGCGGACGGCGCATTGCCCGCGGCTGCCCGGAGTGCTTGCATGGACACCATGTGACCCAACGCACACCTGGAGTTGTGATGTCCGAACCGCTGCAGCTCGATCCGGCCACGACGGCGGTCGTGCTGATCGAGTATCAGAACGAGTTCGTCTCCGAGGGCGGGGTGCTGCACAACGCGGTCGCGCCGGTGATGGACAAGACCGGGATGCTGGCCAACACGATCGCGCTCGTCGACGCCGCCCGCGCGGCCGGCGTGACGATCATGCACGCGCCGATCACCTTCGCGCCGGGCTACGGCGAGCTGTCGCGCCACCCGTACGGGATCCTCAAGGGAGTCGTGGACGGCAACGCGTTCGTCGCGGGCACCTGGGGCGCGGCGATCGTGGAGGACCTGACCCCGGCCGAGGGCGACATCCTCATCGAGGGCAAGCGCGGCCTGGACACCTTCGCCAGCACGAACCTCGACTTCATCCTGCGCTCGCGGGGCATCACCACGGTGATCCTGGCCGGTTTCCTGACCAACTGCTGCGTGGAGTCGACGATGCGCAGCGCGTACGAGAACGGCTACCGGGTCATCACACTGACCGACTGTACGGCGGCGACCTCGGCCGAGGAGCACGACAACGCGATCGCGTACGACTACCCGATGTTCTCCCTGCCGATGGAGTCGACCAAGGTCACCGCCGCCCTCTGAGCTTCACCAGCCGCGCTCGCGCCATTCCGGCAGGTGGGGGCGTTCCGTGCCCAGCGTCGAGTCCTTGCCGTGGCCCGGGTAGAACCAGGTGTCGTCGCCGAGGCGGCCGAAGAGCTTGCTCTCCACGTCGCCGATCAGCGAGGCGAAGTTCGTCTTGTCGCCGCGGGTGTTACCCACGCCGCCCGGGAACAGGCTGTCGCCGGTCCACAGGTGCGCCGTGCCGCCGGGGTCGTGGTGGAGCAGCACGATCGAGCCCGGGGTGTGCCCGACCACGTGGATCACCTCGAGGGTGCAGTCGCCGACCGCGATGGTGTCGCCGTCGCCGACTGTCCGGGTCACCACCGGGATCGCGTCGGCGTCGTCGGCGCCCGCGATCGACTCCGCGCCGGTGGCCTTGACGACCTGGGCCAGGGCGCCGGTGTGGTCCGGGTGGCGGTGGGTGGTGACGACCGCCGACAGGCCGGCCGGGCCGATCAGCTCCAGTAGGGTGTCCGCGTCATTCGCGGCGTCGATCAGCACCTGGGTGCCGTCCGCGCGGCAGATCAGCAGGTACGCGTTGTTGTCCATCGGGCCCACCGACACCTTGCGCACGGTCAGGCCGGTGAGCTCGCGGACGGCCGGCGCGCCGCCACGGGTCACGTCTCCGGTGTAGGTCATGTCACTTCCACCTCGGGGGCTCGGGCAGCACGCCGTCCGGTGACACCGTGAGGTCACCGCCGTCGGCGCGGCCGGCCAGCCAGGCCGCGATCGAGCGGGTCGGGCCGCTGATCTCCGGTGCCCCTTCCGGGTTGCCGATGGTCAGCGTGTGCTCGACGCCCTGCGGGCGCAGCACCAGGTCGAGGTCCGGCATGTTGGTGACGATCTCGCGCAGCAGCCGCAGCGCGAAGGCGTCCGACCAGTCCTCGGGGCTGTAGCCGCGGCCCAGGTCGACGTGGTGCACCTCCACCTCGCGCAGCCGGGCCCACGGCACCGCGGCCGCGGACGCGCCGGTCGGTGCCAGGAAGAACGTCCACGCCTCGGCCAGCATCGCGGCCGCCGCGTCGGCGAGGCGTTCGTGCGCCTCGCGCAGGTCGGCGATCTGCTCGGCCACCGGCCGTTCCGCACCGGCGTCGATACCGTCCATGCGGGCCGTCGGCGACGCGTAGGCCGGCGTCTCCACGCCGGTACGGGCCCAGGTCAGCAGGTTGGTGTAGGCGTCGGCGTTGCGGGCCACGTGGGTCAGGACGTGTCCGACGGTCCAGCCGGGGAGCGCGGACGGCGCGGTCATCGCGCTGTCGTCCAGCCCCTCGGCGGTACGGATCAGGCGCTCGGTGGCCTCGTCGACATCGGTCATCAGCACAAGCGGGTCAACCGTCACGAGACGACCCTAGTTGGTGGCCCGGGCGCGGGCGCCACGGAATTCGCTTTCGTGGCCGTAGCGGCGTCCGTACCGTCGGTGCAGACGCGCCAGACGATCGCGGAGGGGGTGGGAATCGTGCTGTTCGTCGTTCGTGCGTTCCGGCTTCGCCCGGAGGCTGCCGCCTGACGCCGGTCGGCGCGGCCTCCCCTTCACCTAAGGGTTCTCATGTCTGACCTGTCCGCGCTGGGCTGGGACGAGACACTCGCGTCCGCCTATCGTCCCTTCGACCGTCCCGACGCCACCGCGGCCCGCGTGCTGCGGGCCGACCGCGGCGTCTGCACCGTTCTCGATGCGTCCGGGGTGACCCGGGCCAGCCTGGCCGGCAGCGTGCTGCTCGGCGCCGCGCACGATCCGGCCAACCTGCCGTGTGCCGGTGACTGGGTGGTGCTGCGGCGCTGGCCCGACCGGCGTACCACCGTCGACTGTGTGCTCCCGCGGCGCACTGCGCTGATCCGCCGTACCTCGGACAAGGACTCCGCCGGCCAGGTCCTGGCGGCCAACATGGATGCCGTCGCGGTCGTCGAGCCGATGCACCCGGCACCCGACGACGCCCGCCTGGAACGGCTGCTCGCGCTGGCCTGGGAGTCCGGCGCGCAGCCGGTGATCGTGCTTTCCAAGAGCGACACCGCGCGTGATCCGCAGGCGGTCGCGCGCCAGCTCGGCGAGCTGGCGCCCGGGGTACGCGTCCTGCCGGTCAGCGTGCACCGCGGCACCGGCCTCCACGAGTTACGCCCCTACGTCACCCCGGGCCGCACCCTGGCTCTGCTCGGCCGCTCCGGCGCGGGCAAGTCGTCGCTGGTCAACGCCCTCGCCGGGACCGAGGTGATGGGCATCCAGGAGATCCGGCGCGCCGACGGCAAGGGCCGCCACACCACCGCGTACCGCAATCTCGTGGTGATCCCCGGAGGGGGAGCGGTCCTGGACACGCCGGGCATCCGCGGGGTGGGTCTGCTCGATACCGCCGCGGGCCTCGACCGGGCCTTCGCCGATGTGACGGCGCTGGCCGGGCGATGCCGCTTCGGTGATTGTGGTCACGACGGCGAGCCTGGTTGCGCGGTCGCGGCGGCGCTGGCCGACGGGACGCTGCCACCGCGGCGCCTGGAGAGCTGGCGCAAGCTGCACCGCGAGGTCGCCGTCGAGAGCAGCCGGCGGGCCGCCCGGCTGGCCCAGGCCGCGGGGTCGTCACGGCGCAGGCCGCGCCGCTGAGCGGCTCTGGCACAATTCACCGGTGCCCGCGGTGGAAGAGGTCCTGGACGAGCGCGGCCTCCCGGCCGCGGCGGTGCCCGCGCCCGCCCGGCGCCGCCGCTCCGATCTCGGGGCGCTGACCAGCTACCTCGCGCTCGCCGTACTGGTGCTGATCCAGCTCTGGATCGACCCGGCCGGCCGGGTGCTCTCGCACAACGACGACGACCACGGCTTCTTCGCCTTCGCCATGGCGCACGGCGAGCGGGTCCTCTTCCACGGGGCGAACCCGCTGTTCAGCGACCGGATGAACGTGCCCGGCGGCGTCAACATGATGGCCAACACCTCGGAGCTGGCGCTCAGCGTGCCGATGGCCCCGGTCACCCACTGGCTGGGCGTGGGCGTCACGGTGGTGCTGCTGCTCACTCTGGGCCTCGCCGGTACGGCCTTCGCCTGGTACTGGGTGCTGTCGCGGCACCTGGTCGAGAGCCGCCGCGCCGCCTGGATCGGCGGCCTGTGGTGCGGGTTCGCGCCGGCGATGGTGTCGCACGCCAACGGGCACATCAACTTCGTCTCGCAGTTCGTGGTGCCGTTCATCGTCTGGCAGGTGCTGCGGCTGCGCGAGCCCGGCCGGGCGGTCCGCGGCGGGGTCGTGCTCGGGCTGCTGGTGGTGCTGCAGGTCTTCATCAACGAGGAAGTCCTGCTGTTCACGGCGCTGACGCTGGGTGCGTTCGTGATCGCGTACGCGGCGCTGGCGTGGGCGGAGGTGAAGGGCTACTGGCGGCGGTTCGTGGCCGGGCTCGGTGTGGGGGTCGTCACCGCGGTGGTGCCGCTGGCGTACCCGCTGTGGTTCCAGTTCACCGGGCCGCAGAGTTACAGCGGGCAGCCGTTCGAGCCGGGCAAGTTCGTCACCGACCTGCTTTCCCTGGGCGCGTACGCGCGTCAGTCGCTGGCCGGCAACGCGGCGATCGCCCGGGAGCTGAGCGTCAGCCCGACCGAGGAGAACACGTTCTACGGCGTACCGCTGCTGGTGCTGCTCGTGGTCTCGCTCGTGCTGGTGTGGCGCAACCTGGCCGCCCGGGCCGCCGCGATCGCCGGCCTGGTCCTGCTGATCATGTCGATGGGCCCGGAGCTGCGGGTCGGCGGCTACGACACCGGCATCCCGCTGCCGTTCGCGCTGATCGCCCACGTACCGGTGATCGACCTGGTCAGCGTCACCCGCTTCGCGATGGTCACGACCACGATCATCGGCCTGCTGCTGGCGCTGGCCGCCGACCGGGTGCCCACGCTGAGCCGGCGCCGGCAGACCGCGTTCTGGGTCGGCCTGGCCCTGGCGATCGTGCCGGTGCTGCCCAAGCCGCTGCCGGTGGTCACGGCCGACCCGCTGCCGCCGTTCATCGCCCAGCAGATGTGGCGCGACTACGTCAGCGAGGGCCGCACTCTGGTGACCGTGCCGTTGCCGGAGGTCACCACCGGCCGCGCCGGGATGCGCTGGTTCGCCCTGTCCGGCCTGGATTACGCCGTCCCGCGTGGGTACTTCATGGGTCCGGCCGACCCGCCGCTGAACAACACCGGCTCCTGGAACGCCGCACCCCGGCGTACCTCCGACCTGTTACGCGTCGCGGGGGCGTACGGTCGGATGCCGGTGGTCACGGTGTCCGACCGGATGGCCGCCCGCAACGACCTGAGCTACTGGCGGGCCGCGGTGGTGGTGCTCGTGCCGGGCACCCCGCACCACGACCTGCTCGAAACGATCCTGACCGACCTGCTCGGGAAGGCTCCGCAGCAGGTCGGCGGGGTTCAGCTGTGGGACGTCCGGGACATCGTTCGCCCGTCCGGGTGACGGGAATGCCGATCCGGCCCACGGCGCTGTAGTTCGCTGGCGGAAAACTTGTCGTACCCCGTGGCTAGGGTGGCGGCGCCCATTGTCTTGACGTTACGGAGTGGCTGGCTGTGGCCGACCGACTGATCATTCGCGGCGCGCGGGAGCACAACCTGCGCGACGTCAACCTCGACCTGCCCCGCGACGCGATGATCGTGTTCACCGGTCTCAGCGGCTCGGGCAAGTCCAGCCTCGCCTTCGACACGATCTTCGCGGAGGGCCAGCGTCGTTACGTGGAGTCGCTGTCGTCGTACGCACGGCAGTTCCTCGGGCAGATGGACAAACCCGACGTGGACTTCATCGAGGGCCTGTCCCCGGCTGTCTCGATCGACCAGAAGTCGACCTCACGCAACCCCCGGTCGACCGTCGGCACGATCACCGAGGTGTACGACTACCTGCGGTTGCTCTACGCCCGTACCGGAATCCCGCACTGCCCGATCTGCGGTGAGCGGATCAGCAAGCAGTCGCCGCAGCAGATCGTCGACCGGGTCCTGGCGATGAAGGAGGGCACCCGGTTCATGGTGCTCGCGCCGGTCATCCGTGGCCGCAAGGGCGAGTACGTCGACCTCTTCGCCGAGCTGCAGTCCAAGGGCTACGCCCGGGCCCGGGTCGACGGCGTGGTGCACACCCTGGCCGAGCCGCCGAAGCTCAAGAAGCAGGAGAAGCACACCATCGAGGTGGTCGTCGACCGGCTCTCGGTGAAGGCGAGCAGCAAGCAGCGCCTCACCGACTCGGTCGAGGCGACCCTGGCGCTGTCCGGCGGCATCGTCCTGCTCGACTTCGTCGACCTGCCCGAGGACGACCCCCACCGCGAGCGCCGCTTCTCCGAGCACCTGGCCTGCCCGAACGACCACCCGCTGGCGATCGAGGACCTCGAGCCCCGGGTCTTCTCCTTCAACGCGCCCTACGGCGCCTGCCCGGAATGCACCGGCCTGGGCACCAAGAAGGAGGTCGACCCGGAGCTGATCGTCCCGGACGAGGAGCGCAGCCTGCGCGAGGGCGCGATCCAGCCCTGGTCCGGCGGCTCCACCCTGGAGTACTTCCTGCGGCTGCTGGAGGCCCTGGCCAAGGCCGAGAAGTTCAGCATCGACACCCCGTGGCGGCAGCTGCCGAGCCGGGCGCAGAAGACGATCCTGTACGGCTCCGAGGACCAGGTCCACGTCCGCTACCGCAACAAGTACGGCCGTGAGCGCTCCTACTACACCGGCTTCGAGGGCGTGGTGCAGTGGATCGAGCGCCGGCACAGCGACACGGAGAGTGACTGGTCGCGCGACAAGTACGAGGGCTACATGCGCGAGGTGCCCTGCCCGACCTGCGCCGGCGCCCGGCTCAAGCCCGAGGTGCTGGCGGTCACGATCGCCGGCAAGAGCATCGCCGAGGTCTGCAACCTGTCCGTCGGCGAGTGCGCCGAGCTGCTGGCCACCATCGAGCTGACCGACCGCGAGAAGATGATCGCCGAGCGGGTGCTCAAGGAGATCAACGCCCGGCTGCGCTTCCTGGTCGACGTCGGCCTGGACTACCTGTCGCTGGACCGCGGGGCCGGCACCCTCTCCGGTGGTGAGGCGCAGCGCATCCGGCTGGCCACCCAGATCGGCTCCGGCCTGGTCGGCGTGCTGTACGTGCTGGACGAGCCGTCGATCGGCCTGCACCAGCGTGACAACCACCGGCTCATCGAGACGCTGGTACGGCTCAAGAAGCTCGGCAACACGCTGATCGTGGTCGAGCACGACGAGGACACCATCCGGACCGCCGACTGGATCGTCGACATCGGCCCCGGCGCCGGTGAGCACGGCGGCAACATCGTGCACAGCGGCTCGGTCAAGGGTCTGCTGGCCAACAAGGAGTCCCCGACGGGGGCGTATCTCTCCGGCCGCAAGAAGATCCCCATGCCGGCCACCCGCCGCCCGCACACGCCGGGCCGGGAGCTGGTCGTGCAGGGTGCCCGCGAGCACAACCTGCGCGACATCTCGGTCGGCTTCCCGCTGGGGCAGTTCATCGCGGTCACCGGGGTCAGCGGCTCGGGCAAGTCGACCCTGGTCAACGACATCCTCTACACCGTGCTGGCCAACCAGATCAACGGCGCCCGGATGGTGCCGGGCCGGCACACCCGGGTCACCGGCCTGGAGCACGTCGACAAGGTCGTGGGCGTGGACCAGTCGCCGATCGGGCGGACCCCGCGCTCCAACCCCGCCACCTACACCGGCGTGTTCGACAACATCCGCAAGCTGTTCGCGGAGACCGTCGAGGCCAAGGTGCGCGGCTACGGTCCCGGCCGGTTCTCGTTCAACGTCAAGGGCGGCCGCTGCGAGAACTGCTCGGGCGACGGCACGATCAAGATCGAGATGAACTTCCTGCCGGACGTCTACGTCCCCTGCGAGGTGTGCAAGGGCGCCCGGTACAACCGGGAGACCCTCGAGGTGCACTACAAGGGCAAGACGATCTCCGAGGTGCTGGAGATGCCGATCGAGGAGGCCGCGACCTTCTTCGAGCCCATCACCTCGATCCACCGCCACCTCAAGACGCTGGTCGACGTGGGCCTGGGCTACGTGCGGCTGGGCCAGCCCGCGCCGACCCTGTCCGGTGGCGAGGCGCAGCGCGTCAAGCTCGCCTCCGAGCTGCAGAAGCGCTCCACCGGCCGCACGGTCTACGTGCTCGACGAGCCGACCACCGGCCTGCACTTCGAGGACATCCGCAAGCTGCTGCTGGTGCTCAACGGCCTGGTCGACAAGGGCAACACGGTCATCACCATCGAGCACAACCTCGACGTGATCAAGAACGCCGACTGGCTGATCGACATGGGTCCCGAAGGCGGCAACAAGGGCGGTCTGGTGCTGGCCACCGGCACCCCCGAGGAGCTGGCCGACGTGCCGGACAGCCACACCGGGCAGTTCCTGCGCCCGATGCTCGGCCTCACCGGCGAGCCGGCCGGTGCGGCCGCCGCGCTGGCCCGCGCCGCGAAGGCCAACGGTGCCCCGAAGGCCGTGACCAAGCCGCGGGCCACCCGGTCCCGGGCCAAGGCCGCCGTCTGATCCACAGGTAACACACAGCTACGCCGCCCGCCCGCCCCGCCACCTGGGGCGGGCGCCGCGTGGTGGCCCGCGGTGCGCCCGAAAACACCGCGAAACGCGGCATCCGGGCCGACATTTTTCCTCCCGGCCCATGAACCACATCGCGGATGGCAGCGTATGTACAAGCAACGCCGCGTGACGCAAGCGCGCGGATCAGGGGTACGGGAAGGGTTCGGAACAGATGACTGACGTGCAGACGAGGCCCGACGCCGAGATCACCGCCGCCCAGCCGGCCTGTGGGGGAGCGGGTTCGTCGCGCCGCGTCGTGCTGGCCGGGGCCACCGCGCTCGGCGCCGGCTGCCTGCTGGCCGCCTGTGGCACCGACACCGGCGGCGCCGGCAGCAACGGCTCCAGCGGCGGCGACTTCAGCAACAACCCCGCGCCGGCCGGCAGCAAGGGCGCCGACACCGGCTCCACCTCCGGCGGCGACTCGGGCGGCGACTCCGGGGGCGCGGCGCTCGCGCTGGTGGCCGACATCCCCGAGGGTGGCGGCATCATCAAGGGCGACTACGTCATCACCCAGCCCGCCTCGGGCACCTTCAAGGCGTTCAGCAAGGTCTGCACCCACCAGGGCTGCGACGTGACCAAGGTCGACGGTGGCGTGATCACCTGCGCGTGCCACAACAGCACCTTCTCCATCGAGGACGGCGCGCCGACCGGCGGCCCGGCCAAGAAGCCGCTGTCCGAGACCCAGGTCAAGGTGGACGGCGACAACATCGTCGCGGCCTGACGGCGGCGACCCGGCAGCTGGGGCCGGCGTGATCCTGCCGACACCGCCGGCCCCGACACACTCCGGCCGGAGGCCCGACGCCGTGGCGGCGGCAACGGGCCTCCGGTCGGATAATCATGTCAGGGGTCCGCACTAGTGTTGAGTCGTGCCTGACCCGTCCAGCTACCGGCCGGCGCCCGGGACCATTCCGGACGCCCCCGGTGTCTACCGCTTCCGTGACCCCACCGGCCGCGTCATCTACGTGGGCAAGGCGAAGAGCCTGCGCAGCCGGCTGAATTCGTACTTCGCCGACACCTTCGGCCTGCACGCGCGCACCCAGCAGATGGTCACCACCGCGGCCGCCGTCGACTGGGTCACCGTGAGCAGCGAGGTCGAGGCGCTGCAGCTGGAGTTCTCCTGGATCAAGGAGTTCGACCCGCGCTTCAACGTGAAGTACCGCGACGACAAGTCGTATCCGTTCCTCGCCGTCACGCTCAACGAGGAATACCCCCGCCTGCAGGTCATGCGCGGCGCCAAACGCAAGGGCGTGCGGTACTTCGGGCCGTACTCCCACGCCTGGGCCATCCGCGAGACCCTCGACCTGCTGCTGCGCGTCTTCCCGGCCCGCACCTGCTCCACCGGCGTGTTCAAGCGCGCCGGCCAGATCGGCCGCCCCTGCCTGCTGGGCTACATCGGCAAGTGCTCGGCGCCGTGCGTCGGCACCGTCTCCGCCGAGGAGCACCGGGCCATCGTCGACGACTTCTGCGACTTCATGGCCGGGCGCACCGACACCTTCGTCAAGCGCCTCGAACGCGACATGATGCAGATGTCCGAGCAGCTCGAATTCGAGAAGGCGGCCCGGCTGCGCGACGACATCGCCGCCCTGCGCAAGGCGATGGAGAAGCAGACCGTCGTGCTCGGCGACGGCACCGACGCCGACGTCGTCGCGTTCGCCGAGGACCCGCTCGAAGCGGCGGTGCAGGTCTTCCACGTCCGCGACGGCCGCGTGCGCGGCCAGCGCGGCTGGGTCGTGGAGAAGGTCGAGGACCTGACCACGGGAGACCTCGTGCACCACTTCTGCACCCAGGTGTACGGCGACGAGCACGGCGAGAACGACGTCCCCCGCGAGCTGCTGGTGCCCGCCCTGCCCCCGGACGCCGAAGCGCTGGAGAATTGGCTCACCGAGCACCGCGGCAGCCGGGTCAGCCTGCGCGTGCCCCAGCGCGGCGACAAGCGGTCCCTGCTGGAGACGGTGGCCCGCAACGCCGGCGAGTCCCTGGCCCGGCACAAGCTGCGCCGCGCCGGCGATCTGACCACCCGCAGCAAGGCCCTCGACGAGATCGCCGAGGCGCTGGGCATGGAGACGGCGCCGCTGCGCATCGAATGCTTCGACGTGTCCCAGATCCAGGGCACGGACGTGGTGGCCAGCATGGTGGTCTTCGAGGACGGCCTGGCCCGCAAGAGTGAGTACCGGCGCTTCGCGGTCCGGGGAAATCCCGACGGCTCGGGCACCGACGACCTCGCGGCGATGAGCGAGGTGATGCGGCGGCGGTTCGCCCGCTACCGCGCCGAGGCCGCGCCGGGCGCTTCCGCACCACCGCCCGACGCCCTGGCCGACGGCCCAGCCGAGGTCCTGGCCGAGGGACCAGCCGATCGCCTGGCCGAGGGACCAGCCGATCGCCTGGCCGAGGGACCAGCCGATCGCCTGGCCGGTGGTCCGGCTGATGGTTCGGCGGATCGCCTGGGTGGTGGTCCGGCTGATGTCGCTGCCGGGGCTGACGGTTTGGAGCCGGTGCCCAGCGAGCTGCCTGGCATCGACCCGCTGACCGGGCGGCCGCGCCGCTTCGCGTATCCGCCCAACCTGGTCGTCGTCGACGGCGGTCAGCCGCAGGTCAATGCTGTGGCCGCGGTCCTGTCCGACCTCGGCATCACCGACGTGGCCCTCTGCGGCCTGGCCAAGCGCCTCGAGGAGGTGTGGCTGCCGGGCGAGGACTTCCCGGTGATCCTGCCCCGCACCTCCGAAGCGCTGTATCTGCTCCAGCGGGTACGCGACGAGGCCCACCGCTTCGCCATCACGTTCCACCGGCAGCGGCGCTCCAAGCGCATGACGGCCTCGGCGCTGGACAACATCCCCGGGCTGGGAGAGACGCGGCGCAAGGCACTGTTGCGGCATTTCGGGTCGCTGAAGCGGCTGGGGCAGGCGACGCCGGAGGAGGTCACCGAGGTCCCGGGGATCGGCCGCCGGACGGCGGAGGCGGTCCTCGCAGCCCTGGCCGACACCACGAAGGCCGGCGACACCGCACCGGAACCGGCCACACCGGCGACCGGCGGGGCGGGAAGAACGAAGGCGGGAGCCAATCGCAACAGGGCGGCGCGGCCGCTCATCCCGACCCCCGACACCGTGGACCCGGGAGATCCACCGGCCGATCCCGGGGAGCCGGGGCCGGAGGCCTCATCCTCGTCGGTCGCAGCGCTGGACCGGCCCTGACGCGACCGCCACGTGATCAGCCGGCCCGGCAGCATGCTCACCGGCCGCTGCGGGTGCGCTGCTTGTCGGGGCCGGGCTCAAGGTTGTGACCGTCGTAGCGCGAGGGCGTCCCCGACCCCGGGCTGAAGGTAGTGACCGTCGTAGCGCGAGGGCGTCCCGACCCCGGGCTGAAGGTTGTGACGGTCGTAGCGCGAGGGCGTCGCCGGCCCCGGGGCGGCGGTCGTGGAATACGGGCGGTGGGGACGCCGTTCACCGGGTGGGTTGATCGGGGCGGCTTGCGGGACCCTTCGGGCACCGGATCGGGTAATGGACACCAGGTCCGGCGGTGCCGGGTCGGTGCTTCGGCCTAGGATGCAGTGTCCGCCCGGAGGGGGCGCAGGCGCAGTGCGGTTCAGGAGGAGTGCGTGACCGAGTCGATGCCGGAGTTCGTTCCGGAGCTCACACCCGACGAGGCCGGTACCGACCTCGTGGTGGTGACCGGCGTTTCCGGTGGTGGCCGCAGCACAGTGGCCCGTGCGCTGGAGAACGTCGGCTTCTACGTCGTCGACAATCTGCCGCAGGCGCTCATGCTGGACATGGCGCAGCTCGCGTTCGAGGCGGGCGGGGCGGCCCGGCGTACCGCCATGGTTCTGGATGTTCGCAGCCGGGCCTTCTCCACCGACCTCGCCGGGGCCGTCCGCGCGCTCAAGGAGCGCGGTTTCTCGCCGCGCGTCGTGTTCGTCGACGCCGACGACGAGGTGCTGATCCGGCGCTTCGAGTCCGTCCGGCGCTCGCACCCGCTGCAGGGTGACGGCCGTCTGGCCGACGGCATCGCCGCCGAGCGCAAGCTGCTCGAGGAGGCCCGCGAGCAGTCCGACGTGATCATCGACACCAGTCATCTGAACGTGAACCAGCTCCGGCGCCGCGTCGAGGAGCTGTTCGGCGGCGAGGACGCCCGGCGGCTGCGCATCACCGTGCTGTCGTTCGGGTTCAAGTACGGCCTGCCGCCCGACGCCGACTACGTGATGGACGCCCGCTTCCTGCCGAACCCGTTCTGGGTGCCGGAGCTGCGCGAGCACACCGGCCTGGAAGAAGGCGTCAGCAGCTACGTGCTCGGCCAGGAGGGCGCCCACGACTTCGTCGGCACCTACGCGAGCCTGATCGCCGCGACGGCGCCCGGCTTCGAGCGCGAGGGCAAGCGCTACCTGACCGTGGCGGTCGGCTGCACCGGCGGCAAGCACCGCAGCGTCGCGATCGCCGAGGAGCTCACCGCCCAGCTGCGCGACATCCGCCTGTCCGCCCATTCCT
The DNA here is from genome assembly GCF_018332655.1 of Actinoplanes auranticolor. GTDB lineage: Bacteria > Actinomycetota > Actinomycetes > Mycobacteriales > Micromonosporaceae > Actinoplanes > Actinoplanes auranticolor. Next base: position 97,002 of record NZ_BOQL01000063.1, on the reverse strand, counting down.
CGCACCGCGACCTGGGGCGGGAGTGACGGCGGCGCAGCCGGCGGGGCCGGGCAGCAGCCCGGCGGAGCGACGCGGTGTGACCGCCGGTTCCAGCGACGAGCACACGCAGCGGATCAGGGTCGTCGCGTTCGGGGGCGGGCACGGGCTCGCGGCGTCCCTGCGGGGGCTGCTGAGCTGTGCGCCCGAGCTGGACCTCGACATCACCGCCGTGGTCACGGTGGGTGACAACGGCGGTTCGAGCGGCCGGCTGCGGGCCGAACGGGATGCGCAGCTGCCGCCGGGTGACCTGCGGATGGCGCTCGCGGCGCTGGCCGGTGACGATCCCGGCCACCAGCGCACGGTGGCGCTCATGCAGCACCGGTTCGCCCTGGTCGGCAAGCCCGACCGCCGCGGCTCCGTCACCGGCGGCTCGAAAGCGGAAACCGGCCCGGAAGCCGGGAGCGGTGAGAAGGCCGAATGCAGCGGGGAGGCCGGAAGCAGCGGCGAAGCGGGCGACAAGGCCGGCTGGGGCAGCGTCGACCGCCGGATCGCCTCGGTGGGTGGCAAGCACGATCCGCTCGCCGGGCACGCCGTCGGCAACCTGCTGCTGCTCGGCCTGTTAGAGCTGCTCGGCGACCCCGTCGCCGCCCTGGAGCACGCCGCCGCCATGGTCGGCGCCCGTGGGCGGGTCCTGCCCATGGCCTCGCACGCCGTGGGGATCGAGGCCGACGTGCGCGGCGGGGACCCCGACCGGCCCGGCGAGGTTGTCACCGTCCGCGGGCAGCATGCCGTCGCCGTCGCCACCGGGCACATCGAGGCCCTGCGGATCGTGCCGTCCTCCCCGCCGGCCTGTCCGCCCGCGCTGGCCGCCATCGCCGAGGCCGACTGGCTGATCTTCGGGCCCGGCAGCTGGTACACGAGTGTGCTGCCGCACCTGCTGGTGCCCGAGCTGGCCGAGGCGATCGTCGCCAGCCCCGCCCGGCGGCTGGTGACCCTCAACCTCGGCGCCGACAACGAGACCTCCGGGCTCTCCGTGGCCGACCACCTGGCCGCCCTGCACTGGTATCTGCCGCAGCTGCGCGTGGACACCGTGCTGGCCGACGCGAAATGGGTCGGCGAGCCCAATCCGGTGCACCGGGCCGCCCGGGCCCTGGGTGCACGCCTGGTACTGGCCCCACTGGCCGTTGCGGACGGCAGTCCCAAGCATGATCCTGAGTCGTTGGGCACAGCACTGGTGCCCGTCCTCGGCTCCGATCGTTAAGCAACTGGCGTACCGCGAAACAAGCATGAGGTGACTTCGAAGATGGCGATGACGGCAGCGGTCAAGGACGAGCTGAGCCGGGTCGACGTGCCCAAGCCGTGCTGCCGCCGTGCGGAGATGGCCGCCCTGCTGCGCTTCGCCGGTGGGCTGCACATCGTGTCCGGGCGGGTGGTCGTCGAGGCCGAGCTGGACACCGGCGCGGTGGCCCGGCGGCTGCGGCGGGAGATCGCCGAGGTGTACGGCTACCCGAGCGAGGTGCACGTGCTCGCCTCCGGTGGCCTGCGCAAGGGCAGCCACTACATCGTGCGGATCGTCAAGGACGGCGAGGCGCTGGCCCGGCAGACCGGTCTGCTGGACGTCCGTGGCCGTCCGGTGCGGGGCCTGCCTCCGCACGTCGTCTCGGCCAACGTCTGCTGCGCGGTCGCGGCCTGGCGGGGCGCGTTCATGGCGCACGGGTCGCTGACCGAGCCGGGCCGCTCCAGCGCGCTGGAGATCACCTGCCCCGGCCCGGAGGCGGCGCTGGCCCTGCGCGGCGCCGCGCGCCGTATCGGCATCACCGCCAAGGAGCGGGAGGTGCGCGGCGTCGACCGCGTGGTGATCAAGGACGGGGACGCGATCGCGGCGCTGCTCACCCGGATCGGGGCGCACTCCAGCGTGCTGGCCTGGGAGGAGCGCCGGGTACGCCGGGAGGTCCGCGCGACCGCGAACCGCCTGGCCAACTTCGACGACGCCAACCTGCGCCGCTCCGCTCGCGCGGCCGTGGCGGCGGCAGCGCGGGTGACCCGGGCGCTGGAGATCCTCGCGGACGAGGCGCCCAATCATCTGACCTCGGCCGGCCGGCTGCGGCTGGAGCACCGGCAGGCCTCGCTGGAGGAGCTGGGGGCGCTGGCCGATCCGCCGCTGACCAAGGATGCGATCGCCGGTCGTATAAGGCGTCTGCTCGCCCTCGCCGACAAGCGCGCCCGCGACCTGGGCATCCCGGACACCGAGGCGGCGGTCACCCCGGAGATGATGGCCTGCTGATCCGTCAGCCGGCGGCAGCGGTCAGGCGTTGCAGGGAGATCCGGGCCGGCGGGCCCCAGCTCGGTCTGCCGCCGGGACCGTCGTCGTCGCTGATGAGCAGGCAGGCGACCGCGCGGCCGAGGGCCCACCCGCGGGCCCGTCGCAGGGTCGCGGGGTCCGGGGCCGGCCGGTAGGCCGCGTGGAAGGCGTCGTTGACGCCGTCCGGCAGCAGGATCCAGGCCGCGGCCAGGTCACATGCCGGGTCGCCCGCGCCGAGGGCACCGAAGTCCACTACGCCGCTCAGCCGCCCTTCCGTGGTCAGGACGTTGGCCGGGTGCAGGTCGGCGTGGATCCAGACGTCCGGGCCCGGCCAGACGGGTGCGGTGGCCGCGTCGTGCCAGACGGCGGTGGCGGCGTCCACGTCGGGGATGAGTCCTCGTGACGCCGCGGCGGCGAGGCCTGCCATGAACCTGTCGGTGTGGTCGGCCAGCGGACCGTTGCGATCCGGGCTGACGGGTGCGCCGTCGGGGACGGGCCGGTGCAGCGCCGTCAGGAACGCGGCCAGCGACACGGCCGCGTCCGCCGCGCGTGTGACGGGAGCCTGGTCGGCGGGTGCGCCCGGGAGCCACGTGGTGATCAGCCACGGCCGGGGGAACCGGGCCGAGGGCTCGCCCCAGCGTTGCGGGACGGGGACCGGCAGTGGCAGGTCCGGGGCCAGCTCCGGCACCCAGGTGTGTTCCTTGTGCAGCAGGACGTCCGCGTCGCCGGGGGCCCAGGGCAGCCGGACCGCCAGGTCGTCGCCGAGGCGCCACAGCTGGTTCGACCAGCCGCGCGCGCCCAGCCGGACCGGCCGGTCAGCCAGGTCGGGGTGCTGGTCGCGGACCAGGTCACGGACGAGTTCAGCGGTGATCTCGATGTCAACCCCGGGCATGCCGACGCACTGTAGCTGCCAGCTGCACGCGCGGCCGGGCGACGGGCTCTCCGCCCGGCGGTGCATCGCCCGGCCGGGGTCGCGCCTGGCCGGGCGGTGGGGGCGGGACGGGTGTCTGCGGTTGTCGATGGGTGTGCGCGTACCGGAAAGGGTCAAGCACCTGAGGTCACGATCAGGTCGCGCCCCCGGTCCAGGGGCGAAAGGCTTCTCGGATAGGGTGGCCTCGACGGCGACGGTGCCGGCAAGCATGGCCGCCCGCGCCGGGCGCCGCCGGCAGCGCCAGCTCCGACCTGGCCGCGGCGGACTCGACCTTCGAGGCGCGGTGGCCAGATGAAGCAACTGCCGGCCCTCGATCAGGTCGGCACGCAGACCTCCGCCGGTCCTAGATCCCGGCGGACCGAAACGAGGAGATCCACCTGTGACCATCCGGGTTGGCATCAACGGCTTCGGCCGTATCGGCCGCAACTTCTTCCGGGCGGTTTCCGCCTCCGGCGCGGACATCGAGATTGTCGGTGTCAACGACCTGACCGACAACGCGACGCTCGCCCACCTGCTCAAGTACGACAGCATCCTGGGCCGCCTGCCGCACGAGGTGAAGGCCACCGCCGACGAGATCACCGTCGCCGGCAAGACCTTCAAGGCGTTCGCCGAGCGCGACCCGGCCAACCTGCACTGGGGTGACCTGGGTGCCGACGTCGTCATCGAGTCGACCGGCTTCTTCACCGACGCCACCAAGGCCAAGGCGCACGTCGACAACGGCGCCAAGAAGGTCATCATCTCGGCGCCGGCCAAGAACGAGGACATCACGATCGTGATGGGCGTCAACGACAACCTGTACGACGCCGCGAAGCACACGATCATCTCCAACGCCTCGTGCACCACCAACTGCCTGGCGCCGATGGCGAAGGTGCTGAACGACACCATCGGGATCGACAAGGGTCTGATGACCACGATCCACGCGTACACGCAGGACCAGAACCTGCAGGACGGCCCGCACAAGGACCTGCGCCGGGCCCGCGCCGCCGCGCTGAACATCGTGCCGACCTCGACCGGTGCCGCCAAGGCCGTCAGCCTGGTGCTGCCCGAGCTCAAGGGCAAGCTCGACGGCTTCGCGCTGCGGGTGCCGATCCCGACCGGCTCGGCCACCGACCTGACCTTCACCGCGACCCGGGAGACCTCGGTCGACGAGGTCAACGCCGCGATCAAGGCCGCCGCGGACGGCCCGCTCAAGGGCATCCTGGTCTACACCGAGGACCCGATCGTGTCCTCGGACATCGTCACCGACCCGGCCTCCTGCATCTTCGACGCCGGCCTGACCAAGGTCATCGGCAACCAGGTCAAGGTCGTCGGCTGGTACGACAACGAGTGGGGCTACTCCAACCGCCTCGTCGACCTGGTCAAGCTGGTCGGCTGAGCCAGTTGAAGACTCTCGACGACCTGCTCGGCGAGGGTGTCTCGGGTCGGCGCGTGCTCGTGCGCGCCGACCTGAACGTCCCGTTCGACAAGGCTGACCCAAGCCGGATCACTGACGACGGCCGCATCCGTGCGGTGCTGCCGACCCTGATCACTCTGCGTGACGCGGGTGCCCGCGTGATCGTGTGCTCGCACCTCGGCCGCCCCAAGGGCGCGCCGGACCCGAAGTACACGCTCGCCCCGGTCGCCACCCGCCTCGGTGAGCTGCTCGGCAACCCGGTCGTCTTCGCCGAGGACACCGTGGGCCCGTCCGCCAAGGCGGCCGCCGACGCGCTGCTCGACGGCCAGGTGCTGCTGCTGGAGAACCTGCGGTTCAACGCCGGCGAGACCAGCAAGGACGACGCCGAGCGGGGCGCGTTCGCCGACGAGCTGGCCGGGCTGGCGGAGTTCTACGTCGACGACGCGTTCGGCGCGGTGCACCGCAAGCACGCCTCGGTCTACGACGTCGCGGCCCGGCTGCCGCACTACGCCGGCGGCCTGGTCCTCACCGAGGTCGAGGTCCTGCGCAAGGTGACCGAGACCCCGGAGCAGCCGTACGTGGTCGTGCTCGGCGGCTCGAAGGTCTCCGACAAGCTCGCCGTCATCCAGGCGCTGCTGCCCAAGGTCGACAAGCTGCTCGTCGGTGGCGGCATGTGCTTCACCTTCCTCAAGGCCCAGGGCCACGAGGTCGGCAAGTCGCTGCTCGAGGCCGAGATGATCGACACCTGCGCCGACCTGCTCTCGCAAGCTGACGGCCGGATCGTGCTCCCGGTGGACGTCGTGGCCGCTGACGCCTTCGCCGCTGATGCCGCCCATGACGTGGTCGCCGCCGACGCGATCCCGGCCGACCGGCTGGGCCTGGACATCGGCCCGGCGTCGGTCGCGCTGTTCGCCGAGGCGATCGGCTCGGCGAAGACGGTGTTCTGGAACGGCCCGATGGGCGTCTTCGAGCTGGCGCCGTTCGCGGCCGGCACCCGGGGCGTCGCCGAGGCCATCACCAAGATCGACGGCTTCTCGGTGGTCGGCGGGGGTGACTCGGCCGCGGCCGTGCGCACCCTGGGCATCGACGAGTCCGGCTTCGGCCACATCTCGACCGGTGGCGGCGCGTCCCTGGAATACCTCGAGGGCAAGTCCCTGCCCGGCGTCTCGGCACTGGAGTCCTGATGGCAGACGTGACCCGCCGGCCGATCATGGCCGGCAACTGGAAGATGAACCTCAACCACTTCGAGGCCATCCTCCTGGTGCAGAAGCTCGCCGCGAGCCTCACCGAGCAGCAGCTGACCGACGTCGAGGCGGTCGTGCTGCCGCCGTACACCGATCTGCGCAGCGTGCAGACGGCGATCGACGGCGACAAGGTGCCGATCCGCTACGGCGCGCAGGACCTGTCCCCGCACAAGGGCGGCGCGTACACCGGGGACATTTCCGGGGCGATGCTGGCCAAGCTGGGCTGCACCTACGTGGTGATCGGGCACTCCGAGCGCCGCGAGTACCACCTCGAGGACGACGCGCTGGTCAACGCCAAGGTGAAGGCCGCCCTGGCGAACGACCTGACGCCGATCCTGTGCGTGGGTGAGGGCCTGGAGATCCGCGAGGCCGGCAATCACGTGCCGCACTGCTGCTCGCAGCTGGACGGCGCGCTCGACGGGCTCAAGGCCGAGCAGGTGAAGAACATCGTGATCGCGTACGAGCCGGTGTGGGCGATCGGCACCGGCAAGACGGCGACCCCCGACGACGCGCAGGAGGTGTGCGGCGCCATCCGGGCGCGGCTCGCCGAGAAGTACGGCGCGGAGACGGCGGACGCGGTGCGCATCCAGTACGGCGGCTCGGTGAAGGCGGCCAACATCGCCGCCATCATGGCGCAGCCCGACGTGGACGGCGCGCTGATCGGCGGCGCGAGCCTGGACGCCGAGGAGTTCGCGTCGATCGTCCGGTTCCGCGAGCACGTGCAGCGCTGAGTCGTAGGCCCGGCCGCCGCGATGCGGTGGCCGGGCACCCGCTATTGTGGTGGCGCTGCTGTGCCCTTCGAGAGGAATGACCCGACCATGCCGATCGCGTTCGCGTACACGTTGATCGTGTTGCTGCTCGTCTCCAGCATCCTGCTGACCCTGCTCGTCCTGCTGCACCGCGGCAAGGGCGGCGGCATGTCCAGCATGTTCGGTGGCGGTGTGACTTCCAGCCTGGCCGGCTCCTCGGTCGCGGAGAAGAACCTGGACCGCTACACGGTTCTCGTGGGCGTCATCTGGTTCGCCTGCATCGTCGGCCTGGGCCTGTGGCTCAAGGTCGCGCAGGCCGGCTGAAACACATCGTTAACGTCCGCTTCCCAAGCGTTCGTTGTCAGGTCTTCCTCCAGATGCTCCGCGAGTCGTAGACTCTGCCGCGCGGTCCGGTCCGTCCGGGCCGCGCGGTTGTTTTCCACCGCTTTTATACCGCCGCTTTCCCCGGCGATGAAACGCCCTCGAGACAGGAGTGACTTCCGTGTCCAGTGGCAGTGCGATCCGTGGCAGCCGTGTCGGCTCCAGCCCGATGCGCCCTGACGAGCGCAGCGAGCCCGCCCCGCGGCGGGAGGTGACTTACTGGTGCGCCGCCGGACACCCGGTGGAGGTCCGCTTCGCGGCCGATGTGGTGCCCCCGGAGACCTGGGACTGCACCCGGTGCGGTCAGCCCGGCGGTCTCGACCGGGAGAAGCCTCCCGGCCGGATGCGCAGCGAGCCCTACAAGTCGCACCTCGCCTACGTCAAGGAGCGGCGCTCCGACGAGGACGGGGCGGCCATCCTGGCCGAGGCGCTGGCCAAGGTCCGGCAGCGCCGCGGCCGCAGCGAGTAATCGCCGCTACTCGGCCGTGCCGCGGCCGAGGTAGGTGACGGCGGTGGCGCCGGGCACCGGGATCTCGGTGAAGCCCAGCCGGTCGTAGAAGGCCCGGGCGCTGACGTTGGTCACCGCCATGCCCAGATGCACCCGCGGCACGCCGGCGGCCCGCAGCCCGGCCAGGAACGCGCTGATCAGGCCGCGGCCCCAGCCGCTGCCCTGCCACTCGGGCAGCAGGTCGATGTGCAGGTGGGCGGGATAGTCCGCCAGCTCCGGCACGAGCATGCGCTCCGGGTGCTCGTGCAGCCACAGCATGCTGTCCTCCCGGGTCACCGGCGGCTCAGCCGGGCGCGGGTACCGGCCGGCGGTCGCGGGCAGCCACTCGTCGCGGTAGCGCTGCGCGAAGCGTGCCGTGTCCGCGGTGCCGAGCACGTAGCCGACGGCGTTGCCGGTGCCGTCGTCGAGCAGGTGCGCGTGTTCCGGCTCCAGCGTCACGTACGGCGCCGCGAAGATGTCGCCCATCAGCGTGTCGGACGAGTACTGACCCCGGGCGTCACCTCCGGCGTCGGCGGTACGCACGCAGATGTCGTAGACGGCGTCGAGGTCGGCGGGACGGTACGCGCGGATCGAGGGCTGCACAGCCGCGAGTCTAGGTAACGGCGACCTGTGACGCGCGTCACCGTGGCACAGCCAACCCATCCCGGCGCCGCGCGTCTACTCCTGCGAAGGATCACCCCCGACCGCACAGGAGTTCCGCGATGCGCCTGAACCGCCGTACCGCCTCGATCGCCACCGCCGCCACTGTTGTCGTCCTGGCCGGCGTGGTGACCGCCACCAGGGCTTTCGCGGACGAGGCGCCGGCGCCGGCGCCGGCGGTGACGAGCCCGGCCCCCGAGACGTCGCCCGCCGCGCCGCCCGCCGCGCCGGCTGAGTCGCCGGCCCCGACCTCCAGCACCGCGCCGGACGAGTCGGCCACCCCGGCAGAGCCCCCGGCCGCGAGCCCGGTCCCGGCGGAGGAGTCGCCGGAGCCGCCCGCCGAGGCCGCGCCGGCCCCCTCGCCGACGCGGGTCGGCGGCAAGCCCCCCGTCTCCACGGTGCCGTCGCCGACGCGGGCGGGCGACAAGCCGGACGCCACCCCGGTACCCTCACCCACCCGTACCCGGCGCTGACCCTCAGGACTGCCATGACCTTCGTCGTAGCGCTGCCGGCGCTGGTACCGCGCTGGCTGCGCTCGATGCTGTCCGGACGGTCGGCGGCGGTACGCGGCGGCGGTGCGGACGGGCCGCCGGCGATCAACGAGCTGTACCACGCCCGCCGGCTCAGCCTGGTGCGGCTGGCGGTGCTGATGGTCGACGACCTGCCCACCGCCGAGGACATCGTGCAGGACGTGTTCGCCGCCCTGTACCGGCGGCACGGGGCTGACCTGCGTACCGTGGCCGACCCGCACGCGTACCTCACGACCGGGGTGATGAACGCCGCGCGCTCGGCGCTGCGGCGCCGGCGCACCGCCCGCGCCTACATTCCGCCGCGGCCCGGGCTCGCGCCGGCCGCCGAGGACGAGGTGATGCTCGGCCAGGGCGACCGGGAGGTGCTGGCCGCGCTGGCGCAGCTCACCGTGCGGCAGCGGCAGGTGGTGGTGCTGCGGTACTGGTCGGAGCTGTCCGAGCAGGAGATCGCCGAGGTGCTGCGGGTGTCCCGCGGCACGGTGAAGTCGACCGCGAGCCGGGCGCTGGGCATCCTGCGCGGTCTGCTGGGGGAGAAGCGATGAGCACGCAGACAGAGGACCGGGTGCGCCGGGCGTTGTCCGCCCGGGCCGGTCAGATCACCCCGGCCAGTCTGCAGCCCGCGGTGCCGCCGACCGCGGCGCCGGTACGGCGGTCGTGGCGTCCCTGGTGGCGCTCGCTGCTGGTGGTCACAGCCGTCGTGGTGGCGGTGGTGTTCGCGGTACGCCAGCCGGCCGGTGATCCGCCGCTGCCGGTCCCGAACGCCCCGGCGGCCACGGTGCCCACGCCTTCCGTCACGCCTTCCGTCGCGCTCTCGCCCAGCCCGACGTCGGCCTCCGAACCGGTCCCGTCGACCGTCGGTACCGGCGAATCGCCTGAGCCGCCGGCGGCCACGACAGCCCCGAGGAGCTCTCCGGACGAGGACCCGGCCGCCCCTCCGGCCGGAGCCCCGGACGCCTCCCCGGCCAGGGACCCGGGCGTCGAGGCCACGCCGGGTAAGCCCGGCGAGACGCCCTGACCCGGCTGATCAGCGCAGGCTGCGGGCCTTCGGCGGGACGTTGGCCGCCGCGGCGCGGTCCAGCAGCCACAGCGTCCGGTCGGTGCCGACCGCGCCCGCCGCCGGCAGCTGCTGGGGTCCGGCGCCCTCGATCGCCATGCCGACCGGGGCTGCCTTGTCCTTGCCCGCGGCGATCAGCCAGACCTCCTCGGCCGTACGGATCGTGGGCATGGTCAGCGAGATCCGGGTCGGCGGCGGCTTCGGGCTGTTGTGCACCGCCGCGACCGTGCCGGTCTCGTAGCCGCCCGGGTGCTCGGGGAAGATCGACGCCACGTGCCCGTCCTCGCCGACGCCGAGCATCAGCACGTCGAAGTGCGGCAGCTCGGAGCTGCCCGGCTTGGCCGCCGCGGCCAGCTCGCGGGCGTAGCGGGCGGCGGCCGCCTTGGCGTCGTCGCCGTCCGGGCCGTCGGACGGGGGCATGGCGTGCACGCGGGCGGGATCCAGCGGCAGCGCGTCCAGCAGCGCCTCGCGGGCCTGGGTCTCGTTGCGGTCCTGGTCGCCCGCGGGCAGGAAGCGCTCGTCGCCCCACCACAGGTCGACCCGGGACCAGTCGACCGCGTCCGCGGCCGGCAGCTCCTTGACCGAGCGCAGCACCTTGGCCGCCACCCGGCCGCCGGTCAGCACGACACTGGCCCAGCCGCGCCCGGCCTGCGCGTCGATGATCTTGATGACCAGCCGCGCCGCCACCGTCGACGCCAGGATGTCGGCGTCGGGAACCACCACCACAACGGTCTCGCTCATGAAGCCCCTCGTCACCGGAGAAAGGGGCCACCCGCCGAGTCGGCGAGCGGCCCCCACGATCTTAGAGCGTCAGGCGGCGGAGCCACCCGGGCCCGCGAAGGCGCCGGCCCCGTCGCCCGCCCGCTCGGCCTGCATCGGGTCCTTCCAGACGTGGACGCGCATCGCCGGCTTGCTGTCCAGCCCCGCGATACCGGCCATGGCCCCCAGCGCCTCGCCGTAGATCTGGTCGGCGTCGAGCCGGCGCAGCTCCTCGGCCAGCTCGTCCCCGACGGGACGCTTCGGCAACGGCATGTACCGGTCTTCCTGGCCGGTGCGGCTGAACAGCGCCGTGCCCTCGTCCCGGGTGACCCGGACGCAGTCGCCGTTGGCGCACTGCAGCTCCACCGAGTGCATCCGCGGCGACCGGTCGGTGTGCTCCCAGACCGGGTCGATGCCCAGCCGCGACTTCAGCCAGCCCTGCATCAGCGCGGCGGTCGGGTCGTTGAGCGGCGCCACGATGGTGGCGCCGACGACCCGCTCGTCGGTGGTGTCGAACGCGCCGGCCACCAGGGTGCGCCACAGCGTGATCCGGGTCCAGGTGAGGTCGGTGTCGCCGGGGGCGTAGTCCCTCGCCCGCTGGCGCAGCGCGGCCACCGGGTCCGCGTCCAGCTTGCAGTCGGTGATGCGCCGGTCGGCGACCACGCCCAGGAAGTCGTTCGCGATGACGTCCGGCGGCTCGCTGTGCCACCAGGTCACCACGGGCACGTCCGGGGCGAGCAGGGGCATGACGACCGACTCGGCGTGCAGGGCCAGGCGGCCGTACATGCGCATCACGACGGCTTCGGCCGGGCCCAGCCGGCCGCCGACCACGATCTCCGCGTCCAGCCGGCTGCGGCCCTCGAGGTCCGAGCGGACCACGATGAGCAGGCGGCAGGGGTGCGCGGACGCCGCGATGGTCGCGGCCGCCTCGGCCTCGCGGACCTTCTTCTCCTCCACCACGGCGACCAGCGTCAGGGCGAGGCCACTGGCCACACCGCCCGCGCTGCGCCGTTCGGCCGCCAGCGCCTTGACGACCTCGTTACCCGTGGTGTCCCACAGCCCGATCATGCTCGCCTCCACGCGCGGCCCTCGCGGGCCAGCATCTCGTCCGAGGCCCGGGGCCCCCACTCACCGGAACGGTACGGCTCCGGCTTGGTCCCGGCCCAGGCCGCCTCCAGCGGGTCGATGACCTTCCAGCTCTGCTCGATCTCGGCCGCGTCCGGGAACAGCGTCCGGTCACCGACGAGCACGTCGAGCACGAGCCGCTCGTACGCCTCCGGGCTGGACTCGGTGAACGCCTCGCCGTACTGGAAGTCCATCGCGATGTCGCGGACCTCCATCGTGGTGCCCGGCACCTTGGAGCCGAACTTCAGCACCACGCCCTCGTCCGGCTGCACCCGGATGACCAGCTGGTTGTTGCCCAGCATCTCCACGTCGGCCGGGTCGAACGGCAGGTGCGGCGCCTTCTTGAACATGATGGCGATCTCGGTGACCCGCCGCGGCATCCGCTTGCCGACGCGGACGTAGAACGGCACCTCGGCCCAGCGTCTGTTCTGGATGCCGAGCCGCACGGCCACGTACGTCTCCGTGGTCGACTCCGGCGGGATGTTGGCTTCCTCGAGGTAACCGACCGCGCGCTCGCCGGCGACCCAGCCCGGCAGGTACTGCCCGCGGACCGAGCCCTTGGCGATGTCGACGGGCAGGCTGATGGCCTTGAGGACCTTCAGCTTCTCGGCCCGTACGTCGTTGGGGTCGAAGCTCGTCGGCTCCTCCATGCCCACCAGCGCGAGCAGCTGGAGCAGGTGGTTCTGCAGCACGTCGCGGGCCGCGCCGGAGGCGTCGTAGAACGCCGCGCGGGTGCCGATGCCGACGTCCTCGGCCATGGTGATCTGCACCGAGTCGACGTACTTGGAATTCCACACCGGCTCGAACAGGTTGTTGGCGAAGCGCAGGGCCAGGATGTTCTGGACCGTCTCCTTGCCGAGGTAGTGGTCGATGCGGAACACGTCGGCCGGGGTGAAGACCTCGTCGACCAGCTTGTTCAGCGCCATCGCGGTCTTCAGGTCGTTGCCGAACGGCTTCTCGACCACCACCCGGCGCCAGCCGCCGGACTTGGCGTTGTCGGCCATCCCGGTGCGGGCCAGCTGGTTGAGCACCAGCGGGAACGCGGCCGGCGGGATGGAGAAGTAGAAGGCGGCGTTGCCCGCGATGCCGTTGCGCTCACGCAGGTCGTCCAGCGTGGTCGCGAGCTGGTCGAAGGCGGCGTCGTCGTCGAACGAGCCCGGCACGAACTGAAACTGGCTGGCCAGCCTGGTCCAGACGTCCTCACGCCACGGGGTCCGGGCGCCCTTCTTGGCCGCCTCGTAGGCCAGCGACTCGAAGTCGCCGTCGCCCCAGTCGCGGCGGGCGAAGCCCAGGACCACGAAGCCGGGCGGCAGCAGACCCCGGTTGGCCAGGTCGTAGACCGCCGGGATGAGTTTCTTTCGGGACAGGTCGCCCGTGACTCCGAAGATCACCAGAGCGCAGGGCTCGGGGATCCTGGGAAGCCGTCGGTCCTGTGCGGTACGCAGCGGATTACCCACGTGTGCCATCCTGCCAGCTTTTCGGTGTCCCGCAGCGTTACAGCCAAGGGTCGGTGCCGCAACATCTCGGCTGCGGCGAGGACTTGCCACGAGCGGAGGCCGCCGCTGGGACGCCGCGAACGGCGAACCCCGCGACGGCCTCCACGCCCGCGAGCAACTGATCGGTCCCTAGGACTTGGCGGCGTCGCTCGGGTTGTCCGAACCCTTGGCCGCGGCCTTGAGCGACTTCTTCACGTCCTCGAGCAGCTCGGCCCAGCTGGCCTCGAACTTCTCGACGCCCTCGTCCTCCAGGACCCGGAACACGTCGGTCAGGTCGACGCCGGCCGCGGCCACGTCGTCCATGACCTTCTGCGCCTGCGCGTACGAGCCGGTGACCGTGTCGCCACGGGTCTCACCGTGGTCCTCGAACGCCTTGATGACCGCTTCCGGCATGGTGTTCACCGTGCCGGGGGCGATCAGCTCCTCGACGTAGATGGTGTCCTTGTAGTCCGGGTTCTTGGTGCCGGTCGAGGCCCAGAGCGGCCGCTGCGGGAGGGCACCCGCGTCGGCCAGCGCCTGCCAGCGGTCCGAGCTGAAGACCTCGGCGTACGCCTGGTACGCGAGCTGGGCGTTGGCGACCGCGGCCTTGCCCCGCAGCGCCTTGGCCTCCTCGCTGCCGATCTTGTCGAGCCGCTTGTCGATCTCGGTGTCCACCCGGGACACGAAGAAGGAGGCGACCGAGCCGATCCTGGCCAGGTCGTGGCCGTTGGCCTTGGCCTGCTCCAGGCCCGCGAGGAACGCGTCCATGACGGCCCGGTAGCGCTCCAGCGAGAAGATCAGCGTCACGTTGACACTGATGCCCGCGGCCAGCGTCGCGGTGATCGCCGGCAGGCCCTTCTCGGTCGCCGGGATCTTGATGTAAAGGTTCGGGCGGTCGACCAGCCACCACAGCGTCTTGGCCTCGGAGGCGGTCTTCTCGGTCAGGTGTGCGCTGCGCGGGTCGACCTCGATGGACACCCGGCCGTCCACGCCGTTCGACGCGTCGTAGGCCGGCTTCATCACGTCACACGCCCAGCGCACGTCGTACGCCGTCAGCAGCCGCACGGCCTCCTCGACCGTGACCTCCTGCGCAGCCAGATCCTTCAGCTGCTTGTCGTACGCCTCCGCGTCGGCCAGCGCCTTCGCGAAGATGGACGGGTTGGTGGTCACGCCGACCACGTGCTGCTCGCGCCGCATCTTGTCGAGCGAGCCGGTCTCGAGCCGGACCCGGGAGAGATCGTCGAGCCACACCGCTACACCAGCGGCGGAAAGCTCTGCCAGCCTGTCAACCATCGCTACTCCTCAGTTTCCGGTCTTGTGACCGGTGATTTCGCCGACCTTGGCGAGGGCGGCGTTGGCCTTGGCCACCACGTTGTCCGCGGTGAACCCGAACTGCTCGAACAGGACCTTGGCCGGGGCGCTGGCGCCGTAGTGCTCGATGCTGACCGCCTCGCCGGCCTCGCCCAGCAGGCGGTCCCAGCTCATCCGGATGCCGGCCTCGACCGACACCCGCGCCTTGACGCCACGCGGCAGCACCCGCTGCTGGTACGCCGTGTCCTGCTCGAAGAACCACTCCTGGCAGGGCATGGACACGACCCGCGTCGGGGTGCCCTCGGCCTCCAGCCGCTCCTGGGCCGTCAGGCAGATCGACAGCTCGGAGCCGGTGCCGATGAGGATGACCTTCGGTTCGCCACCGGTCGCCTCGGAGATGATGTAGCCGCCCTTGAGGGTGCCCTCGGCCGAGGCGTACTTGCTGCGGTCGATGGTGGGGAGATTCTGCCGGGACAGCGCCAGCGCGGTCGGCCGGTCGGTGTGCTCCAGGGCGCCGCGCCAGGCCCACGCGGTCTCGTTGGCGTCGGCCGGGCGGACCACGTCGAGGCCGACGATGGCGCGCAGCGCGGTCAGCGTCTCGATCGGCTGGTGCGTCGGGCCGTCCTCGCCCAGGCCGATGGAGTCGTGCGTCCACACGTAGGTGACCGGCAGCTTCATCAGCGCGGACAGCCGTACGGCGCCGCGCATGTAGTCGCTGAAGACCAGGAACGTGCCGCCGTACGGGCGGGTGCCGCCGTGCGCCACGATGCCGTTGAGGATCGAGCCCATGCCGTGCTCGCGGATGCCGAAGTGCAGGGTGCGGCCGTACTCGTGACCCGGGAACGCCTTGGTGGCGTACTCGCTCGGGATGAACGAGGGCTCGCCCTTCATGGTGGTGTTGTTGCTCTCGGCCAGGTCGGCCGAGCCGCCCCACAGCTCCGGCAGCACCGGCGCGAGCGCGTCGAGGACCTTGCCGGAGGCGGCGCGGGTGGCGATGCCCTTCTCATCGGCGGGGAACTCGGGCAGCGCCTCGTGCCAGCCCTGGGGCAGCGTGCGGGTCGACAGCCGGTCGAACAGGGCCTTGCCCTCGGCGTTGCTCGCGGCCCAGGCCTCGAAGGACTTGGTCCACTCGGCGTGCACGGCGCGGCCGCGCTCGACGACCTGGCGGGTGTGCTGCAGCACCTCGTCGGCGACGTCGAACGTCTTGTTCGGGTCGAAGCCGAGGATCTCCTTGGTCGCGCGGACCTCGTCCTCGCCCAGCGCGGAGCCGTGGATCTTGCCGGTGTTCTGCTTGTTCGGCGCGGGCCAGCCGATGATCGTCTTGAGCACGATGAAGGTGGGCCGGTCGGTGACCTGCTGGCCCGCCTTGATCGCCGCGTACAGCGCCTCGACGTCCTCCTGGTACTCGGTGCCCTTGTCCGGGTCGCCCTTGCGCCAGTCGACGTGCCGTACGTCCCAGCCGTAGGCCGCGTACCGGGCGCCGACGTCCTCGTTCTTGGCGATCCGGGTGTCGTCCTCGATGGAGATCTCGTTGTCGTCGTAGATCAGCGTGAGGTTGCCGAGCTTCTGCACGCCGGCGATGGCGCTCGACTCGTGGCTGACGCCCTCCTCGATGTCGCCGTCGGAGCACAGCGCGTAGACGTGGTGGTCGAACAGCGAGTCACCCTCGGCGGCCGGGTCGAACAGGCCGCGCTCGCGGCGGGCGGCCATCGCCATGCCCACCGCGTTGCCGATGCCCTGCCCGAGCGGGCCGGTGGTGACCTCGACGCCGGGGGTGTGGCCGTACTCCGGGTGCCCGGGGGTCAGCGAGCCCCACTGGCGCAGCGCGGCCAGGTCGTCCAGGGCCAGGCCGTAGCCGTTGAGGTACAGCTGGATGTAGAGGGTGAGGCTGGAGTGGCCACAGGAGAGAACGAAGCGGTCCCGGCCGGCCCAGAGCGGATCCGTCGGGTCATGGCGCATGACCCGGTTGAAGAGCAGGTAGGCGGCGGGCGCGAGGCTCATCGCCGTGCCGGGGTGGCCGTTACCGGATTTCTCGACGGCGTCCATGGCCAGCACCCGGACGGTGTCGACCGCCCGGCGGTCTAGGTCGGACCAGTTCAAATCGTCTTTGGCAGCCACGTCGGTTGCGCTCCTCGGGCATGGTGTGTCGAATCCTTTTGACTTGACCCTATCCATTCCCGGTAAACCCCCGCCCGGGGAACGGCACAGGCCCATACGCTGAGAGCGGACAGTGAACCTTGCGGGCTGTGACGCCGTACACCCGTGCCGGGCCGACCGGAGGGCGCCCCGGGCTGCGCGTAGTCTGATCGAACGTGCCGGCCGGTCCCCATCGGCCACGGCTGTAGTTCCACGCCCTCGCCGATGCCGGAAGGTGGCTGTCCGTGAGCATGATCACCGAGCGTCCCGACCAGGGGCGGTCGCCCGGTCTTCTCGAGGCGGTCCCGCCCCCGGCGGGTCGGCCGGAGGGTCGCCGCGACATCGGCGCCGTCGTCAAGGCGTACGTCTCGCTGACCAAGCCGCGCATCGTCGAGCTGCTGCTGGTGACGACGATCCCGGCGATGATGCTCGCGGCCGGCGGCTGGCCCAGCCTGTGGCTGATGGCGGTCGTGCTGGTCGGCGGGTCGCTGGCGGCCGGCGCGGCGAGCGCGCTGAACTGCTACATCGACCGCGACATCGACCAGTTGATGCGGCGCACCAAGCGGCGCCCGCTGCCGGCGCATACGGTCACCCCGCGCTCGGCCCTCATCTTCGGCCTGGTCCTGGCCGTCGTGTCGGTCGTGCTGATGGCCGCGTTCACCAACTGGCTCGCCACCGCGATGACGGCGGCGTCCATCTTCTACTACGACGTGGTCTACACGCTGTGGCTGAAGCGGCGGACTCCGGCGAACACCTTCTGGGGCGGAATCTGCGGGGCGGCCCCGGTGCTGATCGGCTGGGCCGCGGTGACGGGCTCCGTCGGCCCGCTGGGCTGGGCGCTTTTTGCGGTTGTGTTCTTTTGGCAGATGCCGCACTTCTATGCCCTGGCCATCAAGTACAAGGACGACTACGCCCGCGCCGGCATCCCGATGCTGCCCGTGGTGCGCTCGGCCGGCCGGGTCAACGCCGAGATCCTGATCTTCACGGTGCTGATGCTGGTGGCGTCGCTGGCGGCGTGGCCGCTGGGGCTGGGCCCGATCTACGGCGTCACGGCCGTGCTGTCGGGCGCGATCTTCCTGTCCGAGGCGGTGCGGCTGGTGCTGCGCTCGCGCCGCGGGGAGCCGCTCAAGCCGATGCGGCTGTTCCACTGGTCGTACACGTACCTGACGATTCTCTTCATCGCGGTGGCGGTCGACGCACTCGTCTAGGTTGGTGGCAATGCGTGATGACATTCACGCACGTCTCCCAGAATGCCCGATGTTCGGGTTAGCGACGTCACGCTGCGTACCCCCTTGGGAGGAACCTGAACGGGGGTGCAATTCGGGCAATATCGGTCGAAAACAATGTCCGTAGCGCCTAAACCCGCAGGTAATTGCCATCACAAAAACGCACTGGTTGTGCTTGCCAGGGCCGGAAGTCTGCCTAGGCTGCGAGTCATGGCAGAAGGTTCCGATACGACACTGACCGCCGACATCAAGTCGTTCGCCGTCGGCCACGGCGGCGCGAAGGCGGTCATCGAGTACGTCGGCAAGCGGGGCGCCCGCATCGTCCTGGTCGGCGAGGACGGCGAGTGGACCGACCAGTTCGCCGCCGACGGCACCGACGTCGCCCGCAAGGCATGCGAGACGGCCGGCGTCGAAGTGGAAAACGCATGGGAGCGCGAGCTCATGGAGCAGATGCGCCCGAGCAACGACCTGTGGCGCTCGATGTCACGTCGAAGCATGGCGCGCTGAGCCGGTACTCCGCCCTTACATACAGCCCCTGTCCGTCACAGCGACCCGGGATATCCCGGGTCGCTTTCGTATGTGCCGGAGGTCGATCAAGATCGAATTCAAGGGCCGGATGTCGTAGCTGGGTGGGGCGTACGGACCGTCGCTCCCGCCGAGACCGGTCGCTTCGCTCCCTGCCATGTCGGTGAGCGGCTGGGCTTCGTCCGCGTCCGCACGGACAACCCCCGCTCAACCGCTTCGCGGCACGCCGCTTCGCCGGGTCACCGCTTCGGGCGACCGCCGCCGCTGCTCGGCTCGCGTGCCTGCGGGACGGCGCCGGCGTCGTTCCAGCGGGGTCCGAGCCTGGCGGAAACGGTCAAGCGGGCGTCCGTCCCGCGCTGGCAGGCTCAGGGGCGTGAACTCGTCCGATGCCTTCGCGGTCTTCCTCCCCGGTGTGGCCGGCTGTCTCGACGACCCCGCGGTCGACAGCGACGCCCCCGCCGCGCGGCTGCACCTGTCGCGTTCCCATCTCGATCGGCTGGTTGCCGCGACCGCGGGGGAGACTCCGGCCCGGTTGCGGCGGCGGGTGCTGCTGGAGCGGGCCGCCTTCCGGCTGCTCGGCAGCGACGCCGGGATCCTCGACGTCGCCCTCGAGGCCGGCTACGGGTCCCACGCGGCGTTCACCAGGGCTTTCACCCGGGCGTACGGCCTCGCGCCGCAGGCGTGGCGGCTGACTCCTTCCGCCGTGCTGCTGGCGGCGCCGAGCGGGGTGCATTTCCACCCACCGGCGGGCCTGCGGGTGCCCGTCCGTCCTCAGGGAGGCGCCATGGACCTGGCCAGCAAGATGGTCGAACACCATGTGTGGCTGCTCGGGGAGCTGGTGCGCCGGGCCGGCCCGCTCGGCGACGAGGTGCTGGACCGGCCGGTGCCGGCGGCCGGTCGGGTCGACGACGATCCCACCGTGCGGTCGCTGCTGTCGCGGCTCATCGGTCAGATGGACATGTGGAACCGGGCGCTCGCGCTGCGCGACTACGACTGGTCGGTCGAGCGCGGCGAGAGCGTGGCCGGCATGCGGGACCGGCTCGGTGAGGCCGGACCGCTGTTCCTGGCCCAGGTGCGCCACGCCGTCGCCGAGGGGCGGCTCGACGACACTTTCGTGCATGCGCAGTGCGGTCCGCCGCAGGTCTACACGTACGGCGGGCTCATCGCCCACGTGCTGACCTTCGCCGCGTACCGGCGGACGCTGGTGGTCGGGGCACTGGCGGACGCGGGCGTGGACGACCTGAACTTCGGCGACCCGCGGGACCGGGTCGCCGAGCATTGAGCGCTCAGGCCACGGGCGCGGGAATCGAGACCGGTGCCGGCGGGGCGTTCTGCGGGGACTGGTGGACCGGGCGCTCGCGCAGGCTCCACAGCATGCTCAGCGTCGCCACCCAGACCAGGCAGGCGCCGAGCATGTGGGCGCCGACCAGGATCACCGGCAGGTGGGTGAAGTACTGGACGAAGCCGATCAGTCCCTGGGCCAGCTCCACCAGGACCAGCAGCCCGGCCGCCCGGATCGCCGGGGCGGGGGCCTTCACCGCGCGCAGGGCGAACCACAGGCCGAGCGACAGGCCGATCAGCAGGAAGACCAGGTCGGCGTGGGCCTGGGAGATCGTTGCCGGGTCCAGTCCGTTGCGCTTGGCGTCCTCGTCACCGGCGTGCGGGCCGCTGCCCGTCACCACCACGCCGAGGACGATCACGGCCCCGCTGACCAGGGCGGTCAGGCGGGCCAGGGTGGGCAGCGGGGTCGGGACCAGGGTGCGGCGCGGGCGGTCGCCCTCCGTGGTGCGCTTCCACAGGGCGTACGTCACCGCGATCAGCGCCATCGAGAGCAGGAAGTGCAGGCCGACCACCCACGGGTTCAGGTCGGTCAGCACCGTGATGCCGCCGATCACGCCCTG
Source organism: Actinoplanes auranticolor (assembly GCF_018332655.1). Taxonomy (GTDB): domain Bacteria; phylum Actinomycetota; class Actinomycetes; order Mycobacteriales; family Micromonosporaceae; genus Actinoplanes; species Actinoplanes auranticolor. Next base: position 76,834 of record NZ_BOQL01000063.1, on the reverse strand, counting down.
GCCCGGGATGCCCAGGCCCGCCGCCAGCGCCAGCAGGACCAGCGATCGGCGCCGGGGCTTGCGCAGCAGGGCCGCGATGAAGCAGGCCAGGGCGATCAGGCCCAGCACGATGCCGAGGACCCGGTTGCCGAATTCGATGACGCCGTGGACGCCCATCTCGGCGGTCGTCGTGTACGACTCCTCGGTGCACTTGGGCCAGGTGGGGCAGCCGAGGCCGGAGCTGGTCAGGCGGACCGCCGCGCCCGTGACCACCAGGCCGATGTTGGCGATCAACGAGGCCAGGGCCAGCCGGCGCAGCAGGGTGCCATTGCTCACCCCCGGCATCGTACGCCCGGATTTGATCTTGGTTGAGCGTGCCCGGGGCACGCGGTGTCCTGGATCACCAGGGTGCCGGTTTGCAGGGACTCCCTGAAATACGTAACGTTGGCGTAGTGAAAAACGGAGTGTTGGCGCGGAGCAGGGGAGTGGCCGTCGTGGCCCCTTCCGCCGACGCGCGCACCCGTGACCGGGTCGCCCAGTTGCTCTTCGAGAGCGGGGCGGCCACCGCGGCCGAGCTCGGCGCCCAGCTCGGGCTCAGCCCCGCCGCCATCCGCAAGCACCTGGACGCCATGCTGGCCGACCAACTCGTCGAGGTCCGCGAGACCCGCCCGCGGGGCCCGCGCGGCCGGGGCCGGCCCGCCAAGGCGTTCGTGCTCACCGCGGCGGCCCGGGAGGGCTTCCCGCACTTCTACGACGGCATCGCCACCGCCGCCCTGCGGTGGATTGCCGAGCACGGCGGCCCGGAGGCGGTCACCGCCTTCGCCACCGCTCAGGTCTCGGCCCTGGAGGAGCGCTGCCGGGCCGCGTTGCTCGAGGCCGGCGACGACCCGATCGCGCGGGCGGAGGCGCTCGCGGAGGCCCTGACCGCCGAGGGTTACGCTGCCAACGCGACGACGATCGCGTCCGGCGGGCAGCTGTGCCAGCACCACTGCCCGGTGGCGCACGTCGCCGCCGAGTTCCCCCAGCTGTGCGACGCCGAGACCGCGGTCATCTCGCGGCTCATCGGCACCCACGTGCAGCGCCTGGCCACCATCGCGCACGGCGACGGGGTGTGCACCACGCACATCCCCACCCCGCCGCGCGTGATCAGCACAACCGATGCAACCGCCACCACTGTGAGGACAGATAAATGACCGAGCAGATCGTCCAGCCCGTCGTCACTCAGGAAGAGCACCTCGCCGCCCTGGGCAAGTACGAATACGGCTGGGCCGACATCGACACCGCCGGGGCGACCGCCCAGCGCGGCCTGTCCGAAGCGGTGGTGCGCAACATCTCCGCGCTCAAGAACGAACCGCAGTGGATGCTCGACCTGCGGCTCAAGGGCCTGCGCCTGTTCGACCGCAAGCCCATGCCGAACTGGGGCGCCGACCTGACCGGCATCGACTTCCAGAACATCAAGTACTTCGTGCGCTCGACCGAGAAGCAGGCGGCCTCCTGGGACGACCTGCCCGCGGACATCAAGAACACGTACGACAAGCTCGGCATCCCCGAGGCGGAGAAGCAGCGCCTCGTCTCCGGTGTCGCGGCCCAGTACGAGTCCGAGGTCGTCTACCACAAGATTCGTGAGGACCTCGAGCAGCAGGGCGTGCTGTTCCTCGACACCGACACGGCGCTGCGCGAGCACGAGGACATCTTCAAGGAGTACTTCGGCACGGTCATCCCGGTCGGCGACAACAAGTTCGCCGCGCTGAACACCAGCGTGTGGTCGGGTGGCTCGTTCATCTACGTGCCGAAGGGTGTGCACGTCGACATCCCGCTGCAGGCCTACTTCCGGATCAACACCGAGAACATGGGCCAGTTCGAGCGGACGCTGATCATCGTCGACGAGGGCGCCTACATCCACTACGTCGAGGGCTGCACCGCCCCGATCTACTCCTCGGACTCGCTGCACAGCGCGGTCGTGGAGATCATCGTCAAGAAGAACGCCCGGTGCCGGTACACGACCATCCAGAACTGGTCGAACAACGTGTACAACCTGGTCACCAAGCGCGCCACCTGCGAAGAGGGCGCGACCATGGAGTGGGTCGACGGCAACATCGGCTCCAAGGTGACGATGAAGTACCCGGCCGTCTACATGACCGGCCCGCACGCCAAGGGCGAGGTCCTGAGCGTCGCGATGGCCGGCGAGGGCCAGCACCAGGACGCCGGCGCCAAGATGGTGCACGCCGCGCCGCACACCTCCTCGTCGATCATCAGCAAGTCGATCGCCCGGGGCGGCGGCCGTACCTCGTACCGCGGCCTCGTGCAGGTCATGGAGGGCTCGCACCACAGCGCCAGCACGGTCAAGTGCGACGCGCTGCTGGTCGACACGATCTCCCGTTCGGACACGTACCCGTACGTGGACATCCGCGAGGACGACGTGTCGATGGGCCACGAGGCGACCGTCTCCAAGATCAGCGACGACCAGCTCTTCTACCTGATGAGCCGGGGCCTGACCGAGGACGAGGCCATGGCGATGATCGTGCGCGGCTTCATCGAGCCGATCGCCAAGGAGCTCCCGATGGAGTACGCCCTCGAGCTCAACCGCCTGATCGAGCTCCAGATGGAAGGGGCTGTGGGCTAAAAAAGCCCCCGGCCGACGCAACGCAGACGCAAAGGACGAGATGACTACCGAGGCCATGGCCCCGCCGAGCACCAAGTCGCAGGTGCTGCGCTCCTTCGACGTCACCGACTTCCCGGCCGTCAACGGCCTGGAGGAGGAGTGGCGGTTCACCCCGATCAAGCGGCTCGGTGAGCTGATCACCGCGACCGCGCTGACCGGTGCGGCGCCGGGCTTCGCGCCCGGCGACCTGCCGGCCGGGGTGTCCGTGACCCAGGTCGACGCGGGCAAGGTCGAGCCGGTGCTGACGCCGTTCGACCGGGTCAGCGCGCTGGCCTACGGCTCGGCGGCCTCGGTGACCCTGATCGACGTGGCGGCCGAGACCGTCGCGGCCGAGCCGGTGGTGATCCGGGTCGTCGGCCAGGGCACGGCGGCCGCGGCGGCCCGCACCTACGTCAAGGTGGGCAACTTCGCCAAGGTCACTGTGGTGCTGGAGCAGGTCGGCCCGGCCACGCTGGCCGACAACGTCGAGGTCGTCCTCGGTGACAGCGCCCAGCTCACCTTCGTCACGCTCACCGAGTGGGACGCCGAGGCGGTGCAGGCCCAGCACCTCAAGTTCAAGGTGGGCCGGGACGCTCGGGTCACCCACGTGCAGGTCAGCCTGGGCGGCAGCCTGCTGCGGCAGTTCGCCAGCGTCGAGTACGCCGGCCGCGGCGGGGAGGCCGAGCTCTACGGCGTGTACTTCGCCGACGCCGGCCAGCACGTCGAGCACCGCCAGCTGGTCGACCACAGCGTGCCCGACTGCCGCAGCGACGTCGGCTACCGCGGCGCCCTGCAGGGCCGGTCGGCGCACACCGTCTGGGTCGGCGACGTGGTCATCCGCGCGGCGGCCACCGGCACGGAGACGTACGAGATCAACCGGAACCTGCTGCTCACCGACGGCGCCCGGGCCGACTCCGTGCCGAACCTCGAGATCGAGACCGGCGAGGTGGTCAGCGCCGGGCATGCCAGCGCGACCGGCCGCTTCGACGACGAGCAGCTCTTCTACCTGATGGCCCGCGGCATCCCGGAGCCCGAGGCCCGCAAGCTCGTGGTCCGCGGTTTCTTCGCCGAGCTGATCAACAAGATCCCGGTCGAGGAGCTGCGCGAGCGCCTGGGCGACGCCATCGAGGCGAGGCTGGCGAAGGCGGGTTCATGAGTTTCGAGCTAGTGGGCCCGGCCGCGGATGTCGCCAAGGGCTCCGTCATCACCACGGAGATCGACGGCGTGGAGATCGCCGTCGTGCACGCCGACGACGACCAGTTCTACGCCGTCCGGGACGAGTGCAGCCACGCTGCCGTCGCGCTCTCCGAGGGGGAGGTCGACGGCTGCACGCTCGAGTGCTGGCTGCACGGCTCCCGCTTCGACCTGCGTACCGGTGAGCCCAGCGGCCTGCCCGCCACCGAGCCGGTGGCGACCTTCCCCGTCGAGATCCGCGACGGCGACATCTACATTTCGACCACGCCGAGTAATGGAGTCACACCGTGAGCACCCTCGAGATCCGCGACCTGCAGGTGTCGGTCAAGCTGCCCGAGGGCGAGCTGAAGCCGATCCTGGCCGGCGTCGACCTGACCGTGAAGTCGGGTGAGACGCACGCCATCATGGGCCCGAACGGCTCCGGCAAGTCGACCCTGGCCTACTCCATCGCCGGCCACCCGAAGTACGAGATCACCGGCGGCACGGTCACCCTCGACGGCGAGGACGTCCTCGCGATGACCGTCGACGAGCGCGCCCGCGCCGGCCTCTTCCTGGCCATGCAGTACCCGGTCGAGGTCCCCGGCGTCTCGGTGGCCAACTTCCTGCGCACCGCCAAGACCGCGATCGACGGCGAGGCGCCGAAGCTGCGCACCTGGGCAGGGGAGCTGCGCGGCGCCATGGAGAAGCTGCAGATGGACCCGGCGTTCGCCCAGCGCAACGTCAACGAGGGCTTCTCCGGCGGTGAGAAGAAGCGGCACGAGATCATGCAGCTCGAGCTGCTCAAGCCGAAGATGGCGATCCTCGACGAGACCGACTCCGGCCTCGACATCGACGCGCTGCGCGTGGTCAGCGAGGGCGTCAACCGGGTCCGCGCCTCCGGCGAGGCCGGCCTGCTGCTGATCACCCACTACACCCGCATCCTGCGCTACATCAAGCCGGACTACGTGCACGTCTTCGTCGCCGGCAAGATCGTCCAGCAGGGCGGCCCGGAGCTCGCCGAGCAGCTCGAGGCCGAAGGTTACGAGCGTTACGTGGCCGGCGCGCGGGCCTGAGGATCGGGACGATCATGACCTTCGACGTGGCGCGGGTGCGTGCCGACTTCCCGATCCTGAGCCGGGAGGTCAACGGGCACCCGCTCGTCTACCTCGACAGCGCGAACACCTCGCAGAAGCCGCGTCAGGTGCTCGACGCCATGCGGGCGCATCAGGAGCAGTACAACGGCAACGTGTCCCGCTCCGTGCACACGCTCGGCACCGAGTCCACCACGGCGTACGAGGATGCCCGCGCGAAGATCGCCGCCTTCATCGGGGCGCCCAGTCCCGACGAGGTCGTGTTCACCAAGAACTCGACCGAGGCGATCAACCTGGTGGCGTACACGTCGGCGGATTTCCTGAAGCTGGGCCCCGGTGACGAGATCGTGGTCTCCGAGATGGAGCACCACTCCAATCTCGTGCCGTGGCAGCTGCTCTGCCAGCGCACCGGGGCGACCCTGCGCTGGTTCGGCGTCACCGACGAGGGCCGGCTCGACGAGTCGAGCCTCGGCGAGCTGGTCAACGAGCGCACCAAGCTGGTCTCGATCGTGCACATGTCCAACATCCTGGGCACGATCAACGACCCGGCGCGGATCATCGCCCGGGCCCACGAGGTCGGCGCGCTGGTCATGCTGGACTGCTCGCAGTCGGTGCCGCACCTGCCGCTCGACGTGGTCGAGCTGGGCGCGGACTTCATCGCGTTCACCGGGCACAAGATGCTCGGCCCGACCGGCATCGGGGTGCTCTGGGGGCGCGCCGCACTGCTGGAGGCCATGCCGCCGTTCCTGGCCGGCGGGTCGACGATCGAGACGGTGACGATGGGCGGCACGACCTTCGCGCCGCCGCCGGCGCGTTTCGAGGGCGGCACCCCGCCGATCACCGAGGCGATCGGCCTGGGCGCGGCGGTGGACTACCTGACGGCGCTGGGCATGGAGAACATCCACCGGCACGAGCAGGAGATCACCGCGTACGCGTTGAAGGCCCTCGCGGACGTGCCGGGCTTGCGGGTCTTCGGCCCGGGCACCCCGGAGGGCCGCGGCGGCACGGTCTCGTTCGAGGTCGAAGGTGTGCACCCGCACGATGTCGGGCAGATTCTCGACGACCTCGGTGTTGAGGTGAGGGTGGGGCACCACTGCGCGCGCCCGGTGTGCGCGCGGTTCGGGGTCCCGGCGATGACCCGGGCCTCGTTCTACCTCTATACGACGACCGACGAGATCGACGCCCTGGCGCGCGGTCTGGAGCAGGTGCGGAAGGTGTTCGCCTGATGATCGACCAGCTGTACCAGGAGATCATCCTGGACCACTACAAGCATCCGCACGGCAAGGGCCTGCGGGCGCCGTTCGGTGGCGAGGCGCACCACGTCAACCCCACCTGCGGCGACGAGGTCACCTTCCGGGTCGCCGTGGACGGCGTCACCCTGAAGGACATCTCGTACGACGGGGTCGGCTGCTCGATCAGCCAGGCGTCGGCGTCGGTGCTGTACGAACTGCTCCAGGGCCGGACCGTGGAGGAAGCGGCCCCGGTGCAGGAGGCCTTCGTGGCGCTCATGCAGAGCCGCGGTCAGATCGAGCCCGACGAGGAAGTGCTCGGGGACGGGGTGGCGTTCGCCGGCGTGGCGCGTTATCCGGCCCGGGTCAAGTGTGCGCTGCTGCCGTGGATGGCGTTCAAGGACGCCGCGGCGCGCGCCGGTGTGGGCGTGAGCCCGGAGGTGAAGACAGCATGACGGACAGGACGCTGGAAGAGATCGCCTCGGACGCGGCCGACACGGCGGGTCCCGACGACGCGACGGCCCCCGTGGTGGCGGACGCGGAGCCGGCAGCCGGCACGGTCGTCTCGAAGCCGACCATCGCCGACATCGAGGAGGCGATGAAGGATGTCGTCGACCCCGAGCTCGGCATCAACGTCGTCGACCTCGGCCTGGTCTACGACGCCCACGTCGACGACGACAACGTGGTGACCCTGGACATGACGCTGACCTCGGCGGCCTGCCCGCTGACCGACGTCATCGAGGACCAGACCCGCCAGGCGCTGACCACCGGGCCGGGCGGTGGCCTGGTCAAGGACTTCCGGATCAACTGGGTGTGGCTGCCGCCGTGGGGCCCCGACAAGATCACCGACGACGGGCGCGAGCAGCTGCGCGCGCTGGGCTTCAACGTCTGAGGTCGCACAGTTTCACCAAGAACGCCGGGTCAGCTCGCTGACCCGGCGTTCTTCGCGTTTACGCCGCCGGCGGCACCGACTTGTCGAAGAGCGTGCACCGGGCGGTGCCCCACCCGACGATGGCGCCGTAGGTGTCGAAGACGCCGACGGTCAGCTCCTCGGCGTAGTAGTACGGGTCGCTGGCGATCGTCGAGCGGACGAAGGCGGGATCGGACCAGGTGCCGTCGGCCGCCTGGGTGATCCGTCGTTCGGTGTCCCAGCCCGGACCGAGCAGTTCGCCGCGGAAGCGGGGATCGTGCTGCCCGTGCTGGACGGTCTGCACGTGGCGCAGGCCGATGCGCGCCGGGCGTCCGGCGCCGTCCGCGGCCCCGGCCTTCCCGTTGACGCCCGCGATGGCGATGGTCACCGTGCCCGCGGCCGGTCGCGTTGACCTCGCCGGAACTGGCTGGGCTGTGGTGGGTGCGACCAGCACTCCGGTGGTGGCCGGCACGACCAGGCCGGCAAGGGTGCGCAATCTCGACATGGGTCCCTCGGGTGATGTCGCCGACGATGCGCCGGACGCTGACAATGATCGACGCGCGCTGCTGTCCCCGGTGGACGGTCTCAGCTGGGCAGGCGTATCCCGGTCATGCCGCCGTCGACCGTCAGCAGCGTGCCCGTCGTCGCGGACGCCAGCGGACTCGCCAGATAGGCGATCGCGTGGGCTACCTCCGCTGCGGTGACGAGCCGCCCGGTCGGCTGCCGCCCGCGTAACGCCGCCGCGGCCGCCGCGGGATCCTCGGCGGCGTCCAGCAGCCGGCCCACCCACGGGGTGTCGGCCGTGCCGGGCACCACCGCGTTGACCCGCACCCCCTGCCGGACGTGATCGGCGGCCATGGCCAGGGTCAGCGAGGCCACCGCACCCTTGCTGGCCGAGTACAGCGCGCGCTGCGGCAGGCCGATCGGCGCCGCGATCGAGCACGTGTTGACGATCGCGCCGCTGGGCGAGGCGAGCAGGTACGGCAGCGCCGCCCGCGACATCCGCGCGATGCCGACCACGTTGATGTTCAGCACGTGGTGCCACTCGTCGTCGGTGTTCGCGGTGACGTCGCCGACCGCACCGATGCCGGCGTTGTTGATCAGGATGTCGATGCGGCCGAAGCGCTCGGCGACCGTGGCGACGGCCGCGTCGACCGACGCACTGTTGCCGACGTCACAGACCACCGACAGGTCGGCGTCCTGCGCGACCAGGTCCAGGCCGGCCACCCGGGCGCCGCGTTCGCGCAGCAGGGTGGCGGTCGCGGCCCCGATACCGCTGGCGGCGCCGGTGACTATCGCGGTGAGTCCGGCGAACTCAGTCATGGCTGGGCCTCCTTCGGCCGGGCGGTGATCCGGTGCTGCCGGTCATGACCGGGTTCGGGGATCAACGTGGATCTTGGGTCCGGCGCCCCAGCCGGGACGGCGCTCGCCGGCCAGCACGGCGGCCACGTCGTCGAGCCCGACCGTGGCGGCGACCAGCGGGCGCGGGTCGACCTCGCCCGAGGCGAACAGCTCCACCGTCCCGGCGAAGCCGCCCGAGGCGCTGAGCACGCCGACGGCGGTGACGTCCTTGAGCGCCAGCGTCCGCGAGTCGATCAGGCTGGGCTCGGCGGCGAGCCCGACGTAGACCACCCGCCGGCCCGGCTCGACCAGCTCGACGGCGAGGGCGGGCAGCTCCGGGCCGTTGGAGGCGTCGATGACCGCGTCCCAGGTCAGATCCGGCAGGGTCGCGGTGGTCCAGCCCTGCGGGAAGCCCACCGAGGCGGCGAAGGCCAGCGACTCCGCGCTGCGCCCGAGCAGGTGCACGTCGGCACCCTGGGCCAGGGCGATCTGGGCGGTCAGCAGGCCGATCGCGCCGGGGCCGAGAATCAGCAGCCGCCCGCCCGGCGGCAGCGCCGCCCCGCGAACCGCGCGCAGGGCGTTGCCGCCGGGCTCGACGAGCGCGCCGAGCGCCGCGTCGACCTGCTCCGGCAGGACCTGCAGAGCCTTCACCGGTACGGGCACCTGCTCGGCCAGCGCCCCGGGCCACCCGTTGCGCACGCCGATCTCGTACCGGTCGGCGCAGACGTGCTGGCGTCCGGACCGGCACCGCGCGCAGCGCCCGCAGCCCAGCATGGTGTCACCGGTGACCCGCCGCCCGAGCCACGTCTCGGCGACCCCCGGCCCGACGGCGCTGACCGTGCCGGACCATTCGTGGCCGATCCGCATCGGGTACTTCGCCTGGCCGGTGTGCAGGTACGACATCGCGCCGCTGAAGAACTCCATGTCGGTGCCGCAGACGCCGGCCCGTTCCACGTCCACCACGACCTCGCCGGGACCGGCCGCCGGCGGCTCGACCTCCTGGACCTCGGCGCGGCCCGGCCCGGTGATCACGAAGGCGCGCATCAGCGGGCGGCCACCACGGTCTGCCGCTGGCTGCCCAGTCCGTCGATGCCCAGCTCCATGACGTCGCCGGGGGCCAGCCAGACCGGCGGGTCGAAGCCCATGCCGACGCCGGGCGGGGTGCCGGTGTTGATCAGGTCGCCCGGCTCCAGCACCAGGAACTGGCTCAGGTAGCGCACGATCTCGTACGGGTCGAAGACCATCGTGGCGGTGCTGCCGGTCTGCCGCCGGACGCCGTTGACGTCCAGCCAGAGGCCCAGCGCGCTGACGTCCGCGATCTCGTCCGGGGTGACCAGCCACGGCCCGGCCGGGTTGAACGTCTCGGCGGACTTGCCCTTCGACCACTGCCCGCCGCGTTCCATCTGGAACGCCCGCTCGCTGATGTCGTTGCTGACCAGGTAACCGGCGATGGCCTCGCGGGCGGCGTCGTGGTCGTCGAGGTAGCCCGCCCGCCGGCCGATCACGATGCCCAGCTCGACCTCCCAGTCCAGCTTGGTCGACCCGCGCGGCTGCCGCACGTCGTCGTACGGCCCGACCAGCGTGTTGGGCGGCTTGGTGAACAGGATCGGCTCGGCCGGCACGGCCTGCCCGGTCTCGGCCGCGTGGTCGCGGTAGTTGAGCCCGATGCAGAGGATCTGGTGCGGGCGGGGGATCGGCGCGCCGACCCGTTCGCCGGCGAACCGGCGTACCTGGCCGGCGGTGATCCGCGCCTGGACGGCCTGCCGGAACTCCTGCGGCGCGGCGAAGAACAGCGCCTCCAGGTCGGCGGCGTCGACGTAGGTCTCCTCGTCGACGCGGACGACGGTGCGCTCGAGCCCGGCGTCGCCGAGGCGCATCAGTTTCATGTCTCTCCAGGGTTGGGTCCGGCCCAGGGGGTCACCGGCAGCCCGGTGATCCCGACGTCGGCGAGGAAGAGCCGGCCGGACAACGGGTACGCGGCCAGCTGCTCCGCGCTCAGGTGGGCGGTGGCGGTGGTGATCAGCAACCGGTCCAGCCCGGCGCCGACGAACGCGACGCTGGTGGTGTGCGGGGCCGGCACGGTGACGACCCCGGCCGGACGGGCGTCCGGGGTGTAGCGGCGCACCTCACCGGCGCCCCAGATCGCGATCCACAGGTGCCCGTCCGCGTCGGCGCACAGGCCGTCGGGCAGCCCGTCGGTGATCCGCAGCCACTCCCGGCGCGGCCCGGTGGCACCGGTGGCCGCGTCGTACGAGCGGACCCAGACGATGCCCGGGACGCTGTCGATGCTGTAGAGCAGGCTGCCGTCGGGGCTCCAGCACAGGCCGTTCGACAGGTTGAGGTCGTCGTCGAGCACGGTCAGCGAGCCGTCGCGCTCCAGGCGTACCAGGGTCTCCTCGCCCTCGGTGTCGCCCAGGGCGAGCGTGCCGACCAGGAAGGCGCCCGCCGGATCGCAGGCGCCGTCGTTCAGTCGGTGGCCTGAGCCGGCGGCGACGACCCGGGTCGGTGGCGTGGTGAGCAGTGTTTCCGCGCCCGCCACCAGCAGCTCCCCGGCCGCCGAGCAGACCACCGCGCCGACCGTGCGGTCCCGCTTGTCGGTGCCGGTGACGATCACCTGGTCGCCGTCGAACCGGCCCTCGTGCACCGAGCCCGCGTCGATGTCGACCCAGAGCAGCCGGTCGCGCGGGGCGTCCCACACCGGTCCCTCGCCGAGCAGGAAGCTCTGCGCGGAGGCGACCTCGGCGGTGCGGCTCATCGGGCCTCCACCGTCGCGCGGATGGCCCGGACCTCGGCGACCAGGGTCGCCAGCGGGGTGCGGGAGACCGGCGCGGAGACACTGACGGCACCGCTGGGCCGGGTCGGCGACGTGAGGAAGACGGGTACGGCGAGACAGACGATGCCCGGCTCGTTCTCCTGGTCGTCGACGGCGTACCCGTGGGCGCGGATGGTCCGCAGCTCGGCGGCGAGGGCCTCGGCGCTGGTGAGCGTGTGCGGCGTGCGCTGGGGCAGGGGCCGGTCGCCGACCCAGGCGGTGACCGCGGCGTCGTCGTCCGGGAGCGCGTACGCCAGCAGCAGCTTGCCGACCGCCGTGCTGTGCACCGGGTTGCGGCCGCCGACCGTGGAGCTCAGCCGCAGCGCCCCGGCGGCCGGGTCGACCTTGGCCCGGTAGACCACCGTGTGGCCGTCGAGCACCGCGTAGTGGGCGGTCTCGCCGTAGCGCTCGGTCAGCGCGGTCAGCACCGGGGCGATCCGCAGATGGTCGGGGCGGGCCTCGTGGTGAGCGAACGCCAGCCGCAGGAACTCGTCGCCGAGCACGTACCGGCCGTGGCCGTTGCGGGCGGCCAGGCCGAAGCGGCACAAGGAGGCCAGGGCCCGGTGCACAGTGGGCTTGGGGCTGGCCACCGCCCGGGTCAACTCCTCCAGCGAGGCGCCGTCGGCGTGGCCCGCCAGCTCGGTGAGAACGGCGAGCACCCGGTCCGTGCCGACCAAGGGGGGTGCGGTGTCGGGGGGCACTGGCGTACCGTACCGGATATTCCAGATAGGCACCCAGCGTTCCGATTATTGGAAGTTATATGCCTGAACTGCGCAGCGCCCAGTGGTACGCCGGCCAGGACCGCAACTCCTACATCCACCGCGCCTGGATGCGCCGGGGATCGCCGAACTCGGCCTTCGAAGGCCGCCGGCCCCAGATCGCCATCGCCAACACGGCCTCGGACCTGACCCCCTGCAACAGCCACCTCGACGAGGTCGCCGAGCACGTCAAGCGGGGGATCTGGGAGGCCGGCGGCGTCCCGCTCAACCTGCCCGTCGTGTCGATTGGCGAGACCCAGGTCCGCCCGACCGCGATGCTCTGGCGCAACATGGCCGCGATGGCGACCGAGGAGATGCTGCGGGCCAACCCGATCGACGGCGTGGTGCTGCTCGGCGGCTGCGACAAGACCATCCCGTCGCTGCTCATGGCCGCGGCGTCGGTCGACCTACCGGCCGTCGTGGTCCCGGGCGGGCCGATGCTCACCGGTACGTTCCGCGGCACCCCGCTGGGCTGCGGCACCGACGTGTGGCGGCTCTCCGAGGAGGTACGCGCGGGCACGCTGAGCCGGGCCGCCTTCCTCGAGTCCGAGTCGTCGATGATCCGTAGCCGCGGCCACTGCAACACCATGGGCACCGCCTCGACCATGGGGCTGCTCGCCGAGGCGCTCGGCACGGTGCTGCCCGGCACCGCGGGCACCCCGGCACCGGACAGCCGGCTGCTGGCCCGCTCGCACGAGACCGGTCGGCTGATCGTGGAGATGATCGCCGCGGATCGCCGGCCCAGCCGGCTGTTGACGGCCGGCTCGTTCCACAACGCGATCGTCGCGCTGGCCGCGCTGGGCGGCTCCACCAACGCCGTCGTGCACCTGCTGGCCATCGCCGGCCGGCTGGGCGTGCCGCTCACGCTGGCCGACTTCGACCGGATCGCCGCCGACGTACCGCTGCTGGTCGACCTGCAGCCCGCCGGCAAGTACCTGATGGAGGACCTGCACCGGGCCGGCGGCCTGGCCGCGGTGCTGCGTGAGGTGGCCGACCTGCTCGACCCGGACGCGATCGACGTGACCGGCCGGCCCTTCGTCGAGTCCCTGGCCGAGGCTCAGATCTGGGATCAGGACGTCATCCGCAGCCGCGACAAGCCGCTGCTGCCGCACGCCGGCATCGCCGTGCTGCACGGCAACCTGGCCCCCGCGGGCGCGATCATCAAGCCCGCCGCGGCCAGCCCGCACCTGCTGCGGCACCGCGGCCGGGCGCTGGTCTTCGACTCGGTGGAGGACTTCAACGCCCGCATCGACGCGCCGGACCTCGACGTCGACGCGGACTCCGTGCTGGTGCTGCGCGGCTGCGGGCCGCGCGGCTACCCGGGCATGCCCGAGGTGGCGAACATGCCGCTGCCGACCAAGCTGCTGCACCAGGGCGTGCGGGACATGGTCCGGGTCTGCGACGGGCGGATGAGCGGTACGGCGTACGGGACGGTCGTGCTGCACGTGGCCCCGGAGGCCGCCGCCGGGGGACCGCTGGACCGGGTCCGCGACGGCGACTGGATCATCCTCGACGTGGAGAACCGGCAGCTCTCGGTGGACATACCGGACGAGGAACTGGCCGCGCGCGAGCCGTCCGCCGCCCTGCTGGCCGCGCTGGCCCGTCCCGACCGCGGCTGGCAGAAGTTGTACGTGGACACCGTCCTGGGCGCCGAAGTGGGCGCCGACCTGGACTTCCTCGTCGGCTCCAGCGGCGACGAGGTGAGCCGGGAATCGCATTGAGCCCAAAGATGTCGCAGGCCGGTGGTAGACCATCGGGATGATGCAGTTGCTGCCCTTCCCCGAACTGCTGGACCTGATCGCCGAGCGCTCGGCCGCCCTCCGCCAGGCGGTGGCCACGGGCGACACCCAGGCCCCCGTGCCCGGCTGCCCCGACTGGTCCCTGCGGGACTTGGTGGCTCACCTGGGCTCCGTCCAACGTTTCTGGGCCGAGGTCATCGCGGCCGGCCCGGCCGACAGCGCACCCGAGTTCGTCACCGGCGACCCCACCGGTGACCTGGTCGAGTGGTCGGCCGAGTCGACCCGGGTGCTGATCGACGCGCTGCGGGTGGCCGGCCCGGACCGCGACTGCTGGACGTGGTGGGGCGCCTCAGAAGCGCCGATGACCTCCAGTGCGGTGGCCCGCCACCAGGTCCAGGAAGCAGCGGTGCACGCCTGGGACGCCCAGGAGACCGTCGGCAAGCCGGAGCCGATCCCGGCCGGGGTCGCGGTCGACACGATCGACGAGCTGCTGGTGGTCACGCTGGGCTCGATCGGCGCCTGGCCGCACCGCCCGTCCCGGATCGCGCTGTCGGCGGTGGAGGGCCCGACCTGGCTGGTCGACCTCACCCCGTCCGGGGCCAAGTCCGGCCCGGCGGCCAGCGGCGAGCCGCTCGCGACGATGCGCGGCTCGGCCAGCGACCTGGTGCTCGCGGTCTACAAGCGGATCCCGCTGGAGAGCATCGAGGTCGACGGCGACCGCGAGGCCGTCGAGGAGTTCCTGGCCTGGACCGACACGGAGTAGGGGTCAGGGCCGGAGGTGGTCGACCGTGTTGTAGCGGTCCAGCACGAGACGGCCCGACGACTCCCGGAAGCTGGTGATCGAGGCGTTGCCGATCGGGCCGTGCTCCGCCACGATCCCCGGCAGCGCCGCGAGCTCTAGGCCCTCGATGACGAAGCGCATCATCAGCACCACCGAGTCGTGCGCCACCACCACGACCCGCCGGCCGGCCTGCTTGCCGTTCAGGTCGTCGAGAAATGAGGTGAGCCGGTCGGCGATGTCACTGAAGGTCTCGCCGCCCGGTGGGCGGTAGGCGTACTCACCGGCCTGCTCGAAGCGGGCCGGCTCGTCCGGGAAACGCTGCCGGATCGCGGCGTCGGTCAGCAACTCCAGCTCCCCGGTCAGCCGGTCCACGAGCCGGTCGTCGGTGCCCGGCGCCGGCAGCGACAGCCCGGAGGTCTCGGCGGCGATCCGCCACGTCTCCCGCGCCCGCAGGTACGGCGACGTGATCACCACCTCGGGCAGCCCACCGGGGGCCGGCGTGGCCAGCCACCGCCCGACCGCGCGCGCCTGCTCCACCCCGAGCTCGGTCAGCTCCACATCGGTGTCCCGGCCACTCAGGCCGGATTCCAGCAGTCCCCGCTGGTTGGCGAGCGGGAAGGCGACGTTCGCCGCGCTCTGCCCGTGCCGGATCAGGATCAGCTCCGCGACCACACCCATCTCCGGACCCTAACGTGTCCGCATCCGCCGCAGCGGCCCGCCCGAAACGCGCCGGCGTACACGGCGGCCGGCGCATCCCGGCGGGCTGAGCGTATGGCGGGCTGAGCGCATAGCGGCCGGCGCATCCCGGTGGCCGGCGCGTCTCGGCGGCCGGCGCATCCCGGCAAAATCGGTGGCCTCCGCCGCGGCGCCGCGGCCATCATGGCGGCGTGAAGAAGCCGAGCCCGCACCCGACCCTGTCTGCCGCCGCGCCCGGCCGGGCCACGCGACAGCAGCGCGTCGCCGCCGGCCCGGCCACGCACCCACCCGCGCCATGACCGCGGCGTTCCTGGCCGGCGCGATCGCCGGCTACGGCGTCGCCGTGCCCGTCGGTGCCATCGCGGTCCTGATCGCCGGCCTGACCGCCCGCACCTCTCTGCGGGTCGGTGCGGCAGCTGGGCTGGGCGCGGCCACCGCCGACGGGGTGTATGCGCTGATCGCGGTGCTGGGCGGGGCGGCGCTGGCGGCGGCGATCACGCCGATCGCGACGCCGCTGCGCTGGGTCGCAGCGGTGGTCCTGCTGCTCCTGGCGGCCCACACCGCCTGGTCGGCCCTGCGCAAGCGCGCGGCCGGGTCTGACCCGGCGCGATTCGGGCCGGATGCGGCGGGACGAGCCGCAGGGCCGGGCGCGGACCGGGAGGGTGTGGACCCGGGTGCTGCCGCGCTGCGCGGGCCTCCGCCAGTTGCATCGGACACCACCACGGCCGGCCGTGCGTACCTCGGTGTGCTCGGGCTGACCCTGCTCAACCCCGCCACCATCGTCTACTTCGCCGCGCTGGTCATGGGGCGCGGCGGCACGGGCGGCGGGGTGTGGTTCGTGCTCGGCGCCTTTGTCGCCTCGGCGAGCTGGCAACTGCTCATCGCCGGCGGTGGTGCCCTGGTCGGCCGCCTGCTCACCGGCGACCGCGGCCGCCTGATCACCGCCATGGTCTCCAGCGTCGTGATCGCCGTGCTCGCCGTCGGCCTGGTCACCTGACCGCCGAGGCGTCACAGATGCTTGGTGGCCTCGCGCACCGACAGCGGCGACAGCCGGTCCTGGTGATCGGCCACGTAGCGCTGCACCGCCGCCGGATCGGTACGGGCGTACTGCCGCAGCGCCCAGCCGATCGCCTTGCGGACGAAGAAGTCGCGGTGGCCCGCCTGCCGGGTGCAGTAGCCGAACAGGCGGTCCACGTCCGTGTCCGCGCCGTAGTGCAGCTGGTGCAGGATCGCCGTACGGATAAGCCACATGTCCCGCTCGGCCGACCAGGCGTCCATCTCCGCGCGGAGCTCGGGGTGCCGGCGCACCAGCCCGCCCACGACCCGGGTGGCCAGCGGGTCGATCGTGTCCCACCACGATTTGGTCGTGATCAGGGTGCGCAGGGTGACCAGGAAGCCGGGCCCGGGCACCGCCACGTGCCGGCGCAGCCAGTCGCACGCGAAATACTGATACTCCCGTTCGTCCAGCTCCCAGCACGCCAGCGCCACCGCGTGCAGGTCGCCCTCGGCCGGCGCGGGCAGCCCGGCGACCACCGTGCGGGCCAGCGCCCGCTGCGTCGGCGCCGGGATGCCCAGGAACGCGAACTGGTCGCGCATGTACGCCGCGGCCTGCCCGGCGCGTTCCGGGTCCCGGACTGCTCCGTAGCTGCGTACCAGCCGGTCCAGCAGTTCCTCCGCGGGCGGTCGGGTCATGCCGGGATCATCCCACCGTAGGGTGGCAGGCATGAGCGCGAAACCGGCGGCAGGCGGCGGACGGTGGGTGGATGTCGCCCCCGAGCGGCTGGCCCGCTGGCTGGAGAACTTCGCCGGCCGGCACGGGCCGTGGACGGCCGACGGGCTGGTGCTGACCGCCGAGGACGGCGCGACCGCCGAGCTGGCGCCGCCGCCCGGGGCGCCGGAGACGAAGGACGTGGCGGAGCTGGGCCGGGTGGCGGGGGAGCCGCGACGGATCGGTCTGCTGCTGGCCCGCAAGGGCGCCGTGGCGGTCGGAGTGGCCGAGGGCACCAAGCTGGTCGTGTCCAAGGTCGACACCCACTACGTGCAGGGCCGCACGGCAGCGGGCGGCTGGTCCCAGCAGCGCTTCGCCCGCCGGCGGGACAACCAGGCCAAGGCGGCGGCCGCGGACGGCGCCGGCATCGCGGCCCGCTTGCTCCTTCCGGAGGTACGCACCTTGAGCGCCCTGGTCACCGGCGGCGACCACACGGCGGTGGACACGATTCTGGCCGCCGTACCGCTGCGACCCCTCGCCGCGCTGCGCAGCGACCGCTTCCTCGAGGTCCCGGAGCCCCGCAAGACCGTCCTGCAGGACGCGATAGCCCAGGCCCGAGCCATCCGCATCCTGGTCCGGGACCCGGTCTGAGGCTGCCGTCCGTTACTTGACCGCGCCCGCGGCGAACGTGTCGCAGCTCTTCGGGGAGCCGGTGTCGAATCCGCGCTTGAACCACTCCTGCCGCTGGGCGCTGGTGCCGTGGGTGAACTCCGCCGGGTTCACCTGGCCGCCGCTGCGCTGCTGAAGGTAGTCGTCACCGATCTTGGCCGCGGTGTCCAGGCCCTCCTGGATGTCCTGCTCGGTGATGCTGGTGAAGATCTTCTGGCCGGAGGCGTCGTCCGTGCCGGTTGCGTTCTTCGCCCAGGCGCCCGCGTAGCAGTCCGCCTGCAGCTCCAGCTTCACCGACTGCTCGTTCGCCCCGGTGGGGTTGCGCTCCTGCTCACGGCGCATCGCGCCCTCGGTGCCGAGCAGGTCCTGCACGTGGTGGCCGTACTCGTGGGCCAGCACGTAGGGCTGGGCGAACTCGCCCGGCGCACCCAGCTGCTTGCCCAGCACGTCGTAGAAAGTGAGGTCGATGTAAACCTGGTCGTCGGCCGGGCAGTAGAACGGGCCGACGCCCGAGTCGGCGCTGCCGCACTTGGTGCTGACCCGCTGCGAGAAGATCACCGTCTTGGCCGGCTTGTACTGCTCGCCGAAGTTGGCCGGCAGCGCGTCGACCCAGTAGTCCTGGATCGAGTTCACGAAGAGGACGTTGCGGCAGGTCAGTTGCTTGGTCGCCTGCTCCTGGGAGCACTCCTGGGCCAGCGAGGTGTTGTCGCCGGTCTGGGCGGCGCCGTCACCGCCGAGGCTGTTGATGCCGAAGTAGCCGCCGACCAGGGCGAGCAGGACCGTGACGACGATGCCGGTGAGACCTCCGCCACCGATGGGCAGGCCACCGAGGCCACCGCCACCGCCGCCGGAGGAACGCCGGTCATCGATCTGACTGGTGTCGATCCTGGCGTTCTCATTGAGTTCCATCGCATCCTCGCTCGTGCCGCAGCCTCGTGTGGCGCTCTCGTACCCGGTCGCCCGGTGCACTAATCGGTTGGGAGGTCCGAGCGGACGCCCGGTACAATTGCCGGGTGCTGCTCTGCGAAGGCTGACCTGCCCCGCGCCGACCGCGATCGTCCATGATCCCGGCGGCGCTTCCGTGTGCCCGAGCCAGCCTTACTTCGAGAGCGAGACGCCTCCTCATGATTACCGCCACCGGACTCGAACTGCGCGCCGGCTCCCGGATCCTCATCTCCCCGACGACGCTGCGGGTGCAGCCCGGCGACCGGATCGGCCTGGTCGGCCGCAACGGCGCCGGCAAGACCACGACGCTGAAGGTCCTGGCCGGCGAGGGCACCCCGTACGCGGGTGAGGTGACCCGCACGAGCGAGGTCGGCTACCTACCGCAGGACCCGCGCACCGGCGACCTGAACGTCACCGCCCGCGACCGCGTGCTGTCCGCTCGCGGCCTGGATGTCCTGTTGTCGCAGATGCAGAAGCTCGAGGTCGAGCTCGAGGAGAGCGCCGACGAGAAGCTGATCCGCCGCTACGGCCAGCTGGAGGACCAGTTCGCCAGCCTGGGCGGGTACGCCGCCGAGGCCGAGGCCGCCCGGATCTGCTCCAACCTGGGCCTGCCCGACCGTGCGCTGGCCCAGACGATCGGCACGCTGTCCGGCGGTCAGCGTCGGCGCATCGAGCTGGCCCGCATCCTGTTCCAGAATTCCGGCCAGAACGGCAAGGGCATCCTGCTGCTCGACGAGCCCACCAACCACCTGGACCAGGACTCGATCACCTGGCTGCGCGGCTACATCGCCAACCACAAGGGCGGCCTGATCGTGATCAGCCACGACGTCGACCTGCTGGAGGCCGTGGTCAACCGGGTCTGGTACCTGGACGCCAACCGCGCCGAGGTCGACATGTACAACGTCGGCTGGAAGACGTACCTGACCCAGCGCGAGACCGATGAGCGCCGCCGCCGCCGCGAGCGGGCCAACGCGGAGAAGAAGGCCGGCGCCCTGCTGGCGCAGGCCGACAAGATGCGGGCGAAGGCCACCAAGACCGTCGCGGCGCAGAACATGGCCAAGCGCGCCAACAAGCTGCTCGACGGCCTGGAGGACGTGCGCACCTCGGACAAGGTGGCCAAGGTCCGCTTCCCGAGCCCGGCGCCCTGCGGCAAGACGCCGCTGACCGCGCACGGCCTGTCCAAGTCCTACGGCTCGCTGGAGATCTTCGCCGACGTGGACGTGGCGGTGGACCGCGGTTCCCGGGTCGCCATCCTCGGCCTCAACGGCGCGGGCAAGACCACCCTGCTGCGGATCCTCGGCGGGCACCTGCAGTCCGACACCGGTGAGGTACGGGCCGGGCACGGGCTGCGGCTGGGTTACTACGCCCAGGAGCACGAGACGCTGGACGTGGACCGCACGATCCTGGAGCACATGCGCAGCGCCGGGGCCGAGCAGACCGACACCGAGCTCCGGAAGATCCTGGGTGCGTTCCTCTTCTCGGGTGACGACGTCGACAAGCCGGCCGGGGTGCTCTCCGGCGGGGAGAAGACCCGGCTGGCGCTGGCCACCCTGGTCTGCTCGGGCGCCAACGTGCTGCTGCTGGACGAGCCGACGAACAACCTCGACCCGGTCAGCCGCGAGCAGGTGCTGGACGCCATCGCCAACTATCCGGGCGCGATCGTGCTGGTCACCCACGATGCCGGGGCCGTGCAGGCGCTGAAGCCGGACCGGGCCATCCTGCTGCCCGACGGCGACGAGGACGCGTGGAGCGACGATCTGCTGGAGCTCGTCGAGCTGGCATGATCGCCGTCGCTTGATCGAGGATCAACGGCATCGTCGGTTGTCAACTGGTGCCCACACAGACAGTGCGACTCCTGCCCGGCTCCGGTCATCGCTCGACCGGCTCCGGGCACCCTCCGCCGGGGACCCGCTGCCCGTTCGGGCGGCCATCCACATCTCTTCGTGCATGCTCCGTCGACGCTGCGTGACATCGTTGTCCGTCCACCATGTAGTTGATGTTTGTGCAGCTCAGCGGGTGGTCTTGGGGCGATGTCGGGCGGCCCGGCACCCTCGCGGCGGGTCGTCGGCAAACGCTCTCCGGGGTCCGATTCCCGACCCGATCCGGCCCCCGGCGCAACGGTCTGACATTGATGCGCATGGTCACCGTCGGGTTCCTGACAGTGGTAATTGGGCACGTTGGCTAAGCCGAGATACCTAGCGCATGATCGTTGGAGGCGGTCTAATAGGTGGGACCGTATCGAACCGCACAGTCTGGGACGTGAGGATTCAACATGGCAGCCACCGGCACAGCCACCAGCACTGAGAAGGGTCGTCGAATCGTCGGGAGCGAGCGACAGACGCTCGCCAAAGACCTGGTGAAGCGATACACCTCCGGCGAGAGCATTCGCGCGTTGGCCGCCTCCACCGGGCGGTCCTACGGATTCGTGCACCGGGTGCTCACCGAGTCGGGTGTCCAGCTTCGCCAGCGCGGCGGCGCCCGTCGTCGCAAGAAGGCGTGACGACCAGCGCATCACCCGGGACCGAAGCAGGCGTTCGGTATGACCAGGACGGGCCGGTCGCGACGGTGACGTTGTGCCGGCCCGATGTGCTCAATGCACAGACACCGGCCATGTGGTCCGAGCTCACCGACATTTCCCGGAAAATGCCGGGAGACGTGCGAGTCGTCATTGTCCGCGGCGAAGGGCGTGCCTTTTCCGCCGGACTCGACTTGTCGGTTGCCCGGGGCGGCGGCGATTCTTCGTTGCCGGAACTGGCCGCGTTGTCCCCGCAAGAGTGCGCGGAACGGATTGCCGGCTTCCAGGAAGCGTTCACCTGGTTACGCCGGCCCTCGCTGGTCACCATCGCCGCCGTGCAGGGCCACGCGATCGGGGCCGGATTTCAGCTCGCGCTCAACTGCGACTTGCGGATCCTGGCCGACGACGCCCGTTTCTCGATGGCCGAAGTCACCCTCGGCCTGGTGCCGGATCTGGGCGGCACCAAACGACTGACCGAGCTCGTCGGGCCGTCCCGCGCGCTGGAGATCTGCGTCACCGGCCGGCGCATCTCGGCGCAGGAGGCGGACCGGATCGGCCTGGCCACTGCCGTCGTGCCCGGGGCCGACCTCTCCGGAGCGGTGTCGGACCTGGCTGCGGCCGTGCTGGCCGCCGACCAGGGCGCCGTCGCAGAGATCAAGGCCCTGCTGGCCGGGGCGACCGACCGTTCGTACGCCGAGCAGGACCGGGCCGAGCGGGAGGCGCAGACCCGCCGCCTGCGCGATCTCCTGGGTGCCGAGTAAGGACCGTTCCGGAAGAAACCGGTTACCTCTCGGGTTGTCATACCCAGCGGGCAGACTGTGCCCTGCCACAGACGCCCGGGAGGTGACGCATGGGTCCGAACTCCAGCGGCTCCAGTTGGATGATGCTGCGCTCGATCCAGAATTCCGAGCGCGTCTCGAAGCATCAGCTCAGCCGGGGGACGACCAAGCGCATCCTGCGCTTCGCCCGGCCCTACCGGCGCGACATCATCGTCTTCCTCATCACCGTGGTCTTCGCCGCGGGCATCGGCGTCGCCACCCCGGTGCTGGCCGGTCACGTGATCAACGCCATCACCGCCGGGGGCGCCGACGCCGCCGCGACGGTGGTCAAGCTCGCCTTCATGATCGCCGGGCTGGCCGTCGTCGACGCGTTCCTGTCCCTGGCCCAGCGGTGGTATTCCGCCCGCATCGGCGAGGGCATCATCCTCGACCTGCGCACCAAGGTGTACGACCACGTCCAGCGCATGCCGCTGCAGTTCTTCACCCGCACGCAGACCGGCGCGCTGGTCAGCCGGCTCAACAACGACGTCACCGGCGCCCAGCGGGCGTTCACCTCCACCCTGTCCGGTGTGGTCAGCAACGTGATCCAGCTCGTGCTGACCGCCGCCGTGATGTTCAGCCTCTCCTGGCAGATCACCGCGCTGTCGCTGGTGATGCTGCCGGTCTTCATCATCCCCGCGCGCCGGGTCGGCAAGAAGCTCGCCGAGATCACCCGCGAGTCGTACAACCTGGACGCGAAGATGAACGCCACCATGACCGAGCGCTTCAACGTCTCCGGCGCCCTGCTGGTCAAGCTCTTCGGCCGTCCCGACGCCGAGGCCGCGCGCTTCGGCGAGCGCGCCCAGCGGGTCCGCGACATCGGCGTGCAGCAGGCCATGTTCTCCCGCACCTTCTTCGTCGCCATGCTGCTGGTCGCCTCGCTGGCCCAGGCCCTGACCTACGGGCTCGGCGGCTGGCTCGCGGTCACCGGCAGCGTCACCGCCGGCACCGTGGTCACCCTGGCGTTGCTGCTGACCCGGCTCTACGGCCCGCTCACCGCGCTGAGCAACGTGCGGGTCGACGTGATGAGCGCGCTGGTCTCCTTCGACCGGGTCTTCGAGGTCCTCGACCTGAAGCCGGGCATCGAGGAGAAGCCGGACGCCGTCGCCATCCCGCCGGGCTCCGGCCGGCTGGAGTTCCGCGACGTGCACTTCCGCTACCCGAGCGCCGACGAGGTCTCCCTGGCGACGCTGGAGGACGTGGTCGCCCTCGACCGTACGGAGAACGCGCCGGTGCTGCGCGGCGTCGACTTCGTCGTCGAGCCCGGCCAGATGGTCGCCCTGGTGGGCCCGTCCGGCGCCGGCAAGTCCACCACGTCGATGCTGGTCTCCCGGGTCTACGACGTGACCGAGGGCGCGGTCCGCGTCGGCGGTGTCGACGTGCGCGACGCCACCCTGGAGTCGCTGCGCGACACCATCGGCGTCGTCACCCAGGACTCCCACCTGTTCCACGAGACGATCGCGGAGAACCTGCGCTACGCCCGGCCGGAGGCGACCGAGGAGGACATGTGGGAGGCCCTGCGCGGCGCCCAGGTCGCCGAGCTGGTCCGCTCACTGCCCGAGGGCCTGGACACGGTCGTCGGCGAACGCGGCTACCGCTTCTCCGGCGGGGAGAAGCAGCGCATCGCAATCGCCCGCCTGCTGCTCAAGCACCCGTCGATCGTGATCCTGGACGAAGCGACAGCCCACCTGGACAGCGAGTCCGAAGCCGCCGTGCAGCGAGCTCTGACCGTTGCCCTGGAAGGCCGGACGGCGCTGGTCATCGCGCACCGCCTGTCCACGGTCCGCGACGCCGACCAGATCCTGGTCCTGGACGACGGCCGCATCGTGGAACGTGGCAAGCACAGCGAGCTGGTCGCCGCGGGCGGTCTGTACGCGGAGCTGTACCGCACCCAGTTCGCGGTGGGCGACAGCCCGGCGCTGCCGTACGCGGAGGAGACCGAGCAGGTCATCGTGCAGGTCCCACACCCGATCGAGCCCTGAGCGCGCGGGCTCGCTTCAAGCGGGGGCTCGCTTTGGGTTCGCGTGCTCGTTTCGAGCGCCGGAGCTCGCCTGGAGTGCCGGGCCGGGCCCTGAGCACCCGGTTGGGACCTGGGAATTAAGCTGCGGTACCCGGCCGGGCTGTGACAGAACGATCCGATGGACCTACGCCCGGCCGGCCCGCCGGATGCCGCCCCGATCGCCGAGTTGCACGCCGCGAGCTGGCGGAGGCACTACCGGGGAGCCTTCGCCGACTCCTATCTCGACGGCGACGTCGTCACCGAACGCCGGACGGTGTGGTCGTCACGGCTGGCCGCTCCCGGAGCCGGCCTGACGCTGCTGGCGGAGGCCGGGGACGAGCTGATCGGCTTCCTCCACATCGTGATCGACCACGACGAACAATGGGGAAGCTTCATCGACAACCTGCACGTGCGCCACGGCCATCAACGCGCCGGGGTGGGCCGAGCACTGATGGCCCAGGCGGCGGAGGCTGTCGATCACCGTGCTCGCTATCTGTGGGTGCTGGAGCAGAACGTCACAGCCCAGGGTTTTTACCGGGCGCTCGGCGGACGGTGCGTGGAGAAGGCCGTGGTGTCGCCGCCCGGTGGAGTGGCGGGCCGATTGCACGGCACCCCGCACAAGCTCCGCTTCGTCTGGCCGTGACCTTCGACTGACGGTGACCCGCTGCCGCCCGCAGCAGGGTGGTTCGCCGGAGCCCCTACCCTCGCCGCCGAGATCCGATCGCCGCCCGCGCCGGGTCGCCCCGCGGCCATGGGTCAGGAGGCGCGCAGGAAGTTGATCAGCAGCGGGTTCACCACGTCGGGGCGTTCCAGGCTCGGCAGGTGGCCGGCCCAGTCCAGCTCGACATGGCCGGCCCCGGGGATCCGCTTCGCCAGCTCGGCCGACGTCTCCCGGAAGTCGATCACGTCGTGGGCGCCCGAGACGAGCAGCGTCCGGGCGGTGATGGCCGCGACCTCCGGCTCGGTGGCCGGCTGTGGGAACTCCTCAACCGCCGCCAGCTGCACCTCGAAGGCGTGACGCTGCATCTCGCGTACCTTGTCGCGGGTTGCCCGGTCCGCGGCCGGACCGACCCACATTTCCACATTGAGCTCGGTGGCCGCGGCCACGTCCCCGGCCTCCAGCAGCGCATCCTCGCGCGCACCGAAGGCCCGCACTACGGCGCTGTCCTCATGCCCCCACCACGCGGTGCAGAGCAGCGCCAGGGCGGTCACCCGCTCCGGCCGGCCGGCGGCGATCTCCAGCGCCACGCGGCCCCCGCCGGACGCCCCGATCACCGCCGCCTGCTGCGTGCCGAGCGAGTCCATCAGTTCGACGACGTCGTCGGCGTCGCTGTGGGGCCGGTCCGGGACCGGCGAGTCGCCGTACCCCCGGAAGTCGGCCCGGACCACCCGGTAGCCGGCCCCGACCAGCGCCGGGACCTGCGGGTCCCACATGCGCCGGTCGCACACCGTCGAATGCAGCAGGACCACCGTGGGGCCGTCGCCGGCCACGTCATGGGAGAGAGTCATCGGCGTCACCCTAGGCCGCCGGCCCGGCCGGCACATCGGTTTATCCGAGCAGAGCGGCCAGCGCGCCGGTGGGGATCGCGATCCAGCCCTCGGTCCGGGCCGCGGGCAGCTCCCGCTCATCGGGGCGACAAACCTGATCGCGTACGGCGGCCCGCGCGGTCAGTGCGGCGACGACGGCGTCCAGCGCATGATCGCTGTGCCGGCACAGCTCCTCGTGCCCGCCCAGGTCCAGCCAGGGCGCGGCCTGCTCGAGATGATCGACGACGACGCCGAGCGCGGCCTGGTTCCTGGCGGTCTTGTAGCCCCGCCACGGCAGACCCCACACCTTCAGCGACGCGGCGGGATAGACCTCGACGACCGCACCGGCCCCGCTGCGATCGACGCCGCATCCGGCCTGCGCCAGCCGCGTCTGCAGCGCCGCGCAGCGCATGGCCGTGTGCCCGATCCGGTCCGCTGAGACGCTCAACGGCACCAGACCGGTCATCCGGCGGGCCACCTCGTCGGTGTGCCGCCAGGCCAACCGGCGCCGCCACTGCCTGGCGTCCACACCGTCGGGGATCGGCACCCCGCCGCCACGGTGGGCGCCGACGAAGGCCACGAACGCATCCGGCCAGCCCAGCGGGCAGTCGATGCCGATCTTGCGAACCTGGCCGGCCAGCTCGACGATCGCCTGGTCGTCCGCGGGCACGGCCACCAGCCGCACCGTGGCTCCGGTGGCCGACCACTCGATGGACGCGACGGCGGTCCCGGCCGGATCGGCGGCGAGATCAACCCCGGCGGTCAGCACGCGCCGACCATACGCGCTTGTCGCGCCAGGCTGCCCGGCCGTCGCTGAGCCGTCGCAGACTCGCCGGGCCGTCGTCGGCGCGTCGCCAGCCTTCGCCGAGGCGTCGCCGGCCACGACGCGCAGCGCCGGACACCCGGCGATGACCGTCCGTGGCGGCTTGGCATGAATCCGTGAGCCGGACGGCCCCTCGACGTCGATACGGTGGGGCCTCGTCCAAGGGAAGACACGGGGAGAAATCGATGCGTCAGGTCAAGAACAAGCTCACTCTGCTGGCCCTCACCGCCTGCACCATCGCTGCCACGGCAGCCTGCTCTGCGCCGTCCGACAAGCCGTCCGATGCCCCGATCGCCGCACCGCCGGCGTCTTCGGGTGCCGGTTCCGCCGCGAGCCAGGCCGCCGGTCCCGCCCCGAGCCCCACGGTCAGCCCCACGGCGAAGGCCACGACCCGCCCGGCCGCACCGGCCGAGGAGCCGTCGGCCCCGTCCACCGGCCAGGGTGGACAGAGCACCGACACCGACTGGGCCAAGGCCGCCTTCCGGGCGCTGGGCTGCAAGCGTCACGCCGACCTGCCGAAGCGGGCTGAGCTGCAGCAGGTCGAGCACGCCGACCTCACCGGGGACGGCCGCCGGGACACGATCGTGGCGGGCTCCTGCCCGACGACCACCTCGACCAACGCGGTGCACGTCTTCGTCTTCGGCGCCGGCTCGGCCACCGGGCCGCTGCTGACCATCGGCAAGGACTCGTACCTGCGGACGGCCGACCTGCGGACGAAGGGACGGTCGCTGACCGTCGAGTCCGAGGCGCTCAGCGACGACGCCCCGCTGTGCTGCCCCGACCTGCGGATCACCCAGAGCTGGAAGTGGACCGGCTCGGCCTTCACCCGCACCGCGTTCAAGAGTTCGGCGCTCTGACGGCCGGTTCGTGCAACGAAACCGGGTCCGGCTTCGTCTTGGAGGTGGGGACCTGGGAAGCGGCCCCCGGATGCCGCCGGAGGTCAGGTCAGTGCCCCCGCTGACCTGGCTTTCGGCCGGGATCGCCGGGCTGAGCCGAGCGGAGGGACCCGCTACTCGGGTGGGATGGGCCGCAGCGCCGCCGGGTGAGCGGCGATCCGGGCCAGCAGCATCGGGATCCAGTGGTCGCCGTAGCGTTCCCGCAGGTCCGCTCGGCGCCAGTCGTCCCCGGTCACCGTGCCGCGGCACAGGGCCGTGCCGCAGCGGCACGGCATCGTGAACGCGGGCTCCGCCGTACTCGTGGCGTAGTCGTTGGTCAGCTCCTCGCCCGCGGCGATCGGGCGCCGGGTGGCCAGCTCGTACGGGCCCACCCACCACAGGTTCGGGTCGCAGCTGTGGTTGCCGTAGCCGTTCGGGCGGCGGGGCGGCAGGACCAGGTGTTCGGTCTCGCTCACGGTGATCGTGTCGACGTACGGCTGCTCCGGGTCGGCGATCAGCCGGCGCAGTTCCGCCCACGACACCAGCCGCCCACCGAGGCGCGAGACGACCGTCCCCGCCGGGTACGGCTGCCGGGCGAACAGCCCACGCCCCTCGATCGCCGACCCCCGCACCTCGATGCCGGGGTGCAGCCAGCAGTCAGGCGCGGGCGTCACCGCTGCGCCGCCTCCCGCAGCTCGGCGTACGCCGCCGCCAGAGTGTCCACCGTGTAGTGCGCGTTCAGGCCGCTCGGATTGGGCAGCACCCACACCGGCACCCCGCCGACCGTCTCGTCCTGCGGCCCGATTCGCGCTTTCGGCCGGCCGAACGCCGCGCGGTACGCGGTGACGCCCAGCACGGCGAGGTAGCGCGGCTGCCAGGTCCGGACCAGCTTCTCCAGCAGCCGGCCGCCGTCGACGAACTCGGCGGGGGAGAGCTCGTCGGCGCGGGCGGTCGCCCGGGCGACGACGTTGGTGATGCCCAGACCGAGTTCCGGCAGCTGCCACTGCACGGACGGGTGCAGCAGGGCCGGGGTGAAGCCGGCCCGGTGCAGCGCGGGCCAGAACCGGTTGCCGGGGCGGGCGAAGTGGTGCCCGGTGGCGGCCGAGTACAGGCTCGGGTTGATCCCGGAGAACAGCACCCGTAACCCGGGCCCGACCAGGTCGGCGAGGGTGCGGTCGCCGGCGGCGGCAACCTCGTCGGCCGTCGGCGGCCGGTACGCGGGCGGCGGTGCGGCGGACAGCATCGACCAAGCGTATCGACCGGAATGTGCGGTGCTCAGGCCCCCGCGGGGACGGCCAGCCACCGGGTCAGCTCGGTGCGCAGGGCCGCCGGGCCGGGTGTCATCAAGCCCACGTCGATCACGAAGGCACCGCGGCGCAGCCGGGGAGTGCGGCCCGTCGCCGGGGCGTAGGCGACCGCGTCCAGGCTGGTGGGCGTGACGACCAGCTGGGTGAACGGGCCGGCGAACCGCAGCCGCGCCGACGCGATGGCCGCCCCTGGCACGAAGGTCGCCCGGTGCCGGCTCGCCGCGAACTCCAGGCCGGCCGCGGACACCCGTACCCAGCCCGGGTTGGATTTCGCGCCGATCAGGGCACCCAGCCCGCCCGCTGCCGCCGTCACCAACGAGACGAGCACGGCTTCCACGTAGTCGCCGACGTCGAGCGAGGCGCCGGCCGCCACCGCCGCGACCATGGCCAGGCCGCGGATGAGCAGGACCGCCGGCGCGACGAGCAGCGCGACTCCCAGGTACAGCCGCCGCGGGAGCAGGCGGAAGACGACCGGCTCGGGGGCGCTCACAGCGTCCGTAGCGCACCGCCGTCGACGGGCAGGGTCAGTCCGGTCAGGTAGCTCGCCGCCGGGGACAGCACGAACGCCGCCACCTTGCCGAACTCGCCGGGCTCACCCAGCCGGCCGAGCGGGATCGCGGCAGCCGCCTGCGCGGCTGCCGCCTCGGCGTCGCCGGTGGCGTCGAAGAGCTCCTTGTTGCGGTCCGTCAGCAGCCGGCCGGGCAGCAGGCTCACCACGCGTACGCCGCGCGGGCCGTACTGGTCGGCCATGTCCTTCGCGGCGCCGGCCAGGCCGGGTCGCAGTCCGTTCGACAGGCCCAGGCCGGCGATCGGGGTGCGCGCCGACGTGGACAGCACCAGGGCGATCGCGCCACCCTCGGTCAGGGCCGCCGCGATCGTGCGCGCCGCGCGTACCGTGCCGAGAAAGACCGTCTCGAACGCCTCGCGCCACTGCTCGTCGGTCAGGTCCGCGGCCGTGCCGCGGGCCGGGCCGCCCACCGAGATCAGCGCGCCGTCGAGGCGGCCGAAGCGCTCCCGTGCCGTGCTGATCAGCAGCTCCGGCGTTCCGGCATCAGTCAGATCGGCCACCACGCCCGCCGCGCCGGCGCCGAGCCGGGCGACCGCCGCGTCGACCGCCTCCGGGGAGCGCGCGGACACGACGACTTTGGCGCCGTCGGCCACCAGGGCCTGGGCGGTGGCGAATCCGAGGCCGCGGGAGGCGCCGGTGAGGACGAAGACGCGGTCAGCGAGGCCGAGATCCATGCCGCAGATCCTGCCACCCGGGCCCCCGTCGCGCTGCCTCCCGGCGACCGAAGATCAACGGGCGCGCAGACAGGTGGCGGTGGCCGCGTCGGCCGGCAGGAACGATTCGATGGCCAGCTCGTCGAGGGTGACGTCGAGCGGGGTGCCGAGCACCGACGTGACACTGAAGAACGACAGCTCCCGGTCCGCCGCGGCGAAGCGCAGCGGCACCACCATGCCGTCCGGCCGGGCCGTGGCCTCGCCGCCGGGCAGTGCCAGCAGCTCGTCGTGCAGCGCGCGCAGCACCGGGTCGCCGGTCGCCAGCGCCTGGCGGTCCAGCCGGTGCAGAACGTGCGCCCGCCACTCGGGCAGGTTCCGGATCCGGGGTGCCATGCCGTCCGGGTGCAGCGAGAGCCGCAACACGTTCACCGGCGGTTCCAGCAGTTCGGGTGCGGCTCCGGCGGTCAGCAGCGGGACTGCCGCATTGCCGTCGACCATGGTCCAGTGCCGGTCGATCAGGACCGCCGGATACGGCTCGTGCCCGGCCAGCACGTCGCGCAGCGACGCCAGCACGGCGGCCAGGTCCGGCCCGCCGAGATCCCCTTCGGGATAGGCCGGCGCGAAACCGCCGGCCAGCAGCAGCGCATTGCGGGCCCGCAACGGTACGGCCAGCTCCTCGGCCAACCGCAGGATCATCTCCCGGGTCGGCCGGGACCGGCCGGTCTCCACGAACGACAGGTGCCGGGTCGACACCCCCGCCTGACCGGCGAGCTCGAGCTGGCTCAGCCGCCGGTTCCCCCGCCACTGGCGCAGCAGCACCCCCACGTCGCTCATGACCCCGATCGTGTCGCTCATGACCCCGATCGTAGGGAGGCCGCCGCGGCCCGCCGATTACCCACGAGGTAATCGACGGCACTACCGGCGCCCGGCGACGGTGGTCCGGCAACCAACCCGACCAGCCGAGGGAGAACCGGCATGAGTGACTTCGACACCGTGGTGCAGCGCTACCTGGCCGCCTGGAACGAGACGGACCCGCAGCGCCGCCGCGCCGCGATCGAGGAGGTCTGCGCGGCCGACGTCCGCTACGTCGACCCGCTGGCCGCGGTCGAGGGCCGCGCGGGGCTGGACGGCCTGATCGCCGCGGTGCAGGGCCAGTTCCCGGGGCTGGTCTTCACGCCCGGCGGGCCGGTCGACGCCCATCACGAGCAGGCCCGCTTCACCTGGCATCTCGGCCCGGCGGGGCAGGAACCGGTGGTGATCGGCTTCGACGTGGCGGAACTGGGCCCGGACGGCCGGATCCGCACGGTGCTGGGCTTCATCGACCGGGCTCCGGCAGGTCTCGGCTGACCCGGCGGCGGGGTCAGGTCCAGAACGTGTCGTGGCGCAGGAAGAACTCGGTGCGTTCCGTTTCCGACATCTGGGCGACCGTCGACACCCGCTCGAAGTAGTCCTCCCGGGGCGCCCCGGGGGCGAACAGGATCAGCATCGAGGCCGGCTCGCCCGACTCGTTGCGGAAGCCGTGCACGCCGCCCTCCGGCACGTACAGGAAGTCGCCGGGGTTGCCGTCCAGCCACTTGGTGCCGTTGTAGAGCCGGACCGTGCCGGAGAGGATGAAGAACGACTCCGAGATGGAGCGGTGGAAATGCGGATCGGGACCGCTGCGGGGACCCTTGAAGTCCCACCGGTAGAGGCCGAACTTGCCGTCCGTGCTCGCACCGGTGGCGAGGTAACTCGCGGTGGTCGCCGCTCCGTTCAGCTCCGGCTCGGCGCCGGCGAACCGCAGGGTCGCGGTCGCCTCGCCGCCGTCGCCGAGGTAACGGGCATCGGGATAGGACATGCCAGCGACCGTACGCGGAACCGCCCGGCCGCGCCTGCCGGTGCCCCGGACCGCCACAAGGGATCAGTCCATGGCGTGACCGCCGTTGACCGTGATGCGCTCGCCGGTGATGAACCGGGACGTCGACCGCGTCGATCACCGGCCGCAGGCCGGTGGCGTTGGGCACCAGCACGGCCACCGGGCCGAGCCGGGCCTCGACGGCCGCGACCACTGCGGTGACATCGGCCTCGTGCATCCTGCCCGCTGTCCGTGTCCCCGGGCCGGCCGCGGGATTCGAGGACGGTGGCGGGGTCCGGGGTCAGCCGTGGCGCAGGACGCGTACCCGGCCTGCGATCTGGATGACCAGGGAGCCGGCGGAGGCGCGCACAGCCGGCATCCGGCGGAAGCGCGGCACGTTTTCGCCGTCGTAGACCAGGGACGCCTCGCGGGCCGCGAGTTCCGCGCCGGCCGCGGCCGGCAGCTCCCCCCGCCCGGCCAGCTCCCGGGCCAGGTCCCAGCCGTCGCGCAGCGACCCCCGCGTCGGCCGCGTCGCCGCCCATGCCGACCACTGTCGGTACCAGCCGGTCCCCAGGGCGTGTACCAGATCCGGCCACTGCCGCGCGACCTCACCGGCCCGCTTGCGCAGCAGCGCGACCCGGGCGGCCTCGACCAGCCGGGCATCGAACCCCGGGGGTACGGCGGCCCCGGCGGTCAGCGCGGCCACCAGCTCGGCCTGCCGTTCGGCCAGCGATGTCATGTCACGGCCGGGTAGCCGGAGGCCGCCGCGATCGCGTCCAGCTCACCTCGAAGCTCTGCCGCCGACGGGTAGTCGCCGTCGCGTTCCAGCATCAGTGCCGGTGGCCGGTGCCGGGCGCACAGCTCGGTGATCAGGTCGAGCACCGGCTGGGGGACCGCGTCGGTGTGGGTGTCGTGGTAGATCCCGTCGTGTTCCGCGCCGCCGGCCACGTGCACGTACGCGATCCGTTCCAGCGGCAGCCGGTCGAGCAGGGCCAGCGGGTCCGTGCCTCGGTTCAGGGCGTTGGCGTAGACGTTGGCCACATCCAGCAGGAGCAGGGCGTCCGTGCGTTCCAGGATCTCGGTCAGGAACGCACCCTCGTCCAGCTCGTCGTCAGGCCAGTCGAACAGCGCGGCGATGGGTTCCAGGGCGATCGGCACGGACAGCTCCACCTGGGTGCGCTTCACGTTGGACACCACCGCGTCGACCGCCTCGCGGCTGCGGGGGATCGGCAGCAGGTGCCCGGCCTCCACGCCACCCGCCCGGACGAAGGCGATGTGCTCGCTGACCAGGGGCGCGCCCAGCCGTTCGGCCACCGCGGCGAGGTGGGTGACGCGGGCCGGCTCGACCGGCTCCGCGCCGCCCAGCGACAGCCGCACCCCGTGGGGCACGACGGCCACGCCGCGGTCGCGCAGCTCGGCCAGGCCCACCGGCAGGTCACCGTGCGCGTGGACGGACTCGGCGACCACCTCGGCGAACCTGAGGCCGGGGAGCTGGGCGACGAAGCCGCCGATCTCGGGCCGCCAGCCGATGCCCACCCCGTACGCGGTGGTCATCCGCCGCACCCGCCTCCGCCGCCGCACCCACCGCCGCCGCCTCCGCCGCCGCACGACGAGGAACTGCCCGAGTCGCCGCCGGAGCCGCTGCCGGAGGAGGCGTTCATGCGCTGGACCTCCGCGTCGGCGGCGAAGGCCGGGTCCATCGTGTAGAGCGTCGCGGTGCCCCAGAGGGCTACGCCCATCGCCGCGCCCGTCGCGCCGTAGGTGGCGTACGAGGGGGACTGGTGCGGTGCGAGGTAGGCGTGCTGCTGTCGCAGGGCGCGCAGGCCCTTGTCGGCTGCGCGCGTCGCGCGCCGGCTCCGGGTCAGCAGGATGATGGTCAGGACGACGGCGGCCCCGATGGCTATCACCAGGAAGCCGACGGGCTTGTCGTTCTGCAGGCCGTCGACGAGCCGGGCCACGCCGGCCAGCACGACCAGCGCGCCGACCAGGCCCCAGGCCCGGGCGGCCTTGAGCTTGGCCGGGGCGACGGCCAGGCCCTGCGCCTCCAGGCCGTCGCGCAGCTGGCGGACCGCCGCGACGACCCACTGGTCACCGGTGAGGTCGCGGGCCCGGATGCGCCGGCCCGCCGCGTTGTAGACCGCCGAGTCCAGCGGGGTGGCCCCGGCGGGCATCGGGCCCGACTGCTGCAGGGTCTTGCCGGGGCCGCCGGTGATGGCGCCGGCGCCGCGCAGTCCACCCAGCGAGGCGTAGACGGCGAGCTGGTCGCCGCCGTTGAGGTACGCGACCTGCTGCGGGCCGAGCCGGTCGACCGGGGCGCTGCGGTTGCCGGAGAACAGGACGCGCCGGTGGATCGCGGAGAGGATCAGCACCGCGACGATGGTGGCGAAGTAGAGAACGAGGAAAGCCGGTCCGGGGATGCCCCAGGTGTCGCCCTGCGCCGCGAGATTCATGTCCGACCTCCCGAACTCATCGAGTTGCTGGACCTCATTGTGCAGGTCAGTGCAACGTTCGGGTCACGGCCGGCGGACAGCTTCCTCCACGACGTCCAGGACCCGGCTCAGCTCGCCCGCCGGGCGCCCGGTGGCCAGGTGCAGGACCATCCCGTCGTACGCCAGCTCGAGGAACTGGGTCAGCACCTCCACGTTCACGTCGTCGCGCAGCACCCCGGCCTCGTGCTGGCGTTCCAGCCGCTCGCGGGTGGCCTCGGCGATCGCGGCGGAGCGTTCGGCCCAGCGCTTGGCGAAGGCGGGATCGGTGCGCAGCCGCCGGGAGACCTCGAGCTGGCTGCCGAGCCAGCCGGCGGTGTCGCCGTCGCTGGTGCGCGCCTGCTCGAGCAGGTCTCGCATCACCTGGACGAGGCCGTTACGGCGCACGGTGGCGACCATGGCGGCGGCGTCGTCCTCAGCGACGGCGAGGAACAGCGAGTCCTTGTCCCGGAAGTGGTGAAAAATCGCGCCACGTGAAAGGCCGGTGGCCTCCTCGAGGCGGCGCACCGTGGCGCCCTCGTACCCGAATCGGGCGAAGCACCCGCGCGCCGCCGCGAGGATCTCGTGGCGGCGGGCGTCGAGCTGGTCCTGGCTTACCCTGGGCACGCTGCGATCGTGTCACGTCGGTTCGGACGCTTGCAATCCGTACGTACGGCTTGCCAGCCCATCGAGATCGGTCTCGGATGGTGCCAAATCCGTCATCCGGCCTCGCCTTTGTTAACACTGTTGGACTGTCCGCGCCCGCATTCACTCACGTACAGTGCGCGGGTGCCTCTCGTCTTCCTCGCGCTGGATGACACCCTGCTTGACCGCAGCGGTGCGTTCCGACTGTGGGCGAAAGGTTTCCTCGACGAGATCGCGGCGCCGCAGGACGATCTCGACTGGTTACTGTCGGTCGACGCCGACGGCCTCACCTCCCGGTGGGACCTGGCCGATCTGATCCGCGACCGCTACCAGCTCGACATCCCCTCCATCGATCTGCTGGAGGAGCTGCACGAGGGCCCGCTGGCCTACGAGCGGCTCGACCCGCTGGTGGCCTGTGCGCTGCAGATCGCCGGGGACGCGGGGTGGGTCCCGGTGGTCGTCACGAACGGCCCGCACGAGCAGCAGGAGACCCGGATCCGGCGCACCGGGCTGGACCGGTACGTCGCCGACTGGGTCATCTCCGAGCAGGCCGGCGTCAGCAAGCCCAACCCGCGGATCTTCGCGCTGGCCGCCCAGCGGGTCCGGATGCGCCTCGGTGGCGCCTGGATCGTCGGGGACAGCCCGGAGGCGGACATCGGGGGCGCCGCCGCGATGGGACTACCCAGCGTGTGGTTGCACCGGGGCCGGGACTGGATCGACAACCGGTTCGCGCCGACCCGGGTGGTCGGCAATGTGATCCAGGGACTGTCCGCGGTGATGGCCGCCCGTTAATTCGGTTGCGCGACCGGGTGACGCCCGGGAGAGTGCATCGCGTACGCGCTCCGCAGGTTTCTCGAGAAGAAGGGGGTGAACCTCATGGCTGTCGTTGTCCTTCGCCATGCCCAGGTTCCAGTTCTTTCTTTCTTCTCCGAGGAGACCCTCCAGTGCGAGAGCACGACGCTTTCGGCCCGGCGACCATGCGCCGCGGCCGCCGCAAGTTCGACGACGACGACGCCGACTTCGT
Organism: Actinoplanes auranticolor; assembly: GCF_018332655.1. Lineage (GTDB taxonomy): Bacteria > Actinomycetota > Actinomycetes > Mycobacteriales > Micromonosporaceae > Actinoplanes > Actinoplanes auranticolor. Next base: position 41,309 of record NZ_BOQL01000063.1, on the reverse strand, counting down.
AAAGACGGGCAAGCTCGAGCCCGCTCTGGCCGAGGACCCCGACCTGCCCGAGACCGGTGACCGCTGGTCGACGTGGGACGGCGCCCTGCACGGCCCCCACCCGCGACCCGACTGGATCCGCACCGAGCACGCCGCGGTGGACACCGAGCTGGGCATGCTCAAGACCGGCAAGGAAGCGGACGTCTTCCTGGTCCGGCGGGCCGTGCCGGACACCGACCGGATCAGCATGATCGCGGCCAAGCGGTACCGCGACGGCGACCACCGCCTCTTCCACCGTGACGCGGGCTACCTCGAGGGCCGCCGGGTGCGCCGGTCCCGGGAGATGCGCGCGATGACCAACCGCACCGCCTTCGGCAAGGAGCTCATCGCCGGGCAGTGGGCGGCGGCCGAGTTCGGTGCGCTGTCCCGGCTCTGGCAGGTGGGTCAGGAGGGCGGCACGATCTCGGTGCCGTACCCGGTGCAGCTGCTCGGCACCGAGCTGATGCTGGAGTTCATCGGTGACTGGGAGACCGGGGAGGCCGCGCCGCGGCTGGCCCAGGTGCGCCCCGACCGCGACGGGCTCGAGGACCTGTGGCGGCAGATGACCGAGGCGCTCAGCGTGCTGGCCCGCACCCAGATCGCGCACGGCGACCTGTCGCCGTACAACACGCTGGTGCACCGGGGCCGGCTGGTGATCATCGACATGCCGCAGATCGTCGACCTGATCGCCAACCCGCAGGGCGCGGAGTTCCTGGCCCGTGACGTGCGCAACGTCGCGAGCTGGTTCACCGCACGCGGCCTGACGGTGGACGTCGATGCGCTGATCGAGAGCCTCAGTTACGAAGCGGGGCTGCTGTGACCGCCCGGGTGGGACCGCCCGGACCGCGGCCGCCGGACAAGCGGTGGCCGCGGCCGGGGCCGCGTCACTGGAGGTAGCCCTCGACCTCGCTGGTGCTGTGGGCCTTCTCGCTGTCCGGGTCGTTGCCGAACTCCCGGGCAGCGCGCCGCCGGCGCAGCAGGTCCCAGCACTGGTCCAGCGACTCCTCGAGCTCCTTGAGCTTGGCGTGCTCCTCGTCGCTGCTGATCTCGCCGCGGCTCAACTGCTGGCGGAGCTTGTGCTCCTCTTCGACCAGGCCGTTGATCCGGCCCAGCACAGTGTTGTCATCCATGACCTAGAGCCTCGCATACGGCTTTCACAGATCAAGCGGCACGCGCGGTGCGACCGGCTCGGCCCAGTCGCCACTGAGCATCCGGGGACTCTGCTGCGGCGGCAGCACCAGCTTGTAGCCGACCTGCCGGACCGTGCCGATCATGCATTCGTACTCGCTGCCGAGCTTGGCCCGCAGCCGGCGGACGTGCACGTCGACCGTGCGGTGGCCGCCGAAGTAGTCGAAGCCCCACACCTCGCGCAGCAGCTGGTCCCGGCTGAACACCCGGCCGGGGTGCTGGGCCAGGAACTTGAGCAGCTCGAACTCCTTGTAGGTGAGGTCGAGCTGACGGCCCTTGAGCCGGGCGGAGTAGGTCTGCGGGTCGATGGCCAGCTCGCCGGCGTTCACCGTGCTGCCGCTGCCGCCCGCGGTGCCGCCGGAGACGCGGCCGGTGGTCATCCGCAGCCGGGCCTCGACCTCGGCCGGTCCGGCCCCGGACAGCAGGACGTCGTCCAGTCCCCAGTCGGCGGCCATCGCGATCAGGCCGGCCTCCTCGACGACGGCCAGCAGTGGCACTCGCAGCCCGGTGGTGCGCAGCATCCGGCACAGGTCACGGGCCTCGAGCAGCTCACGGCGCGCGTCCACCAGGACGACGTCGGGGTCGGGGCCGGACAGTAGGGACTGGACGTCGTAGGTGCCGACCCGCAGCGAGTGCCGCAGCAGATCGAGCGCCGGCAGCGCGCGATCCTCCGCGGCAGCGCCGGGACGGGTGGCCAGCAGCAGGATCTCCATGAGGTCAGCGTGCAACACCCATGTTTCGAAACGTGTGCCGCATACGTCAGAACACCCCGCCATCCTCGGGGATGACGGGGTGTTCTTCAGCACATCCGGGTCGTCAGCTGGTCAGCATCTTGCGCAGGACGTACTGCAGGATGCCGCCGTGGCGGTAGTAGTCCGCCTCACCGGGGGTGTCGATCCGGACGTCGGCGTCGAACTCCACGCCGGTGTCGGTCAGCACCTTCACCGTCGACGGGATGCCGCCGTCGTTGAGCGCCTCGACGCCGGTGATCGTGAACGTCTCGGTGCCGGCCAGGCCCAGTGACTCCGCGTTGGTCTTGGGCGGGAACTGCAGCGGGAGCACGCCCATGCCGATCAGGTTCGAGCGGTGGATGCGCTCGTACGACTCCGCGATGACCGCGCGCACGCCCAGCAGCATCGTGCCCTTGGCCGCCCAGTCGCGCGACGAGCCCGAGCCGTACTCCTTGCCGGCCAGGATGACCAGCGGGACGCCGGCCTCCTTGTACGCCACCGAGGCGTCGTAGATGCTGCTCTGCTCGCCGGTCAGGTGGTTGACGGTGAAGCCACCCTCCACGCCCGGGACCAGCTGGTTGCGCAGCCGGATGTTGGCGAAGGTGCCGCGGATCATCACCTCGTGGTTGCCGCGCCGGGAGCCGTACGAGTTGAACTCGTGCTTGGGCACCCCGTGCTCGGCCAGGTACTTGCCCGCGGGGGAGTCCGCCTTGATCGAGCTGGCCGGCGAGATGTGGTCGGTGGTCACCGAGTCGCCGAGCTTGGCCAGCACCCGCGCGCCGGCGATGTTGGTCACCGGGGACGGGTCGGCCTGCATGCCCTCGAAGTACGGGGGCTTGCGCACGTAGGTCGACTCCGGCGCCCACTCGAAGGTCTTGCCCTCCGGCGTGGGCAGCGACTGCCACTGCTCGTCGCCGGCGAAGACGTCCGAGTAGGCCGTGCTGAACCCGATCGCGCCGATGGTGGCGGCGATGACCTCGTCGATCTCCTTGGCGCTGGGCCAGATGTCGGCCAGGTAGACCGGTTGGCCGTCCGAGCCGGTGCCCAGCGGCTCCGTCGTGATATCCAGGTCCATCGTGCCGGCCAACGCGTAGGCGACCACCAGCGGCGGCGAGGCCAGGTAGTTCATCTTGATGTCGGGGTTGATCCGGCCCTCGAAGTTGCGGTTGCCGGAGAGCACCGAGACCGCGGTGAGGTCGGCCTCGTTGACGGCCGCCGAGATGGCGTCGGGCAGCGGGCCGGAGTTGCCGATGCAGGTGGTGCAGCCGTAGCCGACGAGGTTGAAGCCGAGCTTGTCCAGATACGGCGTGAGCCCGGCCCGGTCGTAGTAGTCCATGACGACCTTGGACCCCGGCGCCAGCGTGGTCTTGACCCACGGCTTGCGGTTCAGGCCCTTCTCGACCGCGTTCCGGGCGAGCAGCGCGGCACCGATCATGACCTGCGGGTTGGAGGTGTTGGTGCAGGACGTGATCGCGGCGATGCCGACGAAGCCGTGGTCCAGCTCGAACTCGCTGCCGTCCTCGCCGACCACCCGGGTGGGCTTGGAGGGCCGCCCGGTGGCGCCGGCGGCGGCACTGAAGACGTGCGGCTTGTCGGCGTCCGAGTGCTCGTGGTTGGCCGGCGGGTCGCTGGCCGGGAAGGACTCCTCGCTGGCCTCGTCGGCCGGGCCGACGGCGCTGACGTAGTTGGCGAGCGCGTCGCGGAACATCGGCTTGGCGCGGTCCAGCGGGACGCGGTCCTGCGGGCGCTTGGGGCCGGCCAGCGAGGGCACGATGGTCGACAGGTCCAGCTCGAGGCGCTCGGAGTAGTTCGGCTCCCCGGCCGGGTCGTGCCACAGGCCCTGGCGCTTGGCGTACGCCTCGACCAGCGCGACCTGCTGCTCGGAGCGGCCGGTGAGCTTGAGGTACTTGATCGTCTCGTCGTCGATCGGGAAGATCGCCACGGTGGAGCCGTACTCGGGCGACATGTTGCCGATCGTGGCCCGGTTGGCCAGCGGCACGGCGCTGACGCCGGGGCCGTAGAACTCGACGAACTTGCTGACCACACCGTGCTCGCGGAGCATCTCGGTGATGGTCAGCACCAGGTCGGTGGCGGTGGTGCCGGCCGGCATCTCACCGTGCAGCTTGAAGCCGACGACCCGCGGGATCAGCATGCTGACCGGCTGGCCCAGCATGGCCGCCTCGGCCTCGATGCCGCCGACGCCCCAGCCCAGCACGCCTAGGCCGTTGACCATGGTGGTGTGCGAGTCGGTGCCGACGACGGTGTCCGGGTACGCCTGCATGACTCCAGACGATTCTGCCCGTGCCATGATCGTGCGGGCCAGGTATTCGATGTTGACCTGGTGCACGATGCCGGTGCCGGGCGGGACGACCTTGAACTCGTTGAACGCGGTCTGGCCCCAGCGCAGGAACTGGTAGCGCTCGCGGTTGCGCTGGTACTCCAGCTCGACGTTGCGGGCGAACGCGTCCTCGCGGCCGAACAGGTCGGCGATGACCGAGTGGTCGATGACCAGCTCGGCCGGCGCGAGGGGGTTGACCTTGGTCGGGTCGCCGCCCAGCTCCTTGACGGCCTCGCGCATGGTGGCGAGGTCGACGACGCAGGGCACGCCGGTGAAGTCCTGCATCAGCACCCGGGAGGGGGTGAACTGGATCTCCACGCTCGGATCGGCGGTGGGGTCCCAGCCGCCGAGGGCCCGGATGTGGTCGGCGGTGATGTTCGCGCCGTCCTCCGTGCGGAGCAGGTTCTCCAGCAGGATCTTCAGGGAGTACGGCAGGCGGTCATGCCCGTCGACCTTGTCGATCGTGAAAATCTCGTAGCTCGCGTCTGCGACGCGTAGCTCGCTCTTCGCACCAAAGGTGTCGAGGCTGGCCACGTCATCTCCTTCACACCCAGCGACCGTGAGTAGTCCTCATCAGTCTGTCCCACCGGTGACGGCCGCCCGCCGGTTAGGTTGTCCTAACTCAGGGTTCACGTCTTCCGTAAACCGTACGTCCGTCTTGTTATCCGGTGCAACCCGGGTCCGAGGTTTGATCCTCATGATCAACGGGAACTGCACGTCCCGTGCAGGCACCCACGGATCTGGAGCACCTGACGGACTTCTTCGACCGTTACGGCTCCGCCCTGACCAGGGGCGATGTGTCGGCGGTGGCCGGGTGTTACGCGCTGCCGGGCATGGTGGTCTCCGACTCGTACAGCTTCACCTTCGCCTCGCCGGCGGCGGTGGCCCTGTCGTTCCTCGGTGCCGCGCCGGCGTACAAGGAGCAGCAGATCGTCGCCGCGCACGCCCAGCTGCGCGATGTGCAGCGGCTCAGCCCGGCGCTGGCGATGGTCGCCGTCGAGTGGGAGTACCTCGACAGCCTCGGCAACGCGGTGCCCGGCGAGAGCTACCGCTACCTGATCCGCGTCGACGCGAGCGGCCCGCGGATCACCACGGTCATCGCGACGCACTGAAACTGACGTACCCCGGTGCCATCATGTCCGGGTGACCACGATCGAGATGGCCTCGCCTGAGGCACCGACCAAGCTCAGCAGGCCGCAATGGCTGGTCGTGCACTACCGGCGCGAGGACGAGGGCTACGGCGACTGGTCACTGCACGCCTGGGGCGACATCGCCGCGGACGCGATCACCGGCTTCCCGGGCGGGCACCCGTTCGCCGGCGAGGATTCCTACGGCCGCTTCGCCTGGGTGCGGCTGGCCGACACGGCCCGCGAGGTCGGCTTCCTGGTGGTCGACCACACCGGCGCCAAGGACGTGGCCGCCGACCGGCACGTCGACCCGGCTGTCACCCCGCAGATCTGGCTGCGCCCCGGCGACCCGGCGGTCTACTCCAGCGCCGCCGCGGCCGGACACACCACCGAGGTCCCCGCCGAGGACGACTTCGCGGTGATCCACTATCGGCGGGCCGACGGCGACTACGACGGCTGGGGCGTGCACGCCTGGGAGGGCACCCCGGCCAAGCCGCACTGGCACGCACCGCTGGGACCGGCCGCGTACGACGCCTTCGGTGCGGTGTTCCGGGTGCCGGTCCGGCCGGACGCCGCCGGGCTGCGCTTCGTGCTGCACCGGGGCGACGCCAAGGATCTCCCCGACGACCAACGGCTCGACCTGACCGCCGGGCGTGAGGTGTGGCTGCTCGCCGGCACCACGGCGCCGGTGCTGCCCGACGTACGCTCGCTCGGCCCGGAGCTGGACCCGGCCCGCGCCCTCGCGGTCTTCCTCGACCGCACCACGCTGGCCCTGCCGCCGCACCTCGCCGACCGGGCCGAGAGCTTCGCGCTGGTCGCGGCGCCGGACGGCGGCCTGCGCCGCGACGGCGACGAGCTGACCGGCGAGCGCACCATCCTGCCGCTGACCCCGCGCCCCGGCGGCCTGTTCCAGGCCCAGAGCCGGCACTTCCCGCATTTGCGGGCCTACCGCGCCTTCGCGGTGCCCGAGCTGGGCGACGCCGCGCTGGGCTATCTGCTGCGCGGGCAGCTGCTGGCGGTCGGCCGCGACCACGCCGGCCGGGTCACGGCCCTGACCGCGGTGCAGCTGCCCGGCGTGCTCGACGACCTGTACGCCGACGCCGCCGACGCCGAGCTCGGCGTGATCATGGACGAGGAGCGGCCGACCATCGCCGTATGGGCGCCCACCGCCCGCACCGTGGCTCTGGAGCTCTCCCGCACCCCGGGCGACGACGAGCCGAAGGTCCTGCCGATGGACCGCGACGCGCTGACCGGTGTCTGGTCGATCGCCGGCAAACGCAAGTGGCTCGGCCGCTACTACCGCTTCCGCGTCGAGGTGTGGCACCCGGCGGCCCAGCGCGTCGTGACCGGCACCGTCACCGATCCCTACTCGATCTCGCTGTCGGTCGACTCCACGCACAGCCAGCTCGTCGACCTCGACGACCCGGCGCTCATGCCGCCGGGCTGGACGAGTCTGGTCAAGCCGCCGGCTGTCGCCCCCGCCCGGATGCAGATCGCCGAGGTGCACGTCCGCGACTTCTCCATCGCCGACACCACCGTGCCGCCCGAGCAGCGCGGCACCTACCTGGCGTTCACCCGCGACGACTCGGCCGGGATGCGGCACCTGCGGATGCTGGCCGACGCCGGGCTCACCCACGTGCACCTGCTGCCCGCCTTCGACTACGCGACCGTGCCGGACCGCCGCGCCGACCAGTCGGTGCCCCGGTGCGACCTCGCCGCCCTCCCGCCGGACTCACCCGAGCAGCAGCGCGCCGTCCTGGCGGTCGCCGCCGAGGACGGCTTCAACTGGGGGTACGACCCGCTGCACTACACGACCCCGGAGGGCAGCTTCGCCGTCGAGCCGGCCGGCAGCGCCCGCATCCTGGAGTTCCGGGCCATGGTCGCCGCGCTCAACGCGGCCGGCCTGCGAGTGATCATGGACGTGGTCTACAACCACACGATGGCCGACGGGCTCGCGCCGTTCAGCGTGCTCGACCGGATCGTCCCCGGCTACTACCACCGGCTGCTCGACGACGGCACGGTCGCCGAGTCCACCTGCTGCTCCAACACCGCGCCCGAGCACATGATGATGGGCCGGCTGGTCGTCGACTCGATCGTCACCTGGGCCCGCGACCACAAAGTGGACGGCTTCCGCTTCGACCTGATGGGCCACCACCCGCGGGCCAACATCCTGGAGACCCGGGTCACCCTCGACCACATCGACCCCGACATCTACCTGTACGGCGAGGGCTGGAACTTCGGCGAGATCGCGTACGACGCCCGGTTCGTGCAGGCGACCCAGGTCAACATGGCGGGCACCGGGATCGGCACGTTCAACGACCGGTTGCGGGACGCGGTCCGCGGCGGCGGCTCCTTCGGCGACGACCCGTCGGAGCAGGGGTTCGCCACCGGGCTGGGCGCGGCCACCCCGCTGTCCGTGCACGACCGGATCAAGGTCGGCCTGTCGGGGGCCCTGGCGACGTACCGGTTCGTCACCCACACCGGCGCCGAGCACAGCGGGGCGCAGATCGACTACAACGGCTCACCCAGCGGGTATGCGGCCGCCCCGGGCGAATGCGTCACCTACGTGGACGCCCACGACAACGAGATCCTCTACGACGCGATGGCCTTCAAGCTGCCGCAGTCCCTGTCGATGATCGACCGCGCCCGCATGCAGGTGCTGGCCCTGTCCCTGGTGGTGCTCGGCCAGGGGGTCGGCTTCGTGGCGCTCGGCACGGAACGCCTGCGTTCCAAGTCGCTGGACCGCAACTCCTACGACTCCGGTGACTGGTTCAACCAGATCCGCTGGAACGGCGCCGACGGCAACGGTTTCGGCGTGGGCCTGCCCCCGGCGCCGGACAACGAGGACAAGTGGCCGTGGGCCCGCCCGCTGCTGGCGGACCCGGCGCTGGTCCCGTCGGCGGAGATCATGGACATGACCGCGGCCCGCTACGCCGAACTGCTGCGCATCCGCCGCTCGTCACCGGTGTTCGGCTTGCCCACGGCCGACGAGGTCCAGCGAAGGCTGACGTTCCCGCTGGGCGGGCCGCACGAGAGCCCCGGGGTGATCGTGATGTGTCTGGACGGGACCGGGTTGGATCAGCGCTGGAGGACCGTGGTGGCGGTCTTCAACGCGACCGGGGCGGCGACGACGCAGCACGTGCCCGCGTTGGTGGGTGTGCCGCTGGAGTTGCATCCGGAGTTGGTGGCTTCGGCGGATCCCGTGGTGCGGACGGCTACGGCTGAGGGGGGCACGCTGACGGTGCCGGCCCGCTCGGTCGCGGTCTTCGTCGCCGGCCTGACCTGAGTGCTCAACTGCCAACAATTCCAGCTTTCCACAAAGCGGCCGACACCTCCGGCACGTCGAGACGGCCCTCCGCAACCCCCATTACCAGGTTGAACGCGTCATCGTTGGTCATCTCCGGCTGGCCGCCCGTGTGCAAACCGCAGAACACCCACGCCGCCGCCAGGGCGATGCGCTTGTTGCCGTCCTGCAAGGGATGGTTCATGCACAACGCCACCAGCAGCGCCGCCGCCTTGTCCGCGACTGTCGGGTACGGCTCATGCCCGAACGCCCGCGTCTGTGGCCGGTGCGCCGACATCGACAACAGGCCCAGGTCGCGGATCACCACATCCTGCGGCGCCAGCACTGCCGCCGCGATATCGACGAGATCTTCCACGTCGAGATAGATCACGCGCCCTCGCCCAGACGCCGCAACGCATCGGCGAAGTTGGCCTGGACGACCTGAACCTCACGCGCAATCATCGCCTTCTTAGCGTGCCGGGCCAGGTAGTCCTCAGCCATCTTCACCAGCAGGGCCTGCACGCTGACGTGTTCTGCGTCAGCCTGGGCGCGCAGACGTTCGGCCAGCTGCTCCGGAGGTCGAAAGTTCATTGCCATGCGCGTAAAGGTACCAGAGTGGTACCAACTCGCTGACGGGCTTCCGCTGCTGACTATTCCCGCGGGCCCGACGGAGGTCGTTGTCAGGGCTCGGGCGGCGGACAGCTCGGCACGGTGACCGTGAAGGTGGTGCCGCCGTCCGGGCCTGCCGGTTCCGCCGAGAGGGTGCCGTGGTGGGCGTCGATGATGGCCTTGCTGATGGCCAGGCCCAGGCCGGTGCCCTTGATGCCCTGGGACACCGCGTTCGACGCGCGGAAGAACCGGTCGAACAGGTGGGGGCGTTGCTCGGCCGGGATGCCGATGCCGGTGTCGGTGACCCGCAGCGTCGTCGTCGCGGTGGTGTCGTCGTGGCGGCCGGTGATGGTCACGGTGCCGCCCTGCGGGGTGTACTTCACCGCGTTCGAGACCAGGTTGTCGAGGACCTGGCGCAGGCGTACCGGGTCGGCGTGGGCCGGCAGGTGCCGGGCCACGTCCACGTCGATGGTGATCTGCTTGGCCGTGGCGTCCGCGCGGCGGGCGTCGACGCTGTCCGCCACCAGCCGGATGAGGGAGAGCGGGCGCAGTTCCAGTTTCAGCTGGCCCGCGTCGATCTGGGCCGTGTCGAGCAGGTCGTCGACCAGGCCCTGCATGTGGGCGCTGTGCTTGTCGATGACCGAGGCCAGGTGGCGGTGGTCGCCGGTGAGGCCGGCGTCATCGAGCAGCATCTCGGTGTAGCCGCGGATGGTCGCCAGCGGGTTGCGCAGCTCGTGGCTGACCAGGGCGACCAGTTCGTCCTTGAGCCGGTCCAGCTCGCGCAGCCGGCGGTTCTGCTGCTGCTGGTCGTGCAGCACCTGCTCGCGACGGTCGGCCAGTTCCCGGCGTGCGGTGACGTCGGTGGCGATGCCGTCGATGTAGAAGCGGCCGCCCTCCGGGCGCGGCACGGAACGGATCCAGACCCAGCGGGTCACCCCGTCCAGGCCCCGCAGGCGCACCTCGGCGTCGGCGGGATCACCGCCGAAGACGGTGTCGCGCAGCCGGGCCATCGCGGGCCGGTCGTCCGGGTGCACGTTCTCGGCCATGGCCTTGGCGATGTCGGTGCCCAGGGGCAGCTGCCCGCCCAGGATGCCGTGGCTGTCGGGGCTGGCGTAGACGACGGCCGGCGTGCCGTCGCCCTCGATCGCGAAGGTCCACACGTAGTCGTTGACCTGGGCCACCACCCGGTCGAAGGCGCGCTGGGTGGCCGCCAGGGCCAGGGTGAGCTCCTCCGCGCGGCGGCGCTCCAGGTGCCGGCCGAGGTGGGCGCAGACGCCGTCGAGCATGGCCAGCAGTTCCGCGTCGGGCTCGTCCACCGTCGTACTCAGGAACAGCAGGACGCCCAGGATGCGGTCGTCGCTGCGGACCGGCAGACCGACCGCGGTGTGCAGGCCGGCGGCGCGGGCCTCGTCGCGGCGCGCAGCCGTACGGGGATCGTCGGCCAGCTCGGGCACCCACAGCTCGGCGCCGGTCTCCCAGACGATCCCGGCCAGCCCGGTGCCGCGCGGCATGACGAACGGCTTGTCGTTGGTCACGGCGGGCAGGGGATGGGCCGGATCGGTCCAGTGGCCGACGCGGCTGATCAGGCCGGTGTCGTCGTCGGTGCGCCAGAACTCCCCGCACGTCCAGCCCAGGGCGGTGGCGATGGCGGCCACGGTGCCGGTCGCGGCCTGCTCGGCGGTGGTGGCGTCGGCCAGGGCCCGGGCCACGGCGTGCTGGACCTGCTGCAGGGTCGCGGCCCGGTGCTGGTCGGTGATGTCGTGCAGGGCGGCGACCGCGCCGAGGTGCCGGCCGTCGACGGTGGTGATCGGGCGGGCGTTCGCGACGAACCGGCGGCGCCGGCCGTCAGCTGCCCGAACGGTGACGTCCTGCCCGTCGACGTGCTCGCCGGCGTACGCCCGGGCCAGCGGCACCTCGTCGGGGGCCAGGAGCCGCCGGCCGTCCGGGTCGTAGAGCCGGCCCGCCTCGGCCAGCGAGGCGACCATCGACGGTTCCTCACCGCATGCGTACAGGGCACGCAGGGCGCTGTTGCGCAGCACGAGCCGTCCCTCGGCGTCGCAGGCAGCCACCCCGGTGTCCAGGCTGTCGAGCAGGGTGTGCAGGAACGTCCGATCGTCGGCCGACTGCTGCTCGGCTGCTTTGCGGGCGGTGATGTCGTGCAGGAACGCGTGACAGATCAGGGTGTCGTTCTCGGCCACGACCTGCAGGGTCATCTCGATCGGGAACTCCCGGCCGGTGCGGTCCACCGCGGCCAGCTCGAGGCGCTGCCCGGACAGGTGCGAGACGCCGGTTTCGCGTACCCGGCGCAGCCCGGCGTCGTGGGCGGCCCGGAACCGGGCCGGCAGGATCAGGTCGCCGACCGGCCGGCCGATGGCCTCGGCCGCCGCGTAGCCGAAGAGCGCGGTCGCCGCGGTGTTCCAGGCCAGGATCACCCCGTCGGCGTCGGTGGAGACGAAGGCGTCGTTCGCGGTGTCCAGCACCCGGCGCATGCGCTCGGTGGCCAGCAGCAGGTCGCGGTTCGCGGTCCGCAGCGCGATCTCGGTCTCGGCGGCGGTGGCCAGGGCCTGCACGATCGCCAGTTCTTGCGCCGTCCAGGCGCGGGGCACGGTGTCGATCACGCAGAACGAGCCCAGCACCTCGCCGTCGGGGGCGTGCAGCGGGTAGCCGGCGTAGGCCGCCACCTGCAGATCCTCGATCGCCGGATTGTCCCGTAGCCGAGGGTCGGCGCGGGCGTCGGGCACGATCAGCGGGGCGTCGTCCACGACCACGTACTGGCAGAAGGAGTGCGACATCGGGGTCCCGCGCCGGGTCGCCCAGGGCTCGCCCAGCCCGACCTGGCTCGCGAAGACCTGGCGGTCCGCGTCGACCATCGAGACCAGCGCCACCGGGGCGCCGGCCTGCTGCGCCGCGGCGAACGCCAGCCGGTCGAGCGACGGATAGCAGCCGTCCTCGAGCAGGCCGGTCTCCCGCAGCCGGCGCAGGCGTACCGCGTCGATGAGCCGGCTCTGCTCGGCGGACACCGCAGCGCTGCCGTTCTCCACGTCTTACTCATCGACCGGTCGGCGCCCGGAATGAGCGTGTGGCGGGTCACCCGGGCCGGGGAACGTTGCGCCGATCTGGAAACATGGGCGCGGCCCGCCGGGTGGCGGGTCTTCTCGAACTCGGAGGTCACCGTGCGGTACGCCCGGGCAATGTGCGGCATCGCGCTCGTCGCGGCCCTGGCTGGTTGCACGGATGACAAGCCGGCCGCGGCGCCGCCCTCCTTCGTCGCCCCCGCCTCGGCGCCGGCCTGGACCGAGCCGGCGGACTACGCGTTCGTCGCCGACCGGCAGTGCGAGGGCGGGCCTTCCCTGGGCCGATATCGGGTGACGGTCACGGCCGGTGAGGTCGCCGGCGTCGAGCGGATCGACGGCAAGACCGCCTCCGGCGAGGAGGAGATCGAGGTGCCGTCGCTGGGCGGGCTGCTGGAGCTGGCCCAGACCGCGGCCGACGACGGCGGCGCGATGACGGTGAAGACGGACCCGGCGGACGGCCACCCGGTCGCGATCACCTTCGACGTCTCCGACGGCACCGACCCGGAAGCCGGCGGGGAAGGCCCCACCTGCTTCGTGATCTCCGACTACGCGCCGCGCGCCTAGAGCCCGCCGCCGGCCCGGTTACTCGGGCAGGCGGGGGCCGGCCTCACGCTGGGAGGCCAGCCAGGCCTCCACCTGGTCGGCCGAGCGGGGCAGGCCGGCCGACAGGTTGCGGCAGCCGTCGGCGGTGACCAGGACGTCGTCCTCGATGCGGATGCCGATGCCGCGCAGCTCCTCCGGGACCAGCTCGTCCTCGGGCTGGAAGTACAGGCCCGGCTCGACCGTCAGGACGTAGCCCTGGCCGAGCTCGCCGTCGCGGTAGGTCTCCTTGCGGGCCGCCGAGCAGTCGTGCACGTCGATGCCGAGCATGTGGCCGAAGCCGTGCAGGGTCCAGCGGCGGTACACCGTGGACTCCTCGGACATCGCCTCGTCCACGCTGACCGGCAGCAGGTCCAGGTCGTGCAGGCCCTCGGCGAGCACGCGCATGCAGGTCAGGTGCACGTCGCGGAACTTGACGCCGGGCCTGATCGCGTCCATGCCGGCCTGCTGGGAGGCGTGCACGATGTCGTAGACCTGGCGCTGCAGCGGGGTGAAGGTGCCCGAGACCGGCAGTGTGCGGGTCACGTCGGCGGTGTAGAACGTGCGGCCCTCGACGCCCATGTCCATCAGCAGCAACTCGCCCGGCTTGGTCACGCCGGTGTTGCGGACCCAGTGCAGGATCGTCGCGTGCGCGCCGGAGCCGACGATGCTGCCGTAGCCGACGTCGTTGCCGTCCGTGCGGGCGCGCAGCCCGAAGACGCCCTCCAGCAGGCGTTCCTTGACGCCGCGGTCGGCCGGCAGGACGCGGGCGACGTCCTCGAAGCCGCGCACGGTGGCGTCGATGGCGTCCTGCAGCTGGGCGATCTCCCACTCGTCCTTGACCAGCTTGAGCTCCGAGATCACCCCGGCCAGGGCGCGGTCGCGGCGGGCCCGCGGGTCCGGCTCGTACGCCAGGATCGCGCGGTCCACGTTGGCGTCGTGGCCACGCAGCACCCGGGTGCGGGCCGGCGCGCAGTCGGCCAGGGCCGGCCCGAGCTCGCCCCAGGGCGCCGTCTCGATGCCGAGCTCGGTCGACTTCTCCGCCAGGGTGTGCCGGCGGCCGACCCACAGCTCGCCGTCGCGGCTGCGGAAGAACTCGTCGGTCTCCTTGGAGGAGCGCTGGTGGCTGTAGAGCACGGCGTCGTGCCCGGAGCCGCTGGGACGCAGCACCAGCACGCTGCCCGGGTCGCTGTCGCCGGTCAGGTAGACGAAGTCGCTGCCCGGGCGGAACGGGTAGTCGGTGTCGTTGGCGCGGACCTTCTCGGCGCCGCTGGGGATGATCAGCGTCTCGCCCGGGAACGCGTCGGAGAGCGCGGCCCGGCGCTTGGCGTAGTTGGGAGATTCGGGCCGGGGCGTCACGCTCAGCGCGTCGTCCCGCCAGCCACCGCGCATGAACTGCAGGAACGCCTCCGGGAAGTCCGGGTCGTGCGACTCGGTCCTCGGTGTCGTGCCCTCGCTCTGCTCGGCCATGGCCGGCCCTCCCGTCATCCGCGCGGCGTCGCTCGTCCCGTCCTGACGTTACCGTCTCGCCAAGATCAAGAGCAGCCCGGCATCACCGGGTGGCCAGGGTGAGGCATGCCACCCGGGGTCCGGCCGTCCCGGCCTTGCCCGCGGCGGTACGGGTGTGCTCAGCGTGCACGATCAACGAGCGGGGCGGCTCCACCTCGTCGAACGTCCAGTTCTGGGTCGCGCTGACCGAGGCGGCGCCGCGGGTGTCGGCGGTGAAGTCCAGCCACACCTCGTTGCGCGGATTGGCGTAGGCCGGGTCGACCGAGGGCGGCGAGGCGGCGGCCTTGGGGTCGGGACGGTGCTGGTAGTGCGGCCCGGCGTCCTCCGGCGTCGCGGTGCACGGCCGGGTGTGCAGGTGGGCCCCGTACGCCCGGCGTGGCACCAGGCCGCGGGTGGTCAGCCGTACCGTCGTGCCGGCGGCCGTCCGGGACACGGTGAGCTCGGCCGTCGCGCCGGGCGGGACCACCTTGGGGTCGTAGGTGACGGCCCGGGCGCTCCGCGGGAACGGCAGGAAGGTGCCCGAGACCGTGCCCTCGGTCAGCGGCGCGGCCAGCCCGCCGGGGGAGGGGGCCGAGGACGGCAGGGCCGGGCTCGGTGCGCCGCTGACCAGCCAGGGCGTCGAGCCGGGCGGCGGTGACCCGGCGGATCCGGGCGCCTGGCCGGCCGGGCCGGCGCAACCGGTGAGGGCCGCGGTGAGCAGTAGGGGCAGGGCGTACGCGCGCGGATGCATGGCATGGATCATGTCAAACAACTACAAATCGGGCGAGCATCCGGGAGTGGCTGGCTTTCTCGCGTCCCGGGCGTAAGGCTGACGGCATCGGTTGCGGCGTTACGTGGAGGGGACTCGGATGGGCTACGCGGTGGTGCTCGGTGAGGCGTTGGTGGATCTGCTGGAGACCGAGCGCGACGGCGAGTTGATCTATCGGCAGGCGATCGGCGGCGCCCCGCTCAACGTCTCGGTCGGCGTCACCCGGCTCGGCGGCGAGGTGCAGTACTTCGGCTCGCTCGGCAACGACACCCTGGGAGACCGGATCGCCGCGTTCCTGCGCCTGACCGGGGTGGGCACGACCGGGCTGACCCGCGTACCGGTGCCGACCACGCTGGCCGTGACGACCTTCGAGGGCGCCGAGCCGACGTTCCAGTTCTACGGCGAGCCGCCCTCGTACGCGCTGCTGCGCCCGGAGGACGTCGACGAGAAGGTGGTCGCCGGGGCGGCGGTGCTCTACGCCGGGTCCATCAGCCTGATGCGCGAGCCGTTCCGGGCCGCGGCCCGCAAGGCCTGGGCGGTCCCCGGGCCCCTGAAGGTCTTCGACCCGAACGTGCGCCCGAAGCTGCTGCCCGACGCCGCCGCGGTGGCCGAGCTGCGCGACCTGGTCGACGAGTTCTTCGCCACCGCGGATCTGGTCAAGCTCAGCTCGGCCGACGCCGAGGTGCTCTGGGAGGGCGCGAGCCCGGCCGCCGCCGCGGAACGCATCCTCAAGACCGGCGCCAAGGCCGTCGTGGTGACCTGTGGCTCCCAGGGCGCGTACGTGGCCGCCGGGCAGAGCACGGTCATGCTGCCGGCGCCGACGGTCGACGCGGTGGACGCCACCGGCGCGGGTGACTCGGTGATGGGCGCCCTGGTCCGCCGCCTGCTGGCCGGCGGCGTGCCGGCCGGGCCCGAGGGCTGGCAGAGCTACGTGCGTTTCGCGCTGGCGGTGGCCGGCCTGGTCTGCGAACGCCCGGGCGGCGCGGTGGCGATGCCGACCGCCGAGGAGCTCACCGCCCGCTGGGGCGCGCTGCTGTAGCGCTGCCCGCGCCGGTCTGCGGCAGACCGGCCGCAGTGGCGATCAGGTCGACGGTCTCGTCCAGGGTCGAGGACTCCGGGACGACCTGTTCGCCGGGGCAGCCGAGCAGGTCACGCGGGACGTACCAGCCACGCATGTCGGCCGGGCTGAACTCGGTGGCCTGCGGTCTGGTGGTGTGCCGGCGCAGCGTCTCGGCCAGCGAGACGTCAAGGTAGAACACCGAGGTGCGACCGGGGTACGCCCGCAGCAGGGCGGCGAGCACCGGGCCGTACAGGTCCCGCAGCAGGATCCCCTCGAGCACCGCGTGGTAGTCGTGGTCGAGGGCGAACCGGACGGTCTGCTCGATCAGCGCCGGAGCGATACCGCCGGGCACGTCGCGTTCGCGGAGCACGATGCGGCGCAGGTAGTCCTGCTCGATGAGGGCGCAGCCGCGGCCGTACCCGCGCTGGAGGCGGCGGGCGACGGTGGACTTCCCGGAGCCCGAGTTGCCGCGGATGACGATGAGCTTCGTCGGCATCCGCTCATCCTGGGGTATCGGGAAGAAAGTTCGCCGGGTGCGATGAGTCGGCGGCGCGGCGGCAGTCACCACTGGGACAACGCACCCCGATCGTGCCCCCGGAGGACCTCGATGACCACGATTCCCGTCACCGCCCAGCACCTCGCCGTACCCGGCGCCCGGCTGCACTACGAGGTACGCGGCACCGGCCCACTCGTGCTGCTGGCCGGCGCGCCGATGGACGCCCGCTCGTTCGAGGCGCTCGCCGGCCTGCTGGCCCGCGACCACACCGTGCTGACCACCGACCCCCGCGGCATCAACCGCAGCTCGGTCGAGCACCCCGGCCGGGACTCCACCCCGCAGGAACGCGCCGACGACCTCGCCCGGCTGCTGACCCACCTGGACGCCGGACCGGCCGTGGCCCTCGGCTCCAGCGGTGGCGCGGTCAGCGTCCTGGCCCTGGCGCAGACCCGGCCCGAGCTGGTGCACACCGTGATCGCCCACGAGCCGCCGCTGCAGGAGCTGCTGCCGGACCGCGCCGAGCTGTACGCCGCCACCGAGGACATGGTCGCCACCTACCTCGCCGGTGACGTGCTCGGGGCCTGGGTCAGGTTCCTGCGGGCGGCCGACATCGACTTCCCGCCGGCGATGATCGAGCAGGTGTTCCTCAGCGACCGCTCGCCGCAGACCGTCGCCGACGAGCACTTCCAGTTCGCCCACATGCTGCGGGCCACCGCCCGGTGGGTGCCCGACCTCGACCGGCTGCGGGCGGTGCCCACCCGGATCGTGGTCGGCATCGGCGAGGACTCCACCGGGCAGCTGTGCGACCGGGCGTCCCGGGCCCTCGCCGCCGGCCTCGGCATCGCGCCGACGATGTTCCCCGGCGACCACATCGGCTTCGCCGAGGACCCGGCGGCGTTCGAGGTGCGCCTGCGGGCCGTCCTGGAAGGCTGACCATCGGGCACACTTCGTGGGGTGACCGACACCCGCGCCGACCCCGCCGACCTGGCCCGGGCCCGCAACGGCGACGACGAGGCGTTCAACCGCGTCGTCGGGCCGTTGCGCCGGGAGCTGCACGCGCACTGCTACCGGATGCTCGGCTCGACCCACGACGCCGACGACGCGCTGCAGGACGCGTTGCTGCGGGCGTGGCGCGGGCTGGCCGGCTTCGAGGGCCGCAGCTCGCTGCGCTCGTGGCTGTACACCGTGGCCACCCGAACCTGCCTGGACGCCGTCGAGGCGCGGGGACGTCGGGCCCTGCCCGTCGACGTCGGGCCGTCGAGTCCCCGGGCTGTGCTCGGTGATGTGCCGTCGCACGAGGTCGCGTGGCTGGGGCCGTACCCGGACGGGCAGCTGGGCCGCGCCCGGCCGGACGCGCGCTACGAGCAGCGCGAGGCGGTCGAGCTCGCGTTCGTCGCCGCCCTGCAGCACCTGCCGGGCAACCAGCGTGCCGCGCTGCTGCTCTTCGAGGTGCTGGGCTTCTCGGCGGCGGAGATCGCCGAGGTGATGGCCACCTCGACCGCGTCGGTGAACAGCGCGCTGCAGCGCGCCCGGGCGATGGTGGCGGCGAAGGTGCCGGCGCGCAGCCAGCAGCAGACCCTGCGCAAGCTCGGCGACGCGCGGCTGCGGGAGATCGTCACCGGCTACTCGGCGGCCCTGGAACGCGGCGACGTGGACGGGCTCGTCAATCTGCTGACCCAGGACGTGACCTGGTCGATGCCGCCGCTGCCGCACTGGTACGAGGGGCTGGCGGCCGTCACCGACTTCGCAGCCCGGGTACCGCTGAGCTCGTGCGGATCGTGGCACAACGTGCCGGTGACCGCGAACGGGCAGCCCGCGGTCGCGCAGTACCTCGACGGGCGGGCGTGGGCGATCTCCGTGCTGACCCTGCGTGACGACCGGATCGCGGAGATCACCTCGTTCCTGGGCGCGGAGCACTTCGCCGCTTTCGACCTGCCGGCCGCCCCCTCCCTCGGCCAAGATGGGGCGTGACGCGATACACGATCGACGCTCCGGCCGCGATCCGTCTCGTCCGTGAAGGCGTGACGGTGGCGGCGGAACACCAGCTCGTCGCGCCCAACGTGCTCCGTTCGCAGGCGCTCTCCCTGCTCTACCGGCAGACCCGGCAGGGCGAGATCGCCGCGGCGGACGCGCGGGTGCTGCTCGACGGGATCACCACGCTGAAGATCCGGCTGCTCGGTGACCGGGTCTCCCGGCAGACCGCGTGGCGGGTGGCCGAGCAGCTCGGCTGGGACGACACGGTCGCCGCGGAATACGTGGCTGTGGCGCAGTTGCAGGCTGACGCCCTCGGGACCCTCGACCCGGACCTGGCGCGGCAGGTCGAGGGCGCGGTGCCGCTGGCGCCGTTCGAGGCGCTGCTCGCCTAATCGCCCAGGGCTTTGGCGATGAAGCGCTGCCGGTCCAGGAGGACGCGCTCGACGCGGACCTCGGCCACCAGCTCCTCGCCGTCCCGGACAACCACGTCGAAGAGCAGCTTGCGGCCGTCCACCTTGGCCAGCGTGGCCAGCGCGGTGACCCGGTGCCCGACCGGGGTGGGCGCGCGGTGCTCGACCTCGGCGCGGACGCCGACCGTGGTGACCCCGCCGGGCAGCTGCCGGGCGGTCGCGGCGACCGTGGCGGCCTCGGCCAGCGCGAGCACCCTGGGCGTGCCCAGCACGGGCACGTCGCCCGAGCCGAGCGCCTGAGCGGTGTCCGCGTCCGTGACGGTCAGCTCCACCCGGGCGCTGAGCCCGGGGGAGAACTCCGGTAGCTCCATGCGGACAGCTTAGGGCTGCGGCGGCCGGCGCCAGTAAGCGTCATCCCCGGGCACCGATCCATCCGCGGACGCAGGCCCCGGACCTGCGGTCGGGCCGTCCGCGAACGCCGGACCTGGGGCCGGGCCGTCCGCGAACGCCGGACCTGGGGCCGGGCCGTCCGCGGGCATCGGGCTCTGCACGGCCGGTGCCGGAACCTGCTGCTGTGCGTCCGGCAGCTGAGACGTCGCCTCCCGGGCCCGGCGGGCGCGGATGGAGAGCTGCTCGGCGATCCACCAGGCCTCGGCGACGTCGCGGTCCTGGGCCACCCCGGACCGGCCGCCCGCGGTGTCGGCGTAGACCGTGGCCAGGCGCAACCACCGCTGCACCGGCCCCTGCACGACCCGCACGCTCTGCAGCCGCGCGTACGGGACCACGGTCAGCTCCTTGGTGAGCAGCCCGGACCGCGCCACGAACACCTCGGGTGTCAGCCCCGTGCCGAACGACCGCAGCGCGAACGGGTGCAGCCAGCGGGCCCGGTCCGGCGGTGGCAGGGTGGGCAGCGCGGCCAGGTCCACCCCCGGCAGCACCTCCCACACCAGCTGCCGGGCGGCCGGGAAGACGCCGACAGGCAGCAGCCGGTCCGAGCGTTTGTCGTCGTTCGACTGCGGGCCGGCGTACCCGGCGATGTCCAGGCGCATATGCAGCCAGTCCTTGGCCCGCCAGAGCAGCGGCCAGGTCACGCCGATCGACTGGACCCGGTTCAGCGGGACGATCTGGCTGCGGGTCTCCAGCAGCCCGTAGCGCACCGCGAGCCGTCCGTCGGGGTCGCGGGCCAGCCGGAAGTCCCAGTCCTGCAGCACCCGCCGGATCGGTTGCAGCAGCACACCGGCCATCGCGGTCATCGTGCTGGCGATGCCGACGAAGGTCCAGGACCCTTCGAGCACGAACTGCATGACCACGAAGGCGACGCCGACCGGCAGCAGGAAGGCCTGCGGGGTGAGCAGCTGGCTGATCAGCAGATCACGGTTACTGACCCGGAAGAGCGGCCGCTCGGGCGCGGCAGG
Organism: Actinoplanes auranticolor; assembly: GCF_018332655.1. GTDB lineage: Bacteria > Actinomycetota > Actinomycetes > Mycobacteriales > Micromonosporaceae > Actinoplanes > Actinoplanes auranticolor. Next base: position 20,750 of record NZ_BOQL01000063.1, on the reverse strand, counting down.
CGCCGGCTCCGCGGCGCCAGGAGCAGCAACAACACCGGGGGTACGGCCGGCGAGGGCGAGCAACCGCTGCCGGAGCGCGGCGGCCTCCCGGACGCTCAGGTACGCCAGCGGCGCCTCGGTCTTGCCGCCGCCGACCACCTCGAGCCGCAGCTCGGCCAGCCCGGTGAGCTGGGCCAGCAACGGCCGCCGCATCTCGACGGCCTGCAACCGGTCGAGCGGGATGGCCCGGTTCCGCCGCCAGAGCAGCCCGTCCTGGATCCGCAGCTCCCGTCCGACGACGTGATAGCCGGTGTTCAGCCAGCCGACCACCGCGAAGATCACCACCCCGACCGCGACAACGGCCACGACCAGGGCGAACCGCTCGATCCCCACCTGCGACAACGTCTGCCAGCTGAGCGCGGCGACGATGACGGCGATGGACTTGGCCCCGCTGAGCAGCGGGCTGAGCGGATGCAACCGCCGCCGCGGCTCAGCGACGACCGCGTCCGCGGTCGGCGGCGAGCCGGCTTCGGTCGCCGCGCCGGTGACCAGGGAGGGCGCGGCGGAATCGAGCGGTCCGTCGGCAGCAGTCGGAGTGCTGGCCGAGGCCGGACCGCCGACATCGCCCGGGGCCGCGGCCATGGAGGGCTCGCCGTCGGGGCCGGGGTCCGGCTGGGGGCGGGAGTAGGCGGCGGTCACAGGCCTTCGGCCCGGTCCTCGCCCAGCGCCGTCAGCCTGTCGCGCAGGCGGGACGCTTCCTCCGGGAGGAGGCCGGGGATCTTGGCGTCGCTGGCCGCCGCGGCGGTGTGCAACTGGACGGTGGCCAGGTGGAAGGCGCGTTCCAGCGGGCCCGCCGTCACGTCGACGAACTGCATGCGGGCGTACGGGACGATCGACAGCCGGCGGATCACCAGGCCGTGGCGGACCAGCAGGTCGTTGTCGCGTTCCGCGTACCCCCAGGCTTTGACGGCCCGGACCGTCACCAGGGAGCGCCAGATCGCGGCGACCACGACCGCCGCCATCGCCGCCGGCCAGATCCAGTGGTCCGTCAGGACCACGCCGACCGTCAGGCCGGCCAGGACGACGACCACCCAGATCGCTCTGTTGATCAACTCCACAGTGATCAGGCTGCGGGAGACCGGCCGCCAGTCGACCGTGTCGGGCCACGGCTCGAGCGGGTCGGTCGGGGCGGGCGCCGTGGCGCTGGGCTCGGTCACGCTGAAAGCCTAAGCGGAGCCGTCGCGCTGCGGCGCCCGGAACGGGGTCACCTCGCGCAGGAATGCCCGCGCGGTCAGGAAATCGGTGAGGTATTCACGGTGGTCGTCGCAGGCCAGCCAGGTCTTGCGGTACGCCGGTTCGTGCAGCTTGGGGTTGTTCCACAGCAGCGACCAGGCGCCGGGCGCACGGCAGCCCTTGCGCGAACACTGGGGGGAAAGCTCCTCGACCACGGGAGAACAGTATCCGGTGGGAGGGATTAGAGCGCCGGGCGACCACGGGGGAAGTCGCCCGGCGACGGGCTGAATGTTACACGCTCACACGGGGCCCGCGTCTACCCACCGGAGGTGCCCGTTCGAGCGCATCGCGCAGAAAGATCGACATCCGCGCCCGCGTGACCGGCGCGTAATACGCCTCTGCCCGACGGCTCCCAGCGTGGTCGTGTAAGTCTTGAGCGTCGGCACCCGTGCCGGCGCGACCTGAGAACCGCAGAATCTCGATGGAGGACCGGTGGCCGAGCCGACCATGCCCGAGGGCACGAGCAGCGCCGATCCGGGCCGCGCCGATCAGGCCGGGCCGGAGACGGGCCGGCCGGAGCAGGGCAGGCTCGAGCAGGGCTGGCCGGCGCAGACGCGGCCCGAGCAGGGCCGGCCGGTGCCGCCCGCGCAGGACGCCACCCAGCTGGAACGGGCCATGTTCGAGGTCAAGCGGGTCATCGTCGGCCAGGACCGGATGGTCGAGCGGATGTTCGTCGCGCTGCTGGCCCGCGGCCACTGCCTGCTCGAAGGGGTGCCCGGCGTCGCCAAGACGCTGGCGGTCGAGACGCTGGCCCGGGTGGTCGGCGGCACGTTCTCGCGCATCCAGTTCACCCCCGACCTGGTCCCCGCCGACATCGTCGGCACCCGGATCTACCGGCAGTCGAGCGAGAAGTTCGATGTCGAGCTGGGCCCGGTCTTCGTCAACTTCCTGCTCGCCGACGAGATCAACCGCGCGCCCGCCAAGGTGCAGTCGGCGCTGCTCGAGGTCATGGCCGAGCACCAGGTGTCGATCGGTGGCGAAACGCATGCGGTGCCGGACCCGTTCCTGGTCATGGCGACCCAGAACCCGATCGAGCAGGAGGGCGTCTACCCGCTGCCCGAGGCCCAGCGCGACCGCTTCCTGATGAAGATCGTGGTCGGCTACCCCACCGACGCGGAGGAGCGGGAGATCGTCTACCGGATGGGCGTGAGCCCGCCGGAGCCCAAGACCATCTTCTCGTCCGAGGATCTGCTCGCCCTGCAGCGCCGCGCGGACCAGGTCTTCGTGCACAACGCGCTGGTCGACTACACGGTCCGGCTGGTGCTGGCCACCCGCGCGCCGGCCCAGCACGGCATGCCGGACGTCGCCCAGCTCATCCAGTACGGCGCCAGCCCGCGCGCCTCGCTCGGCATCGTCCGCGCCACCCGGGCCCTCGCCCTGCTCCGCGGCCGTGACTACGCGCTGCCGCAGGACGTGCAGGACATCGCGCCGGACATCCTGCGGCACCGGCTGGTGCTCAGCTACGACGCGCTCGCCGACGACATCCCCGCCGACCACATCGTCGCGCGGATCATGGCCAGCGTGCCGATGCCCTCGGTCGCCTCCCGGCAGGGCACCTCGCCCAACGGTCAGGCCGGCCACCCCAACGGTCACCCGGTGTCCGCGGTGCCGGCCCCGGCCAGCGGCGCTCCGGCGTTCGACGCGATGCCGCAGCAGCCGGCCTGGCCGGGACAGCAGTGACGGTCAGCCCGTGACGACCGCCGACCTGCCGAGCGTGGCGAAGGACGCGGCCACGACCCGCGCCGAGGCCGTGCTGTCGCGCCTGCAACTGCTGGTCACCCGCAAGCTGGACGGTCTGCTGCAGGGCGACTACGCGGGGCTGCTGCCGGGCCCGGGCAGCGAGGCGGGGGAGAGCCGCGAATACCGGCCCGGCGACGACGTGCGCCGGATGGACTGGCCGGTCACGGCCCGGACCACGCTTCCGCACGTACGGCGTACGGTCGCCGACCGTGAGCTCGAGACCTGGATGGCGATCGACCTGTCGGCCAGCCTCGACTTCGGCACGGCGACCATGCTCAAACGCGACCTGGTGCTCGCGGCCGCGACGGCGATGGCCCACCTGACCGTGCGCGGCGGAAACCGGATCGGTGCGGTCGTCGGCACCGGGTCGGGCCTGCCTGCCCCGGTGCGCAGCGGCTTCAGCTGGCGCCGGCGACGCGAGCCCAGCGCACCGGCGCCGCAGACCCAGCCGATGGTCCGGATGCCCGCCCGGCCCGGCCGCAAGGAGGCGCAGGGGCTGCTGCGCGCGATCGCCCGTACCCAGATCCGGCCCGGACGCACCGACCTGGGTGAGCTGATCGACATGCTGAACCGGCCGCCGCGCCGCCGGGGTGTCGCTGTGGTCATCTCGGACTTCCTGGCGCCGGTGGAAGGCTGGTCGCGGCCGATCCGCAAGCTCGGGGTCCGGCACGACGTGCTGGCGATCGAGGTGGTCGACCCGCGCGAGCTGGAGCTGCCGGACGTCGGCGTGCTGACCCTGGCCGACCCGGAGACCGGCGTGCTGCACGAGGTGCAGACGGCCGACCCGTCCCTGCGCGCCCGGTACGCCGAAGCGGCCGGCAATCAGCGCGGCGAGATCGCCCGGGCACTCCGGGCCGCCGGTGCCGCACACTTGAGGTTGCGCACCGACACCGACTGGCTGCTGGACGTCGTCCGTTTTGTGGCCGCCCAACGACACGCACGCACCCGGGGGACAACGCGATGATCCGTTTCCTGCAGCCGTGGTGGCTGCTCGCCGTCCTGTCCGTCCTGCTCGTGGCGGGCGCGTACATCCTGCGGCAGTTCCGCCGCCGCACGTACGCGATGAAGTTCACGAACGTGGAGCTGCTGCGGAGCCTGGCGCCCAAGGGCCTGGGCTGGCGCCGGCACGTGGCCGCGGGCGCCTTCCTGCTGAGCCTGCTGTCGCTGGCGTTCGCGATGGCCCGGCCGTCGATCGACCGCGAGGAGCCGCTGGAACGGGCGACCGTGATGCTGGCCATCGACGTGTCGCTGTCGATGGAGGCCGACGACGTCCAGCCGAACCGGATCGAGGCGGCCCAGGAGGCGGCCAAGGCGTTCGTGCAGGAGCTGCCGCCGACGTACAACCTGGGCCTGGTCTCGTTCGCGAAGGCGGCGAACGTGCTGGTCTCGCCGACCAAGGACCGCGCCGCTGTGCTGGCCGGCATCGACGGGCTGACGCTGGCCGAGGCGACCGCGACCGGCGAGGCGGTCTTCACCTCGCTGGACGCGATCCGCACGGTCCCGGCGGACGGTGCCGCCGGTGCGCCGCCGGCCCGCATCGTCCTGCTCTCGGACGGCTACCGCACCTCGGGCCGCTCGGTCGAGGACGCGGCCGCGGCGGCCGAGGCCGCCAACGTGCCGGTCTCGACGATCGCCTTCGGCACCGACACCGGTGTGGTCGACATCCGCGGCCAGCTGCAGCGGGTGCCGGTGGACCGGCTGTCCCTGCAGCAGCTGGCGGACAAGACCAAGGGCTACTTCTACGAGGCGGCGTCGGTTTCCGAGCTCAAGCAGGTGTACGAGGACATGGGCAGCTCGATCGGCCACCGGGTCGAGCCGCGCGAGGTCACCCAGTGGTACGCGGGAGTGGCCCTGCTGCTCGGACTCCTGGCCGGCGGGATGAGTCTGCTGTGGACCTCGCGCCTGCCGTAACGGGTCAGGGCGCGCTGTGCACGAGGACGAAGAGGACGACCACCCAGGCGGCGGCGATGGTGAAGGTCAGGGGAGCGACGAACTTGCCCATGGCTGTGACTTTCCGGTTGGGAGACCGACAGGAAAAGTGCGCACACAGATTCATCGCGGCCGGCATCCGGCTCCCGTCGCGGCGCGGCACGACACCACCGGGCTCTGGCAGACAGACAGAGCCACACAAGGGTGGTCGGAGCGGGATGGGTGCTGCGTCAGCGGGTCAGGCTCGGGACCGCGGCCGGTGAGGGCGCGCGGCGGTCGAGGTCAGAGCGGCTGACGAACGGCCCGGCCACGACTGGGAGGATCGCTATCTCGCACAGCGATCACCTCCGTTTGTAGTCCGGGCTCGGGAACCGTCGAAGAGCGTACCTCTTAAGCGGGGCCTAAGGTAATCGGGCTCGCCGTGGTGTCGGCCACGGGCCGCAACCGCGAGAACGATGGCGAGCACGGGCAGCCAGGCGAGGCGCTGCCCGGCCCAGCCGGCGCTGTCCGGAGCGGTCAGCAGGCCGGGCATCGCGGGGTTGAGCAGGGCCGCGGCGCCGGCCACGACGAGCAGCACGCTCTGGTGGCCGAGATACACCGGCACGGCCACCCGGTTGAGCGCGGTCACCGGTCGCCGGACCCGGTCGTGGCGCAGCAGCCGGGCGAGGGGTCCGCGGAGCATCAGGAAGACACCGATCTGGGTGACGGCCAGGGCGACGGCGGCCAGGGTGGGCGGGTCCAGATTGGAACGGGTGCCGCCGGGGACGCCGACCGCGCTGGCCGGGTAGCCGGCGATCAGGATCAGCGCGGCTAGGGCTGCGGCGCCGTTGCAGGCGAGCGCGGCGCCGATCCACGGGCCTGCGCCGGGTTGTGGTTGGTCGCCTGTCCCCGGGTTGGCGCCTATTCCTGGGCCGGCGCCCCCGGGGCCGGCGCCCCCGGGGCTGGCGCCGACGCCCGGGCCGGCGCCGGGGTGCGGCGCGCCGTCGCGTGGAGCGGTGGCGGCCGGGGCGCGGTGGCGGTCGCTGCCGGCCAGCATCATGCCGAGCAGCCAGGGGATGGACCACGCCGCGGGGATCACCACGAGGTCCGGCAGGAACCCGAGATCGCCGGCCGCGACGGCCACGAGCGGCGGCAGGACGGCCGCCACCCCGAACCGGCGGACGACCCGGCGCAGCGGACCGGTGGCGGCGCGCAGGACGAGATAGGGCAGCAGGAACCACAGCGGGCTCACGACCAGGCCGGCGATCGTGCGCAGCGTCGCGGTGGGAGTGCCGAGCGCTGCCCCCGCGAAGAGGACCAGCGCCCACCCGGCCAGCAGGAAGGTCGCCGGGCGCAGCAACCGGGCGAGCGCGCCGCGGGGCCTGCCGATCGGCCCGGCGGTGGTGGCGGGCCGGCGTGTGCGGGCCGAGCGGACGGCGGCATATCCGCCGGCGAAGAAGAGCAGGCCCAGGGTCTGCAGCAGCCAGGTAGCCGGGGCCGCGCCGGGCATCGCGGCGAGCGGGCTCGCGGTCGTCATTCCGTCCGGACCCGGGACCAGCCCGGTGACCAGCCAGTGCCCGGCGACCACCCCGGCGATCGCGTAGGCCCGGACCGCGTCGATGGTCCGGTCACGCGTTGCCGCGCTCATGCGGCGTCCGCGGTGGCGGACTGCGGGGAAGGGTTGAGGATGACCGCCGCCACCGCGCTCAATGTCGCCGAGCCGGGGCACAGATATCCGTCGTGGCCGGTCACTCCGGTGGTCGGCAGCGGCAGTGCGCCGAACGCGGGCGACGACGGCCGCCGGCCGTGGCCGAGGTGTCCCACCCGCAGCTGCGGGATGCGCCGGATCCAGTCGTCGGCTGCCAGCGCCGACCACACCCGGGCGCCGCCCAGGCCGGCCGCCGTGCTCGCACCCATGCCGGGCGCGCCCAGCGCGACGACGTCGGTGACGCGCGGCAGCTGCGGCGCGGCCAGGCCGACGACCAGCGCCCCGTAACTGTGGCCGATGAGGGTCACCGCGGCCCGGGCGGGCAGGGTGCGTACGAACGTGGTCAGCTCGGCCGCGCCGGTGCGGGCGCGCAGGTCCCGCGCGGAGTCCAGGGACAGTCCCTCCGGCGGGTCGTAGCCGAGCCAGGCCACGACGGCCACCCGTGCGCCGGGATCAGCCGCGTGCAGTTCGGCGTAGACCGCGCGGGCCTGGACGGCTGGTGCCCGGCGGGAGACGCCGCCGAGGCCGCGGTCGAAGTCCCGCAGCCGGGTGTCGACGCCGGGCACCAGCACCGCGATGCGTTCCGCGCTCGCCAGGTCGCCGAGCACCTCGACGGCCCGTCCGTCGCCGCGCGGGTCGAGGGTGAGGAACTGGCGTCCGGAGCGGGCCCAGGACGCGTACGGCTCACCGGCACGGACGGGTGCGGGAGCCGGCGGTGCCGCCTGCAGGGGCAGGGCCAGGGACAACAGCAGGAGAGTCAGGGAGATCCGCATGGCCTGCACCTTGCGGCGGGGACACCGCCGGGGGCGTCACCCCGGGGAGCTCACTGCGCGGCCCTACCGGGGTATCACTCGCCCGCGGCTATGAGACCCGACTCGTACGCGAAGACGACCGCCTGGGCCCGGTCCCGCAGGGTCAGCTTGGCCAGGATGCGGCCCACGTGGGTCTTCACCGTCTGCTCGGCGACCACCAGCTCGGCCGCTATCTCCTGGTTGGACCGGCCGCGGGCGATCAGCCGCAGCACGTCGGTCTCGCGCGGGGTCAGACCGTGCGCCGCCGTGGGCCGCGGGGGCCGGCTGCGGGGCCGCGCGGCGAACTCCGCGATGAGCCGGCGGGTCACCGACGGCGCCAGCAGGGCCTCACCGGCGGCGACGACCCGGACCGCGTGCACCAGGTCCGCCGCGGGCGCGTCCTTGAGCAGGAAGCCGCTGGCCCCGGCGCGCAGGGCCTCGTACACGTAGTCGTCGAGGTCGAAGGTCGTCAGGATCAGCACCCGGACCGACGCGCCCGGGGTCAGCAACCGGCGGGTCGCCTCCAGGCCGTCCATGACCGGCATGCGCACGTCCATCAGCACCACGTCCGGGTCGAGCCGGCGGGCGGCCGCGATGGCCGCGGCGCCGTCCGGGGCGCTGCCGACCACGAGCAGGTCGGGCTGGGCGGCCAGCAGCGCGCCGAAACCCTCGCGGACCATGGCCTGGTCGTCGGCGATGAGTACCCGGATCATCGGACCTCCGTCAAGGGCAGCCGGGCCGCGACCCGGTAGCCGCCGTCCGGCCCGGGGCCGGCCTCGAGGGTGCCGCCGAGCAGGGCGGACCGTTCGCGCATCCCGACCAGCCCGTGCCCGGGGCCGTCGGCCGCGGTGGTGGGTGCGCCGGCTTCGTTGCCGACCTCCACCAACAGCGCCTCGGCGCTGCCGCGGACCGAGACCCGGACCGGGCCGCCGGGCGCGTGCCGGGCCGCGTTGGCCAGGGCTTCCTGCACGATCCGGTACGCCGCCAGCCCGACCGCCTCCGGCACCTCGGCGACGTCGTCCTCGGCCAGGGTGACCTCGACCCCGGCCCGCTGCGCCGTCTCGACCAGCGCCGCCACGTCGGACAGCCCCGGCTGCGGCGTACGCAACGACTCGTCGGTCTCCGCGCGCAGCACGCCCAGCAGCCGCCGCATGTCGCCCAGCGCCTCCCGGGCGCCCGCCGCGATGGTGCCGAACTCGGCCAGCGCCGGCGCCGGCAGGCCGGTGATCCGGTACGGCGCCGTTTCCGCCTGCACGGCGATCATCGACATGTGGTGGGCCACCACGTCGTGCATCTCGCGGGCGATCCGGGCGCGTTCCTCCAGCACCGCCCGCCGGGCCTGCTCCAGCTCGGTCAGCTCGGCCTGGCGGGTCAGCTCCGCGCGGCTGCGCCGGCGCCGGGACACCAGGTCACCCGCGAGCCCCATCGCCACCAGCAGCATCACGACGCTCCACACGTTCTCGCGCGGGGCGAACGCCAGCACCGGCACGATGGTCAGCGCGGTCACCCAGGCGATGACGGCGGACTCCTCCTGCCGGACCAGCGCGGCCAGCACGAACAGGAAGCCGAAGATCTGCACCGGGGGCCAGGGCCAGGGCTCTTCCGAGGCCGCGCCGAGGATGCCGAGGAACAGCAGGGGATAGGCCAGGCGCCAGGCCAGCAACGGCCGGCGCACGGCGACCAGCACCGGCAGCACCGCCCAGAGCGCCAGGGCACCGGCGACGAACCGGTTGAGGTCCCGGTTGTCGAGCAGGTAGGTGGCGTCTACCAGGGCCAGGCCGACCAGCGCGAGCAGGGCCACCGGGACGCCGTACAGCCGGATCCGGGCCCAGCGGCGGGTCCGGGCCGGCGGCTGCCGGCGGTCCGGGCCCAGCAGCACGCGGCGCAGGGGACCGGTCAGCTCCATCCCGGCAGGCTACGGTGACCGGCCCCGGCCCGTCGTGCCCCCGCGGGATGATCTCTGTGCCCTACTCGGGTATGACAAGGGGTGGGCTTCGTCCTACCAGCAGGTAACGCCTAGTCTTCGAGCGGTCTGTTCCTCGAGCGAAGGAGTACGCGTGGCCCGCACCGTGTTGGTGACCGGAGGTAACCGCGGCATCGGCCTGGCCATCGCGCGGGCCTTCGCCGAGCAGGGCGACCGGGTCGCCGTCACGCACCGTGGCAGCGGCGCGCCCGAGGGTCTGTTCGGCGTCCAGTGCGACATCACCGACTCGGCCGCCGTCGACGCCGCCTTCACCACCGTGGAGCAGGAGCTGGGCCCGGTCGAGGTGGTGGTGGCCAACGCCGGTATCACCGACGACACGCTGCTGCTGCGGATGACCGAGGAGCAGTTCAGCCGGGTGCTGGACACCAACCTGACCGGCTCGTTCCGGGTCGCCAAGCGGGCCAGCAGCAAGATGCTGCGGGCCAAGTGGGGCCGGATCATCTTCATCTCCTCGGTCGTCGGCCTGTACGGCGGGCCGGGCCAGGTCAACTACGCGGCCAGCAAGGCCGGGCTGGTCGGCATGGCCCGCTCGATCACCCGTGAGCTGGGCAGCCGTAACATCACGGCGAACGTGGTCGCGCCGGGCTTCATCGACACCGAGATGACCGACGTGCTGTCCGAGGCCCGCAAGGCGGAGATCCTCAAGGCGATCCCCGCCGGGCGGCTGGCGGCGCCGGACGAGGTGGCCCGGGCGGTGACGTTCCTCGCCGGGGACGGTGCGGCGTACATCTCGGGCGCGGTCATCCCGGTCGACGGCGGCCTCGGCATGGGTCACTGAACCCCGCCCAACCCCACCAGCCCTGCGAAAACGGAGAAACGAAGTGTCTGGACTGCTCGCCGGCAAGCGGCTGCTCATCACCGGCATCATCACCGACGCGTCGATCGCGTTCTCGGTGGCGAAGATCGCCCAGGAGAACGGCGCGACGGTCGTGCTGACCGGCTTCGGCCGGATGTCGCTCGTGGAGCGGATCGCCAAGCGGCTGCCGGAGCCGGCTCCGGTCATCGAGCTGGACGTGACCAACCCGGAGCAGCTCGCCGGCATCGCCGACAAGGTGCGCGAGCACGTGGACGGGCTCGACGGCGTGGTGCACTCGATCGGTTTCGCCCCGCAGAGCTGCCTCGGTGGCGGTTTCCTGGACGCCCCCTGGGAGGACGTCGCCACGGCGCTGCAGGTGTCGACGTACTCGTACAAGTCGCTGGCCACCGCCTGCCTGCCGCTGATGGGCCCGGGCGGCAGCATCGTCGGCCTGACCTTCGACGCGACCAAGGCGTGGCCGGTCTACGACTGGATGGGCGTGGCCAAGGCGGGCCTGGAATCGGCCTCCCGCTACCTCGCGCTGCACCTGGGCAAGCAGGGCATCCGCAGCAACCTGGTGTCCGCCGGGCCGCTGCGCACGATGGCCGCCAAGTCGATCCCGGGCTTCGAGCAGTTCGAGGAGGCCTGGGCGGAACGCGCGCCGCTGGGCTGGGACCTGAGCGACCAGGAGCCGGCCGCGCGGGCGGTCTGTGCCCTGCTGTCCGACTGGTTCCCGGCCACCACGGGCGAGATCGTGCACGTCGACGGCGGGTACCACGCTCTCGGCGCCTGAACACCTGGCGGGGGTGGCTGTGGGCCACCCCGCCGGGCGAGGGAGGATGGGGTGGTGGCGTACGACGCGTTCCTCCTGCTGTCCTTCGGTGGCCCCGAGCACCCCGACGATGTGATGCCGTTCCTGCGCAACGTGACGCGCGGGCGGGGCATCCCCGAGGAACGTCTGGCCGAGGTGGCCGAGCACTACTACCACTTCGGCGGCGTCTCCCCGATCAACCAGCAGTGCCGTGACCTGCTGGCGGCGGTGACGGCGGACTTCCGCGCGCACGGCATCACGCTGCCCACGTACTGGGGCAACCGCAACTGGCAGCCGATGCTCGCCGACACCATGGCGCAGATGCGCGACGACGGCATCACCTCGGCGCTCGGCTTCGCCACCAGCGCGTACGGCGGCTACTCCTCCTGCAAGCAGTACTGGGAGGACATCGCCCAGGCCCGCGCGAAGGTCGGTCCGAGCGCGCCGGCCGTGGCCAAGCTGCGCCAGTTCCACGACCACCCCGGCTTCGTCGCCCCGCACGCCGACGCGGTCACCGCTGCCCTGGCCCAGCTGGACCCGGCCCGCCGGGCCAGCACCCGGCTGGTCTTCACCGCACACTCCATCCCGGTGTCGATGGCCAGGACTGCCGGCCCCGACGGCGGCCGTTACGAGGCCCAGCTGCACGAGACCGCCGCGCTGGTGCACGCCGCCGCCGCACCCGACCTGCCCTGGGACCTGGTCTGGCAGAGCCGGTCCGGCCCGCCGCAGGTGCCGTGGCTGGAGCCGGACATCAACGACCACCTGACCGCGCTGGCCTCCAAGGACGTCACCGACGTGGTGGTCAGCCCGATCGGCTTCGTCTCGGACCACCTGGAAGTGCTCTGGGACCTGGACAACGAGGCCCGGGACACCGCCGCGGAGCTCGGCCTGGGCTACGCCCGCGCGGGCACCCCCGGCACCGACCCCCGGTTCGTCACGATGGTGCGTGAGCTGGTCGAGGAGCGGACGAACGGCGTCGCCCGGGAACGGCTCGGTACGCTGCCGGTCTGGGACCAGTGCCCCGCCAACTGCTGCCCGCCCCCGCAACGCCGAGGAGCCTGATGACCGAGCGCAAGGCTGTCGAGAGCTGGCTCACCGACATGGACGGGGTCCTCGTCCACGAGGGCGAGCCGGTCCCGGGTGCGCCCGAGTTCGTCAACCGGATGAAGCAGTCCGGCAAGCCCTTCCTCATCCTCACCAACAACTCCATCTACACCCCTCGCGACCTGCAGGCCCGGCTGGCCCGGATGGGCTTCGACGTGCCCGAGCAGTCGATCTGGACGGCGGCCCTGGCGACCGCGCAGTTCCTGGCCGACCAGCGCCCGGGCGGCACCGCGTACGTGATCGGCGAGGCCGGCCTGACCACGGCGATGCACGCGGTCGGTTACGTGCTGACCGACTACGCGCCGGACTACGTGGTGCTCGGCGAGACCCGCACGTACAGCTTCGAGGCGATCACCAAGGCGGTCCGCCTGATCAACGACGGCGCCCGCTTCATCTGTACGAACCCGGACCCGACCGGCCCCTCCAACGAGGGCGCGCTGCCGGCGGCCGGCTCGGTGGCGGCGATGATCTCGAAGGCGACCGGTGTCGACCCGTACTTCGTGGGCAAGCCGAACCCGATGATGATGCGCTCGGCGCTGAACGTGATCGGCGGGCACAGCGAGAGCACGGCGATGATCGGCGACCGGATGGACACCGACGTGCTGTGCGGCCTGGAGGCGGGGCTGGAGACGATCCTGGTGCTGACCGGGATCAGCACGCGGGCGGAGAGCGAGCGGTATCCGTACCGGCCGTCGCGCATCGTGGACAGCGTCGCGGACCTGATCGCGGAGATCTGAGGCACGCCGGGGTCGCTACCTCCTCACCGAGCCCGGCATCGGCTACCGCTTCACCACCTGAGCGCCGCCGAAATCCGACTCCGGCGGTCCTGGGCTTCCCGGCCTCCGATGGGCACAATGCGGGCATGGTTTTGACTGTCGGTAGTGGACCTGTTCACGTTCTGGCGTTGCACGGCTGGTTCGGCTCGGCGCGGGGGTGGGGTGGCCTGCCCGGGCTGATCGACGGCTCGCGCTTCACGTACGCCTTTCCCGACCTGCGCGGCTACGGCGAGCGCCGGGACGTCCCGGGCGCGTACACGATCGCGGAGGCCGCCGCCGACATGCTGGCGGTGGCCGACGAGCTCGGCTGGGAGCGGTTCTCGCTGGTCGGCCACTCGATGGGCGGCATCGTGGCGCAGCGGGTGCTGGCTGACGCCCCGGAGCGCGTCGAACGGCTGGTGGGCATCAGCCCGGTGCCCGCGAGCGGCGTGCCCTTCGACGAGCAGGGCTGGGCGCTGTTCAGCGGGGCCGCCGAGTCGCCGGCCAACCGGCGGGCCATCATCGATCTCACCACCGGCAACCGGCTCGCCGGCAGCTGGCTGGACCGGATGGTGCGGGCGTCGCTGGACGGTTCCGACGCCAAGGCGTTCGCCGCGTACCTGCCGGCCTGGGCGCGGACCGACTTCAGCGCCGAGATCGCCGGCAACCCGGTGCCGGTGCTGGTGATCGCGGGCGAGCACGACCCGGCCCTGGGCGAGGCGGCGATGCGGGGGAGCTGGCTGGCCCACTACCCGGACGCCCGCCTGGAGGTGCTGGCCAACGCCGGGCACTACGCCATGGACGAGACCCCGGTGCGCCTGGTCACGCTGCTGGACGCATTCCTGTCAGCAGAGCGGTGAGCACCCGGCCGTACCCGGCGGAGCTGCCGGTACCGGCGGGCAGCTGAGCGCCGGCGGCGGTCTGGCAGGGTGGTCGCATGGCACTGTCCTGGGACGAGTCCTACTTCGGGCAACTGCGGGCCCTGGCCGGCAGCGGCCGCACGTTGATCAGCGTCGGCTCCCGCTGTGTGCTGCGCGACGACACCGGCCGGGTGCTGCTGGTCCGCCGCTCCGACAACGCGACGTGGGCGCTGCCCGCCGGGATGATGGAGCTCGGCGAGTCGCTGCGCGACTGCGCGGTGCGCGAGGTCCGCGAGGAGACCGGCCTCGAGGTCCGCGAGCTGACCACCTTCGCGATCTACACCCGTTCCCCGGACCGGGGACCCGACATGTACGGCCACACGTACCAGCACATCACCATGACGGCGCGGATCGACGCGTACGAGGGGGAGCTGCTGCGCGCCACGGACGAGACCACGGACGCCGGGTGGTTCGCGCCCGGCGCCCTGCCCGAGCCGTTGCGCGAGGGCGTCCGGCGTACCCTGACCGACCTAGCGGCGTTCGAGACCGCGGGCACCTTCACCCTGGAGTGACGACAGTGGGACTGTCCTGGGAAGAGTCGTACATCGGCGGCCTGCGGACGCTCGCCGGTGACGACCGCGTGCTCATCTCCGTCGGCGCGCACGGCGTCGTCCGCGACCCGGACGGCCGGATCCTGCTGATCCAGCGCTCCGACGACCGGACCTGGGCTCTGCCCGGCGGCACGATGGAGCTGGGCGAGACCTTGCGCGAGTGCGCGATCCGGGAGGTACGCGAGGAAGCCGGCCTGGTGGCGCGCGACGTCACCCCGTTCGGCCTCTACACCCGGGCCCGGGACTGGTTCCCGAACCCGTACGGCCACAGCTACCAGTACATCTCGCTGATGTGCCGGGTCGACGGCTACGACGGCGAGCTGGAACGGGTCACCGACGAGAGCGTGGACGCGGGCTGGTTCGCCCCGGACGCGTTGCCTGAGGGCTCGGGCGGCCTGGTGCTGCGGGCCCTGGAGGACCTGGCGGCGTTCGAGGCGAAGGGCACCTTCGCGCTGGACTGAGCCCGGTGCCTACATGCCCGCGGCGACCTGGGCGAAGTAGTGGTTGGCCACCCGGGTGTGCAGGTCGAAGCCCAGCGCCTGCGGAGCGTGCAGCACCTCCCAGCCCAGGGCCTCCTCGTTGGGCACCACGGGCGGCAGGTCGTCCGGCGAGGACAGCGCCGGCAGCAGGCCGAAGATCAGCAGGGTGCCGTCCGGGGCGCTGATCGTGTCGTACAGGCGTACCGTCTCGGGGTCGGTCCGCAGGCCGACCTCCTCGCCCAGCTCGCGCGACGCCGCCTGCTGCCAGGTCTCGCCCGTCTCGATGAAGCCGCCCGGCAGGGCCAGGGTGTCGCGGGCCGGCGGGATGCCGCGGCGCACGACCAGCAGGCCACCGCCGACCGGCTGCACCGCGACGGCGACGGGTTTCGGGTTCAGGTAGCTGGTCTCGCCGCAGGCGCCGCAGCGGCGCGGCCAGGGCTGTCCGGGCACGAAGCGCGCGCCGCAGAAGGTGCAGTGCGCGTACCGGTCAGGCATGCAGCGGGGCGTTGCAGGCCGCGACCAGCGCCTGCCGGCAGGCCGTGGTCAGCGGGCGCAGCGCCGCGTCGCGCTGCTGCGCCTCGTAGCCGTTCACCGCGCCGCCGGGGGCGTTGTGCTCGGCCAGCACCAGGACCTGGTCGAGGATGCTGGCCCGGGCGAACAGCCGGCGCGAGCGCGGGTCGAAGCCCGGCGGCAGCGTCGCGGTGCTCTCCGGGCGGCGCAGCGCCTGCAGGGCGCCGGCCAGCTCGGGGCGCCACTGTGCGACGTCCAGGCGGGTCAGCTGGGTCGTGGCCTCGGTCAGCGCCGTGGTCAGCTCGATCTCGGCCTCGGCCGAGCCCATCTGGAACGTCGGCTTGAACGCCGGCACCGGATAGAAGCGCCACAGCACGGTCTCGAACTCCACGCCCGAGCCGGAGGTGTGCCGGCGGAGCTCGGGGACCACCCCGAACGACGGCGTCACCACGGCCTCGCCGGCCAGCAGTGCCGCGCCGGTGAGCTCACCCGGGCCGGGCAGCCCGCGCGGGTCGCCGGGGGCCGGCAGCACCAGCCGGATGTCGTCGGGGTGCAGCTTGGCGAACGCGGGCAGCGCGCTGCTCAGCGGCACGTCGGTCCACGTGCCGGGGGCATCGGCGACGAGGTGCTCCTCGTCGCCGGCGATCTCGTCGGCCAGCTCGTCGAACGGGACGAGGCCGGCCCGCCAGGCGCGTACCCACGCCACGAACCGGGTGGACCGGCGTGCCGTGAGTGTCGCCGCATCTGCTGCGGGGGACATGCGAGCAAGGGTACGTGGCGCGCGCCGGGCTTGTCTCGGTCGGAGCGTCGGAAGCCGCGTGTCCGTCTGGAGGGTTTAACGTGCTCGACATGTATGGGGAGGATGTGCTCTCGGGGAACTGGCGGCGCCGCAAGGTGATACCCGAGGTGGACGCCGAGCCGGACCTGGTCGTCGAGGACGTGGATTCGGGTTTCTGCGGTGCGGTCGTCGGCTTCGAGCTGGGTGCGGTCGTGCTGGAGGACCGGCGTGGCAAGCGTCGCAATTTTCCGCTGGAGCCGGCCGCGTTCCTGTTGGAGGGTCAGGTCGTGACCCTGCGCCGGCCGGTGGCCCGGCCGGCTGCCCCGGCCCGGCAGCGGACCGCCTCCGGGTCGGTCGCGGTCGCGGGGGTACGCGCCCAGGTCGCCAAGGCCAGCCGGATCTGGGTCGAGGGGGTGCACGACGCCGCCCTGGTCGAGCGGATCTGGGGCGACGACCTGCGCATCGAGGGCGTGGTGGTCGAGCCCCTGGACGGCATCGACGACCTGGCCGGTGCCGTGCGTGAGTTCCGGCCGGCCCGCGAACGCCGGGTCGGCGTGCTGGTCGACCACCTCGTCGCCGGGTCCAAGGAGAGCCGGATCGTGGCCGCGGTCACCGACCCGAACGTGCTGATCACCGGGCATCCGTACATCGACGTGTGGCAGGCGGTGAAGCCGGAGCGGGTCGGGCTGAAGGCGTGGCCGGTGATCCCGCCCGGGCAGCCGTGGAAGGAGGGCGTCTGCCGGGCCGTCGGCATCGCCGAACCGTACGAGATGTGGCGGCGCATCCTCGGCAGCGTGAACAGCTACAAGGACGTCGAGACGCCGCTGATCAACGCGATGGAACGGCTCATCGACTTCGTCACCGAGCCGAGCTGAGCAGCGCCTCCGCGAGCGCCGTCCGCACGTTGAGCACGCTGCGGCCCTGCCGGTGCGCGGCGACTAGCCCGGCCGCCCGCAGAGCGCTCAGGTGCTGGGACACGCCACCGGCGGTCATGCCGGTGCGCCGGGCCAGCTCGGTGGTGGAGCTGGGCGCGTCCAGCTCGATCAGCAGCCGGGTGCGGCCCCGGCCGAGCACCGCGCCGAGCGCGTCCGTGCTCTCCCGCCGTGGCTCCCACAGCGTGGCGACACCCCGGGCCGGATAGGCCAGCTGCGGCACGTCACCGGCGAAGATGCTCAGCACCGCCGGCCAGACGAACACCGACGGCACCAGGACCAGGCCGGTGCCGTCACTGACGTCCTCGGCGGTGCAGTAACGCTGGCTGATCGACAGCGTGCCGGCCTCCCAGCGGACTCTCTCGTGCAGGTCGTTGAGCAGGCCGGCGGCGCCGTTGCCGGCCAGGGCCCGGGCGCGGGCGAAGATCTCGGCGTCCAGCAGCAGCTGGATCCGGGGCCAGTCGGCGGCGATTGCGGTGTGCCAGAACGCCTCGATCTCGGTGCTCAGGCGGGCCAGGCCGGTGGCGGGGTCGGCGTACAGCTCGCGGACGGCGGGGGTGCGGTGGCCGTACAGGTCGAGGTGCCCGCGGACCACCGCGGCGGGCGTCGCCCGCAGCCGGGCGAGCTCCACGCCCAGCTCGGGGGTCAGGCCGGTCGGCGGGGGAGTCAGAAAATCCGGCAGGTACGCCGGTTCGCGCGGCACCAGTTCCCAGAGCAGAGTGTCGTGCGGCACAGCGACCCGGCGCACCCAGGGCAGGTGGACCGCGTGGCTCCCCGGATCGCGCAGCACCCGGACCGCGGCCACGACCTCCCACAGACAGGACACGGCGAAGCGGATGCGCGCCACGGCCCCGGCCGACAGCCCGATCGCCACCATGCCGACCCCCGACGTTTCAGCTCCAGCTGAATCATTATCGCGACCGGTCCGCCCGCGCCGACACTGGCCGCATGACCGACTTCCGTGACCTGCACGTGCCCGGCAAACCGCTGATCCTCGTCAACGCCTGGGACGCCGCGAGTGCCCGCCTCGTCGAGGCCGCCGGCGCGGCGGCCGTCGCCACCACCAGCGCCGGGGTGGCCTGGAGCCTGGGCGCGCCGGACGGCGACGCCCTGGACGTGTCCGCCGCCGTCGCGGCGGTCGCGCGGATCACCGCGGTGGTGTCGGTGCCGGTGACCGCCGACATCGAGAAGGGGTACGGCGACGTGGCGCGAACCGTCCGTGCCGTCCACGCGGCGGGCGCCGTGGGCGTCAACATCGAGGACGGCGCCACCGCTGAGCCGGACCGGATCGCCACCGCCCGGGCCGCCGCGCCGGGGCTGTTCCTGAACGCACGCATCGACACGTTCCTGGCCGGGGTGGGCGGGCTCGACGAGACGGTCGAGCGGGCCACGGCGTACCTCGCGGCGGGTGCGGACGGCATCTTCGTGCCCGGAGTCACCGATCCGGTGACCGTCGCCGCCCTGGTCGACCGGATCGATGCCCCGCTGAACGTCATGGCCGGACCCGGCGCGCCCGGCCTCGCCGAGCTGGCCGCGCTGGGCGTGGCCCGGATCAGCCTGGGCTCGTCGGTCGCCCAGGCCGCGTACGGACTGGTGGCGCGGGTCGCGGCGGCGGCGCTGGGCGACGGCGGCTACGGCGAGCTGACCGGCGCGGCCGACTACGGGACGCTCAACGCCCTGCTCACGCCAGGTGCATCGGGTCGCGGCTGAACACGAAGGTGGCGATGTCGAGCCGCTCGACCGCGCCGTCCGGGCCGCGCAGCACGCTCAGCACCTCGCCGGCGTTCATGCCGGCCGTGCCCCGCCAGCGGTCCCGCGACTCCCGGACGAACCGCCACGGCGGCTTCCCCGGCGCCGTCACCTGGCGCATGACCAGGCCCGGGCCGTCGGCGAGCACTTCGTACTCGCGGCCCATCCACCACCAGCGGCCGCACACCTGGGCGACGTCCGCGTCCGCCGGCGGTGCGGGACGCCATGGTTCGGCCGGCGCCGGCTCGTGGTCCAGCACCGTGGTCAGCACCTCCAGGGCCAGCGACCGGACGCTGGTGCCGCGCAGGCTGTACGAGTTGGCGAAGGCGATCACGCCGGTGCGGCTGGGCCGGTGCACGGCCAGCTGGGAGTTGTAGCCGGGCATCGAGCCGCCGTGGCCGACGTACACCCGCTCGCCGACGCGCATCAGCTCCGGGCCCAGGCCGTGCCCGGCGGTCCAGGCCTCGTCCTGGATGACCACCGGGGTGCACATCTCGTCGACGGTCTCCCGGCTGAGCACGGCCGGCGCCGGATCGGCCAGGAACGCCGCCCACTTCGCCATGTCGGTGACCGTCGACCAGAGCTGCCCGGCCGGGGCCATCGCGCCGGTGTCCGGCCGGGGCTCCTCGTGCAGACTGTCGTCCAGCTCGTGCACGACGTACCCGCGGGCGTACGGCTCGACCGGCGCGTACGTGGTGCGCTTCATGCCCAGCGGGTCGAGCACCCGCTTGCCGACCAGGTCGGTCCAGGACTCCCCGGTGACGCGCTGCAGCACCGCCCCGAGCAGCCCGTAGGCCAGGTTGGAGTAGTGGTAGGTCCGGAACGGCGGCCCGGCGATCTTGTCGGCCAGCTCGGCCAGCAGCTGGTCGACGTCGCCGCCGGTGCTGCGCTCCCACCACGGGCCGTCCGGCTCGCGCTGCAGCCCGGAGACATGCCCGAGCAGCTGGCGCAGCGTCAGTCCGCCGACCGAGGTGCCCGGCAGGTGCCGGTAGAGCAGGTCATCCAGGGCGAAGAAGCCCTCGTCGCGCAGCTGCATCACCATGGTCGCGGTCAGTGTCTTGGTGATCGAGCCGAGCCGGTACTGGGTCTTGGGGTCGGGCGGCGGGGTCTCCCCGGCGCCGGTGAAATGCAGCAGCGAGCGGTCGCGCACGACCGCCAGCGCCAGGGACGGCGCGCGGCCCGTGGACTGCGCGCGGGCGACGATCCCGGTGACGCGTCGGCCGGTTTCCGGCAGCAGGGACACGGTGAGCCTCTCTCGGGCGGGGACGGTCCAAGGTTTAACTGAGCGGCGCCGATCTGGCTACGGAAGAACCTGAGGTGACAGGACGTCGCCGTGCGAGCGCGAACGTGTCACGATCTGAGTATGGAAAGCGTTCTCTGGATCGTCCTCGCCATCGCCCTCGCGATCGCCGAGGCCTTCACCGCGTCTTTCCTCGTCATCTTCTTCGCCGTCGGCGCCCTCGCGGCGGCCGGTGCGGCGGCTCTGGGCGCGCCCGTGCTGCTGCAGGCCATCGTCTTCGCCATCGTCTCCGGTCTCTCCGTCGCCGCGATCCGGCCCATCATCATGCGGCACGCGAAATCCGCCGCCGAGACCGGCGACACGCCTTTCGGCATCGAGGCCATCGAGGGTTCGCAGGCGACGGTGCTCGAGGAGGTCACCGCCGACCACGGCCTCGTGAAGATCGACGGTGAGCTCTGGACGGCCCGCTCCTTCGACGGCGAAGAGAAGTACGCGCCGGGCGACCGGGTCCGGGTCATCAAGGTGAAGGGCGCCACGGCGATCGTGTGGCGCGACGACCATCCGAATCTCTGAGCCACGTCACATACAAGAGAAAAGAGGACGCCATGGAAGTTGCTGTCGGTGTACTCATCTTCGTGATCGCCCTTTTTGCGGTTATCACGCTGGTTCGGTCGGTCCGCATCGTCCCGCAGCAGCGGCACGATGTGGTGGAGCGGCTGGGT
>NZ_BOQL01000062.1 GCF_018332655.1 Actinoplanes auranticolor | reverse complement strand
TCGGAGCCCCACGCGACTTCACGGCCCCGCACACGTACGACGGACGCTTTCCCAAGCGGAACCCTGAACCAGCCTCGGCCCCGCCCGATGCCCCCGACCTGGACTTACGCCGGGGTCTTACTTGCACTTGCCTTGTCCACTCTTGCGGTGACACGAACTCACCGCCGTGCCGAGCGAGCCACGAGAACATCCGGGCCCTGCTTAACGCTCGGTCAGATCGTCTGCGTCTTCGGCGATCTCTGCTGTCAACCCGCACAACGTTAGCCAAGTCCACCGAGCTTGTCTAGGGCTGCGGACATAGATTTTCTCGCGGTCGGCCGGTTACTTCGGCACGTAATCGATGGTCGTCTCGGTGTGCGCAACCGCCGCATAGTGGCCTGACACCCGGCTCCCTGCCGGTCAACACCCAACCGGACTGGTCGGGGGTCGGGTGTCGGCAGACACCATGGCGTCGAACCGCGGATGGATGCCGGGCCGGACCCTCAGCTCTTGTCCATCGACAGAACAAGGGTGGACAGTCTCGAGGTGGAGGTCGCCGCGTCCTCGGACAGAGGGATATGACCATGGTTCCGGCGCAGCGACCGCTGCCGGAGGGATGCGCGGACACTCGCCGTCGCGCGATAACACCTGGCGGCAGGGCGCCACGACCAGCTGGGCCTGAGCAGCCGGTCGATCCGAAGCCAGTCCTACGCTTGGCGCCGTCGCGTGAACCGGTCAACGGATCCAACCGGAAGCATCCTGACCTGCTGGCACTTGCCCGACGCATGAGCGGGTCCAGGGCGGGCACAGGATGTCGGAGGGCCCGAAGAACCACTCCGCCCGCACCGACGCTGCTGCCGACCCGACGACCCCACTACGAGCGCACAACGAGGACTCACGATGACCGCCACCGCCCACGAGGTCGCCGACACACTGAACCGCGCCTTCGACGAGCCCACCATGACGATGGCGATCCTGCTCGCCGACGTCATCCCTGCCCTCGCGGAATTCGACCAGGCGGCCACCACCGCCGCAGACCCGGACAGCCACCGCGACCGGATCGTCCTGCACGACGGCGACATCATCCTCTACGACACCCGCACCGAGCGCTGGGTCGTCAGCAGTACCGAAGAGGTCGCCGCATCCGACCAGCGACGCCGGACCTCCCCCTGAACAACAGCTGCGTGGCGCGGTCCGCGGGCGTTGTCCGTGAGCGGTTTGCTGGTCAGCCGGCCAGAACGATGTTGTGCAGGTGGGCGATCCGGATGCGGTGGCGGCCAAGGTTCGGCCGGGGCGGCGGCAGTCGCGCAGGATCTTGTAGGTCTTGAGTCGGGCCACGCAGCGCTCGGCACGGGCGCGGACCTTGTGATGCCCGGTGTTGTAGTCCTGCTGGCGTCGCCGCCGCGCCGGGCAACCTGGCGCACCAGCCTGCGGAACGGGACAGGGCGTAGCCCGGTGAACGGGTGGATCAACTCTGGACTACATGGTCAGCCGCGGCCGGCAGCAACAGCGATCCGCGCACCGGCTTACACGACCACTGATTTCCGACAGACACGGTTGCCCGGTGAGCGACCAGCCCGCCGGGACTTCGTTATGCGCCGAACGTGCACCAGCCGCCTGCGCGGCGACCGAATACACGGTGTGAAGTTCCGCCACTCACACCCGCCTCGCCGGCCGGCGGGATACGGCCGACGAAGGCCGTGCCGTCAGCGTTCTTCCCGGTCCAGCTATCGAGATTCGCGCCCGGCCGCTCGATGTATCCGGCCGGCGGCGGCGGTCAGCGCCTGCGTCGGTACGCGTCCAGGATCCGGTCGCGGTAGCTGTCCGGTGCGTCGGCGGCGATGTCCTACTGGTCGAGTCCGATGTTGAGCCGACCACCATGGCGGGGTTTGCGAGTATTCCTGCGGGGCACTCGCAGGACGGGTAGCTCAGCTCTACACCATCAGATTTGCGTCAGCTACCTGACGATACTTCTCTCGCCTGCTCGGCAAGCCCGGCGAATCGTCGGCGAAATCGCCGACATCGGCACCCGGCCTCCAGCTGCACCGACCGGTGCTCCTGGCCGCAGCATGACGTGCGCCGCGTGTGACCTATTGCGACCGGTGTACGACCGCGGTGACTCACGCGACGGGTGGGTGTCGCTGGAAGTCGACCCGCATCTGGCCCACGACGCCGAAGCCACCGTCGAGGGGGCTGTCGCTCTGCACCGGCTGATCGACCGGCCCAACCTGTTCAAGCTTTTCGAGGGTATTGCCGGTAAACGGGCCGAGCTCGTCCAGTCCTGACCGGCACGCCCCTTTCACCCCATAGTGAGGACATCGACATGACCCAGATCCATCAGCTCGACCGGCAGGTCACCGCTCCGGTCGCCGACGCCGTGGGCTGGGAAGCGCTCGATGTCCGGGCCGTGGACACCGCCCGGCTGCTCGCCGCCGACGCGGTGCAGAAGGTCGGCAACGGCCACCCCGGTACGGCGATGAGCCTGGCGCCGCTGGCCTACCTGCTGTTCCACGACGTGATGCGGCACGACCCGAATGACGACCAGTGGCTGGGCCGCGACCGGTTCGTGCTGTCGGCCGGGCACACCAGCCTGACCCTCTACACGCAGCTCTTCCTCAGTGGCTACGGCCTGGAACTGGACGACCTGCGTGCGCTGCGCACCTGGGGTTCCGCCACGCCGGGACACCCTGAATACCGGCACACCCGCGGGGTCGAGATCACCACCGGGCCGCTCGGTCAGGGTCTGGCCAGCGCGGTTGGCATGGCCATGGCGGCCCGCCGGGAGCGGGGCCTGCTGGATCCGGACGCCGCACCGGGCGCGAGCCCGTTCGACCACCACGTGTACGTGATCGCCTCCGACGGTGACCTCATGGAGGGTGTCACCGCCGAGGCCAGTTCCCTGGCCGGGCACCAGCAGCTGGGCAACCTGGTGGTGTTCTACGACGCGAACCACATCTCCATCGAGGACGACACCGACATCTCGTTCAGCGAGGACGTCACCGCCCGCTACGCCGCCTACAACTGGCACGTGCAGACCGTCGACTGGACCCGCACCGGCGAGTACGTCGAGGACATCGACGCTTTGCACGCCGCGGTCGAAGCGGCCAAGGCCGACACCGGGCGGCCGTCACTGATCAAGCTGCGTACCGTCATCGGCTGGCCCGCCCCGACCTTGCAGAACAGCGGCAAGGCGCACGGGTCCGCGCTCGGTGCCGACGAGATCGCGGCGACCAAGCGGCTACTCGGCTTCGACCCGGACGTCTCGTTCACCGTCGAGGACGACGTACTGCACCACGCCCGTGCGGTCGTCGCGCGCGGGTCACGCGTACACCAGGAATGGTTGCCCGGTTTCGAAGCCTGGCGGACCGCCCACCCGGACCGGGCGGCCCTGCTGGACCGGCTGCTCAAGCGCCGGCTGCCGGACGGCTGGGAGGCGGCCCTGCCGACCTTCGCGCCCGATGCCAAGGGCATGGCGACCCGCAAGGCGTCCGGGGAGATCCTGTCCGCGCTCGCCCCGGTGCTGCCGGAGCTGTGGGGTGGCTCGGCGGACCTGGCCGAGAGCAACAACACCACCATGACCGGGGAACCGTCGTTCATCCCGGCCGAGCGGCAGACCCGCAACTGGTCCGGTGACCCGTACGGCCGGACCCTGCACTTCGGCATCCGTGAGCACGCCATGGGCTCGATCCTCAACGGCATCGCCCTGCAGAGCCTGACCCGCCCGTACGGTGGCACGTTCCTGGTCTTCAGCGACTACATGCGTCCCGCCGTGCGGCTGGCCGCGCTCATGCAGCTGCCCGCCACCTACGTGTGGACCCACGACTCCATCGGCCTGGGCGAGGACGGTCCCACCCACCAGCCCATCGAGCACCTCGCCGCGCTGCGGGCCATCCCCGGTCTGGACGTCGTCCGGCCCGGTGACGCCAACGAGACCGCGGTCTGCTGGCGTACCGTCCTGGAGCACACCGACCGGCCCGCCGGCATGATCCTCACCCGGCAGAACCTGCCCGTGCTCGACCGCGGCCCCGGCGGATACGCGGCCGCCGACGGCGCGGCCCGCGGCGGCTACGTCCTGGCCGGCGCGGGCGACGACGCCGCCGTGCTGCTGATCGCCACCGGCTCGGAGGTGCAGATCGCCCTTGACGCCCGGGACGTGCTGGCCGGCGAGGGCATCGCCGCCCGCGTGGTCTCCATGCCGTGCCGGGAATGGTTCGCCCAGCAACCCCTGTCGTACCGCGACGAGGTCCTGCCGCCCGCCCAGCGCGCCCGGGTCAGCGTCGAGGCCGGCATCGGCCAGGGCTGGCGCGACATCATCGGCGACGCCGGACGCATCATCAGCCTCGAACACTTCGGCGCCTCCGCCGACTACCAACGTCTCTACCAGGAGTTCGGCATCACCGCCGAGGCGGTCGCCCAGGCCGCCCGCGACAGCATCCACGCCACGTCCGGCCCGGTCCGCCCCGGCGGCGACCAGCAGACCACCTCCCCGACCACAGGTGGCACGGGCGACCGACCGGAGTGACACACGTCCTGTTTGGGAAGGCCCGCACCGGGCATTTCCTCATCGACGGCAACGAATGATGGTTGCTTTCCGGAGCTTTCCTGCATCAACCTCGTGCCCCGAAAGCGGTACGGCGGTCCACCTAGTTCATCGCCTACGTGGTCATCGCGGTTGCCGTCCTGATCGCTTCCCTCGTGGTCGACGGTAACGGCGACAACGACTCGGGCGGCGACTACTTCCGCGCCGACCGCGCCTGGTTCTACGTCGTGCTGCTGACCATCCGTTACCTGGTCAGCCGGGGCTGGGAAAGTCCGGCAGCCGCGAGCACGCCGACGCCTGACAGCACTGACGACCGCCGTCGACCCTACGCGGGTCGGCGGCGGTCGCTTTTCCCCCGACTGCGAAGGACCTTCCCGTGGATGTCACAACCGTTTCCGGTCCCCTACGATCCGCCGTCGTGGTGAACCCGGTGAAGGTGCCCGACCTCGACGAACTGCGCCACACCATCACCGACGTGCTGACCGCTCAAGGCTGGCCGGAGCCGATGTGGCTCGAGACCACCGTCGACGACCCCGGCGCCGGCCAGGCCACCCAGGCCGTCCGTGACGGCGCCGAGCTCGTCTTCGCCTGCGGCGGCGACGGCACGGTCATGGCCTGCGTGACCGCTCTGGCCGGCTCCGAGGTCGCCCTGGCCGTGCTGCCCGCCGGCACCGGCAACCTGCTGGCCGCCAACCTCGGGCTCTCCGCCGACCTGGCCACCGGCCTCGAGGTCGTGCTGCAGGGCGGACGCCGCCGCATCGACGTCGGCGTCGTCGGCGAGCAGAGCTTCGCCGTGATGGCCGGCATGGGCTTCGACGCCCACATGCTCGATGCCACCAACGACACCGCCAAGAAGCACATCGGCTGGCTCGCCTACGCCGCCGGCGCCACCAAGCATCTCCGTGACCGGCCCATGCACCTTCGCATCACCCTCGACGACAAGCCGGCCTTCACCCGCCGGCCCCGCACCGTCATCGTCGGCAACGTCGGCCGGCTCCAAGGCGGTATGCGGCTGCTCAACGACGCCCAGCCCGACGACGGCCTGCTCGACGTCGCCATCCTCAGCCCGCGGACCCTGCGACACTGGGCAGCCCTCGGTTGGGGCGTGCTACGCCGCAAACAGCGGGTACCGAGCATGGAAACCTACACCGCCACCCGCGTACAGATCAGCAGCCGACGCGCCCAGCCCCGCCAGCTCGACGGTGACCTCATCGACCCCGGCAAAGACCTGACGGTCACCGTACGACCCAAGGCTTTACTGCTCTGCGTACCGCAACCGGCGACCGACCCCGACCTCGCCCATGACGCCGACACGGCCGCCCGCGACGCCCGTGAGATCCACGAAACCGTGACCCATCCCGTCTGATCTCCGCCGCACGAAGTCATGCCGATCAGGAAGGCTCCCCAGGGCAGACAGTCACGTCATGAAACCCTCATGTCAGGGACCACCGTTCGTCACGAAGGACGAGTCCGCATCGGGGACGGTGCCATCGCCTACACCACCGCGGGCATCGGCTCACCGCTTCTGCTCATCCACGGGCTGGGTGGCACCCGCCGGACCTGGGACCACGTCCTCGACAGCTTCGCCGCCGGCCATACCGTCATCGCCCCTGACCTACCCGGTCACGGAGACTCGGACGCCCCGGCCGGCGACTACTCCCTCGGAGCGCTCGCGGCCTCCCTTCGCGACCTGCTCGTCATCCTCGGGCACTCCTCGGCGACCCTCGTCGCCACAGCCTCGGCGGCGGTATCGCTCTGCAATTCGCCTACCAGTTCCCCGAGCGCACCGACCGGCTGACACTGATCAGCAGCGGCGGCCTCGGCCTCCAGGTCAGCCCGATGCTGCGCGCCGCGACGCTGCCCGGCGCGCTCACCGTCGTCGCGGGCCTGGCCCTGATACCGCGCCCGCTCACCAAGCGCGCGCTGAGCGCGGTGTCAGCAGTCGCACCCGGGACGTGGCCGACCTGCTGACAGCGCCGCACCTGCTCGAGATCGACGGTGCCGGCCACTACCCGCACGACCGCCGCAGACCGGCTGGTCCCCGCCGTGCGGCATTTCCTCGAGTCGACCCCACCATTCCGATACGCCGAGTCCCGCTGGCGTCAACTACTGAGCAGCGACCTCCAGTAAGGCGTCCCACAAAACGCGCCTGGAACCGATCTCCTCGATCGGGCCGAAGGCACGCCTCAGACGATAGCGAGTTCGCTTCGAATCTCGCCGACCATCTGCGTCGTCGCATGCCCGCGTCTTTCTGTCCCGCGTATTCGGGCCGGAAACGTCCCGCCCCACACGACTTCAAATCCTCCCCTTGGTCCGGTAGGCACCCTTGACCGGGTCACAAGTCCGGCGGTCACACGCAGGGTGACATGCAGGGATGTCGCGATGTTGTCGCAGCTGAACGGGGCACCGGTAGAGGTGACAGCAACTCACCTCTACCGAGGGGGAGATCATGAGGCCGAATCCACACCGGGGCCGGGTCTACCGTTGCTGCGCCTGCCGCGACAGCCGCGGCCGACAGCTCGGTGTCCGCTGCCCGAAGCTGTCCACCGCCCGGCACGGTAGCTGGGCCTTCGCCGTCGACTTGCCAAGCCTGGACAAACGCAGGACCATGCGCCGCACCGGCTTCGCCACCAAGACCGAGGCATCGGGTGCCCTGAGCCACGTGCTCGAGTGCGAACGGGCCGGCGTCCAGCCTGGACGACAGCGAAACGGTCGCGAGCTACCTCACCCAGTGGCTGGCGACCAAGTCACCGACCCTCAAAGTCAACACGGTGCACCCACTACAGCGACTACCTCCGTAACGACCTACCCCCCGCGTTCGGCGCGGCGCCGCTGGAGCGGCTCACCCACGAGCACGTCAACCAGTTCGTCCAGCGGGAACTCGCCGCCGGCCGTGGCCTGGTCACCCTGCGCCGCTGCATCACGACCCTGTCGAGCGCCCTCAAGGACGCCCGCCGCAACCACCGACTGCCGCACAACGCCGCCCGCTTCGCCGAGATCCCCGACCGGCGCGACGCGAGCTCACCTGCTGGAGCACTGACCAGGCCAGCGCGTTCCTGCGGCACTGCCGCACCGTCGAGAGTCCCCTGGCGGATCTGTTCCACGTGATGGTCTGCACCGGGATGCGGAAAGGCGAAGTCCTGGGGCTGCACTGGGCCGATGTGGACGTCGACGCGCGGACGTTGTTCGTGCGCTGGACGCTGGTCAGCGTCGACAACTGCCGCAGTATGTTCAACGCGCCCAAGACCCATGGCAGCCGGGCCTGGGTGGCCCTGTTCGCCCGGGCCGTCGACGCGTTGCAGCGGCAACGCCGCCGCCAGCGCCGGCAGCAGCTGGCCGCCCGTCACTACGACGACCTCGACCTGATCTTCGCCCGACCGGACGGGCTGCCGCTGCGGCCGCAGTATGTGCTCGACCACCTGCGCCGGCTCACCGCGGGCGCCGGGTTGCCGGCTATCCGGGTGCACGACCTGCGGCACGTCGCCGCCACCATCATGATCAACCAGAGCGTGCCGCTGGCCGTGGTTTCGAAGACCCTTCGGCACAAGAACGTGGCCACCACCGTGGACCTCTCCAGGCATCTCACCCGCGACGCCGCCGACGACGGCGTGAGCGCTACCTGCGCGGCCCTCGACGCGGCCGAAGCCCGGGCTGCCTGACGCGGTTGCAAGACAAGTGTGCAGGCCCGCGCACAGCCGCGCATACCGTGAGTCCCCAGATGGTCCCCGACGGTCCCTGGGAGCGCTGGCCCGCTTGAGTGACAGCCGACCTACGGCTGTCACTCATATTCGTCCAGCTCAAGAGCCTGTCGAGTGGCACCAGTGACAGGAGTGGCAGCGAGTGACACACCCCGGGCGCGCGCCTTGAGACCCGAACGTCCGCCAGCCGGTCCGCAGCCGTCCGGCAGCGCCGGCCGTCGGTGAGGCGATACCCTTCCGACCGCGGGGGCCGGAAGACCGGTTCAGAAGCGGCGTCGGCGGGTGACCTGCATGAACCCGCCCACGGTGATCATGACGAGGGCCAGGACGGTGAGGCTGGGGACCAGGCGGTCGCCGGTGACCGGCAGGTTCGGTGGACCTCGGGGAGCGACGGGCCGGCCGAGTGAATTCGGGTCGCGGGGGACACTGGGCGCCCCCGGGACGCCGGGCGCGCCGGCTGGACCGGGTACGCCGAGAGCACCGGCCCGACCGGGCTCGCCCTGAGGCCCGGCCGCGCCGAGCGCTCCATCGGCGCCGGGAACGCCTGGGGCGCCCGCATCACCGGGTTCGCCGAGTGCTCCGGGCGCACCGGCTGGGCCGGGTTCGCCGGGCGCTCCGTCGGCGCCGGGCTGGCCGAGAGCGCCTGGTACACCCGGCGCGCCCTGTGGTCCGGGCCCACCAAGGGCACCAGGTACCCCACCAGCACCGGCTACGCCGGCGGCGCCGGCCGTACCGGGCTCGCCTTGGGTCCCGGAGGCACCGGATGCGCCTGCCGGGCCCGGTACGCCGGATGCCCCGACAGCGCCGGGGACACCGGAAGGACCCGGCACGCCTTGCGCGCCGGTAGCACCAGGAGCGCCGGACGGGCCGGGCTCGCCTTGCGCGCCGGGGACCCCGGTTGCACCAGAAGCGCCGGACGGGCCGGGCTCGCCTTGCGCGCCGGTAGCACCAGGAGCGCCAGGCATCCCGGTGGCGCCGGCAGCCCCAGAGGGCCCGGGGGCGCCGGGCGATCCCGCCGGCCCAGGCGGACCCGCGGGCCCAGGCGGACCCGCGGGCCCGGGCGGCCCGGGCGCGGCGGCGCACACCGGCTCGGTGATGACATTGGAGTCGAGGACGACGGCGGCGGTACGAGCCAGAGCGTGCCCCTGCAGAGTGGCGTTCGCGCTCATCGTGATCGACGCTTGAGCCATCATCGTGCCCACGAAGGTGGTGCCGGTCCCCAGCGTCGCCGAGCTCCCGATCGTCCAGTACACGTTGCAGGCGGACGCGCCGTCCACGAGGACGACCTTACTGTTCGCCGCCGTGGTCAACGTGGTGTCGATCTGAAGGATGAACACCGCCCGCGGGTCGCCCTGGCCGTCGAGAGTCAACGGCCCGGTTAGTTGCGCGGCTCCGACCTGGTAGACGCCGGGGGTGAGCGTGGTGCCGCCGAGTTCGGCGGCGAGGGTGGCAAGCGGGGTCCGGCCGGCGGCGTCGTCGTAGGCGGCGGTGAGGTCGTTCTGAGCCTGAGCGGCGACCGCGTCACCGAGGTGGGTCTCGCCGATGACGGTTGCGGTCCCGAAGCCCGAGGCGGTGTTGTCGGGAGACCTTCCGAGATCCTGGGCCAGATAGCTGGAACCGGTGTTGGTGGGCTCGGCCCCGGCCAGCACGGAGAAGTCACCGGCGGTGCCCAGGCTCACCGGCGCTTCCAGGGCCTGCACCGTACTCGCGTGGAAGAACAGCAGAAGGACGGTGACGGCCGCGGCCGCAGAAGCCGCAAGCGCCGTCCGGCCAGCCCAGGGCGCATGTGACGGCATATCACCACTGCACCATGTCCGGCTGCACTTGGGGTTGGAACCGAACAATCTTCACGGCCCGGTGTGGGCGTACGGCGTCCACACGCTGGGCCGGTCCCGGTAAGAGCCGCGCAGCCGACGGACCGCCTCGTGCAGGGCGCGCGGCGCGTGCCGGGCGTCGAGCTCGCCGTCGTGCACCAGTGCGGCGTAGACCGCCTCGGCGACCTGGGCTGTTCGGCGTCCCACACCGACCATAGGGTGGCGATGACCTGCCGGTAGCCGGTGTAGTGCAGGGCCGCAGCCAGGGTGATCGACCCGTCCGGGAGGTGCGCCCCGCCGACTGCGGACTTGCAGCCGGACGGCGTGTCCGCCGGGCATCGCCCGAGCCGCTGCCAGCTCCGGCCGGGAGCAAAGCGGCAGCCATGACAAATGGCGCTAAGGTCTTAGCGACCCACGTTCCAGCAGCTTCTTGACCAGCGGTCAAGGAGCGCTACCGATGAGCGCACTTGACCACCGTGGTCCCCCGGATGCATAGAAGGCCGGTCCGTTGATCCGGACCGACCGCCTGAACTGCGATTATGCTCTGTCGGGCTGACAGGATTTGAACCTGCGACCCCTTGACCCCCAGCATTTAGAGGGCCCAGCGACGTGCTAACGAACGTTTTACCAGGTCACTGAAAAGTATACTCGGCCGAGTAAAGGGGTCCAAACGCATCACCCTTCTCGAGTCGACTTCATCGTACCTGACCTGTACGTTTGCGACCGCGGCTCTGGTAGCGGCGTCCTCTCAGCGCTTCCGGTGCCCGTCTGGACGCACCGAGCATGCATGGCAGAGCGACGCGCAGAAGCATTGATGTGCTCGTTAGCGTTCCTGCGCCGGCACTCCAAGGCCTTTGAGGAATTCAGCCATTCTTGGCTTGAACTCGGCTGGTAGAGCTATGGCGAGCAGGCGTCGGGCGCGAGTGGCTGCTACTTTAAGTACACGCATGGCTTCGCTGGAGAGGTTTGCGGCCCCGAGCCATTCCTCCATGGCCGCTGAGGCATTGCTATTACCTTCCGCGCCGTTTTACTTTTTTGCCTTTCGAGAGAAGCACGAGAACGGCTTCCGCCTCATCGCCTTTCACTTGGTGGACAGTGATGATTCGCGGCAGCCCGTTGGTCACGGATACGAATCGGGCAGTGACGCCAGCTTCCGGGCGGGAGTTGCCGACTTGCCAGCTGGGGTTATCAATTTGGTGGTTGTTCGCTCGAGCCCCGGCGCGGGTGGATTTCGTTGAGGACTTTGGTGGCGGCGGCGAGCCAGTCTTTGGTGGGGATGTCGAGTGAGGGCAGTGCCGTGCGGACGCGGTGGATCAGTCGCTCGAAGGCTGTCGGGTCGAGCGCGTTTCGTTCAGTGCAGCCATGCGTGTTCGCATGTCGGCTTCGCTGTACCACCATCGCAGGATGGTGCGGGCCAGGACGTCGTGTGCGATGAGTCGGGTCTTGGCTGGAGCGGCGGGGCGGTCGTTGCGTATGCCGACTAACGCCAGTTCAGGGCAACCTCGGCTAGAGCATCCTAGGAGGATGGGTTCGGTTACTACCGCCCAGAGGAGGGAGGAACCCTGATCGCTTACACGACGAAGCCCCGATAAGAGTGACGTCGACCCATGGCAACCGTGCATGTACGTGGAGGCTCGTTCTGTTCCGCTGGCTAGTCAGTGCTCGGCCCGGGCCTTGCCCGTTACCGATCGACTGGGCTGGCATGAGTAGCTGACTCAACCCACCACGCCCCAGCTCCGACCAGCATGATTGCGTAAGCGCTCAGTGAGCGCTAACGTTCGTGAGCACTCATCGAGCGCTCACAGGAGTATCCATGTCGCCGAGTCAGCCAGTCAATCCCGTCCGCCAGCGACGCAACGAACTTGGGTCCACTCAGCAGGAAGCCGCGAGACGTGCGGAGGTCTCCGTCGCGACCTGGCGCCGCCTGGAAGCCGCCACCGCGCTGGACGGGTTCAAAGCGGACAACATCAGGGGCTTTGCCCGAGCGCTGCGCCTCAACTTGGCCGAGTTCCATCAGCTGATGGGATCCACAGAAGTGCCCGCAGCCGAAGGAGAGGTCGATGAGTTCACCCGGTTCTTCAATGCTGCGTTCACCGGAGAT
Source organism: Actinoplanes auranticolor (assembly GCF_018332655.1). GTDB lineage: Bacteria > Actinomycetota > Actinomycetes > Mycobacteriales > Micromonosporaceae > Actinoplanes > Actinoplanes auranticolor. Next base: position 88,032 of record NZ_BOQL01000062.1, on the reverse strand, counting down.
CCGCTCACAGCAGCGGAGGCGGCAGCGCTGCATAGCACAGTGGTGTTCTCCGACTTCGCCCCCATGAAGAGCGGGCAGTTCCATGCCGAACACGCCCTCGGGTGCGGCTTTCCTGCATTCCTCAAAGGCGAGGCATCCATCAGGGAGGTTGACCTTCTCCGCGATCTACCCGAGCTCGCGCTTACCCAGGTGAACAACCACTGGCTGGTCCGGATGGGCGAGCGCATCATGTGGGCCGGTCACGAACTGGGCGAAGGCCGGATCCCTCGTCCCACCTGTCTCGCAGACGAGTACGCCCTGTCGATCGTCATCATGAACACCGATCCGCCCAGCCCCGGCAGCATCCTGGACATGTATCCCGGCCTCCATCACCGCGAACACGACGACTGGGATGACGAAGACGAGCTTGAGTCCGTATGGGACTGGCGCGATCAAATGCTGAGCGCCCTACTCCCCCCGGAGGGGGCCTACGACTACCGGCGACACGACCTCGTGGTCATGGAGGCCCATGGTCAGGGCGTCTATGACACCACTGATCCCCGACACCCCTTGCGCTGGTTCGACCGCGACGATCTGCGGGAACAGTGCGAGGCAGCCCTAGCATTCGTGAGGCTCTCCGAGCAGGAACAGGACGCGGTCACCGCGGAAGCCCTGGGTGTCAGGGTTGAGTGAGACCAGCGGTTCATAGGTTGTAGCCCGCCCGGGGCGAGGATGGATTGATCACGTTGACGATCAACACGCTGGACCCGTCGGTGAGCGACGATGGGGACATGGCCAAGAAACCGCGTACGGATCGGCCACGCCGGCGCTCGTTCAGCCCGGCGGAGAAACTCCGGCTCCTCGCCGGTTACGAGACCGCGACCGAAACGGGGACCGGAAACGCGTTCCTGCGGGAGAACGGCTTGTACTCGTCGTTGATCAGCGAGTGGCGCCGAACCCGCGACGCTGGACTACTCACCGGCAAACCAGCCGGGTCGGTGGTCGGCCGCCCGACCGGGGACCAAGCCGAGATCGCCCGGCTACGGCGTCAGCTCGACCTGGCAGAACGGCGCCTGGTCCGGACTGAAGCAGCTCTGAGCATCATGGGAAAAGCACAGGCGCTCTTGGAGGACATCTCCGAGAGCGGGGACAGGCCACCGACGTCGAGACGGTGATGACCGGCGCTTACCACCAGCTGCGGGTGCACGTCTCGCATCGGGACGCGGCCGGGCTGTCCGGGATCTCCCGGGCCACCGTGCACCGCCGGGCCGTGCTGGGCCCGGTGCGCCCGCCGGTGTCGCGGCGGGCGCCGGCGAACCGGCTCAGCGGCGCTGAACGGGCCCGGATCCTCGCGGTGCTCAACAGCGACCGGTTCGTCGACACCACCCCGATCGAGGTGTTCGCCACCCTGCTGGACGAGGGCGTCTACCTGGCCTCGGTGGCCACCCTCTACCGGGTCTTACGCGCCAACCGGCAGGTCGTCGAGCGCCGCCGGCTGGCCCGGCACCCGGCCCGCACCCGCCCTGAGCTGACCGCGACCGGTCCGGGACAGGTGTTCTCCTGGGACATCACGAAACTGCCCGGCCCGAGTCGGGGTGTCTACTACGACGCCTACGTGATGATCGACATTTACAGCCGGTACACCGTCGGGCACAAGGTCGCCACCACCGAATCCGCGGTCCTGGCCGAAGAGTTCATCGCCGACGTGTTCGCCGTGCACGGGATCCCGCAGGTGGTCCACGCCGACCGCGGCACGTCGATGACCTCGAAGAAGGTCGCTGATCTGCTCGCTGACCTGCACGTGCTGCGGTCGCATTCACGTCCGCACGTCTCCAACGACAATCCGTACTCCGAGGCGGCGTTCAAAACGGTGAAGTACCACCCGAGCTTCCCGGGCCGGTTCGGGTCGATCCAGGACGCCCGCGCGTTCTGCGACTCGTTTTTCACCTGGTACAACCACGAACACCACCACACCGGGATCGGCCTGCACACCCCGGCCGCGGTCCACTACGGCCACGCCGACGCGATCACTGTTGCCCGGCAACAGGTCCTGGACACCGCCTGGGCCCAGCACCCCGAACGATTCACCCGCCGGCCCCAACCCAAGAGCCTACGGCTGGCCGACACCGCCTGGATCAACAAGCCCGTACCAGCCACCGACCAGCACGAGGCCCTAACCCTCGCTGCTTAACACCCACTGGTCTCACCGATCTTGACAAATTCCGAAGCGCTCGAACGTGGCAGCAGCTCAATGGGGAAGCCGGGGCCCTCAGAAGCAAAGCCGCAGGCATAGCCCTGGTAAGCCCAGCGGGGCCACCAAGTCGAGGGTCAGAGCTTCACGGAACCGGTCGAGCAGCGCGAGTAGGGGGCGTCCGGCGCGCTGTACGCTGCCGGGGGACGAGGGCCATGGCCTGCGCGTCCGCCCCGGACTGGGCGGCTTGGCGGGTCCTGCGGGCGACGGTGTCCACGACCCAGCTGACCTCCACCGCGACCATGACGAAAACGGCCATTTGAGCGGGTTGTCGCCATCGGCGATGGTGAACCGGCCGGCCCGCGCGGTGAAGAACCATTTCGGCAGCTGTGACGCGGCCACCGCGGCGATCAGTGCGGGCCCGAGACCACCGATGAGGGGGGAGACCGACGACGACGGCCGGGAACAGCAGAATGTCGTCGGTGAGAGGTCAACGTCGGCCCGCCGTTCAGTGCCGCGATCAGCAATGGGAGGCACCGAACACCATGACGTCACCGTGCCCGGGAGTTGTTGCGGCTTCAGCCGCCTCAGTAGCTCAGTTCGCTTTCTCGCGAATCAGGTCTGCTGCCTTCTCGGCGATCATGATCGTGGCCGCGTTCGTGTTGCCTCGAGGGACCGACGGCATCACTGAAGCGTCCACGACTCGCAAACCTTGCAGCCCCAGGACACGCAGCTTGCTGTCGACGACCGAGCCGATGGCGCACGTCGAAGTCGGGTGGTACAGCGTCTGAGTCGTGCGCCTGATGTAGGCCAGCAGATCGGCGTCGGAGGACGATTCCGGCACTGTGAACGGGCCCGTTGTCACGCTCTTGAGGGCCGGGCGGCCGGCGATGTCCAACGCGATACGCACACCGGCGAGCATGGTCTGCTGGTCTTCCTCGGTAGTGAGGAAGTTGTGCTGGATCCTGGGCGCGGTGTCCGGTGCGGCCGTGCGCAGCGTCAAGGAGCCACGGCTGGTCGGCTTGATCACGCAGGGTCCGATCGCGAACCCGTGCGCGATCAGCGGTCCGAGCGCCTCCTGGTAGAACAACGCCGGCGATTGGTAGAACTGCAGGTCGGGTGCGGCGAGCCCGGGCTGGGTCATCATGAATCCGCCTGCCTCGCCGATGTTGGACGTCAGCGGACCGCGGTGCTCGTTTTGCAGCAGCGCCAGGTTGGCGGGACTCAGGGCCGTCATCAACGATTCCTCGTCGGTGAGGTAGTTCAGCGTGAGGAAGGGATGGTCCTGCAGCTGCTGCCCCACCGGTAGCTCGTGCAGGACGGCTATCTGAAAAGGAGTCAGCGCTGGTGCCGGCCCGACGCCGGATCGCAGCAGCAGGTGGGGCGTGCCGTAGGTTCCGGCGGACAGAACGACTTCACGGTCGGCGCGGAGCTTCTGCAGGGCACTGCCTTGACTGATCTCGACCCCAACCGCCCGGTCACCTTCGAAGAGGACCCGGTGAGCCAGCGCCTCGGTGATCACTGTGAGGTTCGGCCGGTCCAACGACGGACGCAGGTAAGCGTCGGCGGTACTCCAGCGCAGGCCGTTGCGCTGCGTCAGCTGGAAACGCCCCACCCCGAGCTGACTGTCTCCGTTGAAGTCGGCGTTCCGCCGGTGGCCCGCCTGCTCCGCGGCCTCGAGGAAGGCTTCCCCGAGCGGGTTCAGCGAACGGCCATCGGACACGGTCAGCGGACCGCCAACACCGTGATAGTGGTCCGCCCCACGCTGGTTGTCCTCCGCGCGCCGGAAATACGGGAGAACTTCGTCGTAGCTCCAACCCTCCGCTCCCCCAGCGGCCCAGTCGTCGTAGTCGACCCTGTTGCCACGCGTGTAGATCATCACGTTCATCGAACTCGACCCGCCCAGCGTGCGGCCGCGCGGAACGTAGTTTCGCCGGCCATCTAGCGCCGGCTCCGGCTCGCTGTCGTAGTCCCAATCCCAGCGGCTCTTGAACAACGATGCCAACGCCACCGGAATATGGATCTCTTGCGCGGTGTCCGGCGGTCCAGCTTCGACGAGAGCCACACTCACCCCGGGGTCCTCGGTGAGCCGGGCGGCCAGAACGCATCCTGCAGAGCCGGCCCCGACAATGACGTAGTCGAAAGTGCGGTCGGGCTGTGCCATGAATTGCTCCTCAGGTTGTGAACGGCGACCCATCCGGTGGCAGGGCCGGGGAAGCTGAACACCCACTGCTGGGAGAACCACCGCGCCGCAGGACGGATGTCCCGCTGGGCATCCGGACCGACAGGAGCGAAGCGCCCAAGCGCGCCTCGGAGAAGGCCGTCTCGGCTTCCAGTCGGACTCCCCCTTGCCCATCGACATTGGCAGCGGCTGGGAGGCTGCAACACCCGGTTGGCGCCGAATCTTGTTCCGGCAAACCCGACAGTCCCAAGGGGGCCAGGACGACCCGAGAGGCTTTAATCACGCCCCATGCGGCGCAACGGCGAGCCCAGGCCGACCGCCTTTCAAGGTCGTTGCCACGGCCTTTACGACCGCCAATCAGGTCAGCCGGAAGAGGAATCCGGCTGGCCTGATAGCTCCCGCTCGCCCCTGCTGCGAACGTCACGATGAATCGGCAATCGGTACAAGCGCGTTAGGAGCCATGCATGCGTATCACCACGCCGTACGGGGCCAAGTCGACGGCCGACGAGGTTTCCGAGGGCATCGACCTGACTGGTAAGCGGGCAGTCGTCACCGGCGGGGCCTCCGGGATCGGGGTCGAGACCGCCCGCACGCTGGTTCGCCGTGGCGCGTCCGTCACGCTCGCCGTGCGCGATGTCGAGCGTGGCAACAAGGTGGCTGAGGAGATCGGCCACGGCGTCGAGGTACGGCCGCTGGAGCTGACCGATCACACGTCGATCGCCGCGTTCGCCGCAGGTTGGGAAGGCCCGCTGCACCTGCTGATCAACAACGCGGGTGTGATGGCACTGCCGTCGCTGACGCCCGACCCGCGGGGCTGGGAGTTCCAGTTCGCGACCAACCACCTCGGCCACTTCTCCCTCACCACGCAGCTGCATCCCGCGCTCGCCGCAGCAGGTGGGGCCCGGGTAGTCAGCCTCAGCTCGTCCGCTCACTTGTTCTCGCCGGTCGTCTTCGACGACATCAACTTCAAGTTCCGCCCGTACGACGCCACGCTCGCCTACGCCCAGTCGAAAACGGCGGTGAACCTGTTCGTCGTGGCAGCGACCGCCCGCTGGCGCAACGACGGCATCACAGTGAACGCGGTCAACCCCGGCGCCATCATGACCCCGTTGCAACGTCACGTGGGCGGCAAGCTCGCCACCCCGGTAGAGCTGCAGAAGACGACCGAGCAGGGCGCCTCGACGTCGGTGCTGCTGGCCGCCTCGCCGCAGCTGGAAGGCATCGGCGGGCGCTACTTCAACGACAACCAGGAAGCCGTACCCATCGACCAGCGGCCCACCGACGTCGAGGAGCTCGTCCGCAGCGTGGCGCCGTACTCCCTGGACCCGGACAACGCCGAGCGGCTCTGGGCGATCTCCGCCGCTGCCGTCGGCTTCAACGAGAAGTAAGGAAGCCACCATGACCTCAATGCATCCGCGTATCGGCTGGATCGGCCTCGGTGACCAGGGCGCCCCGATGGCTCGCGCCATCGCTGAGGCCGGTTTTCCCTTACACGTCTGGGCGCGACACAAGGCCTCGCTCGATGTCCTGGACGGATTCACATACGAGGCGTGTAGCACTGTCGCTGACCTCGGCACTGATAGTGACATCGTCGGACTGTGCCTCAACGACGACCCGGACGTGCGTGAGGTTGTCACCAATGGCGGCCTGCTGGAGTCGCTCAAGCCCGGTGCCGTGCTCGTCAATTTCGGCACCGGGTTGCCTGCGTTCGCTGCGGAGCTCGCCCGTCTGGCGGTGCCACACCAGGTAAGGGTGCTTGATGCCCCGGTCAGCGGCGGGCACGCAGGGGCGGTCGAGAAGCGGCTGACCGTGCTCGTCGGTGGAGATCCGGATGTGGTGGCGACCGTGCGCCCGGTCTTCGAGACGTTCGCCACCACCGTCGCCCATCTCGGCGGACACGGCGCCGGCCAGACCGGCAAATTGCTCAACAACACGCTGCTCATGGCCAACCAGCAGAACATCGCCGAGCTACTGGACGTTGCCGGCCGCCTCGGACTCGACCTGAGTGCATTGGTGAATGTCATCCGCGCGGGCACTGGGTCCAGTGTCGCCCTGCAGTCGCTGGGATGCACCATCACCACGGACAACGCCGAGCACCTGAGCCGGCTGCAGCTCATCGACATGGACATATACCGCAAAGCGGTCGCCTTGCTCGGTGACGAGATTGACCCGCTCACCGACCGCGCTGTGGCGGGCGCCGAGGCCCTTCCCCGCTTGGCCCGGTTGGTGACCAGCTGAGGTTCGCCGCGGTGCGGCAGATGTTTCTGTGACCTCTGCGCGGCAGGAACTTTGACGGTCCGAGGATTCTTACTCAACCGGTTTTTGTCGGCCTTGTCCCCGGCGTCACGCGCCTCGCGCTGGCGGCCGCCGCCACGGATCTGCTCGAGGCGTCGGGCACCGCCGGACCTGCCGACCTTGCACTCGGGGCCTCTGCCATCGTCACGGTGGACGACGCCGATCGCGTCCGCCGAGGTGCACGGTCGTGCCCGCTGGTGCTATCCCACCGCCGGGGGTAGCGCGGCGCGCAGCTCGCGGCGGGAGTTGATGCCCAGCTTGGTGAACACCTTGCGCAGGTGATACTGAACCGTCCGCGCCGACAGGAACAACCGCCCAGCGATCTCCAGGTTGGTGTGCCCGTCCCGAGCCAGCTGAGCGATCAGCGCCTCCTGCGCGGTCAACGTGGTAACCGTCCCCACACTGCGCTTCCGCGCGGTCTCCCCCGCCGCGGACAGTTCCTGACGCGCCCGCTCCGCGAACCCTTCCGCACCCATCGCGGTCAGCTTCTCGTACGCCGTGCGCAACTGAACCCGAGCATCAGACCGCCGGTTCTGCCGCCGCAACCACTCCCCATAGAGCAGATGCGCACGGGCCACCTGAGCACCGAACCCGGCCCGAACCAGACACTCAATCGACTCCCGGTAGCCGGCCTCGGCCGCGTCACCCTCGCTGAGCAACGCACGACCACGAGCCGCCATCCCCACAGCCCAATCGGTCGGAGCCGAACTCGCACGCTCCGACAACCACTCCACAGCGACACCGGCCAGCCCCAAGTCCCCCGTCCGTGAAGCCGCCTCGAGCAGCTCCGGCACGACCAGCGGTTCCGAGCCGAAAACATCGAGCTCGAACGCTTGCCGGGCGCAGTCGCGGGCCAGCTCATACCGGCCCAGACCGTTGTTCAGCACCGCACCGGCCAGCATCGCGTACGCCACCAGCACTTCCGTGTCACGGGTGCTCACCTCATGCGTCAAGGCCTGAATCAGCTCACCCGCGCGAGTCTCGTCACCGCGCCAAGCGGCGAGCAGCATCCCGGTGACTGCGCCCATCAGCCGACCGGTCATCATGCGGATCAGGTCGTTTTCCGCGAGCAGCCGGGCGGCCGTGTCCAGCTCGCCCTGATGAATGTGGAACAGTGCCCGATGATGCAGCCCGAGTTCCAGCGGCACGAGGGCGCCGACGTCGCGGGCGAGCTGCACGTTCCGGGCGGTCAGAACCTGCCACGCGTGCATGTCGGACAGTTCCATGGTGAGGAGGCAACCGGCCGGGCGGGCCCCGGACCACAGCAGGTGCCGGGCGGCCTCAGATCCGATGTCCATGGCGAGGAGGCTGTCGAGGGCCCGGGACATCGCCGGCACGGCGGCGGTGAACCCTTCGGTGAACCGCAGGGCCAGCGCATCGAGCAGGTCATCCACGGCACGAGAGGGCTCGGGGGCGGACGGCGCGGCCCGGGCAGCCAAGGCGGCGTCCCGCCTGAGACCCTCCCGGTCACCGGTCCACATCGCGATCTCCCAGAGGGCCTCCAGGTGAGTTTCCCGCGCCAGGTCAGCACTGAGCGGCTCGAACAACCGCGCCGCGCCGAGGAGCAGCTGGCCGGCGTTGCGGTTCTGGCCCAGGGAACCGGCGATCTGCCCACGCAAGCGCTCGGCACCCGCGGTCTCCAACGGGGTCAGCGGCCCGGCCCGGGCGGCATCCAGCAGCTGCGCGGCCGCCGCGAACGCCTCCGCGTCACGCTTGGCCCGAGCGGCGGTGAGCAGCCGGCTCGCCCGGCGACCCGGATCCGGTGTCAGCAAAGCCGCCCGTTCGCGGAACGCGGCCGCCGCCGCCAACCCCCCACGAGCCTGCGCCCGGCCCGCCGACGCCTCCAACTCAACCGCGATCCGCTCATCCAATCCGACCGCAGCCTGCGCCCGATGCCAGGCCCGCCTATCTGGATCTACCACCACGTCGGTCGCTTCGGCCAGCACGGCGTGCACCGCCCGTTGCTCGGTCTGCGCAGCAGACCGGTAGATCGCGGAGCGCAACAGCGGATGCCGGAACCGCACGTGGGTACCGAACTCCGCCAACCCCGCCTCGACGGCCGGCTCCCCAGCGTCCTTCGGCAGATCAAGCAGGTCGGCCGCCCGCCAGACCAGCGACGGGTCCCCGGACGGGTCAGCCGCCGCGAGCAGCATCAGTTGCCGGGTCGCGATCGGCATGACCGCAAGCTGGCGAAGGAAGCTGTCCTCGATCCGGCCGGCCAGTGGCATCGCACCCGGCAACCCGAACCCACCCGCAAGCTCGTCCGGGGACATCCCGCGTGGCAGTTCCAGCAGGGCCAGCGGATTACCCCGCGCCTCGGCCACCAACAGATCACGGACCCGCCCGTCCAGCGGCCCGGTCAACGCCGAATCCAACAGCGCCCGAGCCTCATCGTCCGCCAGGCCGTCGATCTGCAGCTCAGGCAACCCGGCCAGCTCAGCACCGGGCTCACGGGCCCCGAAGACCAGCCCGACCGGATCGGCCAACAGCCGGCGCGCGATAAACCCCAGCACCTGCGCAGAGCCCTCATCCAGCCACTGCTCATCATCGACCAGACAGACCACCGGGCGGTCACCCCCGGCCGCCGACAGCAGACTGAGCACCGCCAGGCCGATATGGAAACGATCGGGCGGTGGACCCTCGACCAAGCCGAATGCCGTACGCAGGGCGTCCCGTTGAGGCACCGGCAGCTGCTCGGCCCGATCCAGCAGCGGAGCGCACAGCTGATACAACCCAGCGAACGCCAGTTCCATCTCCGACTGCACGCCGGCCACGCGCACCAGTCGGCATTCCGCCCGGGACGTCTGGTCGGCCAGATAGTCCAGCAACGCCGTCTTACCGACTCCGGCATCCCCGCGCACTACCAGGGCCCGGCCTTGGCCTCCACGGACTGCCTCGATCAGGCGTTCCAATACGTCCCGTTCGACCCGGCGGCCCGTCAGCATGCTCAACAGTGTCTTCGCCGCGGTCGGCCACATCAAGTTCCAGCTCGAGGGACATTACCGTCAGGACGAGCCGCCGCTGTGTGCCGTCGTGCCCGTCACGCTGAAACCACTGGCGTACCTCGTCGGCGGTCGCCACCACCTTCCGCTCGGAAGGCCCACAGTATGTCCGTCGACGATCGCCGCCGTCCGCTCTCGGGTCAACCGGAAACGGTAGAGGGCCAGCCGGACGGTTAACCCTACTTTTCTTCCGGCCGACCGTCCTGGTCAGCTCCACCGGCCTTTGGAAGGGTCGGACCAGACCGGATACCGGAGGAGCGCACATGTCAACCATCACTGTCGGCACCGAGAACTCGACCTCGATCAACCTCTACTACGAGGACCACGGAAGCGGGCCTGCCGTCGTCCTGATCAGCGGCTGGCCGTTCGACAGCCGTTCCTGGGAACCGCAGGTCCACCCGCTGCTGGCCGCCGGCTACCGGGTGATCACCTACGACCGGCGCGGTTTCGGGCGATCCAGCCGGCCGGCCGGCGGCTACGACTTCGACACGCTGGCCGCCGACCTCGACCAGCTGCTCACCACCCTGGATCTGCACGACGTCACTCTGGTCGGGCTCTCCCTGGGTACTGGCGAGGTCGCCCGCTACATCGGCGCCAACGGCACCCAGCGGCTCAAGTCCTGCGTGTTCATCGAGAGCCTGGCACCCTCGTTCGTCAAGTCCCCGGACAATCCGAACGGTGTCGACCAGGTCGGCGTCGACGGTGTCCAGCAGGCCATCCTGCATGACCGGCCCGCCTGGCTCACCGCGATCATCGGCGACATGCTCAACCTCGACCAGCTGCTCGGCAAGCGCGTCAGCGAGGACGCCGTCCGCAACCTGTGGAACGCCGGCGCCGACGCCTCCCCGGAGGCGACCTGGGCCTGCCCCCAGACCTGGCTGGACGACTTCCACAACGACATCAAACGCATCGACATCCCGGCGCTGGTGCTGCACGGCACCGCCGACCGGATCCTGTCGGTCGAAGGCCAGGGACGCCGCATGCACGCCGCGCTGCCGGACGCCCGCTACGTGGAGATCGAGGGCGGGCCGCACCTCATGTGCCTCAGCCACGCCGACGAAGTCAACCGTGAACTCCTCGCCTTCCTCGGAGCGTCCTGATGTCCGATCGACCTGCCATCGTCCTGGAACCCGCCGCCCAGCAACTCGTCGAGGCCACCGCCGACCCGCTCTTCCTGATCGACGCCGGAGCGGACGGCGCCCGCAAGATTCTCAACGACCTGCAGGCCGCACCGGTCGAGAAATTACCGGTGGACGACGAGTGGATCATCGTCCCGGCCGCTGTCGGTGATGTCCGGGTACGCATCGTCAAGCCGGCCGGTGCCGCAGGAGTCTTGCCGGTCGTCGTCTACATGCACGGCGGCGGCTGGATCCTGGGCAACGCCGGAACCCACGACCGGCTCGTCCGCGAGATCGCCGTCGGCGCGCATGCTGCGGTCGTCTTCGTCGAGTACACGCCGTCGCCCGAGGCGCGCTACCCGGTGGCGATCGAGCAGGGGTACGCGGTGGCGCAGTGGGTCGTCCGGGACGGTGCCACCCGCGGCCTGGACGCCGAGCGGATGGCGGTGGCCGGGGAGTCCGTGGGCGGCAACATGGCGGCGGCGCTGGCGCTGATGGCCACACAGCGAGGGGACGTCACCTTCGTGCAGCAGTCCCTCTACTACCCCGTCACCGACGCCGAGATGAACACCGCCTCCTACGAGCAGTTCGCCAGCGGGTACTACCTCAGCCGCAAATCCATGGAGTGGTTCTGGGACGCGTACGCGCCCGAGAAGTCGACGCGCTCCGAGATCACCGCCTCCCCGAACCAGGCCACCGTCGAGCAGCTCCGCGGGCTGCCCCCGACGCTGGTGTTCGTCGACGAGGCCGATGTGCTGCGCGACGAGGGTGAGGCGTACGCGGCCAAGCTCCGCAGCGCCGGCGTGCCGGTGACCACGGTGCGCTACGACGGCACCGTCCACGACTTCATGCTGCTCAACTCACTCACCGACACCCGCGCAACCCGGGCCTCCATCGATCAGGCCACGAGCTTCTTGCGTACGGCGCTCGCCGCGAAGTGAAAGGAGAAGTCATGTTCGACGGTTTCGTGCAGCACGGCCTGCAGACCGCCCGGGGGCGGATCTTCGCCCGGGTCGCCGGGCAGGGACCGCCGCTGCTCCTTCTGCACGGTTACCCGCAGACCCACGTCATGTGGCACACCGTCGCGGACCTGCTGAGCGACCGCTTCACCGTCGTCGTGGCAGACCTGCCCGGGTACGGGGCATCCTTCCGTCCCGCACCCGCGGCGGACCACGCACCACACTCCAAACGGGCGCTTGCCGCTGACCTCGTCCAAGCCATGGGCATGCTCGGCCATGAGCAGTTCGCCGTCGCGGGCCACGACCGGGGCGGACGAGTGGCGTACCGAATGGCTCTGGACCACCCCGACCGCGTCAGCGCTGCCACGGTCCTCGACGTCGTGCCCACCGGCGACGTGTGGGCCCGCGCCGACGCGCAGATGGCCCTGGGCTACTGGCACTGGGCCTTCCTCGCCCAGCCTTCGCCGCTGCCCGAGCGGCTCATCACCGCTGACCCCGACGCCTTCTTCGACTTCCACGTCCGAGCCCTCGGCCTCGGACGTGCGCCGGACAGATATCCGGCCGACCTGATGGCCGGCTACCGGGCGCTGCTCGACGACGTGAGCACGGTGCAGGCGATCTGCGAGGACTACCGGGCGGGAGCGACGGTGGACTGGCAGCACGACGACGCCGACCGGGGTGTCCGCAAGATCGAATGCCCGCTGCTCGCGCTGTGGAGCGCTGACGGGGCACTGCCGCGCTTCTACGGCGACGTGCTCGACATCTGGCGGCCCTGGGCCGACGACCTCAGCGGCCATCCGATGCCGGGCAGCCACTTCATCGTCGAGGACCAGCCCGAGGCGACCGCGGCGGCCCTGTCCGCATTTCTCGAGCACCGGCCGTCGGCCTTCCCGATTTCCTGACACCCGGAGGATCCAGCCATGTCACCCGACGCTGTCGAACACGTCGAGCAGGCCGACGAGCTTGCTGCCACCCTCAAGCGCACCGAGACACTGCGCCGCAGCTCCTCCATCCCGGGCCGCGACATCGTCCAGGTCCGTACGGAAATCCCCGCCGGCGTGCAGTCGGGCTGGCACATCCATCCCGGCGAGGAGGTCGGCTACATCGTCGCCGGCACCGTACGGATGGAGATCCGTGACCAGGAGACACTCACCCTGCACCCGGGTGACGGCTTCCTGATCCCGCCCCGCACGCCGCACAACGCCACCGATCTCGGCCCCGACACCGGGCTGATGCTCTCGACCTACATCGTCGAGACCGGACAACCCGTGGCAACGTTCGTGCACTGACACACGGGTGCTCAGAGCAGGCCGGGCCAGGCCCGCACCGCGGCATCGATTCGTCTCTGCGGCTGCGGCTTGGCCCTTCCGGCGCCGTGGTGCCGTCCTGCACGATGACGCGGTGGCCGTCGTCATCGCCGCCTGTGACAGCCCCGGCACCGATCGGACCGCGGATCCCACCCGCGCTGGCATGACCATGAGCATGGGGAGGTTCTCCGTGCCGGCACCTTTCCGGGGCGAGACCGTCTGCTCTGCCACCGTCTGCTCTGTCACCGTCGGCTGAGCCAGCCACCGACCCGACGCTGCGGCGGGGTTCGCCGTACCGATTACCGTCGAAGGCAGCATCTGGGGAGTCTTCCGCAGCAACTCACCCCAGTACTCACGCGGCCGTGCACACAACGCCGCCGCCGCAGTGACCGTGCACGGCGACCACCTCGACATCGAAGTCATCGATGACGGTTTCGGCGGCTCGATACCGAGGACGGCCCAGGGTTGACCGGCTTACTGCACCGGTCGAGGCCAGCAACGGCTCCTCCGTCATCACCAGTCCGGTAGGCGAAGGCACAGTGCCGGCCGCGAGGTCTGCGGCCATCTTGGGAGCGATCTCGGCGACCAGGAAGGAATGGCCCTCGAGGTTGATGTTGAACATGGCGTCCCCGTTCTCTTCCGGTGTCTGCGCAGTCGGACCGAAGAAGCCCGTGCCGACGCTGTTGACCCAGGATGTCAATGAGCCCGCCGCTGATCTCCAACACCCGGCGCGCCAGGTCGCGCGTGGAGGCCCGGCCGGTCAGATTGGCCTGGACGTAATCGGCCTTGCCGCCCGCGGCCCGGACCGCCGCGACGACGCCTTCACCCAGCTCTTTGGCGGCGGCCCTCGACGAGCACGTGTGCGCCGTGCTGGGCCAGTTGATTGGCTGTCGCTTCACCCATCCCGCTCGTCGAACCGGTCACGAGCGCTGACCGCCCCGCCAAATCCTGCTCGGTCACTGTCGTTCTCCCATCGATGGAGAGCGTCCCGATACGGCCGACATGACCCCGCCGTACAGAAAGCCGGTGTGGGCCAAGCTGCTCGGATCGCGCTGCCGCCCGAAGCCGCGCCGAACGGCCTGTTCAGAACCTCGCAAAGGCGGGTCGCGCTGCCCAGGCCCGGTAGCCCGAAGAGCGGCAGGGGTTGACCGCAGAACGAGTCGGCCGGCACAACGTCGATCCGGTCAGCCGGAACAGGAATCCGGCTGCCCTGATGGTTCCCGTTCGGGCACCTTGCAAGCCTCGTAGTACCTGCCGACGCGGTGGGCTGTCAGGAAGGAACAGAAGATGAAACCAACGGTGATCCTTGTTCACGGCGCGTACGCCGAGTCGTCCAGCTGGAACGGCATCCTGGAACCACTACAGACCGCGGGACACCGGGTGATCGCCTTCGCCACCCCGCTCCGTAGCGTCGCGACGGATGCGGCGCTGCTGAGCGAACTGGTGCGCAGCGTCGACGGACCGGTGCTCTTGGCCGGACACTCCTACGGCGGTGCGGTCATCACCAACGTCACAGCTGAACCCGATCACGTCATCGGCGCCGTCTACATCGCCGGCTTCGCCCTCGAACCGGGAGAGAGCTGCGCCGACGCCTCAGCGCTGACGCCCGGCTCGACCCTCGCCGAGACCCTCGTACCCGTGCCGTCGGCCGCCGGCGGCGCGGACACCTACATCGCGCCGGAGAAATACCACCACCAGTTCGCCGCGGACCTCCCCGCCGAACAGGCCGCTCTGATGGCCGTCACCCAGCGCCCGGTCACCGACCGCGCGTTGGCCGAGCCGTCGGGTGACCAGCCGCTGTGGCAGTCGGTGCCCAGCTGGTTCCTGTTCGGCGAACTCGACCGCAACATCCCGGTCGGCGCCCACCGGATCATGGCAGCCCGGGCGAAGGCCCGCAGCACGGTCGAGATCGCGGGCGCCTCGCATGTGGTCGGCATCTCGCATCCGGCCGAGACCGCACGCTTCATCCTCGAAGCCGCCGGCAGCCACGAGCTCACGGACGCCTGACCGGCACGCGCGAAGGCACTACGCCGGCAGGCATTCCGATGACCGATGCACCGCAACGAAGGGCGCACATCCCATGAACCAGCGGAACGAAACAAGTGAGACCAACCCGATCGGCCGACACGGGACTTCGCGCCGAGCGGTATTGAGCGCCGGAACCGGTGCCGCCCTGACCGCAGCCGCCGTCGTCGGGGCCGGCACGGCACCGGCGGCCGCCGCCCCGCACACCACTACAAGCCGCGGCGGCACTCGCATTCCGGTGGCCCCGGGCGTCGAGGTCAACGTCTCGGACCTGAACGGCGGCAGCCGCGGAACGGTCGTGTTCGTTCCCGGCTGGCCGCTGGCCTCGACGACCTTCGAGTACAACTATCTGTTCCTCGCCGATCACGGCTACCGGGCCATTGGCCTGGACCTGCGCGGCTTCGGACTGTCCGACGCCCCGTACGGCCCGTACACCTACAACGTGTGGGCACAAGACATCCTGAAGGTCCTCGAGGCGTTGTCGCTGCGGGACGTCACCCTGGTCGGGCACTCGATGGGCAGCGCGGTCGCGCTTCGCCACGCGGCGCGCTTCGGCAGCCGGGTGGGCAAGCTGGTGCTGGCCGAAGCCTCGGCTCCCCGCTACGTGTACGGCCCGCAGTCCGCCGACCTCGCCGCCGGGCTCGACGGCCTGATCTCCGGCTACGCCACCGACCGGGCGGCGACGATCCGGGGCCTGACCGCGAACTTCTTCTCCACCCACACCGACATCACCACGGATCCGTTCCTGCAGTTCTTCGAACGGCAATGCCTCGACCAGGCCTCGCTGCAGGCCAGCCGGGCCGGCCTGATCGCCTTGCGCGACGATGACCTGACCGCCGACCTGGCCCGGGTGAAAGTGCCGACCCGGGTTTTCCACGCCATCAACGACAAGATCGTGCCCCTGGACCACGGCCAGGCCCTGGCCGCGGGGATCCGCGACGCGCGACTGGTCACCTTCGCCACTGCCGGGCACGCGGTCTATGTCGACGAGAAGGACAAGTTCAACGCGGAACTGCTCAAGTTCATCCGCTGACCGGCCATCTGACGACAACGAGGTTCCATCGTGAGCGCGCACTACGCCGACATCGCCTTCACCGACCAGGTCGGCGAAGTCCAGGAACGCTACGGAAGCCAGGAGTTCTATGCCCGGCGCCGCAACCGGCATTTCGGCCCGGACCGGTTTACCTCTGACGTTCGTACGTTCCTCGCCGCGCGCGACAGCTTCTATCTCGCCACGGTCAGCGAGTCCGGGTGGCCCTACGTGCAGTACCGCGGTGGGCCACCCGGCTTCCTCCGGGTCCGCGACGACAACACGATCGCCTGGGCCGACTTCCAAGGCAACCTGCAGTACATCAGCACCGGCAACATCGCCGGCGACAACCGAGTAGCGCTCATCGTCATGGACTATCCGCACCGGCGCCGGCTGAAGATCTACGGTCACGCCCGGGTCGTATACCCCGACGACGACGCCGACCTGATCGCGGAACTGAGCAACCCGGACTACCGCGCCGTCATCGAGCGCGGCGTCATCGTCACGGTGGAAGCCTTCGACTGGAACTGCCAGCAGCACATCACCCCCCGCTACACCGTCACCGACCTCGAGCCGCACCTCGACGTGCTCCGCAACCGCATCACCGAACTCGAAGCGGAAAACACAGCCCTGCGCAACGACTGCCGCCCATCGGAAGGCGATTGACCAGATGACAGACACCCTCACGGGACGACCTCCCAGCAGCCGCCGCCGTACGTGGACCGGCCAGCCCGCGTACCGGGTGACCCCGAACGTGTTCGGCATGCCGTTCGGTGTCTGCGGTCTGGCCCAGGTCTGGTCGACGGCACATGCCGTCGCCGGGCTACCTCGATGGCCGGCAGACGCACTGTGGGTCGCCGCGGCATGCATCTGGCTGGCCGCCCTGATCTGGTACCTCGGCAATGTCATCCGTGGTGGCCGGATCAGGACCGAGTTGAGGGATCCGGTGTTCGCGCCGTTCACCGCGCTCATCGTGATCGTGCCGATGCTGCTCGGTATCGCGCTCGGCGGCCATGCCAGAGCCGTCGGCGAAACCGTCTTCCTAGTGGCATTGGTGCTGACTATGGCGGTCGGCAGCTGGCTCTCCGGCGAATGGATCATCGCCGACCTCCAGCTCGCCCAATGGCATCCCGGGTACCTCCTGCCGACGGTCGCCGGTGGCCTGATCGCCGCTGGCGGCAGTGCCGTGTTCGGTTACCCCACCCTGGCCATGGTGCTGTTCGGCTACGGCGTGGTCTGCTGGCTCGTCCTGGGCTCGATCGTTCAGGTACGGCTGTTCACCGCGCCCGCGCTGCCCCCGGCGCTGCGCCCGACGATCGCCATCGACGCGGCGCCCCCGGCGGTAGCGGGCAACGCTTGGTTCCTCATCAACGGCGGGCACATCGACGCGATCGCCGCCGGACTGGTCGGCTATGCCATCCTGATGGCCCTGGTGCAATTACGGATGATCCCGGTCTACCGGCAGGTTCCGTTCGGTCCCGGCTGGTGGGCCTACTCGTTCTCCTACGCGGCGGTCTTCGCCTTGGCCGTCAACTGGCTGGCCGCGGAACAGGCTCCGGGCCGGACGGCGTGGATCACGGTCCTGCTCGCGGTACTCACTCTCGCCATCGCGGCGTTGGGAATTCTCACCGTACGACGCCTCGCACGGGCCTCCTACATGCCGGCTGTGAGCAGTACACCGCCGCTGTCGACGGCTGCCGGCCTGGCCAAGACCTCCTGACACGATCTACCCGATCCCCGACTGATCGTCAGCGGAATCCTCTCGACGTCGTCGTCCTCGACGTCGTCACGGGGCGGATCACGCGGCTGCGTGAAGTCGATCCTGGACGACCAGCAGCCGCCTTCCGACGGCCATCCGCATGCGCGGTTGGTCGTCGGAAGTCGAGACCAGCGCTTACCGCCTCGTCGGCGATGCACTCACCAAATGTCGTCAACCATGCCAAGGTCAGCCGCGCCCGCACTCGCGCCGTCCTCAGCGCCCGCACCCGCATCGACGTGGCGGCGGCGTGGGCGGCGCCCGCCGGATACAGTTCCGGGCTGGCCGGCCTGATCGACCGCGCCCAGGGCCCTGACCGCCCTGTCCCATCCGGATGAGTGGCGACGACGTATGACCATTCCGTGCGCCTTGGTGTCGCTACTTCGGATCGGTGCGTCCGTGAATGCAAGGCCGGCCCGGGCTGGCAACGCGACTCGCGGGAAGCACGCGCTTGGCCGACTACGCACATGTCGCTTCGTCACAATGCGCCGGCAGCTCAGCGAGCGGCTGGTGCACCTAACCCCGCTCTTACCGCGCTGCCGACGCATGCATCGACGTTTGGATGCTGGCTGAGCAGTTCCCTCCGACGCCGGCCGGGAGTGTTGCTTTTAGAACCGCTCGGCCGCATCCACAACGATCCAGATGTCCCGGTAGAACACCATCACCCGGCAAGTTACGCGGACATTACTAAAGCACCCTGCCAAGGAAGGAGCGAATGTGATCACTGATTTCCGGGCCGTGCGTTTCAAGCGCGAAGTGTCCGGCATCAAGCAGGTGGATCTCGCCGTCCGGGAAATCCTGCCGGAATGCCTCGGCGCCCGCGGCACCGAAAATCTTGTCGTTCTTGCCCCACGTGACCAGCAACGGAGGCTGGTGGGTGCGGAAGTACTCCTGGAACGCAGGATAGCCGTCGAGGTTGAATTGATAGTCCCAGAACAGCTGCAGCTGGATGGCATCGTTGTCGGGCCGGTCCAAGCCCGCCTGATCGAGCAGCCAAGTTTCCGGGGCTATACGATCCAAGCGGTCGACCGGGACGCCGTGCGTGTACTGCCAGTGCGTGGTCTCCTTGGTCAGATATCTGCGGACCCCGGCCTCATTTGCCGGGCGGTCCTTCGCATGTGCGAATAGGATGTCCCAGAACGGCGTGAACCCCTCGACGTACGCGTTACCGCTCTGACTGATCAGGGCGGTAATCCGCTCCGGGTTACGGCTTGCGATCCGCAGACCGATCGGCGCTCCGTAATCATGGATGTAAACGGCGAAGCGCTCCAACTCGAGCTGATCGACGAGCGCCTCGGTGACTTCTGCAAGGGTGTCGAAGCTGTACTTGAACTCGGTGACGGACGGCATCGAAGATCGTCCGTAGCCGACATGGTCGGGAGCGATCAGATGGTATTCGTCTGCCAGTGAGGCGATCAGGTTGCGGAACATGTGCGAGCTGGAAGGAAAGCCGTGCAGCAGTAGCAGGGTGGGCCTCGACGGGTCACCTGCCTCTCGGTAGAAAATGTCCAGGCCGTTCACTTTTGCTGTTTTGTAGCGGGTGTCGAAGGGACTCATTGCTCTCACTCCCGATCTGCCTGAGCTGACGGCCGAAGCCGCACTAGTCGACGGTTGGTTCGCTGGTGATAACACGACGAGGCCGGAGCATCCGGCATACAGGCCCGTCTCCTTCCGGGTGAATACGACTGACTGATTCACGGACTGCGAAAGCCGGGCACGGCGCCCAGTAACGGCACGATCAGCGCCGTACCCGCCGCCATGGACATGACGTTTCCGATGAAAGGATGAAAGCCTGCCGGCAACCCTCTCGCGATGAATATCGACAGAGGCGGACCGACAAGGGCACCGAGGACGGCACCCGCCAAAACAGCGGGCACAGTTCCTCCGTAGGTCAGCACCACGGCCGGAGCGATGGACACCACCGGGACGAAGGTCGGGTACCAGCCTCTCTCTGCCCACTGACGCCGCCAAAGCGCCACCCCCAGCACGGCCGTCAACACTTGGGCGGTCAGCAGCTGAGGCACCAGCCCGGAACCGTACGCGGGCAGACCCGGGTTGAGCCCATAGCTCAGTAGCGTGCCGGCGATCAAGCCAACGCCGGCCCACTCGTTGCCGTAGAACTGCGCCTCGGTGAAGTCCGCCAGAGTTCGGCGGGCGACCCAGAACGGCCCCTGATGGACAGGAACGGCACTACCGCGTTCCGGGCAGTCGGGGCCGGCCTCCCTTGTTGCGCTGACAGCGGAGCGAGGCAGCCACGGCAATGATCGGCAGAGGGGAAAGGCGATCAACGCGCTTACCCCCATGCCTGTGGTTGTGCCAACGACGTTCGGGAGGCCGGTCGGTCGGCAAACGAAATTCACCAGCAGGAGTGCGATTGGCGTGGTGAGACCGGCGCCGAGCACTGCACCTGTCAAGGCCACCGCCCACCCGCGTCCGTAGACCAGGACGAGAGCGCTCGGCAACGACACGAACGGTACGAATGTCGGCTGCCACATACCGGACACGGCGATGGTCCAGCCCCACGCCGCATTGCTGACCAGCAGACCGAGGAAGGCACTGCCCGCCATCCACGGGAAGAGTCCGATTCCTCCACTCAGGGCGAAGCCCGCCCACCGTTTACCCCGGCCGGCACCCCAATGAGCTATCGCGGCGCCCATCAGCATCAGGACACCGGCCAGCGCGTCCTTCTGGAAGCCGGCCTCGGTGGTGTCACCGACAATCCACCTGAACCACGGCCACACCTGCGAGTAGTTTCCAGGCCACAATTGGTAACCCGCAGCGAGGTTGGTGAATGTCGATCGAGCGGACGACAATCCAGCTAGCAGGAACGCCGCACCACCGGCAATCAGCGCCGCCGTCATCCACATCGCGTTGAACCGGCCACGCACCCGGAGCGGCTCTCGTTCGTGGCTCACAGCGGCCCCTAGTGCTCGGATATCTGCGGACCTCCGCCGCCGTCAGCCGACCTCAGCGGTCGTCTGTCACGGCACGGACGGCGCTACATGTTCGTTCGGTCCCGACGGTCAAGGTCGGCAGGCCTACTCAGGCACCAGGGCCGGTGTCGCCCTGGAGGTGCCGGGTTGAAAGAGGAAGCCGTCACGCGCACAAGGGGTGATTGCGCTTCTCGGTCATCAGGTCTGGTCTGAATCTCGCAAACGCACGCTGTGCTGACCAGGACTGCTAACCCGAATACCGCTGGGTGTTCACCGGAGAAAAAGTAGGGCTACCCGTAAAGCGGAGGTAATCTCGCCGAGCCGGGTCACGTCGATGATGCGGCCGGAGTCGTCACGCTGGCTGGCGACGAAGGAGCGAGGAAGACCATCCTGGCGTTGCTGATCAGCAGTCCGGCGCCGGCGACGTCCACCTGTCCTCGGCGTCGGCCAGCGCCTTCCTCGGCGCTGAGGTGCAAGACCTGGCGGCTCAGCGCCGAGGATTGTCTGTGCGGAGATAGGTCAACACGGCTTGGACCCGGCGGTTCTCGCTGTCCGTCGGTGCGATACGCAGCTTGCGGAAGATCGCTGTCACATGCTTTTCCACGGAGGCGGGGCTGATCAGGAGGCTTTCGGCCACCCCCAGGTTGGACAGTCCTTCCGCCATCGCCGCGAGCACGGCCAGCTCCCGGGGCGTCAACTGTTGCAGGGGGCCCTCCTTGGTGCGGCGCCCCAGCATCCGAACAACCACCTCGGGATCCAGCGCACTACCGCCGGCCGCGACCCGCCTGACGGCATCCACGAACGCCGTCACATCCCCCACCCGCTCCTTAAGCAGATACCCGACCCCTTCGGGCCGATCGCCGACCAGATCCATCACGTACGCGGGCTCACAGAACTGCGACAGGATCAAAACACCGATCTCCGGTGAACGCCGGCGCAACTCCATCGCCGCCCGTAGGCCGT
This sequence comes from Actinoplanes auranticolor, assembly GCF_018332655.1. Taxonomy (GTDB): domain Bacteria; phylum Actinomycetota; class Actinomycetes; order Mycobacteriales; family Micromonosporaceae; genus Actinoplanes; species Actinoplanes auranticolor. The sequence goes on along the minus strand of NZ_BOQL01000062.1, from coordinate 66,292 downwards.
CGTCCTGGAACTGGGGAGGCATCTGTACGTCGGTGATGACGACGTCAGGGCGGTAAGCGAGCGCTCGTTGCATCAGATCGTCAGCATCGCCGGACCGTGCGACGACGTCGAGTCCGGCGTCGGTGAGGATCCGGGCGACGCCCTCGCGAAGCAGGACGTCGTCCTCTCCGATAGCCACCCTCAGCGGGCGGCCGGCTTCACTGCTCTTCATCGGCCCCGTCCTTGATGAGTCGTTGCAGGGCAGGGCTCAAAAGCTCGTCCTTGGGGAAGAAGCCGATCGCCCCGGCCCGGATGGCGGCCGCATTGTTCGACGGGTCGGCGTCGGAGGACAGGACTACGACGCGTATTGCCCAGGGCCTAGCCTGAAACTGTCGGGTGAGGGAGAACCCGTCGCCGTCCGGCAGACCGATGTCGACCAGCGCGATGGTGGGACGCCATGCGTCCGCGTATGCGAGAGCTTCGGCGACCGAACCAGCCTCGCCGATCGCCATGTGACCCCAGCTGCGCAAAATGCGCACGACGAGTCCGCGGACGGACGCGTCGTCGTCGACAACCAGGATCAAGCCATGCATCCGCTCATCGTCTCAGCGCAGCACCCGCGACGGCGGTAGGGCTAACCGGAAATTCTCCGGGGCAATCTGGCCGGCCCGTGACGGCACGCCGCCGCTATGCGCCAGCTTAGGTGCAGCTCGAAAGGGACAAAGGCGTCAAGAACGGAAGGTCGCTGATTCTGCGCGACAGGCGTCACGACCGGAGAGGCCGAGGTTCGCAGAACCGGCCGGCAGCGTGGGCAGGCTCGGTTGCTGGTGGTTCTGCTCTGCGGGCAGCAGACCGGCTCTTCCCCCGGTGTCCAACGAGCCGACGAACATGCCGACCACTCGGCCAACGACTAGTAAGGCGATGCTGAAGGCGAGTAGGGCCGCTGTCCAGGCGATGTGCTCAGGCCGCACTGATCGGGCCAGCCCTACATTTCTTCCGGTAGACACCCCCGACTTCTCGGGTCGACCGTCCTGGTCAGCGCACCCGCCCTCTGCGAAATTCAGAGCTCTGGCTGAATCTCCGGCCACCATGGTCGTCCGGCATGCGACCCGGAACCCGAGCCATCCCCAGGAGCTTCCTCATGACAGCAGTACAGCTCGCTCCCGAGATGACACCGACTGACATGGCACGTAATCTGCTTCTCCTACGCGCTAGTGAGACGTTATCGACCACAGTGAGCGTGGCGGACGTGATGGATGCGGTCCTTCAGTTGCGGGGTCTCGCGCTTGACGCGAGCCGCCTGGGGGTCGTAGTAGGCGGTAGCCGATCGGATCCGCTGACCGAGCAAACCATTCGCGAACGACGGACGTTCTACTTCACCGACGGCGCTGAACTCGCCGCCGCGTTTCCGAGTGAGGCAAATCCAGACCTGCAGGCTGCGGCATGCGTACCGCTGGTCGGAACAACCGGCATCATCGGGGTCCTGCGCCTGCGCTGGGACGCTCCGCGCACGTTCTACGTCGCCGAACGAGCGGTAATCGCGACACTGGCGACTTACATCGCGCAGGCACTGGAGCGGGCGCATCGGCTCGACGCACGGATCGGAGTCGCTAACACCCTGCAGGAAGCGATCCTTTCCCGCCTACCAGCAGTGGAACGGTATGAACTCGCCGCACACTATCTGCCCGCAGACCGGCAGGAGAAGGTCGGCGGCGACTGGTATGACGCGGTCGCCGGGCGCAACGGCCAGCTCACCATGGTCATCGGCGACGTGGTCGGCCACGACATAGCCGCAGCAGCGCGGATGGGCCAGCTGCGCAGCATGCTGCGCGCGTACATCGTCGACCGCCGCGAACCCCCGTCTGCTCTCCTGCGCCGGCTGGATGCGGCCAACCACTCCCTGGGCGAACCGACCATTGCGACCGCCGTCGTCGCGGTCATCGAAACCCGCGCCAGCGACGGATATCGTCTGCGCTGGTCCAACGCCGGTCACCCGCCGCCGCTGGTCATCCACCCGGACGGGACGATGCAATCGCTCACCGGCAACGACCTGTTGCTCGGCGTACGCCGCTTCGCCCCCCGGCACACGTGGACGATGCCGTTAGCGAGTGGATCAACGGTTCTTTTCCATACGGACGGGCTGGTGGAACGCTCGAGCGGTGCGGCCGGTGACGGTACCGCCCATCTGCACCGACGCCTGCGGACAGCCAGGCGGACCCGGCTGCAGGACCTGATCGAGGATGCGGTCGCTGACATCGGGGCTGACCGCACTGACGACATCGCCATGCTCGCTGTGCGTTTGCCGGCTGACAGATGAGCTGTTCACACACGAGGACCGGCATGCCGCTCTGATCGCCGCCACTTGCCCGGGGCTGGCGGCCTGTGTCGCCTAATCGGTCATCCAGGTATGCGGCCTCCGATAGTCGCAGGCAATGTTTCGCTGCTCGTCAACGGTTGGCAGATCGACTCACTTGCCGCGGGCCGGCGGGCTGCCGGGCTGGTCCTCGTGCGGGTGCGGATGATTCCGGTCTCTAACGGCGTATTCATCCGCTGCGCCGGTGGGCTTACCCGTCCCCCACGCGGCGGCCTCACCCTGACCGTGACTGGCTGGCCCGTAAGCAGGTTCTGGACCCGACCGTCTGGGTCGCGGTCCTGCTTGCGGCGCTCACCCTCGCCGTCGCGGCGCCGGCGCTCCCCGCCGTCCGACGTCTTGCGCGAGCCTGCCGCGGACGGCAACGCACCGCTCACGACGATCGACGGCTCAGCAAAGAGCGTTGACGGTAGGCACCGAACTATCTCGCTGCTGGGGAAAGCGCGATGCGCAGCTCGCGGCGCGAACTGATTCCCAGCTTGGTGAAGACCTTGCGCAGGTGGTACTGGACTGTGCGAGCGGACAGGAACAGCCGCCCGGCGATCTCCTGATTGGTGTGCCCGTCACGGGCCAGCTGCGCGATCAGTGCTTCCTGCTCAGTCAGCGTGGTGGCTATTTCGCCGCTGCGCTTGCGCACCTTCTCACCTAGCGCAGCGAGCTCCTGGCGCGCCCGCTCAGCAAACCCCTCCGCCCCCATCACAGTCAATAAACCGTGGGAGGTGCGCAGCTGGATGCGGGCGTCGGAGCGGCGGTTCTGGCGCCGCAACCATTCTCCGTAGAGCAGGTGCGCGCGGGCGAGCTGAGCGCCGAAACCGGCGCGATCCAGGCACTCGATCGACTCCCGGTAGCCGCGCTCAGCCGCGTCACCTTCGCTGAGCAGGGCGCGGCCACGAGCCTCCATCCCCACAGCCCAGTCGGTCGGAGCCACGCTCGCACGTTCCGACAACCACTCCCACGCAACACCGGCCAGCACCGGATCTCCCGCCCGACTGGCCGCCTCGACCAGCTCCGGAACGACCATGGGTCCCACAGCAAAAACGTCAAGCTCAAAAGCCTGCCGAGCGCAGTCGCGGGCCTCCTGATACCGGCCCCGCCCGTTGTACAAGGTCGCGCCGGCCCACATGGCGTATGACCCGGGTACTTCGAGGTCCCGGGCACGCGATTCCTGCGTCAGGACCCGGATCAGCTCACCCGCTCGAGCCTCGTCACCCCGCCAGGCGGCGAGCCACATCCCGCCCATCACACCCATCATGGGCCCGGTCCTCTCATCCCTCAGGTCGTATCCGGCATAGATTCGGGCGGCCGTATCCAGCTCCCCCTGATGAATGTGGAACAGGGCCCGATGGCTCTGCCAGTACTGCATTTGCACAACGTCGCTGATCTCTCGGGCGATCCGAATATTCCGCGCGGTCAGAGCCTGCCAGGCCTCAAAGTCGGACAGTTCCATAGCGAGAAGGCAGCTGGCCTGGCAGACCGTGTACCACACCAGCCGCTGGGCATCCTCTGAGCCGACGTCCATGGCGACGAGACGGTGGAGAGCCCCGGTCATCGCAGGCGCCGCCACGGCGAACCCGTCGGTGAACCTCAACGCCATCGAGTCGAGCAGGTCGTCCACGGCTCGACCGGGCTGCGGGGCTGAAGGGGCGGCCCGGGCAGCCAACGCGGCGTCCCGTCTGGTGTCTTCCCGGCCGCCGACCCACATCGCGGTGTTCCACAGGGCCTCCAGATGGGTCTCGCGCGCCAGGTCGACATCGAACTGCTCGAGCAACCGGGCCGCGCTGAGCAGCGCCAGAACAGCCTTCCGGTTCTGACCCTGTCGGAGGGCGATGAGCCCACGCAAGCGCTCGAGGTCCGCGGCTTCCCTTGCGTTGAGCGGCCCGACCCGGGCCGCCTCCACGAGCTGCGCGGCTGCCTCGTTCGCGCCCGCTTCGAGCTTGGCTCGGGCGGCAGCGAGCAAGCGACTCGCTCGGCGAGCCGGGTCAGGAGTCAGCAACGCCGCCCGCTCATGGAACGCGGCTGCCGCCGCCAACCCGCCACGGGCCTTCGCTCGGCCGGCCGACGACTCCAGCTCGACCGCAATCCGCTCATCCAGCCCCACCGCCGCCTGTGCCCGGTGCCAAGCCCGCCGATCCGGATCCACCATCGCGTCGGTCGCTTCGGCCAGCGCCGCGTGCACGGCTCGTCGCTGGGGCTGTTCGGCAGACCTGTAAACCGCGGAGCGCAGCAGTGGATGGCGAAAGCGCACATGGGTGCCGAAATCCGCTAGCCCAGCTCCGGCAGCCGGTTCCCCGGCGTCCTTCGGCAGGCCGAGCTGGTCGGCGGCCCGCCAGACCAGCGACGGGTCGCCGGACGGATCGGCCGCCGCCAGCAGCATCAGCCGCCTGGTCGGGGCAGGCAAGGCATACAGCTGACGCAGGAAACTGTCCTCGATCCGTCCGGCCAGCGGCATGGCACCGGGCAACCCAAACCCACCAGCGAGCTCCTCCGGGGACAGCCCGCGCGGCAGCTCCAACAGAGCCAGCGGATTACCTCGCGCCTCGGCCACCAGCAGGTCACGGACCCGCCCGTCCAGCGGCGCGGTCAACGCCGAATCGAGCAACGCCCGGGCCTGATCGTCCTGCAGACCGTCGACCCTCAGCTCCGGCAGTCCGGCCAGCTCGGCGCCAGGCTCACGGGCCCCGAAAACCAACCCGACCGGATCAGCCAACAAGCGGCGCGCAACGAACCCCAGCACCTGCGCCGAGCCCGCATCCAACCACTGCTCATCATCCACCACACACACCACCGGGCGATCACCCCCAGCCGCCGACAACAGGCTCAACACCGCCAAGCCGACGAAGAAGCGGTCCGGCGGAGGGCCCCCAACCAGGCCGAACGCCGTGCGCAAGGCATCGCGCTGCGGCGCTGCAAGCTGCTCGGCGTAATGCAGCAGCGGCAGACACAGCTGATGCAACCCGGCGAACGCCAGCTCCATCTCCGACTGCACGCCCGCGACGCGCACCAGCCGGCACCCCACCCGAGATGCACGGTCCGCCAAATGGTCCAGCAACGCCGTCTTACCGACCCCCGGCTCGCCGCGCACCACCAAGACGCGACCATGGCCGCCCTGGACCGCCTCGACCACGCGGTCCAGCATGTCCCGTTCGACCTCGCGGCCCGTCAGCATCCTTGAACGCGCCCCCCGCCGGACCGGCTGAACTTGGAAATGTACGTCCCTGCGCGAACCAGGTGATCACGCTAGCCAAAGGCTAAACCGCGTTACCAGTCAAGTCCGTACGCCGTGACGGTTCGCTGTGTCCACCAGCGTTTCGCCTCCGCGCGGGTCAAGCCCGCGGAGACGATGCCGGGCGGTCCGCGGTTGCCGCTCCGACGCGCCAGCTTCATGCAACTTGTGCATCACTCTTCGCCCGTGGTCGACGAACCCGTCCAACGCGGCCCTGTTCACCGAGATGCTCATCGGGTGCTGTCAGGGCTATTACCTGGAGTCTGAGCGTGCACCCTCCGCAGCGGCGATCGCAGCCGAGTCCCGCGGCCTGTTGAGCTCGCCGGTCGCAAACTCCGACGACGAGGGAAGGCGAAGGCGCAGCTGCTCGATGACGCTGACGTGGACCTGGCCGCCGGACATGACAAAGTCGAGCACGTGCCCGCCGCGGCGCCGGGCGTCGTCGACGAAGTGCAAGTGATATCCGGGTACAGCGATCGTGCCGGTGTAGTCCGGCGAGCGGAATCCGACGATTGTCGCCGCAAGCTCAGTGTAGGTCTGCTCGCGCTGCCCGGACGAGGCTTCGAGCAGGCCGGGATAGGGCTTCGTCTGTCGGCGTACGGTCCGGGAAGTGATCGAGGTGGCCTGGCCGTCGACCCGGATCGCGTAGAAGTAGTTGTCGCCGGGCAGACGTGATTCGATCATCTCGGTGAGCTGATCACGGTTCAGTGCCGTGCCGGACGGCAAACCGAAGGTCGAGTCCGCAGCGAACGAGGTGACGATCGCGTACGGGGTGGTCGCCTCGGGCGGGGCCACGGCGGCCCTGCCGTCGGAGCGCAGCTGGTAACAGCGTCCGTCGAGCACCACCATCTCGCCGTCGAGCGCGGAGAAGGTGCCGACGCCGAAGTCGCCGTGGCGCAGCAGCTCGGTGACCGTCAGGTCTCCGTCGTCGAGCCCGCCCAGCAGTGCCCCGATGGTCGAGGTCTGGAAAGCGGTGTGCTGTCGGTGGCGGTTGACCGCATCCAGCAGCGTGCCGTCGCCCACGCCGGTCACTCGAACCGGTCCGGCGGCAGAATCTCGCCGAGCTCGGTGTTGCGGCTGTAGTCGACCCGGACGTCGATGATGCTCCGCCCGCCCCGGGCCAAGGCCTGGCGGACGGCATCGACGAACGCCTCTTCGGTGGCCGGCCGGTAGCCCTTCGCCCCGAAGGCGGCCGCGAACGCCTCGGTGTCGTAGTCGCCCAGTTGCACCCCGGACTTGCGGCCGTACTTGAGCATCTCCTGGAAGCCAACCATGTCGTAGGTGTTGTCGCGGAAGATGATGTGGACGAACTCGAGACCGAGCCGGCCGGCGGTCTCCAGCTCCTGCGCCGAGAAGAGAAACCCCCCGTCGCCCGAGATAGAGACCACCGGTGTGCCGGGCCGCTCTAGGCAGGCCGCCATCGCCCAGGGCAAACCGACGCCGAGGGTCTGCTGGCCATTGCTGAACAGCAGTCGGCGTGGCTCGTGCACGCGGAAGTGACGGGCCATGTAGATGTAGACCGAACCGATGTCGCAGGCGACAGTTGTCTCCTCTGGCAACAGGTCACGGATCAGCAGGACCAGCCGGGCGGGATCGAGCCCGGCACCCCCGTGCGGGGTGGTCCGGGCGGCCTCATCGATCGTGTCCAGGTCCCGCCGCTTGCCGTCGATCTCACGCAGGAAGCCCGGGTCGAGTTCATGACCCTTCAGCTCGGCAGTCAGCGCCGTGACGGTGTCGGCGACGCTACCGCGCAGCTCCAGCTCGGGCATGTAGTGGTTGTCGATGTCAGCGACGATCGAGTCGATGTGGATCACGGTTCGATCGGGGTCAGTGTTCCAGAGAACCGGGTCGTACTCGACGGCGTCGTAGCCGACGGTGACCAGCACATCGGCCCGGGCGACCAGGATGTCGCCGGGCTGGTTGCGGAACAGTCCTACCCGTCCGACATACCGGTCGTCGAGCTCGGCTGACACGAGCCCCGCCGCCTGGAAGGTCTCCACCACGGGCAGGCGTGTGCCGGCCAGCAGCAGTCGGATGGCCGCCACGGAGTCGCGGTCGACCGCCCGCATGCCGGCCAGCAGCACCGGCCAGCGGGCGGCGCGAATCATCTCGGCGGCCCGCCGGATGCTCTCGGTGGGCGCTGGGCCCTGTCGGGGCGCGCTGATGCCACGCGTGAGCCGGGTCGTGGTCACCGCGGTTAGGACGTCGACGGGCAGCACGACCGCGGCGGCTCCGCGCGGCTCGGTGGTCGCGGCCCGGAACGCATTGGCAACGGCCTCGACGACCTGGTCAGGGTCGGTCATCTCGGCGGTGTATTTCGTCACCTCGCGCAGCAGAGCCGCGGCATTCATCGACTGGTGAGTGCGCTTGAGCCCGTCCGATCGCCGGACAGTGCCACACAACGCCACAACCGGGTCCTGCTCAGTGTTGGCGGTCAGCAGGGCGGTCGCCAGGTTGGCCGTGCCAGGGCCGGACGTCACCGCGACCACGCCGGGTTCCCCGTTGAGCCGGCCGACGCCGCCGGCGATGAAGGCCGCATTCTGCTCGTGGCGGCAGACAACGGTCTCGATCCCGCTGGCCAGTAGCGCGTCGTACAGGGCGTCCACCTTTGCACCGGGCACCCCGAAGACCCGGCGTACGCCTTGTCGTTCGAGCGCCTCCACGAGCCGATCGGCGACCCGCGCGGGCTTCTCTTCTTCCACTGCCGTGGTCTCCTCGTTGCAGTAGCAAGTGTTCACGGCGCGGACGAGCCCGTCCGCGAGTCCCGGTATTGCAGGCCTGCGCCTTCGGCGGATACGACACGACCGCACTCGATGATGTCTCGGCCGCCTTCGAAGCAGGCCTGCTCGAGTTCGGCGCTCAAGGTTCTCCTTGCTGGCGAACCCTTCCGAGCCGACAACCTCGGCGTTCGCCCGTAGAAGGATCGACGGGCGAACTCGAACTTGCGGCGGGTGTCGCCGTACCGACTACCGCCGAAGACGCGCCTGATTTCCTTCATTCGGCGTAGGCGTTGGCGACCTGGTGCGAGTCCTCGTAGAGGCGAAACTTGGTGATTCGTTCGTCGCTCACCTCGAAGTACATGGCCACGGCCATTTCGTACCGTCGGCCGGTGGTGCGAGCGACGCGTCCGAAACGACCGAGCAACACCGCGTGATCCCCGTCGTACAGGATCGCCTCGATCTGGTCGACGTTCTCTTCCGGCACGATGTTCATGGCCAGTGTCCGCAGGTACTCGGCGACTTCGGCGCGCTTGAACCGCCTGCCTGTCCATGGAAGCGACGCGGACCCGGGTACGTCCCAGTCGATGTCGTCGGCGAAAACCTTCGCGATGTCGTCAGGGTCTGCTCCGCTGTCGAGCATGCCGAGGAATTGCTCCACCACGCTACGAGTAGTCATTGTTGATGAGCCTCCGATGGGTGCGTGGAACGATGTCCACGAGCGCTCTTGCCTTGCCACTCACGCGGGATGTCCGCGACGCCGTTAGGCAGGATCGCGCGGGCCGCGCGGACGACGTCCAGCGACTCCCGTAGGAGCTTGATCTTGCCGTTCTGGGCGACCAGGCGCCCCGCGTACCGCTGGCTGAAGGGCTTGCCGGTTACCGTGAGCCGTTCCACGGAGTACTCGCCGAACACCTGGTCCGGAGTGTCGATCAAAATCTCCACCTGGTCGAATCCGTAGTCCGGCACGATTTCGAGCAGACCGCTGACGAAGCTGCGGATCTCGGCGGGTCCGGTGGCACGTGACGGCGCTCCGATCGACTCCAGATACGGAAGCTCAACCACCCCGTCGTCGGTGAAGAGCGCGGCTGTTGCGTCCGGATCCCCGATGGTGGCGGTGTAGGCGAGCATGAGCTCTCGAGCGCTTCTCACGGTTCCTCCTCGTCGGCGGTGGGACTACGTCGCCGCCCGCCAAACTGCTGCCTCTGATGTCGGATGTCCGGCTGCCTGGCAGTTGGCTCGCCGATGGCACCGGGCCGGCGACGCGGTGAACCGGATCGTCGGGAACGAACAGCTCCAGATGCCGGCTGGCCGTCATGTTCGCCCGAGTTGTACGCCGGAAGCTCAGACCTGGTTGACGCCGCCGTCCACGAAGAGCTCGATCCCGGTCACGAAGCTGCTCTGGTCGCCGGCGAGGAACAGCGCGGACGCGGCGATCTCGTCAGGGCTGCCCATTCGACCCAGCGGGACCTTGCCGGCCAGCGCGCCTTTGAGCTGCACGGCCTTTTCGGCATCCGGGGCGAGCCCGGTGATGCCGGGGGTGTCGGTGGGACCGGGGGTGAGTGTGTTGACTCTGATCTGGCGTCCCTTCAATTCGTTCGCCCAGGTACGGGCGAACGACCGCACAGCGGCCTTGGACGCGCCGTACACCCCGAATGCCTCAGTGCCTGCGCTGGCGGAGGTGGAGCCGGTCAAGATGACCGACGCGCCGTCGTTCAACAAGGGCAACGCCTTCTGGACGGTGAAGAGCAGTCCCTTGACGTTGGTGGCAAAGATGTCGTCGAAGTGCTGCTCAGAGACCTGCCCGAGGCGGCGGAAGGCTCCCCCGCCCGCGTTGGCGAAGAGTACGTCGATGCGGCGGCCCTGCTGCGCGACAGCGGCGAAGAGACGGTCGAGGTCGGCCAGGTTCGCGACGTCACCCTGGATGCCGGTGGCGGCCGCACCGATCTCGGCGATCGCCTTGTCGAGGGTCTCCTTGCTTCGCCCAGTGATGAACACATGTGCCCCCTCGGCGGCGAACCGGCGAGCCGTTGCCAAGCCGATTCCGCTCGTTGCACCGGTGATCACCGCGGTTTTGCCCTGCAGCTGTCCCATACCAGTCCTTCCGCTTTCGACCCGGTTGCCCACGAGATCTCCGGCTGCCGCCTGAGATCAGATGACGTCAGCTTCACCGGGCTCAGAGACGCCCGCCTCCGTCACGTCAAGGTATTCAGCAACCGGCCTTGCTGAGGACCGTGCCAACCGGATATATCCGGAGCACGACCCGGATCTTTGATCTGACGGGCCGGAGCAATCTATCCGGCTAGCCAGATAGAAATTCCCTCCCCGCCTTGCAGAATGGACGCGACGCCTTGCCCGTTCGGTGAGCAAACGTGGCGGCCGGGCGGGATCGAGGAGCGCAGCTCGCAATGTGCGCGTCACCCGACGCCAGATCGCTGCAACCTGGAGATTTGATGACACCCGCAAAACTAGCTATCGCCGAATTGCGTACCCTTCTTCTCTTCGAGAAACTCGACGACCGCCAGCTATCCTGGCTTCATCAGACAGGTTTTGTCCGGAACATATCGCCCGGATGGGTTTACCGCGAAGGGGACCCCGCGGATTCGTTCTTCGTCCTGCTGACCGGGACGGTCACTTTGACCAGTCGGGCTGGCGCAGACGACGTCGAGTTCATCCGTACGAGCCGGCGCGGCGTCTTCGGCGGCGCGTTTCAGTCGTACTTGGAAGGTCGCTTACCCCGGTACACAGCCTCGATGCGTGCCGAAACACCGACCCGGTTCTTCGTACTGAAAGCTGAGGACTTCGCCTGGTTGATGGGCGAATGATTTCCCATGTCCGTACATCTATTGGAGGGCCTCTTCTACGGCAGCCTGGGCACCCAACAGGCCATCGGTCAGCGTGAGCATCTCATGGCGCTCGGCTCAGTGGTCGCAGGGCTGGCCCACGAACTCAACAACCCCGCGGCAGCCATTGTGCGAGCGGCTTCATCGGTGCGAGAACGTATCAAGACGATGGACGCCTACGTCGCCGAGATTGCCGACGGCGCAGACTCGCCTGGGAGTCTCAGCGCATTCTCACGGCTCCGCGCGACCGCGATGGGGGACACCACAATGCGACCATCGCCCGGCCCACTGGAAACGGCCGAACATGAGGAACGCGTGGCGGAATGGCTCGAGGCGCACGGCATCCCGGACGGTTGGGAACTCGCCGCTATTTTTGTTCAAGCCAAGGTGGACGACCAGCGGCTCGCGATGGAGTGGACGACCGACCTGGGCGGGTCCAGAGGTCGAGTCCTGCGCTGGCTCGGACTCAGCATCGAGCTCGATACCCTGAGCGCGGAGATCGTGGAGGCAGCGGCGCGCATCTCGAGCCTGATAGACGCCACCCGGCAATACGTTCAACTGGACCGTGCGCCGTCCCAATTCATCGATATACAAGAAGGGCTCGACAGCACGTTGACGGTTCTCGCGAGTTCTCTCGGCGAAGGGGTCCACATCGTCAAGGACTACGAACGCGGCCTGCCGCTCATCCCTGCCCTTGCCGCCGAATTGAACCAGGTCTGGACCAACCTCATCGACAACGCTGTCAGCGCCATGGGCGGAACGGGTGACCTGATCTTGCGCACCCGGCAGGACAACGGATTCCTACTCGTCGAGATCGAGGACACCGGGTCCGGCATCGCGGACGATATCCGTCCTCGCATCTTCGACCCGTTCTTCACCACGAAGCCGGTCGGCCGAGGCGCGGGAGTCGGCCTCAATACAGCGTGGCGTATCGTCACGGTCCGCCACCATGGCGACATCCAAGTCGACTCGATTCCGGGCCGCACCACCTTCCAAGTACGCCTTCCACTCGCTGGTCAGTAAGCTCCGGACACTTGCCGGGGCGAGACGGCGAGCTCCCGCGGCAATCACTGCTCCGGCATGCGCCGCCAGCCCGCTGGCGGAAGTCACAAGCCGTGAACGCCGTCGACCTACGCGCGAGCGATGTCATTCGGCCCACAGTCCACGACGGTCGGCGGCTGGGCGACTGACACGTTAGGCGCCGGAGCGGGTCATCTCGTCGCTGTGGCAAGCGCGGCGCGCAGCTCGCGGCGGGAGCTGATGCCCAGCTTGGTGAACACCTTGCGCAGGTGATACTGAACCGTACGCGCCGACAGGAACAACCGCCCAGCGATCTCCACATTGGTGTGCCCGTCCCGAGCCAGCTGAGCAATAAGCGCCTCCTGCGCGGTCAACGTGGTAACCGTCCCCACACTGCGCTTCCGCGCGGTCTCCCCCGCCGCGAACAGTTCCTGACGCGCCCGCTCCGCGAACCCTTCCGCACCCATCGCGGTCAGCTTCTCGTACGCCGTGCGCAACTGAACCCGAGCATCAGACCGCCTGCTCTGCCGCCGCAACCACTCCCCATAGAGCAGATGCGCGCGAGCCACCTGAGCACCGAACCCGGCGCGAACCAGGCACTCGATCGACTCCTGGTAGCCGCTCTCGGCGGCCTCACCCTCGCTGAGCAGCGCACGGCCACGAGCCTCCATCCCTACAGCCCAGTCGGTCGGAGCCGCGCTCGCGCGCTCGGACAACCACTCCAGCGCAGTACCGGCCAGCGCCATGTCCCCGGTCCGGGAAGCCGCCTCGAGCAGTTCCGGCACGACCAAGGGCCCCACGGCGATGACGTCGAGCTCGAAGCCCTGCTGGGCGCGCTCGACGGCGACCTGGTACCGGCCCAGCCCGTTGTTCAGGACCGCGGCGGCCAGCATCGCGTACGACATAGGCACCTCGACGTCACGGGCGCTCGCCACATCGGTCATGGCCCGGATAAGATCACCCACTCGTGCCTGGTCACCACGCCAGCCTGCCAGGAACAGCCTGATCACCCCGCCGGTCAGTCGGCCGGTCATCTCGAGGATCAGTTCGTTTTCCGCGAGAAGCCGCGCGGCCATGTCCAGCTCACCCTGGTGAATGTGGAACAGGGCCCGATGATGCAGCCCGAATTCCAGCGGTACGAGGGCACCGGCGTCCCGGGCGACCTGTACGTTCCAGGCGGTCAGAGTCTGCCACGACGGAAAGTCGGAAAGTTCCATGGCGAGAAGGCAACCGGCCGGGCGGGCTCCCGACCACAGCAGCCGGCGAGCGTGCTCAGAACCGACGTCCATGGCGAGGAAACGGCCGAGGGCCCGCGTCAGGGCCGGCGCGGCGACGGTGAACCCGTCTGTGAACCGCAGCGCCAGCGCATCGAGCAGGTCATCCACGGGACGGGAAGGCTCGGGGGCTGGCGGCGCGGCCAGGGCGGCCAGGGCGGCGTCCCGCCTGAGGCCGTGCCGGTCGCCGGTCCACATCGCGATCTCCCAGAGGGCCTCCAGGTAGGTCTCGCGCGCCAGGTCGACACTGAGCGGCTCGAACATCCGCGCCGCGCCGAGCAGCACCTGCCCGGCGTTCCGGTTCTGGCCCAGGGCTGCGGCGATCTGTCCGAGCAGGCGCTCGACGTCGGCGATCCCCAGTGCGTCCAGCGGCCCGGCCCGGGCCGCATCCAGCAGCTGCGCGGCCGCCGCGAACGCCCCGGCTTCGTGCTTGGCTCTGGCGGCAGTGAGCAGCCGACCCGCCCGGCGAGCCGGGTCCGGTGTCAGCAACGCCGCCCGCTCCCGGAACGCGGCCGCCGCCGCCAACCCCCCACGAGCCTGCGCCCGGCCCGCTGACAACTCCAGCTCGACCGCGATCTGCTCATCCAGCCCGACGGCAGCCTGAGCCCGATGCCAGGCCCGCCGATCCGGATCTACCACCACGTCGGTCGCTTCAGCCAGCACGGCGTGCACCGCCCGTTGCTCGCGCTGCGCAGCAGACCGGTAGATCGCGGAGCGCAGCAACGGATGCCGGAACCGCACGTGGGTACCGAACTCCGCCAACCCCGCCTCGACGGCCGGCTCCCCAGCGTCCTTCGGCAGACCGAGCCGGTCGGCCGCCCGCCAGACCAGCGACGGGTCACCCGATGGGTCAGCCGCCGCGAGCAGCATCAGTTGCCGGGTCGCGATCGGCATGACCGCAAGCTGGCGAAGGAAGCTGTCCTCGATCCGGCCGGCCAATGGCATCGCACCCGGCAACCCGAACCCACCCGCAAGCTCGTCCGGGGACATCCCGCGTGGCAGTTCCAGCAGGGCCAGCGGATTACCCCGCGCCTCGGCCACCAACAGATCACGGACCCGCCCGTCCAACGGCCCGGTCAACGCCGAATCCAACAGCGCCCGAGCCTCATCGTCCGCCAGGCCCTCGACCCTCAGCTCAGGCAGCCCGGCCAGCTCAGCACCAGGCTCACGGGCCCCGAAAATCAGCCCGACCGGATCGGCCAACAGCCGGCGCCCGACAAACCCCAGCACCTGCGCCGAGCCCTCATCCAGCCACTGCTCATCATCCACTACACAGATCAGCGGACGGTCACCCCCAGCCGCCGACAGCAGACTGAGCACCGCCAAGCCGACATGAAACCGATCCGGCGGCGGACCCGTGGCCATCCCGAACGCCGTGTGCAGGGCGTCTCGCTGCGGCGCCGACAGCCGCTCGGCGTGATGCAGCAGCGGCAGACACAGCTGATGCAACCCGGCGAACGCAAGCTCCATCTCCGATTGCACACCCGCCACGCGCACCAGCCCGCATCCCGCGCGAGACGTCCGGTCGGCCAAATGGTCCAGCAACGCCGTCTTACCGACCCCGGGCTCGCCGCGCACCACGATGGCACGACCCTGCCCGCCCTGAACCGCCGCGACCACCCGGTCAAGTACGTCCCGTTCGACCTGCCGGCCTGCCAGCATCCTTGAACGCCCCCCGCCTGCCCGGCTGAACCTGAAGATTCACGTCCCTCCGCGATCCGAAGGAGCACGCTGGTCAAAGGCTATCCCGCCGTGGGAGGCCGACTAAGATCGGCCGCGGCCCGGTCCTATCGGGTTGACTGGTCGGCGCGCAAGGCGCGAACGGCGGCGCCCTCGCCGCCGAGGGCGCGGGGGCGGGGCTCACTACTTCCTTCAAGGCCAAGATCTGCGCTCGACGCAGTCTGACGAACAAGCGCCCATTTCGTGAACTTCTTCTGCGGTCATTCCACGCCCGCGCTTGCCCTCATGATTACCGGCGCCATGTCTTCCGAATCGCCTGCCCAACCTCGGCAGTGTCCATGTGGCTGCAGCAAGACGTTAAGCAAAGCGTCTCGACACAGGCTTGCCCGGCAAGGGAACATGCGGTTCGCCGGCCGGTAGTACTGCCCGGATCGTCGTGCCGCGCCCGGGCGGGCTCATCACCTGCAGCTGGCCACCGCGCGCCTCGACCCGGTCGAACAAGCCGGTCAGACCAGAGCCGTTACCCGCGTGAGCACCACCTACGCCGTCGTCGCCCACCTCGACGTGCAATGCGCCGGCGCGCAGACCGGCACGAACCCAGACCCGGCCGGCATCGGCGTGCTTGACGACGTTGGTAAGCGCCTCAGCGATGATGAAGTACGCGGTGGTCTCGACCTCTACGGCCATCCGCGGCACTTCGACGTCGGCATCTACCAGCAGTGGCTGGTCGGCCAGCAGTGACTCCACGCCGCCGCGTAAGCCGCTGCGGGTCAACGCCGCCGGGAGGATCCCGCTGACAATCTCCCGCAGCTCGTCAGTGGCCCGCTGGGCGTGCAGGAGTGCTTCCTCAACGCGGTCGATGCTGGTCGGCATGTCGCCTTGGGTGAGGGACTGCCGCGCCAGCTTCAACGCGATGACGGTGTGGACCAGGCGTTGCTGCGCACCGTCGTGGACATCGCGCTGCAGCCGCCGTCGTGTCTCGTCAGCCGTCGACAGGACCCGTGCACGCGAAGCGACGAGTTGAGCGCGACTCGTCGCGTTACTCACGGCGGTGCCGACCAGATTGGCGAACCGCTGAAGGCGATCCTCGATGCCGGGCACCAGCGGCCCGTCGGCCGAGGTGGTAGCGAGCATCCCCCATACACAGCTCTCCACCACGATCGGCGCCGCAACCCCGGCAGTCAGACCGTGACGGCGGGCGAAGGCAGCGTTGGGCTCCACGTTGAAATCGTCCACCCGCACCGCCCGCGCCGTCCGCCGGACACGGTCCGGCATCGTGCCGGACGCGTACTCGATCCGGATTCCGGATGGCGTCGGCCCATCGCTCGGGCTGATCACCATCATCGCCGCGTCCTGTTCAAAGCGGACCAGGATCATCGGCTGACCGTCCAGAAGCTGCTGCGCCTCAGCGGCGACGGCCTCGAACACGGCATCCGACGGTCCACCACGGGCGACCAGTTCCGCAACCCGCAGCAATGCCGCCTGTTCATCGGCGAGCGCCTGAACGTCGGCCCGCGCCTGAGAACTGGCGACCGCTGTGCCGGCCAGCCCCGCGAAACGCGCCAGTTTCTCCTCGATCTGTGACGGCAGAGCACCACGCCCGGCCGCGACCAGAACGCCCCACAAACGGTCCTCGGCCAGGACCGGCGCCGCGGCACTGGACAGGAAACCACGACCGGAAGCCAACTGTGCCCACGCCCCCGACATGTCCGGCAGCCGGTCCGCGCGGGCCGGCCGCCCAGTACGCCAGACACGCTGAGTGGCGCCGTCGCCCTTGGCCGGGGCACGCAGGCCCACCGCGACACCCTCCGGCGGATCGTGCACCGCGACGACCTCCGTCGCCCCGTCGGGCTCGAAGCGCAACAGCGTCGTGAACCCGACACCGACCAGACCCGCCGCCTCGGTGACGACCGCTTCGAGCACCTCACCGGGTGGGGCGTCGCGCGCCACCAGCCCGGCCACCCGCCGCAGCGCGGCTTGCTCGGCGACGAGCCCAGCGGCAAGTCGTTCGATCTCCTCGCGGCTCTGGGCGTTGATCATCGCAGTGTCCGGCAATTCAGCCGAGACGGAGCTCTCTCGGCCGACGGCGACGATGTCCATGATGCCTCCGCGCAAGGTTGGCTCGTGTCTTGACCATCCTTTCTGCGACCGGCTGACATCGAGTCCGCCAAAGTGCACAGTCACGCCGGCCGGCGGTGGCTGAAGGGGGGCGGGTCAGGCAACCGCCGTGCTTTGCCCGGGGCGCCGACGGAGTCATCTCGCCGCTGGGGGTAGCGCGGCGCGCAACTCGCGGCGGGAGCCGGTGCCCATCTTGGTGAACAGGTTGCGCAGGTGGTATAGAACCGTACGCGCCGCCAGGAACAACCGCCCGGCGACCTCCTGATGTGCTACCCCGCGTCAGCCCGGCGATCAGGGCAGGCGTGCCTTTGAGGATTGCACGGGCAGCCAATACGAGTGAGCCCACCGCAAAGGCATGCACCCGCCTGGCAGGCTGATTCAGCGCGTCCGCCGGGGCGCCGTAGCGGCAACGTCTGGGTCGAAAGCGGACGCACACCCGAATAGCTGCCCTCAGGCCGACACCCCAGGAAGCATCCTAGGAATCACCCGAGTAAAGGGAGCTACCCTTCGGAACAACGAGCCCTTGACTCGCCAGTTCTACAATCGAGGACGGAACCAAACACATTTCGACCACACGGAAAAACAGTCAATGAAGGGCGGAGCCGATCTTTGGCCCCAACACTGGCAGGTTGCGAAGACACATGTTACAGCATCCACAACCTTTGTAGCAGGCTGCCTGTTCGCAACGCAAATCCCCCTTCCGCCCCAATGCTTCATCCCTCCGCGCAGAGCATCACCTTTTAGGTACACAATCGCATGCGACCTTTCCGCCCAGATGCAACCATGAAAGCACCCAACACTGACAGAGAGGGGAAACCGCATGCCGGGAAAGGAAATTTTTAGCCACGCGACGACCTACTAATGATCGACGAGGTTGCCGCCTTAATGAAAATCCCAGTGGGGACGCTGCGCAAGTGGCGATCCGCGGGAAACGGCCCCCAAGGCTTTCGGCTGGGGAAATACGTCCGCTTTCGCCGGTCATCCGTCGACCGCTTCATCGCCGACATCGAGGCGGCCCAAAACCAATAACCTGCCGGTTTGCTGGTGCCCCGGCTAGCTCTGGAACTGTCACAAACCGTTCCGTGAGGCCTCAAAGTAGCAGCGGCCTCGTTCACGCCCATCTGAGCGTCTCGAGCCGCGCACGCGAGACGGCGATGATCCTGAGCGCGAGCAAGTCCCCCCGGAGGGCGGGGGGACTACTTCGATCCACTCTTTGCCGCCGTGCTCAGTGAGACATCGCTGCATGGCATCGAGGTAGCGCAGGCCGAACCCTGCGAAGTATGGCGTGACGTCGTTCTCGACGTCACGTCCGTGGAGATGCACCATCGCTGGTTCGGTACCGCGCTCGAGCAGATATGCGAAAACGGCGTTTCCTGCTCGGTGCAGCGGACTGGTCGACGACCAGCGTCCGTTCAGATGTGCCAGCGCCTTCGGATCCTTGACCTCCCTGTCGGCGAGCGGCAGCCGTTCCAAACGGATGGCGCCGGCGTCGACAGCTTCAACGAGTTGCTCGCGATAGAGACGAGGCAGCCAACGCTCCATCCCGAGAAACTCGGGGCAGCATGGCGTCCCGGTCAGCTCTTGCTGCCGTGGGATCAATGGGGATTGCGTGGAGACGGTGCATCGCCGTCTGCAGGTCCTCGCCACGGCGCCACAGCAACGTCATCGGGAAATCGGCGTCGTCGTGCCGGTCGTACGTGAACTGCACGCCGCGTTTGCGGCCGACCAACGCCTGCTTGAACACCCGTCGACCGTCGTAGCCATAGCTGAGCCCTTGGACAAACTCGGCTTGCCACTGCTCGTCTCGGTGGGTGAACTCCACGTCCAAGTCTACGTCTCCCGGTTTCCACTCGTGGGCGAAGTTGTGCCGCCACCGATGCGCATGGACGTTGTCCACCCCAGCCAAGACGCCGCGCCGTCGGAGCATGAGCTTGATGCCGTTGCTCGACAGCGGCACCGCGCCTCGAGCCGGCAGCCACATCGCCGTCGACGGGGCCGCCTTGCGCCGGCTGCGGGCCCCGCAGGAACTTGGTCACCGCGTGGCCGGTCTTCGGGCCGAACCGCACCCGGCGGTCCTTCATGCCCTTGCCGTGAAACAGCAGCGAGTCGCTGTTGAGGTCCACGTCCTCCAGCTGCGCCCCGGCGACTTCCGACAGCCGTGCCCCGGTGTTGTAGAACAGCCGGATGATGGCCTCGTCCCGCAGCGACATGTAGTCCTTGCCCTTGCAGGTGGCGAGGATCTTCGCGGTGTCATCGTCACCGAGGATCGGAATCAGCGTCTGGGCGGTCTTCGGCTGCCGCACCCGTGCCAACGGGGACCGCTCCAGATCTTCTTCCTCAGTCAGCCACCGGAAGAACTGCTGCAAACCCTTGTGCTTGTCCGAAGCCGTCGACGCCGAACGGGTATGCACCATCCACGCCTGAAACTCCTCGATGTGCCCGCGCTCAACCTCCGTCGGATCCTCCGCCGCGTCCTCGGCACTCAGCCGCCCAGCGTTGTCGACCAGGAACCGGCTCAGCTGCGCACCGGCCAGCAGGTAGCTGTATCGGGTGGTCTCCGAGTAGTTCCCGGAGCGCAGCATCCGGTCCCAGTCCCGTAGGTAGTCGAACCAGGCGGGTGGCAGATCGTGACAGACCTTCTGCAGATCGAGCACATCCACCTCGCAGACGTTCGCCGAGCCCATGCGATGGACTCCTTGACTACGTGCAAGGGCACGTAGCGGCGCCACACATCCTCACGCGCGGCGCTCCTTCGATCATCGGAGCTCCCCGCAGCGGCCGGAAGTTGTCCGCGGTTGTCTTCCCCTATCCCCTCCCCTGCCGCTCCCGCGTCCTCGGCTGTGCGTCGGCCGACACGCGCCGCCGCAGCCGGTGGACCTGATCAGACCTTCTCGCCGATGCCCATCTGCACCTGCAACTCCTGCGCCCGCTCCGCCGCCGCGCTGGCACCGTAGCGACGGGGCATGTCGTCAGACGCCCACCCGAGCAGCAGCATGAGATCGCCGGTGTTCCCGCCGGCCCGATGCCATTCATGGGCGAAGTTGTGCCGCCACCGATGCGGGTGCGTATCCGTCACCCCAGCGGCAGCCCTACGGCGTTTCAGCATGATCTTGATGCCGTTCGGGGTCAACGGACGGCCACCTCGTTCCGCCATCCACAATTGCGGCACATCGGCGGCGCCTTTGCGTTTTGCGCGGGCCCGCAGATAGCGTGCGATCGCCCGGGAGGTCTTCCGTCCGAACCGGACCCGCCGGTCCTTGGCACCTTTGCCATGGAGGTGGACGGACTCGGTGTTCATGTCCAGATCGGTCAGCAACAGATTCCCGATCTCCGACAGCCGGGCACCGGTGTTGTAGTACAGCCGGATCAGCGCCTCGTCCCGCAACGCCATGAATGACTTGCCCTTGGTGCCGTCGAGCAGTTTCTTCGTGTCGTCGTCGCCCATGACCGGGACGAGTTTCTGCGGGGTCTGCGGCTGCTTCACCCGCTCCATCGGCGACCGGTCGAACTCCTCCTCTTCGCGGAGGTACTTGAAGAACTGCTGGAGGCTCTTGTGCTTGTTCAGGGCAGTGGACGCCGAACGGGTTTCGATCATCCAAGCCTGGAATGATTCGATGTGCGCCTTCGTCACTAGGGTCGGGTCTTGTCCGGCGTCATCAGAGTCCGGATCGGGTGATTCGGCGGTCAGGTACTTCGCCAGTTGGGCGGCGGCCAGGAGGTAGTTGTAGCGCGTCGTCTCCGGGTGATTTCCGGCCCGCAGGGCACGGTCCCAGTCGCGCAGAAAGCCGGCCCAGTCACCCTTCTCCAGGCCTTCGCACAGTCGATCGAGCTTCAGTAGGGGCATCTCTCGTCACCTGCCGAGTCAAGAGGTCTACAAGCGGCGTGCTCGATCCCGGTGACGTCGTCAGACACGAAAAAGGGTCCTCGCAAGTCTGTGACCTGCGAGGACCCCTTCGCTGTCGGGCTGACAGGATTTGAACCTGCGACCCCTTGACCCCCAGTAGTCAGGCGGCCCAGCGGCATGCTCACGCGTGTTTTCCCTGGTCGCTGATCAGCATACCCGGCCGAGTAAAAGGGTCTATCGCCGTCGGCTACACACGCCGTCTGGCGCCGATCGTCGCATGCCCGGGGGGGGTCGTGTCCCAAGATCGACACAAACGATAGCCCATTAGGGCAGGTCGTCGACCTTCAACTGCTCATAGCGTAACCGCTTCGCCATCCTCCCTCCCCCAACAGAAGGACAGAGCGCGTGGCCTCGGCAGAACCCTTGGTTCGGGATCGGCCGGCGGCCAACGGCCGCAGTACAGGTACAGCGGTCGCACATTCAGCGGATCACGCGCCCGCGCGTCGTGCGAATCGATTGCCGGTCGTGGTCAGCGCGGCGGTCCGCGCCGTCGCGGTCGGCTACTGCTCCCCGACCGCAATCATCAGATGCGCCACTGGTGTCCCGGGCCATGACCCCGTTGATGCCGGGATTCTTCCTGACCAGCGTCCGGCTCCGAACGACGATCCTTTAGCAATAGCAAGCGCTGGATACGGACCTGTGCCGATTCTGGCGCTTAGTCCCTCAGGCGTGCCGCCACGTGCCGCATCCTTGGGTGTGGAAGCCGTAGTCGGTGGACCGGATCGTGACCTGAACTCGGCTGGCTGCCATGACGAAGGCGTTGTCGATAACGTCGCCGTTGCGGGTCTGCCGTTCCCAGTAGCACCCGTCTACGTCGCGAGCGACGTAGGTGCCGGGCTTAATGTCCTTGCCAACCCGGTATGTGCCTGACCCGAAAATCCGTCCGGCTCGCTCCAATGAGTCCTCCTGGCGGCCACGCCGCAGTGCGGATTTCCATTCGGCAGCGTATGGGTGATTTGGGCAGAGCGTCAAGGTTGCGGTGGTATTCGCGAAGTTCTCCTTACCGATCTTGAAACCGGGTTGAGTGAATACGTCATCAGGATCGACGGCCGCGCATTCCTCGTAGAAGAAGCCGATGTCACCGTCACGCCCGGCCAGGCGATCTACGGCCTTCTCGACGGCCGTAATCGGCCTGATATGCACCTGACTGTTGTCAACCAATACCAGGTCACACGAGATGAACTTTCTACGCCATACCGACGAGAAGTCCGGACGGCCTTTCGCGCCGGACTGAACGGTCACCTCATGGTTGCCGTAGTCTTGACCGTGGCAGTCGAGGGTGACGGTGTTGCCCATTGGTGCCGGCGACGGCGATTGGGTCGGGCTGGGGCTTGAAGGCGCTTTGGGGCTGGCCGGCAGGACTGACACCGTTCTGCTTGGCGACGGACGTACTTGCGGCTCCGGCGAGTCGCGGCTGCAGCCGGCCAAACCCGTCATGGCTAGGAGCAGAGCAGAGCGCCCAGGGGGCTTCCGGTTCCTGGGCCAAATTCACCGGCGGAGGCCCGCCAAGATAGGGCTGAGACGCTGCGCGGGCGGCGGTTCCCCGCCCGGCGCTGGCCGTCCATGGCCGTCCGCCTCCGTTTGGATTGTCGCTGACCTAGCGGAGTCGGCTCGAGGCCGGGCGGTACCCCGTTACTTTGTCGCCGCCATCGCGCCGGCGGTGTCTGCTGTCGTCGCGCGGGTTCGAAGGGCCAGCCGTGCCGGAATTTGGCACGCGCTCCCGATTCCGTCCCGCAGCACCGCTTCTTTCTCCTGGCGCTGCGGGCCTCATCGTTATTCGGCTCACTCGCGCTGCGGAGCGCCAACTGAGGTGTAGACGTTCAGCAAGCCCGCCGTTGCGGCAAGCACCGCCTCAGCCTTCTCCCGGCTGAACGAGAAGCCGAGCGTTACCGTGTCATCGTGGTGCGCGGGCTGAGTGAGTGCAGCGGTGGCGTAGTAGAGCGCGGCCCACCGCTCCGCCTCATTCAGCTTCTCTGGGTCCGCTTGGGTCCTAATGGACTTCGCGGTCGGTAGCGGCGGCCCGATCCGCTTGAGGTTTTCCAGCACCCGCCGGCAGGTCGCGATGCACTGCTCCCAGCGCCCTTCTCCAAGCTGCGCGCGTGCTTGACGCAGCCGCGACACTGCCTGAGCCAAGGAGGGCAGATCTTCCATGCTGTCGGCGAGCGCGACTTGTGCGTTCGAATCCACGAACGGACCAGCCACTCGGATCAGAAGGCCGGTCTGCAGACCGACGCGATCGAGGACTCTCGCCCAGTCGAACGAACCGATGGACGCTGTGACCTGGTCCTCGGCCACAGGATAGAAACCTTCGCTGGGGTGTAGGAGAGTCGACTGGATGTCGATGCGAAGGTCTAACGACTGATCACTGCGCGCTTTCTCCAAAGCCAGAAGCTGGTCGTCGTACACCTGCACTGCGAGCCAGCTACTGGTTGACAAGGGGCGCAAGGTCAGCACCCGTGGCACGAGGGCTCCGACCCAGGGCGACGCTGGGCTGTTGTTGCACCACACGTCTCCCGTGATCAGCGTCTGGGCGACTTCCAAGCCTTTGAGCCAATCACCGCTGACGTCGAAGCTGACCCTGAGCAGATGGCCTCCCGGGCCCGGCATGATGTCTACGGGTCCATGCGAGAAGAGGACTTTTCCGCTTCCGTGATTGAGCGATCTGATCGGCATGGCAATGGTTTAGCACATCAGTGCGAGCGATGAAACTTGATTGGCATGCGGCAGCACAGGAGGCACACAGGGCTGGGATTCGACGACGAGGCTGAAGCCGTCGACCAGCGCGGCCACCACGGTCGGCCAGCCCAGTCCAGTCCCGGTGCCGGGCACGAGCGTCAAACGTGCCTCGTCACCCGGGCGCTACGGACTTGAAGATGACGCCGGCAGCGGTCGTCACCGACGCCGCGCTGGTCTATCCGGCCGTGCTCGAGGAGCCGGTGCCGTCGGCGTAGCTCCACGTCGAGCAGAACGCCAACAATCCGATCGAGGCCCATCACGACAAGCTCAAGCACCGACCCGGCGCTGGTCGCCTCGCCCGTCAACGGATCACCGCGCCGGCGCCGCGGCGAATAATCGCGAGACAAATCAGGCCATCCGGAGTGCGCGTCCAAGAACGGCTCGAGGTATCCGAGCGAGGCCAGCGCCGTTGCGTTGCGACATCGGTGGACGCGCCGATCTCCGCGAGGACAGGCGTCAGCTCGCTTCGGCGAGTTCGGTGAACGCAGCGGCGACCCACGCTGCCGGGTTGATGTCGACTGCGAGATCGTAATGGCCACGGCGCAGGTTTGGTGGAAGGCGTGCCCGGCGATCACGACCCGCGCTGTGCGATCGGTCTGTAGCCCGCGCATTGGTCGCAGTCGGCGTTTGAGTTGACGGTGGTCTGCTTCTATCGGGTTGTTCGCATACTGCTCGACGTGGTGCCACGCCGCCAGCACCAGTTCTTCGAGAACGGCCGGGTAGACCGGTGCCGCGTCAGTGACCACCTCGCTCGCGACCACCTTCAACATTCGGAGCGCACGCGTGAAGTCAACCGTCGCGCCCCTGGCAACAGGTGGTATGTCGATGAGACGTACGTCAAGGTCAACGGTGTTTGGCGGTACGTCTACCGCGTGGTCGACCAGTTTGGGCAGATCATCGACGTGCTGGTCTCGCCACGTCGGGATGCCGAGGCTGCCCGTCGGCTCTTCCGGCGGGCACTGAGCATGCTGAAGGTTAGGCCGAATAAGGTGGTCACCGACGCGCCGGCGATCTATCCGGCCGTGCTCGCCGAGCTGATCCCGTCGGCGTGGCACCACGTCGAGCAGTATGCGAACAACCTGATAGAAGCTGATCACAGTAAGCTCCAGCAGCGACTACGACCGATGCGCGGGTTGCAAATCGATCGGACAGCGCAGGTGATCATCGCCGGGCACGCCTTCATACAGAACCTCCGCCGCGGCCACTACGAGCTCGGTATCGATGCCACGCCCGCCGTGCGGGTGACCGCGGCGTTCACAGAGCTCGCCCGGGCAGTCTGAGCTCGGTAGAGCCGCGGTTCAACGCGTCCATCAATCCGACAACGCAACGGCGCCCGTGCAGGTCTCCGAAAGGCAGTGGACAAACTCTCATAGACCGGTGACACCGAATGTCAAGCGGGTCAGTTCTGCGGTGGGCGTGACGCCGAGTTCTCGGTGCAACTGGTCGTGGAATTGTCGGTAGCACCGCACCGCCTCGACGATGTTGTGCTCCGCGCGGTGCGCGATGATCAGCACGCGGACGGCGCTTTCCCGTAGCGGCTCCAGCCGAACGGCGGCCAGAGCGGCTTCGACGGCCTGGGCGTGGCATCCCTCCGCCGTCAGCCGCAGTGCTATCGCCTCCAGGGCGTGCAGCTGAAGTTGACGCAGGCGCTCCCGCTCGAACAACACCCAGTCGTCGTACCACCCCGGTAGCAGCTCACCGACGTCCACCATGCTGTGTTCGACGGTCTGCCGTTGTGCCGAATCCGGGCCCCGGGACACGTGTTCCAGGGCGCGTTGGGCCGATGTCACGAAGGCCGAAAGGTCGACCGTGACGACGGATGCGAGCGAGAGCGTCTCGTCGCCGACGACGATGGGTTCCTGGGCGGTCTGCCGCAGCCGCCACAGCGTCGTCCGGAGGCAGGCCTGGGCCTTCGTCTCGGAGACATCGGGCCACAGGTTGCCGGAGATCTCACTCCGGCTGGTCCGGCCCCGGACTCCCACGAAAGCCATCAGCCGGCGTACCGCCTTGGGCGCTGCCAGGGGGTGTCCGTCCTCTTCCAGGCAGAAGCCATCGAGCAGGCGGACGTAGTAGCTGCGGCCCGAGATCGGTTGCTCGGCATCGGGGCGTGATCCGACTCCGAGGGCGGCAGTGTGTGGTGACTGAACCAGCATCGCAACCCCCGGGCAGAGACGCACGCCCCCGTACGTTCGCCGTCGCGGACCGCGAGGTCAACCCAACAGTCGCCAGGCCGACTCGACGCGATCTCGGGGTCCGTGCTCCACCCGGTCGGTGGACAGGGGTGACGGGGTCGTGACGGCACGGTGACGGTCCGCGGGTGACCATCGTCGGCACAGCGGAAAGGGACCTCACCGATGACCGGACTCAATTGGACCGATGCTCAGCGAAGCCAGATCGAAGAGGCTGTCGACACCGAGATCGAGAACTCCCGCCTCTCCCACAAGGTGATCCCGGAGCAAGCACTTGCGGCCACCGTCCGGACCGTGGCGAGGAACCGCTTGGACTACGTCAACGGCACCATCGACGAAGAGCACGAGCCCTTGCGGGAGCTCTCCGAGGACTTCTTTCTCACCAAGCTCCAGACCGAGGACGCGGATCTTTCCAACGCGCGTCTGCGCGCGCGCCGGGCCGCTCAGCAACTCGCCCGCGAGGACGACGAGGCGGTCTTCCGTACGGCGATCCGGGACGCCGTCCTGCGGGGCGGGGACGGGTTCCACGCTCCGATCGACGTCCAGCAGCCGTTCCCCGACGGGCTGGTGGCCGCGGTCGCACGCGCCGTGGCCGCCCTGGACAGTCAGGGCTATCGCAACGGGTACGTGATCGTCGCCGGGCAGGAGGTCTACACCCAGTTGCACACCCGGGGACCCGGTGCGGCCGACTTCCCGCTCAAGGCGGTCGAGGGCCTGCTCGAGGGCGGGCCGGTGCACCGGTCGGGTGTGCTGCCGGACGACGAGGCTCTGGTGCTGTCGCTCGGCGGAGACGAGATCGACCGAGCGGTGGGGGAACCTCCGACCTTGGAGTTCCTGCGGATCGGTCAGGGAGAGACCCGGGAGTTCCGCCTCTACGAGCGTTTCCTGACGCGCTTCAAGCAGACCTTCTCGGTCGTCGTGCTCCGGCTGGCGCAAGCGGACGCGGAGGCATAGCAGCCGGACAAGCGCCGCTGGTGGACGGGCATCCGTGCCGGAAAGGCTGTTTGCATGCCGCGATACAGGCTTGGCGACGTCGACATCTGGTTCGGTACGGCGGACGCCCCGGCACCCGCGGGTATCGAACACACGGCTGCGCCGGGCGTCACCGTCGGGATCTCCGCGAGCGCGGTGGACCCAGTCGTTCACCTGCGCTATCGCCGGCAGGGTGGCCCGTGGCAGCGCCTCCGGCTGCTGCACAGTCACAGCGGGAACGAGGCGGCGTACTACACGGCGACGTTCCCGGCGCTGCCCCCATCGACTTTGATCGAGTACGAGGTGTACCTGCGGTGCGCCGGCGCTCGGCCACGCCCGGAGTTGCGGGCGGGCGAACGTGCCTCGTTCCAGGTGCTGCCACGCCCGGCGGAGACGCCTGCCGAGCTGCCGGCGCCACCGCCCCTTGAAGGGCCGGCGCCGGTCGGGGCACCGATGCCGGTGATCCGGCCGCAGATCTCTGGTCCGGCCGTGCCGGGCACGGTGGTCGCACCCGCACTCTGGAGTGACACGACCGCCATCGCCATCGACGCCTATGCGGACGATCAGCTGCAACGGCACGTCGGCAGCGCGGTCATGGACGGTGACGGCCGGTTCCGGTTGGTCCTGGACGGCGCGCCCGAGGCGGTGTGGTTCTCCTGGCGGCACGGCACCGACCAGGGCCGAACGCCGCTCCTGCAACCCTGGCGGCCCGGCGCCCCGCTGCGCGTGCACGCCTATCGGAGCGGTCCCGACCAGCGGGCCGGGTCCACGTCGATCGACGGCTTCGTGCGGTTGGCCGACGGCCGGCCGGTCCCGGGCGTCCGGACCTGGCTCGTCGAGGTCACCTTACGAACGACGCAGGTCCTGACCTGGTCGGTCACCGACGACACCGGGAGCTGCACGCTAACCTACGATACGGCCGCCCTGCTCGCCGCCCGCTCCCCTGATCTTCGGATCGTCGTGTTCGACGAGCATGAGACGCCGCTGGTGGAGAGCCGGGCACCGATCGTGGTCCTGCCCGCCACCTCGGTGGGCGCGCCATCGCTCTACGATCGCGTCCGGCGCTCGGTGTACGACCTGCTCGGCGGGCCGGGTGCCGCTCCCGCGGGCGAGCTCACCGCGGACGACATCGCCTATCTCGCCGAGCGCACGGCAGTGCCGGTCGAGACCCTCGTCAGGTACGCCGAGACCCCGCGCCTGGCCGAACGGCTGGGCATCGACGAGGCCTCGGCATTCGCCCTCGCCGCGACCCGCGGGCCGACGATGCCCGCCGAGGCCCTGCGCCAGGCCGTCGAGCGTGGCGACGTGTCCCGCTCGGTCCTGTCCCACGCCGCCGAGACGCAGCGCACCGCCCTGCATGCGCTGCGCGGGGAGACCGCGGCGCGGGACTTCGGCCGAGGCTCGCTGGCGGACCTCCTCGCGCTCAGGGTCGATGACGCGGATGCCCGGCACACCCTCGGTGCGGACCTGCTCGACCCGGCCGGTCACCCGGACGCCGACCCCGCGCTGCGATTCCTCCTCGACGTCACCGACACCGCGGGCCTCGACGTGGATCTGGCGCGTGCCCTGCATCGCCTGTTCGACGGCCGCGAGATCCGGTCGTCGGCGGACCTCGCGGGCTGGACCACCGAGCAGTGGGAGACCTGGCTGCGGGACGCCGACGTGCCGGGCACCGCCGGTCCCGGGCTGCGTGGCTATGCCCGGCAACTGCACCGCCGCTTCGAGCAGCGATTTCCCGACCGGGTGTTCCGCGCCCTGGTCGAAAGCAGCACACCGGCGAAGGCGTGGGCCCGCCGGACGCGGGACTTCCTCGACCGCCACCGCGATTTTGACATCTCGGCACCGCTGCGCGACTTCCAGGCGCAGCATCCGCACGCCTTGCCGGCAGCCGCCGGTGCCGACGTCGCCGCGACCCTCCGGGCGGTGCAGCGACTGACCCCGGTAGCCGGCTCGCTGATCCCGGCCGCGCTGCTCCTGGACGCCGGGCTGCGCTCTGCCTCGAGCATCGTTTCCCTCGGCCGCACGGAGTTCGTCCGCCGTTTCACGCCCGCGTTCGACGGCGACGACGCGGACGCAGCAGCGGCGTACGGCCGGGCCCGGCGCCGGGCCGCGCTGGCCAGCTACACCCATGCGGCGCTGTCCAACGACTTCCACCGCGCCTGGTTCGTCGCTCCCGAACGCACCGGCCTGACCGACCGGCAACGCCGGCAGGCGGTCGACGAGTTGGGCCTCGGCTCGCAGACCGACCTCGAACTCACCTGGGACCGGCTGTTCGGAGCATCGCAGCGGTCGTTCTGCTCCTGCAGCGACTGTCGCAGTGTGTTCGGCCCGGCCGCCTACCTCTTCGACCTGCTGGTGTTCCTGCGCCGGTTCACCGCCGATCCCGACGCCGGCGGCGAGTCGCTGCTCACGCACTTCGCCGCCCGCCGTCCCGACGTCCCGCTGGTGCGCCTGAGCTGCGCCAACACCACCATCGAGGTCCCGCACATCGACCTGGTGAACGAGCTGCTGGGTGACCTCGTCGCCGCCGCCGAGCCGCCACCCGACGACACCCCGGTGGACGAGTGCGGCTGCCGGGACGACGAGGAGCCGCAGGAGCCACCGATCCCGGACGACCAGGGGACGCCGTCCTCGGACGCGTGTGCCGCACCGGAACGCGAATCCGCCGGGACCTCCGCCGAACGCCGGGCGCTGCCGCAGAACGAACCCGGCGCCACGGTTCTCGCACGGCTCAGCGGCGCCACCTATCCGTGGCCGCTGCCGTACGACTATGCCCGCGACCGGGCCCGCAGCGCCCGCGACCAGCTCGATCCGCCCGGCCAGGACCTCGCTCTCGACATCTGGCGATTCGCCACGTCCGCGCCAGACGCCCCGGACGATGCCGCGATCCGGGCGCTCGCCGCGCACACGCTCGACCTCGGCCCCGCCGAATACCGCCTCCTGGTACGACCTCCGCACCGGATCGCGGGCAGCTGGGGACCCGAAGTTGCGGCGGCAGCCGTCGCCGGAACCGGTCCGAGTGTCGCCGCGCTCGAACGGGCGGGAGTCCCCGACTACGCGACCCTGGAAGCCGCCCTCGACACGCGCTACGTGCGCGCACCGGACGCGGCGTCGCCCGCGTCGATCGCCCTGCTCCCCCTGGACTCCTGCGATCTCGAGACGCTGCGACTGGTCGTCGACCGGCCGCATTTCTGTGCGGTGCTCCAGCGGTTGAGCCAGTTCGAACGGTTGCGACGGCACCTCGGGTGGACCGCCGAGCAGCTCGACGAGGCACTGCGCTGGGCCGGACCCAGACTCGAGCCGAAGACCCTCGACGCGCTCGGGCTGCTGCGGTTCCTGCAGCTACGCCTCGGCCTGGGCCCGGACGTCCTGCTCGCCCTGTTCCGGGATCCCGAGCCGACGCCGCCGGTGACACTGCGAGCCCGGGGCGCGCGCTCACCCTTCGAGGCCCTCTTCGGCTCGGCAACCTTCGACCCGCCTGATCCGGGCACCTACGGTGTCGGCGGCGGCGAACTGGCCGATCTTTTGTCGGCGCAGATCGACCAACGCGTCGCCGCCGGCCTCGACGCCATCCGTGTCGCCTTCGCCCGCGGCTTCGTCGCGGAGCTGAGCGGCCCGGCCGCCATCATGGCGGCGCCGGACCCCGCAGCCGCGTTCCGCAGCTCTGTCTCGGCGGTGTTCCGGGTGGCCCGGCTGGCCGACGCGCTGCGCCTGTCGACGGACGAGCTGGTGGATCTCATCGATCTGCAGGGATTGCGGCCGCTGCCCCGCCAGGGCGACAGCATGAGCCCCCAGGAACGGCTGCGGGACGCCGTGGCCCTGGTGGATCTCGCCGAACGAGCGGGACGCTGGCCGCTGGAGATCGCCGAGGCCCGGTACATCGTCACGGCAGATCCGGCACCGCCGCTCTCGCCCTCGGCGACCCAGGCGGGTCTCGAACTGCTCAAGCTGCACCGCGACCTCACCGCCGCCGACGCGACCGCACAGCCCGGCCCGTCCGACGTCCGCACCGCCCTGCGAGCGGACCTCGCCGAGCTGCTCAGCAACGTACGGCTGGTGACGGCGACCGGCCGCCCGCCTGAATCCGCGGTGGACCGGCTGACCCGGTTGTTGACGTGGAGCGTCGTTCTTCCGCACCTCGAGGCCGAGGCCCGGGGACTGCTGCCGGCGGCGGTCACCGACGGATGGGAACCGCAGCTGTACACCGCCGCCGAGCACGCCGGGGCCGCATCGGCATGGACGGCGGCGCTCGACAGCCTCGCAGATCCGCTGGCGGTGTGGCTGCAGCAGGAGCTGCGTGCCGCGGCACCGACGCCTGGCGCCGGCGAGGTCCCCGCGTCGCCGACGATGACCTTCATCGCGGTGGTTCAGGCCCTTCGGGGCATCGCCGCCGTCACGATCAGCGGTCCCGGCACGGATGATCTCACCGTGCTCGCCGACGCCCTGCGGGCCTTCGCCGCACCCAGCGGCGTCGTCCTCAGCGACCCCGACGCGCGGGCATGGGCGGCCCGATGTCGCGACGATGCGGTCGCTCACCTGGCCCAGCGGCTCGACGACTGGCAGCTGCTGGCGGCACGTCGTGTGCGGCCACGGCTGCTGGCGGCCCGGCGGCGGCTGCGGTCCGAGCAGCTCGTGGTGCAGTGGGTCATGCGTACCTTCCTCGTCGAGGAGGGCACCGCCACCATGCTCCTGCATCGCCTCGGCGATCCCGCCGACCCGGCTCGTTCCCTGCTGCGCGCGATGGTCGCCGAGGACGGGTCGACGCCACGGCTCGCCGAGTCCTTCACCACCGCCCGGTACGCCGACGTGCCGGCCGTCGGACCGGTCCCGGCTCCCGGTGCCGAAGCGGTTGAGGCAGTCCGGGAGCGGCTGGAGCCGTCGCTGTCCTTCGACTGGTCCGCCGTCCCACCGCCGACCGCCATCGACCCCGCGAACTTCAATGTGGTCCTGAGCGCGGCCGTGCCGATCGCCCGGCTGCGGACCGCGGGGCAACCGGTCCGGCTGCTGGTGGAGACGGACGGACGGGTGCAGGTCAGCCTGCGGGCCGGCACGGTCACCCGCGTCGTCCTCGACGGCGACGCCGCCGGCCGGATCGGCCGGCTCGACGCGGACCGCGCCGAGCTCAGCAACTTCCTCACCGAGCTGGGATCCGCCCCGCCCGGCGTCGTCACGCTGCGGATCAGCTACACCGGCCGGTCGGACACCGGTGCCGCAGCCGGTCAGCCCGGCGCCCACTGCCTGCGTGTGTTCGTCTCGTCGGGCAGCGGCTCGTTCGACGACCTCCGGCCCGGCACCCTGACCGCCGGCCTGCTGCGTCTCGACAAGGCCGCACGACTGGTCCGCGGCGTGCGACTTCCGACGTCGGCCTGGACCGCGTTCGCCGCACCGGCGGACGCCACCCGCCGCATCGACCTCAACACGCTGCCGCTCGAAACCGGCACCTGGGCCGTCCCCTGGCGCCGGCTGCTGGCGCTGGAGGAACTGTGGAAACGCCAGGACGGTGTCGAGGCTCCGGCGCGGTGGCTCGCCCTGGTGACGGGTGGGCAGGTTCCCGTCACCAGCCTGCCGAGCCTGCTCAACCTGGCGCCGCAGGAGGTCGACGGAGTCCTGAAGCTGCTCGGTGCCACCCCGGCGGACGACAACGTCGCGGTCGTCGCCGGCACCGACTGCGTGTACCTCGTCGACGCGTTGCACCTGGCGGATCGAGCGCGCCGGATCGGCCTGCCCGTGCGTGCGGTGGCACGCTGGACCACCGCGACCGCGGACGAGATCTACCAATGGTCGCTGGCGGCACTACGGTCCCGATATCCGGAGGACGAGTGGCTGGCGGCGGCCGCCCGGATCCACGATCCCGTACGCGAACGCCTCCGCGACGCTCAGGTCACGTGGCTGACCACCCGCGCCGGGACAGCGGCCTTTCCGTCGGCCGAGGCAATCAGTTCGCACCTCTTCACCGACGTGCAGATGACGGCCTGCATGCCCACCTCACGCATCCAGTTCGCGTACGCCGCCGTGCAGCGCTTCGTCGACGCCGCCCGGCTCGGTTACGACATCGGACCGGCACGCGGTGACCAGCAGGACTCGTTCGACCGCGAATGGGACTGGCGGCGGCTCTACCGGTTGTGGGAGGCCAACCGCCGGGTGTGGGTGAACCCCGAGAACTGGATCGAACCCGACGTCCGGCCGGACAAGACCGCGCTCTTCCGCAGACTCGAAGAGGATCTGCTGGCCGGTCCCCTCACCTCGGAGTCGGCCGAGCAGGCACTCGCCGGTTACGTCGCCGGACTCGTGGAGGTCGCCCGGCCGGAGATCCTCGCGATCGTCGACCAGCAGGAGCTGATCGACTTCGACTCGCCGCTGGGATTCCGCGATCCGGATCTGCGCGGCACCCACGTCTTCGCCCGCAGCCGGACCCTTCCCCAAAAACTGTTCTACCGCCGTCGGCTGCCGCATCCCGATGGCCGCTGGACGGCGTGGGAGCAGCTCGACATCGAGCTCGAAGGCTCGCATTACCTGGCCGTGGTCGCGTTCGGACGGCTCCGGCTCATCTGCGCGCAGATGGCTGCCGCCTCGACCGCCGAGCAGGACCGGTGCGAGCCCGGCACGACCGACGCCGACTCACCCACGTACGAGGTCAGCCTCGCCTGGATCGACCGCAGGCACGGGCGCTGGTCCGCAGTGTCCCGCAGCGACCGTTTCCGGTTCACCGTCCCGCTCGACGATCCGCCCAGCGGCGAGCAGCTGTGGACCAAGTTCCCGGCCAGCCAGTTCCCGACGGTCGACATCGACCCCACCGACCGGATCAAGCGCATCGGGGTGCAGGTCTTCTGGGGCCCGGACGGCATCGAGCAGGACAGCCGGCTGACCGCCGCGATCGTCGACACCAGCGGCGGGGCCGACGCGGAGATCGGCTTCCTCAAGCCCACCGACGGCTACTACAGGACCAACGGCTGGTGGCTGTTCGCCAACGACATCCCCAGTCGGATCGACGCCGAGCAGATCACCCGGGTCAAGCTCATCTGGGAGCCGCGGCTGTTCGCCGGGTCGAACGACGACGTCCACCTGACGCGGTTCATGGTCTACTTCCGCGACGGCGCCGGGCACCTGCTGCACTCCTCGTCCGTCACCGCCGGGACCGGACGCGAGGCGAACGGTAATGCCAATTCGCTGACCATTCCCTTCACGATGGTCTGGAACCGGACCTTCGAAGGGACCCTGGACAAGCCCATCGATCTGGGCGCCGTCTCGCCCACGGTCAGCAACTTCGACATCGACTACGACCTGTTGCCCCGCACGGTCGACCTGTCGCACGCGGTGCGGATCGAGGCGAGAAGCACCGACGCCGACTCGCTGACCATTGAACTGCATTCCACCAACCACACCAGGACCGGTCGGATCCGGCCGCGATTCCGGCTCAAGCCGGACGTCGTCACCTGGATGCCGGAGGTCAAGGACCGCTGGCCGAGTGGCTGGGTGACCGGAGACGAGCTGTGTTTCCCGTACCACACCGTGCCGCAGCCGGTCAGCACGCTCCGGCTGTTCGCCGACGGAACCGTCACTCAGGAGTCCGCATCCACCGCGGACCCGGGCCAGCACCCCGGCACCGTCCCCGAGGGCCAGCTCATGGTCTCCACGGCCCCCGACGGCCACCACCGCGTCCACGGCGATGACCGGATCCTGGCCCGGACCCCCGGGCCTTACCAGCTGAGCGTGCCCCGGGACGTGAGCGTCTCCGGCGGATCCACCCCGAAGATCGTGGACGAATCCTCCGCGGCCGCCATCGGGAGGACCCTGTTCGTCGAACGGGCCGGGAACGGCACGCCGACCGGCCGGCCCGCGGCCGCCGGGGACCTACCGCCCACCCTGAACTCCCTGCGGCTGGCCCTGACCGGGAAACCCCTGCCGATGGTCACCAGTTCGCGGCCCGGCCCGGGCGGGACGGGGTGGGTGCCGGACCTGATCGAGCCGGCGGACGACCCGGCCGGGTGGAGCTTCCGCTCGTTCTGGCATCCGCACGCCACCGGATTCCTGCGCGTCCTGGAATCCCGTGGGACACCGCGGCTGCTGCGCTTCGAGAACCAGGAGCTCACCACCGGATCCGATCTGGACACCGCAGAGGTGGACTTCTTCGCCTCCTATCAACCGACCCAGAGCGTCAGCCTGCCGTGGCCGCGCGCGGACGTCGACTTCTCGGTGGACGGCGCGTATGCCGACTACAACTGGGAACTGTTCTTCCACGCCCCGCTGCTGATCGCCCAGCGACTCAGCGAGGCGGGCCGCTTCGAGGAGGCCGAACGGTGGTTCCGCTTCCTGTTCGACCCGACGAAGCTGCGCCCCGGTGCCGCCCCGTGGGAGGCCTTCCAGACGAAACCCCTGCGTGAGGCGACCGTCCAGCGCGTCCAGGACATGCTCGACCTGCTCCTGCACGGAACCGTCAGCCCCGAGTTCGAGGCGCAGATCGAGCGGCTGAACCGATATCCGTACCAGCCGCATCTCATTGCCCGGGGCCGGGTCTCGGCGTACGCGATGGCCCTCGTCATGCGCTACCTCGACCACCTCATTCGCGAGGGCGACGCCTTGTTCCGCAGTGCCTACAACGGCGACAACCGGACGAACCTGGAGATCGCCTCCACCCGGTACGATCTCGCGGTCCGGTTGCTCGGTGAGCGCCGCGAGGCTCTGCCGGAGCGCACGAACGCGGGCGCGGCGTCCTGCTTCGCGAGCCTGGCCGACGAGAGCGAGACGCCGGCCGAGCTGTGGGATCCCGTCATCGAGGTGGAAAGCAGCCTGGGCGGCCAGGATCTGCCGGACGATCCGCTGCCCCACGACGGAGCAGGCGTTCCGCGGTTGTACTTCTGCGTCCCGCACAACGACAGGTTGGCCGGCTACTGGAGCGTGCTCGCCGATCGGCTCGTGAAACTGCGCAGCTGCCG
This sequence comes from Actinoplanes auranticolor, assembly GCF_018332655.1. Classification (GTDB taxonomy): domain Bacteria; phylum Actinomycetota; class Actinomycetes; order Mycobacteriales; family Micromonosporaceae; genus Actinoplanes; species Actinoplanes auranticolor. Next base: position 30,333 of record NZ_BOQL01000062.1, on the reverse strand, counting down.
CGACATCGAGGGGGTGAGCCGTGCGCTGTCCCTCTACGGCCGCCGCATCGATCCGGGCCTGCTGGTCCAGGCCACGGCCGAAGGACTGGATCTGGACGTGTTGCTGGGCCGCCTGTCCGCGCCGGCGCCGGCCTTCCGATTCCGGTCCCTCGCGGCCCGCGCCAACGCCGCATGTGACCGCGCCAGGCAGTTCGGCGACGCGTTGTTGTCCGCCATTGAGAAACGGGATGCCGAAGAACTCGGCCGGCTGCGCGGCAAGCACGAGATAGCACTGCTCGAGGCCGGCACGGACCTGCGCGCGGAGCAACTGCAAGAGGCCGAGGCGTCACGCGATGCGTTGCTGCGCAACAAGGAGAACGCCGAACGCCGCCAGGCCTACTACGCCACGCGGGCCCGCGTCAGTCCCGGCGAGAAAGCGGAGGGGCGTGCGCTCACCGCGGCGGGCGTGAGCGACACGAAAGGCGCGGCCGCCGCACGCGCGGCCGCCGACTGGGCGTGGGTACCGAGTGTCGAACTGTTCGCCGAGGGCGGCGCCGGATATCCCGGCGGCGCGTTCGTCCGCGCCGGCGGCGTCAGCAGATACACCGTCGGAGGCCAGACTCTCGTCCAGGTCCATCGCAACAACGCCGAGGCGCAGGCGGCCGACGCCGCCGCCGGCCGGGTGGAAGCCGCGCAACTGGGACGACAGGCCGGTTTTGACCGGCGCGGCGAGGAATGGCAGCACCAGGAGGCGCTCGCGTCCGGAGACATCCAGCAACTCGACCGCCAGGTGACCGCCGCGCAGATCCGGGTCCTCATCTGTGAGCTCGAACGCGACAACCAAGGCGTCCAGCTGGACAACGCCAAGGCCACCGACGCGTTCATCCGCGACAAGTTCTCCAACGCCCAGCTCTACCGGTGGACGGAGAGCCGGCTCACCCAGCTGCACTACCAGCAGTACCGGATGGCCCACGAGCTCGCCTCGCTGGCCCAAGCGGCGTTGGTGCGGGAGCTCGGCCTGGCGGACCAGCCTCCGGTGCCGGACACCTGGAACCCCACCCATCGGGGCATCGGCGCCGCCGCCGACCTGGCCGTGGAACTGGAGCGCTGGGAACGGCAGTACGTGCAGGCCTGGCGGCGCGAGCACGAGAAGACCAAGCAATACTCGTTGGCCGAACGCCAGCCCCTCGCCTTGCTCGAACTCGTCCAACGCGGTGAGTGCACGTTCCAGATCCGCGAGCACGAACTCGACGAGGACGAGCCTGGCGACTACTTCCGGCGGCTGCGCACGGTGGCGCTCGACGTCGCGTGCATACGCGGCTCACACACGCCGGTGAACGCGCGCCTGACCCTGCTGCGCTCCTCGATCCGGCTGGCGCCCCACACGGCATCCGACGCGGCCGCATACCCACGCGAGGAGGGTCCCGCCGGCGCGGGCGACGAACGCTTCCGCGACGATCCGGGCGGCAGCGAGCACATCGTTACGAGTTCGGGAATCGCGGACGACGGGTTGTTCGACAACGGCGACGGCGGCGAGGCCCTGCGTCCCTTCGAAGGCAGCGGGGCGATCAGCGTGTGGCGGCTCGAACTCGATCCCGCGACCAACCACTTCGATCGCGACACCGTCAGCAACGTGGTCGTTCGTCTGCAGTACACCAGCCGAGCCGGCGGGGAACTCGCGGCCGCCGCGGCCCGGGAGGCGCGCGCCGTCAGGCTGGCGGCGCGCCCCGAGGTGGTCATGCTGCCGCTGGACCTCCTGGACAGCAGCGAGTGGCACCGCTTCGTCGCCGCGGGCGCCGATGGCCACGACCTCCGGATCAGGATCGAGGACCGGCATGTCCCCTACCGGCTGCTGCCGGTGAACCGGATAGTCGGAACCGACCTGTACTTCGCTCTGCCTGCCGACGAGGACCTGCGCATCGAAGGGGCGGCGACCGTCGGCGCCGTCACCGAACCCGCCGAACTCGGACCTCGTGCGGACGATCGCCGGCCGCCGCTGCCGATCCGGCGGCTGAGCCTGCGGGAACCGCTGCGTTTCGGCGTGGATCGGCGGATCCGTCTCGGCGCCGGAAGCGGTGTGCCTCGCCGTGGATGGCTGGCCTGCTGGGTGAAGGCGCCGTGACCGCCCCGGCGCGCGTCGGGCCTGGCACCGGCGGAACCCGCCCACGAACCGCCGCTCCGACGGCACCGGTGGTGTCGCTGCCCAAGGGGGGCGGCGCGATCCGCGGCATCGGGGAGAGCTTCGCGACCGACCCGGCGACCGGGACCGGCTCGCTCAGCGTCCCCGTCGCGACCTCGCCCGGCCGGTCGGGATTCGGTCCGGACCTCACGCTGACGTACGGCTCCGGCGCGGGCAACGGCCTGTTCGGCTTCGGCTGGAACTTGGCGCAGCCGGCCGTCAACCGCAAGACGGACAACGGGCTGCCGCAGTACCGGGACGCCGAGGACTCCGATGTCTTCACGTTCGGTGGCGAGGACCTCGTGCCCGCGTACGCCAAGGACGACGACGGCGACTGGATCCTGGACGCCGTAGGCAACCACGTCTTCGACCAGGTCGAGCGGGACAGCTGGACGGTTCGCCGGTACCGGCCCCGCCGGGAGTCGACCCATACCCGGATCGAGCGCTGGACGTCGGCCGCCGGTGACGTGCACTGGCGCTGCGTTAGCGCGGACAACGTGACGTCCGTCTTCGGCACGGACGACAACTCCCGGATCGCCGACCCGGAGGCGGCCGCGGCGGGCGCACCCGCCCGCGTCTTCAGCTGGCTCATCAGGGCGTCCTACGACGATAAGGGCAACGCGATCAGCTACGAGTACTGCGCCGAGGACGGGCGTGGGGTTGACGTCGGCAGGGCCTGCGAGGCGCGGCGCTCCGACCGCTCCCGCGCGGCCAACCGCTATCTCGAGCGGATCCGGTACGGCAACCGCACACCGAACCGCGACCCGAATTGGATCAGCACGGACCCGCGGCACCTGACGGACTATATGTTCCAGGTGGTGCTCGACTACGGCGAGGGCCATTACACCGAGTTGCCGTCCGACAAGGACGGACGGGAGTTCGCCGCGGCCTCCCCCGAGCCGGTAGGATCGCCGCCGTGGCCGGTGCGGCTGGACCCGTTCTCGTCCTACCGAGCCGGCTTCGAACTCAGGACGTACCGCCTGTGCCGCCGGATCCTCATGTTCCACTGCTTTCCCGCGGAGCTGGGCGTCAAGGACTACCTCGTCCGGAGCACGGAATTCAGCTACGCGCAAAGCCCCGTCGCGTCCTTCCTGGTCGGCGTCACCCAGTCGGGTTTCACCCGGGCGCCGGCCGCCGACGAGCCGGCCAGATATCGCAAACAGTCACTGCCGACGCTCGAACTGACGTACAGCAGCCTGCCCGACAGCCAGGACCTGGCAGGGCGGGCGGTCCAGTACGCGGACAGCGGCACCATCCCGGGCGCCGCCGTACCCATGCTCGTGGATCTGGATGGGGAGGGAGCCGCGGGTCTGCTCGTCGAATCGAGTGGTGAGTGGCTCTACCGGCACAACCTCAGCGCCAACAATGCGGTGCCGACCGGCGACGGCGTCGTGGCGGCGCGGTTCGGCCCGGTCGAACCCGTCTCGACGCGGCCGGCGCACAGTCTCGGCGCCGGCCGCCGGCTCGTCGACGTCGCAGGCGACGGCACGGTGGATCTGCTGGTGACGGACGACGGCACGTGGGGATACTACGAACGCAGCGGCGCGGCCGGCTGGGCCGCCTTCCACCCCTTCGGGGCACGGCCGAACCTCGACGCCCGCGACCGCGGCGTACGGCACATCGATCTCACCGGCGACGGCTCCACCGATCTGCTCATCGCCGAGGACGAGGCGCTCGTGTGGTATCCGTCGCTGACGCGGGACGGATACGACGCCGCCCGCCGGGTTATCGACGCTTGCGACGCGGAAGCCGCCGCGACGTTGCTGTATCTGGACGACGCGGAGGCGACCTTCCTGGCCGACTGCTCCGGCGACGGACTCACCGATCTGCTGCGGATCCGCAACGGGGAGGTCGTGTACTGGCCGAACCTCGGGTACGGCCGCTTCGGCCGCAAGGTCGTCATGGACAACGCGCCGTGGTTCGACCGGCCGGACCTGTTCGACCCGCAACGGCTCAGGCTGGCCGACGTCGACGGCTCCGGTGCCACCGACATAGTCTATCCGGCCCACGACGGCCTGCGGATCTTCCTCAACCAGTCGGGCAACGCCTGGCGCGATCCGGTGACGCTACCGCAGGTCACCGCGCGGGAAGCCGCGCGATCGCTGGAGGTCGTGGACCTCCTCGGCCAGGGCACCGCCTGCGTCGTGTGGACGCCACGGTCACCCGAGGCCGGCCGGCCTGCACTGCACTACATCGACCTGCTCCAGGGCCGTAAGCCGTATCTGCTGACCCGGGCCGACAACAACCTCGGCACGCGGACGAAGGTCCACTACTCCTCCTCCACGCGGTTCTACCTCGACGACCTGCTCGCCGGCCGGCCCTGGATCACCCGGCTGCCCTTCCCCGTCCAGGTGATCGATCGGATCGAGACGCACGACCTGGTCACCGGCAACCGCCTCGTCAGCCGCCACACCTACCACCACGGCCACTTCGTGGAGCGGGAGTTCCGGGGCTTCGGGATGGTCGAGAGCTGGAACGCCGAACAGGTCACGTCGTCCTCCCGCGACGTGCCGCCGGCACACACGCGTACCTGGTTCCACACCGGTTACCACGCTGGCGGGCAGCACGTCTCCGATTACTACGCGGGCCTGCTGGACGCCACGGACACCGGCGAGTACTACCGCGAACCCAGCGCGACCGACGCGCAAGCGCGATCGCTGCTCCTCGCGGATACAGTGCTGCCCGGCGACCTCACCGCCGCCGAGGAACGGGAGGCCTGCCGCGCGCTCAAGGGCTCCATGCTGCGCCAGGAGACCTACGCCCAGGACGGCACGGCGCGCGCCGCCCACCCGTACGTCGTCACCGAGCAGAACCTGGCCGTACGGATGTCGCAGCCCAGGGGGACCAACGAGCATGCCGTCTTCGCCACCCACCAGCACGAGGCCATCACCTATCACTACGAACGCGAGCCGGCCGACCCGCGCGTGACACACACGCTCGACCTCGAGGTCGACCCGTACGGGAACGTGCTGCGAACCGTCACCATCGGCTACGGCCGGCGGCGACCCGAGCCCGGATTGGCCCCCGAGGAGCAGGCTGTCCAGGCGCGCCTGCTCGCCACGTATACCTACAACCGGGTGACCAACGCGATCGACACCGCACAGAACTTCCGTGCCCCGCTGCCGAGCGAGACCCGGACGTACGAGATCCACGGCCTCGTCCTTCCGCCGGACCAGCCGAGGTTCAGCTTCGAGCAGGTGCTCGCCGCCGCATCGGCGGCAATGCCCGTCGACTACGAGGCAACCGATGCCTCGGCCCAACTCCGGAAACGAACGATCGAGCACATCCGTACGGTCTACCGCCGCGACGACCTCAGCGGCCCGCTGCCGCCGCACACCCTGCACCCGCTGGCACTGCCCTTCGAGACCTACACGCTCGCCCTCACACCCGGTCTCGTGAGTGCCGTCTACGGCGATCGCGTGCCCGACAAAATGCTGCGCGAAGCAGGCTACGTAGCGGGTGCGGAAGACGCGAACTGGTGGATGCCGTCGGGGCGCGTCCACTACTCCCCCGCCCCCGACGCGTCGACCGCCGCGGAGCTGTCCTACGCACGCCGGCACTTCTTTCTCCCCTGCAGGTTCCGCGATCCCTTCCACACCTCCACTGCCCGCACCGAGAGCGTGGTCACCTACGACAGCCATGACCTGCTGGTGCAGGAGACCTGCGACGCCTGCGGCAACAGAGTCACCGTCGGTGAGCGAGACACCGATCCCGAACGGCCCGTTGTCAGGTCCGGGATGGACTACCGGGTGCTGCAGCCCGCACTGATAATGGACGCCAACCGCAACCGGGTCGCGACCGCCTTCGACACGCTCGGCATGGTGGTGGGCACGGCCACGATGGGCAAACCGGAGCAGAGTCCGGCCGCCGGCGACGTCCTGTCGGCGGCCTTCCGGCCGGATCTGGCCCGGGCCGAGATCGAGGCGGTCCTGACCGACCCGCTGGGCCCGCAGGCCGTGGCGGCTCTCGGCAAGGCGACCACGCGCATCGTCTACGACCTGCACGCCAGTCGTCCCGCGGCCGCGCCCCTGGCTGCGCCGATCGCCGCCGTCACGCTCACCCGGGAGACGCACGCCGGCGACCCGGTGTCGGCCGCCGGGGTCCGGATCCACGCCACGGTCAGCTACTGGGACGGCTTCGGCCGGCAGATCCAGCGCAAGGCCCAGGCCGAGCCGGCGCCCGGCTCCGGCGCGACCAGGTGGATCGGCAGTGGCTGGACCGTGTTCAACAACAAGAACAAAGCGGTACGCCAGTACGAGCCCTTCTTCTCCAATACCCATGGTTACGAGGCCGAGAATCTCCACGGCGTCAGTTCGACGCTGTATTACGACCCGATGGACCGGGTGGTGGCCACCCTGTACCCCGATCACACCTGGCAGAAGGTTGTCTTCGGTCCCTGGCGCCAGGAGGACTGGGACGCGCACGACACCGCACTGATTGCCGACCCGGCCCAGGACCCGGACGTGGGCACGCACTTCACCGGGATGCCGTCGGAGGACTACCTGCCCACCTGGCACGCGGCTCGGACGGAAGCCGCCGAGGCCGCACAGCGCTGGCCCGGTCCGCAGCGACAGGCGAGCGAACGACGCGCGGCGGAGAAGGCCGCGGTCCACGCCGCCACGCCGGCGGTGTCGCACACCGACAGCCTGGGTCGGCCCTGGCTGACGGTCGCCCACAACCGGTTCCGATACAGCAACTCACCCCCGCTCGCCACGGCTACCGAGGGGTTCTACCGCAGCAGAACAGACCTGGACCTGGAAGGCAATCCGCGGACCGTCACCGACGCCCGGGGTCGCGTCGTGCTGCGTCACGACTACGACATCGTCGGCAACCGCATCCATCAGGCGAGCATGGAGGCGGGCGAACGCTGGACCCTGCAAGACGTCACCGGCAACGGTATCCGCTCCTGGGACGGCGCGGGGACCATGGAATGGACGGAGTACGACGTCCTGCGCCGCCCGGTGCGCAAATTCCTGAAGTCGGGGGAGGCGAAGGCCCTGATGGTGGAACGCGTCGCCTACGGCGAGTCCGGGCCGGCCCCGGAGACGACAAACGTCCGCACCAGAGTCGTCCAGGTCTGCGACCAGGCCGGGATGGTCACCACGGACCGGTTCGACTTCAAGGGCAACCTGGTGCGATCGCGGCGGCAGGTGGCGCGGGTCTACGACGCCGTCCTCGACTGGTCCGGACAGGTCCCGCTGGAACCTGAGGTGTATACCGTCCGCACCTGGTACGACGCACTCGACCGCCCGGTGCAGGTGATCCCGCCGCACAGCGGGAACCGCGCCGACGTCCTGCAGCACGCGTACAACGCCGGAGGGTTGCTCGAATCGATCGTCACGTGGCTCGGTCTCACCGCCGAACCCACGACCGTGCTCGATCCGGCGACCGCCACCCAGGTCATCGTCAAGGACATCAACTACGACGCGAACGGCCGGCGGGTGTCGATCGCCTATGCCAACGGAGCCGTCACCAGCTACGCGTACGACCGGGACACCTCGCGCCTGACAGAGCTGCTCACCGTGCGCGGCACCGTGGCGCTCCAACGCCTCTCGTACATCCATGACGCCGTCGGCAACGTCATCGAGCAACGCGACGACGCGCAGCCGACCCTGTTCTTCCGCAACAAACGTGTGGAGCCGACGGCGACCTTCACCTACGACGCCGTCTATCGCCTGATCGAGGCGACCGGACGAGAACACGTCGGCCAGAGCGCCTCGTACCGCGACAGCGACCGGATCAGCCTGCCACTGCTCACGGACGGCAACGCGATGGGCCGGTATCTCGAGCGGTATCACCATGACGAGGTGGGCAACCTGCAACTCGTCCAGCATGTGAGCACGGATCCTGCGACACCGGGCTGGTCTCGCGCCTACCACTATTCCGAGCGCAGTCAGCTGCGACCGGCGGACCTCAGCAACCGACTGTCGAGCACCACGGCGGTCGGTGTCGCCGTCGAGCCGTACAGCATCGGCGGCGACGGCTACGACGTTCACGGCAACTTGCTTCGGATGCCTCACCTTCAGGAAGTCCGCTGGAACCAGCGCAATCAGATGCGCATGTCACGGCGCCAGGCGGTAAACGCCTCGGACACAGACGGCGTCGCTCACCACGGTGAACGGACCTGGTACGTCTACGACGCGGCCGGCGAACGCGTCCGCAAGGTGACCGAGTCCGCCCCCGGGACGATCCGGAGCTCGCGCCTTTACCTGGGCGGCTTCGAGATCTATCGGCGAACCGGCACCGGCGCCCTGGTCCGGGAGACGTTGCACGTGATGGACGACGAACGACGGGTCGCGCTGATCGACACGCGCGTGTCCGGGACCGAGCAGGGGGTGCCAGCCCGCCTAGTCCGCTTCCAACTCGGCAACCATCTCGGCTCGGTCAGCCTTGAACTCGACGAACGGGCAGAGGTCATCTCCTTCGAGGAATACACCCCGTACGGCGCCACCGCCTGCCAGGCGGTGCGCCGCGACATCGGCGTGGTCGGCAAGCGCTACCGCTACACCGGCAAGGAACGCGACGAGGAGAGCGGCCTGTCCTTCCACGGAGCGCGGTACTACGCGCCATGGCTAGCCCGCTGGATCAGCACCGATCCGAGCACGACGGTCGACGGGCCCAACCTCTACGTCTACTGCCGCGGAAACCCCATCCGGTACGCGGACCCGGACGGCCATCAGGTCACCGGGCTACCGACGATTCTCGGCTCGGGACGGTACGGCTGGCTGCACACCGTTCCCGGATTCACCCGAGAGCATGTGATCCCGGGCAGCTGGTTGAAATACGTGCTGGAGGCGGAGTACGGATCAGCCGCGGCTGGCGCCGTCGAGGGACGCGTCTATCGCAACGCGTGGACGATGTTACTCGACAATAGCTACGCCGGTCCCAAGACGCGCTTCGACCTCTCCTACGCCGCCGAGCTGCGCAAGCTTGGGCAGAATATCGAGTCCACCGACTTCTACCTGCGGTCCATGCGGCACCTGCAGGCCGGCGGCAGCCTGTCCCCGCAGGACCTGGCCTACTCGCACAACACCGCCGTCCGCGAGGTCGCCACCTTCGTCAAGGCCGAGGGCCAGCTGACGAGCGCGGCCGCCGGCAACAAACTGTCCCGCGACCTGTCCTCCGCGTTGGCACCCGGCACCGGTGCGGCTCCGGTGAGCGCGCCACAGGTGCCGGTCGTGTCCTTCGCCAAGAAGGTGGCCGCGGCGGCACCGCCGGCGCCACAGCCCTCTGCTTGGCGGCAGTTCACCGGCAAGCTGGCGACGGCCCGGAACTGGGCCACCGGCAAGGCGGTCGTCGCCGCCGAGATCGGCGAGAAGCTCAACCGGTTCCTCCAGTTCGGCCTGGCCATCTGGGGCGCCGCCCGGGCCACGGAGAGCCTGACCTCCCAGGACGTCAACCAGCGGCTCAACGTCTACTACACCGCCCGCGACGAGCCGAACGCCGGCGAACGACTGGTGTTCTTCACCGGCGCGCTAGGTATCGGACTGCTCGAAGCGGCCAGCGTGGGCGTCCGGGCCGGAGTCGGTGACGTCGATTGGGGCACCTACGTCGCCAACAGCTACAGCCGACAGGGCATGTCACCCAGCCAGCGTGAGTTCACCGAGTGGGCACGCATCGAGTTCGGCCTGGTGCCGGATCGACGATGAGCCACGCCTGTGGGGCTCGAAACTCCGTCGTGCATTCCGACTTGTACAGTTGTCCGAGCCGATCCCCTACGGCGGTGCGTGAAATTGAACGCGTTCAGTCGCCAAGGTCCATTCTCTGAACCCGTTCAAGTCAATTACCTGCATCGATCGGGGGTGAAACCAAGGACCAGCTAACGTGGCCTGACCGAGTTTTCTGGCCCCAGACGTTCGTTTCTATCCGTACCCGGGGAATCACAGGAGGCCCATGATGGCGGGACTTGACTTCGGCAAGCTGACAAAGCGGTCGGTTGTGGACACCGCCACCGAGCCGAGACGAATCTTCACGGCGCTGCCGGCGCGCGCCTCGAAGTACGCTCGGCCGTGGGACGTGCAGGCTCAAGTTTGGGACAGCTGGCACGATCGACGCACCGAGTCCGACTTGCTGATCAAGATGAACACCGGCGGCGGCAAGACGGTCGTCGGGCTAATGATGCTCAAGAGCTGCCTTAACGAGGGCATCGGTCCGGCCGTCTACATCACGCCTGACATCTACCTCGCTGATCAAGTCCGAGCCGAAGCGGATGCCCTCGGCGTCGAAACGACCGACGATCCTCGCTCGGGGCGTTTCCAGTCAGGCAAGGCCATCCTCGTCACTTACATCCACAAGGTCATTAACGGGATGTCCGTTTTCGGAGTCGTTGGCGACACCCGTCAGCGCATCCCAATGGGGACTGTGCTGGTCGACGACACACACGCATGCCTCGCAACACTCGAGCGCCAGTTCTCCCTCGTCATCCCTCGCGACCATCCGGCGTACAACGAACTGGCCGACCTATTCGACGACGCGTTGCGTGATCAGTCCTCCTCGGCCGTCCGCGACTTGGCGGAAGACGTGCCCGGCGTTGCCCTGCCAGTTCCGTACTGGGCCTGGGCCGACCGCCGCGAACAGGTCCTCAACAGGCTGCACCCACACCACGACAGTAACAACGCATTCAAGTTCGTCTGGCCGCTTATCCGAGAGGTACTGCACCTATGCGATGTGGCAATCACCTATAGTGCCATCGAAATTCGACCGCCGTGCCCACCCATCGACCGAATCCCCAGCCTTGCCGCCGCGCGACGCCGCATCTACCTGACTGCTACCTTGGCCGACGACAGCGTCCTGGTGACACACTTCGACGCCGCCTCGGCGACGGTCGCAACCCCCATCACACCGCTGACGGCGGACGACCTGGGCGATCGCATGATCCTCACGCCGTTGGAGACTTTCCCCGGTACTAGCGATGAGCAAGTACGTGACTTCCTTGTCGAGCAAGCCCGGGTCCACAATGTAGTCGTAATTATTCCGTCCGGCCGCCGCGCCGGATTCTGGCGCGACGTTGCCAACGCCGTCCACGACAGCAGCACCATTCACGACGGTGTTCGTGCCCTGCGAGCTGGCCACGTGGGACTCGTCGTTTTGATCAATAAGTACGACGGCATCGACCTGCCCCGGAAGGCCTGTCGCATTCTCGCCCTTGACGGGCTCCCCGAGGCGTATAGCGCCCTCGAACGCATCGAAGCTCTCGCGCTGGACGAGAGCCAAGCGATGATCACTCGCCAGATCCAGCGCATCGAACAGGGCATGGGCCGCGGAGTCCGATCTAATGACGACCACTGCGTCGTCCTCCTCATCGGCCCGAAACTCACCCAGCGCTTGCACCACGCTGCGGCCAAGTTCAGCCCGGCTACCCGAGCGCAGCTCGAACTGTCTGCCGAGGTCGCCGATATGCTCTATGGCAAACCCTTCGTAGATCTCGGCAGCGTAATCGATCAATGCCTGGATCGTGACGCTGCGTGGGTCTCCGCCAGCCGCGACGCGCTCGACGGTGTCACCTACCCGACCACCAGCACCGTTTCGGAAGTCGCGGTTGCGGAGCGGGAGGCGTTCCGGCTGGCCGAACTCGGCCGCTTCAGTGAGGCCCACGACGCGATGCGGGCTGCCATCAATGCCACCACTATCGAGCGCCGGCATCGTGGATGGCTAAAGCAACGCGCTGCCGGCTACCTCCACCTAACCGACCCTGCCGCAGCGATGCAACTGCAGAAGTCCGCACAGACCGACAACAAGGCCGTGCTACGCCCGCGCGACGGAGTCGAGTACCACCGCCTAAGAAGCATCGCCGATCAGGCTCGGCAGTCCGCAGAGTACCTGACTAAACGCTACAAAGACGGAAACGAACTAGTCCTGGGCATCGGCGCACTCGTGGACGACCTCGTTCCTGATACAGATCCAGCCCGCGTGCCGAGCTTCGAGCAGGCCATACATGACCTCGCCCTGCATGTAGGGTTCAGCGCCCAACGCCCTGAGCGGGAAACCGGGGAAGGCCCAGACGTCCTCTGGTCCCTGGGCGAGCTGGCATATGTGGTAATCGAGTGCAAGAGCGGCAGCACGTCAGACGCTATCTGGCGCCACGACGCCGAACAGCTGTCGCATTCGATGGACTGGTTCCACGAGAAGTACGACCGCACCTGCACAGCGACCCCCGTGTTGATCCACAATACCAACGCCCTGCACAAGCAGGCATCGGCGCGCTTCGGCTCCAAAGTCATCACGTTCGCTAAACTCGCCCAGCTGCGTGAGACCTTGAAGAAGTATGCTGCGGCCCTCGCGGTCAACAACGACTACCGGGACCACGACAAGCTCGCAACCCAACTCGCGACCTGGGGCCTCAACAGCAAAGCGTTCATCGCGAAATGGGGAGTCCAGACGTTCAAGTCATGACCATGGCGAAACGATTGGGATGGAACAGGTACATTCTTGGGTCAATCCCGATACCTCCGCGTCTTCCGATGCGTGGTCGGTGGACATTGATCGGCGACGTCGGCGACTGGCAAGGGGCCGGCCGAAGCCGAGGTGGCTGAGATCGAGCGCTTGCCCTGAAGGACAGGTGCTCATTCTGGCGCCGGCTGATTGCTGGCGGGCGGGCTCGGCGCGAGGCCGACCGCAAGCGGTGGTGGTTCGGGATGCTTGAACGTCAGCGTCTGTAGGGGCTGTAAATCAAACATCGGGCGCAACTTGCCGTGCAGATCGCGCTCCTCCTGGACGTTGTTCGGCAGTTCCAGATGCAGGCGCTCGTATAGGGCGAAGCGGTTCATGGCGACGACATTGGCCATCGCGTTGCCGTAGTCGTGCGCCTGCACGATGGCACCCCGGTAGGACAGGTACGCAAGAGCGTACGGGACGAGAGCGGTCAGCAACCACAACCCGTCGTCCCAGAAGAAGACCACGCTGATGCCGAAAGCGATGGCGAAGACGGCCGCAGTGCGGACGGCGAGATCCATCGCCGAGCGCCGGTCGTTCAGGTAGTTCAGTTCGTTGACTGGCGCGACAAGACCCACTAACGGCAAAAGCGCGGAGGCGGGCAACCCGAAAGGCTCGCCAGCGCCTACCTCATAACGGCGAAGGACGTTGCCCAGACGCGTCGGCATGACATGGTCAGCGGACTCCGGATAGTCGGAACTCAATCGCCATGACTCATAGTGAAGGGTAAGTAACTCTTGGTATACGTCCGCGGTGGGAGCTTTCCCCGATTGCTCGAGCGCGGCTCGTACCCTCTCGGCGTCCTTCCGCAATTCATAGATAGCTTCCCGACGCCGGATATGACGATCCACCGCTAGGGAACGTGTGCGCCGCGACAGCGTTCCCAGGCCCCAGTATCCTTCGGTCAACTGCACAATCATGTACTGCAGGGGATGCATCACAACGCTGACGGCGAGGGCCACGAGGCTCAGCGCTGCCGCGCCGCCAAGATCCACCTTAGCGAGGGCGTCTCGGATGCCGCTATGGTCGGGCGGACCGGTGAGTGCTCCAGTGCTGATCAGGACTGAGCAGTACGACACCAGAAAGAGTGAAGGAAGGAAGCTGACCAGGCTGAAATATTGACCGATCGTCTGGCGCGCGCCCGACAATAATCCGGTCATGCGCCGAGCGGGTCGTCGTCGATGACCTCTTCGTCAGGGACGTAGCGGTTGCACTCGCGTCCCTCGCAATAGAGGCGACCGTTCCTCGTGATCAGAAGCAGGCGGCACCAGGCAACGTTGTGTCGCTTGCCGGGGCCAGCCCCACCTCCACCCGGCGGATCGATGCCCGGGGGTCGCAACGTCGGTCCCTGGGTCATGAGGTGGAATACCACAAAAGCCAGAAGGGCGGCGCTGACGATGAGGCCGGCGGAGGTGGCCCGTGTCGAACCGGCTTGCATGGCTGCTCCTTCGGTCACGAACATCGTAGCCGTCGGCATCTGATCATTACTGAGGAAATGGAAGGCGCCGCAGTGGACCTTGGAGCAGTCGGTTGACCAAGTCGGGCACGGAATCGGACGCGCCGTGGCTGCCACGGTTGATCAATCTTGCCGACAAAAGTTCGCTGTTTCGGTCGTGGTGGACTTGGATCGCGGCGGCCGTGATCGCGGCCGCGCTGGCGGGTGCCGCCTTCGGCAAGGTTGGCGCCTTGGTCATCATCGCGGTCATTGTGGCTGTCGGCACGGTCCGTGCCGGTGAACGTCTCTTCGCCGGCCGAGCAGGCTCGGTACGCGGCCTGCTGGGAGTTGCTGCTGGGTTCCTCGTCGCCACCGGCCTGCTGCCGTGGGCGGGTGCTCTACCCGACGCTCCAGAAGCGGGAGCGGACCTGCGTGGTAAGGAGATCCGCGAACTGCGCGAGAAGGATCTTCGCGGAGCCCAGCTCTCGGGCTCCCGCTTGGACAACCTCGTGCTGACCGGTCGCGACTTCTCCGGCATCATCGCGCACGGCACGTCGTTTCGCGGCGCGCAACTGAGAGATGCAAGGTTCCGCGGCGCAGACCTCCGCGGAGCGGACTTCACCATGGCGTGCCTGAGAGGAGCAGACTTCGCCGGCGCCAACCTCGACGGGACGACCCTAACCGACGCCGATGTGGCGGGCGCGTTGCTTCCTGAAGACGCTGCCTCGAGTGAGCCGTCTCGGCCGGCGGCATCAGCCTCGGCTATGCCGTCTGCGACCGCGCCGTCCCCTTCGGGATTTCCAGCCCCTTCGGGATTTCCAGCTCCTCGGACGTCGACATGGGGCGGTTCACCGGGTCCATCGCGCTCAGCCGCTTGTCAATGACCGCAAAAGCACGAACCCTGGGTAACGTGTTTGGCCTTCGGCGAAACGTGCAAGGGCGCCGGCGATCGACAGGCAGCGAAGCGCACCGAATGATGGCGCGGTGGGCTGCTTCATACTGGGCTAGTCAAGTGATCCGCGAGCGACGTGCACGTCCACCGAGCTGCTAGACGGCGAGCCGCGTCGGCAGCTCAACGGCCATCTACCTGGTCATGCAAGGGTGATCCATCGCTCGACCACTGCCCGCTCCACCTTTGACCCCCAGTAGTCATTTGGGTCAGCGGCATGCTCATGCGTGTTTTCCCTGGTCGCCAATCAGCATACCTACCCGAGTAAAAGCGTCCATCGCTGTCGGCGCCAAAGATCCAATTGGTGCTATCTACGTGACCCGGGTGGGGTTTGTTTCCCAAGATCTACATAAACCAATATCCCGCGACCATCCTTCCTACTCACGATCATCCCGCTGCCGTAGCGGGCACGGAAGCCGGACCATCCGAGCAAACACTCTCCGGTGGTCCTGCTCCATGCAATCAACGTTGCTGCTGTCGCTCGGTCGCCTACCGGATAAGCTGCCACTACGGCGTCTGGCTAAATGCCACCGCCCTGGGCTGCTGACCGGCGTAACGCGGGCGGCTGAATGTCACGCGCCCTTCGTCAGCTGACGCGTCCCGGCGCAGGAGCTCTGCCGGATTAGGCGGTCGCCTTCCTCGGCGGTCGACCAGTCATGGTGCGCTTTGCAGGGCACTCTCGCGGCGCTGGCCCTGGAGATATGCCCGACGAGGCCCACAGCGACAGATATGGTCAGGCGTAGGGGCCGCAGTCTTCGGCTAGCCTCAGTGCATCGTCGCTGTTGGAGGCGTAGCACGCACTGATGATCTCGTCAGCGAGGCCCATTTGGGCGGCGAAGACGAGTATCTGCCGCCACATGGGGTCGTTGATGTATCCGTCCACGGGCAGATTGTGGTCGCGCAGGTGCCGCGCGGCTAGGTATTCCTGGATAGTAAGGTGCGCGAAGGCGTAGACGCCTTCATCGACGATTAATCCGCTTCGCACGGCGTCATCGAGAAAGCCTTCGGGTGCCACGTCAGTTGGCAACTCGGGTGCGGCAGCGACGACGGAGACGGCTTCCGCGCGAGATAGCTGCTGACTCCTTTGCTGGGACAACGCGAATGCTGCCCGGGCCAGCACCGGTACGCGCCAAATGGCCGACATCGTTGACTCCCGATCATCACTCCTCCGCAGCATGGAGTCCACGATCTCGCCGTAAAGCTCGGCCGTCCCGAGCGGAAGCGCTTGGCGGAAGCGGTGGACGTTGGCGATCATCGTGAGCAGCAAGGGGACACGGGCGATCTCGCGGAGAGCATGACTTGTGCCCAGAGCGGCTTGGAGCTCCTCAGCGGCCTTTGCCGCTCGGCGCTCGGCCTCGATGCTGTCAACGCCGATGGCTTGAATCTCCTGTTGCAGATACCACCTGGTAATGAATTCGCCCACTTGTGCCCAGCTGAACGGTGCCAACTGCATGACAAGCGCGCCGGGTAGTGCGGCTTCGAGGTAACCAACCGGCCGCGAGGTGATGACGTATTGATTCAAAGGATATGCGGCGACCTGCCGCTCGATCCAGTCGGCTACGGCTTGCCGGCCGCTCGCATCGAACACCTCGTCCAAGCCGTCCACCAGAACCAGGCATCGTCCGGCCACCAGACGCTTCTCCCACCAGCCGACTGGCTCAGCAGCCTGAACGTATGCGTTGAGGCGTGCTATCTCCGGCAATGGCGCGAAGTCGGCCCGACCAGCGACCGTCCGCGCGCTGACGAGGATCGGCAGCCGACGGTGAGGTCGCGATGCCGTGGCGGCGCTAGCGGCGAGGTAGCGAAGCAGCGTCGACTTGCCGCTGCCGGGGTCGCCCAGGACGATCACTACTCCGGGAATGCCAGCGTTCAGGAATTCGACTATCGATCGCTGCTCGGGCCCAGCCTGACTGGTCGCCGACACGTCGACATAGGTTTGGCTCAACTCCAGGGTGAAGGTACTCTGGCCTGCCGAGGCAGTGTCCCCAGTGTACCGAAGCGACCGGGAAAGAAGTCTGAGGTAGGCGCGCTCATATCGACCGGTCAGCGCCTCGACCATGGGCCCGACGGCGGCCCGCATCCGCGACACCGCCCTGCGGCCCGTCGCCACGGGAGCGCTCGTCTGGCTCGCCTGCAGGTAGGAGGACTGTCGAGCCGCGAGCGCCACGATCGGGCCGGTCGTCACTCCGTAGTTGCTGGCGTGCTCGACGGCGATGGTCACGTGGCCTGACAGCGCGGCACACCGCGGCCAGTTCGTCCGGTCACTAGGGTCGTTCGGGAATAGATCGTCCAGTTTGGCTATCACACGGGCGGCCCAGCCGCCCACCGTCTCTGAACCGGATATATCCGCGGCCAGATGCAGTCGCGTCGCCTCGGCGACCAGCCGGTGGACCCGTACTCGCCGTCCCGCAACGCGGTCGATCAGGCTCGCGGTGACTAGCGGGCCCTCGATCGGCCGCGGGTCGCCGTCCGGCGCGTTGATCTCCAATAAGTCAAGGTCGATGTCGTCGGTGTCGAGGAAGCTGCAGAGCCGCAACAACTCCAACGCGTCCGGCGCCTCTCTAATTAGTCGGTCGTGGTGGAGTAGCCACGTCGTGGCGACACTTTCCGGATAACCCTCGACCGAGCCGGCCAGCAGCTGTCCGGCCATACCCCGGTCGCGGTACCGATCGAGGAAATCACTGACGGTGAGGTCGTAGACCTCCAGATAGCTTGCAGCCTGCGCGAGCGCGAGCGGTAGGTCTCCCAGCGCTTCGGCCAGCTCGGTGGCGGCGGCCCGGTCGTAGCGCCTGCGTCCGGCCCGCAGGCGCAGGTAACGCAACGATTCGCGACGGCGGAACTGGACGAGGTCGACCTGCGTGGCAATGCTGCCCCAACCCCGATTCCTGCTAGTGATGACGGCGCAGCCGGTGCCGGCAGGCAGCCAGGGCCGAACCTCGTCCGAGGCCCGGGCGTTGTCAAACACCAGAAGCCAGCCATCCCGGCCTGCGAGCTGGGCCGTCGCGTCGGCAGCTGCCTTCTCACGGTCCGCGCGCCTACCTTCACCAAGCTTCTCGCCCAGATCGGCCAAGTCCTCGAGCAGGGTCACCCGGGTGTCCGCGCGGATCCACCACACGACCGAGTACTTACCGGAGCAGTACGAACGGTGGGCGAATTCAAGCACAAGTTGCGACTTGCCAGTGCCGCCGAGCCCGTGAACAGCAATGACCGCTACCGGTCCAGCTGTCAACGCCTTACGCATCTGACGCAGCAGCCAACGCCGGCCGACAAAGGAGGCATTGCGGGCCGGCAAGTTCGTCGCGCCCGGACTCTCGGCGACCGCGGACAGGCGCTGGTCTCGAACAGCGAGCAGGACAGCTGCGAGCAGGAACCCACCGGCCGCACTCCAGGTCCACCTGGGATCGCTGGCCACCCCTTCCGCCCAATCTGGCAGGGCCGCAGTTGCCAGGTTCGTCGCAACGGCGCCGAATCCGAGCACGAGGGTACTCAGCCCGGCGAGCCGGTTAAGACGTCGACGGGTCAGCCGCGGATCGCCAGTCATGGTTCGACATCATGGCAACGTCAAGGGATCAGCCGCCTCCCGGGCCTGACACCGTGCTGCGATGGCTTGACCTAGTGTCGCGTGTCTGAAGTGATTTGACGGTTTAAGCGCGGGATACTCTGGTCTGGGGGTGACGCATTGGTCCGCTCAGCTGCTGGTCAAGCAGTTAAGCAAGGCCGGCACGCCGATCAGCTTCGCCGCGCTGGGTAGAAGGAGCGGAGGCGCCACCGGAGATCACCGCACTTTGGTACGGGGTCGCCGTCGACATCTCCACCAAACTGCCCTTTCAGTTTCGGTGCACCGGCGCCGATCCGCTGCGAGTCCTGATTCTCACCATGCCGCAGTGGCCGGGTCCAGAAGAGGCGGACACCAGCGTCGGAGACCTAGACGCATGGAACTCCTAAAGAACGTTTCGTAACCCGGTGACGGTCCGCTTCCTACCGACCTCGACCCGGCACCACGGCGAACCGGCCCCACCAGCCAACAGTTCCTGACCGCCCAGACCCACACCCTGCGGCCTGCGACTTCTTCACCATCGACACGATGTTGCTCAAACGGATCTACGTGTAGTTTCCTGGAGATCGCCACCCGTCGGTCCTGTGCCGTTCGGAAACTCGTCGCTGCTGCTGGGTTCGGTGTGGTGCGGCAGGACGACCTGCTGGAACCCTGGTCAGGTGACCATCTCACTGGTGTACCAGCTGGCACGGAAGCTCCTCGCGGTCCCGGCGGTGCTGCTACGCCGGGACGTGACCAGGAGGCCGAGCTGCTCGTGCTGCAGCACGAGAACGCGGTGCTAAGCAGGCGACTCACCGGCCCGAGGCGGTACAGTCCCGCGGACCGGCTGTGGCTCGCGGCGCTGTCCTCGCTGCTACCCCGACGCCGGTGGGCGCAGGTATTCCCGGTGACACCCGCAACCCTGCTCGCTTGGCACCGCCGCCTGATCGCCCGCAAATTGGATTACAGCAAGGGTCGGCGAAGCCCTGGCAGGCCGCCGACCGCGAGCGCGGTCAAGGCACTGGCGCTGCGGCTGGCCGAGGAGCATCCGCGGTGGGGCTGCCGCCGCATCCAGGGCGAACTCGTGCGCCTCGGGCATCGCATCGGCGCCACGACGGTCTGGGAGATCCTCACGGCGGCCGGCATGGCCTCAGAGGGCGGTTTGTGAGCTTTCCGTAGTTCGTCATCGCTCGATGTCGTGACCTTTGAGCTGCGCCGATGTCTGGTCGGTGGGTGTGCGGGTTGAGCTGGTCATGGGCGAACGGAAGGCGTATCCCAGCGATCTGACCGATGAGCAGTGGGCGGTGGTGGGCCCGTTTTTGGAGGCGTGGAAAGGGAAGCATCCGTCGGTGTCGGGACACGCGGGCCGCTACTCGTTGCGGGAGATCGTGAACGCGATCTTCTATCAGAATCGGACCGGGTGTCAGTGGGCTTATCTGCCGCATGACCTGCCACCGAAGTCGGCGACGTACTACTACTTCGCGTTGTGGCGTGACGACGGCACCGACCAGGCCATTCATGATCTGCTGCGCTGCCAGGCGCGGGAGAAGGCCGGCCGCCGGGAGGATCCGTCCGCGATCATCATGGATACCCAGTCGGTCCGGGCCGCGAACCACGTTCCGGCCGCGACTACCGGCAAGAAGGTGCCCGGTCGCAAACGAGGGTTGGCGGTGGACGCGCTCGGGTTGATCATCGCGGTGGTGGTGACCGCCGCGAGCGTCACCGACACCGCGATCGGCGTTCGGTTATTGGACAAGGTCGTCGAGCACACCCCGACGGTCACCCGGGCGTGGGTGGACGCCGGGTTCAAGCATGATCTGGGCATCCACGGCGCGGTGCTGGGCGTCGATGTGGAGGTCGTCAAGCGGTCCGACAGCAGGCCGGGGTTCGTGCCGATCGCGAAGCGGTGGGTGGTGGAGCAGGTCAACGGCACGTTGATGCTGCACCGGCGCCTCGCGCGTGAGTACGAGAGCCGCCCGGAGTCGTCGGTGTCACGCACTCTGTGGGCTTCGACGGCGAACCTCGTGCGCCGGTTGACCGGCACCAGCACACCGTCCTGGCGGTGATCGAGCGTGAACACCGCGACCGTTCTCGGCCTGATCGCCGCCCGCGAAGCCGCCGCGTCCGCTGCGCGCGACGACCTGCGCGAGCAGCAGGCCAAGCTCGCCGCCGAGGTGGCCGCCATCGAGTGCGAGCTGGCCGACCTGGCGACCACCCGCCAAACCCTGACCAAAATCCTCGAACACGAGGTGACCGCATCCGAGCCGTCCGTCATCAGCGAGCCCTACCAGCAGATCCTCGCCGTGTTCACCCCCGACCGCGGCGCCCTGCGCGCGAAAGACGTCTGCCTCGCGCTGGGTATCGGCACCGAACCCAAAGACACCGAAGGCATCCGCGCCAAGCTGAAACGCCTGGTCAACCGGCACATCCTGACCGAGAGCCAACCCGGCCTATTCACACTCACCGAGAAACGGGCATAACCTCACGGACCACCCTCTCAGAGCTCGAAGTACTCGTACTCGACCTCGATCTCGACCCGCCGCTCGCCGGGGGCTTCTTGGCCGTCGGCGGTGGCGGCGCCCAGCTCGCCCGGCTCGACGGTGGTCACCTGGGTGCCGGAGCCGAAGATTTTCCTCAGCCGGGATATGACGGTGGCGACCCGCTGCTCGGCCAGGCGGAGGTTGTGCTCGACGGTGCCGGTGGTCGAGGCGTGGCCGGCCATGCGGAACGGAGCCTGGCCGGCGGCGATCACCTTGAGGGCGCCGGGAGCTGCCTTATCGATGTCGTTGCGCCAGGCCCAGAGCTCGCGGTCCGCGTCCTCGGTCATCGTGGCGCTGTCCGGGGCGAAGAAGACGTTGTGGCCGGCGCCGCCCTTGCGACGGATCGGCACTGGGCCGCCGCCGCTAGCGATCGGCGTGCCCAGGCCGACCTTGCGGTCGTCGGCCTGGAAGCCTCGGATCTGCAGGTTGCCGGCGGCGTCTACCACCAGCGTGCCCCTGAAGTGCCATTCGCCCGGGCCGACCGGGTCCCAGACGCCGTCGATCTCGTAGGCGATCGCGGCGACGGGCTCGTTCTCCGGGGTGGCCGGCCCCGGCGTCAGGGTGATGGTGAAGTTGCCGGTGAGCAGGCTGCTGGACCGGTCGCGTTGCTCGTGGATCGCCACGTGCTGGATGTTCATCCCGTCGTAGTCCAGGATGATTTCGAGCCAGAACTCCTGCTGGGACAGCAGATTGTGGACGGCGTGGACCGGCAGTAGGAACGTCTTCCGCTGTACGGTCAGGCCGGTTGGTCCGCTCTGATGCATGTAGTAGGCCGGGGCGGAGACTACCTTGAAGTCGCCGTCGAAGACGTACTCCTTCAGTGCCTCGAACGTGGCGATGCCCAGCCCGGCGGCGGCGATCACCATGGCGGGCGCGACCTCCGCCGATTCGGCGCTTTTCGCGGTGGGGGGTTCGTAGAGATCGGGCATTTCCGTGTGCTTCGGGAGGTACTCCTTGCCGATCAGGAAGTCGCGGAACCGTTTTTCTGCGGCCCGGTGCTGCCACCCGGCTAGATACTCGGAGGTGAACTCCATGGCTGCCTTGCGCATTTGTTCCGCGTACTTCCGGACATCCGAGTCCGAGTTCCCCTGGCACCACCACGCCGTGCGGATATAGGCGTCGATTTCAAAAAGCATCATTTGCGCGTACGACGAGGGCCGCGCAACGTGGTGCTCGCGGAACTGCCGGATGTGCTGGGCCTCATGGTAGAGCGCAGTAAAAAGAGTAGCTTCACTGTGGTTGGCCCGTTTCGCGACGTAAACGTCGTTGGCGCTGTTCGTCCACGCCGAGAGCACGAACTTGTGGAGCAGCCTGGACGGCGTCTGGGAGATGTCCCGGATGTCGACACCGGTCGGGAGCTTCAAGTCTTTCCAAGCGCCGCGAGCGGCAGTGACATGATCGGGAGTGCTCTGCCCGGTCTGCTCGGCTGCCGGTTCCGGGCGCAGGAGGAGCTGGCCGGGGGGCATCCGGCCGTGGCCGTCGAGGATGCGGCGGGGTGGCCCGTCGCCGGTGACCGGGGCGTAGTAGCCGGGGCCATGCGGTTCGCCGGGTGGGCCGGCGCGGTCGAAGGCCGGGGGCGCGGTCAGCGCCGTCGAGCGACCGCGGCCGGGCCAGCCGAACAGCACCCGGATCAGCCGGTCGCCCTCGGCTGGCCAGACCGCCGCGGGTTGGCCGGGCAGTGCGACCACGGTGTATCCGGCCGGGCAGCCGGCTCCCGCGAGGAATCGTTCGTACAGTTCGTCCGGTGATTCGGCGGTCATCTTCGGCTCCTGAGTCCGGCGCAGCAGCGCGGTCAGCTTGGTGAGGTCCAGAAATCCGGCGCCCTGGCTGCAGGGATCGCTAGGCCCGGCGGTGACCGGCACGGCCGCCGCCCGCAGCAGCTCGCGGATCCGGGTCGCCGGGGCGCCGGGCAGTGCTTCGAGGCAGAGGGCGGCCGCCCCGGCGACGTACGGGCTGGCCATGCTGGTGCCGGACTTGCGGGTCCAACCTTCGGGCGCGTTGGCGGCGAGGACCTCCTGGCCGGGGCCGACCACGTCGGGCTTGACCCGTTGGTCGCGGGTTGGGCCGCGGCTGCTGAACGGCGCGACCGGGTGCTCGGGGCGGTGGCCGTTGCAGGCGCCCACGATCACCGGCAGGTGGCTGGTCGCGAGCGTGCCGATCGTGACCCGCGAGGAGACCAGGTCGCCGGTGAAGGTGGCCTGACAGTGCGGGCAGGCCTCGTCCCGCTCGACCCAGCCGTGGAAGGTGCCGTCGCGGACCCGGACGCCGTATGCCTCGATCGTCCACTCGCCGGCCGGCGCCCACGGCTGCAGGAAAAGGTCGACGTGGTTGTCGCCGGTGTTCGGCTCGCGGGCCCGGTGGTAGAGCAGGCCGGCCGGGTGGTCCGGGTCGCCGATGACCTGTCGCCGGCCAGGCAGCGTCCACGGTGACCGGCCGCCGGCCGGGGAGACGACCCGGATCGCGAAGGTGTCGGCCCCGGCGTACCAGAGCTCGACCTCGTTCATCGTGGCGTCGTCCGGATGGGTGTGCAGGGTGACCGCGACCGTCCGGCCCGCGCCGACCCGGCCCTGCACGTGCACCGGGCGGTCGCCGTAGTTCCCGCCGGACTGGACCGCGCAGGTGCCGGGCCGCTCGCGCAGCAGGTTGTCGAGGGCCCGTTCGATCAAGGTCCCACCGTTATGGGGGCCAGAAATGGCGCCGGCCGACAAGTTGATCACACACGCGCCGGTCGCCATGCCGAGTACGAACGCGATCCCTTCCAAGATCCGGACCGAGTCGCCGAGTGTGTTGAGTCCGCCGGTGTTGCGGTCGGCCAGGTGCACGAAGACGAGGTCGGCGCCGGGCGCGACGCCGCTGGGGCCGTCCGCGGCCGACCCGGCCAGGATGTCGGCTACGTGGGTCCCGTGCCCGCCCGGTTTGAGTGAGTAGGCGAGATCTTCGTACGGGTCCGGCCGGCGCAGCGCGGCGTCGAGCCGGGCCGCGTCGAAGCGGCGGCCGTAGCCGAACGGCTCGGGTGAGAGGCCGGAGCGCCCGCCACGCTGGTCCCACAGTGCCAGTAACCGGGTGGCCGGCTCCGGGCCGGGCCGGCGGAACGCGGGGTGGGCGAAGGCGTAGTCCCAGTCCACCACACCAACGACCACCCCGGCGCCGGTGAACGGCAGGCCCGCCGGACGGCGAAAGTCGGTGGGCAGCGGCTGCGGCGGCGCTGTCCCGGCATCCCCGGCGGAAGGCTCCGGGCCCAAGGGCCGGGACGCCTTGAGACTGACACAGCGGGGGTCGGCGTGTACCCGGGTGGCCGCTCCGGCGGACATCCGGCAGGTGACGACGTCGCCGAAGGCGGCCACCACGCGCACGCCCGGAATGGTCAGTCCCGGCGCGGCGAGTCGCATGACCGCCTCGATCTCGCCGCGCCGGCCCGTCCGCCGCAACAGTTCCCGCATCGCGGGATCCACGGGTCACTTCACGTTAATGACGAGCGTGTCGGACGCGGTGCCCTCGGTCGCCGTGAACTCCGCGATGCTCTTGGCCGCCCCGAGCTGGAAGAAACCGGGACGGCCGGTGGCCGTCGCCCCCGTGGGGACAATCTGGGGGGTTACGCCCGGGATCACTCGTCCCCGGGCGTCGAGGGCTTCCGCCTTCACGAAGACCGTCTCGCCGGTCCTGGTGGCGTTGGTGGCGGTGACGCGGACAGAGGCGACCTTAGAGTCGTGTCCCAGCAGGTCCTTGCCGAGGACCATGGCGGCGACCAGTGCCGGAGCGACGATCTTCGGGTTCTGCCAGGCCGGTACCCGGGCTGGCCGGAGGAAGAGCAGCGAGGACAGCGGCAACACCGTGCGGGCCACGTTGTTGTTCAGCGCCCCGGTATTGCCGAAAGTGGCCTGCAGCTGAGCTGCCACGATCCCGGCGGCCACGGCGCGCTCAAGGCCCTCGGCGCGGCGGCCATGAGCCCGGACCCGGGCGTCGACCTCGTCGGTCTGCACCCGCTGGCGCAGATCGACCGCGCGGACGGCGTCCTGGGTGCGCCGCACTGCCGTGGTTGCCGACGCCGCCCGCTGGTCACGGACCGTCGCCGTCGGCAGCGGACGGCGGAGTGACGCGAGCTGCTGGCGAGCCGCCCGGCGTATCAGCGCCTGCTGCCCAGGCGTCCGGCGGGCGGTGGTGCGGCGGTCGCGCACTGCCTCCGCCTCGTCCTCGTCCATCCCATCGGTCAGGTCGTCGCCGTCAAGTTCGTAGGCCTCGCCGATGAAGTCGTCCTCGTCGTCGTCCAGGTAGATCGTCATGACCCCGCTCCTTCCGCGGTGCTTCGGTCGACGGTTCGTAGTGCCGGGGCGACGTACAGGTCGAACGCCGCCCGGTCGGGAGAGGTCCAGCCGGCCGCGCCGGCTCCGCCGCACACGTCGCAGTCCGGCCGTTCGCCCCAGCAGTCGCAGGCGCCCAGCGCTGAGGCGAGCACGATATTGCGCTCGGCGAGATCTTTGTCCGCCGCCGGTTGCGCCGGGCTGCCGGTGAACGCGCCCAGCAGCCGTTGCGCCAGCATCATCGCCAGCTCGTCGCTCAGCATCCCGCCGAGCAGCTGCTGGAGCAGCCCGGAAACGGCGCGGGCGGGATCGTCGAGCGGCGGGTCCAGCACGTCCTCGGTCACCATGAGAGCACCGCCGCGAGGTCGAGGCTTTCGGCCGCCAGCAGGGACTCGTAGACGTGCCGGTCGGGCGGGTCCCACGCGGTCACGCTCTCGGCCGGCGCGGTGGCCGCGGGCGCCGCGCCGGTCTGCCGTGCCCGCTGGTCCGCCTCGGCCGCCGCCCGCGCGAAGAGCGTGCTCATCGCGGCGAGCAGGGCCGCGACCGGGATTCCGTTGATCATCTGGACGCCCTTCGGCCCAAGAGCGGCCGCGACCAGTGCCAGCTGCACGTTCTGCGTGTTCGCCGCGGCCAGCGCCTGCACCCCCGCCGCCTTCGCCCCCGCATTCGGCTGGGCGGGCGGCGCGGGGGCGACCGCACCGCCCAGGATCGTGCCGATCTTGGCGCCGGCTGCGGCGCCAATCGGGCCGCCGGCCGCGGTCCCGATCGCGCCGCCGGCGAGCGGCAGCGCGACCTGGGCGACCTGCCGTACGGTCGGGTCGGTGAGGACGGCCCAGGCGCCTTCCTCGATGTGGCTGAGCGCCTTGCCCACGTTGATCGCCTCGGCCGGGTCCAGCGGATCCAGCAGGTCGAGCAGGGTCTCGTCGAGCATCTCGGAGGTCGCGCGCGCGGCCAGGTCGTCGCGCATCGCCGCCAGCAGCGACGCCTCCCAGGCCAACTCTGGTTCGTACACCATGGAATCAGGCTGCCCGGCGCCAGGCTCCCGGCCGTCCCGCCAGCGTCACCCCGCCGTCAACGCCTCGAGCCAGTCCCGGAGGATCTCGGCGACCCGCTCTGGCGTGGACGCGGTTCCGAGCACCCGGTCGTCCCCGCGCCGCCGGCCGACCTCGACCACCATGACGATGAGATCCCGGGGCGGCGAGCCGCGGACGTCAACCCGGAGCACGGCGACCCGGTGCTGCTCACGTGGCTGATCGTCGTGCATGGACGAACCCTCCACTGAGACGGTCATCCAGCAGTCACAACGCCGTCACGCCCGCAGCATCGTTACCAGGCTTTGCATCGCGGCGGAGGGCTCTAGGCCGAACTCCGACCCGAGGAGCGCGCGGAACTGCTGGTACGAGCGCAGGGCCTCGACCAGGTTGCCCTGCTGCAGCTGGATCTGGACGATCAGCCGGCGGGCCGACTCGCGCAGCGGCTCGGACTGGACCGCCGCGCTCGCCACCAGCAACGCGTCCGGCAGCCGGTGCTGGGCGAGCAACTCGGTGGCCGCGCTCTCCAGGGCCTCCAGGCGCAGCAGGCGGTAGCGTTCCCTGTCGAGCACGATCCAGTCCTCGTCCCAATCGGGCAGCATGTCACGCCCGTCGAGCAGGCGGGGCAGGCAGGCGAGCGCGTCCGGGTCGACCGGGTCCCGGACCAGCGACTGCGCGAGGCCCAGCAACTCGCTGACGTCGACCGGCACGTCCGCGCCCAGCCCGACCCGGTCATCGGCGGTCGTGACTATGCCGGCGTCCACCCGTTGCAGCCGCCACAGGGCCGTACGCAGGCATTTCGCTGCCCGGATCTCCTCGCTGTCGCGCCACAGCGTGCCGGCGACGCGGGACCGGGCGACGGGCCGCCCGGTCAGAGCCAGGTAGGCCAGCAGCCGCTCGACCGCGTGCGGCACCGCGACCGGCCGGCCGTCCAGGCACAGCTGGAAGGCGCCTGTCAAGTGCAGCGAGAATTCGTGCAGCACGCCTAGAGAATAGCCCTGGGAATTGGCGCACAGTCACCGCGCCGTCACCGATCCGTCTCCCTTGCGACCGGCACCTGCTGTCAATGTGATCGGGCCGGGTCAGGCGCCCAGCTACTTGGTGCCTACCCTGTGCCGGCGCATTCTGGCGGCACAGCGCGAGGGGCGCCCTGTCATTCGCGTCGGCAACGCCGACATCGTGCGGGACTTCGTCGGCATCGGAGACGTCGTCGCGGGACTGACCCGGATCATGGATGGCGGAGAGCCCGGCCGCGCCTACCACCTGTGCACCGAAACCGGCACCAGCGTCGCCGCGCTCGTCGCACTGCTCGGCCGGCTGACCGGGGTCACGCTCGACGCCCGTTCGGACCGGTCGCGGCACCGGCCGAACGATGCCGGGAGTCTGATCGGCCGTAACGCGCGCGCTGAGGCCGAACTGGGCTGGCGAGCCCGCACGCCCTTGACCGAGACGCTGGCCGCGGTGCTGGTTGAGGCGCGCAGCGGCTGGTCCGAACCCGGAGAGGTCCAGCCGGTGTGAGCGTATGGATGCCGCTGTCGAGGCCGACGCTGGGACCGCAGGAGGAGCGAAACGTCGCCGACGCGCTCTCCTCCGGCTGGATCTCGGGCACCGGGCCGTACGTCGAGCGCTTCGAAGCGGCGGTGTCGGCGCACGTCGGCCGGGGGCACACCGTAGCGGTGTCCAGTGGGACGACAGCACTCGAACTAGTGCTGGCAGCGCTGGGTGTCGGGCCGGGAGACGAGGTGATCGTGCCGGCGCTGACGTTCGCTGCCCCAGCGGCCGCGGTATGCACAGTCGGGGCCACACCCGTGCTGTGCGACGTGTCCTCCACGGACTGGACGCTCGACCCGGCCGCAGCCGCGGCGCTTGTCACCGCGCGCACCAGCGCGGTGATCGCGGTGGACCTGCTGGGCCACCCCGCCGACTACTCGCGGCTGGCGTCCTTGGGAGTGCCGGTGATAGAAGACGCGGCGCAGGCGCACGGCGCGGTGCTCGCCGGGCGGCCCGCGGGCTCCTTCGGTGACATCTCCATCTTCAGCTTTCACGCCAACAAGGCCGTAACCACCGGCGAGGGCGGTGGTGTCTGTACCGATGACACCGAGCTAGCGGATCGGGTGCGCCTGCTCGGCAATCATGGGATGACCGCTGAACGGCCCTACTGGCACGAGGTTGCCGGTCGCAACGCACGCATGACCAACCTGACGGCCGCGCTGGGCTTGGCGCAGGCCGAGCGGTGGGGCGAGCTGGTGGCGGGACGGATGCGGGCCGACGCTCGGTACGGCATCGGTCTGGCCCCGCTCGGGCTGGGGACCCGGCCTGTCCGGGTCGGCGCCTCACCGTCGTGCTGGTTGCACACCGTCGTCACCGATCCCGGAACACGGGACCTACTCGTGTCCGCGCTGCGCCGTGCCAGCATCGACGCGCGGGCGGTCTGGCCGGCCCTCACTGAGCTGCCGCGGTACCGTGGGTTCGCACCCCATACGTGCCCGGTCGCCGAACAAGTCTCGCGCTCGTGCGCCTGGCTGCCCACTTGGTCGGACATCACCGACGAAGAGATCGCCACGGTGCTGGCCGAGGTCGCGACAGGCGTGGAAGAACTCCGCCTTTCGGCTCGCGATCTCTGATCCCCTCGACGAATTCGAGAGAGTTCCGACTTCGACCTTAGGTCTACCAAGCCGCGCGACGTACCCGAGGCTGTCGACCGTGACTGGATCGGTGCGATCCGCCGCGCATGCCCGTCTACCTGGAACGACTCTGCATCCTACTGGTGGGCGGGTCGTCGGTGGGCCGACAGGCACGATGTACGAGGCGATCTTGGCGACGCTGCCAGACTAGTGGCTGTTGCACCCGGATCCAGACGAGCGAGCGGTACGAGCCCCTGCCCGCTGAACCGACACCTCGCACAGTCGTCTGGCTGGACGAGCTTCAGCGTTACCTCTGCGTCAGTGCTGGTCTTGCCGCGAGTACCGTCCGGGCGCTGCTTCGGGAAGAGTGGCGTTGGTCGGCACGATGTGGCCCGCCGAGTACGCCATTCGGACGGCTCTGCCACTGCCGGGTGGCGACGATCCACATGCGCGGGATCGCGAGTTGCTGCAGCTGGCGCAGATCCTCAATGTGGCCGATGCCTCCACCTCGGCCGAAGAGGCTTACGCGCGGCAACTCGCGCCCTTGACGACTCGCCGAAGTCTTCTACGCCGAAGTCCGTGGCCGCAAGCCATATCGGTCCAGCTCGCGTAGTCAGCGCCACCACATACTGCTTGACGTACGGCATGGGAATTCCACGCGGACGCGGAGACCGACATCGTCGGAATACCGGATCCCTCACGTTCATACGTGTCGCGGGCCTTATGTCGGTATCGCGGAAAGTGTCCGCTATGAGATAATACCGGCGCGAAAGGCAGCGGCCACCGCGTGTGCCCGGTCGCGCGCTTTTAGCTTGCGGAAGATACTTCGCGCGTGTCCGCGAACCAGATGCTCGTTGATCGAAAGCTCACGCGCTATCTCCACGTTGCTCTTGCCGTCGGCCATGCCCTGGAGAACTTGCAATTCTTGCGGCGAGAGCTCGCTGGCATTGTCGTCGTTCCCACCGGCCAGGGTAGCGTTAACTCGGGCCACTCCGACGAACCTCGGAGAGTTCGGGGGCAAGGTTTTTGCTGGCAAGATGGTGGTGTCCTCGCTGCTCCCGGCCCAGTCGGGCACGTAGGCGCGGGCGGCGACTGGCACACCAAGGGCCGTGTTAGCGGCAAAGCTGGCGAGCACGTGTGCGACATCGCCGCTAGTGGGACGTTCCGCAGGCCGCTTCTTCAGGCATTGTGCGACCAGTGTTGCGATCTGGTGTGGGAGGCCTTCGACTACCGGGAGCGGATTTGGGTCGGTGTATTGATGCGCGCGCAGCAAAGCCGCGACGGTTCCTCCGTCCCACGGCAGCTGGCCAGTCAGGGTGCGGTAGATCAGCA